>VAYN01000007.1:100911-117754 GCA_005885405.1 Actinomycetota bacterium | reverse complement strand
ACTCGGAGCAGCGCTATGACTGAGCAGATCGCCGTCCCCTTCGAGCAGGCGCCCGACCGCGACACCGAGATCATGACCGTCAACGTCGGGCCCCACCACCCGGCCACCCACGGCGTCCTCCGCCTCGTCGTCGACCTCGAAGGCGAGCTCGTGCGCGAGGTGCGGCCGGTAATCGGCTACGTCCACACCGGGATCGAAAAGTCCTGCGAGGACAAGAGCTACTGGAAGGTCATCCCCTTCGTCGAGCGGATGGACTACGTCTCCTACTTCTTCCAGATGGAGGCCTTCTGCGGCGCCGTCGAGCGCCTGATCGACCTCGAGATCCCGCCCCGCGCCAAGTACCTGCGGACGATCTTCCTCGAGCTCAACCGGATCCACTCCCACCTCGTCTGGCTCGGGACGACTGCGCTCGACCTGGGGGCGATCTCGATGCTCTGGTACTGCTTCCGCGAGCGCGACAAGATCCTCGACCTCTTTGAGATGGCGACCGGCCAGCGGATGCACACGCGCTACTTCCAGGTCGGCGGCGTGATCGAGGACATCCCCGTCGGCTTCGAGGCCAAGTGCCGCAAGTTCGCCGAGGAAATGCCGATCCGGGTCGGCCAGTACGAAGACCTGCTCGACCGCAACGAGGTCTTCCTGCAGCGGACCAAAGGCACCGGCGTCGTCTCCCGCGAGCGGCTGCTGGAGCTGGGCGTGACCGGACCGCTGCTGCGCGCCGCCGGCGACCCCTGGGACCTGCGCAAGGCCTTTGACTACCTCGTCTATCCCGAGCTGGACTTCAAGATCCCGGTCGGGACGGTCGGCGACAACTACGACCGCTACCGGGTCCGGGTGGCGGAGATGGTCGAGTCGGCGAGCATCGTCCGCCAGTGCCTCGACGCCCTCCCCGAGGGTCCCTACATCGCCGACGACCGCAAGTACGTGCTGCCGCCGCGCTCGGAGCTCTCGACCTCGATGGAGAGCCTGATCCACCACTTCAAGCTCGTCACCGAGGGCTACCGGGTGGCGCCGGGCGAGGTCTACTACTCGATCGAGGGACCGCGCGGGGAGCTCGGCTGCTTCGTCCTCGCCGACGGCTCGGCGAAGCCGGCCCGGGTCCACTTCCGCGACCCGTCCTTCGTCAACCTGCAGTCCTTCCGCGACATGGCGGTCGACGGCTACGTCGCCGACATGATCGCCAGCCTCGGCATGCTTGACCCGATCCTCGGTGGTGTCGACCGATGAGCCCCGTCGACGGAGCCGGGCGCAGCAACCCGAACCTGCCGGTCGATCCGGCGGTCAACCAGGGCCGCATCCCCGGCCGCGCCGAGGAGGAGATCCCGGAGCTGCACGAAGTCGACTGCCCGCCGGAGCTGGCGGAGCGGATCGAAACCCTGATGGGCCGCTACCCCGACCGCCGCTCGGCCTCGATCCCGGCGCTCTGGGCGGTGCAGGAGCGCTACGGCTGGTGCACGCCGGAGGGGATCCGCCAGGCCGCCGCGGTGATGCGGGTGACGCCGGCCTACCTGGAGTCGGTCGCGAGCTTCTACGACCTCCTGCACACCGAACCGGTCGGGACCCACCGGATCGAGGTCTGCACCAACATCAGCTGCTGGATGCGTGGCGGCGACCGCCTCCTCGACGCCTTCAAGGCGGCGGCTGAGGGCGACGACGCGAACTTCTTCGTCACCGGCTTCGAGTGCCTCGGCGCCTGCGACATCGCCCCGATGGCCTCGATCGACCAGCGCTACTACGGGCCGCTGGAGGCGGCCGAGGCGGGGGTCGCGATCGAGCAGCTGCGGGCCGGCGACGAGGTGCTGCCGGAGAAGGCGCTGGCCAAGCGCGGACTGGCGGGGGACCGCTGATGGCCCACCGGCTGGAGAAGCGCGTTCTGTTGGAGCACGCCGAGGACCCGGACCTGCGCACGCTCGACGGCTATCGCCGCCTCGCCGGCGGCTACGAGACGCTCGAGCGCGCCTACAAGGAGATGGAGCAGGACGAGGTCCTCCAGGAGCTCGAAGACTCGGGCCTGCGCGGCCGCGGCGGCGCCGGCTTCTCGATGGGCAAAAAGGCCTCCTTCCTCCCGCGCGGCGACATGGCCAAGTACCTCTGCTGCAACGCGGATGAGTCCGAGCCGGGCGCCTTCAAGGACCGCGAGCTGATGCAGCGCAACCCCCACCAGCTGATCGAGGGGATCGCGATCGCCGCCCTCGCCGCCGACGCCGGCCACGCCTTCATCTTCATCCGTGGCGAGTACGACGAGCAGGCCGACATCCTCGACGCCGCCGTCGCCGAAGCGTACGAGGCGGGCTACCTGGGGACGAACATCCTCGGTTGCCACCGCGACCTCGAGCTGGTCGTCCACCGCGGCGCCGGCGCCTACATCTGCGGCGAGGAGACGGCGCTGCTCGACGCGCTCGAGGGCAAGCGCGGCAACCCGCGCTTGAAGCCGCCCTTCCCGGCGGTGCAGGGCCTCTACGGCGGGCCGACCCTGATCAACAACGTCGAGACGCTCTCCAACGTCCCCCACATCGTCCGCCGCGGCGCCGAGTGGTTCAAAGGCTTCGGCACCGAGCAGTCGCCCGGGACCAAGGTCGTCTCCGTCTCCGGCGGCGTCCGCAAGCCCGGCAACTACGAGGTCGAGCTCGGGATCCCGACCCGGGAGCTGATCTACGACCTCGCCGGCGGCCCCGAGGAGGGCCACGAGATCAAGGCCTTCTTCCCTGGCGGGTCGTCGTCACCGGTCCTCAAGGCCGAGGAGGGACTAGACCTCCCCTACAGCTTCGAGGCGATGGCCGAAGCGGGCTCGATGCTCGGCTCCGGGTCGATCATCGTCTGCGACGACCGCGTCTCGATCCCGCACCTAGCCCTGCGGACGGCGCGCTTCTACCACCACGAGTCCTGCGGCAAGTGCGTCCCCTGCCGCGAGGGCACCAACTGGACCGTGAAGATGCTGGAGCGGATGGTCCGCGGCGAGGCGACGCCGATGGACCTCGACATCGTCAGCTCGGTCCAGCAGAACATCATCGGCCACTGCCTCTGCGTGCTCGGCGACTCGATGGCGATGCCGGTCGGGGCGATGGTCCGCAAGTTCAGGGAGGAGTTCGAGGAAGTGATGGCCAACCCAGATCTGGTTCTCGACCCGCACGCCGTCGTCCAGGGCGCGCCGGAGACGCTGGGGGCCTCGACGTGAGCCCGGCCGGACGCGAGGTGACGATCACGATCGACGGCCGCGAGGTGCCGGCAGTCGAGGGCGAGATGCTCCACGACGCCGCCCGCAAGGGCGACGTCGAGATCCCCTACTTCTGTTACGAACCGAAACTCGGCGACCCGGTCGGCGCCTGCCGCATGTGCCTGGTCGAGATCGAGGGGATCCCGAAACTTCAGACCTCCTGCTCGACGCCGGTGCGCGAGGGGATGGTCGTCCACACCCGCACCGAGCAGGTAAAAGAGGCGCAGAACTCGGTCGTCGAGTTCCTCCTCGTCAACCACCCCCTCGACTGCCCCGTCTGCGACAAGGGCGGCGAATGCCCGCTGCAGGACATCTCCTACGGCTGGGGCCCCGGGAAAAGCCGGGTGATCGACGAAAAGCGCCACTTCGAGAAGCCGATCGAACTCTCGCCGCTGGTCGCGATCGACCGCGAGCGTTGCATCCTCTGCTACCGCTGCGTCCGCTTCAGCCAGGAGGTCTCCGAAGACGCCCAGCTGCAGCTGATCGAGCGCGGCGACCGCACCTACGTCGGCACCTTCGACGACCGCCCCTACGTCGCCCCCTTCCAGGGCAACATCACCGACATCTGCCCGGTCGGGGCGCTGACCAACTACACCTACCGCTTCCGCGCCCGGCCCTGGGACATCGAGCACGCCGGCTCGGTCTGCACGATCTGCCCGAGCCAGTGCAACGTCAGCTTCACCGTCCGCGACGAGAAGGTGAAACGGGTGATCTCCCGCGACAACCACGAGGTCGACGACGGCTGGCTCTGCGACCGCGGCCGCTATGGCTTCGAGATGTTCGACGCGCCCGAGCGGGTGCGCGAACCGCAGCTGAAGGGCGGCGCTGTTTCCTGGGAGCAGGCGCTCGAGGCGGTGGCCGAAGGGCTGCGCCGGGCGGGCGGCAAGGTCGCGGCGATCGCCGGCGACGCCTCCAACGAGGAGGGCTTCCTGCTGCAGCGGATCCTCCGCGACGCCCTCGGCTCCCCCCACATCGACTCCCGCCCCTCGCGCGGCCCCAAGGCCGACGTTCTGCGCCGCCTCGCCGAGCCAAACGTCTCCGCCAAGGTGCGTGACATCGACGAGGCCGACGCGATCCTCGTCCTCGGCACCGACCCGCTGCACAGCAGCCCGATCCTCGACCTCCGAGTCCGCAAGGCGATCCGCCGCAACGGCGCCAAATTGGTCGTAGCAACCGAGCGCCCCACCGCCCTGGACGGCGGCGCCGAGGCAATCGCCCGCTACGCCCCCGGTCAAGCCGCCCACTTCGTCGGCGAGCTCGCAAGCGCGATCGGCGGCAGCGACAACGTCGCCACCCCAGTAGCCGAGACCCTCCGCGACGCCGGCAAGGTAGTGGTCATCTGGGGAGAGCGAATCGCCCGCGAGGACGGCGCCGCCGAGGCCCTCCTAGACGTAGCCGCCGCAACCAACATGTCCACCACGGACGGCGCCGGCCTCCTGGAAATCCCCGACACCACCAACGCCCGAGGCCTCCGCGAGGCAGGCTGCCTCCCCGACGCCGGCCCCGGCCTAAGCGACACCACCGCGGGGAAGTCCACCGAGGAAATCCGCGAAGCCCTCATCTCCGGAGAGCTCACCACCCTCGTCCTCTTCGGAGCCGACCCCCTCCGCGACTTCCCAGACACCCCAGCCTGGGAAGAGGCCCTTACCGCAGCCGACTTCGTCCTCACCTTCTCAATGCACGACAACGCCACCACGGCAAAGTCCGACGTAGTCCTCCCCCTGGAGACCCACGCCGAGAAAGACGGCACCGTCACCCACCCCGACGGCCGCCTACAGCGCGTCCGCCCAAGTGCCTCCCGTCCCGAGAACGTAGTCCCAAACATCCTCGTCCTCTCCGAACTAGCCACCAAGCTGGGCCTAGACACCGGCATCGACTCCCAGCCAACCGCCTTCCAAGCCCTAACCAACGCCGTGACCCTCTACAACGGCATCGAGGATGAGCAAATTGGCGGCCGAGGCCTGCGCTGGCAAGACCGAGAGGGAGCCACCAGCGCCCGAACCGGAACCGAGCAACCCGGCCCGGGTGGACCACCTGAGGGGGGGTCGCCGGACACTCAGCGCGACGCGCCAATCAGCATGGTCCAACCAGACCCCACTCCTCGCGGAGTCGCGTCCGCCGACCCCCCCTCAGGTGGTCCCTCCACGGCAGCGAACGGCGATCTGCTTCTGGGGACCTACAGGGATTTGTGGGCCGGCCCGGTCACGGAGCTGAACCCCCCACTGAAGTTCCTGACCCCCCAGCAACGCGTTGAGATCTCCCGAACCGACGCCGAGCGTCTCGACCTAAAGAGCGGCGACAAAGTCCGCGTCAACGGAATCGAGGCCGAAGCACACGTCAAAGAGCGAGTCCCCGCAGGAGTCGTCTTCATGGCCGAGGGAGTCAGCGACGGCAACGCAAACGCGCTCCTCAACGGCGGCCCAGTCCAAGTAAAGATCGAGAAGCTCGACGAGGCAACCGCTTAGTGCTGTCGATAGCCGACACCCAGCTAGCCGAAGCCACCTGGATCATGGTCGTGAAGAGCATCGTCATCTTCGCCGTGATCTTCGGCGTCCTCCCGCTCCTCACGGTCCTAGAGCGCAAGCTGATCGGCCGCTTCCAGCACCGCTACGGCCCCAACCGAGTAGGACCGTACGGCCTCCTGCAGCCGCTAGCCGACGTAGGCAAGCTCGTATCGAAGGAGAGCTTCCGCCCGGAGAACGCGACGAAAACGCTGTTCATCCTCGGCCCGCTCCTCCCGGTCCTGGCGGGCGTCCTCTCGCTGGCGATCATCCCCTGGGGCGACGTCCAGGACGGGGTCGGGCTCTACGGGATCGACGTCCCGATCGGGATTCTGTACTTCTTCGCCGTCGGCTCGATCGCCTTTTACGGCCTCCTCCTCGGCGGTTGGTCCTCGGGCTCGAAATACAGCCTCCTCGGGGCAATGCGCTCGGCCGCGCAGCTGATCTCCTACGAGGTCTCGATGGGCCTGGCGCTGCTCGGCGTGGTGATGATGAGCGGCTCCCTCTCGCTCGTCTCGATCGTCCACAGCCAGGGGGAGATCTGGTTCATCCTCCCCCAGTTCGTCGGCTTCCTGATCTTCATGCTCGCCGGCTTCGCCGAGACCAACCGCACCCCGTTCGACATGCCCGAGGCCGACGCCGAGCTGGTCCAGGGCTTCATGACCGAGTACGGCGGCATGCGCTTTGGCTCCTTCCTCCTCGTCGAATACATGGAGATCCTCGTCGTCTCCGGGATCGCCGCGGCGATGTTCCTCGGCGGCTGGATGGGGCCCGGCCCGAGCTTCCTCGACCCGATCTGGATGCTGGCGAAGATGCTCGGCCTCGTCCTCCTCTTCATCTGGGTGCGGGCGACGCTGCCGCGTCTTCGATATGACCAGCTGATGAGCCTCGGCTGGAAAGTCCTGCTCCCCCTCGCCACCCTCAACGTCCTCGTCACCGCGATCCTGGTGGTGGTGACGTGAGCTTCGACCCGAAGTCCGCCTCCTACCTCGACTCGATCGAGGTCGTCGAGGTCCAGCGCGGGCCGAAGCCCGGCGGGGTCGGCGGCGCCTACCGCGCCTTCGGCGAGACCCTGCGCGGGCTGAAGACGACGATGGCGAGGCTGATCGAGGGGCCGATGACGATCGAGTACCCCGAGGAGAAGACGCCGGTCTACCCGCGGTTCCGCGGCCGCCACAAGCTGCACAAGTTCGAGGACACCGGCCTGGAGAAATGCGTCGGCTGCAGCCTCTGCGCCGCCGCCTGCCCGGCCGACTGCATCCGCGTCGTCGCCGCGGAGAACATCCCCGGCGACCGCGTCTCCGCCGGCGAGCGCTACGCCGCCGTCTACGAGATCAACCTCAGCCGCTGCATCTTCTGCGGCTACTGCGAGATCGCCTGCCCCTTCGACGCGATCACGATGGGGCACGACTACGAGATGGCCGACTACGACCGCCGCGACCTGATCTTCACCAAGGAGATGCTGCTCGCCGAGCCGGTCGAGCGGACGCCGCTGAAAAGCGAGGGCGAGTAGCCGTGGAAGAGGTGCTGTTCTTCATCGCGGCGATCGGCGCCCTCGGCGGCGCGATCGGCGTGATCGCGATGCGCAACCCCTTCTACTCGGTGCTGGCGCTGATCGTCCACCTCTTCTCCCTCGCCGCCCTCTTCCTCCTCCTCACCTCCGCCTTCGTCGCCGCGGCCCAGGTGGTCGTCTACGCCGGCGCCGTCATGGTCCTCTACGTCTTCGTCGTCGCCTACGTGGGAGGGGGAGGCGAGTCAGCCTGGGAGCCGATCCCCGGCCAGCGCTTCCTCGCCCCGCTCCTCGGCATCGCCCTCTTCATCGAGCTCGCGGTAGCGGTCCTCAGCTCCTCGCTCCTCGCTCTCGGCGAAGACGGCCCCCACGTCCAGGCGGGCTTCGGCGACCCGGCCGCGATCGGCCGGCTCCTGCTCGAAAAGTTCCTCCTGCCCTTCGAGGCCAGCTCGATCCTGCTTCTACTCGCCGCTGTCGGGGCGATCGTCCTGGCATCCAACCGTCGCCAGGAGAACGCATGAGCATTGACTGGTTCATCGTCCTCTCCGCCCTGCTCTTCGCCACCGGGGCCCTCGGCATCCTCCTCCGCCGCAGCCCGATGGTGATCCTCCTCTGCCTCGAGCTGATGCTGAACGCCGGCAATCTTGCCCTCGTCGCCTTCAGCCGCATGGTCGGCAACGGTCAAGGGCAGGTCTTCGCGGTGATCGTGATGGTGATCGCCGCCTGCGAGGTCGTCGTCGGGCTCGGCCTGATCGTCGCCATCTTCCGCCGCCGGATCCCGCTCAACGTCGATGACCTGCGGGAGCTGCGCGGATGAGCGCCACCGCCTGGGCTTGGCTCGTCCTGCTCTTCCCCCTGCTCGGCTCGATCGTCATCGGCGTTGGCTTCCACGCCCTGCCGCAAAAGGTCGCCGGCATCATCGGCACCGTCTCGATTGCCCTCGCCTTCGCCTGCGGCATCGGCGCGCTCCTCAGCCTGCTCGGCGAAGACCCCGAGGCGCGCCACCACGCCTCCTCGCTCTGGGACTACGCCAGCGTCGCCGGCCTCGACATCAAGCTCGGGATCTTCGTCGACCCGCTCTCGGTCTTCATGGTCTTGATCGTCACCGGTGTCTCGACCCTGATCCACCTCTACTCCTACGGCTACATGCAGTCCGACGAGGGGTACCACCGCTTCTTCAGCTACCTCAACTTCTTCGTCTTCTCGATGCTGCTGCTGGTCCTCGCCGGCAACTTCGTCCTCCTCACCGTCGGCTGGGCCTTCGTCGGCTTCGCCTCCTACGCGCTGATCAGCTTCTGGTACCGGCGCGAGACGGCGACGCGGGCGGGGATGAAGGCCTTCGTGATCAACGTCGTCGGCGACATCGGCCTCGTGCTCGCCGCCTTCCTGATCTTCCGCGAACTCGGGAGCTTCGACTACGGCACCGTCTTCGAGAAAGCGCCCGAGGTCTTCACCACGAACGAGTGGACGATCACGGCGATCTGCCTATTGCTCCTCGTCGGCGCCTTCGCCAAGTCCGCGCAGCTGCCGCTCCACACCTGGCTGCCCGACGCGATGGAGGGCCCGACCCCGGTCTCCTCGCTGATCCACGCGGCAACGATGGTCACCGCCGGCGTCTACCTGATCGCCCGCACCCACGTCCTCTTCGAACTCGCCCCGACCGCCGCCGACATCGCCGCCTTCGTCGGCCTCGCGACGCTGCTGGTCGCGGCGACGATGGCGCTGGTGATGACCGACCTGAAGCGGGCGATCGCCTACTCGACGATGAGCCAGATCGGCTACATGATCATGGGGGTCTCGATCGGCGCCTACAGCGCCGGGATGTTCCACCTGATGACCCACGCCTTCTTCAAGGCGCTCTTGTTCATGGCGGCCGGCTCGATCATCGCCGCGATGGCCAACGATCAGAACATCGATCGCATGAGCGGCTTCGGCAAGGCGATGCGGTTCACCTCGATCACCTTTGTCTGCGGCGCCCTCGCCCTCGCCGCCTTCCCGGGCACTTCCGGCTTCTTCTCCAAGGACGAGATCCTCGCCTTCGCCGAGGCGCGGGGCGGGATGTACCTGATCTTCACCGTGCTCGGCTATGTCGGTGCGCTGATGACGGCGATCTACAGCTTTCGGCTGGTCTTCCGGGTGTTGCCGGGGAGGCCGTGCAAGGAGGCGCAGGAGCTGATCGATACCGGCCACGTCGCCCACGAGGCGCCGAAGAACCCGGCGACCGGCGAGCCCGAGGACACCGACGTCGGCTTCCCCGGGCCCGAGCACCACATCGCCGAGCAGTCACTGCCGATGCGGGTCGCGATGGGCGTCCTCGCGGTCCTGGCGCTGGTCGGCGGCCTCATTCAGATCCCGGGGGTCGACGACGTCGTCACCAAGTTCCTCGACCCAGTCTGGGAGGGCTCGCCGCTGGCGGCGATCGAGCCGACGCTCGGCGAGGACTACACCGGCCTCGGGATCGGCGGCGTCATCGCCCTGCTCGGGATCGGGATCGCCTATGTCCTCTACGTGCGCCGGCCCGAGCTGCCGCGCCGCCTCGAACAGCGCCTGCGCCCGCTGCACACGCTCTTCGCCAACAAGTGGTACTTCGACGAGGCGATCGACTTCCTCGTCGTCCGCCCGGCGCTGGCGATCGGCCGCTTCGCCAACCGGACCTTCGAGCGCTTCGTCGTCGACGGCCTCGTCAACGGCACCGCCGAGACCGTGCGCGGCGCCGGCGGCGTCGTCCGCGCCGTCCAGAGCGGCTTCGTCCGCAGCTACGCGCTGCTCCTGATCGCCGGCTTCGCCGGTCTAGCCCTCTACTTCCTGCTGAGTAGCTCATGAGCAGCGCGATCCTCTGGGCACCGCTCGCCTTCGGGCTCCTCGGCCTCTTCCTGCCGCAGAAGGCGGTCGGCTGGTGGGCGGTCCTCGGCACCGCCGTCACCCTCGGGCTGGCGATCGTGGCCGCGGTTGGCTTCGACACCGGCAGCTCCGCCATGCAATACGCGGTCGACGAGCCTTGGATCTCCGGGCTCGGCGTCGACTACAGCCTCGGCATCGACGGGCTCAACCTCTTCCTGATCCTGCTGACGGCGGTGCTTTGGGTCGGCGGCGTCGCCTTCGCCGCCTTCCGCGAGCAGGAGCGGGCGAAGAGCTTCTTCTTCCTGATGCTGGTCGCCGAGACGGCGACGCTCGGCGCCTTCCTCGCCCAGGACCTGCTGCTCTTCGTCCTCTTCTTCGACCTGATGCTGGTGCCGTTCTACTTCCTCTTCGGCGCCTGGGGTCACGACCGCAGCGGCGAAGGCGGCATTACTGCCTCGGCGGCGACGCTGAAGATGATCGTCTACACCCTGATCGGCTCGCTGCTGATGCTGGTGGCGGCGATCGCGACCGCGGTCCTCGCCGCCGACGGCGGCCACCTCACCTTCTCCCTCGCCGCCCTCAACGAACACGGCCTCGGCGAGGGCAGCCAGCGCTGGATCTTCTGGTTCTTTGCCGCCGCCTTCCTGGTCAAGATGCCGGCCTTCATGCTGCACGGCTGGATGCCGGACGCCTACCGAGCGGCGCCGCTGCCGGCGCTGATCGTCTTCTCCGGCGTCCTCGCCAAGGTCGGCGCCTACGGTTTTCTGCGGGTAGTGCTGCCGCTGTTCCCCGACGCCACGGTGGAATTCCAGGAGGTGATCCTGATGATCGCCCTGGCCTCGATCCTCTACGGCTCGGTGATGGCCTTCACCCAGACCAACGTGCGGCTGATCGCCGGCTACTCCTCGGTCGCCCAGCTCGGCTTCATCACCGCCGGGATCTTCGCCCTCCAGGCCGACGGCTCCGACGGCGCCGTCCTGCAGATGGTCAACCACGGGCTCGTGGTGGCGCCGCTCTTCGTCGTCGTCGCCCTGCTGCTGGAGCGGACCGGGACCGAAGACATCAGCGAGATGGGTGGGCTGGCGCTGCGGGCGCCGGTGCTGGCGGCGCTCTTCCTGATCGTCGTCCTGGCGACCCTGGCGATGCCCGGGTCGGCCAACTTCATCGGCGAGTTCTACATCCTCAACGGCCTCTTCGAGGCGAAGATCGTCTTCGCCTTCGTCGCCATCAGCGGCGTCGCGATGTCGGCCTATTACGCCCTGCGGCTCTACCAGCAGACGATGCACAACAGGAAGCCGGAGGGGCTCCTGTCGCGGGAGATCGGCCTCCGCGACGGCCTCATCTTGGTGCCGCTGGTCCTCTGCATCGTCGGCCTCGCCCTTTACCCGCAGGTGGTCCTCGAGCGGACGGCGCCGAGCGTCGCTCAGACGGTCGCGAAGGTGCGTCAGAACGAACCGCCTGAGTCGCGGCTGGCGAGCATGAGCCTGGAGGAAAAAGCAGAAGTCGAGTCGGGAGCCCTGAAGATCGTCCCATGAACTTCAACGAGCCACATCTCGACTACGCCGGTATCTCGCCGCTGATCGCCCTCACCGTCGGCATCTGCGTCGTCCTCCTCAGCGCCGTTTTCAAGCCGACCAAGCGCTGGGCGCCGGGTCTGACGACGATCGCCCTCGCCGCCACCGCCGGCCTCCTGATCTGGCAGTGGGACGACCCGAAGACGCTGATCACCGGCGCCCTGCGGCTCGACGACCTGGCGATCTCGATCTCGCTGATCTCGATCCTCACCGCCGGCTTCTGCGTCGTCCTCTCCCTGCGCGAGCGGGCGACCGAGGAAGCCGGCTCCGGCGAGTACCACTCGCTGCTATTGGGATCGGTGCTGGGGATGGTCCTGCTGGCGCAGGCGACCAACCTGGTCAGCTTCTTCGTCGCCCTGGAGACGCTCTCGATCCCGCTCTACATCCTCTGCGCGACGAACCTGCGGCGCGAGGGGTCGCTCGAGTCGGGGCTGAAGTACCTGATCGTCGGCTCGATCGGCTCGGCGACGCTGCTCTACGGGATGGCCTTCCTCTACGGCGGCACCGGCGCCACCAACTTCGCCGGGATCGCCGACGGGATCGCCCGCAACGGCCTCGACGGCGACCCGCTGATCCTGATCGGGATCGCGATGGCGGCGGTCGGCCTCGCCTTCAAGACCTCGATCGCCCCCTTCCACCAGTGGACGCCCGACGTCTACCAGGGGGCGCCGACCCCGATCACCGCCTTCATGGCGGTCGCGACCAAGGCTGCGGCCTTCGCCGTCTTCCTCCGCTTCTTCGACGTCGCCCTCGGCTCCCAGCTCGACGACTGGCAGCCGGCGCTGGCGGCGCTGGCGGCGATCTCGATCGTCGTCGGCAACGTCGGCGCCCTCGGGCAGGACTCGCTGAAGCGGATGCTCGGCTACTCGGGCGTAGCCCAGGCCGGCTACATGCTCGGCGGCGTCGTCGTCCTCTCCGAGTCGGGGACGAGCTCGCTCGTCTTCTACCTCGCTGCCTACGCCTTCATGAACCTCGCCGCCTTCGCGGTCATCGTCGGACGCGAGCGGGAAACGATCTTCGGCGACGACATCCGCGCCGTCCGCGGCCTCGGCACCGAGCGGCCGCTGCTGGCCTGGCCGCTGACGATCTCGATGCTGGCCCTGGCCGGGCTGCCGGCGACGGCGGGCTTCATCGGCAAGCTCTACCTGATCGAGGCCCTGGTCGAAGGCGACTACACCTGGCTCGCGGTCTTCATCGCGATCGGGACGATGATCTCCCTCGCCTACTACCTGCGGGTGGTGGCGGCGATGTGGATGCGGCCCGAGACGGAGGTGGCGTCGGGAGCGCGGCCGGTGATCGCCGGCGCCTCGCCGGAGGCCGACCCGGTCGACCCGGACGCGGGCAGCCGCTGGTACATCGTCGGCCCGGCGCTCCTCGCCGCAGCAGTGACGGTCTTCTTCGGCATCATCCCGCAGCCGCTGGTGGAGTTCGCGAGCCACGCGGGCGCGGCGCTCTTCGGGTAGAACCACCCGATCGGCGTCCTCCTCACCACCGTCGCGATCGTCGCGGCCGTCGCCTTCGGCGTCTGGTCGGAGGGCCGCTGGCCGCAGGGGGCCGCGAAAGCTTCGCGGACGGCGCTGACGCTGCTGCTCTACGTGCTGCTGCCGCCGGTGATCTTCTTCAACATCGCCGCCAGCGAGATCGACGTCAGCCACGGCGTCGGCCTCGTCCTCGGGATCGTCGCCTCCTCGCTCGGAGCCCTGTTCGCCTGGACGATCGCCACCCGTTTCTTCGACCTCACCCGCCCCCAGGTCGGCGCCGTCATCTGCACCGTCCTCAGCGTCAACACCGGGTACCTTGGCTACCCGCTGGCGGTGGCGCTGCTGGGGCGGGACGAACTCTCGACCGCGGTCCTCTACGACGTCCTCGTCACCGGGCCGTGCCTGCTGCTCGGCGCCTTCGCCGTCGGCGCCGCTTTCGGCACCAAGGCGGGAGAAACGCCGCGCCAGCGCGTCGTCGCCTTCTTCACCCGCAACCCGCCTCTCTACGCCGCGATCGCCGGCCTCCTCGCGCCCGACGCCCTCGCCCCCGACCTCCTCGTCGACGCCTCCCAGGTCCTAATCGTCGCGATCCTCCCGATCGGCTTCTTCGCCGTCGGCGCCACCCTGGCCGAGAACGCCGAACACGGCGCCCTGCCGATGCCGCCGCCGCTGACCCGCCCGGTGATGCTCGTGATCGCCACCCGCCTCGCGATCGTCCCCGCCCTCCTCATGCTCCTAGCCGCCCCCCTGATCGACCTCCCCCCCGCCTACCGCCTCCTCTCGGCGATGCCCTCCGGCCTCAACTCCCTGGTCATCGCCCACGCCTACGGCCTCGACATGGAGATAACCGCCGAGGCGGTCACCTGGTCGACGGCAATCGTCGTACTGGCGGCACTGGGATCGCTGCTGCTTTGAGCCTTAGAGCTGGGTGGCGATCGTTCCGATCAGAGCTGCGATCAAGGCCAGCAGTGCAGCACCGAAGCCGAAGCCGATCTGAATCAGCGTCCGCTGTAGGGAGTCAAAGCGACCGTTGACTTCCCTGAACCCAGCATCCATGCGGGCAAAGCCTTCGTCGATCCTCCGATCCACACCATCGAACCGCTGGTCGATCTGCCGGAACCGCTCGTCGAGACGTCCGTCATCCCATTCCACCATCTCTTCCTCCCTGTCCGCGACCATTACCGCCATGCCTGAAACCGTAGCAGACAAAAACATACGTAGCTGGAACGTTTCTGTAAATCTTTGATCGTGCTCCACCACGTCGGTATCGAGGTTGCGCCCGCGGAAATCGAGGCCGCTGTCGGCTTCTTCGAGCTGATCGGATTTGAGCAGGTCGAGCCGCCGCCGACGCTCTCCGAGTTCACCTGGCTCGAGCGCAAGGGGACGCAGGTGCACCTGATGCCGGTGGAGGCGCCGGCGGTTCCCTCGCCTGGGCACCTGGCGGTGGTCGTCGTCGATTTCGACGGAACGGTCGAGCGCCTGCGTGAGCGCGGCTTCGAGGTCGAGCCCAAACGCGAACACTGGGGCGAGCCGCGGGCGCTGGCGATCGCCCCCAGCGGCCACCGGGTCGAGCTGATGGCCGCGCCGCCGATTACGATGCCCCGGTGATCTACCCGGTCGAAGAGTTCACCGCCGAGGAGCGGGCCCTGCTCGCCCCTCATTTCACCAACCTCGACCGCCCCGTTTTCGCTCTCGTCAACCTGCCGGAGACGGTCAAAGGCGCGCTTTTTGCCCGCTATTCGCGATATTCCGGGACCGTCCGCCGCCTCTACCTGGAGGAGTTCGCCGCCGACGCTCCCGCCGGCGGCCGCCCCTTCGACCAGGACGAGGGAGCGCGCGCGGCGCAACTGTACGAGCGGGTCTTCGCCGGCTACGGCGATGACTCGATCGCCCAGCTCGGCGGCGCCCACATCGCCTGCGAGTGGGTCTCCAACATCCTCACCAAGGTGCTGCAACGGGGCCGCCTCGCCGCCTACCTCGAGCAGTCGACCCGCTACATCCCCTACGACAAGCCGCTCCCCGACGGCGGCTACCGCTTCTACCGCGACGGCGAGCTGGGGCCGGAGTTCGCGGGGGCGATGGACGAGATCTTCGCGATTTACTCGAGCTCGCTCGGCGAGGTCGAAGCCTGGGCGGCGGAGCGCTGGCCCCGCGGCGAAGAGCCCGAGGGCGCCTGGCGGCGCTCGATCAAGGCGAAGGCCCTCGACCTCCTGCGCGGCCTGCTCCCGGCGGCGACCCTCAGCCACGTCGGCATCTACGCGACCGGACAGGCCTACGAGCAGCTGATCATGCGGCTGATGGCCTCGCCGCTGCCGGAGGCGCGCGAGTTCGGCGGGATGATCCTCGGCGAGCTGAAGCAGGTGGTGCCGAGCTTTGTCTCCCGGGTCGACCGGCCCGACCGCGGCGGCGAGTGGGTCTCCTACCTCGAGCGGCGGCGCGAGCAGACGGAGCAGTGGGTCGCCCGCCTCGGCCTCGACCGCCGCGGCGAGGGTGACGACGCGCCCTCGGTCGAGCTTCTCCACGTCGACGGCTCCGAAGAGGACCTCCTCGCCTCCTCCCTCTTCGAGACCGCCAGCGCGCCGGAGCCGGAGATCCTCGCCCGCATCGACGTCCTCGACCGCGAGGAGCGCTCGCAGCTGCTCGGCGCCCTCGTCGGCGATCGCGCCAACCGCCGCTACCGCCCCGGCCGCGGCTTCGAGGCGCTGCGCTACCGCTTCGAGATCGTCTCCGACTACGGCGCCTTCCGCGACCTGCAGCGCCACCGGATGCTGACCTGCCAGTGGCAGCGGCTGACGCCGGACCTCGGCGCCGGGATTCCGGAGGAGGTGCGGGAAGCGGGCGTCGGCGGCGAGTTCGAGCGCGCGCTCGAGGTCTCCCGCTCCGAGTACGAGCGCTTGGCCGAGGCCGGGCTCTCCGACCTCGCCCCCTATGCCCTCAGCCTGGCCTACCGGATCCGCTACACGCTCGACCTCAATGCCCGCGAGGCGATGCACCTGATCGAGCTGCGCTCAGGTCGAGAGGGTCATCCCACCTACCGCGCCGTCGCCCAGGCGATGCACGAGCGGATCGCCGCCGTCCATCCCGGCGTAGCCGCCGCGATGTCCCACGTCGACACCTCGGCCGAGCCGCGGCTGGAGCGGATCATGAGCGAGATCCGCACCCACCGCAAGCGCGTCGGCGCCGGCCACTCCGAGTAGCCGATCCCTCCTACTCGCGCTGCTTGCGCTTGCGGCGCTCGCCCGTCTCCTCGTCGACTTCCTCAGCTTCGAGAGCGTCTTCGTCCCAGCCGCCCTCGGGCTCGAGTTCCTCGGCCGCTTTCTCACCTGGGGTCGGCCAGGGGACGGCTTCCCCTGCCTCCCAGGCCGGGGGTCTGCCGCCGGGGACGATGCCGAAGGCGAGCATCCCGAAGTAGACGAAGAAGACGAGGGTGACGAGGAAGAGCGGGCCGAGCAGGAAGGCGATCCCGCCGACCATTGCCAGCGAGCCCCAGAAGCGCGAGAGGATGCCGGTCCGCATCGCCCAGAGCCCGCAGTAGAGGAGAGCGACGGCGAAGCCGAGGGCGCCCGCCAGGCCGAGGCCGGTCGCCAGCGGCGCCAGCGAGGCTTCGGTCACCGCGTCGGAGGCGGCGTCGTCTTCGAGCTTGCGGTCCTCGCAGGCGCGCAGGGGGCTCTCGCCTTGCGCCGGGTCGTATTCGTCGACCAGGAAGTCATTGCCTTCGTCCT
>VAYN01000007.1:27793-100876 GCA_005885405.1 Actinomycetota bacterium | reverse complement strand
GGGTGAGCGAGGGCTCGGCGTCGCCGGCGACGAACTTGTCGGCGCCTTCGTTCGTGACCCCGATCGCGAGCCCGGAGGAGATGGCAAGGAAGAGCGGCGCCGCCACAACGAGGCCGATTAGCTGCGGGCGGACGCGGTCGCTGCGCGCCTGCACGGCGCGAAAGAGGAAGAGGAGCGGCAGCGCCAGGAGGAGGAAAGCCAGCACCTGCATCAGGTTGGAGAGGAGGACCGAGCCGGTGTGCTCGTGGGCTTCGCGGAGGAAGTCCGCTTCGCCGTCGCCGCTGACGTTGAGCGGCCGCGCGGCGATCAAGAGGAGGACCGCGACGATGCTCGCGATCCCAACCGGAACCGCCCAGCGCTGCTCCCTGGCCCGCACCGCGGCCTTGCTGTCTTGCATCTATCCCCTCTCGTGGAAGTAGAACTGGGGCAGTGCCCCTTCGATTACGTCTTGGGTCATCTTCTGGGCAACCTCGAGGTTGCCGCTGCGGACGGCGATGTCGTCGAGGCTGACGATCCCGACCAGCTCCTCGCCGCGGACGACCGGCAGCCGTCGAACCCGGTGGCGGACCATCAGCGCCGCGGCCTCGTCGAGGTCCATCTCCGGCTCGCCGCAGACCAACGGCCGCGAGGCGTGCTGGAGGGCCGGTGCCGCCGGCTCGGTGCCCTCGGCGAAGACGCGCAGGGTCAGGTCGCGGTCGGTCAGCATCGCCACCGGCTTGCCCGCCTGGTCGACGATGACAACCGAGCCGACCCGGTGATCCCGCATCAGCCTCGCCACCTCCAGAGCGCTTGCCTGCGTGCCAGCGGTGACGACGCCGGCGGTCATGATCTCGCTGAGGCGCACGACGCGTACGCTACCCGAGCATGGACCAGGTCGAGAGCCCCCACGCCGTCGTCCCGCTCGAGGCCGGCGCCAGCCCTGAGAACCCACCCTGCCCTGCCTGCGAGGAGCCGCTCTTCGGCTGGATCGGTCAGAAGGCCGGGATGGCGGGGCCGGTGCTGCGCTGCGAGAGCTGCGGCCTCGGCGTCGTCGGCGAGAAGGGTGGGCCCGAGGAGGCGCTGAGGGAGCTCGACGCGCTGCGCGACGGCGAGACGATCAGGATCGAAAACAGGGCCAGCTTCGCCTGCTCGCTCGGCAACGCCGGCTGGGCGGGACTGCAGCCACAGGCCCGCTACCTCTTCACCATCGAGGCGGTGCGGCGGCTGGTCGCCCGTCGCGACCAGGTCGTCAAGTCCCGCCGTTGGCTGCCCGGAGCGAGCCTGGCGGCCACCTGGCAGACCCTGCTCAACAGCGTCACCTTCGGCCGCAACGTCGCCCTCGGAGCGCTGCGCGGCACCCCGGCGGTGCCGGCGCCGGAGCCCTGGCAGCGGCGGATCGACGCCCTCGCCAGCATTGTCCTCGCGATCCCGGCGATGCTGATCGCGATCCCGGTCGAGCTGGCCGGCGGCATCGCCCGCAAGGGCTCGATCGTCTCGGTTCAGGTCGAGCTGTTCTGAGCCGGGCTAGCTGAGACCTTCGCGCGCCTCGCGCACGAGGGTCACAGCCTCGGGGAAGAGAACCCGAATCGCGTCGCGGACCTGCATCGCCTGCTCGTCGGCGGTGCCGGTGAGGTCGAGGCGGCCGATCGAGGCGACGGTCATCTCCACCGCCAGCTTGATCGCGTTGTCGGCCCAGGCGACCCGCTGCGAAGACTGCATCTGCTCCTGGAGCTCCTCCATGCGGGCGCGGAACTCCTCCGGGTCGCCGAAAAGGTTGAAGCCCTCCATCACCCTGCATGTAAGCAGACCGGTCACATCGCCGACCCGAACTCGACACGTTCTGCGTGCCACCTGTGCGCCGCCGCGCCCTAGCCTCGCGGCGATGGGCAAAGCAGCTGGGGAAAAGGGTTCGGCAAGCGTCGAGCAGGTGGCGCTGGCGGCGCTGGTCGCGCTTCTCCTCCTGGCCGGGATCTCGGCGGTCGCGGCGGGCGGCGACGTCGACGCCGGGCGGCGCCTCGCCGAGGCGATCGGCCGCAAGCTGCGCTGCGCCCCGCGCCTGCCGGACAGCTGTCGCCATCACCCGCTGGTCCCCGCCTATGGCTGGCCCCTGGCACGGCTGGCACGAGCCCTGGCCCCATCGCCAACCGCCCGGCTCGGCCCGTCCGGCTTGCCGCTGATGCCGGTCGACTTCCGCCGCTGCCGCCGTGAGAGCTGCGCTGTCGCCGCCGGGCCCCACCTGACCGCCTCCGGCCGCCGCACCACCGCCTTCACCGAGATCATCGACGGGCGCAGCTCCGCCGGCTCGGTCGAAGTCGTCTACTGGCTCTACCGGCCGACCCTCGGCTGGGAACGGCTGGTCCGCCGCGCCTCACAAGCCGACGTCGAAGCCTTTGCCGCGGTCGAAGTCCGGGCCGAGGACGATCCCGCCCTGGTGCCGCTGGAGACGCTGCCCGGCCGCAACCACTACGAGTTCTCGCCGCGCGACCGACCTCCGTGGCAGTGGCGGGTGGGCGGCCGCTACCCCGGCTGGTCGAGTTGATGCGAGGCGAGGCTCAGAGGTTGCCAGGCAAGGACGCAGGGAGCCCGAATAGCAGCGCTATTCGGGCGACTGAGGACGCAGCATGGCGGCCTCTGAGGCCGCCTCGTCCTGGGCCTGGCGGATCAGGCCGCGCCAGTCGGTAGTGCGGAAGACGAGTAGGACCGAGAGGAAGCCGAGGACGACCGACCAGGCCGCCATCGCGATCTGCGTCCCGACCGAGAAGGAGAGGACCGCAGTCCGGGTCGGACCGTGCAGGGTCGCCACCAACAGTGCCTGCTGGGCGCCGGCGCCGCCCGGGGTAAAGGGGACGATGTTGGCGATCGCCTGGCAGCTCATCACCAGCATCACGTTGCCGATCGAGCCGTCGATCCCAAAGGCCTCGAGGAAAAACCAGAAGGCAGCGAAGCGGAAGAGCCAGCCGACCCCCTGCCAGGCGAAGACCTCGCGCATGTAGCGCCCTGGCTCGCGGAGGATGACGAGGCCCTGCCGCACCCGGGCCCAGAAGCGCCGCACGCGGTGGGCGAGCATGTAGATCGCGATCGCGATCGCCAGCACGGTGAGGCCGAGGGTGATGAAAAAGAGCTTCGGGTTTTCCGCCCAGAAGGAGATCTCGAAGGCCGGCAGCTTCGGGATCTGCGGCAGCGGCGGCAGCAACCCCTGGGTGATCGCGTAGAGGAGGACGAGGACCCCGACCGAGGTGTCGAAGACCGTCTGCACGAGGAACGAGGAGGTCACGGCCGGATAGGAGGAGTCGGGGATCTGGCGTTTGACGAGGAAGACCTTGGTCGCGTCGCCGGCGTGGGCGGGGACGATCGCGTTGATCCCAGCCCCGGCCAGGTAGGCGGCGGCGAGCGGCAGGAAGGGGATCGGCTTGTCCGGGTAGGCCGCCCTCAGGACGTTGCGCCAGGCCCAGGCACGGGCCAGCTGCATCGCCAGCAAGCAGAGCAGGGCCAGCCCGAAGACCGTCCAATCGATTTCCGAGAGGTGGCGGAAGAATTCGGCCGAGGCGTCGAAGAAGCGCCTGAAGCTGCCTTGAAGATCAGCGATGGGCATCGCAGCTAGACTAGCCACGCTCGTGCCGGATACCGACACGCACACGTTGCCCACCGCCGCCGCCAAGGACCTCGCTGACGAAGCGATGTGCGAGCGTGCCCGCGAACGCTACGCGGGCGATCGCAAGAGCCGCTGGCGCCGGCGCCGCAAACGCCACGCGCAGCTGCCGAACCTGATCATCATCGGCGGCCTCAAGTGTGGGACGACGAGCATCCACCACTACCTCGGCCTCCATCCGGAAATCCAGATGTCGAAGCCGAAGGAGCTCAACTTCTTCGTCGAGGAGCTGAACTGGGACCTCGGCATGGATTGGTACGCGAGCCGCTTCGACGACCGCTTCAAGGTCCGCGGCGAGTCCTCGCCCCACTACACGAACCTGCCCCGCTTCGAGGGAGCCGCCGAGCGGATCAAGCAGAGCTGCCCCGACGCGCGCCTCATCTACATGGTCCGTGACCCGATCAAGCGCATCCTCTCCCACTGGGTCCACGCCACCGGCGCTGGCTACGAGCACGGCGAGCTGGTCGAGGTCCTTTCTCAGCCGAACACCCAGTACATGAACCGCTCCAAGTACTGGATGCAGCTGCAGCCCTACCTCGAGCGCTTCGATCGCGAGCAAATCGCGATCATCACCCAGGAGGAGCTGCAGACCGAACGCGAAGAGACGATGCGCAAGGCCTTCGCCTTCGCCGGCGTCGAAGAAACCTTCACCTCAGAGCAGTTCGACCGCGAGTGGGAGAAGTCGAGCGCCAAGGAAGGCGACAAATACCAGCTGATGGAGAAGCTGGTGAAACTGCCCGGCCTGCGCTCCTTCGACCGCAACTTCGACCGCCTGCCGGAGTCGATGCGCTGGATCGTCGAGAAGGTCGTCCACGACCCCGACAAGCCGCCGGCGCCGAAGCCGAAGCTCCCCGACGACCTCTTCGAGACCGTCCGCACCCGCTTCACCGAGGACGTCGCCGGTCTGCAGAAGTTCGCCGGCCGCGAGTTCGCCGGCTGGCACGACTACTCCTGAGCGCCCGCGGGTAGCCTTCCGCACGGATGCGGCGGCTGCTGCCAGAGCCCGGCGAGACGACGATCTCCGAGCAGCTGGAGACCTACCGGCCGTGGGAGAACGAGCGCGAGGGGCGGCCGTTCCTGGCGATGAACTTCGTCGCCACGCTGGACGGGCGGGCGACTATAGACGGGCGCTCGGGGCCGATCGGGTCCGATACCGACACGGCGATGATGAGTGGCCTGCGTGGACGTTTCGACGCGGTGATGATCGGCGCCGGGACCAAGCGCGTCGAGCGCTACGCGAACCTCGACAAGCGGCTGGTCGTGGTGCAGAGCCACGAGGGCGAGCCGGCCGACCTCCCCGAGCTGCTCGGCACGCTGCGGGACGAAGGCGTGCGCGCCGTCCTCTGCGAGGGAGGGCCGACCCTGCACGGCTCGCTCCAGGCCGAGGGGTTGGTCGATGAGCTCTTCCTGACGATCGCGCCGAAGCTGAGCGGCGGTGCGGGGCCGCGCATCCTCGAGGGACCGCTCCCCGGCGTGATGGAGATGGAGCTGGCCTGGCTGCTGGAGGAGGACGGGGAGCTCTTCGCCCGCTACCGGCGGTCCTGAGGCGTCCCATCCAATACCGTTCCTCGCTCCGGAGAGACGAGGAGAGGAACCGATGGACTTCAACCCCAGCCCCGAGGTCGCAGAGCTGCGCGAGCGCGTCCTCGACTTCATCGACGACGAGATCTACCCGCAGGAGCGGGAGCTGATGGAAGCGTTAGACGCTGAGGTCGCTCCGGGCGTCCCTTACCCGCGGAACCTGATCGCAGTGCGAGAGAAGGCGCGCAACGAAGGGCTTTGGAACCTCTTTATGCCCGACGAGCGCTTCGGGCCGGGGCTGAAGAACTGGGAGTACGGGCTGCTCTGCGAGGAGATGGGCCGCAGCCCGATGGCGGCGCCGATGGCCTTCAACTGCGCTGCGCCGGACACCGGCAACATGGAGATCCTCGCCGAGCACGGGACGCCCGAGCAGCGCGAACGCTGGCTCGAGCCGCTGATGGAGGGGAAGATCCGCTCCTGCTTCTCGATGACCGAGCCCGAGGTCTCCGGCTCGGACCCGACCCTGCTGCAGGCCAAGGCGACCCTCGACGGCGACGAGTGGATCGTCGACGGTCACAAGTGGTTCACCAGCGGCGCCGTCGGCGCCGACCTGGCGATCGCGATGGTCGTCACCGACCCCGACGCGCCGCCCTACGCCCGCGCCTCGATGATCTGCGTCCCCACCGACACCCCCGGCTTCAACCTCGTGCGGCCGATCTCGGTGATGGGCCACGACGGCGGGCCCGGCCACTGCGAGATCCGCTACGAAGAGTGTCGGGTGCCGAAGGGGAACCTGCTCGGCGAGCGCGGCGCCGGCTTCGCGATCGCCCAGGACCGGCTCGGCCCGGGCCGGATCCACCACTGCATGCGCGCGATCGGTACCGCCGAGCGCGCCCACGAGATGATGTGCCGCCGCGCCAACGAACGCACCGCCTTCGGCGGCCCGCTGGGCGACAAGCAGTTCGTCCAGGAGTCGATCGCCGCCTCGCGGATGGAGATCGACCAGGCCCGCCTGCTCACCCTCTACGCCGCCTGGAAGATGGATACCGAGGGCAAGCGCGCCGCCCGCCAGGCGATCTCGGCGATCAAGATCGTCGCCGCCAACATGGTGATGGACGTCCTCGACCGCGCGATCCAGGTCCACGGCTCCCTCGGCATGACCGACGACACCCCCCTCGCGATCATGTGGCGCTTCAGCCGCATGCTCCGCCTCGCCGACGGCCCCGACGAGGTCCACAAAATGGTCCTCGCCCGCCGCGAGCTCAACCGCTGGGCGAAGCGAGCCGAGGCCGAAGCCGAGGGCAACCTCGAGCCGCGGCACGCGACGCGGATGGTTTAGGGCAAGAAAAAGGCCGGGCAGATGCCCGGCCTTTCCCACGATCTAAAAGCAGAACTAGCTCACGTACGCCAGACCAGCCACGAGGCATTCGTCAGCCGTGCTGCCGCCGAAGATCGGGCCTTCTTCCGCGTCGACGTCATGCCAGATGATCACCACGTTGACCCCCGCAGGCGTCGTGTACTGAGCGGTGTACATCTCGGTCGGACCCTGGTCATGCCCCATGTCGATTTCAAACAATTCACCGGGGTTGAAATCGATGTTTGCTTCGTAGTCGTTGTCCTGCGCGGTGACGACGTCAATCACCGAGTGGGCAACCGAGGTCCTGGCATCGATGTTGTTGGAGCTTTCACAGGTCTCCGTCAGGGTGAGACCGGCGACGTTGAGGATGTTCTGCGGCGAGTCGCCTTCTTTGCCGCGGTAGAAAATGTTGATGATCTGGTCGGTCTTCTTGGCCGTGTTCGCGTTCGGAACCGTACCCAGCGTGCCGAGGTTGATGTCAGAACCGGTGAGCGATCCGTCCTTCACCTTGGCTCCGTCAACGGCACCGTTCTTGATTTTCGCGCCGCTGACGGCGTTCTTCTTGATTTTCGCCGAGGTGACAGCGTTCTTTTTGATCTGCTTGCTGCCGACGCTGTTCTTGCCGAGTTGGGTGGCGGCAAAGGCGGTGCCACCGAGGACGAGGAACACTGCGATCGACGACATCACATTTGCGTACGTGAGCCGCTTGCGTAGGTGTTTCAAGAGCATCTCCTTTATGTAGATGGGAGGCGACCCGAGGCCGCCTCCCCTTTCGAGTGAACCTCGCTAGGCGTCGAAGACGACCCCGTGAACCTGGCAGTCCGGGTCCGCGCTCTCGTCGGCCGAGAAGGTGCCGTTCACCGTGCTGCCGTCCTTGGCGTCATAGGCGAAGGTGGCGAGGCCGGGATTCCCGTCGTTGCCGGCGAGAAGATCGAAGTCCTCGCCAGGGCTGAAGGCTTCGGTCTCTTCGTCTTCGTTGAAATTGTTGTTGAGGGAATCCGTATCGACAACAGTGGTGTAGATCGAAGAATTCTCCTTGCTGGTCGTCGCGATGATCGTTACATCGTCGCCGGAGCAGCTAGCGGTGATCCTCAACCCAGAGCGATCGTAGATCGTCTGAGTTCCCGAATTGGCGGAGAAGCTGATCTCCTGGGCACCCACCCCGCCCACGGTGTTGGCGTTGCCTGCGCTCCCTGCGCTGCCGGCGCTGTCTGCGCTGTTGGCGTGGGTCGCGTTCGGAACCGTTCCGAGACTGCCGAGGTTGACCTTGGCGCCGGTGATTGCGCCGTTCTGGATCTTGCCGGTGGTGACGGCGTTGTTCTTAATTTTCGCCGTCGTCACAGCGTTCTTCTTGATCTGCTTGCTGCCGACGCTGTTCTTGCCGAGCTGGCCGGCCGCGAGGGCGGTGGCACCACCAAGGACGAGGAAAACTGCGATTGACGACATGACGTTCGCGTACGTCAGCCGCTTGCGAATCTGCTTCACGAATAAGTCTCCTTGCAAGAGATCGAGGGACGAAGCACGAGAGAACTTCTGCCTGAGCAGGTGATTCCCTGGTTTTGGGTTGCGTCGCCGACCTTTTCAGCCGCCTCGGACGGAGTCAACGCTGCTGGACGGCTGTTTTGCGGCGCTTAGCCGGCCTGCTCGCGCTTCTCGGCCTCTTGGGCGAGGCGCTCGACGAGGCGGGCGAAGGCGTGGATGCCGTCGTCGACCTTGCCGTAGCCGCCGGCGACGTAGCGGGCGTAGACGCCCTCGAGGATGATCGCCAGCTTCCAGTAGCCGAGGGCGACGTAGAAGTTGAGGTCGGAGAGGTCGCGGCCGGAGCGCTCGGCGTAGCGGGCGGCGATCTCAGCCTGGGTCGGGAAGCCCGGCGCCAGGTTGGCGGGCATGCCGAGGGCGACGACGTCCTCGCCCTCGCCCCGCTCGGGCCAGTAGGCCATCAGCAGGCCGACGTCGGCGAGCGGGTCGCCGAGGGTGCAGAGCTCCCAGTCGACGACAGCGGCGACCTCGCCGGAGTCGGTGAGGATCATGTTGTCGAGGCGGTAGTCGCCGTGGACGATCGTCGCCGGGCCCTGCTCGGGGATCCGCGCCGAGAGCGCCTCGTGGACGCGGTCGATCGGCTCCAGCTCCCGCGTCTTCGACTTCTCCCACTGGCCATGCCAGCGGTGGAGCTGGCGGGCGACGTAGTCCTGCTTGCGGCCGAGGTCGCCGAGGCCAACCGCGTCGGGGTCGACGGCGTGGATCTGGACCAGGGTGTCGGCGACGCGCTCGCCGATCGCCCGCCGGTCCCCCTCGTCGGGGAAGATCTCCGCCTCCGCCAGGCCGCGCAGAATCGGCCCCTCGACGAACTCCATCACGTAGAAGGGGGCGCCGTTGACGCTCTCGTCCTCGCAGAGCCCGACCACCGGCGCCACCGGCACCTCGGTCCCGCCCAGCGCCGAGACGACCTTGAACTCGCGCCCCATGTCGTGGGCGGAGCCGAGCCGCTTGCCGAGCGGGGGCCGCCGCAGCGCCCACTTCTGCCCGGCGGCGTCGGTAACGGCGTAGGTGAGGTTGGAGTGGCCGCCGGCGATCCGCTCGAAGCGGAGCGGGAAGTCGACGCCGGAGACGTTCTCGCCGAACCAGGCTTCGAGCGGCTTTTGGTCGATTCCGTCCGGCGCCGCTCCGGTTCCGCCCTGCTCGGTAGCCTCGTCAGCCATAGGGGCGCAAGCATATTCACGATCCAATCGACGGCTGAGCCCGTCGCTCGCCAACCGGCTGCGGATCGGGTTCGCGATCGGCTTTGCCGTGCTCACCGCGATGGCGGTGATCGGCGTCGGCCGCTTCATCGAGCAGCGCCAGGACTTCGAGGACGCGATCGCCCGCTCCTACCAGGTGGAGATGGGCGCGCGGGTGCGGATCGCGCAGGGGACCGGGGGCGCGAAAGCGCGGGCGACCGTCACGCAGCAGGCGCAGCGCCGCGAGGAACTGCGCGACGAGATCTCCGGCGACACCCGCGACACCGCCCTCCTCGTCGCCGCCGGCCTGCTCGCCGGGCTGACCGGCGCCCTCCTCCTCTTCAGCGGCCTGATCTCCTCAATGCGGCGGCCGCTCGAGGAGCTCGTCGACGCCGCCGGCCGCCTCGCCTCCGGCGACCGCAGCGCCCGGGTCGAGGTCGGCGGCCTCTCGGAGACCGCCACCCTAGGCGCCGCCTTCAACGAGATGGCCGAGGAGCTCGAGCAGGAGGAGGTCCGGCGCGAAGAACTCGACCGGCTCAAAGACGAGTTCGTCCTCACCGCCTCGCACGAGCTGCGCAGCCCGCTCACCTCGGTCCAGGGCTTCGCCGAGCTGCTGATGCTCGAACGTGAGTCCCTGACCCCGCGCCAGGCGGAGACGGTCGAGGTCATCCTCGACAACTGCCGCCACCTGGTGCGGCTGCTCAACGACCTCCTCGACCTCGCCCGCTCCGACGCCGGCCGCCTGGCCATCCGTCCGCAGCCGACCGAGGTCGCGCCGCTCATCGACGACGTCGTGCGTACGATGCGCGCCCAGACCGAGGCGGCCACCGACCGAATCCGACAGATCCTCGTGAACCTGATTACGAACGCGCATGAGTACTCGCCCGAAGGCGCGTCGATCGGGGTCGCGGCCCGCGCCGCCGGCACCGAGGTGGAGATCGCGGTGAGCGACAACGGCCCGGGCATCCCAACCGACCAGTTGGAGCGGATCTTCGAGCGCTTTACCCGCGGCGACGCAGGACTGACGCAGCGCGTCGGCGGCACCGGCCTCGGGCTGGCGATCTCCAAATCCCTGGTTGAGCTGCACGGCGGCAGCATCAGCGCCGAGTCGACGGTCGGCCAAGGGTCGACCTTCAGGATCCTGCTGCCGGTCGCCCCGTCAGGGTCGGGCGACGGCGCCACCAGCGGCCAGGGCCGCGCCCCTGCGGAGGCCAGCTGATGGCGATGATCCTCGTCGCCGACGACTCGGAGACGATCCTGCTGCTGATGCGAACCCGGCTGGAGATGGCCGGCCACACCGTCGCCACCGCCGCCGACGGGCAAGAGGTCCTCGACCACATCTCCGGCGGCGTCGAACCCGAGGTCCTGCTGCTCGACGCGATGATGCCGCGCAAGTCCGGCATCGACGCGCTGCGGGAGATCCGCGCCACCGGCAACGACGTCCCCGCCCTGATCGTCAGCGCCCATCAGAACCCGGGCGACGCCGACGCGCCCACCGACCTCGAGATCAGCGGCTACATCACCAAGCCGATCGACTTCGACCGGCTGCTGGAGACGATCACCGGACTGACGAGCGGCTCCGCAGCCGGAACCTGAACACCGCGGGCGTCTCGTCCCGGTTGCCGGCGCGGTCGATTCCGAAGACGCGGAAAACGTGCTGCCCGATTTTGACGCGGTAGGCACGGGGCGAGGCGCAGGAACGGAATGGGCGTGCGTCGAGCTTGCAGCGGAAGCTGGAGCCGGCCTCGCTGGAGCTGAAGCGGAAAGCAACGTGACGCCACTTCTTCAGAGTCCGCAGGGACGCAGGCGGATGTGCAATCAGCGTCGTCTGCGGCGGCCGCCGGTCCAGCCGCGGCGCCGGTGGCGGCGGTTCTGGCTCTGGCAGCGGTGGCGGAGGGAGCAGCGTTCGGTTGCGGAAGTTGTTCGGGTCGGCTTCAAAGACCGACTCGCATCCGACCGGCTGCGGGTCGCCGTACTGGGGGCGGTCGACGGTTGCCGAGTCCTCGTCGGCGCCGCAGTCGATCGCCAGATCAGCATCGCCCGAGTTGGCGAGGATCGAGTCTTCTCCGGCACCGGCGAAGTAGGAGTCCGGGCCCGCGCGCCCGTAGAGCTGATTCTGGCCGGCGTCGCCGAAGAGGACGTCGCCGTTTTCGGAGCCCTCCAGGTCCTCGATCTCCTGCAGGGAGTCGGTTGGTTCGGCGCCGCAGTCCAGCGCCTGCCCCCCGGATGGGCGACCGGCGACGCCGCTTTCCAGGCTGGCATAGGCGCCGCTTTCTTTGAAACGTGCCCAGGAGGAGCTGTCGCGCCCGGGGCCGCCGACAACCCGCTCGCCGTCGCAGATGGAGACCGAGAGGAAGAGGTCGTTGCCGTCGCCTCCTAGGAGTTCGTCGTTGCCACCGTTGTGGGTGAACGCCTCGTCGCCGCCGAGGCCGCTGAGGATGTCTTTGCCCTCGCCGGAACCATCGACGAGGATCTCTTCGTTTTCCCCGCCCCCTTCGAGGGTGTCGCCGTCATCGCCACCGGTAACGACGACTCCGACCGAAGCGGGGAAGTTCGTCGCGGCGATCGAATCGGCGCCGTCCATACCGGCGAGCAGCACCGAGTCGAGGGGTGCGCCGAGCGCGCAGACGGCTTCGGTCGCGGATTTGACCTCGCAGCCGCCGGCGTCAGCCGCGCTCTGGTCGAACGCCCCCGTCGCCAGAATGAAAGTGACGCTCGCCGCTGAGTAGGTGACGGTGACGTCATCGCCGCCGCTGCTGCCGACCAGGTAGAGCTGCGCGTAAGGGGTCGCGCCCGGCGGGGTCATGAAGCCGACGCTGACTTTGGAGCTTTCGCGGGGAGCAACCGCGCCCTCGCATTCGGAGATCGTCCCCCCTTCGCAGTCGTCCCCATCGGCGCCGCCGACGATCGTGTCGCCCCCGCCGCCGCTTTCGATCACGTCGGCGCCGCCACCGCCGTAGAACGTCTCTGCCGCCCCGGTGCCGACGAGGTGGTCGAGAAAGGCGGTGCCGACGATCACCTCGAAGGCGCCGACTTCGACTTCGTCGACCCCGCCGCCGAGCGCCGCAATGCCGTTGTTGGCGTTTTCGCCCCCTTCTCCGAGTTTCAGCCGCACCCCGCGCGGCAGGGGGAAGCCGGCGATCGTGGCGGTACCGCCAAAACCGGGGGTGACGCCGGTCGAAAAGCTGAGCGTGTCGGTGCCGCCGCCGCTGTCGAAGATGCGATCGATCGTCGAGTCGCCGCGGACGTAGTCGTCGTCGCCTTCGCCGTCGATCGAGTCGAAGCCGAAGCCGCCCGCCAGGCGGTCGTCGCCTCCCCCGCCCTGCAGCAGATCGTCCCCGACCCCGCCGAAGAGCTGGTCGTTGCCCGGCCCGCCGCGGAGGATGTCGTTGCCGCGCTCGCCGTAGACGACGTCGTCGCCTTCGCCCCCTTCGAAGGTCTGGCTGCCGATCCCGAGTCGGCAGCCGGCGGGGCAGTCGGTGGCGGCGGTGATCGGCCCGGCGACGATCGTGTCGTCCCCGCCCCCGGCCTGGACGGTCTCGACCCCGGCCGGGGCGACGATCACGTCATCGCAGGGGGTCCCGTAGGTCGTCTCGCCGCTCGTCACCGGACCTTCGGCGCAGGTCGGCGATGCGTCAGCGGCCCCTCCCGACAAGGCGAGCGCCACGAGCAGGCAGGCGGGGAAAAGCGTGAGAAATCGCATCTCCTCCCAGATACCCAGAAGGGAGTGCTCGATTCGGTGGCCCCTCCGAACTTCTGGGGGCTATAACCCCCCAAATCTCGGAGTCGTCAGCTCTTGGCGATCTCGAGCCGGATCTCTTTGCCTTTGAGCTTCGTCCCGTCGAGGAACTCGACGGTGCGCTCGGCCTGATCCGGGTCGACCTCGACAAAAGAGAAGCGGTGGAGGACGCGGACGTCGTGGATCGCCTCCTCGGGAAGCACGGCGCCCTCGCGCAGGGCCCAGCGCAGGTCCTCTTCGCTGATGCCGCTGCGCTCGCCGCGGTTGACGAAGAGCTTGGTCGTCTCGGCTTTCGCCTTCTCGTCCCCCCCATCGCCATTGGTCTCCGCCGCGGCCTCGCGCTCGGGCGCGGCTGGAGCCTCGCGCAGGCGGCGCGGCTTGCGCTCGCGCCGGCGCGGCGGCGGCGCGTGCTCGAGCCGCTCCTCCGGGGTCTCCCACTCGCCGATCTTGGTCTTGACGTCGCGCTCGATGCGGGCGATCTCGTCCTTCTGGTCGGGCGTGACGAAGGTAATCGCCCGGCCGGTGCGCCCGACCCGGCCGGTGCGGCCGATCCGGTGCACGTAGGTCTCCGAGGAGTTCGGGACGTCGTAGTTGATGACGTGGGTGACGTGGTCGACGTCGAGCCCGCGGGCGGCGATGTCGGTCGCGACCAGCAGCCGCACGCGGTGGTCCTTGAAGGAGATCATCACCCCGTCGCGGACGCCCTGGCTGAGGTCACCATGCAGGGCCTTGACGTCGAGGCCTTTGTCCTTGAGCGTCTTTTCCAGCTTGGTGGCGCCGATTTTGGTCCGGGTGAAGATGATCGCCTGCTCGGGTTCTTCGGTCTTCAGCAGCTCGACCAGGCGCGAGGCCTTCTCCTTGGCCGGAACCTCGACGTAGGCCTGCTGGATCTTGTCGACGGTCAGCGTCTCCGGGGTGATGCTGATCGTCGTCGGGTCGTACATGTAGCCCTCGGCGAGCTTCTGGATCGGCGGCGGCATCGTCGCCGAGAAGAGCGCCGTCTGGCGCCCGCTCGGGCACATCCGCAGGATTTTCTCGACGTCCTCGATGAAGCCGAGGTCGAGCATCTCGTCGGCCTCGTCGAGGACGACGTAGCGGGCCGCGGTGAGGACCAGCGAGCGGCGCGACATCAGGTCCATCATCCGGCCGACGGTGGCGACAACCACGTGCGCCCCCGAGCGCAGCTGCGACTGCTGGGAGCGGATCGGGGCGCCGCCGAAGACGGCGACGATCTCGATGTCGAGGTGCTCGGCGTAGGAGCGCAGCGCCTGCGTCACCTGGATGCAGAGCTCGCGGGTCGGGGTGAGGACGATCGCCTGCACCTCGTTGTTCTCGGGATCGAGGTACTGCAGCAGCGGCAGCCCGAAGGCGGCGGTCTTGCCGGTCCCGGTCTGGGCCTGGCCGATCACGTCGTGGCCGCCGAGCAGCTCCGGGATCGCCTGCTCCTGGATCGGCGTTGGGTCCTCGTAGCCGAGCTCGTCCAGCGCCTGCTGGATTGCAGGCGAGAGTCCTAGTTCCTTGAAGTTCACTTGAGGTGCGTCACTGAGACGGGTCCAAGAGGAGCTTGCCGCTGGTGCGGCGGGCGATCAGGTCTTCGTGCGCCCGCTTCGCTTCGGAGAGCGGGTACACCTCCCCGATCGTAACCGTCAGCTCGTTCGCGGCGATCGCCGCGAACAGATCTTTGATCATCGGGCCGAGCAGATCTGGGCGCGCCAGCAGGTGGGCGAGCCAGAAGCCGATCACCGACTTCGAGCCCCGCAGCAAGGCAGCGGTCGAGACTTCGCGCTGTTCGCGCGAGGCGATTCCGAAGACGACCATCCGCCCGAGCGGGGCGAGAACCCCCATCTCGGCGTCGAAGGCGTCGCCGCCGCTCATGTGGAGGAAGGCGTCGACGCGCTTGTCGTCGTTGGCCTCGCGGATCGCCGCGCCGAGGTCCTCGGCGCGGGAGTCGACGCAGGCGTCGGCTCCGAGGCCGCGCACCAGCTCGCGCTTCTCCTCGCTGGAGGCGAGGCCGATGACCTTCGCCCCCGCCCGCTTCGCGATCTGGACCGCGAGCGTGCCGGTGCCGCCGGCGGCGGCCTCAACGACGATCGTCTCCCCCGGCTCGATCCGGGCGCAACGGTGGACCAGGGCCATCGCCGTCAGCCCCTGCAGCAGACCGCCGGCGGCCTGGTCGTAGTCGACCTCGGGCGGGAGCTCGATCATCTGCCCCTGCGGCACCGCCACCTTCTCGGCGTAGCCACCGCTGCCGAGAAGGACGGCAACGCGGCGGCCGTCGTTGGTCTGGCCGCTGATCTCGGCGCCCGGGATCAGGGGAAGGGTCTGCTCGGCGAGGTAGTCGTTGCGAGAGGCGTGGGTGTCAGCGAAATTGACGCCGCTCCGTTTGACGTTGACGACGATCTCGCTCAGTTTCGGGTTCGGGTCGGCGACCTCGGTGTACTGCAGCACCTCCGGCCCGCCGAACTCTTCGATCTGGATCGCTTTCATGTGGCGCTGAGTCTCGCAGGGAGGCCGCTGCTGCGCGGTCACGTGATTTACGCTGGCCGTCGCATGTCGCTCACGGTTGTTGGATCAATCGCTTTCGACGCAGTAAAGACCCCGTTTGGGGAGCGCGAGCGCATGCTCGGGGGCGCCGCCGTCCACTTCTCCCTTGCCGCCAGCTTCTTCACCGAGGTGCGCCCGGTCGGCCCGGTCGGCGACGATTTCGGCCCCGAACAGTTCGAGGTGCTGGAGAAGCGCGGGGTCCTCTGCGACGACATCGAGCGGGTGCCGGGCGGCAGGTCCTTTTTCTGGCGCGGTCGCTACGAGTACGACCTCAACGTCGCCCATACCGAGGACACGCAGCTCGGCGTCTTCGCCGAGTTCGAGCCGAAGCTCTCCCCCGCCTCCCAGGAAGCCGACACCCTCTTCCTCGCCAACATCCAGCCGGACCTACAGCGGCAGGTGCGGGCGCAGTGCGGCTCGGCCCGGCTCAGCGGCCTCGACTCGATGAACCTCTGGATCGAAACCGCCAAGGACTCGCTGACGGCGGCGATCGCCGAGGTCGACTGCCTTGTCGTCAACGACGCTGAGATCAGGATGCTGACCGGCGAATCAAACCTCGCCCGCGCCGCCCGCGCCGTGATGGCGATGGGACCGCGCGCGGTGATCGCCAAGCAGGGCGAGTACGGCGCGGCGCTCTTCACCGAGGGCGGCTTCTTCGCCCTGCCCGGCTTCCCGCTCGAGGACGTGCGCGACCCGACCGGAGCGGGCGACAGCTTCGCCGGCGGCTTCTTCGGCTACCTCGACGGCGTCGAAGGCGAGCTCGACGACGCCGAGCTGCGGCGGGCGATGGGCTACGGCACCGTCCTCGCTTCCTTCAACGTCGAGGAGTTCGGGACCGAGCGGGTCTCACGGCTGACCCGGGAGGAGATCGACGAGCGCTTCGAGCAGCTGCGCTCGATGACCCAGTTCGAGGGTCGAGTCGCTTCTTGACGCTTCTTAACAGCCGGCGGGGGCGAAGTGACAGAATGGGCGCCGCCCATGGCCACTGACTCGCTCACGATCACCGACAACCGCACCGGTCAGACCTACGAGGTGCCGATCTCCGATGGCACCGTGCGGGCGATGGACCTGCGGCAGATCAAAGTCGACGAGGACGAATTCGGGATGATGGCCTACGACCCGGCCTTCACCAACACCGCCTCCTGCCGCTCCTCGGTCACCTACATCGACGGCGCCGCCGGGATCCTCGAACACCGTGGCTACTCGATCGAGCAGCTCTGCGAGAAGTCCACCTTCCTCGAGGTCGCCTACCTCTTGATCTTCGGCGAGCTGCCGACCGCGCCCCAGCTCGACCGCTGGATGTTCGATATCACTCACCACACCTTCGTCCACGAGGACCTCAAGCACCTCTTCGAGGGCTTCCGCTACGACGCCCACCCGATGGGGATGCTGCTCGCCGGCGTCGGCGCACTCTCGACCTTCTATCCCGACGCGAAGCAGATCGGCGACCCCGAAGAGCGCTACATGGCGGCGGTGCGGCTGATCGCCAAGGTCCCGACCCTCGCCGCCTTCTCCTACCGGCACAACATGGGGCTGCCCTACGTCTACCCGGACAACGAACTGAACTACGCCGAAAACTTCCTCTCGATGGTCTTCAAGAAGACCGAGGACCGGCACATCCCCAAGGAGGCGCTGACCAAGGCGCTCGACGTCCTCTTCATCCTCCACGCCGACCACGAACAGAACTGCTCGACCAACGCGGTGCGCGGAGTCGGCTCCTCGGACGTCGATCCCTACTCGGCGGTCGCGGCCGGGGTGGCGGCGCTCTACGGCCCGCTCCACGGCGGCGCCAACGAGGCGGTGCTGCGGATGCTGCGGCGGATCGAGTCGCCGGAGAACATCCCCGAGTTCCTCGAGCGGGTGAAGCAGCGCGACGAGAAACTGATGGGCTTCGGCCACCGGGTCTACAAAAACTACGACCCGCGGGCGCGGATCATCCAGCAGTACATCGAGCCCGTCTTCGAAGCGACCGAGTACAGCCCGCTGGTCGAGATCGCGCGCGAGCTGGAGAAACGGGCCCTCGACGACGAGTACTTCACCGAGCGCAAGCTCTACCCGAACGTCGACTTCTACTCGGGGATCATCTACGAGGCGATGGGGATCCCGACCGACATGTTCACGGTCATCTTCGCCATCCCCCGCACCGCCGGCTGGGTCGCCCAGTGGATGGAGATGCAGGAAGACCCGGAGAAGAAAATCGCCCGCCCGCGCCAGATCTACACCGGCGAGCGGGAGCTCGAGTACGTGCCGATCGAACAGCGCGAAGGCCCCGAGAAAATCGTCGGCCCGCCGGCACGGCGGCCGAAACGGCCGCGCCGCGGCGCCTGATTGCCAGGGGAGGGCGGGTACCCCCTCTCCCAAAGCCCGTCGCGCAGCTGGTCGGACTTGCGGGTGCCAGCGGGACTTCTTGAGCCTTTGTGAGAGGGGGTACCCGCCCTCCTTCCATCGCCTAGGCTGCTCGGGTGGCCCGTCCGAAGTGGAAGTTGACGATCCGGCATGGATCGGATGTCGATCATCAGTCATATGGGGAGTTAGGTGAAGCTGTGGCGGCGATGCGGGAGCGGGCACTGGCGATCCGCAGCGAGGGCCCGGTGCGGCCGGTGCAGTCGCTGCGGGACTTCGAGCCCGGCGACCAGGTCCACGCGCGGCTGCAGCTGAGCAGCGGTGGGCTCTTCCGCAAATCGGTCGCCGGGGTGGACGTGCGCGGCGACGGAACGTTCGTCCCCTTCAAGGGCGGGGTAGTCCGGGAGGAGCTCGACCCGACCAACCACGACACGCCGTTCGACCTCGTGCGGGAGACTTTGGAAGCAGGAGCGCGATGACCGAGACCCAGACCGAGATCCCGAAGGGCAGCTATGCCGCCGGCGAGCGCGTGAAGCTGCCGGCCGGCGCCGAACCCCCCTTCACCGTCTTCATCAACGGGATCGAGCAGCCGAAGGGGAGCTACCGGATCGAAGGCGGCGAAATCCACTTCGGCCGCCCGATCGTCAAGGAGAAAGTCGGGATGAGTCGCTGGCTGGCGATGTACCTCGGCCTCTTCGGCACCTACCGCAAGAACGAGACGATCGACCTCCAGTTCAGCCGCGGCGGCAAGGTGGATCTGCGCTCCGACCTGCCGGTCATCCCCTACGCCGAGGGGGAGGCGCCATGAATCTCGGCTTCCTCCTCCTCTGCGACCACAGTGAGGCCGTCAACGGCAAGCTCTACCTGACCGGCGGCGGCTGGAACGTCCTCCGCCTGCCCGAGTTCCCCCACGAGTGGTCCTTCTCGATCGGCCTCGGCGTCGACGTCGCCTGGCACGAGACCAACACCCCCCACGAGCTGGTCGTCACCGTCCAGGACCCCGACGGCAACGAGCTCGGCGACGGCCTCACCGCCAACTTCGAGACCGGGCGCCCCCCAGGCCTCCCCGAAGGCCAAGAGCAACGCCTCGTCATGTCGATAGCCGCCACCGCCGCCTTCGCCACCGCCGGCCCTCACGCCGCCGTGGTCATGGTCAACGGCGAGGAGCTGGGCCGCGCCCGCTTCTACCTGATGGAGGGCGGCGGTCCCGAGGCCGAGCTGGCCTAACCGCTCTAGTTGAAGACGTAGAGCAGCAGGAAGGCGATTACCGCGAAGGCGGCGCCTGCGGCTTGGATGCCGCGGTCCCCGGCGACGATCCCTGACATCGAGCGGTCGTCGTTGCGGTCGTAGATCAGGTAGAGGTAGCGGAAGATTCCGTAGACGACGGGCGGGATCGTCAGCATCATCTGGCTGCCGATCTGGGGTGAGTTGACGGTGTAGATCGCGTAGCTGATCACGGTGCCGGTGGTGACCAGGGAGACCATCTGGTCGAGGAAGGGCAGCGAGTAGTGCTCGAGGACGGGCCGGGTCGAGGTGCCCTCGTGGAGCTCGGAGACCGCCTCCTGGCGGCGCTTGGTGAAGCCGAGGAAGGCGGCGAGCATGCCGGTGCAGAGGATCAGCCATTCGGAGGCGTGGGCGTCGACGGCGCTGGCTCCGGCGGCGACGCGGAGGATGAAGAGACCCGCCAGCGTCATCACGTCGATGATCACGATCTGCTTGAGGCCAAGGCTGTAGGCGGTCTGGGCGACGCCGTAGCCGACGACCATCAGCCCGACTTCCCAGTTGACCGCGCCGAAGGCGAGGGCGACGGCGATCAGGGCAAGAACCGGGGCGATCGTGATCGCCGCCCGCTCTGACAGCTCCCCGGCCGGCAGCGGCCGGAAGCGCTTCTTCGGGTGCTTGCGGTCGAGCTCGACGTCGATCAGGTCGTTGAGGAAGTAGCCGGCGCTGGAGACGAGGCAGAAGGCGACGAAGGTGATCGTCGCCTCGACGACTGCGTGCGACTGGTCGAACTTGCCGGAGAAGAGGAGCCCGGCGAAGACGAAGACATTTTTGATCCACTCCTTCGGCCGCCCGGTCTTGATCGCCGCCCGGAGCGGCGAGCGCCGCGGCACGACCTCGCCCGTCTCGGGCTCATGGGACGGCGGCGCAGGCACGGTGGGCTGTTCGGAGGTGATCGTTTCCATCGACGGACGCGGCTCAGGCAACGGAAGTGGCTACCCGGCCAGGAAATGAAGTCGCGAAAGGGTAGCGCCGGCTGCCGTCAATCCACGTCCTCATCTGGCTTCTGGGCAGCTTCGAGCGCCTCGAGGTCATCCCGGTCCCGCGGCCGGTCGCTGGCGCGACCTTCCCACCTAGCTCTCGAAGGAGCTCATCGAGCTTCGCGAGGTTGTCCGGCGCGGGATCCGGAACCACGTCTATGTCCTGGGTGGCACGCAGATATCCCCATGCATTCACAGCGAGGCCGCCCACCAGGACAAATTCGATCTCTGCCTCGACCAACCGCTCGAGCAGCTCGCGCAGGCGAAGTGGCGCCGTGCTCAACTGCGCTTGGCGCTGCCGGTGAAGGTGGAAAGGAATTCGCTGAGCGCGAGTCCTTCCGCCAGGTTCACGCCCAATGGCCGCTGGCCGTCTTCACGCAGCTGGCGGCGGCGTGCTTCTTCGTTGACGCGCCACGGATCGCGCTCGGTCGGCTTGGCGTCTGCTTTCTCTGAAGACACGGTGGAGGAAGGGTAAAACGGGGCGGTCTCCCCTGCCACCCCGGCCGGACCTTGGTTTTTCTAGCTCAGCGCTCGGTGTGTAGCTCGGCGCCGGGCGACGGTGGCATCGGACCGCCGTGGAAGGCGTGGATGATCTCGCCCTTTTTCGGCATCACCATGATCGCGTCGGCGGGCTCGCCGTCGGGGGCGGTAACGCTGACCTGCTGGCCGGCCTCGAGGTCGGCGAGGGCCGTGTCCTTGCCGGACTTTCCGAGGACCTCGGTTTCGTCGTCGACCGGGATCGTCACCTCGCTGCCGTCGTTCTCGGTGATCGTGATCGAGTCCGAGGTGGTGCTCTTCACCTTGCCTTGGTCGAGGCGGAGCGTTTCGCTCTCGCCGTCCTTGTTGCGAACGTGGAGCTCGGCGTACGTGAGGCCTTTCATGCCGAGCGCCATCATCGGCGGCGGGCCGGGCGGGCGCTTGCCCTGGCTCTCACCGGCGCCGCTGGAATCGCCCTGGGCGGCGGCGACCCCGCCGACCACGAGGGCAGAGGCGACGCCGATCAGGCCGATCGCCCGAAAGTGCTTCCTCGCTGCTTTGAACATCGGATCCTCCTTGCTGGGTGGCAGGAACAGTTCGATGCTGCAGCCGAGACGTTTCCCGCTACTGAAGCGGAAATAAGAACTTCATAAGCCGGCGTTCGTCCTTTCCCTGGAATAGGTGGGGAAAGGACGAACGCCGGCTAGGGGTCGAGGAGGACGCCGGGGTTGAGCATCCCCGCCGGGTCGAGCTCGGCCTTGGCGGCGCGGAGGGCGGCGGCGAACGGGGCCGGGCGCTGGCGGTCATACCAGGGGCGATGGTCGCGGCCGACGGCGTGGTGGTGGGTGATCGTGCCGCCGGCGTCGATCAGGGCCTCGGAGACGGCGGCCTTGATCTCGTCCCACTGCTCGACCTCGCCGCCGCGGATTGCCGGGGCGAGGACGGTGAAGTAGGGAGCGGCGCCGTCAGGGTAGACGTGGGTGAGGCGACAGCTGACACGGGGCGCACCCGGCCCGTCAGCGGGGACGCCGCTCGCGGCGGCGACGGCGCGGCGGGTCGTCTCCATCACGGTCGCGTGGAACTCCTCGAACCGGTCCCAGGTGATCGCCGTCTCGAAGGTCTCCGAGAGGACGCCGCAGGCGACGAAGGTATCGCGCAGATACGGCGCCAGCAGGAACGCTCCGCGCCAGGCTCCCACCGCATCATCGCCGCCTCCGGAGGTGCGGACCTCGCCCGTAGACCCGCCGTGCTCCCGGGCAGGCGCGAGCGCCAGGTCCATCCAGTGGTCGACTGGATGGTCGGCGGACTCGAAGCCGAGGATGAGCAGGTTGGCGCTGCCGTCGCCGGCGCCGGTCAGCTCCGCCTCGGCGGCGTCGAGGAGGCGGCAGTTGGCGGGATGCAGGCCGGACTGGGCGATCGCTCGAACCGCCTCCGCAGCCTCGTCGAAGTCCTTGAAGGTGACGCCGGCCGAAACCTTGAACCGCGGTCGCGGCCGCACCCGCACCCAGGCCTCGGCGATGACGCCGAGGATGCCCTCCGAGCCGACCAGCATCCGGTCGGGCGAGGGACCCGCGCCGGAGCCCGGCAACCGCCGACTCTCCCACGTCCCCCGCGGAGTGATCGCACGCACCGACTCGACGAGGTCGTCGATGTGGGTCTCGAGCGTCGCGAAGTGCCCGCCGGCACGGGTCGCGATCCAGCCACCGAGGGTGGCGTACTCGAAGGACTGCGGGAAGTGGCGCAGGGTGAGCCCGTGCTCGCGCAGCTGGTCCTCCAGCCCCGGCCCGGTCGCTCCGGCCTGGATCCGCGCCGCCAGCGAGGCCGGGTCCACCTCCAGCACCCGGTCGAGCCGCCGCAGGTCCAGCGAGACCACCGGCCGCTCTCCCACCCGCGGCTCCACCCCGCCGACCACGCTGGTGCCGCCGCCGAACGGAATCACCGCCGCCCCCTCTGCCTCGGCCCAACTCAGCACCGCCTCGATCTCCGACTCGTCGCGGGGAAAGGCAACAAGATCCGGCGGATTCTCGAACCTCCCATAGAACCCCCGCACCACATCCCGATAAGCCTTCCCCAACCCACTCGGCCGCTTCAGCCGCGACGCCCGCAGCTCCACCTCCTCGAGCGGCACCGGCTTCTCGACCTCGCCGCCGAACCCGAACCGCGCCCGGATCCCTTCCGCCGCCTCGCGCAGCTGCGTCGCCGTCGGCGCCTGGTCCTCGTAACCCCAACCCCAGTGCTTGAGCCTGCGCTCAGCCATGGGGTCAACCTACCGCGACTACCAGTGCACGCCTTTCATCAGGTGCGCAAAGGCGACGGCCTCAGTGGAAGGCGCTTTGTCGCGCGCCTCCTCTTTTTTCCCTTTCGCCGCCTGCGAATCGGGGAAGAGCTTGTAGGCGGTGTTGAGGATCGAGTCGCTTGCCTTCGGCGCCACCGCGTAGAGCAGCTCGCCGAAGTTGCCGAGGCGCGTTGCGACCTTCTTCGGGCGGTTGATCATCGCCTTGGTGATCATCTCCGCCGCCTCCTCGGGGGTGATCGCCGGGAACATGTCGTACATCCGCGTCGGCGCGATCATCGGCGTCCGCACCAGCGGCATGTTGATCGTCGTCAGGTGGACGTTGTCGTCGACGACCTCGGAGGCGATCACGCGGCTGAAGGCGTCAAGCGCCGCCTTTGAGGCGACGTAGGCCGAAAACCGCGGCGGGTTGGTCTGGGTCCCGATCGAGCTGATGTTGATGATGTGGCCGTGCTTGCGGCCGCGCATCGCCGGCAGCAGGGCCAGGATCAGCCGCACAGCGCCGAGGTAGTTGAGCTGGATCGTGCGCTCGAAGTCGTGGTAGCGGTCGTAGGAGAGGGCGATCGAGCGCCGGATTGAGCGCCCGGCGTTGTTGACGAGGATGTCGACGTGACCGTGGTAGGTGAGGACCTCCTCAGCCATCCGCTCGATGTCCTCGATGTCGGAGAGGTCGCACTGGTGGATGTGGGCGGTGCCGCCGCCGGCGACGATCTCCTCTTTCGTCTCCTCCAGCTTGTCGAGCGAGCGGGCGACGAGCAGCACCGTCGCGCCGGCGTCGGCGACCTTGACCGCGGTCGCTTTGCCGATCCCCGAGGAGGCGCCGGTGATGAGGATGACTTTGCCCCGGACCGCGCCCGAGAGCGAGCGGTCCTTGAAGAGGTCGGGATCGAGATTGCGCTCCCAGTAGTCCCAGATCCGCGCCGCGTAGCTCTCCAGCGGCGGCACCTCGAGCCCCGAGTCCTTCAGCGCTTTCTGCGTTTTCGTCGAGTCGAAGGTCGTCGGGTAATCGATGTAGCCGAGGACCTCGGCCGGCAGGCCGAGCTGGTCGAGCGCGACCTTGGCGGCCCGCTTCGCCGGCGGGAACAGCTTCAGCGCCGTCCGCACGGCACCGGTCGCCGGCTCGGTGACGTCGCTGTCGAGCCGCACCGCCATCTGCGGCGCGTCGGCGGCGCGGGCGAAGATGTTCATCACCTCGCCCGCGGTGTGCGGGTTGGGGTCGGTGAGGTGGAAGGCGCGCCCGTTCAGCCGCGGCTTGTGGGCGAGGAAGTCGATCGCCGCGGCGACGTAGTCGACCGGGACGATGTTGATCTCACCGCCTTCGATGCCGAGGAATGGCAGCCAGCTCGGCGCCACCCGGCGCAGCCGCTGCAGGCTCTTGAACATGAAGTAGGGCCCGTCGATCTTGTCGATCTCCCCGGTCCGCGAATCGCCGACGACGATCCCCGGCCGGTAGACGCGCCAGGGGCGCTGGCACTCGTCGCGGACCAGCCGCTCGGACTCGTGCTTGGTGCGGAAGTAGGGGTTGTTGTCCAGCTGTTCGGCCTCGTCGAACATGTCCTCGGTCCAGACCCCCCGGTAGAGGCCGGCGGCGGCGATCGAGCTGACCTGGTGGAAGCAGCCCGCCTCGAGCGCGCCGGCGAGCTCGATCGCGTGGCGCGTCCCCTCGACGTTGGCGACCTCCTGGGTCTCGGCGTCGGCGGTGAGGTCGTAGACCGCGGCGAGGTGGAAGAAGTGTTTGATCTCCCCCCGCATCGTCAGCAAGTCCTCCTCGGAGACACCGAGTCCAGGCTGGGAGAGATCGCCGGTGATCGGGACGATGCGGGCGCCGTCAGCGCCGAACCCGGTCCGCAGCTCCTCGAGGCGACCGCGCGACCCCGCCCGCACGAGGGCGTAGATCGTGCCCTCCCGCTGCAGGAGTTTCTGGACGAGATTGCGACCGATGAAGCCGGTCGCGCCGGTGACGAAGTAGCTCATCGGGTACCAGGGTATCTCTATGGCGGCCCCCGTAAACCAACTTCCTTAGACTGAGCCCAGAGATGCCAGAGACGGCGACGGTCCAGATCACCATGCCCGAGATGGGCGAGTCCGTGACCGAGGGCATCGTTCTCGAATGGCATGTGGCCGAGGGGGACTCGGTCAAGGAGGGGGACACCGTCGTCGAGGTGTCGACGGACAAGGTCGACGCTGAGGTGCCGGCGCCTATGGACGGGGTGATCACCAAGATCGTCGCTCAGGTCGACGACGAGGTTCCCGTGGGTGCTCCCTTGGCTGAGATGGAAGCGGGGGATGGTGGGACTGATCAGGGACCAAGCGCTGGGGGCGCGGGTCCTGTCGACGCAGGGGACCCACCCCCAGCTGCAGAGCAGCAGGGGGTCCCCCCTACGACGCCACCCGCGCCTAAAGGCGGGGATTCTGGTCAGGGTTCGAACGGGTCAGGCAACGGCTCGGGCGCGGATGTACGTGCTACGCCTGTGGCTCGGAGAGTTGCTGAGGCCAACGGAGTGGATCTGGGTTCGGTTAAGGGTTCGGGGCCGGGTGCCAAGGTCACCAAGGACGATGTGTTGCAGGCGAACGGCGGGGGGAACGGGACCACTGCTGCCGCCGCCCAGGGTGAGGCTAAGCAGTTGCGCGGGGCCGCGGCGATGCTTGCCAATGCGATGGATGAAAGTCGGGCCGTCCCGACTGCGACCTCTTTCCGCACGATCGCTGTCGACACGCTGGATGCGAAACGGAAGGCGATCAACTCGGTCCTCAAAGACCGCGGGCTGAAGGTCTCCTTCACGCACCTCATCGCCTGGGCGATCGTCGAGGCGACGAAAGAGTTCCCGGTGATGGTCAGGGTCTTTGCCGAAGAAGACGGCAAGCCGTTCGCGATCGACGGCAGCCCCGTCAACCTCGGAATCGCCGTCGACGTCGAGAAGAAAGACGGCTCCCACACCCTCATGGTCCCCGCGATCAAGGGCGCCGACGGGCTCGACTTCACCGGTTTCCACTCCCGCTACGAAGAGCTGATCGCGAAGACGCGCGAGAACAAACTCTCCGCCGACGACTTCCAGGGGACCAACATCAGCCTCACCAACCCGGGCGGGATCGGGACGATGGCCTCGGTGCCGCGCCTGCTCAGCGGCCAGAGCGCGATCATCGCCACCGGCTCGATCGCCTACCCGCCCGAGTGGAAGCACGCCTCGCCGGAACGGCTGAAGCAGCTCGGCGTCAGCAAAGTGATGACGCTGACCTCTACCTACGACCACCGCGTCATCCAGGGCGCCGAGTCCGGCGCCTTCCTGCGGCGGGTCGAGGAACTGCTTCAGGGCGAGGACGGGTTCTACGAGGCGGTCGCCAAAGATCTCGGCTTCGACGCCGCCCTCGTCACCAACGCTCACCCCGCCTCGGCCTCGGCGCCGCCGCTCTCCGCCGCGGCCCCGGCTGCTGAGGCCAGCACCGCCCCCGGCCAGATCGACGAAGAGCTGCTGCAGGCGGTGCAGGCGGCGACCTCGCTGCTGAAGGCATACCGCACTCACGGCCACCTCGCCGCGCACCTCGATCCGCTCGGCTCCGAGCCGAAAGGGGACCCGGCGCTGCAGCCGGAGAACGTCAACCTCACCCCCGAGCTGATGGCGCGGATCCCGGCCTCGATCCTCCGCATCGGCGTCCCCGGCGAAACCCTGCTCGAGGCGTTGCCGCGGATGCGCGACGCCTACTGCGGCACGATCGGCTACCAGGTCGAGCACCTCTCCTCCCACCAGCAGCGGATCTGGCTGCGGGAGATGATCGAGACGGGGGCGCACCGCCAGCCCCTCACCGACGAGGAGAAAAAGCGCCTGCTGAACCGGCTGATTGACGTCTTCCAGTTCGAGCGCTTCCTCGAGAAAGCGTATTTGGGCCAAAAGATGTTCTCGATCGAGGGGCTTGACGCCGTCGTCCCGATGCTCGACGAAGTCGTCACCCTTGCCCAGCGCGCCGAGGCCGAGGAGGTCGTCTTCGGGATGGCCCACCGCGGTCGCCTCAGCGTCCTCGCCCACAACCTCGGCCGCTCGGTCGAGTCGATCCTGGCCGAGTTCGAGGGCTCCAAGCAGATCGACGCGGTCAAGGCCGTCGCCTCGATTCCGCACGGGGGCACCGGCGACGTCAAGTACCACTACGGCCACCGCGGGGTCTATGAGACCGGCGACGGCAAGAAGATCTCGGTCCGCCTCTACCCGAACCCGAGCCACCTCGAGTTCGTCGACCCCGTCGTCACCGGCGGCACCCGCTTCCTCCAGCAGGACTTCGAGGGGCCGAACCTCAGCCTCGACCACAAGCGCGCGGTGCCGGTGCTCCTGCACGGCGACGCCGCCTTCCCCGCCCAGGGCGTCGTCGCCGAGACGCTCAACCTGCAGGCGCTGCCCGGCTACAGCACCGGCGGCACCGTGCACGTGATCCAGAACAACCAGGTCGGCTTCACCACCGACCCCTCGGACGCCCGCTCGACCCCCTACGCCGCCGACATGGCGAAGGGGTTCAACGTCCCGATCATCCATGTCAACGCCGACGACGTCGAGGGCTGCATCGCCGCCGTGCGGCTGGCGATGGCCTATCGCGAGCGCTGGTGCCGCGACGTCGTCATCGACGTCATCGGCTACCGCCGCTTCGGCCACAACGAGACCGACGAGCCCGCCTACACCCAGCCGACGATGGCGGCGAAGATCAAGTCCCACCCGCCGGTCTCTGAGCTCTACGCCGAGAAGCTGATCGAGGACGGCACCGTCTCCGCCGAGGAGGTCGGCAAGGCCTCCGACGAGCGCCACGCCGAGATGTCCGGGGCGCTGAAAGGCCTGCGCGAGAAGATGGAGTCCGGCGAGTACGAGGACCCGACGGTCACCGGCACCACCCAGACCGGCGAACTGCTTGATCGCACCGCCAGCCCGCCCGTCCACACCGCGGTCGGGGCCGAGAAGCTGCGCGCGATCAACGAGGAGCTGCTGAAGACCCCCGAGGGCTTCAACGTCCACCGCAAGCTGCGCCGCCCGCTCCAGCGGCGAGTCGAGGCGCTCGAGCAGGGCGGGGTTGACTTCGGCCAGGCCGAGGCGCTCGCCTTTGGCACGCTGCTGACCGACGGCGTCCACATCCGCCTCACCGGCCAGGACACCGAGCGCGGCACCTTCTCCCACCGCCACCTCGTCCTCCACGACGAGAACACCGGCCTTGAGTACACGCCGATGAAGCACCTCGAGGAGGCCTCCGCCCCGTTTGAGCTCTACAACAGCCCCCTCTCGGAGACCGCCTGCCTCGGCTTCGAGTACGGCTACTCGGCGGCGAGCCCAAGCGCGCTCGTCCTCTGGGAGGCCCAGTTCGGCGACTTCGCCAACGCCGGCCAGGTGATCGTCGACAGCTTCATCGTCTCCGGCGAGTCGAAGTGGGGCCAGACCAGCCGTCTCACCCTGCTGCTGCCGCACGGCTACGAGGGCTCGGGCCCGGAGCACTCGAGCGCGCGGATCGAGCGCTTCCTCGCCCTCGGCGCCGAGGGCAACATCCGCATCGCCTACCCGACCACCGCCGCCCAGTACTTCCACCTGCTGCGCCGCCAGGCGCTGATCAAGAAGCCGCGGCCGCTGATCGTCTTCACCCCGAAGGGGCTGCTGCGCCACGCCGGCGCCGCCGCCACCCTGGAGGAGCTGACCGACGGCGAACTGCAGTTCATCCTCGACGACCCGACTGCCGGCGAGCGGCGGGAGAAGGTCGAGCGGCTCGTCCTCTGCACCGGCAAGGTCTACTACGACATGGACGGCAACGAGCGCCGCGGCGGCGCCGAGAACGTCGCCATCGCCCGCGTCGAGGTCCTCTACCCCTTCGCGAAGGAACAGCTGGAACGGCTGATCGCCTCCTACCCGAACCTGAAGGAGATCGCCTGGGTCCAGGAGGAGCCGCGCAACATGGGCGCCTGGAAGGTGATGTCGCGACGGATGCCCGACGTCCTGCCCGAGGGCGTCACCCTCACCTACATCGGCCGCCAGGGTCGCGCCAGCACCGGCGAGGGCTACTCCGGTGCCCACGCGCGGGAGCAGGAGCGCATCGTCCTCACCGCGCTCACCCCCTCCAACTAGCTGAGATGGCCCGCAAGCCGTTCGAGAAGCCCGTTCCGGGCGAGCTCTTCGTCTGGGTCAAGCGCCTTTCCTGGATCGAGCTCGCGATCTTCGGCGGCCTGCTCCTCTTCTGGCTGGTGCCGGGGTTTGAGACCGAGACGATGCTCTTCGGCTGGGCCCATGGCCTCGGCTTCATCGCCCTCTGTGTCGTGATCTGGATCGCCTGCATCCGCAAGGAGGCCCCCTACACCCTGCTCGCCGCCACCCTGACCCCGGTCGGGCCGGTCGGCAGCGTCACCGCGATCGAGCTGATCGAGCGCAAGGGCTGGGGGATCGCCAGACACCCGATTTCGCAAAAGCCGTCCCCGGAAAGCGCCCATGAACGTACCTAAAGCGCTCGATTCTGCTTGACCGAGGGGGTTCGAGCCGGTATAGCTAAACCCTGACTGTTCCTCAGGGCAGTCCCGCCAGGGGGAACGGCTCGCGTCGGCATCCCTCCCTGGCTACCGACGCGCACAGGTGCAGTGAGGGTCGCGCGGACCCCCCTGCCTCCCGCGGCCCCGCTGCGCCTACCCTTTTAACTTGCGCAGGACGGTCTGGAGGATGCCGCCGTTGGCGAAGTAGGTGACCTCGTTCGGCGTGTCCAGCCTTACCGTCGCGGTGAAGGTCTTCTCGGTTCCGTCGTCGGCGCGAGCGGTGACGGTCACCTCTTTCGCCCGCCCTTCTTCGAGGTCGCCAACGTCGAAACGCTCGGAGCCGTCAAGCCCGAGCGAGGCAGCGCTATCGCCTGCGGCGAACTGCAGGGGCAACACGCCCATCCCGATCAGGTTGGAGCGGTGGATGCGCTCGTAGCTCTCGGCGATCACGGCGCGGACCCCAAGGAGTTTCGTCCCCTTCGCCGCCCAGTCGCGCGAGGAGCCGGAGCCGTACTCTTTGCCCGCCAGGACCACCAGCGGGACTCCATCGGCGGCGTAGCTCATCGCCGCCTCGTAGATCGTCGTCTCCGCGCCGTCGGGGAAGTGCCGGGTGTAGCCGCCGGCGCGCTCGACCAGCTGGTTGCGGAGGCGGATGTTGGCGAAGGTGCCGCGGATCATCACCTCGTGGTTGCCGCGACGGGCGCCGTAGGAGTTGGAGTCCTTGACCTCGACCCCGCTTTCCATCAGCCAGCTGCCAGCCGGGCTGTCGCGTTTGATCGCTCCCGCCGGGGAGATGTGGTCGGTCGTGACCGAATCGCTCAGCACCGCGAGGGCGCGGGCACCGGAGATCGGCTCGACTCCGGGGGCCGCGGCAGGCATCTGCTCGAAGAAGCTAGGGCGGCGGACGTAGGTGGAGTCGGGCCAGGTGTAGCGGTCGCCGGAGGGGACCTCGACCGCGTTCCACATCTCGTCGCCGCTGAAAACGTCGGCGTAGTTGCGCTCGAACATCTCCGAGGCGACGGAGGCGGCGACCGCCTCCTTCACCTCCTCGGCGCTCGGCCAGACGTCGCGCAGAAATACGGGCTCGCCATCCTGTCCCTCCCCCAGCGGCTCGTTGACCAGATCGACGTCCATGCGGCCGGCAAGCGCGTAGGCGACGACCAGCGGCGGGCTGGCGAGGTAGTTGGCCTTCACGTGCGGATTGATGCGGCCTTCGAAATTGCGGTTGCCGGAGAGGACGGAGCAGGCGACGAGGTCGGCTTTTTCGACCGCGCTCGCGATGGGCTCGGGGAGGGGGCCGCTGTTGCCGATGCAGGTCGTGCAGCCATAGCCGACGAGGTTGAACTGGAGGGCGTCGAGGTACTCGGTCAGCCCGGCTTTCTCCAAGTACTCGGTGACGACCGTGGACCCGGGCGCGAGCGAGGTCTTCACCCAGGGCTTGCGCTGCAGGCCCCGTTCGACCGCCTTGCGGGCGAGCAGGCCCGCCCCGAGCATCACGCTCGGGTTGGACGTGTTGGTGCAGCTGGTGATCGCGGCGATGACGACGCGGCCGTGGTCGAGGTCGAACTCGGTCCCGTCCTCGAGGCTGACCTCGATCGCGTCGCTGGTGCGCTTGGGGGTCGCCGTCGAGGCGGAGACGGCAGGGCGGGGCTTGCCGCGGCTGTCGTCGTGGTCCTCGGCAGGTGGGTCACTGGCGGGGAAGGACTCTTCGATCGCCTCGTCGCGCCCATTTCCCATCTGCTCTGCGGCCTCGGGGTCGAACTCCCCCATCGCCTCGAGGAAGGACTCCTTCGCCTGCGCCAGCGGCACCCGGTCCTGGGGGCGTTTCGGCCCCGCGAGGCTGGGGACGACCTCGCCGAGGTCGAGCTCCAGCAGGTCGGAGAAGACCGGGTCCTCGTAGCCCTCGTCGGCGAACATCCCCTGCTCGCGCGCGTAGGCGTCGACCAGCTCGATCGTCTCGGTCGGGCGGCCGGTGAGGTCGAGGTAGCGCAGGGTCTCGGCGTCGACCGGGAAGATCGCGCAGGTCGAGCCGAACTCCGGCGACATGTTGCCGAGGGTGGCGCGGTCGGCGAGGCCGAGGGTCGGCAGCCCGGGGCCGAAGAACTCGACGAACTTGGAGACGACACCGCGCTCGCGCAGCATCTCGGTCACGGTGAGGACGAGATCGGTCGCCGTCGCCCCCTCCGGCAGCTCGCCGGAGAGCTTGAAGCCGAGCACCTGCGGCAGCAGCATCGAGATCGGCTGACCCAGCATTGCCGCCTCAGCCTCGATTCCGCCGACGCCCCAGCCGAGGACGCCGAGCCCGTTGACCATCGTCGTGTGCGAGTCGGTGCCGACGAGGGTGTCGGGGTAGGCCTGAAGGACCCCGCCGTTCTCGCGGCTGTAGACGACCTGGGCCAGGTACTCGAGGTTGACCTGGTGGCAGATCCCGGTCGCCGGCGGGACGACGCGGAAGTTGTCGAAGGACTGCTGGCCCCATTTGAGGAACGAGTAGCGCTCGAGGTTGCGCTCGAAGTCGTGCTCGGCGTTGACGGCGAAGGCGCGCTCGTTGCCGAAGGCGTCGACCTGGACCGAGTGGTCGATCACAAGGTCGACGTCGACGAGCGGATTGATCGCCGCCGGGTCGCCGCCGATCTCCTCCATCGCGTCGCGCATCGCGGCCAGGTCGACGACGGCGGGGACCCCGGTGAAGTCCTGCATCAGCACCCGGGCGGGCTGGAAGGGGATCTCGACGCTGGGCTCAGCGGCCGCGTCCCAGGAGGCGATCGCCTCGACGTCGGCGGCGGAAACCGAGGTCCCGTCCTCGAGCCGCAGCACGTTCTCCAGCAGGACCTTGATCGAGTACGGCAGGCGGGCGACGTCGAAGCGCTCTTGCAGCGCGTCAAGCCGGAAGATCTCGAACTCGCGGCCCCCCACCTGGAGGCTCGAACGGGCGCCGAAGGAATCGCTGCTCACGCGTTCGAGTCTAAGGAAAACGTGGCGCCGGCTCGGCGCGGCCGAGGCGCCTGGCGAGCCAGCGGCTCAGCGCTTGTCGGCCGGGTGGCCGTCGGCGATCGCGTCGGCTGCCTTCTGGCCGGCGGAGCCACTCTGGACCTTGACGCTGAGCGCGGGGCTGATCGCTGCCAGGTGGGCGCCGGCGCGTTGCTGCAGCGGCGCCACGGTCACCTCGACCTTGTCGCGCTCGATCGCCTTGACAGCACCCGCGCCGACCTGCTCGGGGGTGGCGGTGCCCATCCCCGGCGGTGGCTTGGCGCCGGCGTCGGCGAACATCCCCGCTTCCCGGATGAAGCCCGGGGTCAGCAGCGAGACGCCGACGCCCTTCGGCACCAGGTCGGCGCGGAGGCCGAGGGAAAAGCCGCGGAGACCGAACTTGGTCGCGTTGTAGATAGCCGAGCGCGGGCTCGCTGCCTTGCCGGAGAGAGAAGCGACGAAGAGCAGATGCCCGGCGCCCGCCTCGACCATCGCCGGGTAGAGCGCCTGGGCGAGCAGCATCGGCGCCTCGAGGTTGACCCGCAGGGCCCGCTTCACTTGCTCAGAGCTGAAGTCCTCCACCCTGCCCGCAGCTGGAAGGCCGGCGTTGGCGACGAGGATCTCGGTGCCAGCGGCCTCGGCGGCGAGGCGCGCGGCGGCGTCGGGCTCGGCAAGGTCGGCTGGGAGGACCGAGTGGCCGCTGCCGGGCAGCTCGGCGGCCATCGCCTCCAGCGCCTCGCGGTTGCGAGCACTCAGCGAGAGCACTGCGCCGCGCTCGGCCATCGCCTGCGCGATCGCCCTGCCAAGCCCGCCCGTGGCCCCGGTCAGCAGCGTTTTTCGGCCCGAAAGGTTCATCCCAGGGCGCAAGCTACCAGCCGCCGCGTCGAACAGAACCTCGATGGGAGCGGGTTCTCCGGGCAAATATTTGCGTTTTGTAAGCAGACCGCCGCGCGATCGTCTACACTGCCGCCGGTCAGTAACCGAAACGCCGAATCCTCAGCGCAAAGAGCGTACGAGGAGCGGGGGAACCACGTTTTCGGGGCTAACCCACCAAGTTGAAGGTGGGGGCGCAAGCTCCTTTCGCGCCAGCCCGACAGCTAACCCCGTAGGCCGACGAAGGAGAATCGGTTTGCGTCACAACTTCAGGTTGGCTGGGCTTGCGCTTGTCATCGCCCTCTTCGCCACCGCTTTGATCGCCCCGGGCAGCGCCTCCGCTCGCTGCACGACCGGCGGTATGTCCCCCGCTGAAGTCGATGTCTGCACGCCGACCGCGAAGGCGAAGCTGCTGGACAACGGGATGCTGATCCCGCCGGCGAGCGCGCCCGCCCGGGTCAAGCGCGTAATCGCCGCGGCCAACAAGATCCGCAGCAAGCCCTACATCTACGGCGGAGGCCACGCCCGCTGGTGGGACGCCGGCTACGACTGCTCCGGTTCGGTCAGCTTCGCCCTCCACGGCGGCAAATTCCTCGAAAGCCCCCTTCCCTCGGGCCCGATGATGAACTGGGCCGAAGAAGGCGAAGGGCGCTGGATCACCGTCTGGGCCAACGGCGGCCACGCCTACGCCGTGATCGCCGGCTTCCGCTGGGACACTTCCGGCGACTCGGGCGGCGAAACGGGCCCCCGCTGGCACGAGGATCTGCGCGACAACGTCGGCTTCACCGCGCGTCACCCCGCTGGTTACTAGCGAGGGTCTTAGGTAGGAGCGGGCGGGGCACCCCCTGCTCGCCGCAGCTTGGCGGGTGGGTTCGCAGCCGCTGGCGCTAGAAGGTTGCTGGCCCGCCTCGTGCTAAGTGGCGCTCAGGGGGTGCCCCGCCCGCTCCTTCGACAGTTGGATCAGAGACAGCGAGAGATGAAGGTGCTCTTGCCATCCGTATATGCCTCGCGGTCCGAGGGATGCCCCGCAGCTAGTTCTCGCTTCAGTGCGACGTAGCGCTGGGCCAGGCCAGGGTCAGAGCGCAGCTTGTCGCGGAAGGCGAGCTCGTCGCGGTATCGCTGTGAGTTGACGGGGACCAAGTGCAAGTGGTGGGTCCGGTGCGCTGGATCTGGCTTGCAGAACCAGCGCATCTGCTCCGGCAGGTACGGCGCGTAGAGGTAGTCCAGCTCGGCGAGGGGGTCGAAGCAGGCGCGAGCTTCATCCAGATCCCGCACCCCCACGAGGATGTCGATGATCGGCTTCGCCTCCATCCCCGGCACCGCCGTGCTCCCGACGTGGTGGATCCCGCCAACCACCCACTCCCCGATCGCCCCCTCCAGAGCAACCCGCTCCTCCTCGAACCGCTCGGGCCAACTGGGGTCATAAGAAACAAGCCGAATCGCTTCATCACCAGCCATGAGCCGCACCCTCTCACTGAAATCGAGTTCCGTGGCTCCTTAGTCCTCTATAGCCGGACAAAGGAACCACGCAACTGAACCCCACCGCGGCTGACTGGCGGGAGGCGGTGGGGGTCCCTGGGTACTTGGCACGGAGACCGAGCGTTGCGGCCCGGGGCGGCAGCCTGACCCCACCCCGACTCGGCGGAGGTGCTCCCAGGGACCCCCACCGCCTCCCGCCCCCAAACAGCCGTACTCCACCCCGGCTAATCCCCGCCGTCCACTTTGTTCTTGCAATCCGCACCTCCCCGGATAACGTCCCACGTATAGACGCGAGCACTCCTGACATCCGTCTCACCGGCCTCACGAAGTACTACGGGGAGGTGGCCGCGGTTGCGGGGATCGATTTGGAGATCGCGAAGGGAGAGTTCTTCACGATGCTGGGGCCCTCGGGCTCGGGGAAGACGACGACGCTGCGGATGATCGCCGGCTTCGAGGACCCGACCGAGGGGACGATCGAGCTGGCCGGCGAGGATGTCAGCGGGGTGCCGCCGTACGACCGCGCCGTCAACACGGTGTTCCAGGACTACGCCCTCTTCCCCCACATGAGCGTCGGCGAGAACGTCGCCTACGGGATGAAGGTCGCCGGCGTCGGCAAGGCCGAGCGCATCAAGCGCGGTGAGGATGCGCTGGAGATGGTGCGCCTGCCGGGCTACGCGGACCGCAAGCCCGGCGAGCTCTCCGGCGGCCAGCGCCAGCGCGTCGCCTTGGCGCGGGCGATCGTCAACCGGCCCAAGGTGCTGCTGCTCGACGAGCCGCTCGGCGCCCTCGACCTGAAGCTGCGCGAGGAGATGCAGACGGAGCTGAAGACGATTCAGGGCGAGGTCGGGATCACTTTCGTATACGTCACCCACGACCAGGACGAGGCGCTGACGATGAGCGACCGCATCGCCGTCTTTAACGGCGGCCGGATCGAGCAGGTGAGCCCGCCGCTGGAGCTCTACGAGCACCCGGCGAACGAGTTCGTCGCCGGCTTCGTCGGCGTCTCCAACCTGATCGAGCGCGACGGGCAGCGGATGACGATCCGCCCGGAGAAGATCGATCTACTTGAGCCGGGCGCTCCGAGCGACGGTCTCCACACGGAGACCGGCCGCATCGTCGACGTCGCCTACGCCGGCATGGTTACCCGCTTCACGATTCAGCTGGACACTGGGGAGAAGCTCCAGCTCGTAAGACAGAACGTGGAGAGTGCGTCTTCGGGCGCGCTGCCAGCGCAGGGAAACGAGGTCCTAGTCGGGTGGCGGCCGGAGCACGCGGCCGCTGTCGGCGGGAAGTCAACCAACGAGGAGGTAGCAGCATCATGAGGAGAAGGGATGGCAATCCCGCCCGCACGGCGTGGCTCGTCGTCGCCGGCCTGGTCGTCTTCATGCTCGCGCTTGCAGGTTGCGGGGGCGGCAGCGACGACACCACCGGCGGCAGTAGCAGCGAAGAACTGCAAAAGGTCGGCAAGGGAGAGGGCGAAGTATCGCTGATCTCCTGGGCCGGCTACGTGGAACCCGAATGGAGCAAACCGTTCGAACAGAAAACCGGCTGCAAAGTCAACAACAAGGAAGCCGGCACCTCTGACGAAATGGTCGAGCTGATGAAAACCGGGCAGTACGACGGCGTCTCTGCCTCCGGCAACGCCAGCGCCCGGCTCGTCGCGGCCGACCTGGTCGCTCCGGTCAACGTCGACCTCGTCCCCAACTACGAGACGGTCTTCGCCGACCTCAAAGACCAGCCCTACAACACCTTCGACGGGGTCAACTACGGCATCCCGCACGGCCGCGGCGCCAACCTGTTGATGTGGAACTCGAATGGCGTGAAACCGGCACCGAAGTCCTGGGCGGTGACGATGGACCCGAAAGAGGCCGCCAAATACAAAGGCAAGATCAGCCAGTACGACGATCCGATGTCGATCGCCGAAGCGGCCGTCTACCTGAAGACCCACGAACCGGACCTGGGGATCGAAAACCCCTACGCGCTGGACGAAGAGCAGTTCAACGCGGCGGTCAAGCTGCTGGAAGAACAGCAGCCCTACGTCGGCGAATACTGGTCTGAAGCGGCCAAGCAGATCTCCGGCTTCGCCAACGAAGACAACGTCGTCGGCACCACCTGGCAGTACCAGTACTTCGCGCTGAAGGAAGAAGGCGCGCCGGTCGCTGCCAGCCCGGCAAGCCAGGGCTTCCTGCCCGAAGAGGGTGCAACCGGATGGTCCGACACCTGGATGCTGGCCAAGGACGCCAAACATCCGAACTGCATGTACGAGTGGATGAACTGGATCATCGAACCGAAAGTCAACGCGGAAGTCGCCGAATACTTCGGCGAGGCACCGGCACAGGAACTCGCCTGCAAAGAGACGGCGAATAAGAACTTCTGCGCCGAATACCACGCCGAAGAACCGGAATTCTGGGAGCGGGTCTACTACTGGGAAACCCCGCTCGCCGACTGCGGCACCGGCGATGGCGAATGCATGGACTACAACGACTGGGTGAAAGCCTGGACGACGATCAAAGGCTGAGGAAGAGCCTCTAGTTCATGGCATCTGAAGCGGCTGCGGAGAGGAGGTCGGTCGGCCACAAGCTGGCCGACCTCTTCCACGGCCGCGAGCGCTTGCAGGTAGGGGCGCTGCTGGCCGGCCCGGTCGGCTGGCTGGTGATCGGTTACCTGGGGTCCCTCGCCCTGCTCCTGGTCGCCGCCTTCTGGTCGGTCGACCCGTTGAGCGGGCTGACCGAGAAGAGCTTCACCCTCGAAAACTTTGAAGCGCTGTGGAACGAACCCGTCTACAAGGACATCGCCTGGCGGACGGTCCGCACCGCGCTCCTGGTCACGATCACCGATGCGGTGATCGCCTTTCCGATCGCCTTCTATATGGCGAAGATCGCGAGCCGGCGCGGCAAGGCGCTGCTGGTGATCGGGATCCTGCTGCCGCTCTGGTCGAGCTACCTGGTCAAGGTCTACGCCTGGCGAACGCTGCTCTCGGCCAACGGGGCGATCAACTGGGCGCTCGAACCGATCGGGCTCCACGGCCCCGGCTACGGGACCACCGCGGTCTGGCTGGTCTTCAGCTATCTCTGGCTCCCGTACATGATCCTGCCGATCTACGCCGGTCTCGAGCGAATCCCAAACTCGCTGATCAGCGCCTCGGAGGACCTCGGCGCCTCCCCCTTCACGACCTTCCGCCGGGTGATCCTGCCCCTCGCCTTCCCTGCCGTCGTCGCCGGCTCGATCTTCACCTTCTCGCTGACCCTCGGCGACTACATCACGCCGCGCCTAGTCTCCAACGAGCAGTTCCTCGGCAACGTCATCTTCAGCAACATCTCCAACAACCAGCCCTTCGCCGCCGCCCTGGCGCTGGTGCCCGTCGTCGTGATGATCGCCTACCTCCTGGTCGCCCGCCGCCTGGGTGCCTTCGAGCACGTCTGATGGAGGCGACCGCGCAATGAGGCTCTCGAGACGCTCCAAGTGGATGCTGCGGGCAGCCGTCGCGCTTGCCCTCGCCTTCATTTACATCCCGCTGATCGTGATCGGGGTCTACGCCTTCAACTCGAGCAAGATCCTCGAGTGGCCGCCCCCGGGCTTCACCACCCACTGGTTCAGCCAGGCCTTCAAGGACGATTCCGCCCGCGAAGCCTTCATCACCTCGATCAAGGCCGGCGTCGTCGCCGCGTCCATCGCCCTAGTGCTGGGGACGCTGGCCTCCCTGGCAGTCGCCCGCCACCGCTTCTTCGGCCGCGAGACGATCAGCTTCCTGGTGATCCTGCCGATTGCCCTGCCGGGGATCGTCACCGGCGTCGCAATCTCCAACACCTTCACCCAGGTCCTCGACGTCCCGCTCAGCCTTTTCACCGTGATCGTCGGTCACGCCACTTTCTGCATCGTCGTCGTCTACAACAACGCCGTTGCGCGGCTACGGCGACTCTCGGGTTCCTTCGAGGAGGCCTCAGCCGACCTCGGCGCCCACTCCTGGCAGACCTTCCGCTACGTCACCTTCCCGGGGATGAAAAGCGCCCTGATCGCCGGCGGCCTGCTCGCCTTCGCCCTCTCCTTCGACGAGATCATCGTCACCAACTTCACGATCGGCGCCGGCGAACAGACCCTGCCGATCTGGATCTACTCCAACCTCTTCCGCCCCCACGAACTCCCGATCGTCAACGCCGTCGCGGTGATCGTGATCCTGATCTCGATCATCCCCGTCTACCTCGCCCACCGCCTCGGAGCCGAGGAGGGCGGCGCCACTGCCGGCCGCGGAGCCGGCGGTGGCGTCGAGACCGAGGCGACGGCCGTTCCGTAGACGTTCGGCGCGCCGAACGGCCGCTAGGACTCTCGTTTGCGCAGGAGCTCCCTGATCTTCCCGATCAGGAGCTGGTGGAGGTCGAGCTCCCAGTAGGTGACGAAGCGCTCGGCAAGCACTCGCATCTCGTTCTGGTCGAGGCGACCGAGGGGCTCGGCCAGGTAGACGGCGCTCTCGTGGAGGCGGATCGGGGCGCTGATCATCGCCGCCGACTCTTGATCGAGATCGGGGAAACGCTCCGGTTTGAGGTGAAAGAGGCCAGGCTCCCGCTGCTCCCTGATCCGCTCGGCTGCCTCCTCCCCCAGCGATCCGAGCCGGACGAGGCGGAGGCCGAAGAGGTCACCGGTGCGCGGGTCGACTCGGTCTGAAAGCAGGAGGACGGGCCTTGCCTTGGCCTCGACCACAAAGCGCAGCTCGGCGTCGCCTCCCTTGCGCAGGCCCTCGACGATCGTGCCGGCGTCGGGGACCGCGACCGGTGGCTTGTCCTTGACGAACACCTGGAACGGCGCCTGCGGCGTGTAGGGCACGACGGCCCAGTACACCTCGCCGGCTGCGATGGTCAAAGGCCGAGCAGGCTGCGGACAGCCGCCTCGTCTTCGATCAGCTCACCCTCGCGGGACTCGGCGATCTGGTGAGCTTCGGCTCCGAGGTCGGTCAGCTCGAAGCCGGCGGGACGGGCCGCCTCCTCGAGGATCCGCGCCCGGCTCTGCAGCTCGGCGAAGTCGTCCGGATGCAGGATCACGGCCTTGACGCTGTCGGCGCTGTAGCGCTCGACGAGGTAGGCGCTGCCGACCTCTGGCTTGGGAACGCGTACGTCGTTGCTCTTGACCGGGACGCTCTTCAACTCCATATCCGCAAGCTAGCAACCCTGTCGGACGGGTTCAAGCAGTGTCGTACGACACTGCGTCGTCGCTAAAGCGGAATGTTGCCGTGCTTGCGCTTCGGCTGATCGACGCGCTTGGTCTGCAGCATCCGCAGCGCCCGGATCAGCTTCGGGCGGGTCTGGCGGGGCTCAATGACGTCGTCGATGTAGCCGCGCTCCGCCGCCGAGTAGGGGTTGGCGAAGTGGGCTTTGTAGTCGTCGATCAGTTTCTGGCGGCGCTCGTCGGGGGTCGGCGAGTTGGCGATGTCTTTGCGGTAGATGATGTTGACGGCGCCCTCTGGGCCCATCACCGCGACCTCGGCGGTCGGCCAGGCGACGTTGTAGTCGGCCAGCATGTGCTTGGAGTTCATCACGTCGTAGGCGCCGCCGTAGGCCTTGCGGGTGACGACAGTGAGCTTCGGCACCGTCGCCTCGGTGAAGGCGTAGAGCAGCTTGGCGCCGTGGCGGATGATCCCGTTCCACTCCTGGTCGGTCCCCGGCAGGAAGCCCGGGACGTCGGTGAAGGTGAGGATCGGGATGTTGTAGCAATCGCAGGTGCGCACGAATCGGGCCGCCTTCTCGGAGGCCTCAATGTCCAGCACCCCGGCGAGGAAGGCGGGTTGGTTGCCGACGATGCCGACGGGATAGCCGTCGAGGCGGGAGAACCCGCAGACGATGTTTTTCGCGAAGTGCTCGTGGACCTCGAAGAACTCCTCGTCGTCGACGACGCGGGCGATCACGTCGCGCATGTCGTAGGGCTTCTGCGGGTCGTCGGGGACGAGCGTGTCGAGCTCGTCGTCTTCGCGCTCGGGGTCGTCCGTCGGCTCGAACCGCGGCGGCGCCTCGAGGTTGTTCGAGGGCAGGAAGCTCATCAGGTAGCGGACGTCCTCGAGGCAGCTCTCCTCGTCCTCGGCGGCGAAGTGGGCGACGCCGGACTTCGAGTTATGGCTCATCGCCCCGCCGAGCTCCTCGAACTCGACTTCCTCCCCGGTCACGGTCTTGATCACTTCCGGGCCGGTGATGAACATGTGCGAGGTCTCTTTGACCATGAAGATGAAGTCGGTCATCGCCGGCGAGTAGACGGCGCCGCCGGCGCAGGGGCCCATGATCAGGCTGATCTGCGGAATCACGCCAGAGCACTGGACGTTGCGGACGAAGACGTCGCCGTAGGCACCGAGGGAGACGACCCCCTCCTGGATGCGGGCGCCGCCGGAGTCGTTGATCCCGATCACCGGCGCCCCCACCTGGGCGGCCAGGTCCATCACCTTGCACATCTTCTCCGACATCACCTCGCCGAGGCTGCCGCCGAAGACGGTGAAGTCCTGGGAGAAGACGAAGACGGTGCGGCCGTCGATCGTCCCGTGGCCGGTGACGACGGCGTCGCCCCAGGGCCGGTTCTTCTGCATTTCGAAGTCGTAGGTGCGGTGGCGGACGAAGGTGTCGAGCTCCTCGAAGGAGCCGGGGTCGAGCAGCTTCTCGATCCGCTCGCGGGCCGTCATCTTGCCCTTCGCGTGCTGCTTCTCGACCGCGGCCTCGGAGGCGGAGTTGATCGCCGCCTCGCGCAGCTCGCGCAGGTAGGCGAGCTTCTCGTCGTGGGTTTCGGGGTTTCTCTCGCGCATCGGGCGCGGAAGTCTATTTACGCCGCCCGCGGAGTGTCCCCAGATATACGAGGGGCCCGCCGAAGCGGGCCCCTCGCGTTTCCACGATGCGCAGTGAATCTACAGTTCTGCGCAGATCACATAGGCGACGATCTGCCAGTTGCCAGCCTCTTCGGGGGTCTCGCGGCCGGAGGCGATCCAGCCGGTGCGAGCGTTGTTCGAGGCAACAGCGGGGTAATCGCCGTTAAGCGCGACTTTGACGCTGGCGGGCGCGTTGACCCGGGCGCCGCCGGCAATCGCTTCCTTGCCGGTCGGGCAGGAGGCCGTCACGTTCTTTTCGTCTTCGGAGTTGTTGGCGCTGGTTTCGGTCACGTACTGGACGTTCTTGACCAGCTGCTTCCAGACCGTTGAAGAAACCTTCGCCGAGGTGACCGCTTCGTTGTCGAGCTTGCCAGTTCCGACCGATTCCGCACCCAGTTTGGCTTCGGTAACGGCTTTCTTCGCGAGGGCGCCGCTGGTGACGGCTTCCTTGGCGAGCTTCGAAGCGCCGACAGCGCCGTTCACGATCTTCGAGTTGCTGACTGCGCCGGCGCCGAGGTCAGCGTTGACGACCCCACCGTTTTTGATTTTCCCGGAGGTGACCGCCTGGGTCTTGATTTTGGCGTTGGTCACCGCCTGGCGGGCGATGTTGACGGCCTTCACCTGGCCGGCACCCAGCTTGGTGGCCGCCACCGCGGTCGCGCTGAGGGCGATGAAAATCGCGGTGATGGACAAGACGTTGGCAACCGTGAGGTGCCGCTTCAGGGTCTTCACTCTTCAGAGTCTCCTTTGGACTTCGTTGTCAGACGAACGGTCGCCGCTGCGGCTCCGCCAGGTGGTCGAGCACTGCTTCCAGATCGGCCTCGCCGAGACCGGACTCCTCCCCGGCACGCAGCTGGACACGGGTGCCGAAGCCCTTCTCGGCCATCGTCACCTCGACCCCCTCGACGGTGGCGATCAGCTCCGCCAGCTCGGGTTCGGACTTCATCAGGGTCCTGGAAACCTCGATCATCGGTTGCGGCTTCAACTACCGCCGCCACGTTCCTCCCCGGCTGCGAAAGCTGGGACGAACCGTTCAGCACTTCGGGGGCTTAGAAGAAAGCGCCGCCCTTGTATTCGCCGAAGACCTCGCGCATGGCGCCACAGACCTCGCCGATCGAAGCGTTGGCTTTGAGGGCGGCGCGGATCGGGTGCAGGAGGTTGCCGTCGCCGCGGGCTGCGTCGCGGATCGACTCGAGCTTGGCCTCGACCTCGGCCTGGTCACGGTTCTCCTTGAAGGCCTTGAGACGGGCCAGCTGGCGCTGCTCGGCCTCGGGGTCGACCTTGAGGATGTCGACGTCGTCGACCTGGTCGGTGACGAATTTATTGACGCCGACGATCACGTCCTGGCCGCTCTTGTAGCGCTCGTGATAGCTGAGGGCCGACTCCTCGATCTCTCGCTGCATGAACTCCAGCGCCTCGACCGAGCCGCCGAGCTCTTCGACCTTCTCCATCAGCTCCTTGGCCCGCAGTTCGATCTCGTCGGTCAGCGACTCGACGAAGTAGGAGCCGGCGAAGGGGTCGACGGTGTCCGCCGCCCCGGACTCGTAGGCGATCACCTGCTGGGTTCGCAGGGCGATCCGGGCCGAGCGCTCGGTCGGCAGCGCCAGCGCCTCGTCGAAGCCGTTGGTGTGCAGCGACTGGGTGCCGCCGCAGACTGCGGCGAAGCCCTGCAGGGCGACGCGGATGATGTTGACCTCCGGCTGCTGGGCCTGCAGGGTGACGCCGCCGGTCTGGGTGTGGAAGCGGATCTGCATCGATTTCTCGTTCTCCGCCCCGAACCGCTCCTTGACGATCTCCGCCCACATCCGCCGCACCGCCCGGAACTTGGCGATCTCCTGGAAGACGTTGTTGTGGCCGTTGAAGAAGAAGGCCAGCCGCGGCGCGAACTCGTCGATCTTCAGCCCTCGCTCGAGCGCCGCTTCGACGTAGGCAATCGCGTTGGAGAGCGTGAAGGCGACCTCCTGCACGGCCGAGCAGCCCTTCTCGCGGATGTGGTACCCGGAGATCGAGATCGTGTTCCATTTCGGCACGTTCTCGCTGCAGTACTCGAAGATGTCCGTCGTCAGCCGCATCGTCGGCTCGGCCGGGTAGATGTAGTTGCCGCGCGCCATGTACTCCTTCAGCACGTCGTTCTGGACGGTGCCGCGCAGCTTCTCGGAGGGCACACCCTGTTCCTCGCCGACCAGCTCGTAGAGCAGCAGCAGAATCGCCGCCGGGGCATTGATCGTCATCGAGGTCGAGACGCCGTCGAGCGGGATCTGGTCGAAGCAGATCCGCATGTCCTCGATCGTGTCGATCGGGACGCCGGTGCGGCCGACCTCGCCGTGGCAGAGCGGGTCGTCGGAGTCGCGGCCGAGCTGGGTCGGCAGGTCAAAGGCCATCGAGAGGCCGGTCGAGCCGTGCTCGATCAGGTAGCGGTAGCGCTCGTTGGTGTCCTCGGGGGAGGCGAAGCCGGCGTACTGGCGCATCGTCCAGAGCCGGTCGCGGTACATCCGCTCATGGATGCCGCGGGTGAACGGCGGCTGGCCCGGCTCGCCGAGCCGCTCCTCCAGCCCTGGGGCGACATCGCCCTCGTCGTAGAGGGGCTGGATCTCGATCCCGGAGTCGGTGAAGACGCGCTCGTCGTCGGGTCCGACCACGGGTGCGATCGTGCGGTGCGCCTCCTGGGCGCCGGATCCGTCAGCTGCAGTCACCCGGGGGAGAATATTGAAGCGGAACATCTGTCCGCCGGCGGGGTTGTAAAGAGCAGTGATCCGGGAATAACCTGGACAGACAACAAATCGCCGTAAGTCGCCTAACGGGACAGCAGGGGGCGGCAGCAACGGAGGACTCACATATGACTGAAGCAACCCAGCCACGGATGGCTAGGGGTACGAAGCTGCCACTGGCGGCTCTCGCTGCTGCGCTGTTCGCGCTGCTGGCGTTCGCTCCCTACGCCTCTGCGACGGCCGATCCGGTCGAAAGCGGCTCCGCGACCATCACCCTCAACAACGGCTTCACGAAGTACCTGAAGACGTTTGGGATCAAGACGACGAAGATCGCGCCCGCGAAGCTGAAGGGCAAGAAGGCCACCTTCCCGGGCACCGGCGGCGAAGTCGATCCGACCACCGGCGGCGGCACCGTCAACCTTGGCGGCGGCCTCAAGTTCAAGGCCGGCAAGAAGAGCGCGCCGGTCAAGGGGCTCGTCCTCGACACGAACAAGAAAGCCCTCTTCGCCAAGGTCGCTGGGAAGAAGATCAAGCTCGCAACCGTCAGCGGCTACAGCTTCACCCGCGCCGGCTTCGGCGTCAGCATGACGATCAAGAAGCTGAAGCTGACCAAGACGGCGGCGAAGAAGCTGAACAAGAAGCTCGGCTACGCCAAGGGCAAGCCGAAGCCGTTCATCGCCAACAAGCTGATGGGTTCGGCCAAGGCCGAAGAGCAGCCGGCCACGGTTACGATCGTTCCCGGCGGCAACGTCAGCTTCAACGCCGACCAGGAACTGCTGAAAAAGCTGAAAGACGTGGAAACCGAGGCCGCGGTGATCGCACCGACCACCGAAAAAGGCTTCGGCAACTACGAGCTTCCGATCAGCGGCGGCAACATCGGCCCGACCGGGCAGGCCGGACAGGTGCAGACCGCGGGTGGCCTGCTACTGACGCAGAAACTCCCGACCAGCCCCACCACGGCGCTGGAAACGGAGATCACGCTGGGCAACATGTGGCTCGACCTCTCGGCTAAAACGGTGACGGTTGAAGTCGTCGCCAAATCCAACGCCAGCGAGAGCCTCAACCTCGGCAACCTCGGGCGCAGCTCGATCGCCGACCTGACCATCACCAAAGTCACCACCGATGCGGCGGCTCGCACCGTCAGCGTCGACTCCTCGGCAGTGCTTCAGCCGATCTCGGCTGAAGTGCTCGAGGGCTTCGTCAAGGTCTACCAGGCCTACTACGAAGCAGGGTTCTACGCCGAATTCTGTGCAAAAGCCGCTCCGGAAAAATGCGAATCGGCAAATCCGGACCAGAAAGCAGCTGAAGAAAAAGCCGGCAAAGAAGCAGCCAAAGAGGCAGCGGCGAAACGGGTCGAAAAAGACCACATCACCGCCGGCAACCCGCTGGGCACGTTCTCCTTCACCGCCCAGACCCAGTAGTCAGCAACAAGCTCGCTGCATCGCGAGAGGGGGCGGCCTTCGGGCCGCCCCTTTTTGTTGCTTGGTCGGCGCTAGTCGCTAGCGCCGACGAGGCGCTCGACGCCGCTCTGGTCGATCGTCCGACGCAGACCCTCCGTGAGGTCGACCGTCGGTTCCCAGCCGAGCAGGTCGCGGGCGCGGCCGATGTCGGGGCGGCGCTGTTTGGGGTCGTCGGTGGGCAGCGCCTCGTAGACGATCTCCGAGCGCGAGTCGGTCAGCTCGACGACCTTCTTCGCCAGTTCCAGGAGGGTGAACTCGTCCGGGTTGCCGATGTTGACGGGCGAGTGCACGTCGGACTCGGCGAGGCGGACGATGCCGTCGATCAGGTCGTCGACGTAACAGAAGCTGCGGGTCTGGCTACCGTCACCGAAGACCGTGATCGGCCGGTCCTGCAGCGCCTGGCGGAGGAAGGTCGGGATCGCGCGGCCGTCGTGGGCGCGCATCCGCGGGCCGTAGGTGTTGAAGATGCGGACCATCGCCGTGTCCACGCCCTGCTGGCGGTGGTAGGCCATCGTCAGCGCCTCCGCATAGCGCTTCGCCTCGTCGTAGACGCCGCGCGGGCCAATCGGGTTGACGTGCCCCCAGTAGTCCTCTTTCTGCGGATGGACCTCGGGGTCGCCGTAGACCTCGCTGGTCGAGGCGATCAGGAAGCGGGCGCGCTTCCACTTGGCGACGCCGAGCATGTGGTGGGTGCCGTGGGAGCCGACCTTGAGCGTGTGCAGCGGCAGCCGCAGGTAGTCGATCGGGCTCGCCGGCGAGGCAAGGTGGTAGACGAAGTCGACCGGCTCCGGGATGTCGACCTTCTCGGTGATGTCGATGTTGCGGAACTCGAACGCCTCGTCGCGGATGTGGGCGATGTTCTCCAGCGATCCGGTCTCGAGGTTGTCGATGCAGATGACTCGATGCCCGTCCCGCAGTAGTCGTTCGCAGAGATGGGAACCGAGGAAACCGGCGCCGCCGGTGACTACGCAAGTGCTCATGGGGGCGATCCTAGCGAGCGAACGACCGTCTGGACGTTCTTCTGATCCGCTTTGCAATTTCCGTCCTTTTGCCCTGAGGCATTTGTCCAGTGGGGGGAGAGTCGAACCGCTCTCGTACCTATCGCTGCCAGTGTCCGAACGAGACGACCGAAGCGGCAGGGAAAACGAGACAGCGATGCAGACTCTCAACGCCGGGGGTGCGAACCCGCTCGGCCAGAATGACCACGCCGCCCGCAAGCGGGCGGCTGTCGAGACCTACTCGCGGCACGAGGCGGCTCTGCGGCGGACCGCCGCCCGCTACTCCCTCTGCGCCGACGACGCCGACGAAGCCCTGCAGCGCGGCCTGGAGATCCTCCTGCGCAAGGCGCCGACGGCGGAGCCGCGACAACTGGTCAAGTGGATGCAGACGGTGGTCAAGCACGAGGCGCTGGCGGTCCGCCAAGAGCGCGAGCGCGTCCTCGCCGGCCCGGCCGCTCGCGCCCCCGAGCCCGGCGACGAGGACTGGACCGCGCTCCTCCCCTCCCCCGGCGACGGCCCGGCGGAGAGGCTCGAGCGGCGGGAGGCGGTGTTCCGCAGCCGCGAGGCGCTGCAAGCGCTGAAGCCCCAGGAGCTGCGGGCGCTGACGCTGCTCGCCGAGGGCTACTCGTACGCCGAGATCGGCGAGATCACCCGCTGGAGCCAGACGAAAGTGAACCGCTGCCTCGCCGAGGGACGGGAGCGGTTCCGCAGCCTCGTCGCGCGCAGCGAGGACGGCAGCCGCTGCGCGGAGATGAAGCCGCTGCTCTCGGCCTTCTGCGACGGCGAGGCCGGTCGCGAGCAGGTGGCGGAGCTGCGCGAGCACCTGCGGGCGTGCGCCGCCTGCCGGGCCACGTTGCGGACCTACCGGGCGGCACCGGCAGCCGCGGCTGCCTTGGCCCCCGCCGTCCCTGTGCACCGCTCGCTCTTGGAACGGGTCCACGAGGCGATCGGGAATGCGGCGTCCCGCTTCGGCGGCCGCGGCGAGGCGGTCGTGCAGATCGCCGGCGGTGGTGGGGCCGGCGGGGCCGGCCTGGCGAAGATCGCCGCCATCTGCATCGGCGCCGCGGGCAGTGCCGCGGCTTGCTTCGCCACCGGTGTCCTCCCAGGGCCGCTCGAAGGCGGCGACGAGCAACCACACGCCATCGTGCGCCAGCAGGACCGCCGGGTTGACTCCCTCCCGGAGCCGCAGCCTCCGCTCCCGAGCGAGCCCGATCCGGCGCCGGCTCCCGAGCCGCATCCGGAGGCGACGCCAAAGCCCACTCCCGAACAGCAGCCAGCCGCCGAAGCACCAGCGAAAACCGAACCAGTCGCCGTCGAACCGGAACCCGTCAGCGCCGAACCCATCCCGGAACCGGAACCGGCGCCCGAACCGGTCGCCGCACCGGCTCCGGCGCCCAGCTCCGGCGGCAGCAGCCCGGCCGGGGAGTTCGGCCCGTGAGCCGGCTGAGGAGAAGGCTGATTGCGGGCCTGGTGGTCGGTCTGCTCTCGATGGCAGGAAGTGGTCCGTCCCAGGCGAGCTCCGCCAGCTGGCAGGCGAGCCCCGTTTTCTCGATCGACCCGCGAGAGGTTCCAGGAGTGGCGAGCGACGGCACGCGGGCGGCTTACCGGCTGCTCGACCCACAAGGACAGCAGGTCGGCGGGCTGATGGAGGCGCCTGCGCGCGATCCCCTCGAAAAAGTCCAGGTGCCACCGGTGAGCGGCGTCTACACGCTGGAAGGCTGGCTCGAGGACGCAGCCGGCAACGAGTTGCGCCGGGCTGAGACCTTGCTTCGGTTCGACGACGCGGTGCCACCGCCGCCCACCGTGCACGGGCCCGGGCGCTGGCTCCTCGGGGGCGAGCAGGCGAAACTCGAGCTCGATCCGCCCGCGGTCGCGCTGCCGCTTTCGGGGATTTCGGGCTACGAGGTGGCGCTGAGGCCTGGTGATATCCGCATTGCGGCGAACGCGGGCCAGGTCTCTCTCGGATTGCTCCCGGAGGGCATCACCGAGGCACGGGTGGTGTCGGTTTCGGGCTCAGGCGTCCGCTCCCAAGCTCAGACGGTCTTCCTCGCCGTCGACGCCGCGGCGCCGGCGGTCACGCTGGAAGGCGTCCCGTCCGGGTGGAGCAACGGCCCGGTGAAGCTGACGGCGACGAGCGCCGACAACCTCTCAGGGATGGAGCCGACCGGCCCCGCCGGCCCCTTCAGCGCGATTGCGATCGATGGCGCCTCGCCGATCACCGCCCCCGGTGCCACGGCCTTCGCCTGGGTCGGCGGCAGCGGGGTCCACGCGATCCGCTTCTATGGACGCGACGCCGCCGGCAACGTCGGCGACGGTGCGGCCGGCTCGCCACCGCCGCAGAGCGCGACGGTGCGGATCGACGAAGAACCACCGCGGGTGGAGTTCGCCGCCGCCCAGGACCCGGCCGACCCGGAGCGGATCGAGGCTTCGGTCGGCGATCGGCTTTCCGGACCGAGCGCCGATCGCGGCTCGATCGGCGTCCGCCGGTCCGGGACCCGCGCTCGCTACGAGGCGCTCCCGACTCGGGTGGAGGCCGGGCGCCTGGTTGCCCGCTGGGACTCCGACGCCTACCCGCCCGGCAAGTACGAGTTCCTAGCCACCGGCTTCGACGCCGCCGGCAACTCCGCCAACGGCGACAACCGGGTCCGGGGAGGCCGGATGGTTCTGGTCAACCCGCTGAAGACGCAGGTAACCCTGCGGTCCCAGCTCTCCGGTCTGCGTTTCAGCGGCTCCCTACGGCGCGCCTCGGGCGGGCCGCTCGCCGGCCAAACGATTGCGATCAGCGAGACCTTCGCCGCGGGCGCTGACCGACCCCAGCGAACCACTCTGGTCCGCACCGGCGCCGATGGGACCTTCTCGCTGCGACTGAAGCCCGGACCGAGCAGGGAGGTGGTCGCCGGCTTCGACGGCAGTCGCCAGCTGACGAAGGCTGAGGGTCCCGTCACCGAGCTCGCCGCGGCGACGGCCATCCGTTTCCGGGCCTCGACGGCGACAGCCGCCATCGGCGGGGCACCGGTCATCTTCAGCGGCAGGATTCCGGCAGCGGGGGCGGTGGGCGCGGTTGGCGGCATCCCGGTCGAGCTGCAGTTCCGCTATCCGGGCGCCCGCTGGAGCGAGTTCCGCACCGTCGAGGCCGACCGCCACGGTCGCTTCCGCTACGCCTACCGGTTCAGCGACGACGACAGCCGCGGCGTCCGCTTTCAGTTCCGCGCCTACGTAAAAGGCCGCGAGGGCTGGCCCTACGGACCGGGCGCCTCGCGGCCTGTGAGCGTCAAAGGACGCTGATGCTGCTTACCGCAGAGCGGTCAGCTGCCCGCTGACGGTGCCGACTACGCCGGTGGCGGTATCGACGACGCCCTGGGCACGGGAGGTCTGCTCCTCGATCGCCTTGCGGACGCGGCTCTCGACCTCGGTGCGGTTGCGCTTGATCGTCGTCTCGACCTCGCGGCGACGGTTGCGGGCCTCGCGCTCGACCTGGTTGCGGGTCTTGCGGGCCTCGGTGATCGCCTTACGGCGGGCGGTGGAACCGCGGCGCTCGGTCCGTTTCAGCGATTTGCGCAGGTTGCTCCGGTAGTTCTTGATCTGCCGCTCGGCCTTGCTGCGGTCCGTCCACGGCTCGACCAGCTCGGAGACGCGGTCGCTGACGGTGAGGACGGCGCCGACGGGGAAGTCGACAGCGGTCTGGACGACGCCCTGGACCTGGTTTTTCTCAGCGACAGCGGTCTTGGTGGCGGCGCGTTTCGAAGCTTTGGCGGTTTTGACCGCGGATTTTTTCGCTTCGGTGGTGGCGCGTTTCGCCTGAGTTTTGGATTTGCTGCCGTTGCTTTTGCTCTCTGCCATAGGAAGAAAACACCTCTTCAGTCTTGAATTGGGGGCTTGGGGAAGTGCCCGAGTGTAACGAACATAAGTTCGTAGGAACACACGTTTGTAAACCGCCTGGAGAGAAGGGTTACGCGGCTTTGGCCAACTGCGCGGCGCGGACGGTCGCGAGGCCGTCCTCGTCGTTTGCCGCCGCCATCGGGTAGCGGGCGTCAAGGTCGAGCGCCGCCTCGCTCAAATCCCCCTCGCCGAACGAAACAGCGCCGCCCGCCTCACGGGCGATCAGCTGGGCAGCCGCTGCATCAACCGAGCGGCAGGAGCGCAGGCTCAGCATCGCATCGAAGCGGCCGGCGGCGACGTAGACGGCGCTGATCGCGATCGCGCCGACAACCCGCAGGCGGAAGACCTTGCCGATCAGCGCCTCGAAAGCTGGCAACGCCCACTCCGGCTCGGCCGACTCGACACCGACGACCTCGAGCCGGTCGGCGGGCGCGGTGACCCGCACCGGCTCCCCGTTCAGCTTTGCGCCGTCGCCGCGGCGCGCCATGAACTCCTCGTCGGCGCCGAAGTCGTGGACGAAGCCGAACTCGACGTCGGCCATCGAGGGGCCCGAGGCGACGGCGATCGAAACGGCGAAGGAAGGGATCGTGCGGCGCGCGTTCAGCGAGCCGTCGATCGGGTCGATGACGACGCGCGCCTCGCCACCAGAGCCGAAGCTGACTTCGCCCCGCTCCTCGGAGACGGCGACGAAGGAGGCGCCTTCGGCAGCGAGCTTGTCGAGCTCGGCGAAGACGACATCCTCAGCGCGGCGGTCGATCACGAGGGTGCGGTCGCCGCCCTCGCCGATCCCCTCGTAGACGGTCCGCTCCTCGCTGGTCCGCGTCTCTTCGAAGATCGGCCGCTGGGCAGCGACGATGCGGCGGCAGATCGCGGGCCAGTCGGCGGAGAGGACGTCCATCGCGCGGATGCTAGAGAACATCTCCAGGGCGCTAGCTTTGGGTGGTGCGCGAGGACCTCCCGACGACTGAGAGCACCGCTCCGGAGCGTGAGCGCGCGGTTGCCCACGGCGAGGGGCCGCTGCTGATCATCGGCCCGGCCGGCACCGGCAAGACCGAGCTCCTCGCACATCGCCTCGCCCACCTCGTCGACGCCGGGGCCCGCCCTGAGAGCGTCCTCACGATCGCCTCCCGCCAGGCCACCGCCGCCCGCCTGCGCGAACGCTGCGAGGCGCTGCTGGAGGGGTCCTTCGAGGAGCTCTGGGTCGGCAGCTGGGACGCGATCGGCGAGCGCCTCCTCCGCGAGCACCCCGAGGAGGCGGGGCTGGACCCCTTCTTCGACGTCCTCGGCCGGGCCCAGCGGCTGGCGATGCTGCTCGACCGGCTCGATCAGCTGCCGCTGCGGCGGCACGAGATCCGCGGCAACCCGGCTGGACTGCTGGCCCGGCTGCTGGCCCGGATCGACCGCCTCAAGGCGGAGCGAACGGGGCCGACCAGCCTCTCCGAGGCAGCGCAATCGCGGGCGGAAGCCGCCGGCGACGAGGCCGAGCGCGAGGCGGCGCGGCGCGAGCTCGAGTTCGCCGAGCTCTACGCCCATCACGACCGCATCCTCTCGGAGTCCGGCAGCCTCGACCGCGGCGACGTCTTCCTCGCCCTCGACTGCCTCCTGGTCGAGCGGCCCGACGTGCGGCGCCGGATCGCCGAGCGCTTCCCGCAGGTGATGGTCGACGAGCTCGAGGAGGCGACGCCGGCGCAGCTGGCGGTGCTCGAATCGCTTGCCCCCGACAACCCGAACCAGGTCTTCGCGCTGGAGAGCGGCGCCGAGGTGACCGCGGCCGAGGGTTGGTTCGACGGCGTCCATCCCGGCGGTGCGCGGATCCTGCTCGAGCAGCGCTTCCGCGAACCCGAGCTCGGCTTCTGGCGCTGCAGCAACGAGCGCGCGCAGGCGCAGGCAGTGGCGCGAGCGGTCGAGCACCTCGGCGCCGCCGGGACGCCGCCCGACCAGATCTGCGTCCTCGTCGCCGACCCGGCCAAACAAGGCGGCGCCATCGCCGCGGCGATGGAAGAGCGCGGCATCCCCTTCCACCTATCCGGCCCGACGGCGCTCTTCCAGCGGCCCGAGGTGCGCGACGCGATCGCCTGGTTGCGGGTGCTGGCCGACCCCGACGACTCGGCCGCGGCGGCGCGGGCGCTGACCCGGCCGCCGGTCGAACTGCGCTCGGGCGACCTGGCGCGGCTGACGACGATCGCGCGGCGTCGCAAGCAGGACATGGTCGCCGCCTGCGAGGCCGCGCTCGACAGCCCCCAGTTCCAGCCCGAGGCGCGGGAGCGGATCGGGGCCTTCCTCAAGCTCTACAACGGCGCCGCCGCGGTGATGGAGGAACGCCGGGCCGACGTCTTCGTGCGGCGGCTGATCGAGCAGGTCGGGTTGCGCCGCCAGCGCCTCTTCGCCGCCCAGCCGGAGGTGGCCGAGCGGCTGCTCGCGCTTTCGCAGCTGGCCGAGCTGGCGACCGCCTGGACCCGACGTGAGCCCCACGGCTCGACCCGCGGCTTCGTCACCTACCTGAGCGCCGTCGCCGAGGCCGGGACCGAGGAGGAAGAGACCGAGCATCAGCGCTCCCCCGGGGCGGTCAACGTGATGGCGGCCGACGCGGTCAAGGGACTCGGCTTCGACCACGTCTTCGTCCTCGGCCTCGAGGAGGAGCGCGACTGGGAGCGGATCGGCTCCCCCGCCCGCCGTGGCCTCGTCCTCTCCCGCCTCGAGCGCGGGCAGGGCGGCGAGGCCGAGCGTCCCTCCCACTTCTTCGAGGGTGCCCTGCGGGCGGCGGGCGGCGAGGAGGAGGCGCACGAGGAGGAGCTGTTCGGCCCCGCCGAGGGCCTGCACGCGACCTACCGGACGCTGCGCGAGCAGGTGCTGGAGGCCTCCTGGCGAGCCGGGCGCGAGCTCTCCGAGCCGCGGCTCGACACGGCGATCGACGTCAACCGGGCGATCGCCCGCTACCTTGAGCTCTTGAAGCTGGCGGCGCTGGCACAGCGCCCGGGGGACGAGCCGACGGCGGAGGCGATCGAGGCGGTCAACGGGCTCTTGCGACAGGTAGCCACCCCTGAGCAGCAGGCCGAGCTCGACGCCTCCTCGCTCGACTCCTACCTGCTCGACTCAGAGCGGGAGCGCGGCCGCCGCCTCGACCTCGTCGCCGCCCGCGAGGAGCCCTCGCTCGCCGCCTTCCTGCCGCGCCGCGGCGACGGCAAGCTCAGCCTCTCGGCCTCGGACCTCTCGCTCTACCTCACCTGCCCACTCAAGTACAAGTTCGCGCGGGTCTTCGGGATCCCCCAGGAGCCGACGATCAACCAGCGCTTCGGCATCCTCTTCCACAACGTCCTCGAACGCTTCCACAAGGAGCCGCCCGAAAACCCCGAGGAAGGGCTGCGGGTCCTGAACCGGCTCTTCGAGTCCGGCTGGCGCCGGACCGGGTTCGGCTCCAGCGACGACGAGCTGCAGTTCCGCGATCGCGCCCGCGAGGCACTCCGCCTCTACTGGGAAAACGAGCGCGACTCCGAGGGCGAACCGGTCTGGCTGGAGAAAAAGTTCGACTTCAAGGTCGGCGATCACCATGTCCGCGGCCGCGTTGACCGCGTCGACCGCCTCCCCGACGGCGACTACGAGCTGATCGATTACAAGACCGGAGAGCGCAAGACCGAAGCGGACCTCGACGACGACCTGCAGCTGGCGCTCTACCGGATGGCGGCACGCGAGGCCTGGGGCATCGAAGCCGGCATCGGCAGCTACTACTACGTCCTCGACGGCGACAAGGTGGCGGCCCCGACCAAGCCCGACGACGCCGAGCGGGTAGAGCGCACCGTCCTCCAGGTCGGCGAGGGCATCCTCAGCCAGGACTTCGAGCCCCGCCCCTCCCCCACCGTCTGCAGCTGGTGCGACTACCGGTTGATCTGCCCGGCGGCGGAAGCTTGAGGGTCTAGCTCTTGTCGTCGCCGCGCTGGCGGAGGAAGCGCTGGAACTCTCGGGCCAAGGTGTCGGCTGAAGGGAGCTCGCCTTCCTCGTCGAGGAGATCGGCCTGTTCGGCCTCGATCCGGGTGACCAAATCCTCGATCTCCGGGTTGGCGGCGACGGCGCGGCCGATCTGCTCCTCGTAGTCGGCCGTTTCCTCTTCCAGCTCGGAGGCCTCGACGGCGATCCCGGTCAGGCCCTCGAGCCGGCGCAGCAAGGCAAGGGCTGCCTTCGGGTTGGGGACGGCGGCGACGTAGTGGGGCACGGCGGCCCAAAGCGAAGCGGAGTCGATGCCGTTCTGGCGGCAGAGGTCGTGGACGACGCCGACGATCCCGGTCGGGCCCTCGTAGCTGGAGCGCTCGAGTTCGAGCTCCTCGACCAGCTCGGCGCTGGAGGCGAGGCCGGTGATCGGCACCGGCAGGGTGTGGGAGACCTCGGCGATCAGGGCGCCGAGGGTGACGACCATCTCCACCCCGAGGGCATCGGCGACGGTCGCGATCGTCTCCGAGAAGGTGCGCCAGCGCAGGTTCGGCTCGGTCCCGTCGAGCAGGACGAGGTCGCGGTCGGCGCTCGGCACCAGCGCCGCGTAGACGTTGTTCTCCGGCCACTCGATGCGGCGCGTCTGCCCTTCGTCCATCGTGATCGTCGGCCGCGTTGACTGGAAGTCGAAGTAGTCCTCAGGATCGACGCTGGCGACGAGCTCCGCGTCGAGTGAGGTGGCGACCGCTCCAAGCGCGGTCGACGCCGCGGCCGCCGCGTCGTTCCAGCCGCGGAATGCGCAGACCATGATCGGCGCGCGCAGGTGCGGCAGGTCGCCTTCCCAACTCAATGAATCCACGCTTTCGAGCGTAGACCATCGTCTTTCTGCGCCGGCCGTTCAGGCGGTGCGGGCGCGACGAATCAGCTGCGCCGCCATGAACAGCGCCAGCGCCGCGAAGGAGAGCTGCAGGGCGCGTTCGGAGATGTGGTTGGCGGCGGTGACGCCGATCCAGACGCCGAGCGGCGAGAGCGCGCCGATAATCATCGCCTCGCGGACGCGGACGTTGCCGTAGCCGTTCTGGCGGTAGGCGCCGACGATGGCGACGATCACGATCATCAGCAGCGAGGTCGACTCGGCCTCGACCTGGGTGAGCCCGATGAAGATCGTCAGCGCCGGGACGAAGAGGACGCCGCCGCCGACCCCCACGAGGCCGCCGGTGAGGCCGCCGAAGAGGCAGATCAGGACTGCGATGAACTCGTTCATCGCGTTTTCTCGCTCACGAGAGGATCAGCTCCACCGCGATCGCGATCAGGAGCGCGGCGAAGAGGTAGGAGACCGCGCGCTGGGGGATCCGCTGTTGAATCGCGGTCCCGAGGATGACTCCGAGTACGGCGGGGATCGAGAGCAGCAGCGCGGTGCCGACGTGGACGTTGCCGTAGATCCCGCCCTGGGCGAGGGCGCCGAGGAGGCCGATGAGGATGATCGCTGCGAGGCTGGTGCCGGTCGCCAGGCGCTCGCCGTAGGCGAACCAGAAGATCAGCAGCGGCACGATGATCGTCCCGCCGCCGACGCCGAAGAGGCCGCTGAAGATTCCGGCGAGGGTGCCGATCGCCGCCAGCTTCCAGATCTCGTGGTCCGGGGTCGCGGCGGCGTCCATCTCGCGATACTAGAGCCGTGTCCCCCCAGTCCGAGAGCGGGGGCGGCGAGTGGGCCGCAAGGCTCGAGCCGCTCCGCACCGAGCCTGCCCGTGCAGCGATCTTGACCGACGTCGACGGGACCCTGGCGCCGATCGTCGAGCGGGCCGAGGACGCGGCGGTGCCGGCGGCGGCGCGCGAAGCGCTGGCGGCCCTGAGCGAGCGCTATGGACTGGTCGGCTGCATCTCCGGCCGGCGGGCGGAGGAGGCGCGGCGGCTGGTTGGTCTCGACTCTCTCGCCTACGCCGGCAACCACGGGCTCGAGCTGCTGCTGCCGGGGGACGAAGCGCCGCGGCCAGATCCGTCGATCGCCGGACGCGAGGGCGAAGCGGCCGCGTTTCTCGCCGGCCTCGACGGCGAGCGGTTGCGTGCGGCGGGGCTGCGACAGGAGGACAAGGGACCGATCCAGGCGCTGCACTGGCGCGGCGCCGTCGACGAAGCCGCCGCCGAGAGCTGCGCCCACGAGGTCGCCAACGAGGGCGGTCGCGCCGGGCTGGAACCACGCTGGGGGCGCAAGGTGCTGGAGCTGCGCCCGGTCGGCGGCGGCGGCAAGGACGGGGCGATCGCCTCGCTGCTGGCCGAGGACGGGGTTGACCGCGCCGTCTACGCCGGCGACGACCGCACCGACCTCGACGCCTTCAGGCGGCTGCGGGAGCTGCGGGAGGAGGGACAGCTCGTCGCCGGGGTCTGCGTCGGCGTGCTCTCGGCCGAGGCACCGGCGGAGCTGGCGGAGGAGTCCGACGTGACCGTCGCCGGCCTCGACGGCTGGCTGGAGATCCTCGAGTGGCTGGCGCGATGATGCCGGCGAGCAGCTGATGCCTTACACCGACCTCCTTCGCGTCAGCGTCTTCATCACCGCCGCCGAGGCGACCGCGCTCGGCGCGATCACCGCCGTCGCCGCCAACCGCGACGGCGAAACCACGATCGTCCTCGTCGCCGCCGCCTGGTGGCTGATCTCGCTGGCGATCGGCCTCTACCTGGGCCGTCCGCAGCGGGCCGCGGACGACGTCCGCGACGCTCTCGCCCGTGCCCGCACCGCCACCTCGCTCCCGGACCAGAACCCTGCCCGGATCGCCTTTACCCGCCTCTGGCCGATCGCGATGACCGCGATCCTCGCCGGCTTCCTCGGCATCTTCTTCCCCGGCGTCGCCGCCGTCGGCGCCGGCTACGCCCTGATCGTCTCCCTCGCCTGGCACACCCGCGAGGCGGCGGTCCTCGGCATCGAGGCCCGCGACGGCGTCAAGTTCTATGTCGTCCCCAACCACCCGCTGAAACCGATCGAGCTGGTGCGGGCGCCGGGGCTGCGCAGCGATCGACTAACCGTCTGAGCGCAATCGAGCTTTCCCGGAGGAACTGTCCGAGGCACCCTGGTCGAGATCGGCCCTCACAAACCGAACGATCTCCTCGACCATCGAGGCGTACGCCCTCTGACGCCGACCCCCTCGGAGCTTCTCGGCTAACCGCTCGGCGGTCAGCAGATAACTGGTGACGAGGGGCTCGCGGAAGTAGTAGTTCAACTGCTCCTGGGCTCGATCGTAGACGCGAAGGTAGGTACGGGCGACATAGCCGGAGATGGCGACCCCGACCGCAGCGAGGCTGGCCACCGAGATTCGGGCAGCCGCTTCACCGGTAACCAGAACCATCACGGCGCCGATGACCAGGACGGCAAGGCCGATCAGGATCGCGATCTGGGCGTAGAGGTAGCTGGTGCGAGCCTGGGCCCTCACGGGCTTTTGGTACTCGTCGAGCAGGGCGCGGTTTGCCGCTAGGAGCTCCCCCAGCTCTCCCGGTGAGATCTGCTCGTCGCGGTCGGCGCGGAGCTGCTCGCGCTGTTCTTGTTCGAGACGTTCTTCGAACTTGCGCCTTGCCGCTTCCCGCTGGACAAATAGGACCAGGCCCAGGGCGATCGCCGCCACCCCGGCAACCGCGGCGGCGATCCAGGTGATCGTCGGGACTCCGGAGGGGTCGGTCGAGTAAGCATTTTCTTCTACTTGGGCGTTGAAGATCCAGGCCCAGAGGACGACCGTCGCTACGCCCGCCATCCCACCCAGCACCGCCAGCACCCTGATCCGGGAACGAACCGCACGAAGCTCAGGAGAAGCGGCCCATTCCTCCAACAGCGTCGAGTTGTCCGCCTCAGTCATCCCAATAGCTTCCTGAACTCGCTCCAGGTCTGCGTGTTGGCGACGTCGCCGGGGGTGAGCCAGGCGCGGCGGGCGGTGGCTACGGCGTAGGCCATGTTGTCGAGGGTGTCGACGCCGTGGGCGTCGGTGTTGAGGACGATCATCACTCCGGCTTCGGAGGCGAGGCGCGCGTGGAGGTCGGAGAGGTCGCGGCGGTTGGGATTGCCGTTGATCTCGATCATCGTGCCGGTGCGCGCCGCGGCCTCGGCGACCTTCTCGACGTCGATGCCGTAGGGCTCGCGGCGGCCGATCAGGCGGCCGGTGAGGTGGCCGATGCAGTCGACGTTCGGATTTTCGATCGCGGTGACGACGCGCTCGGTCATCTGCTTTTCGGAGACGTTGAAGGAGGTGTGGACGGAGGCGACGACCCAGTCGAGGGCGGCGACGAGGTCGTCGGGGTAGTCGAGGGTGCCGTCGAGGCCGATGTTGATCTCCGAGCCGGCGAGGAGGCGGAAGTCCTTCTTGCCGTAGCCCTTGTTCCAGGCGGCGATCTCCTCGATCCGCTCCCAGAGGCGCTCGGCGGTGACGTGGTCGCCGAAGCCGTGGCTGGCCGAGTGGTCGGTGATCGCCAGGTATTCGTAGCCGCGGTCGCGCGCCGCTTCGGCCATCTCCTCGACGCTGTTGCGCCCGTCGGAGAGGGTGGTGTGGGAGTGGAGGTCGCCCTTGACGTCGCCGAGCTCGACCAGCTGCGGCAGCTTGCCTTCGCGCGCCGCCTTCAGCTCGCCGCGGCCCTCGCGCAGCTCCGGCTCGATGTAGGCGTAGCCGAGGCGCTCGTAGACCTCCTGCTCGGTCGCGCAGGTCTGGATGTCGCCGCTCTCGGTCTCGGTGATCCCGTGCTCGGAGACCGAGAGGCCGCGAGAGACCGCCTCTTCGCGCAGCTGCACGTTGTGGGCCTTGGAGCCGGTGAAGTGCTGGAGCAGGTTGCCGAAGGCGGCGGGCGCGACGATCCGCAGGTCGACCGAGACGCCGTTGTGGGTCTGGGCACGGACGCCGTTGGGGCCGGGGGTGCCTGCGGCGGCGATCAGCGGGTGGCTCGCGAGGTGCTCGGAGAGCGCCGCAGGCTCCTCGGCGGTGGCGATCAGGTCGATGTCCTTGCAGGTCTCGCCCCAGCGCCGGACCGAGCCCGCCACCTCGACTCGGTCGGAGGCCGGATGCTCGCGCAGCGCCGCCGCCAGCTCCTCGGCGATCGGCTTCACCTTCGAGAGCAGCAGGCGGCCCGGTCCCTCGCCCGGCTCGCCGAGCCGCTCGAGCGAGGCGAGGATGTTTTCCTCCGCCTTCGGGCCGAGGCCTTTGACGTCGCGGATCTTTTCCCCCTCGGCCGCCGCTTTCAGGTCCTCCATCGAGGAGATTTCCAGCTCCTCGAAGAGGCGGCGGGCGGTTTTCGAGCCGACCCCGGGGACGCGCGTGACCTCGATCAAGGTCGGCGGGAACTTCGCCTTCAGCTTCACCGCGGCGGGGATCTCGCCGGTCGCGATCAGCGCGTCGATCTTTTCCGCCAGCGTCTTGCCGACGCCAGGCACCTTGGTCGCTTCGCCGCGGCCGGCGAGCTCGGCGACGGAGACCGGGCTCTCGCGGATTGCCTTGGCGGCGGTGCCGTAGGCGAGGACGCGGTATCTGTCGGCGCCGTCGAGCTCGTAGAGGACTCCCAGCTCTTCCAGCGCGGCGGCGATCTCGGCGTTGGTCACGGAGGCAACTTTAGGAGTTCCTCCCCGGCGCCCGCCGAATAGCATCGCGACCGATGAGCGAGCACCACGGCGGCCCCGCCTGGCTGGTCCTGCCGACCTACAACGAGGCTGAAAACGTCGAGCCGCTGGTCGACGCCGCCCGCGCGAAGCTGCCGCCGGGCGCCCAGGTGCTGATCGTCGACGACAGCTCGCCGGACGGGACCGGGGAGATCGCCGACCGGCTCGCTGCGCAGCACGAGAACGTGGCGGTGCTGCACCGGCCGCGCAAGGAAGGGCTCGGGCCCGCCTACATCGCCGGCTTTCGCGCGGCGCTCGCCGGCGGCGCCGGCCTTGTCCTGGAGATGGACGCCGACTTCTCCCACGACCCCGCCTACCTGCCGCGGCTGCTGGAGGCGGCGAAGCGGGCCGACGTGGTACTCGGCTCCCGTTACGTCGCCGGCGGCGGGGTCAGCGATTGGGGGCCGCTGCGCCGGGCGGTTAGCCGCGCCGGCAGTACCTATGCGCGACTGGTGCTCGGGGTCGACGTCCGCGACCTCACCGGCGGCTTCAAGTGCTTCAGGCGCGAGGTCCTCGAAGCGATCGACCTCGACCAGATCAGCACCCGCGGCTACGCCTTCCAGGTCGAGGTGACCTACCGGGCGATCCGCCTCGGCTTTAAGGTGGTCGAGGTGCCGATCGTTTTCCGCGAGCGGCGGGTAGGAAGCTCGAAGATGGACCTCAAGATCGTCGCCGAGGCGGTCTGGCGCCTCCCCCTACTACGGCGCTATACTTTCTGAAGTATTGAGCTGAAGCCGAAACATCGACCGGGAGACCGATACCAGTGACTGGGAAATTGACGGACGTAACCGACGCCACCTTCAAAGCTGACGTGCTCGACGCCGAGGGCCCCGTCCTCGTCGACTTCTGGGCACCCTGGTGCGGTCCGTGCCGCGTCGTCCACCCGGTCCTGGAGGAGATCGACGCCGAGCGCGACGACCTCAAGATCGTCTCGATCAACGTCGACGAGAACCAGCAGACGGCGGCCAACTACGAAGTCCTCTCGATCCCGACGATGATCCTCTTCAAGGACGGCGCGATCGCCAAGAAAGTCGTCGGCGCGATGCCGAAGCGCCGCCTCGAGGCCGAGCTGGAGCCGGCGCTCGCCTAAGGCGGCGCCGCGCTCTCCTTCCATGCCGTTCGTTCACGTCCACTGGTACGAGGGCCGCTCCGACGAGCAGAAGGCGGAGATCGCCAAGCGCATCGAAGCGGCCCTGATCGAGGTAGCCGGCGTCGCGCCGGATCACTGCTGGGTGAAGTTCGACGATTCGTTTGAGGTCGCCGCCGTCGATCTTGGCGGCGGCTCCGTTGTCGTCGCCCTCGTAGGAGACCGAAGTGGCTAGAACCTCGGTCGTCAGGTAGTCCTGGTGGGCCTGGGCGGCCTCGAGGAGGTCGGGGTCGCCGGCGAGGGTGAGGTCGATGCGGTCGGTGATCTCCAGGCCTGCGGCTTTGCGGGCGTTCTGGACGGCGTGGACGATCTCGCGGGCTAGGCCCTCGCGGCGGAGCTCGTCGTCGAGCTCTAGTTGGAGGGCGACGGCGTGGCCGGCCTCGGCCTCTACCTCGTAGCCCTCGAGGGGCTGGAGGGCGAGGGTGATGTCTTCAGGGCCGAGGGTGTGGTCGGTGCCGTCGATCGAGATCCCGACTTCGCCGCCCTCGGCGAGGGTCGCGGCGACGTGAGCGGCGTCGAGGGCCTCTACCGCGGCTGCGACCTGGGGCATGCTTTTGCCGAAGCGGGGACCGAGGGCGCGGTAGTTGGGCTTGGCCGAGTAGCTGACCAGCTCCGACTCGTCGCTGACGAAGTCGAGCTCCTTGACGTTGAGCTCGGCGGTGACGAGGGCGGCGCGGGCTTCGATCGCGGCCCGCTCGGCCTCGTTGGCGACGATCACGGCCCGGCGCAGCGGCTGGCGCACCTTCGCCTTCGCCTGGGCGCGGGCGGCGCGGCCGAGCTCGACCGTGAGCCGGACCGCCTCCATCCCCTGCTCTAGGTCGGAGTCGGCGAGGGACTCGTCGACCGTCGGGAAGTCGCGGAGGTGGACCGACTCCGTCTCGCCGCTGAGGTTGCGGTGGATCTCATCGGCGAGGAAGGGGACGAACGGAGCCAGCATCGCCGTCGTCTCCAGCAAGCAGTGGCGCAGGGTCGCGAAGGCGGCGTGATCGCCGTCCCAGAAGCGCCGACGGCTGAGTCGCACGTACCAGTTGGAGAGCTCCTCGACGTACTCGGCGATCGCCCGCCCCGCCGCGGTGCAGTCGTAGTCGTCCATCCGCTCGCGCACGGTCGCCGTCGTCGCCTGCAGCCGCGAGAGCGCCCAGCGGTCGAGGTCGTTCGCGCTCTCTGGCTCAGCGGAGAAATCCGCCGCAGTCAGGTTTTCCGCGTTGGCGTAGAGGACCCAGAAGGAGTAGGTGTTCCAGAGGGTGAGGAGGAACTGGCGGACCGACTCACCGACCGTGTCGACGCTGAAGCGGTAGCCGGCCCAGGGCTGCTGGGCGGTCAGGTAGTACCAGCGGAAGGCGTCGGCGCCGTGGGCGTCGAGGACGTCCCAGGGGTCGACGACGTTGCCGCGGCTCTTCGACATCTTCTGGCCCTCAGGGTCGAGGATGAGGCCGAGGCAGACGCAGTTGCGGTAGCTGGAGGTGTCGAAGAGCAGGGTCGACTCGGCGAGCAGGGTGTAGAACCAGCCGCGGGTCTGGTCCTGGGCCTCGCAGATGTAGTCGGCCGGGAAGCGCTCCTCGAACTCCTCTTTGCCCTCGAACGGGTAGTGGAACTGCGCGAAGGGCATCGCGCCGCTGTCGTACCAGGTGTCGATCACCGAGACCACCCGGCGCATGACGCCGCCGCAGTCGGAGCAGTCGAGGGTGACGCCGTCGATGTAGGGGCGGTGGAGGTCGTCGGGGACGGGCTCGCGCGCCCGCTCGCGCAGCTCGGCGACCGAGCCGGCGCAGAAGCGGCCGTCGCAGCCCTCCCCGGTGCACTCCCAGATCGGCAGCGGCGTCCCCCAGTAGCGGTCGCGCGAGAGCGCCCAGTCGACGTTGTTCTCCAGCCATTTGCCGAAGCGCCCGTGCTTGATGTGCTCGGGGTGCCAGCCGATCTCCTCGTTGTTGGCGAGCAGCTGGTCGCGGGCCTGGGAGGTGGCGATGTACCAGCTCGACTTCGCGTAGTAGAGGAGCGGCGTCCCGCAGCGCCAGCAGTGCGGGTAGGCGTGCTCGTAGACCTGCTCGCGGAAGAGCAGGCCGCGCTGGTCGAGGTCGCCGATCAGAGCCGCGGTGACGTCGGCGTCCTTGACGAACTTGCCCTCGAAGCCGGTGACACGGTCGTCGAATCTGCCATCGAGTCCGACCGGGTTGTAGAGGGTGGCGGCGTCGGTCGGGTCGAAGATCCCGGCCACGGCGGCGACCCGGTAGTCGTCTTCGCCGAAGGCGGGGGCGATGTGGACGAGACCGGTCCCGTCCTCGGTCGTCACGAAGTCGCCGGCGAGGACCCGGAAGGCGTTGGCGGGACCGCCGTCCTCCAGGGCGAAGACGTGCCCGCGGTAGCTGCGGCCGACGAGCTCGGAACCGGGGAAGCGATCGAGCACCTCCGCCCCCTCCCCCAGCACCCGCTCGACCAACGGCTCGGCGAGGATCACGGTCTCGCCGTCGAGCCGCGCCCGTACGTAGGTGACATCGGGCGCCGCGGCGACGGCGACGTTGCCGGGGAGGGTCCACGGGGTCGTCGTCCAGACCAGCATCGACTCGCCGGACTCGCTTCCGTCCTCACCCAGCAGCGGGAACCGCACGTAGATCGACGGGTCTTTGACGTCCTCGTAGCCGAGCGCCACCTCGTGCGAGGAGAGCGCCGTCCCGCAGCGGGGGCAGTAAGGGACGACCTTGTGGCCCTCGTAGAGGCGGTCCTTGTCCCAGAGCTGCTTCAGCGACCACCAGACCGACTCGATGTAGTCGTCCTCGAGGGTCACGTAGGGGTCGTCGAGATCGATCCAGAAGCCGATCCGCTCGGTCAGCTTGTTCCAGTCCTCGACGTACTCGAAGACGGACTCGCGGCAGCGCTGGTTGAACTCGGCGATCCCGAACTCCTCGATCTCCTGCTTGGAGGAGATGCCGAGCTGCTTTTCGACCTCGAGCTCGACCGGCAGTCCGTGGCAGTCCCAGCCGGCCTTGCGCGGGACCCGGTACCCGCACATCGTCTTGTAGCGCGGGTAGACATCCTTGAAGACGCGGGCGAGGACGTGGTGGGAGCCGGGGCGGCCGTTGGCGGTCGGCGGCCCCTCGTAGAAGCTCCAGACCGGCGCCTCGGCGCGCTGGGCGAGCGAGCGCTCGAAGACCTTCTCCTCGCGCCAGCGCGCGAGCACCCGCTGCTCCAGCTCGGGGAAGGACTGCTTCGGGTCTACGGGTTCGAATCCGGGCACGAACTGCGGATTCTAGGTGCGCCTCACCAGACGAGGACGAACTCGTTCGGGTCCTTCGGGTTGGCGTAGACCGGCAGGACCAGGCCCGGCTCCATCCGGGTGGCAGCAAAGACGGGCATGATCTCCCGCCGCTTCACCTCCCGCCGCCCCTGTCCCGGCACGTCGAGGTCGAGCCGCAGGCTCATCAGCGGCATCTCGTTGACGGTGGCGCTGCTGCCGGCGGAGAGGACGGTCGCGGTGCCGCGCAGGCCCTGCCGGAAGATCCAGTCGTTGTGGGCGGCCTTGCGGTTCTGGCGGCGGGCGTAGAGGACGAGGCCGAAGGCGGTCAGCGCCCAGATGCCGCCGAGGAGGACGAGGGTGAATGCAGCCTCGGCCGGGATGCCGACGAAGAAGGGAGCAACTGCGACGGCGAGGCCGCCGAGGCCGAAGAAGGCGATCAGGCCGATGCCGACCTTGTTGAGCTGCATCTACTCCTCGCACTCCCCGCGGATCCGGTCGGCGACGTGCGCGGTGGCGTCGCAGAGCGCGGCGAGGCCGGCGGCGCCCGGGTCGTCCTCCTCGATGCTGCCGAGCAGGGCGCCGTAGGCGAGCTCGAAGGAGAAGTCGGCGGGCGGCTTCGTCCCCAGCCAATCGACGAAGCTCGGCGAGAACAGCTGCCGCAGCCAGTTCGGGTCCTGGTAGGGGCTGGTGCTGACCGCGTAGCGCTCGTTCAGTGCCGTGCTCTCGGTCCAAAGCTTCGAGTGGCGCGCCTCGAAGCCGTAGAACTCGTCGTCGCGGGTGCTGCGGCCGCGGCGGATGCAGAAGACGCGCGGCGCGAAGGCGGTCGCCGCCGGAACATCGGTGAGGGCGACGTGAAAGCGGAAGGTCTTGTTGCGCCTGTAGGCGAGCTGGCCGACGACGCCGTCGACCCCTTCGCCGAGTTGCCCGCGCGCCGCCGGTTGCAGCGGCTGGCCCTTGGCCTCGACGATCAGCGGCGTCAACGGCCCGGGGTCGAAGCCGGGCAGCTGCTCGAGGCCGCGGGCGGCGGCGAGCTCGGCGTAAGCGGAGGAGGCGTCGGGCACGCGGGCAGCCTAAGGCGAGGGGCGGCGCGGAGACGGGTGGCGCCGGGTCGCTAGGGTGCAGCGCCGATGGAGCGCTACGACTTGAACGGCAAGGTCGCGCTGGTGACCGGCGCCGCCCGCGGCATCGGCTTCGAGACCGCGCGGCAGATGCACCTGCGCGGCGCCTCGGTGGCGGTGCTCGACCTCGACGCGGACGAGGCGCGGGAGGCGGCGGAGCGCATCGGCCCGCGCGCGATCGGGCTCGGCGGCGACGTCACCGACCAGAGCGCGCTGATGAACGCCGTCGCCGAGGTCGTCGAGCGGTTCGGCGGCATCGACGTCGCCGTCGCCAACGCCGGCATCGCCCAGAAGCAGTTCGCGACGGTGCGCTCGATCTCCGGCGAGGAATGGGAGCGCGTCTTTGAAGTCGACCTGCTCGGCGTCTGGCGGACGGTGCGGGCGGCGCTGCCGCAGATCGTCGAGCGGCGCGGCCAGATGATCGTCGTCTCCTCCGTCTACGCCTTCGCCAACGGGTTTGGCAATAGCCCCTACGCGGTTGCCAAGGCCGGGGTCGAGGCGTTGGGGCGGACGTTGCGGGCGGAGCTGGCTCCGCACGGCGCCAGCGCCAGCGTCGCCTACTTCGGCTGGGTCGACACGAAGATGGTCCAGGACGCCTTCGAGCAGGAGGAGTCGCCGCGGATCCGGGAACTGAGCCCCGAGTGGCTGCTGAAACGGATCAGTCCCGAAGAGGCGGGGGCGGGGCTGGTGCGCGGGATCGAGGAACAGGCGCCGCGGATCTTCGTCCCGAAATGGTGGCGGTATGTCTCCGCCTTCCGTGGCCTGATCAACCCGCTGCTGGACAAGCGGATGGAGACGGACGAGAAAACGCGGGCGCTGGTGCGGGACCTCGACGCGAAGAGCGCGGGTTAGCCCCGAACTTCCCCAACCTCTATCTCGGCTGGGTAGAGGTTGGGGAAGTTCGGGTGAGGCGCTCTAGGAGGGACACCACCGACTCGTAGGGCTGGTTGGTTGCCCGCTCCATCGCTATCTCGCAGGTGCGATTGGTGGAGAGGTAGGCGTCGAAATGGCGGCCGCTTAGCTCTTCCGCCTGGGGGCGCGTGGCGGAGGCGGTGAGCTCGGGGTGGGTGATGCCGCGGTCGCCGGCGAAGGCGCAGCAGGTGGCGGAGGGGGCGATGTAGACGTCGTCGGCTAGGGCATTGGCGAGGATGCGGAGCGGGTGCGCCAAGGCGAGGCGCCGGGTCGCGCAGGTCGGGTGAACCGTCGCGGAAGCGACCTTGGAGTCGATCTCGAGGTTCGGCAGCAACCGCAAAGCCCACGCAACCGAATCGACGATCTCGATCTTCGAGAGCCGCTCCGAGTTCTCCTCCGAGAGCACACCCTCAGCCGGATCAGCAATCGCCCCCGTGCAGGACGCCGCATCGATCACAACCGGCAGCGCCCCCTCCCCACTCCACTCCCACAACCGCTCCACCATCTCATTCGCCTTGTGCGCATGAGCCTGGGCAAACCCTTTCGAGCTCCAAGGCAATCCACAGCAACTCCCCGCCACATCCTCCGGAACCACCACCGGCATCCCAGCCCGCGCCGAAACCATCACAAGATCGTCAACCACAGATCGAGTCCGCGAAAACGGCTCTCCAGGGACCGTTTTCGCGGACTCGGTGGATGACGGACCGAAAATCCGATTCGTACAGCTCGGCACGTACACCGCAGCCGCCCCGGTTGGAGGAGAGGGTGACCCTCTCCGGACCCTCCCCGCTGTTGTCCGGAGAGGGTCACCCTCTCCTCCCCCGGCCGCCGGCACCCCATCACGCGCCGCCCCGGGCAGTCCCTTCCCCCGCTTCGTCCTGCGAGCCAAAGGCCCCCCGACCCTGAGGGCCAGCCGAGAGATCTTCTCGACGGCACCCCAACGCTTCGCCGCCGCAAGTGCCGCCTTTTCCGCTCGCTCCCCATGCTGCGCCACCCGCAGCTCCTTAACCATCCGCCCCGTATCAATCCCCAACGGACAGGCGATCTGGCAGGACCCGTCCGTCGCGCACGTCTGCAGCGCGTCGTAGTCGTACTCGGCCAGCAGCGCCCGCTGCACCGGCGAGCCCTCGGGCTGGCGGGCCATCTCCCGCCGCAGGACGATCCGCTGGCGCGGGGTCGTCGTCAGGTTGCGGCTCGGGCAGACCGGCTCGCAGAAGCCGCACTCGACGCAGGTCGTCGCCCCGCCCCAGTCCTCGATCGCCGGCGTCGTTTTCAGGTCGCGCAAGTGGACGCCGGGGTCGCGGCTGAGGATGACGTCGGGCGAGAGGACGCCGTCGGGGTCGGCGAGCTGCTTCAGCCGCCACATCAGCTCGGTCGCCTTCTCCCCCCACTCGCGCTCCACATAAGGGGCCATGTTCACCCCGGTCCCGTGCTCGGCCTTGAGCGAGCCGTCGTACTTGCCGACGATCAGCTCGACGAGGCCGCCCATGAATGCCTCGTAGCGCTCGAGGTCCTCCTGCTTGGCGAAGTCCGGGGTCAGCATGAAGTGGAGGTTCCCGGCGCTGGCGTGGCCGGCGACGCCGGGCAGGAAGCCGTGCTCGCCGAGCAGCGCCTGCAGGTCCTTGGCCCCTTCGGCGATCCGCGCCGGCGGCACGCAGACGTCCTCGACGATCAGCGCCGTCCCCTCCGGCCGCACCCGCCCGATCAGGCCGTGCAGGCCCTCGCGCACCCGCCAGGCGAGCTCGATCGCCTCCGGCTCGCGGGTGAACTCGAGGGGGCGGATCGTCTCGTGGGAGCCGAGGATCGCTTCGGCGCGCAGGACCTGCGCCGCGAGGTCGCCCTCGTCGGCGCCGCCGAACTCGACCAGCAGCACCGCCGACTCGGGCGGCAACTCTTTCCACTCCTGCGGTGCCCCGACCATGTTCCAGGCGGCGGTGATCAGCGCCGGCGCCACCATCAGCTCGACCGCGGTCGCCCCCGAGGCGACGAGATCGCCGACGGGGGCGACGGCCTCGTCGATTCCGGGGAAGTGGACCCAGGCGGTCGTCGTCACCGGCGAGACCGGGACCGTCTCGAAGACGACCTCGGCGATGAAGGCGAGCGTTCCCTCGGAGCCGACGAGGAGGCGGCGGAAGATCTCCAGCGGCTCTTCGGCGTCGAGGAAGGCGCAGAGGCGGTAGCCGGTCGTGTTCTTGATCGCGAACTTGCGGCGGATCCGCTCAGCGAGCTCGGCGTCGGCGCGGATCTCGTCGCGGATCGCCTCCAGGCCGGCGACCAGCTCCGGCTCGGCGGCGGCGAAGCGCTCGGCCGCGTCTGGCGCGCCGGTGTCGATGACCGTCCCCGACGGCAGCACAAAGGTCATCTCCCGCACCGTCGAGTAGGAGTCCTTGGTGACGCCGCAGCGCATGCCGCCCGAGTTGTTGGCGACGACGCCGCCGACCGTGCAGACGTCGGTGCTGGCCGGGTCGGGGCCGAGTTTGCGCCCGTGCGGGGCGAGGACGCGGTTGGCGTGGCCGAGGATCGTCCCCGGCTTCACGCGGGCGCGGATGCCGTCGTCCTCGACCCTGACCCCGCCCCAGTGCTTGCGGACGTCAACGAGGATGCCGTCGCTCTGGCCCTGCCCGTTGAGGCTGGTGCCGCCGGCGCGGAAGGTGACGGGGATGTCGCGCTCCCGTCCGAAGCGCAAGACCTTGGCGACGTCCTCGGCATCGCGCGCCTCGACCACCGCCCGCGGAAAGCGCCGGTAGGGGCTGGCGTCGGAGGCGTAGGAGACGAGGTCGCTGACCCGGTGCAGGACTCGATCGGCGCCGAGCAGCTGCTCGAGGTCGCGCCGCAGCGGCGCGGCGACGCCGTCCGCGAGCTCGTCCGGCGCCCGGTCCGCCACCGGCTGGCTTGGCGGCGGCAGGACCGACGTCGTTCCGTGGTTCTTTTGTCCTCTTATGGCGGACAAAGGAACCACGACTTAGAACAGGGACATGCCCGGCGCTACCGGGACTTCGACCAGCTCGGGCTGCGAGGAGGCGAGAGCGGAACTGAGGGCGCCGGCGACCTCGTCGCGGCTGCTCGCACGGGTCGCGTTCACCCCGTACCCCTCGGCAACCGAGGCGACGTTCAGCTTCGGCAGGTCGAGGCCGGGGGCGGCGTTGACCTGCTCGACTTCGGCGAACCACTTGAGGATCGCGTACTCGGAGTTCTGGAGGACGAGGAAGGTGACAGGAGCTTGGTAGGCGACGGCGCTCCAGAAGGCGGTGATCGCGTACTGGGCCGAGCCCTCGCCGAGGACGCAGACGACGGGACGGTCGGGCTGGGCGAGTTGGACGCCGACCGAGGCGGCGAGGCCGAAGCCGAGGCCGCCGCCGGCGCTGAAGTAGTAGCTGCCGGGGCGCGAGATCCGCAGCTGGTTGCGCAGCGCCAGCGTGCTCGACGGCGACTCGAGGACGACGATCGCGTCCTCGGGCATCGCTTCGGCCAACGCGGTGTGGACGGTCGAGGCGTTGAGGGGGTCCTCGGCCGGGATTTCCTGCGGCCCGGGGTTCGGCTCCGGCGCCTGGCGCGATGACTCCGGCACCGCCTCCAGCAGCGCCGCCAGCGTCAGGCCGACGTCGGCGACGATCGCGTCGCCCATCGGCGCCCGCACAGCCTCGTCAGGGTCGCTGGTGATCGCGACCAGCTCCGCCCCCTCGGGCAGCAGCGGCCCGGGAATGTGCGGGTAGTACGGGAAGACCGAGCTGCCGGCGATGAGGACGAGGTCGTGGCCCTCGAGCGTCTGCCCGACCGGGCCGATCGCCGGTGGCAGGACGCCGCGGAAGTTCGGGTGGTTCTCGGGGAAGCCGAGGCGGACGCCGCCGGTCGCAGGCGAGGCCCAGACCGGGAGCCGCTGGCGCTCGGCGAGGGCAACGGCGGTGTCCCAGGCGCCGGCGGTGTCGATGTCGGGGCCGGCGACGAGGACGGGATTCGTCGCCGCGTCGAGGCGCGCGGCCAGCGCCCGCACCGCCTCGGGGTCGGCGACGGCGCGGCCGTCGACCCTGCGCGCGATCGCCGCCTGGGTGTCCTTCTCGTCGACCTCGGCGTACCAGTCGTCCATCGGCAGCGAGACGAAGACGGGGCCGCGCGGCGCCAGGCCGGCAAGGTGGGCGCCGTGGGCAAGCGCCAGTGGCACGTCCTCGGCCCGCGGCGGCTCGAAGCTCCACTTGACCAGCGGGTGCGGCATCCGGGTCGCGTCGCGGTTGGTCAGGTTCGCCTGCAGGGTGATCTGCGCCCGCGCCTGCTGTCCCGCGGTGATCAAGAGCGGCGAGTGGTTCGCCTGGGCGTTGAAGATCGCCCCCATCGCGTTGCCGACGCCAGGCGCCGTGTGGAGGTTGACGACCGTCGTCTTCCCCGACGCCTGCGCGAACCCGTCGGCCATCCCGACCACGACCGCCTCCTGCAGGCCGAGGACGTAGCGGAAGTCGCCGGGAAAGTCGGCCAGCATCGGCAGCTCGGTCGAGCCCGGGTTGCCGAACATCGTCGTCATCCCGTGCTCCCGGAAAAGGTCGAAGGTCGCTTCGCGAACGGTCGGCACGAATCGAACCCTATCCCGCCGTGTTCGAACTACCTCATGCCGGGGAGATATCCAGGGCAGGATTCAAGCGACGGGCGTCGTACGGCCGATAAGGCGGGAGTGAGCCACCGTCTCCTCGCCAGCGCCTGGGCCCGCGCCCTCGCCATCTTCCTGGCCTCCCTGGCGCCCCTGTTCGCCGTCTGCGCCTACGCCGAGGCGGCCCCGACGACCCGGGTCGTCTACGCGGCGGGAAAGATCGTCCCTATCCCGGCCTCGATCCCCCACGCCGAAGGCGACATGGTCGACCAGCGGATCATCCCCAACCTGCGCTGGATCGCCGCCCGGTACCCGATCTACGTCACCGATGGCTATTCCGGCCCGCTGCCCAACGGCGAACACGCCGGCTGCAACGGCTGCCACGTCAAAAACTCCGATCACTACAACGGGCTCGCGGTTGACATCGTCCCGCTCACCCCAAGCAGCAAATGCGACGCCAACTGGGCCGGGATCACCCGCCTCGCCCTCTTCGCCGAGCCCGAACAGAACAAACCGGTGCCGCCCTTCCGCTGGGTTGGCTATGACGGCGACGCCGGCCACGGCTGCGGCAACCACCTCCACCTCTCCTGGAACCACGCGGTCGCGCCGATGTTCCAGCTCGCCGAATGGGTCGAAGTGATGGCGGTCAACTTCACCGGCGTCAAGCCGAGCAAGAAGAAGAAACCAAAGGCCGCACCGCGCGCCCCCGCCGGACCGCCCGGCGGCATCGGGCAGGTTCTGACCGGCGGCGTCTCCGCCCGTCCGCACGGCGACTAGCCGCCCCACGAGCCGAGGCGTGCAGATACATAGGATGCGCCGGTGCGCGTCTTCGCCGCCACCGTCTTCCTCCTCGCCCTCGCCCTCGTAGTTGGCTGCGGCAACTCCGACGACTCGACGCCGACCGCATGCCTCGAAGGGCCTGAGGCCTATGCGCGGGCGCTGACCGCAGCGCCAGACGAAGTTCTCCTCGAAGGCGAGACGTTGATCAGCGAATGCCTCGTCCGCAACCAATCAAGCGGCGACCTGACCCGGGTCGGCGAAGCGCTGATCGAGACTGCGACGAAGCTCAACGCCGAGGCGCGGGCCGACGCCGGCGGAGACGCGGCCGTCCAGCTCGGCTACCTGCTCGGCGCCGTGCAGGGTGGGAGCGAGGAGAGCGAAGGGATCCACTCCGACCTCGTCCGCCGCCTCACCGTCGCCGCCCGCTACGCCCCGGGCAAGCAGCCGCTCTCCCCCGCGTTCTTGCGTGCTTATCGCGATGGATACGCTGCCGGAAAAGACAACGGTTGAACTGAGGAGACGCATGGCAGAGCAGTTGTGGGGCGGCGAGACGACGAAAGCGGTTGACAACTTCCCGGTCTCGGGCGAGCGGGTGCCGGTGCCGGTGGTGCGCTGGCTGGGCCGGATCAAGGGCGCGGCGGCGGACGCGAACGGCGCCCTCGGCCTGCTCGACGGCGACCTCGCGGAGCGGATTTCGGCCGCCGGCGAGGCGATCGCCAATGGCGAGCACGACGATCAGTTCCCGGTCGACGTCTTCCAGACCGGCTCCGGCACCTCCTCGAACATGAACGCCAACGAGGTGATCGCCAACCTTGCCGGGGGCGAGACCCATGCCAACGACCACGTCAACATGGGCCAGTCCTCGAACGATGTCTTCCCCTCCGCCGTCCACCTGGCGGCGCTAGACGAGGTCAGCCACGACCTGCTGCCGGCGATGGGCGCCCTCGAGGCCGCCCTGGCGGAGAAGTCGAGGCAGTTCGCCGACGTCGTCAAGGCCGGCCGCACCCACCTGATGGACGCCGTCCCGGTCACGCTTGGCCAGGAGTTCGGCGGTTACGCCGCGCAGGTCCGCCTCGGCGTCCAACGCGTCGAGGGGACGCTGCGGCGGGTCGGCCAGATCCCACTCGGCGGCACCGCCACCGGCACCGGCCTCAACACCCACCCCGAGTTCGCCGACAAGATGCGCGAGAAGCTCGCCGCCGACACCGGCCTGACGATCA
>VAYN01000007.1:26768-27785 GCA_005885405.1 Actinomycetota bacterium | reverse complement strand
TTACGCCGTCTCGCTCAACAAGATCGCCAACGACCTGGCGCTGATGGGCTCCGGCCCCCGCGCCGGCCTCGCCGAGCTGCGCCTGCCGGAGCTGCAGAAGGGCTCCTCGATCATGCCCGGCAAGGTCAACCCGGTGATCCCGGAGGTCGTGATCCAGGTCGCCGCCCAGGTGATCGGCAACGACGCCGCGATCACCGTCGCCGGCAGCCAGGGTCAGTTCGAGCTCAACGTCCGCGTGCCGCTGATCGCCCGCAACCTGCTCGACTCGATCAAATTGCTGGCATCCGCCTCGCGCCTCCTGAACGAGAAATGCGTCGCCGGGGTCGAGGCGAACGAGGAGATGACCGAGCGCCACGCCGAGGCGACGCTGGCCACGGCGACCGCCCTCAACCCCCACATCGGCTACGACCGCGCCGCCGACATCGTCAAGTCCGCGGCCGAGTCAGGTCGCTCGCTGCGCGAGGTCGCACTGGAGCAGGGAGTGGAGCCCTTGGTGCTCGAGGAGGCCCTCGACCACCGCCGCATGGCCCGAGGGGGCCGGGGGGCCTTCTCCAGACACTCAGCATGAGCCATAGGCGAGCTGCGTCTGGAGAAGGCCCCCCGGCCCCCTCCCCACTAACGCGGGTCAGGCAAGAGCAGCTCGACGTTGCGGTCTTTCGGCTGACCTTCGCCCAGCGGCGCGCCCGACTGAAGGTCGTTGAAGCTCATCGTCCGCGCCGCCGAGGCGAGGGTTTCGAGGTTCATCGTCGATGCCGCGGTGCCCGGGGGTGGTGCGGCGGACTGGCCGACGTGGTCGAGGATCGTGCCGAAGATCGAGAGGGTGCCGTCGTGGTTGTCGAAGACCTCGAGCAGGCGGCTCTGCTGCGGCCAGTCGGCCTCGGCGGCGACGCGGATGCTCCAGAAGCCGCCTTCTCCGCTCGGGGCGGGGAAGGCGTTGACGACGTTGTCGTGGGAGTGGCCGGCGACCCAGGCGATCGCGTTCGGGTATTCGTGCAGGAGGCCGACGAGGTCGCTCTC
>VAYN01000007.1:0-26710 GCA_005885405.1 Actinomycetota bacterium | reverse complement strand
ACCTCGTCGGGGATGTCGGCGACGAGGCTCTCCGGCGCGTGGTGGCTGAAGAGGACGACGAGCTGGTTCGCCGCCGTCGCCGCCTGCAGCTGACTGCGCAGCCACTGGAACTGCGGGTTGTCGACGTTGCCGTCCGAGGTCGAGGCGCCGCTTGGGGTGAGGATCGTCCCCGCCTCGGCGACGGTGTCGAGGGCGATGAACTTCATCCCCGGCGTCGGGCTCCAGGCGTAGTAGCCGGCGGCGCCTTTGGAGGCGGTCTCCTGCGTCGAGTCGATTAGGCCGAAGCCGTGGCCGTCTTTCTGCGTGCCCGCCTTGAAGACGTCCTTGTACTGCTTCTTGGAGACGAAGCGGCGGTTCGGGTCGCCCGGGACGAGGATCGTGTTCTGCGGGCTGGTGAGGAAGGTCGAGAGCAGCCGCACCGGGTCGAACAGGCTTTCCAGCAGTGCCCCGGCGTTTTCGGGATTTGAGACCGGCCCGATCGGCTTCAGGCATCCCGTCGCGACCTGCTCGAAGGCGGCGTTGGCGGCGGCGTTGCCCTGGACCAGCGCGTCGTGGTTGCCGAAGGCGACGTAGGAGGGGACTTTGACGCCGCTGGCGGTGAACGCCTGCTGGGCGCGGTCCATCAGGCCCGGGTATTTCGGCCAGGCCGAGTGCGGGCCGGCGGGGGAATCGGGGTCGTAGAACTCCGGGTAGGTGCCCTCGAGGTAGTCGTCGTAGTCCTGCACGCCGGTGTAGCGGGCGGCCTCGGTGGCGCCGGGGACGAAGAGGTTGGGGCAGAGCGGGTGCGAGTAGGTCGACTTGCTGACGCCGCTGTTGGGGTTGAGATTGCCGCCCTCCAGCAGCGTCCGCACCCACAGGGTCTCGTTCAGCTGCTGGCTGTCGGCCGAGTCGCCGGTGTCGATCGTGAAGTCCATCGCCCGTCGGGCGCCACTGCCGTCGGCGACGGGGCTGGCGCCGGCGAATTTGTTCACCTGGCGGATCATCGCCTCGTCGATCTGCGGCTCGAGTGCCTCCCAGGGCCGCCAGGCGGCGCCAAACGGGAGGTTGAGCGGAGTCGAGAGCGGGTCGATCACCTCGACCCGGGCGGGCGACTCCTCGTCGGCGAGCTGGAAGTCCGAAAGCTGGCCGAAGTAGACGAGGGAGGTGCGGGCGGCGGCCCGGTTAGCGCCGGCCGTCGCCAGGTCCTGGCGCACCGTGTACGGCTCGCCGGCGCCAAGCTGAAGGAACCGGTAGGCGCCGGAGCCGGTCGGGACGACCCGCTGTTCGAGGGTCGTTTTCCCTTCCGTGTCGGAGGCGCCGGCCTCGGCCGTGATCACCGCCCATGCGCTTACCGCAATGGCAAGGAACAGGACACAGAACCAAGCAACCGCTCTCCGAAGGACCATTTCCCACCTCTGATCGCTGACTGGTCAAAGCCAACGATACTCACTTTTAAGTGAGAAATGTTTTGCGGTAACTGCCCTAGGGCGTCGCCCGATTTATCCTCTCGCCCCTATGGGTACGCTCGATGTACTAGTTCTCGGGGCGTTCGACGACCATCCCGAGGACCTGAGAGATGAGCTGAGCAAGGCCAAGGCCGCTCTCCTCTATGGCGACCGTGTCCTGGTCAGAAGCCACAAGGTGCATTTCTTGGTCGGCACCCTCGCCACCAGGGCTAAGCGGATGACGCGTAAAGCCCGTGAAGGGAAGTTGCCCGCCGACGCGGTCGAGAGCCTGATCGCGTCGATCGAAATCAACCTCGCCGAGGACAGCCCCCTCCGCGCCCTGGCCCTGGAATTGCTCCACAGCGACCACCCCGAGGTGTTTTTCGAGTTCCCCGAGATAGTTGCTCAGGGATATCGGGAGAAGGGATCGATAGATGGCGAGCTCGTCTTCCGAGCTTCGGCTCCCCTCGTAGTTGAAGCCATTTCAGGCCTCAGAGAGGCCGATGACCAGCAGCGCTTGGTGGTCACTGTCGAAGAACTCATTCGCTTGAACGAGTCCGGCGTCGTCTCGCTTGACACCGGAAACGCTGAGAACATCCTGCTCTCGGAGCTCGAAGACGCTGAGGCATCCTTCGAACGGTCAATCAGGAAGATGGCCGAATCGTTCTCCCTCAATCGCCTGGACCACCCGCTTCTGACTACGGGGACCGACCTGGAGCTCGGTGACGCCGCCAGCTCCGATGGCCTCGACCTGACCAGAGCCAATCGAGCCGTGCTTGCCGCGAGCATGCTGGCTGATATCCCTTCGTTCCCGACCGCTTCGGTCGACGAGATCCTCGACATCCGGGAACGCGTTCAAATCCAGCTCGGTCGGTTCCGCGCCGCGGTGGCCGACCTCGAGCAGGAGCTAGGGGAGAACGTCAGCTCCGATGACTTCGCGGCCTCGGTGGAGGATCTGAAGCTTCGCCGGGTCGCCCCGGAGCTTGAGGAGCTGAGAGAAAGCCTCCGTGACGAGGGGCTGGCGCAAACGGCTTCGCGCACGACCCCCTATCTGGCGACGGGGGTACTGGGGCTTGGGGCTTCCCTCGCGATCGGGGCCCCCGAGCTCGCTAGCGCGGTGGCGGTCTCCGCCGGCGCCGCGACGGCGGTCGCTAAGGAGATGGTCGAACGCGCGAGGTTTGACCGCGAGCGAAAGAAACACCGCCTTTTCCTCCTGTTCGACACCGAACGGCAGCTTGCGAAGAGCAGGCGCCGCTAGCCCTGCAAAGTGACGAAGCGCTCCTCGGTCAACTCGTAGACCGCGTAGGCCGGTCCCTCTCGCGTATTTCCCGAGTCCTTCACCCCGCCGTAAGGCTGCTGGTCGGCGCGGAAGGTCGGAACCTCGTTGATGAGGACGCCGCCGAACTCGAGCGTTCGGCCCGCCGCGAGCCCGCGGCCGATGTCGCGGGTGAAGACGCCGGCTTGAAGGCCGAACTTGGAGTCATTGGCGAGGCGGAGCGCCTCGTCGAAGTCGGTGAACGTGTCGATCGTCGCCACCGGGCCGAAGATCTCCTCGCACCAGACCTTCGCCTCTTTCGGCGGCGCTTTCAGCAGGGTCGGCGCTAGGCAGCGGCCCTCGTCGACGAGCTCGCCCCCGGTCAGGAGCTCCGCCCCACCCTGAACCGCCTCCTCGACCCACTGCTTGACGCGGTCGCGGTCGTCGGGGGTGATCAGCGGCCCGACGTCGGTGCTCTCGTCGAGCGGGTCGCCGACCGTCAGCTTCTCGACGTTGGCGACGAGGCGCTCGATGAACTGGTCGGCCACCGCCTCGTGGACGAGGATCCGCTGGATCGAGATGCAGCTCTGGCCGGCGTGGGAGAAGGCGTGGATTTGAGCTTTGTCGGCGGCCGCCTCCCAGTCGCCGTCCTCGTTGATGATCAGCGGCGCGTTCGAGCCGAGCTCCAAGTTGACCTTCTTGTGCGGGACCTTGGAGCGGATGTCCCAGCCGACCGGCGCCGAGCCGGTGAAGGTGATCGCTCGCGTCAGCGGGTGCTCGACGATCTTGTTGCCGACCTTGGAGCCGGGCCCGGGGACGACCGAGAGCCAGTTCTCCGGCAGGCCCGCCTCGACCAGAATCTCCGCCAGCTTCAGGGCTGAGATCGGGGTCTGCCCGGCGGGCTTGAGGACGATCGCGTTGCCGGCGGCGATCGCCGGTCCGAGCTTGTGGGCGACGAGGTTGAGCGGGAAATTGAAGGGGCTGATCGCGCCGACGACCCCGTAGGGGACGCGGAGCATCACCCCTAGCTTGCCGACCCCGGCCGGGGCGGCGTCCATCGGCACCGTGCCGCCGGTCAGCTTGCGTGCCTCGACCGAGGAGAACTCGAGCGTGGAGACGCAGCGTTCGGCCTCGACCGTCGCCGTCTTGATCGGCTTGCCGGCCTCGGCGGCGATCGTCGCCGCCAGGTCGTCGCGGCGCTCGGCGACGAGCTCCGCTGCCCGGTCGAGAACCGCGGCCCGCTCGTGCTGGGGGAACTCGGTCTGCTCGAAGGCCTCATGCGCGGCCTCGATCGCCCGCTCGGTGAGGGCTTCGTCAGCCTGCGCGACCCGGCCGACAACGCTGCCGTCGTAGGGGCTCTTCACCTCGGCCCACTCGCCCGTCTCCAGCCACTCGCCGGCGGCGAGGAGCTTGTGGTCGGTTGCCTGCACGGTCTGCGTCGCCATCGCGTCCTCCTCGAAATTTCCTTGCACATCCAGGGTACGCCCCCGCAGTTGCAGGCCGCTACTCCGGTTTGTTGAAACTGTTCGCGAAGAGATGTCCAAGACCATCAACACGGCCTTCGTCAAAGCCTTCATCGCGGCACTCCTGATCGCCCTCGTCTACCCGATCTCCTCCCAGGCCAGCGTCAGCTGGATCGTCCACGGGCGTGGCTTCGGGCATGGAGTCGGGATGAGCGCCTACGGCGCCTACGGGTACGCCGAGCACGGCAAGAGCTACCGCTTCATCCTCGGCCACTACTACCGCGGGACGACGATTGGGACGCTGGAAAAACCGCGGGTCGTGCGGGTGCTGCTGGATATCTCCCCCGGCGACGTCGAATTCAGCGGCGCGACCAGCGCCTGCGGCCAGCAGCTCGACCCCGGCCGCAGCTACGAGGCACACCGCGTCGCCCGCAGCGTCAAGCTGCGTAGCAGCGGCGGCAAACCGCTCGCCAACTGCGGTCGCAAACTGCGCGCGGCGGGCAAAGGCAAGATCACGATCGCCGGCCAGGGCACCTTCCGCGGCGCCCTGGAGACGGTGCCGACCGAAAGCGAGGCGGGCTCGCTGAACGTCGTCAACGCGCTCGCCCTTGAGCAGTACGCGAAAGGGGTAATGCCAAACGAGGTGCCGCCCTCCTGGCCGACCGAAGAGCTGCGCGCGCACGCGATCGCGGTCCGCTCGATCGCCCTCACCGGCGACGTCGGCGGCAACGGCTTCGACCTCTACGCCGACACCCGCAGCCAGGTCTACGAGGGGCTGGGAAGCGAGTACGCCAGCACCAATGCAGCCGTCGCCGACACCCGCGGCCAGGTCGTCATGTACGGCAACGAAGTTGCCCAGACCTTCTACTCGGCCTGCTCGGGCGGCCACACCGAGAGCGTCCAGTACGTCTTCGGGACCGCCGTCCCCTACCTCGTCGGCGTGCCTGACCCCTACGACTACTACTGCCCCCTGCACAAGTGGACGCTCGAATTCAGCGGCCCGGAGATCAGTTCCCGCCTCAGTGCCTACCTGCAGGGGAAGCTGAAACAGGTCGTGATCACCAAAACCGGCGTCTCCCCCCGCATCGTCAGCGCCAAGCTGATTGGCACCGGCGGAACCTCGACCGTCACCGGCTCCGAGCTCTCGCTAGCCCTCGGCGGACACGACACCTGGATGACCTTCGAGAAGGTCGTGAGCGGCGGTTAGCCGCTCGTTTTGGGCAGCGCTAGTTCGGCGTGGATCGGGCGGTGGTCTGAGCCCGGCAGATCCTCGACGCCGTAGTCGACGATGCCGAGGCGATCGTCGGCGAGGACGTGGTCGATCGTGATCACGAGCGGGAGGCCGTGGTCACGATTGGGCCAGGTCGGGACAAGGCCCATTCCGGCGACTGACCCGGCGTCGCGGTAGCCGCGGTCGAGGACTTCGCGCAGGCGCGAGTGATCGAGGGTTGCGTTGAAGTCGCCGAGCAGCACCCAAGGCACCCCTTCGCCCGTTGCCGGCAGGTCGGCGAGTGAGTCTTCCCAGACGTCGATGCCGGTGCGACCCGGCGTCAGCGGGTGGATGTCGATGAGGCGTAGGTGGCGGCCGTCGGGCAGGCTGAGGTTGACGCGCGGCATGCGGAAGAAGGTCTCGGAGTCGGGCGCGATCGCGCGGATCGGGAATCGCGAGTAGATGCCGCCGCCCGCTGCGCCCTTGCGGACCTCCACGATCGAGTTCGGGAGTTGCCGGGTGATTCCCGCGGCTCGCAGACCCCGGGCGAAACGCGGCGTCAGCTCCTGGATCGCCAACAGGTCGACGTCGTAGCGGTCGACCAGCTCGACCAGCGATTCCGGGTCGCCTTTGCCGCGGTAGACGTTGGAGGAGAGGACGGAGAGCGTCTCGCGACCGCCGGGGTCGACGGTGCCGTCGCCGATCGCCCGCGGCAGCACCGCGAGCGCAAGGCAGAGGGTCGCCACGGCTGCCACCCCGGCCGCCGCCCAGTTGCGGAGCGCGAGGGCGACGCCGGCGACGAGGAACGCCGCGATCGCCACGTAGGGCGTAAACGCCATCAGCGGCACCAGCGGCACGCCGCGGTCGAGGCCGAGGACGCGCACCAGCGTCCAAGCCACGACCGGCGCGACCAAGGCCCAGATCAACCAGTTGCGCCGTGCTCCCGTCGAGTGTCGCTTTTGTTCGGCTATACCGAACAAACTCGACACTCAGCCGTCCGGGTAGGGCTGGATCGGGACGCCGTGATCGGTCTCTCTCATGCCCAACTCGTAGGCGCCGCCACCCGGCAGCGTTAGCTGGCGCGGCGGCAGCCCCGGCCGTTCGACCGTCAGCTCGAGGTCGGCAACCGAGCAGTTGACGGTGTTGTGCTCGGGCCCGGCCGGGTCGGCGTAGACCCAGCCGACGAAGTCCTTGGCCGGGGCCGAGACGCGGCCGTGGACGACGACGTCCTTGCCGGGGAGGAAGAAGCTGCAGACGGTCGGCTGCTCTTCAACCCGGGCCGAGCGGATCGCGCCGAGGCCGCCGAGCCGGTGGGGCTCCCCGTCGAGGACGAGCATCCCCGAGGGGATCCAGGGGCTGACGCGGGAGCCGAGGCGGACGCGGGCGGCGCCGGCGTCGAAGTAGGTGTTCGGGGCATCGGCGAAGCCGGTCCCCTCGAGCCAGACCCAGCGCTCGGCGTGCTCGGTCCCCCAGTTGTGGCCGATCATCCCCGGCCAGCCGCTCAGCTCGAAGGGTTCGTCGTCGACGACGAGTCGCCCCTGAAAGCGGGCGTCGGGAAATGGCGCCAGGAACTTGGTCTTCGGCAGCGGCGCCTTGTAGAGCCAGTCCGCTGGCAGGTACTTGCAGGGCTCGGCCTCACCCGTGAAGGTGAACGACCAGGAGGCGGTGAGGGCCTCGGTGTCGACCGAGCCCTCGGCCCGGCCAGGACCGATCTCGGCGTCGGCGACGCGGAGCGGCCGGCACGGTTACCTTCGTCGCCCGCGGCCCGTCGGCGTCGCGGTCGAAGAGGCAGAACCAGATCGACCCCGTCGGCTCGGTCCCGGGTCGCTTGTGGACGGTATGGCGGATCCACACGCCCTGCCCCCCGTCGGGACGACAGGCCTTGATGTAGAAGCTCTCGTAGTGGCCGCCTTTGGCGGCTACCTCGGGGAACCGCGCCCGTTCCTGCATGGGCAGAGCCTAAGGCGATGGCGCTTTAGGTGCCCCGGGGGGTCAAGAAGTCGACATCAATCCCCGTCCAGCGGCGGGGGCGGCGGCGACTCGAACCCCAACATCCCGACGGTCGCCGGCACCACCTTCTCCCCGGAGGCGGCGAGCCGGTCCCTGGCGTCGAGGCGGATCTGGCTCAGCTCGCCGAAGACCGAGGCGAGGGCGGTGATCATTTCCTTCCAGCCGCGCTCGTCGAGCTGCATCGGCATCCAGGTCAGGTGGCGGTCGGCGCGCGCGTCGAAGGTTTCCTCCCAGATCGCCCGGTCGGCGCGCGCGATCAGCCCCTGCAGCGAGATCCGCGAGAGCTGGCGCCGGTCCTCGGCCGAGGTCGCTTCAAACTCGGCGTCGTTGAAGAAGACGCGGGCGAGACCCCGGTAGACGTGCTCGATCGCCCCGCGGCGGGGGATCGATTCGATGATTTCGAGGCAGCCTTCCTTCTCGAGCTCGCGGAAGTGGTAGGAGGCGAGGGAGAGGGCCTGCTGGTAGCTGTTGAAGTGTTCTTTGGGGATCAGCCCTTCCTCGACGAACTGGCTGGGGCTGCGGGGGCCTTCGTTGAGGACTTCGAGGATTCGTACCCGGAGTGGATGCTTGAGGACGGCGCAGATCGTCTCGGTCCGTTTCTTCTCCTCGGCCTCAGTCCCCTCCATCCTCCTAGCCCTTTCGATTGATCGAGTTCACAGGAGCGATCACGATAGGGCATAAATGCACGGACGTACCGGGAAAATGCCTAGCGGGGTCCCTTTACTGAGCCCGGTCCAAGTAATAGGAACTGGTGCATCACCAAGGGGGGACGCCTCCGGTGAGGGAAGGAGGTGATGCCTATGCAGTTCGAGGCATGTGGCGCGGCCTATCCAGCCACCTCCATTCACAAGGGTGGCTGAGGCCTGACCCCGCTACCGCCCCGGGCCTCGCCGATCGGCGGGGCGGTAGTCAAAACCGGCGACCGGGGCGAGGTTCGCCCGGCGGCTCAGACCTTGATCGTGATCACGTCGCCGTCGGCGACAAGGTAATCGCGGCCCTCGATCCGCAGCTGCCCCTTGTCGCGGGCCGGGGCGTAGCCGCCGCACTCGACCAACTGCTCCCAGCCGATCACTTCGGCTTTGATGAACGCTTCCATGATCTCGGTATGAATGGTTCCTGCCGCTTCCAGCGCCGTCGCGCCGCGGCGTAGAGGCCGCGCTACTGCCTCCTTGCCCTCGCCGGCGGTGAAGAAGGTGATCAGCTCGAGCAGGTCGTAGGCGGCACGGACCAGGCGGGCGAGGCCGGAGCCCTCGACGCCGTAGGACTCGCGCATTTCCTCCGCTTCGGCCGCGTCGAGCTCGGCCAGCTCGCCCTCAATCCGGGCGCTGACCGCGACGACGCCGGCGCGGACCGAGTTGGCGTGGGAGACGACGGCTTCCGGCGCTTCGGCGTCGCCCTCGTCGACGTTGGCGACGTAGAGGATCGGCTTCGTCGTCAGCGCCTGCAGGTTGCGGACGGCATGCGGCGCCCCCTCCGGCGCCGGGATCGACCGCGCAGGCCGGCCGGCGGCGAGAGCCTCGTGCACCGCCTGCAGCCACTCGTGCTCGACCTGCGCTTCTTTGTCGCCTGACTTCGCCTGCTTGGCGACCCGTCCGAGCCGGCGCTCGACCTGGTCGTAGTCGGCAAGGACGAGCTCGGTCTCGATCGTCTCGATGTCGGCGAGCGGGTCGACGCGGCCGTCGGGGTGCGGCACGTCGGATTCGGTGTGGCAGCGGACGACGTGGCAGATCGCATCGGTCTCGCGGATCGAGGCGAGGAACTGGTTGCCGAGCCCCTCGCCTTCGGAGGCGCCTTTGACGAGGCCGGCGATGTCGTGGAAGTCAATTTTCGCCGGCACCAGTTCAGAGGCGCCGACCGTCTCGGCGACCTTCTCCAGCCGCTCGTCGGGCACCTGGGCGACGGCGACGTTCGGCTCGATCGTCGTGAACGGGTAGTCGCCGGTCTGGGCGCCGCCCTTGGTCAGGGCGTTGAAGAGGGTCGACTTGCCGGCGTTCGGCAGCCCGACGATCCCGACCTTCACTGTGCGCCTCCCTCGGTCATGAAGGCAGCGGGACGATCAGGCCGAGGAGGACGCCGAAGAGGGCGCCGGCGAGGACGTCGGACGGGTAGTGCATGCCGAGGTACGGCCGCCCGAGCGAGAGCGCGATCGCGACGAGGAAGGTCGCGGCCATCGCCGAGTCGACCCGGACCATCGCCGTCGCCACGGCAAAGGAGGAGGTGGCGTGGGCGGAGGGGAAGCTGAGCGAGCTGGGAGCGCCACCGAGCGGGGGCAACCCCTCGAGCACCGGGCGCGGGCGTTTGACCAGAAGCTTGATGCCGTAGTTGAGGCCGATCGCGACGGGCCCGAGCAGGGCGCAGACGAGCCACTGCTCCCAGCGCGAGCTGTCGATGATCGCCAGCGCGGCGCCGAGCAGGAGCCAGACGAGGCCGTTGTTGCCGGCCTTGCCGAGGGCGACGGCGGCGTCCTCCAACCCGCGGCTGTGGCCGTGGGTGCGCATCCAGCGCAGCAGCTTCAGGTCGAGTTCGCGCATCGGCGCGAGAGACTATTGGGAGATGAGCACCGTCCCCGGCTACGTCCACACCCCCGGCAACCACTGCGGCTCGACCGCCCTGCGCAACCTGCTCGCCTTCCACGGGGTCGAGATCAGCGAGGAGATGGCCTTCGGCCTCGGCGCCGGCGCGGGCTTCTACTACCTGGCGCTGGAGGACGGCTCGCCGAGCCGCTGGTTCAACGGCCGCACCGCCCGCCTCGAGGAGAGCTTCCGTGAGCTGACGGGGGCGGCGCTGGAGCTGCGCACCTTCGGCGAAGAGGAGGGCGAGGCGGCCTGGGCGGCGGCGCGCGGGATGGTCGACGCCGGCAGCCCGGCACTGCTCCTCACCGACATCTACTACCTCGACCACTACGGCAACTCGGCCCACTTCCCCGGCCACGCCGTGGTCCTCGCCGGCTACGACGACGAGGTCGCCCACCTCTCCGACACCGCCTTCGAGGAGCTGCAGACGACGCGCTTGGAGAACCTGGCCCGCGCCCGCCACAGCGGCCACCCCGCCTACCCGCTCGAAGGACACATGTTCACCGTCGCCGAGGCGATCGACCGCGAGGCGCTGATGGCGGCGGTGCCGAGGGCGATCGAGCGGGCGGTGAGCGAGATGCTGGAGCCGCCTTTCGGCGAGTTCGCCGGCGTCCCGGCCTTGGAGCGCCTCGCGGCCGAGGCCGGATCCTGGCCCGACGAAGTCGACGACTGGCAGTGGTGCGCCCGCTTCGCCTACCAGGTGATCGAGCGCCGGGGCACCGGCGGCGGCTGCTTCCGGCTGATGTATTCGCGCTTCCTCGAAGAGGCGGGGCGGGACGAGGCTTCTCTGGCGGCGGAGGCGGCGGCGCGCTGGACCGACCTGGCGGAGGCCTTCAAAGCCGCAAGTGAGAGGGACGGGCCCGAGCCGGAGCTTTGGCGGGCGGTCGGCGGCGGTGCCGAGAAGGTGCTCGAGGCCGAGCGCGGCCTCTGGACGTCTCTCCGAGATTCGGCCTAAGAGGGGCCGCCGGCCGCCGATTCGGTTTGTCGATCTAAACCCGGGGTATTCGGCCCGCATGACTATCGGAGCCGGAATCTTCCTCATCGCGGTTGGCGCGATCCTCAAGTTCGCGACCAACATCCACGTCCAGGGCCTCAGCATCGACACGATCGGCGTGATCCTGATGATCGCCGGCGCCGTCGGCCTGCTGATCGGGCTCTTCCAGGAAATCGTCTGGTCCCGCCGCACCCGACCGCTTGCCCCCGGCGAGGTACCCCCGGTCGAAGAACGCCGCGAAGTCCGCGACCCGGCCTACCGCGAACAGCCGCCGCGCTACTAGCGGGGCCCCGTCTGAAGTAGGTCGCAGGGAGCCGGGGTGGCCGAGCTCGCCACGATCGGTGTCTACGGCTTCGACGGGCCCTCCTTCATCCGCGCGCTCAAAGAGGCGCGGGTTTCGCTCGTCCTCGACGTTCGCCAGCGGCGCGGGGTGCGGGGCAGCGAGTACGCCTGGGCGAACGCCCGCCGCCTCGAAGCCGCCCTCGCGGAGGCCGGTGTCGGCTACAGCCACCTGCCGGAGTTGGCGCCGACGACCGAGATGCGCCAGCTGCAGTACCGCGAGGACGAGCGGCGCGGCGAGGGCAAACGCTCCCGCACCGAGCTGGCGCCGGAGTACGTGCGCCGGTACACGGAGGAGGTGCTCGACCGGGTGGACCTGAAGCCGATCGTCACCTGGATCGGCTCGAAGCACGCAGCGCTGCTCTGCGTCGAGAAGGACGCGGAGGCCTGCCACCGCTCCCTGATCGCCGCGCGCCTTCAGCAGGAGTTCGGCTTCGAGATCGAGCACCTGAAGCCGGATGAAGGCTGAGGCTCAGCCCTCTGGCCAATCGAGCCCCGGGATCTCCTCCGCCCGCAGCTTGCTGTGGGAGCGAAAGGCCACCTCGAGCTCCTCGTTCAGCCAGCTCATCCCCGCTTCCGAGAGCCTGATCGCGGCCGCCTGCCGGATCGACTGGCGCGGGTCGACGTTGCCGACGCCGCGGTCCGCGTTCTCCGCCGTCGGCCCGAACGCATAGGCGCCGAGCTCGTCCATCAGCTCGCCGAGCGAGACCCCGTCCGCCAACACCCCGTCCACGAATTCTCCATCGTGCACGCGGATGAAGTGCGGCCAACGCACGAGCCAAGGCCGCAACGCAAGGTCCTCCCCGCTTGCGTCGTCCCGCCCCTCTTCATAGGCCCGAGCCACCGCCCGCCCGTAGACGACGATGTCGTTCGGCCCCTCCACCAGGTGCCCCATGAACATCACGTCCCCGTCCCGAACCTGCCGCGGCCGCCGCTCCCGCGGATAGGTGCAGTGCCGGTGGCTGCCGGAGGTCCGAACCACGTCGGGAACCGGCCGCTCGCGCGAAGACCGCTCGGCGGCGCGGCCGAAGAACTTGACGAAGCCGTGGCGGGGAATCGATTCAGCTTGAATTGGATCTTCCATAGGATCGTCCAGTGGCAACGGGAGAGCTGACCATTCGGGACCTCACCTCTCGCGCTCACGTAGTGCAGGCGATCGAAGAGTTTGACTCGCGCCGACGCGATGGGTTCCTGCGGCACTACGGCTACGGCCCCTCACTGAAATATCGCCTCCGCTACCGGGGGAAGTTCTATGACTCCAAGGCGATCGCCGGGGTCGCCTGGGGCCTTCAGCATTTCGGGGACGGGAAGCGGCGGCCGGCTTCCTACACCGGGGGCGCCCATACCTCGGTGGCGGCGCTGCGACAGCTGGGCTTTCAAGTGGCCGAGGACGAAAAGAACCTGAGCCTGCCTGCGCTGCAGCCGGGTCGCACCTACACCTGGGAGGAACTTGGTGCCCTCTTCGACTTCCCTCCCAGTTACTTATCCCTCGCCGGCGGGATGATCTCTCGCCCCGAGCTCGGTGCCCTGCTCTTGATCACCCACTCCCAAGATGGCGAGTCCTTCAGCTACGGCGACGAATGGAAGGGCAAGGAGCTCATCTACGCAGGGCGAGGGCTGACCGGCAATCAAGAGCTGAAGGGCCAGAACCGCCAGGTCGCGGAAACAGCCGAGCTCTGTTCCTCTTCGAGCACGGTGGGACGCACCAGCTTCTCTTCCACGGCCGCGTCCACTGCGTCGACCACTGGGAGAGCACCGGCTTCGACAAAAACAAGGAAGAACGGCGCGTCTACAGGTTCCGCCTGCGTGGCGTGGGCCAGGCGTTGAAACCGAAAGCGCGTCGGCGCGGCCGCAAATCCGCACCTCCGACCGATCCCAATAGTCCCGTTAAAGAGCGGGCGGCTGAGTCATTCCGCTCGCGCCCCTTCGACCCAGACCGGAGCGTGAGCGAACGACGCCGCTCGGCGCCCCGCGACCCCGAGAGCCAGCAAGTCCTCAGCGAACAAGCAGACCAGGCGCACCAGGACACGCTTCGCACCTTTGGCCTCTGGTTGGAAGACGAAGGCTGGCGAGACCTTGAGGAAGTCGACGGAGCAATCGACCTCCACGCCCTGCCCCCGCGAGGGATCGGTGGGGGCAAGCGCACCCTGTTCGAGATCAAGAGCATTCGGCCGACGACGGAGCGAGGTCGCGTCCGTGGTGGCCTCGCGCAGCTGCTCGAATACCGCCTCCTTCTCGGCACCCCGAACGAGCACCTCTGCCTGGTTTCAGATCGACCGATCAGCGAGCGCCGGCTGCGGCTACTCGACTCCCTCACAATCGGCCACGCCTACGTGGACGCCGGCAAAGTTGTCCCATCGGGAACCGACCCGACCCGGTTGCTATTCCCCAGAAACGGTTGAAGAGCGGGAGCGACGGGACTCGAACCCGCGACCTCCGGCGTGACAGGCCGGCGCTCTAACCAGCTGAGCTACGCCCCCAGGGAACCATCGGCGGGCCTTGGGGTCGGCCCGGGCGGCGAACGCTAGCGCATTCGGGCGGCTGGGTTCGAGGTGATCTGAAGGACTCAGACGGCGACGGTCGCGAGCTCGGTCACGGCTTCCTCGATGCCGGTGCGGAGGACGTCCAGGTCCGGCACCGCGTCCGCATCGGCAATCAGGCCGAAGTGGACGGATTCGTCGTAGATGATCGCGGCGACGCCGAGGTTATGGCCGGAGAAGATCGAGCCCAGGGGGATGCCGCGCCGCAGCTTCGCGCCGAGGGCGTAGAGGGGGAACGGGGTGGTGGGAATGCTGGCCGCCGTCAGGTTGAAGAGGCCGGGGGTGAAGGCCAGACGAGCGTATGCGCACTGGATCAGCGGCGCCGGGGCATCCGCCGTCTCCAGCAGGGCTTCGGTCTCCTCGGTCCCGCCGCTCCTCAGCTCGGCCACTGTCTCGGCGACCTGGCGGTAGCGCCGCACCGGGTCCGGCTCGGCGATGGGCAGGTCGATAAAGAGGGGCGCAACTGCGTTGCCGAAGGCGAAGGATTCCCGCGCCCGCCGCATGCTCACCGGCACCGCCACGCGGACCCGCTCGACCTCCTCGCCGCGGCTTGCGAACAACTTGCGGAGGCCCCCGGCGGTGGCCGCGAGGGCGACATCGTCGGGCCTGCCTCCGAGGCTTCGGCTCACCGCCTTCGCCTTCGCCAGCGGCATCTCCACCGTTGCCACTTGACGACGGATGCCGGTCGGGCCATTGAGGCTGGTCGCCGGGGCGGCTGGCAACTCCCCTCGGAATGCTTCGAACCGCTCCCGCGAACGGGAGACGATCGCGGCCACCTTGCTCGGCAGCACGCCGGCGTCGACGCCGCCGCTGAGCTCCTCGCCGACCGCCCCCCTGACCCGCCAGAGGACGCCGTTGTCCACCTCGCTGCCCATCGCGTCGATCATTGCCCCGAGCGCGGCCATGTCCACCTCAGTGTCGGGCTGGAAGTCGAGCAGCGAAGCGACGACGTAGGGGCCGCTGACCCCGTCGACCATGCACTGGTGGATCTTGCCGACGATCGCCCAGTAGCCGCCCTCGAGGCCCTCGAGCAAGGTTGCCTCCCAGAGCGGGCGGGAGCGGTCGAGTCGCTGGGAGACGTAATCGCCGATCCAGGCCATCAGCTCCGACTCCCCGCCCGGCTCCGGTAGATGCGCGTAGCGAACCTGCAGACCGACATCGCAATCGGGATCGGGAAGCCAGATCGGCAGCGCGTCGCCCTGTACCTCCGGCATCGAGAGCCGGCGCCGCAGGGCGGCGTTGCCGACCAGCCGGCGCCGTACTTGGTCACGCAGTCTCTCCAGCGACGGGCGCTCCCCGTTCGACAGGGGGTCGAAGATCGCGACCCAGGAGAAGTGGAGCTGCAGCGTCGGGTCGTCCTGCTCGAGTTCGAGGAAGACGGCGTCGAGGGGGCTCAGATGGCTGCGCATCGTGCTTTCACCTCCCGGCACCTGCCCCGGCAGTCTCCGGCACCGCATGCGAAGCCTCCGTCGCCACCACCTCTTCGAGCGTCTTTCTGAGGCTGGCGATGCGCTCGGCTCCGAAACGATCCGCCCAGCGCTCTTCAATCGCGGCGAAGGCGCGGAAGCCGAACTCCTGCGCCTTCTCCCCCCGCCCCGTCAGGCGGACGAGTTTGGCCCGGCGGTCCGCCGGGTCGGGGACCCGTTCCACGTAACCCAGCTCAACCAGGTCATCGACGATTTCGCCGGCCGACTGCTTGGTCACGTTCGCCCGCTCGGCGATCTCCGTCAAACGCATCCCGGTCCCCCTCACGTAGCGGAAGACGCAGCCGTGGGTGATACGGAGATCGTCGAACTCACTCTGCTCGATTTCGCTTCGAAACTCGGCCAGCATCGCCTCGAAAGCGAGGTCGAGGAGAGCCGTGAGCGGGATGTGGATCGGGAGGACTCGTGGATCTGCAGACATTAATCAGGAAACCTTACAAGGAGGCTGCGCATCCGTCCAATAGGCTTGACCGCCGTGAGGCTGGTCACGTTCGATGCCGGGGACGGCCCGCGCGCGGGAATCGCCGAGGGAGACCTCGTCGTCGACGCCTGGGCGCTGCTGGGGGAGCCGCACCGCGGTTCGCTCAGAGAACTGATCGCCGGGGGGCGATCTGAGGAGCTCCGCGGTCGCCTGGGTGACACCGGCGCTCCCTCCCACCCCCGCTCCTCGGTGCACTTGCTGCCGCCGATCCCGGACCCCGGAAAGATCGTCTGCATCGGTCTCAACTACCGCAAGCATGCGGCCGAGGTGGGCGCAGACTTGGACTCCCTACCGGAGATCCCAACGATCTTCGCCAAGTTCCCGAACGCGCTCGTCGCCGACGCAGCGACGGTGCGGGTGCCGACGGCGAAGACCGACTACGAGGCGGAGGTCGCGTTCGTGGTCGGTCGGCCGGCACGGGACGTCGACGAGGACGAGGCGCTCGACTACATCGCCGGCTACACGCTGCTGAACGACCTCTCGGCCCGCGACCTGCAGGGGGCGACGCCGCAGTGGATGGCGGGCAAGGTCTTCGACGGCTCCGCGCCCTGCGGTCCCTGGCTGGTGACGCCGGACGAGGCAGGGCCTGCGGATCAGATCGCGATCCGCCTCACCCTCAACGGCGAGGAGATGCAGAGCGGCGCCACCGACGACCTCATCTTCAGCATTCCGCAGCTGCTCTCGCAGCTCTCGAAGCTGATGACGCTCGAACCGGGCGACATCGTCTCCACCGGCACCCCCGAGGGGGTCGGGATGGGACGCAAGCCGCGGGTCTGGCTCGGCGACGGCGACGAGATCGTGATCGAGTCGCCAACGCTTGGCCGGCTGACCACGCGAATCAGCGTTTAGTCGGGATCTCGTAGGCCTTCGCCGGGAGGTCCGCCGAGAGCGGTCGGCGCGCCGGGAGCGCTCGGGCATTCGGACGCGCTCTGCGCGCCCACTGCACCCGGACCGGCGTGTAGGCGAGGAGGGCGTTCCAGGTGTCGGTGTCGATGACGCCGTTGGCCGGCAGCCCGTGTTCTTCCTTGAAGAGTCGAACGGCGCGGGCGGTCTGGCGGCCGAAGAGACCCGTCACCGGCAGGTCGGCGCCGGCCGCGACGAGGTGCTGCTGCGCCCAGACGACCATGTCGCCGCTGCTTTTCCGCTTCAGCAGCGGGTGCACGACTTCGAGGCGGTAGCCGGTAACCGGTTGCAGGGCGCTGTCGGCGCCGAGCGCCCCCCACTCCTGGCCGTTCGTCTCCTGCCAAGACCACCAGCTCGGCGGCAGGCCGCCGTAGCTGGCGGCGAAGCGACGGAAGAGCCGGATCGAGGCGCTGCCGGGGGCTTCGTAGGTCTGGCCGATCGGGTAGATCGGGTGACCGTAGATGCGGTTGTAGAGGTAGGTGTGCTCGTAGACGGTGCGGACCGAGGTGCCGATCGTCTTCCAGTACATCTGCGGTTGGTTGTAGGTGGCGCCGCCCGGGCCGAGGAAGACCGAGTACGGAAACGACGGGTGGTAGTCCACATAAGGGAAGGCGGCGAGGGAGATCGGGAAGGTCTCGCCGACGCGGGCGCGGAGGGCGCGGACGTAGCGGTCGGCGGCGGCGTATTTGCCCTCGTAGTCGGCCTCGGCGTCGATCGCGAAGCAGTCGGCGCCGCGCTTCACCGTCGCCGCGGCGACCCGCGCCTCGGCCAGCGGCGCATCGCCGTAGACGAACTGCCAGGCGCAGACGCTGAGCCCGGCCCCATGCAGGGCGTTGACGAGGCCGCGGTTGAACTGGCTCCAGTAGCTGCCGCCGTCGCCGGACTTGACGTAGACGGTGCCGACGTCGTTGCGCTTGGCGCGAGCGACGATCGCGCCGATGCTGCCGCCCTCCGAGCGCGAGACGTACCAGACCCACATCCCCTGGCGGTCGAAGGCGCTGTTGCTGACGTTGCCGCCGGTTTCGACCTGGCCGGCGCCGCCGGTTTCGGCGGCCGCGCCACCGGCAAACGCCGCTACGAGGAGCGTGGCGAGGACCAAGGGCAGCGCGAGGAGGGGGTGCTTCTTCTGCCGGGGAAGGATCACAACTTGTCACAACACGCTAGTGATGAAATGGAAGCGCTTGCCCCTCGCCGCCTCCCGCAAGATCCTGTGCGCAGTCGCGCTCGCCGCGGCCGCGACGCTGCTGCTGCCGTCCGCGGCTCTCGCCGATGGACAGCGACTCGTGCGCGCCGACCTCTCGCAGGCCGGGAAGGAGCTGGTCGTGGAGCTGCGGACGGCGAAGCCGGTCGCCCTCTCGAAGCTGCAGGCGCGCCCGGACCCCCGCAATGTTTCGGCTCGCTACCTCTGCGTCGGCTTCGGTCATCCACCGCGAGCGGGTGAGCGCTGGCTCTGCCTCGGCGGGCGGCAGTCGCACCGGCGAATCGGGGTCGAGACCGTGGGCGCCGGCGGCAGGCCGATGCAGGTCGGCAGCGTCCGAGCGACGGTCAAGCGGCCGCGCCCCGACAAGCTCGTGATCGCCCTCGAGCCCGGAGCCGCCGACCTGTCGCCGCGGCGCTACCAGTGGCGGGCAGTCGCGAGCAGCGGCTGCACCTCCCCCGGCAACTGCGCCGAAGTCCTGCCCGCCCAAGGGATGCGGACCTTCCGCCTCCGTCCCGTCCGCCCCGTCGGCTGCACCGGCGGCAGCCCCGGCCTCGTCACCAACGGGCCGCGCGACCGCAAGGTCGTCGCCCTCACCTTCGACGACGGACCCAGCGACTACACCGACGACTTCCTCGAGGTGCTGCGCGAAAAGGACGTGCGCGGGACCTTCTTCGAGGTTGGGCAGGTGATGCCAGGTCGTGAAGAGGTGATGCGCGAAATCCTCGCCCAGGGCAGCGAGCTCGGCGACCACACGATGGACCACGTCGAACTCCCCGGCTACTCGCAGATCGCCGGCGCCGCGGCGCGGATCCGCGCCTACACCCACTTCCAGCCCTGCCTTTTCCGGCCTCCGGGCGGCGCCGTCGACGCCGGCGTCATCGCCACCGCCGGCAGCCTCGGGATGCGGACGGTCAACTGGGACGTCGATCCGCGCGACTGGTCCCTGCCCGGAACCGGCGCGATTTACGCCGCCATCGTCGGCCACGTCCGCCCGGGCTCGATCGTCCTCATGCACGACGGCGGCGGCCCCCGCTCGGAGACCCTCGCCGCCCTGCCGCAGATCATCGACACCCTGCGCGGCCGTGGCTACAGCTTCACGACCGTCACGGAGCTGCTCGGCGGCCGCATCCTCTACCGCCCCTACGGGTAACGCTTAAGCAATCCAATGCAACCAATTCGCCCTTTGCTTCGTAGTCAAGGGCCAATGAAGATCGCAATCGTCGGCACCGGGATCTCGGGCCTGGTGGCCGCGCACAAACTGGCGCCCGAGCACGAGATCGTCGTCTACGAGGCGAGCGATCGGATCGGCGGCCACACCAACACGGTGCCGGTCGAGACCGAGGACGGGACGCAGTGGGTCGATACCGGGTTCATCGTCTTCAACGACCGCAACTACCCGAACTTCGAAGCGCTGCTGGCGGAGCTCGGCGTCGCGAGCCAGCCCTCCCACATGAGCTTCTCGGTCTCCGATGGCCGCGGTCGCTTCGAGTACGCGGGAACGCCGTGGGGACTCTTCGCCCGTCCGTCCCATCTCGTCAGCCCGACCTTTCTCGGGATGCTGCGCGAGTGGCGCCGCTTCAACCGCGAGGCGCGGGCGCTGATCGGGATGAACGGGACCGCCCCCTCGCTCGGCCACTGGCTCGAGCAGCAGGGGTTCTCGCGCCACTTCGTCGAGCGGCTGATCGTCCCCCAGGCCTCCGCCGTCTGGTCGGCCGACCCCGCACAGATGTGGAGCTTCCCGGCCAGCTTCATGGCCGAGTTCTTCGAGAACCACGGGATGTACAGCCTCCGCGACCGGCCCAAGTGGCGGACTGTGAGCGGCGGCTCGCGCAGCTACGTCGAGGCGATCGCCACGCTCTGGCGGGACCGGGTGCGTCTGCGGGCGCCGGTGCGCCGGATCGAGCGGCTGCCCGACGGGGTGCGGATCAAGGCCGACGGTTGCGAGACCGAGGACTTCGACGAGGTAGTGATCGCGACGCACTCTGACCAGGCGCTTGCGATGCTCGGCGACCCCAGCGAGGCTGAGCGCGAGGTCTTAAGCGCAATCCCCTACCAACCAAACGAAGCCGTCCTCCACACCGACGCCTCGCTGATGCCCCGCCGCCGCGCCACCTGGTCAAGCTGGAACTTCCACCTCAGATGAACCACCTGCAACGCCTGCGCACCCGCCAGCAGTACTTCGTCACCCTCAACCGAGGCAACGAAATCGACCCGAACAAGGTGATCCGCACGATCTCCTACGACCACCCCGTCTACACCAAAGAGGGCATCGCCGCCCAGTTCCGCCACCCCGAGATCTCGGGTCCCAGCCACACCCACTACTGCGGCGCCTACTGGGGCTGGGGCTTCCACGAGGACGGCGTGGTCAGCGCCGAGCGAGTCTGCAACGCAATCGCAGGCGAGGTCGTTTCCAGATTCGTCCCTGCCCCAGCGAGGAAAAGTCTGGAAACGACCGAGGACGAGGTGGCGGCATGAACCCTGTAACGGCGGCGGGACGAGGGGCGGGGGTCGCCGGACCCTCCCCGCTGTTGTCCGCCGACCCCCGCCCCTCGTCCCGCCCCACGTCAGCGGCCGACCCTCCGTCCCGCCGCCCCGCATCAGCCATCTATGAGGGCACCATCCGCCACCGCCGCTTCGAGCCGATCGAGCACTCCTTCCGCTACCCCCTCTTCCTCATGTACCTAGACCTAAGCGAGCTCCCCGACGTCCTCGACCCCTACCCCCTCTTTTCCGCCCGCCGCCGCGCCCTCGCCAGCTTCCGCCGCAAGGACTTCATGGGCGACCCGGCGCAGCCGCTCGACGAATGCGCCCGGGACACCGTCGCAGCCGCCACCGGCGACCGTCCCGCAGGGCCCATCCGCCTCCTCACCGGCCTGCGCTACTTCGGCCACTCCTTCAACCCCGTCTCCTTTTATTTCTGCTTCGGAAGCGACGGCGAGCGGGTAGATGCAGTCGTGGCCGACGTGCAAAACATCCCCTGGGGCGAGCGCCATCCCTACGTCTTGGCACGGGGCGATCACCGGGGTACGGTGCTCAGTGAAGAGCTGGAGAAGACCTTCCACGTCTCCCCGCTGATGGGCATGGACCAGACCTACTCCTTCCGCGCCTCCGAACCCGGCGAGAGCATCGCCGTCCACATCGAGTCGCGCCCGCGTTCGGGCGAGCAGGGGAAGACCTTCGACGCGACGCTGAACCTGCGGCGCCGAGAGCTCTCCCGTGGCGCCCTGACCCGGATGCTGGCCCGCTACCCGGCGATGTCGCTGCAGGTGGTGGCGAAGATCTACGCCCAGTCGCTGCGGCTGAAGCTGAAGGGGGCGAGGTACTACCCCCATCCGGAGGCGTCATGAGGGACGCGCTTGCCCGCGCCGGCGTCGGCGCCGTCCTCGGCCGCGTCGGCCAGGGCCGCATTGACGTAATCGAAGGTGCCCGCGAACGCAGCTACGGCCCGAGCGACGCCGAGCTCCGCGCCACGGTCACGATCAACGACCCGGCCGCCTGGCGCGATCCGCTGCACGGCAGCGTCGGCCTCGGTGAGGGCTACGTCGACGGCCGCTGGGAAACCGACGACCTCGTCGCCCTGATCCAGATCGCCGCCCGCGAGCTGCGGGAGATGGACGGCATCCGCGGCGCCGTCGCCCGCCCCCGCGCCATCTGGCACCGGCTCCGCGGCCTCGTCCCCGAGAACACCCGGCCGGGCGCCCGCCGCAACATCTCCGCCCACTACGACCTCGGCAACGACCTCTTCGCCTCCTTCCTCGACGAGCGGATGATGTACAGCTGCGCCTACTTTCCCGACGCCGCGGCGAGCCTGGAGCTGGCGCAGCTGGCAAAGCTCGACCGCATCTGCGACCGCCTCCGGCTCGGCCCCGAGAACCACCTGCTGGAGATCGGCACCGGCTGGGGCGGGCTGGCGATCCACGCCGCCCGCCGCAGCGGCTGCCGGGTGACGACGACGACGATCTCCCGCGAACAGTTTGAGCTGGCGCGGCAGCGCGTCCGCGACGCCGGCCTCACCGACCAGGTGACGGTCCTCCTCCAGGACTACCGCGACCTCGAGGGACGCTTCGACCGCCTCGTCTCGATCGAGATGATCGAGGCGGTCGGCTGGCAGTACTTCGACGACTACTTCCGCCGCTGCGACGAACTGCTCAGCGACGACGGGCTGATGCTGCTGCAGGCGATCACGATCGACGACAGCATCTACGAGATCGAAAAGGGCGCCAAGAGCTTCGCCAACACCCACGTCTTCCCCGGCGGCTGCCTGCCCTCGCAGGGGCTGATCACCGGCTGCCTCGAGCGCGTCACCTCGATGAAGCAGGTCTGGGTCGACGACATCACCGCCCACTATCCGCCGACGCTGGCCGCTTGGCGCGGGCGCTTCTTCGACGCCTGGGAGCGGCTGCGCGAGCGCGGCTACGACGAGCGCTTCCGCCGGCTCTGGGACTTCTACCTGAGCTCCTCGGAGGCGGGCTTCCGCGAGCGCCGGATCGGCGACGTGCAGGCGCTATTCGCCAAACCGGGAGCAAGGTGAGCGTCGACCTGCTGCTGATCCACGGCCTCGGCGGCTCCCGCAACATCTGGGAGCCGGTGATTCCGCTGTTGGAGAGCGAGCGCGAGGTGCACGCGATCGACATGCCCGGCTTCGGCGAGACGCCGCCGCTGCCCGAAGGCGAAGAGCCGACCGCCGCGAACCTCGCTCGCGCAGTGCACGAGGAGTGTGCGCGCAACGGGGTCGAGCGCCCGCACGTCGCCGGCAACTCGCTCGGCGGCTGGGTAGCGCTGGAAATGGGCCGCTTCGGCTGGGCGGCCTCGGTCACGACCCTCTCCCCCGCCGGCCTCTGGTCGCGCCCGCTCGGGGAGCCGAACGGCGGCGGCGCCCGCATGCTCCTGCGCGGGTCGCCCTGGGTGAAGGCCGCACGCCCCTTCCTCTCGCTCGCCCTCCAGTTCCCGCAGACCCGCCACGCCGCCTTCCAGTCGATCGCCGCCCGGCCGGAGAAAATCCCGCCCGACGCGGCTCGGGCCCTCGTCCTCGGCTGGCTCGACGGCGAGGGCTACAACGCCGCCAACCGGGCGATGCGCAACCACGTCTTCGACCCGAGCGGCTACCCCGAGGACGTGCCGGTGACGATCGCCTGGTGCGAAAAAGACCGTCTGCTCGGCCCGCCGAAGCCGCACCGTCGCCCCGCCGGCTCCCGCTTCCTCGTCCTCCCCGGCGTCGGCCACACGCCCACCTGGGACGACCCCGAGCTCGTCGCCCGCACTCTCCTCGACGGCAGCGCGGTAGCCGCCCCCGCATAAGGTGTAGCAGTGATCGTCGAGAGGACCGAGAACCCGATGTGGCTGTCGAACGCCTACCTGGTCGCCGACCCCGGTCGGGGCACCGGCGTCCTCATCGACGGCAACGACGAGCTGGCGCCGCTGCTGCAGCGGGCCGAGCGCGACGGGATCAAGATCACCCACGTCCTCGTCACCCACCCGCACGGCGACCACGTCGCCGGCCTGCCCGAGGCGCGGGCGCAGCTCGGCAACCCGCCGCTGGTCGCCCACGCCGACTGCGCCGCCGAGCTCGAAGACGAGGTCGAGATCGTCCTCGGCGACGGTGAGAAGCTCGAAGCGGGAGGCCTCGAGATCGAGGCCATCTACACCCCCGGCCACGCGGCCGGCCACCTCGCCTACCTCGTCAACGGCTCCGACGTCTTCACCGCCGACGTCCTCTTCAAAGGCACGGTGGGCGGGACGATGGCTCCCGGCGCCAGCGGCTTCGCCGACCTCCAGGCCTCGGTGATGCGGCTGCTGGAGCTGCCGCCGAACACGACCGTCCACCCCGGGCACAAAGAGCCGACGACGATCGCCGCCGAGTGGGAGCGGAACCCCTTCGTGCGGATCTGGCGCGGGCTCGACTCGACCGGCGATGAGAAGGTCACCGTTTGGGGCCGACCGGCGACGTTGAAGCTCTGGGCGCCCGACTACGACGGCGGCAACAAGGCCTGGATCGTCTTCGGCGATTCCGGCGAGGACGCCATCGTCGGCGGCTCCCAGGTCGAGCGCTGACGCGCACGGCCAGGCACGACCTTTAGTTCTCTCCCCCTATTTGGACGGATGTGCGATGGGGGAATCGCATTTATGTCTCCACACTGCGTGGATGGCGGCAAACGTGCAGGAATTCTTTTTCAACTGGTACCCCGTCTTCGGGGTCATCTTCATGTCGATCCTCTGCTTCGTCTTCCTGAAAATGATGCGGGGGATGATGGGCTCGACCAAGCCGGAGACGGTGAGGGCGAGCCGCACCGAGCCGGTCCTCTGGGACGAGGTGCAGGGGGTCGACGCAGCCAAAGAAGAGCTGATGGACGTCGCCGCCTGGCTGCGCGAACCCGAACGCTTTGCCGCCCTCGGCGCCAAGCCACCGCGTGGCGTCCTGCTCCACGGCCCGCCCGGGACCGGCAAGACGATGCTCGCCCGCGCCGTCGCCGCCCAGGCGGGCGTTGACTTCTTTGCCGCCTCCGGCTCGGGCTTCGTCGAGATGTTCGTCGGCCGCGGCGCCGCCCGCATCCGCCGCCTCTTCAAGGAGGCTCGCAAGTCCGGCCGCGCGGTCATCTTCATCGACGAGCTCGACGCGATCGGCGGCTCGCGCAGCTCCGGTGGCGGTGACGGCGGCACCAGCGAGCGCGAACAGGCGCTGAACCAGCTCCTGGTCGAGCTCGACGGCTTCGAGAAGGACCCCGGGATGGTGATCGTGATCGCCGCCTCCAACCACGTCGAAAAGCTCGACCGGGCGCTGCTGCGCCCGGGGCGTTTCGACCGCCGCGTCCTCGTCGCCCCGCCCGACCGCGCCGGCCGCGAGGCGATCCTCCGCAGCCACGCCAAGAACAAGCCGCTCGCCCCCGACCTCGACCTCGGCGACGTCGCCCGCAAGACCACCGGGATGACCGGCGCCCAGCTCGCCAACGCGCTCAACGAGGGCGCGATCATCGCCGGCCGCGCCGGCCGCTTCTACATGTCCCGCGAGGACCTCGACGAGGCGCTTTTGCGCCAGGCGGTCGGCTCCCAGCAGGCGCGGCGCCTCAACGCGAAGGAGCGGCGGATCGTCGCCTACCACGAGGCCGGCCACGCCCTCTGCCGCAAGCTGCTCGGGCTCGACCCGCCGGAGATCCTCAGCATCGTTCCGCGCGGGCCGGCGCTCGGCTTCGTCGCCCACTCCCCGCAGGAGGACAGCTACCTGCGCTCGCGCGAGGAGCTGCTGGACGAGATCGTCACCCTGCTCGGTGGACGCGCTGCCGAGGAGGTGGTGCTGGGAGCGACCTACTCCGGCGCCTCCGACGACCTCAACCGGGTCCACCTCGTCTGCAAGCAGATGGTCTCCGAATTCGGGATGGGGGTCGCGGTCGACCACGACGGGCCGGCGCCGATCGCGCTGCCGACCGGCGACTACGCGGTCTCCGATCAGACCCGCCGCGAGGTCGACCAGGCGGCGATGACCCTTGCCCGCGAGGCCTACCGCCGGGCACGGGCGCTGCTCTCGGCCAACCTCGAGGTGCTCGACCACCTCGCGGTGCTGGCGCTGGAGCGCGAGACCCTGACCCGCGAGGAACTCGACGAGATCTTCGCCGCGCACGAGCTGCGGGGCCTGGTCGAGGCACCGGGGTCGAGTGCAGCGCTGGTCGCGATGAGCCGCGAAAATCCAGCTTCGTAAATGCTCTAGACATTTGTCATCAAAACGTCTGATTCTGGGCTAGACTGGCTGGCCAGACGGCCAGTGAGCGACCCCGAGTCCGAGTACTACTTCGAGCCAGGCCGATCGATGGCCCGCCGCGTCCATGGCGAGCGATCGGTCGGCCTTCTCTATGGGCAGCGCGCGCTGCTGATCGGGGCGCTGGAACCGCTCACCTACACCGGCACGATGCTCTCGACCGCGGCTGGAGAGCATCCCTTCGCCCGCCTCGCCCACACCGCGAAGGTCCAGGAGGCTGTCTTCCTCGGCACCAGGGCCGAAGCCGATAAGGCCCTTGCCTCCGTGCACCGCCTGCACGAGCGGATCAACGGGAAGCTGCCCGAGGAGGTTGGCTCCCATCCCGCCGGCAGCGCCTACTCCGCCTTCGATCCGGAGCTGATGCTGTGGACGCTGGCGGTAATCGCCGATTCAGGCCGGGCGCTCTACGAGGCGATGGTCCGCCCGCTGAACCCTAGGCAGCGCGAGGCCCTCTGGCAGGACTACATCCGCTTCGGCGAGCTCTTCGGCCTCCCCCGCTCCGAAGTCCCGGGCAGCTACCGCGAGTTCAGCGCCTGGTGGGAGGACAAACTCGCCTCCCCGGATCTCCACGCCACCCCGCACGCGTCCGAGGTTGCGCCGCTGGTCGCCTTCCGCCAGCCGGTGCCGTTGCCGGCCCGGCTCAACCTCGAAGCCCAGAACCTGATCATCAAGGGGACGCTCCCCCCGCGCGTCCGCGAGATCTTCGGAATCCGCTGGACCGCGGCCCATCAAGCCTCGTTCCGCTCGGCGACCGCCGCTCACCGCCACGCCCATCCGATGCTCCCCCGGCGCCTGCGGCGCGGCCGCAATGACTTCTTTTTTGACGCCGTCGCCGAGGCCGAGAAGCGACGCGGCGGCACCGCGACGCCGAGCATCGCCGCCTGAGCCTAGGCTGCGGCGATGCTTGAGCTCCTCGCCGTCGCGGCAGCCGGAGCCGCGGCGGGAGCGGCCAACTCCATCGCCGGCGGCGGCGCCCTGATCACCTTCCCGACCCAGGTCGCGCTGGGCGTCCCGCCGCTCTCGGCTAACGTCACCAACACGGTCGGGATCGTCCCCGCCTCGGTTGGCGGCGCCCTCGGCTACAGC
>VAYN01000006.1:169014-197612 GCA_005885405.1 Actinomycetota bacterium | reverse complement strand
CCCTTGCGGATCTGCAGCTGCAGGATCCAGGCCACGCCTCCGACCAGCGACTCCTCGATCGTGTCCGGAAGGTCGGCTCGGTCGGGAGCGCTTTTCTGCAACAGCTCGACGAAGTCGTGGACACTGGCGTCGTAGAGCCGGGCCGAGTTCGGCGTCGCCGAAATCGCCTCGACCATGCACATCCGCGACGCCAACGGATTCTCGGCGACGAAGTCCAGCAGCGCCTCGAGCCCGGCGACTATTCCATCCGCGGGGTCGTCACCGCTGCGTTCGCACGCTTCTTCGACCACAACCCGCATTTCGGTCATCGTCGCGCTGACGGCGGAGAGAAAGAGATCCTCCTTGCCATCGAAGTTGTCATAAAGGGTCTTTCGCGCCACCGCGGCGCGGCGCACGATGTCGGCGATCTTGGTCGCCTCGTATCCCTGTTCGGCGGTCAGCCCGGCAATTGCGTCCATCATCCGTCGCCGCTTATGGCCGGCGACGAACTCGCGCGAAAGCTCGGGGCGGGTCGAACTCATCACTGAACCCTCTCCCAATTAGTCTGGTACCTTGACAAAACTTGCGTCGTTTTTAATCGAAACCTTTGAGTTACCCGGTGTCTTCGAATCGAATCCAGCTGAGCCAAGAGACCCTCCTCACGTCGATCGGTGATGATTGGCCCCCCGAGCAGGTCCAGGCCGCCCTCGATCTGCTCGCCAACAGCAGTGGCAAGTTCCCGTCTGGAGTGCGCAAGCTTCCCCCTGACCTGATCCGAGCGATCCAACGGGAGCGACTGATCGTAGCGATGCTCAAAGCTGCTGCCGAACTTGGTTACCTCGGAACGAACGTCCAAGACGTGATTGACCGGGCGGGCGTATCCAGGCCCACCTTCTACGAGCATTTCTCCAATAAGGAGGACTGCTTCCTTGCCGCCTTCGACACGAGCGCCGAACGCTTGCGGAAGAAGGTCGACGCCGCAGCCCGCCAGGGAGGCGAGGTCTGGCGTGACCGAATCCGCTTCGGCCTGCAGGCCCTGCTTCGTTTTGCCAGCCGCGAGCCGGAGACGGCGCGAACGATGATCGTCGAGGCGCGGGCGGCCAGCACCGCGGCAGTTAGGCGGCGTGTCGAGCTGATGGACGAATTCGCTCGCTGCCTGCAAGCGGAGGCAGAGGAACTGCTGCCCAAACAGCCTTCCCCCAGCGCGATGACCGCCTCCGGGATAGTCGGCGGCGTCGAATCCGTGCTCTACTCCCGCCTCTGCAGGCAGGAGTTCGACCAGCTCGAGGCGCTCCTTCCCTCGCTGATGCACTTCGTGGTCCTCCCCTACGAGGGTCATCGGGCGGCTGATGAGGCGTTTGCGGTCAACTAGATCCAGAGTACTAAAATTGGACATTAAGTACAGCTAATTTTTCGGGGCGTCACTTAGTCTCCTGGCGATGCGCTCCCCAGCCGTAGCCCGCCTTTCCCTCGCCTATCTGTTCGCAGCGACCCTCCTGATTGGACTTCCCGCAGCGCTGGCGCCGCAGACCTTCTATGACGATTTTCCCTTTGTCGCCCATTGGGTAGACCTGCTGCCGCCTTACAACGAGCACCTCGTCACCGACGTTGGCGGTCTCTACCTCGGGTTCGCCGTGCTCTTTGGCTGGGCAGCCTGGAGTTTGGAGCGCACCCTCGTCCGCGCCGTCTGTACCGCCTGGCTCCTCACTGCCGGCCTGCACTTGATCTTCCACGCCGGCCACCTGGACAGCTTTGGGACGGCCGATGCGATCGCCGAGATCGCCTCGCTGGCGCTGCTGCTGGTGCCGCCGCCGCTGGCGCTTTGGGCCGCCGCGCCCGTCGCCCGTCGCGAGAGCGCCACTCGGGCCTAGAATCAAGCTCCCGTACTCCCGGAGGGGTGCCGGAGTGGTTGAACGGGGCAGTCTCGAAAACTGTTGGCGTCGCAAGGCGCTCGTGGGTTCGAATCCCACCCCCTCCGCTCAAGAACCCGGGCCTCGCTGCCGACTAGACCATGTGGCCAGCGGTGAGCAGACCCGAGCTGGACGGTTCTTCGACCGTCACCCTCGCTTGCTGCGGACGCTCGCGCTCGCGGCGCTTGTCTGGGGCCTCGGCTACCTCACCTGGCGCGTCGGCTGGAGTGGCGAAGGCGCCAGCCCAATCGCCTTCGCGATGCTGCTGGCGACCGAGATCTATGGCCTCTACGCGCTCGGGATCCTGACCTGGGTCTCCTGGTCGCGGCCGCAGGTGGAGCGCCCCGCGGCGACGCCAGGGCGCAAAGTCGACGTCTACGTCTGCACCTACGACGAGCCGGTCGAGGTGGTGATGGCAACGCTTGCGGGCTGCCGCGCCCTCACCTATCCCCACACGACCTACCTTCTCGATGACGGCCGGCGGGAGGAGATGCGCGAGCTCGCCGAGCTGGCCGGGGCCAAGTACATGACCCGAGCGGACAACGCCCACGCGAAGGCCGGGAACCTGAATGCCGCTCTGCCCCGCACCGATGGCGACCTCGTCTTCGTCCTCGACGCCGACCACGTGCCGATGCCCGACGCGCTCGACGCGCTGGTCGGGTACTTCGACGACGAGCGGATGGCGATCGTGCAGACGCCGCACGACTTCTTCAACCACGACTCGGTCCAGCACTACGTCGTCGGCCGCCACGAGCAATCGCTCTTTTACCGAGTCGTCTGCCCCGGCAAGGATCGCCACGGCGCCGCCTATTGGTGCGGCTCGGCGGCGCTGATCAGCCGCCATGCCCTGATCGAGATCGGCGGAGTCGCGACCGAGACGATCGCCGAGGACTTCCACACGACGATTCGGCTGCAACGCCACGGCTGGCGCAGTCGCTACCACGACGAGGTCCTCGTCCAAGGGCTGGCGCCACATGACCTCGACGGCTACTTGCTTCAGCGTGACCGCTGGGCGCGCGGCAACCTCGCCGTCTTCCGGCTGCCGGAGTCACCGCTGCGGGCGAAGTCCCTGAGCCCGCTGCAGCGGCTCTCCTACCTCGCCAGCCTCCTCGCCTACCTGGCGCCGCCGATGCGGCTGCTGCTCCTGCTCACGCTCGGCCTCGTCCTTTGGACCGGCGAGCTGCCGATGAAGATCAGCATCGCCGCGCTGGCGGCCCTGTGGGTGCCCTTCCTCGCCCTCAACCTCGCCGCCGGCTCCGCCCTCGCCCGCGGCTACATGCGGATCCCAGAGTCGGTCCACTACGAGCTGCTGACGATGGAGATTTACACCCGCGCCCTGCGCTGCGCGCTCGTGCCCGGCAAGACCGCCTTCAAGGTGACGCCAAAGCAGGGGCGCGACGGCGGCGGTTTCGACGCCGTGCGCAAGCTCCACCTCGTCCTCTTCTGCATCGTCCTGTTGGCCGGAGGAACCCTGCTGCGGATACTCGACCTCTTCGGCGCCGGGCCGCTCCCGGACCTGCCGGGGATCGCCGCCTTCGTCGTCCCGCTGCTCGGGCTCTACGAGTTGCGGCGGCTGCTGGCGACGACGCTTGCGGTCGGCCGGCGCCGCCAGCGCCGGCTCGTCTACCGCTTCGAGGGCGACGCCGCGGCCGACGTCTACACGCCGGAGGCCCATACGGAGGCGCGGCTGGTCGACGCCTCCGCGGCCGGTGTCGGCCTTGTCGCCAGCGCCCCGTTGGAGAGCGGCAGCCAGCCCGCGGTCCTGCTGAAGCTGACCGACGCCGCCGGCGCGCAGCACGAGGTTGCCGCCCAGGTCGAAGTGAGGACCTGCCGGGAGAGCGAGGGCAAGTTCCTCGTCGGCGCCACGATCCTCGACATCGATCCTGCCTCAAGGTTGCGGCTGATGGAGTGGTGCTACGTCGTCTGTACCCACGAGCGGCTGCGCGGGCATCGGCCGGCGACGCCGCTTCCGGAGGCCGAGGCGATCGTCGTCTCCCTCGAGGACTACCGCGAGGAGCCGATTCCGGCTCGCCCCTCGATTCCGGCGCTGCGCCAGGCTTGACTCGCCGCTAACCTTGGCTGACGCAGCGGTTCCTCGATCGCGCTGCAAGGGGAATGGGAGAGGACCGGCATCATCGGCCAAGAAATGCCGGCCCTCCCGCGCTGCAACGAAGCGTCAGAGAGAGCTCCATCACGGCGCTGAGTATAGAGTCGGCCTCAAACCGATCGAAATGTACTTCGGCAAAAAACCACCATTTCCCGAAGCGGAGAGGGTGGGATTCGAACCCACGAGGCGGGTTAACCCCGCCCACGCGATTTCCAATCGCGCTCCTTAAGCCACTCGGACACCTCTCCGGGTTCCCACAGGGTATTGGCTCGCTAGCCGCGGCGGCTGGCGAAGAACTCGCGTAGCAGCGTCGCGCACTCCGCTTCGCGCACGCCCGCGACGACTTCGGGCCGGTGGTTCAGGGCGGGCTCGCGGAGGACGTCGAGGACACTGCCGGCGGCGCCGGCCTTCGGATCCGCGGTGCCGTAGACGACCCGGGGAATGCGGGCGAGGACGATCGCCCCCGCGCACATCGCGCAGGGCTCGAGGGTGACGTAGAGGGTCGTCTCCGGCAACCGCCAGCCCCCTAGAACCTCGGCGGCCGCCTGGATCGCCAGGACCTCGGCGTGGGCGGTCGGGTCGCGGCGCAGCTCCCGCTCGTTGCCAGCCCGCGCGAGCAGCTCGCCCTCACGGAAGATCGCGGCGCCGATCGGGACGTCGCCGTGGCCCTCGGCCGCGCGCGCCTCCTCCAGCGCGATCGCCATCGCCGCCTCGTGATTGCCCGCGTTCACGATGCGGGAGTATGTCCGCCGACAACTTCCGCGGCAACGCGGTGTTCATGGAGTACCTGGCCGGGCGCGGGGGTCCGGCAGGCGCCCTGAACCTGATGAGACGACTTTTTCGCACCCTCCCGCCACTGGCGCTGAGCGCGGCCCTGTTCGCGACCGCTTCCCCTGCCCTGGCGGCCGAGGGGATCGGCCAGGCGCGGGAGTTCGCCCCCCGGCAGCTGCTGGTCAAGTTCGAGGGCGAGGGTCGAGGCCGGGTGCTGGAGCTGCCGGCGGGCCTCGGAGTGAGGCAGACGGCGCGGGCGCTGCGGGGCAACCCCGGGGTCGTCTATGCCGAGCCGGACTACTTCGCCACCGCCTCCGCCGCCGAACCCGAGCCCTATGACCCAAATGACTCGGGCATGTTGGAAACGGCAGCCGAATCCTCCGTTGGCGCCGGCGGCTGGGCTTTCAAGCAGTGGAACTTCCTCTCCCCGCGTAGCTCTTCCTCCGGTTCGCTGCCGATCTCCCCCGGCGGGATCGACGCGCCCAGCGCCTGGCGCAACCTGATCGACATCGGCAGGCCGGGTGCATCGGGGGTCGTCGTCGCGGTACTCGACAGCGGCATCGCCTATCGCTCGTTCGGGACCAGGTTCCGCCGTAGCCCGGACTTCGGCCGCAGCCAGTTCGTGCCCGGCTACGACTTCGTCGACCGCGACCGCTTTCCGCTGGACGAAGGCGGCCACGGCACCCACGTCGCCGGCACGATCGCCGAGAAGACCGGCAACGGGATCGGCACGACCGGCCTCGCCTACAACGCCAAGCTGATGCCGATTCGGGTCCTCGGCGCCAACGGGGAAGGCTTTGCCTCCTACATCGCCAAGGGGATCCGGTTTGCGATCGCCAACGACGCCGACGTCATCAACATGAGCTTCAACTTCGAATGCGGCGAGCGGGTGCCGCTGGTCGACGAAGCCCTGCGGGCCGCCTACAAGCACGGGATCGTCACCGTCGCCTCCGCCGGCAACCTCGGCGCCGACGAATGCGTCTCGGCGCCTGCCACCGGCCCGCGGGTGATCGGCGTCAGCGGCACGACCGAGGGCGGCTGTCTCGGCAACTACGCCCTGGCGGGCGCCGGAATCGACCTCGTCGCCCCCGGCGGTGGCGAGCCCCAGAGCCGCTGTCCCTCGGTGGCGGCGCGGCCGATCTACCAGGTGACGCTACGGGCCGATACGACCGACGAATTCGTGATCCCGGCCAACTACACCGGCACCTCGATGGCGGCTGCTCACGTTTCCGGCGCCGCTGCGATGGTCCTCGCTGGCGGCGTCATAAACCCGACGCTGCCGCCGGAACGCAAGGTCGACATGGTGCGCAAACAGCTGCGCCACACCGCCCGCGACCTCGGCCTCCCCCGCACCCAGCAGGGGGCCGGCTTGATCGACGTCGGGAGGGCGACGGGGACGTTCCCCCGGTTCTACCCCGCCGCCAGATAGCGGCAGTGACTTAAGTCGTTCTGACGATGATGACGCTGCAGGGCGCGTGGTGGGAGACGTTGTTGGGGACGCTGCCGAGCAGATAGCGGCGCGCGCCCGTCATCCCTTTGTTGCCGACGACGATCAGGTCGGCTTTCACTTCTTCGGCGACGTTGAGAATCGCGTCGGCGGGGTCACCCTCAACCGGATGGGTTTTGACCTCGAGGCCCGCCGCTTTCACCTCGGCCGCGGCGGCGTCGAGGATCAGGTTGACGTCCTCGCGCGGGCCGATCTCGTAGGCGACGTCGGCGGGGGCTCCGCTCGCCTCGCCTTTGACCCGACGCCCGGAGATCGGCGCGTAGGCGCTGACGATGCTCAGTTCAGCCCCAAAGGCTTTGGCAAGCTCGATCGCCTGCGCCACCGCCTGGGCGGCCGTCTCCGAGCCATCGGTCCCGACCACGATGCGATTGAACACGCCGCCTCCTTCGTCGCTGAACGTGGCCGATACTAAGCGACCGAGGCGCGGTCCGCGACTTAGTGCTGCTGCTTCGCCGGCAGGCCGCGAAAGCCGTCACCGAGGATTTCCGTCGGCGTCGTCGCCAGCCGGTAGATGGCGATCACCATCGACAAAGCGAGGCAGACGACGAGGACGACCATCCCCGCTCTCCAGATCCAGGGCACGGCGGGAACCCTAGTGCGCGGCTATGGTGGGCACCATGGCGCTGGAGAAGGTTGCCGACAGAGTCTGGCTGCTGCGGGGGGACTTCCGCGGGGCGATGAACATCTACTTCCTCGAGGACGGCGACGGGGTTGTCCAGTTCGACGCCGGAACGAAGGCGATGCGCAAGAAGGCGCGGGCCGCCGCCGAGGAGCTCGGCGGGCTGAAGCGGGTCGTCCTCGGCCATGCCCACGCCGACCACCGCGGCACCGCTCCCTACATGGACGTGCCGGTGCTCTGCCACCCCGACGAGCGGGCCGACGCCGAAAGCGACGCCGCGATCACCCCCTACATGGACCTCTCGCAGCTGCCAGTGGCCTGGGTCCGGCGGCTCTATCCCTTCCTGCTGCGGCGCTGGGATGGCGGCGCTGTGCGGATCGCCGACACGGTGATCGAAGGAGACGAAGTCGCCGGCTTCCAGGTGCTGCACTTCCCCGGCCACGCGCCGGGGCTGATCGGACTCTGGCGCGAGAGCGACCGGGTGGCGCTGGTCTCCGACGTCGTCTACCTGGTCGACTCGGCGCGGCTGAAACCGCTGCCGGAGGGCGAGGCGAGCGTCCCCCACCCAGCCTGGGCCTGGGACCACGCGAAGGCGAAGCAGTCGCTGCGGCGGCTGGCGGCGCTGGAACCACGCGTGGTCGGCACCGGGCACGAGCATCCGCTGCGGGGCGAGAACCTGCGCGAGACGCTCGAGCCGAGAAGTACTGAAAACGCCCGCTCCCATAAGTTCCAGCGCCTGATGATCGGTACCTACGCCTCGGCGGCGCTCGTCTGCGCCGTCTCGTTGCTGGTCGGTCGGGCGGTCCTCTCCCTCGCGGGACGGCGCGAGTGGTCGTGGTTGGAGCCCGCGGTCGGCTTCGGCGCGGTCCTCACCGTCACCGGCTTGTTGGCGCGGGCGCCGGGACACGGAACCTCGGCGACGCTAGGGCTCGCAGCGCTGATCGCGGCCGCGGCGCTGGTCCTCTGGCGCGTCGGCGTTCGTCCTTTCCACGACATAGGTGGGGAAAGGACGAACGCCGAAGGAAGCGCGTGGCGGGAAGGGGTGCCGGTGGCGCTGGCGATCGCGCTGGTGCTCTCGATTCCCTTTGCCGTCAGCGGCCGCTGGGGGCTGCTCGGCGTCGGCTTCAACAACGACCTCGGCCTCCACCTCGCCTGGGCCGAGTGGCTCCGCAGCGGCTTCGGCCCCGCCCCCGACCCCGGGTACCCGCTCGGCCCCCACGGTCTCGCCGTAGCGACCGCCGCCGTTCCGGGCATCGGCCTCGCCCAAGCCTTCCTCGGCGAGATCATCGCGATCGGGGTAATGACCGGTCTCACGGCTCTCGGAGCACTCCGTCGCATGACCCCGGGCCGCCGCACCTTCGCCGCCGTGCTGGTCGCACTTCCCTACCTCGCGGCCTCCTACTACGCGCAAGCGGCTTTCAAGGAGACGGCGGAGGCACTGCTGGTTTTGGCGTTCGCGATCTGGCTGACGCAGTTCGAGACCTTGCCGTCGAGCTGGCGTGATCGTTTGCTGTTCGTGCTGCCGCCCTTGGCGCTAGCGGGAGGAATCTTCTTCGCCTATTCATTCGCCGGAATCGCCTGGCCAGTGACGATCCTCGCCCTCTGGAGCCTCACCCTGCCGGAGGTGCGGGCGGCGCTGCGGCCGCGCTCGCTCGTGCGCTTCCTGCTGCGGCCGGCGACCCTGCTGACGATCGGCGTCCTCGCCGGCTTGGCGGTTCTCGTCACCCTGGTCGGCCCCTTCGGCTTCGCCAGCAGCTTCAACAAAGTCGCCGGCAGCAACACCTACGGCCCGGTCTCCCCCCTCGAGGCCCTTGGAATCTGGCCTGCCTCCAACTACCGCCTCGACGCCGCCGGCGGCGCCCGCTACCCCGGCCTAGCCGGAGCCATCGCGATCCTCGCCCTCCTAGCCGGCATCGCCTGGTGGGTCCGCCGCCGCGAACTCACCATCCCCATCGCCCTCGGCGCCGCCTGGCTGCTCTACCTGGTCTCCCTCCCCTCAGCCGGCGACTACTCCCAAGCCAAGGCCCTGATCATCATCGCCCCCCTCGCAGCCCTGGTAATCGTCCGCCCGCTACTGGAGGAATTCCCCGATCTCGGACGCCTCCCCCTGCGTCCCCCCTCATCCGCGCCGGATGGACCCTGTTAGCCGTAGCGTTCATCGGCGGAGCGATCTGGTCCAGCTTCCTAGCCCTCCGCGACGCCCCCATAGGCCCCCCTGGCCACGGCTCCGAGCTGGAGGCGTTCCTCCCGATCGTCCATGGCCAGCCTGTCCTCTATGCCGGCCAAGACCGCTACGCCGCCTACGGCCTAATGGGGGCCGACACCCACGTGCCCCTGGTCGAGTTCCCCGACGACGCCGTCTCCCCCAGTGCCGAGAAGCCGTTCGACACCGGCGACGCCTACAGCCCGATCGACTTCGACTCCTTCTCCCGCGGCACCCTCGACCGCTTCCCCTACGTGATTACCAGCCGCGCCGCCTGGAACAGCCAGCCGCCGCCGAACTTCAAGCGAGTCAAGGTCACGCCCTCATACGTGCTCTGGAAGCGAATCGGGGAGACGCCGGAGGACCGCCACGTCCTCCTCGAGGGCACCGAGGCAGCCGCCTTCGCGGGCTGCGCCTCGCCCGAGGTGCGGATCCTCCTCGCCAACACCGGCCAGGCGGGAGTCTTCCCCGACGCCGTGATCGGGCAGAAAGGCGACTGGGACAACGGCAGCGTCCTTGAGACCGATTCGGAGACCTCGCAGTCGCTGCGCCTCCCGGCCGGGAGCTGGAACCTTTCGCTGCAGTACTTCTCCCCCTTCGACCTCACCCTCTCGGCGCCGGGCTTCAGCGAGACGCTGGAGGCAGCACTCGACGGCCAGCGCCCGAACACGATCAGCCTCGGCAACAACGGCCAGTTCTGGCCCGCCGGCCGCTTCGAGAGCGAAGGCGGCAAGGTCGAGTTCACCGTGGAGACCGCCGGAGCGAGCGCCCTGCAGTCGCTCAGCGGCTACGACGGCAAGGCTTACGTCGGCGAGCTGGTCGCGGTCCCCGCCGAACCCCACCGCACGGTGCCGCTCTCACAAGCCTGCGATTCCTGGATCGACTGGTACGAAGCCGACGAAGCGCCGTAGCTAACTGGCGACTTTGGAAGCCTGGCGTTCGGGCGAAACCCGAACCACGTCCCAGGCCAAGCCGACCTTCTCGAGGCCGTTGATCACCAGCGAGGAGATGTCGATCTGCCACCAGCGCAGGCCATGGGTGGCCGAGGTCGGGAAGGCGTGATGGCTGTTGTGGTAGGCCTCGCCCAGGGTCGGAATCGCGATCAGCGCCAGGTTGCGCGACTCGTCGGTGGTCTCGAATTCTTTCTTGCCGAAGGTGTGGCAGAGCGAGTTGATGCTGTAGGTGAAGTGGTGGAGGACGAAGACCCGGACGAGGCCGCCCCAGAGCAAGCCGGTGAGCCCGGCGACGAGGGTGCCGCCAATGATCCAGCCGAGGAAGAAGGGCAGCAGCAGGCCGAGGATCGCCCAGTAGATGAAGGTGCGATCGACCCAGCTGATCACCGGGTCCTTCATCAGGTCCGGAGCGAAGCGTTCCTTGTTACCGCGCTGGGTGTGGATGAAGATCCAGCCGACGTGGGCGTGGAAGAGGCCCTTCATCGCCCCCTTGAAGCCGCCGCCGTGGTCAACGTGGGGGCTGTGGGGGTCGCCGTGTTCGTCGGAGAAGGTGTGGTGCTTGCGGTGGTCGGCGACCCAGGAAATCACCGGCCCCTCGATCGCGGCCGAGCCGAGGATCCCGAAAAGGCCGCGCACCCAAGGCTTAGTTTTGAACGAGCGGTGGGTGAGGAGGCGGTGGAAGCCGACCGTGATACCGAGGCCGGTGAGCAGGTACATGCCGACGAAGAGGAAGACATCGGTCCAGTTCAGAGCGCTTCCCCACACCTGCCAGCCGGCGACGATGACGGCGAGGAAGGGGATCACGGTGACCAGGCCGGTGATGATCCGGTCCCGGGTCTCGTTCTCGACGGGCTGGATGTCTGAGGGGAGTGGTCCGACAGTCGTCATAGGGGCCGATGATAGGGGGCGTCGTCCTGGCCTCGCGGCCAATCGCTTCTGGGTAGGCTCCCCTGCAGTGCCTTTCGCAAACACCGCACCGCTGCGCAAGGAGATCGCCACCCGCCTCCCGGAGCGCCCTTTCACGATCGAGTTTTGGGACGGCTCCAGCCTTCCCTCCACCTCCGAGGACGGCCCCACCTTCAGCGTCCGCTCGCCGAAGGCGCTCGCTCACGCGCTGCGGGCACCGGGGCAGCTTGGGCTCGGTCGCGCCTACGTCAGCGGCGAGCTCGAGGTCGACGACATCGACAAGGTGATCCGCGTCCTCGACGGCTGGCGGCCCCCCGCACTGGACAAGACCGACCAGCGGGCGCTGATGCTGGCGGCGGTACGGGCGATGGGGATCGTCAAGCCGCCGCCCCGGCCCGCCGCCGAGCTGCGGCCGAGCGGCAAGCGCCACAGCAAAGAGCGCGACGCCCGCGCGGTGCGCCACCACTACGACGTCTCCAACGAGTTCTTCGAGCTCTTCCTCGGCCCGACGATGGTCTACAGCTGCGCGATCTGGCGCCACGGCGAGATGAAGACGCTGGAGCAAGCCCAGGAGGAGAAGCTCGACACCGTCGCCCGCAAGCTCCAGATCAAGGAGGGCGAGCGCATCCTCGACGTCGGCTGCGGCTGGGGCGGCTTCCCGCTCTGGGCGGCGACCAAGTACGGCGCCAACGTCGTCGGCATCACCCTCTCTCCGCCGCAGGCCGAAAAAGCGCGGAAGCGGGCCGAGGAAGCCGGCGTCGCCGACCGGGTCGACATCCGCGTCATGGACTACCGAGACCTGCCCTCGCTCGGCGAGAAGTTCGACGCGATCGCCAGCATCGGCATGTCGAGCACGTCGGCTCGGCCAACATCGACCTCTACGCCGAGACCCTGGCGAGCCTGCTCGACTCCGGCGGCCGCCTCCTCAACCACGGCATCACCCGCCTCCGCCACACCGACCCCGAGGCCGGCGACTTCTCAGAGCGCTACGTCTTCCCCGACGCGGCGCCACTGCACCTCTCGCGCAACCTGCTGGCGCTAGAACGCGCCGGCTTCGTCGTCCACCACGTCGAGGACTTCGGACCCGACTACGCGCAGACGCTGAAGCACTGGGCCGAGAATCTCGACGCCAACCGGGCCGAGGGCGAGCGGCTGGCCGGCGCCGAACGGATGCGGGTCTGGCGCCTCTACCTGCGGATGGCCCGCAACGGCTTCGAAAACGGCTTCCTCAACATCTACCAAGCCCGCTGCAGCAAGCCTTGAGCCCCCGGCTCATTCACTTCGCAGTTCACTAACCAGCCTGACGACAGTTTCTCCGACGCCATCGAGGCTGGACCTCGAGATCTTGTCCAAGCCGTCGGCGAGGCTGTGGCCGGGGTAGCGCCAGTCGATCAGGTCGATCGCGGGAATGCCCGCCCGCAGGAATGGGATGTGGTCGTCGAGGATCGCCGGCCCGGTTTCGGCGTTGAACAAGCGTGCGGCGCCGACCGCCGTCGCCGCCTGCAGCAGCCGTTCCCAGAGGGATTCCGTGGAGTTCGCCTCGCGGGGCAGTTCGAGGCCGCGGTTGCCGACGTAGTCGAGCAGGATCATCTCCCCGGTTTCGCTCTTGTGGGCGCCCGCGTAGGCGCGCGAGCCCCGCAGGCCTTCGTGGTAGAAGTCCTGTCCTTCCTCGGGCAGGCCGGCGTCCGGCTCCTCGCCGTCGAAGAGGACGAATTTCACTTCGCGTCCGGCTTCCTCGGCCTCACCCTGAAGCGCTCTCGCTGCCTCAATCACGATCGCTGAACCCGCCGCTCCATTGTTTGCCCCGACGAAGCCCTTTGGCTTGACGAGGGTGTCGTAATGCGCCCCGATCACGATCGCCGGGGCTTCGCCGGGAAGCGAGCCAACCACGTTGCGCAGCTCCGGCTCACCTGGAACCGGTTCAAAGTGCCCTTCGGGCAGCAGCTTCACCAGCTGTGCTGCCAGCCGCCGGAGCTGCGGCGAGCCGGCCGGTCGCTGCCCCGCCGCCACCTGAAGGCGAACCAACTTCCATGCCCGCTGAGCATCGAAACTCCCTACGTTCCCTTCCGAGGTCTGCTCGGTGGCAGAGCCACAACCGGCGAGCAGCGCTAGGCACGATAGGAGGCAGACGCCTACCTGAGTACCCGAATGGAACCCCGCGCTCACCCTCATGGTCGAGAAACTCTAAGCGATCAGACAGGGAAGCCCATGGTGACGTTCTCGATCGACCAGTCGGCGCCGGCGTCGGTGAGTTCGTCGACCGCGTAGGAGCCGGTGGCGACGCCGACGACGCGGATGCCGGCGCCGTGGCAAGCGCGGACGTCGCGCGGGGTGTCGCCGACGCCGATCGTCTCGGCCGGGTCGAGCGGGTGGCCTGAGACCGCCTCGCCGCGCTCCAAGGCCTTCTTGGTCAGCTCGGTGCGGTCGCGCGAGTCCGATCCGTAGCCGCCGAAGGCGAAGTAGCGGTTGAGGTCGCCGCGGGCGAGCTTGATGTGGGCGGCGGCCTCGATATTGCCGGTGACGACGCCGAGCAGGATCCCTTCCGCGATTAGGCGCGGCAGCAGCTCTTCGATCCCCTCGATCACGTAGTAGCCCTCGGATTCGGCGACCGCGTCGGCGAGGTGGCCGAGGTAGCAACCGATCGCCTCGGCCCGCTCCTCTGCCGAGCCCTCGCGGTGCATCACCTCGCGGAAGACGATCTGGGCGATTTCGGGGTCGGTCATCCCCGCGTGGGTGTGTTCGGCGATGTTGGCTTCAACCTCGTAGAGCTCGAGGAAGGCGCGTTGCCAGGCGACCGCGCCCGCTCCGCCCGTGTGCAACAGGGTCCCGTCGATGTCGAACAGCACCGCCTTGATCACGCGCGGCAGCCTACCCGCGCCGGTCGGCGTCTCAATGCTCTGACTCGAGCAGGTCCCTTTGCGCCAGCGTGTAGAGCAGCCCCAGCGACGGCAGGACGACCACGGCGGCGATTGCGAAGACGATGAAGACGATCGTCATCGTCGCGTCGGGCGCGGCGGCCTGGTCGATGCGGAGGCTGGTCGGCAGCAGGTAGGGGAACTGGGCGACCCCCCAGCCCCAGACCACCGCGATCACCGCGCCTGCGGCGAGCGGGCGCAGGAGGCGGCGACCGCCGCGGACGAGAACGATGAGCAGGGCGGCGCCGCAGAAGAGCGAGAGGACGACCAGCGGCAGCCCCTGCTCGGTGAGGCGGTCGAAGACGTAGCGGGCTTCGGAGTGCAGGGCGAAGAGGCCGGCTACGGCGAAGGCGCCGGCGACCACCGCGGCGCCGAGGGCGCGGCGTTCGAAGTAGCTCTCCATCTCGTGGTCGCCGCGGCGGGCGTCGCCGACGAGGAAGACCGCGGCGAGGTAGGCGCCGCTGGCGACGAACATCGCCCCGATCAGCAGCGGCAGAGGCTGGATCCAGCTGGAAAAGGCGTCGCCGTTGCCCTCGGCGGGGACGTTGCCGGCGGCGATCGCGCCGACCACCGTGCCCATGAAGAACGGGGTCAAGACTGAGGAGATCGCGAAGGTCGCGCCCATCGCCCGCCGCTCCCGCAGGCCGACGATCGACTTGCGGAAGGCGAAGCCGGCGCCGCGGAGAACGATCCCCAGCGCTGCCAGCGCGATCGGCACGTACAGCGTCGTGAAGATCGCGCTGAAGGCCGAGGGGAAGGCGGTCCAAAGGACGACGAGGACAAAGATCAGCCAGACGTGGTTCGCCTCCCAGACGGGCGTCAGCGAGCGCTGGATCACGTCGCGCGGCCGCTGACCTTTTTCGTCCCAGCCCGCGACCAGGTCCCAGAAGCCGCCGCCGAAGTCGGCGCCGCCGAAGAGCGCGTAGAAGGTCGCTCCGACCCAGAGGATCGCCGCTGCGCCGTCAGCCTTGCTCATGCCGTCTCCTCCTCGGTCTGCGGCGCGTACGGACTCTGCACGTCCTCAGCCCCCTTCTCGCGCCAGCGCCGCGACATCGCCCGCAGAACGAGGATCGCCCCGGTCCCCAGGCCCGTGTAGAGGAGCAGAACGAGGGCGAAGGTGAACCAGATCCCCTCCGCCTCGGTCACCGCTTCGGAAGTGCGCATGTAGCCCTGGACGATCCATGGCTGGCGACCGACCTCGGTGACGATCCAGCCACACCAAAGCGCCACGATCGCGGCGGCGCCGGAGACCGAGACCGCGCGCAGGAACCAGGGCGTCTGCGGGATGTCCCGGCGTTTCCACCAGACGAACCCGAACCAGAGGGCGAGGCCCATCAGCGCCGAGCCGATCCCGACCATCGTGTCGAAGGAGAGGTGGATGAAGGTGTTGGCCGGCGGCCGCTCGTCGGGCGGGATGTCGTTCAGCCCAGTCACCTCCGTGTCCGTGCTCCAGCCGACGAGGAAGGAATCGAGACCGGGGATGCCGATCGCGCCCTTCACCCCATCATCCGTGCAGATGCCGCCGAGGTACTCGGTCTGGTCCGTGCCGGTTTCCTGAATGCACTCCATCGCCGCGAACTTGGCCGGCTGGTGGTCGGCGACTCCGCGCGCCGCGGTGTCGCCGACGAAGAGCTGGACCGGGGTGGCAATGCAGGCGATCGTCAGCGGGATCACCAGCCCCAGCTTGTGGAGGCGGTCGCGGCGGCCCTTCAGCATCCCGACCGCGTAGATAGAAGCGACGAGGAAGCCGACGACCATGTAGGCGGCGAGGATCATGTGGGCGACCTCGTAGCCGGTCGCGGGGTTGAAGAGGACCTTCAGCGGCTCGACGTCGACGACCTCGCCGGCGCCGTTGAGGGTGAAGCCCTGCGGCTGGTTCATCCAGGCGTTGGCGGCGACGACCGAGAAGGCGCCGCCGATCCCGGTGATCACCATCGGCACCCCCGACCAGAAGTGCGCCCAGGGGCTGAGGCGCTTCCAGCCGTAGATGTAGACGGCGATAAAGATCGCCTCGACGAAGAAGAAGATCCCCTCGATCGCGAAGGCGACGCCGAAGGCCGCCCCGAAGCGGTCCATGAACTCGGGCCAGAGGAGGCCGAACTCGAAGCTGAGGACGGTGCCGGTGACGGCGCCAACGGCGAAGGTGACCGCGATCGCCTTCGACCAGCGCCTGGCGAGCTCCATCGCCGCCTCGTCCCCCTTCTTCAGGCCGACGTAGTTGGCGACGAGCATCGTCGCCGGCAGCGCCACCCCGATGCAGGAGAGGACGATATGGAAGGCGAGGGTGAAGGCCATCTGCTCGCGGGCGGCGAGCAGGTTCGACTCCGACGCTGCCAGCGGCAGCAGGTCGAGCAGTGGCATGGGCCTGAGGCTAGCGCCGCAGGCGGGCGCTGTCAGGGGGAATTGGTCACGCCTGGCGCTGGGCGCGGTAGCGCCGGATCAGCGCGTTGGTGGAGCTGTCGTGGCGCAGCTCCGGCTCGGACTCGGACTCGAGCTCGGGGATGATCGCCTTCGCCAGGACCTTGCCCAGCTCGACGCCCCACTGGTCGAAGGAGTCGATCCCCCAGATCGCCCCCTGGGTGAAGACGCTGTGCTCGTAGAGGGCGACCAGCGAGCCGAGGGTCGCCGGCGTCAGCCGCTCGGCGAGGATCGTGTTCGAGGGTCGGTTGCCCTCCATCACCCGGTGCGGCACGACCTCCTCCGGCGTCCCCTCCGCTCGCACCTCGTCGGGCGTTTTGCCGAAGGCGAGCGCTTCGCCCTGGGCGAAGACATTCGACATCAGGATGTCGTGGTGGTCGCCGAGCGGGTTCAGCGAGTTGGCGAAACCGATGAAGTCGCAGGGAATCAGCCGCGTCCCCTGGTGGATCAGCTGGTAGAAGCTGTGCTGGCCGTTGGTCCCCGGCTCCCCCCAGTAGACCTGGCCGGTGTCGTAGTCGACGCGGGCGCCGTCGAGGGTGACGTGCTTGCCGTTCGACTCCATCGTCAGCTGCTGCAGGTAGGCGGGGAAGCGGTGCAGGTACTGGTCGTAGGGCAGGACCGCCTGGGTTTCGGCGCCGAAGAAGTCGGCGTACCAGACCGAGAGCAGGCCCATGATCACCGGGAGGTTCTCGGCCGTCGGTGCCTCGCGGAAGTGCTCGTCCATCGCGTGGAACCCGGCCAGCATCTCCGCGAAGCGGGCGGGGCCGACCGCCAGCATCGTCGAGAGCCCGATCGCCGAATCCATCGAGTAGCGGCCGCCGACCCACTCCCAGAAGCCGAACATGTTCTCGGTGTCGATCCCGAACTTCGAGACCTCCTCGGCGTTGGTCGAGACGGCAACGAAGTGCTTGGCGACGGCGTCCTCGTCGCCGCCGAGGCCGGCCAGCGACCACTCGCGGGCGGTGCGCGCGTTGGTCATCGTCTCCAGCGTCGTGAAGGTCTTCGAGGAGATCACGAAGAGGGTGGTCTCCGGATCGAGGTCGCGCGTCTTCTCGGCGAAGTCGGTGCCGTCGACGTTGGAGACGAAGCGGCAGGTGAGCTCGCGCTTTGAGTAGTGCTTGAGCGCCTCGTAGGCCATCACCGGCCCGAGGTCAGAGCCGCCGATGCCGATGTTGACGACGGCGCTGATCGGTTTGCCGGTGTGGCCGCGCCACTCGCCCGAGCGCACCCGCTCGCAGAAGGCCGCCATCCGGTCGAGCGTCTCGTGCACCTGCTTGACGACGTCGACCCCGTCGACGACGAGCGAGCGCTCCCGCGGCATCCGCAGGGCGACGTGGAGTACTGCGCGGTCCTCGGAGACGTTGATGTGCTCGCCGGCGAACATCGCTTCGCGCCGATCGAAGACCCCGCGCTGCTGCGCCAGCCCACCGAGCAGCATCAGCGTCTCGTCGGTGACGCGGTTCTTCGAGAAGTCGAGGTAGAGCCCGACAGCCTCGGCCCGCAGCCGCTCGCCGCGCTCGGGGTCCTCGGCGAAGAGGTCGCGCAGGTGGGTGCCGCGGATCCGCTCGAAATGCGACTGGAGCTGGGACCAGGCCGGCGCCTGTCGCAGCGCCGAGGGCTCGTTCACCCGGCCTTGACCCCGCTCTTGGACTCGATCGTCTCCAGCATCTCGTTCCAGGCCTTGTTGAAGCTCTCTTTGCCCTCCTCCTGGAGGCGGGCGGCGAGGGCGGCGACGTCGATTCCGGCCTCGACGAACTCGGCCAGGACCTGCTCGGCGTTGCCGCCGTCTTTGGGGAAGAGGTCGGTGACTTGGCCGTGGTCGGCGAACGCCTGTAGGGTCGGCTCCGGCATCGTGTTGACCGTCAGCGGCGAGGCGAAGGCCTCGATGTAGAGGGTGTCGGAGGCGTCGGGGTCCTTGGTCCCGGTGCTCGCCCAGAGCAGCCGCTGCGGCCGCGCGCCCTCGTTCATCAGGCGCCGCATTCGGTCGGAGTCGAGCAGCTCGTTGTAAGCGCGGAAGGCGCGGCCGCCGACGGCGATCCCGAGCCGGTTGACGAGGTTGTCGGGGACGTCCTTGCCGACGGCGACGTCCCAGCGGCTGATGAAGAGCGAGGCGACGGAGGGGACGTGCGGGTCCAGCCCCGCCTCGATCCGGCGCTCGATTCCGCGCATGTAGGCGTCAGCGGCGCCGAGGTACTGCTTGTCGTCGAAGAGCAGGGTGACGTTGATCGGGATGCCGGCGAAGATCGACTCCTCGATCGCCTCGCGCCCCGCCTGGGTGCCCGGGATCTTGATGTAGAGGTTGTCCCGCTCGCCCTTGGCGTGGAGCGCCTTCGCCTCGTCGATCGTCGCCGCGGCGTCGTCGGCGATCAGCGGCGAGACCTCGAGCGAGCAGAAGCCGTCGACGCCGGCGGTGCGCCGGTGGACGTCGGCGAAGAGGTCGCACGCGTCGCGCAGGTCGGCCAGCGCCAGCTCGAAGAAGATCTTCTCGGTCTCGGTCGCGCCAACGCCCTCCCCGGCGGCGGCTTTCGGGGCCTCCTCGGCGATCTGCTCCTCATAGGCGTCGCCGGCGCCGATCGCCTTGTCGAAGATCGACGGGTTGGAGGTCAGGCCGGTGACCGAGAGGTCGCGGATGTAGCCCTCCAGTACCCCTTCGCGCAGCATCGGGCGGGTGATGTTGTCCAGCCAGAGGCTCTGGCCCAGTTCGTGCAGGCGCTGCGTCGGCTTCATCTCGAGCCTCCTAAGTCGTTGATTTGGCCGCCCGCTCGGCGACCTCGCGCGCCACCTTGGTGACGTTGTCGACGGTGAACCCGAACTCGGCCTCGACGTCCGCGAACGGTGCCGACTGTCCAAAGGTACTCATACCCATGATCGCGCCCTCCGTACCGACATATCGCTCCCAGCCGAGGGTCGCGCCCTCCTCAACCGAGATCCGGGCGACGACGTCCGGTGGCAGCACCTCGTCGCGGTAGGACTGGTCCTGCTTCTCGAAGATCTCCCAGCAAGGGAGGCTGACGACGCGGCTGCGGATGCCGTCGGCGGCGAGGCGCTCGTGGGCGCCGAGGGCGAGCTGGACCTCGCTGCCGGTGGCGATCAGGATCAGCTCCGGGTCGCCGTCCTCGGCGTCGGCGAGGACGTAGCCGCCGCGCTGCACGCCCTCGGCGGAGGCGTACTTGGAGCGGTCGAAGACCGGCACGGTCTGGCGGGTCATCACCATCGCCACCGGGCAGTGGGTGCGGTCGAGGGCGATCTTCCAGGCCTCGGTCACCTCGTTGGCGTCGGCGGGTCGGATCACGTCGAGGTGCGGCATCGCCCGCAGCGCCATCAGCTGCTCGATCGGCTGGTGCGTCGGCCCGTCCTCCCCCAGCCCGATCGAGTCGTGGGTGAAGAGGTGGACGACCGGCAGCTCCATCAGGGCCGAGAGCCGGATCGCGGCGCGGCCGTAGTCGGAGAAGGTGAGGTAGGTCGACCAGAGCGGGCGCAGCTTCGCCGTCGACATCCCGTTGCAGGCGGCGGCAGCAGCGTGTTCGCGGATCCCAAAGTGGACCTGGCGGCCGTCGTAGCTGCCCGGCTCGTACTGGTCGGCGTCGCTGAGGCGGACCGAAGTCGAGTCGGTGAGGTCACAGGAGCCAGCGATCAGCCACGGCACCCGCTCGGCGATCGCGTTCTGGACCTTGTTCGAGGCCTTGCGGGTCGCCAGCCCCTTCTCTTCGTCGGCCTCGAAGCTCGGCAGGTCGGCGTCCCAGCCGTCGGGGAGGCCGCGATGCTGAAGCATCTCCAGCTCGGCCTTGTGCTCGGAGGCGTCGAGCTTCTCCTGCCAGGCCGAGCTGAGCTCAGCGCCGCGCCTGCCGATCACCTCGTCGAAGCGCTCGCGGACACCCTCGGGGACGAAGAACTTGGCGTCCTTCGGCCAGCCGTAGACCTCCTTGGTCAGTTCGATCTCCTCTTCGCCGAGCGGTTCGCCGTGGGCGGACTCGGTGTCCTGCTTATTCGGCGAGCCCCAGCCGATGTGGCTGTCGACGACGATCAGGGTCGGACGGCCGGTCTCGGCCTTAAACGCGTTGAAGGCTTTGCCGAGGAGGCCGGTGTCGTTGGCGTCGCCGACCCGGATCACATTCCAGCCATAGCCCTCGAAGCGGCTGAGCACGTCGTCTGAGAAGGCCAGCGCCGTGTCACCGTCGATCGAGATGTGGTTGTTGTCGAAGATCCAGCAGAGGTTGTCCAGTTTCAGGTGGCCGGCGAGGGAGGCGGCTTCGTGGGAGATCCCCTCCTGCAGGCAGCCGTCGCCGGCGACCGCGTAGGTGTCGAAGTCGAAGAGGTCGGCGCCGTAGGTCGCGCCCAGCCACTTCGAGGCCATCGCCATCCCGACCGAGGTGCCGACGCCCTGGCCGAGCGGGCCGGTGGTCGTCTCGACGCCGGTCGTCCAGCGGTACTCGGGGTGGCCCGGGGTGCGCGAGTGCAGCTGGCGGAAGTTTTCGATCTCGTCGAGGCCGCAGGCCGGCTCGTCGGTGATGTTGTAGTTCTCGTCGACCTTGCGGACGCCGGCGAGGAAGAGCATCGAGTAGAGGAGCATCGAGGCGTGGCCCGCGGAGAGGACGAAGCGGTCGCGGTTCGGCCAGACGGGGTTGGCTGGGTCGTAGCGCAGGTGGTTCTGCCAGAGCTCGTAGGCGACGGGCGCCAGCGACATCGGCGTCCCTGGGTGGCCCGAGTTCGCCTTTTGGACGGCGTCCATCGAGAGGGTGCGGATCGTGTTGATTGCGAGCTGATCGATGTCCTGGGTCATTGGCCCGATCCTAGAGATTTGCGGCCTCCGATCAGGCCGCCGGGTTCAGGGCTCGATTCGGGTGACGGTGCCATCTCCGTTATTTGCGACCCAAACCGCATCGCCGCCGACGGCGACCGCGCCTGGTTCGGGGCCGACCTCGATCGGGGCGCCCTCTACCTCGCCGCTCTCGAGGTCGATCTTCCGCACCGCGTCGGCTTCGCGGTCGGCAACCCAGACGGCGCTGGTACCACCGTCGATGCCGCCGGGATGGCCCTCGACCGAAATCGAGTCGTCGGCCGCACGCAGCGAGGGGTTGACCTTGGTCACGCTGCCCTCGCGGCTGTTCGCGACCCAGACGAAGCCGCCGGCGACGGTGACCCCGGCGGGGCCGCGGCCGACCCTGATCGGTTCGCCAGCGAGGAGCGTGCGCGGGTCGACGCGGCGGAGCGCGTTGGCGTCGGCGATCGTCACCCAGAGGCCCTGGGCGCCCCAGGCGAGCCGCAACTGCTGCGCCTGCGGCGGCAGGCCCCGCTTGTAGACCTCGCCGGCTTCGGCGTTGACCGCGGTGATCCCCTTGCCGCCCTCATCGGCGACCCAGACGCGGCCGCCGCCAAGGGCGAGCGGGCCAGGTTCGCCCGGCAGATCGATCGCCTTGAGGACGCGGCCGCTCTTGGGGTCGAGGCGGAGCAGCTTGCCCGTCTGGGAGTTAGTCGCCCAGGTCCAGTTGCTGCCGATCGCGACGCCGGCAATGCCCGCGCCGAGGTTGCGTGGCTCCCCGAGGACTTCTCCGGTTTCAGGGTCGAGCTTGGTCAGCGTTCCGTCCTTTTCGCTCGTCACCCAGACCGCCTTCGCCCCGGCGGCGATCCGCAGCGGCGGCGTCCCGACCTTGACCGGATCGGAGACTTCCGGGCCGTCGTCCCCAAGCAGCAGGAAGAGGACGGCGGCGGCCATCGCCGCGACGACGATCAACGCCCCGCCCGCCAGCCAGGCAGTCGCCCTTCCTCCCAGGCGCCCGAAGAAGCTCTGCGAGTGGTTGGGGACGGTGGTGCGCTCGCTGTGGTCGTGGGAGAGGACAGCGGTCGGCCGTACCTCCGAGCCCTCGGCGGCGCGGGCGGCGGCGATCAGGGCGGTGGCGGTCGCGTAGCGCTCGGCCGGCTCCTTGGCGACGGCGCGGCGGATCGCCGCCTCGACTCCGTGCGGCATCCGCGGATCGGTCTCCTCTTCGGCGCGCTGAAAGGGAGCGATTCCGGTCAGCGCCTCGTAGAGGACGCAGCCGAGCGAGTAGATGTCGGCGGCGGGGCCGATCGAGTCGCCGCGCCACTGCTCCGGCGACATGTACTGGGCGGTGCCGACGACCGAGGCGCTCGAGGCAGCGCCGCTTTCATCGACGGCTTTGGCGAGGCCGAAATCGGAGAGGTAGGCGCGGTCGCCTTCGATGAGGATGTTGTGCGGCTTGACGTCGCGGTGGACGATCCCCGCCGTGTGAGCGGCGTCGAGGGCGTCGGCGACCTGGGCGAGGAGGTTGATCGCCCGCTGCGGCGGCAGCGGGCCGTCGCGGTCGATCAGCCGCCGCAGGTCCCCGCCCTTAACCAGCCGCATCGCGACGATCAGCTCACCGTCGACCTCGCGCGAGTCGTAGACCGGGACCACCGCCGGGTGCTCGAGCCGCGCCGCCAGCCGGCTCTCACGGAGGAAGCGCTCGCGGAAGCCGGGCCGGTCGACGAGCTCGCGGGCGATCACCTTCAGCGCCACCTGCCGGTCGAGGCCGAGGTGGGTGGCGCGGTAGACGACGCCCATGCCGCCGCGCGCGATCTGCTCTTCGATCCGGTAGCCGGCGATCTCGGACCCAATAGAAAAATCCCCCACCCGGCCGTTATAGCCGGATGGGGGAAGGAAACGCCGACTGGTCGTCTGCTGTTAGCGCTGCTGCGGCACCGGCTGCCAGTCGATCACCGGGCCGAGGACGGTGCCTTCGCCTTCGTCGAAGTCATGCCCGGAGGCGAGCTCGGTCTGACGCCGGGTTTCGACGTTGATCGAGACCAGCTGCTGCCGCTCTTCGACCGTGACGAAAGCGGCGACGCGCTTGCCGTCAGAGGAGAAGACCGAGGTCGTGTCCGACTGGTCGGGCAGCTCGCTCAGCTTGCGCGCTTTGGTCGGTCCAATCTTCTTCACCCAGAGGCCCTGGGCGCGGCGGAAGATCAGGATCTTGCCGTTCGGGGAGACGTCTTCGACGTAGGCAGAGCCGACGCCGCGGACCTGCTCTTTGACCCGGGTGCCGTTGAGGCGCATCGTGTAGATGTCCGCGTAGGCTGCCGGGCCGGGGCTGCTCTCGCCGCGGCTGAAGATGACGCCGGCGGCGAAGAAGCGCGGCGCGAACTCGTCGACCGTCCCGGTTTTGGTCAGCCGGGTGAGGCCGGAGCCGGTCGGGCGGATCGAGTAGACGTCATCGTTGGCGTCGCCTTTGAGGGCGGTGGCGCGGACGAAGACGATCGTCTTGCCGTCAGGGGCGAAGGCCGCTTCGCGATCATCGCCGCCGCTGGTCAGCGCCCGCAGGCCGCCGCCGGTGGCACCCACCGTGTAGAGGCTCGAGGCGCCGCCGAGGGCGCCGCGGCGCTCGAAGACGACGTACTTGCCGTTGGGGCTGATCTTCGGCAGCGAGTCGACCTCGGGGCCGCTGGTCAGCTGCCGCTGCCCAGAGCCGTCAGGCCGCACCGAGTAGATGTCGCCGCCGCGGGCAAAGGCGATCGTGCGCCCATCCGGCGAGAAGTTCGGTTCGGTGTCGGTCGGGTCTTCGGTCAGCTGGTTCAGCCGGCCCTCTTTGACGGCGAAGAGCCCGCCTTTGAGCTCGTCCCCGACTTTCGAGGATTTCGAGAAGACGACCGCGCCCGTGGTGGACGCCGCCGAGGCCGCTGCAGGCAGAACGAGGGCGAGCAGCGCGGACAGTGCGATCAGGGTCTTCTTGAACATCAGGTGCTCCTTTCCGAGCAAGTGAGTGAGTCGATGCACCCATGCTCGGATCTGGAGCCGTGCCAGCCAACGACAGCGAGTGCACCTACCGGGACGGCTCTGGCTCGGTGCGGGTCAGTTGGGGAGGGTGCCGGTGGGGGTCCCCTGGGCGCAGCTCAGCGGGTCGGCGCTCTGTCGCTGGCGCCCGATCGTGGCTGGCCCGCCTCGTGCTAAGTGCCCAGGGGACCCCCACCGGCACCCTCCGCGACAGCGGTTCTGCTCCGAACTCTCTCGCGAGTCCGCGAAAACCGTCCCTCAAGAGCCGTTTTCGCGGACTCGGTGAAAAGCGAATCTTCAGAGACTGTCGCCAGGAGGGAGGGGTGTCCCCTGGCCGACCGGCGTCATGTTCCTCGCCCTATTCACGCATAGAGAGATGCCACGCGTCCGGCGAGGAACCCAGGGAGGTCAGGGGACACCCCTCCCTCCCTACCGATCCACCGGTGGATGCTCAGCGAGGTCTATCGAGGCCGAGCTCGATTACCCGGGCGGCGATCTGCCTTGGGCGGTCGCGGCCGGCTTCGCCGGAGACGTCGAGTTTTGCCGCCAGGGCGTCGAGGCGGCGTTGGGCGGTGCGCTCGGAGACGTGGAGCTCGGCGGCGATCTCGGCGCGGGTGGCGGGACGGCCGGCGAAGGCGCCCTCGTTGCGGTAGGGGGCGACGAGGGCGGCGGCGGTCGCCCGCTCCTCCTCGCTGAGGGCCACCGCGGGCTCGCTGGCGGCTACCGTCGCACCGACCGGGGTCACCGATCCCGTCTTCACTTCCAGGCGGTGGCCGCCGACGATCAACGTGTCGCCGTCGCGCAGGCGCCGCGGCCGGTCCAGCGGCTCACCGTTCAGCGCGGTGCCGTTGCGACTGTCGAGGTCGGTCGCCATCAGAACGTCGCCGCGGCGCTCGATCTCGAGGTGGTTCCAGGAGACCGCCTCGTCCTCGAGGACGACGTCGGCCTCGGGCGAACGCCCAACCACCGTCCGCTCCGCCGTCAGCGCGACGGAGTGCGGCGCCTCACCGCTGGAGGAGATCCAGAGCCTCGGGTCCATGCCCCGAGACTAAAACTCGGTGTGGTCGCTAGTAGCGGTAGTGGTTCGACTTGTAGGGGCCCTCGACGGGGATGCCGAGGTAGGCCGACTGCTCCGGGGTCAGCTCGGTGAGGTCGACGCCGAGCGCTGCCAGGTGCAGGCGGGCGACCTTCTCGTCGAGGTGCTTGGGCAGCACGTAGACCGCCGGCTCGCCGCCGTATTTGTCATCGCGGTGGCCGAAGAGGTCGATCTGGGCGATCACCTGGTTGGTGAACGAGTTCGACATCACGAAGCTCGGGTGGCCGGTCGCGTTGCCGAGGTTCAGCAGCCGCCCTTCGGAGAGGACGATGATCGCGTGGCCGTCGGGGAACTTCCACTCGTCGACCTGCGGCTTGATCTCGACCCGCTCGGCCTCAGACTCTTCCAGCGAGGCCATTTCGATCTCGTTGTCGAAGTGGCCGATGTTGCCGACGATCGCGTTGTGCTTCATCCGCCGCATGTGGTCCAGCGTGATGATGTCCTTATTGCCGGTGGCGGTGACGAAGATGTCGGCGCTATCGACGACGTCCTCGAGCCTGCGCACCTCATACCCCTCCATCGCCGCCTGCAGGGCGCAGATCGGGTCGATCTCGGTGACGATCACCCGCGCGCCCTGGCCGCGGAGGCTGGAGGCGCAGCCCTTGCCGACGTCGCCGTAGCCGCAGATGACCGCGACCTTGCCGCCGATCATCACGTCGGTGCCGCGGTTGATCCCGTCGACGAGCGAGTGGCGGCAGCCGTAGAGGTTGTCGAACTTGGACTTGGTGACGGAGTCGTTGACGTTGATCGCCGGGAAGAGGAGGTCGCCGGTCTCGGCCAGCTGGTAGAGCCGGTGGACCCCGGTCGTCGTCTCCTCGGTGACGCCCTTGACGTTGGCGGCGATCCTGGTCCAGCGCTGCGAGTCCTCCGCGAGGGAGCGCTGCAGGGTCTCGAGCACGATCCGGAACTCCTCCGACTCGGCCGAGGCAGGATCGGGGACGGCACCGGCCTTCTCGAACTCGACCCCCTTGTGGACGAGCAGGGTGGCGTCGCCACCGTCGTCGAGGATCATGTTCGGACCCTCGCCGTCGGGCCAGTTCAGCGCCTTCTCGGTGCACCACCAGTACTCCTCCAGCGTCTCGCCTTTCCAGGCGTAGACGGGGATGCCGGCGGCGGCGATTGCGGCGGCGGCGTGGTCCTGGGTGCTGAAGATGTTGCAGCTCGCCCAGCGCACCTCGGCGCCGAGGGCGACCAGGGTCTCGATCAGGACCGCGGTCTGGATCGTCATGTGGAGGGAGCCGGTGATCCGCGCGCCTTTCAGCGGCTGCGCGGCGCCGAACTCCTCGCGGGTCTGCATCAGGCCGGGCATCTCGACCTCGGCGAGGGAGATCTCCTTGCGGCCGAAGTCGGCGAGGCCGATATCGGCGACCTTGTAGTCCTGGGTTTCGGTTGCGGTTGCGCTGCTTGAAGTCATTGGAGAAAGGTAGCGTGCCAATCGTGAGTTCGGCGGACGACGAGAAGCGACTGGCGGCGGAGGCCGCCGCGGAGCTGGTCGAGAGCGGGATGACAGTCGGTCTGGGGACCGGTTCGACGGTCGCCCACCTGCTGCCGGCGATCGCTCGCCGCGGGCTTGAGCGAATTCGCTGCGTCGCGACCTCGGTTGCGACTGAGGAACAGGCGCGCGAGCTGGGGATTCCGGTCGAGGACTTCGACAGCCTGACCCGGCTCGACATCGCGATCGACGGCACCGACGAGGTGACGCCCGACGGCTGGCTGATCAAGGGGGGCGGCGGCGCCCACCTGCGGGAGAAGGTCGTCGCCGCGGCGGCCGAGCGCTTCATCGTCATCGGCGACTCGAGCAAGCCGGTGGACGCATTGCGGGGTCCTGTGCCGCTGGAGCTGTTCGGGTTCGGGGCCGCCTCGACTCTCGAGCGGCTCGGCGCCGACGTGGAGCTGCGGGACGCGCCGCGCAGCCCCGACGGCGGCGTCATCGCCGACTACCGCGGGCCGGGACTGGACGACCCAGCGTCGCTGGCGGCGCGGCTCGAGGCCGACCCCGGCGTCGCCGCCCACGGGCTCTTCCCCCCGGATATGGTGAGCGCGGTTTTCGTGGCAAGGGGAGACGCCGTGGACCGCACCAGTTTCAGCTGACCCCAAAGGAGACCTGGATGACCGACTTCAGCGGGCTGGCGATCGCCGGCCGCATCGCCACCCCCGACGACGCCGACTGGGACGCGGCGCGTCAAGCCTGGAACCTCGCCGCCGACCAGCGTCCGGCTGCCGTCGCCTTCGTCGAGAACGCCGACGACGTCGCCGCGGCGGTCCGTTTCGCCGCTGGTAGCGACCTGCGGGTGACGGCGCAGGGCAGCGGGCACGGCGCCTTGTCGCTTGGCCTCTCGGAGGAGACGATCCTGGTCAAGACTGAGCGCATGCGCGGCGTCGAGGTCGACGCTGGGGCGCAGACCGCGCGGGTCGAGGCGGGCGTGCTCTCAGTGGAGCTGGCGGAAGCGACGGCCGCCCACGGCCTCAGCTCGCTGCCCGGGTCCTCTCCCGATGTCTGTGTCACCGGGTACACGCTCGGCGGCGGCCTCAGCTGGCTCGGCCGGCGCTACGGGTTCGCCTGCAACCGGGTACGGGCGGTGGAGATCGTCACCGCGGACGGCGAGGCGCGGACCGTTGACGCCGAGTCCGATCCCGATCTCTTCTGGGCGCTGCGCGGCGGCGGCGGCGACTACGGCGTGGTGACCGCGCTGCACCTGAACCTGATCCCCCTCGCCGACGTCTACGCCGGGGCCTTGCTGTTCCCGGCCAAGGTCGGGGCGGAGGGTTTGCGCGCCTACCGCGACTGGGCCGCAGGCGTCTCCGAGGACGTCACCTCGATCGTCCGCTTCCTGCGGCCGCCGGACATCCCCGACGTCCCCGAGTTCCTGCGCGGCAAAGCGCTCTTCGTCGTCGACGCCGCCTGCATCGGCGACCAGGCGGCGGGCGAAGCAGCGATCGCCCCGCTGCGGGAGATCGGCGAGCCGATCCTCGACACCTTCGGCCAAATCCCGGCGCCGGGCCTCTGTCATATCCACATGGACCCCGAGAATCCGGTTCCCGGCAACGGCCACCACCGGGTCCTCCGCGAGCTCTCCGACGATGCGATCGAGGCCTTCGTCGGCATCGCCGGCCCGGACGCGGACACGCCGCTGCTGCTGACCGAGCTGCGCCATCTCGGCGGCGCCCTCGGACGGCCGGACCCCGAGGGCGGCGCTCTCTCCCACCTCGACGCCGGCTGGGCGATGTACGGCGTCGGGATGGTGATGAGCCCGGAGATGGGCGAAGCGGTCAACGCCGGCCTCGACCGCATGCACGAGGCGATGGAGCCTTGGGCGGCGGACGGTGGCTACTTCAACTTCGCCGAACGCCCCTGCGACACCGACGCCATCCTCCCGCCCGAGGTCTGCACCCGTCTAGTCGAGGTCAAGCGCAGGTACGACCCCGAGGGCCGCATCTTCGGTAACCAC
>VAYN01000006.1:56100-169001 GCA_005885405.1 Actinomycetota bacterium | reverse complement strand
AGGGAGTCCGGCCGGCCGCGATATCGGCGAGCTTGCAGCGGGACGGATCGTCCTCCCCGACGAGCGCGGTGACAGTCCGAAGCGCGGATTCGACGTCCTTCGGGGTCGCTGCCGCAACCTCTTCGATGTCGCCCCAGTCTCTGCCGCGAGCGAAGAAGCTCTTGAAGACGACGAGGGAGGCGCAGTCGAGGACGGGGATCTGCTTTCCCTGCAGCTCAACCCAGGTGACACCGTTCGCAACCTCCTCATGCAGAGGCAGGTTGTTGAGGAAGATGTCGACCGGCACCCCATCCCAGAAGAGCCGCGTCTGCCCACTTTGCTTCGCCTGGTCGACGTCGGCTTCTCCCACCCGGACCCCTTGGGGCAGCGCGGAGAGCACTTCGTCGGCTCGCGTCGCGTCAACGAAGACATTGATGTCCAGGTCGCGAGTCCCGCGCGGCTCCTCGACGCAGTAGGCAAGGGCGATGGCGCCGCCGAAGGCGTGCGGGAGCGAGCGCGCCTTCAGCGCCTGATGAATCGTGAAGAGCTTTTCGACGAGCTCGGCGTTCATGCCGAGGCCGGCTTCGCGAGGCGATCCTTCAGCGGCGGATACGCCATGTCGGCTCGCGGGCGGTAGGGCAGCGCCTCGGCCAGGCCCAAGACCTGATTGAGGATGTAGCTGGCGCGCTGCGGATCCACCGGCGGCTTCCGCTCCTCAAGCTCCAGCTTCACTCCGGCAGCGCCGGCAATCCGCAGCAAAGCATCGGCTCCGGGCTCGCGATGGCCGCGCAGATACGCGTTCAGGACCGAGCGCTGTAGGCCCGCGCGGCGTGCGAGCTCGGCTTGGGTAAGACCGCTTTTCTCCAGGATCTCTGCGACCAGCGCTGCGGCTGACATACAAAAATGTTAGCGAAATCGATTACGGTGACGTTCTCGAATTCGCTTACAACGATTCTTGCACTAGCCTGCGGCGGCCTCGTCGGCGACGACGATCATGTTCTCGCTGCGGACTCGGCCAGCCGGGATCGATTCGTCGCCTGCGAGGAGCTTCTGCAGCGGCTCAACCTTGTCGGGGCCGGTGACGAGCCAGACGATGCGGCGGGCGTCATTCAGGGCCGGATAGGTGAGGGTCATCCGCGGATGGCCCTGGTACTCGCCGGTGAGGGCGACACGGCGGTCGGTGACCTCGAGGACGGGGTCGCCGGGGACGAGGGAGGCGGTGTGGCCGTCCGGGCCGAGGCCGAGGTGGACGAGGTCAAAGCGGTCGGGCAGGGAGGCTTCGTATTCGCGCGCCGCCGCCTCGAGGTCGCGCTGGGTGACCGGCATCGGGCGGAGCGCCGCCTGGTGGTCCATCGAGAGACCGAGGACCATGTGGGTGAGGTTGCGGTCGGGGCTGCCGGGCGAGGCGACGCGCTCGTCGACTTGGAAGAGCTCGGTCTTGTCCCAGGGCATCTCCTCCAGTTCGCCGAGGATCGCCAGCATCGCCCAGGGCGAGCGGCCGCCGCTCATCGCCACTGTGAAGTGGTTGCGCTCTCGCTCCGCCTCCCCGCCGGCGGCGGCGATCAGCTCGGCGGCGCGGCGCGAGGCCGCCTTTTCGTCGCCGGCGACCTCGAGCTCGATCGGCACCGGCTCAGCTCGCCTTCTCGTCGTGGCCGCCGAACTGCTTGCGCATCGCCGAGAGGACCTTGTCGCCGAAGTCGCCGAGGCCGCGCGAGTAGAAGCGCTCGTGCAGGGCGGTGGTGAGAACCGGCGTCGGCACTCCCTCGTCGATCGCGGCGATCGCCGTCCAGCGACCCTCGCCGGAGTCGGAGACGCGGCCGGTGAACTCCTCGAGGTCGCCTGATTCCTGCAGCGCCGCCGCGGTCAGGTCGAGCAGCCAGGAGCCGATCACGCTGCCGCGGCGCCAGACCTCGGCGACCTCCGGCAGGTCAAGGTCGTACTGGTAGTACTCGGGGTGATCGAGCGGCGCCGTCTCGGCGTCGGCCTCGCGGGTGACCTTGCCGGCGTTGGCATTCTTGAGGATGTTCAGCCCCTCGGCGTAGGCGGCCATCACCCCGTACTCGATCCCGTTGTGGACCATCTTCACGAAGTGGCCGGCCCCGTTCGGGCCGCAGTGGAGGTAGCCCTGCTCGGAGGGCGCGACCTCGCCGTCGCGGCCGGGCGTGCGCTCGGCCGCCTCAACCCCCGGCGCCAGGCTGGCGAAGATCGGGTCGAGCCGCTGCACCGCCTCGTCGGGCCCGCCGATCATCAAGCAGTAGCCGCGCTCGAGTCCGAAGACGCCGCCGCTGGTCCCGCAGTCGACGTAGTCAATCCCCTGCTCGCCGACCTTGGCGGCGCGGCGGATGTCGTCGCGGTAGTAGGAGTTGCCGCCGTCGATGATCGCGTCGCCGGACTCCAGAACGGCGGCGACATCCTCGACCGTCTTCTCGGTGATCTCGCCGGCCGGGACCATGATCCAGACCGAGCGCGGTGCGCTCAGCTTCGACGCCAGGTCCTCGAGCGAGGAAGCGCCCTCGGCGCCTTCGCCCGCCAGCTGCGAAACGGCGTCGGGGTTGACGTCATAGGCGACGATCTTGTGGCCGTCGCGCATCAGGCGCCGGGCCATGTTGGCCCCCATCCTGCCGAGACCGACGATTCCGAGTTCCATTCACGACCTCCGCTGGGTGGCGATGCAGGGACCAGCGGACGATAGCCTGCCGGTCGATGGGCAAGGGCGCCGCCAACCACGCCGACCAGGCCGCCGACGTGCTGGCAATCTTCGGGATCAGCGGCGACCTGGCGAAGAAAATGACCTTCCGGGCGCTCTACAAGCTCGAGGAGCGCGGCAAGCTGGACTGCCCGATCGTCGGCGTCGCGATCGACGATTGGGACGACGAGCAGCTGCGACAGCACGCCCGCGACGCGATCGGCGCCACCGTCGGCGACCCCGACGAGGACGTCTTCAGCCGCCTCGCGGAGCGCCTCACCTACGTCCAGGGCGACTACGAAGACCCGAAGACCTTCGAGCGGGTCGGCGAGGCGATCGGCGACGCGAAACAGCCGGTCTTCTACCTGGAGATCCCGCCGGCGCTGTTCGCCACCGTCGTCCAGGGGCTCGGCAAGGCCGGCCTGACCGAGAACGCGCACGTCGTCATCGAGAAGCCCTTCGGGCATGACCTCGAGTCCGCCCGCAAGCTCAACTCGGAACTCTGCTCGGTTCTGCGTGAGGAGCAGATCCTCCGCATCGACCACTACCTCGGCAAGGAGCCGGTGCTGGACATCACCTACCTGCGCTTCGCCAACGCGATCCTGGAGCCGGTCTGGAACCGCGAGCACGTCTCCCACGTGCAGATGACGATCGCCGAGGACTTCGGCGTCGACGACCGGGGACGCTTCTACGACGCGGTCGGGGCGATGCGCGACGTGATCCAAAACCACGCCCTGCAGGTGCTGGGAATCGTCGGCATGGAGCCGCCGACCGGCAACCACCCCGACAGCGTCCGCGACAAGAAGCTCGAGTTCTTCAAGGCGATGCGGGCGGCGGACCCGAAGAAGTACGTGCGCGGCCAGTACGAAGGCTTCCTCGACGTCAAGGACGTGGCGGCGGGCTCGACTACCGAGACCTTCGCCGCGGTCGAGCTCGAGGTCGACAACTGGCGCTGGGCCGGGGTGCCGTTCTTCGTCCGCGCCGGCAAGTGCCTGCCGGTGAAGGTGAGCGAAGTCTCCGTCTTCTTCAAGCGCCCGCCGCGGCTTGGCGTCGGGCCCGGAAAGACGCCGGAACCGAACCAGCTGACGATCCGGATCGAGCCAGAAGCGGGGGCGCGGATTCGCCTCTACGCGAAGGAAGCCGGCGAGGAGGCCTTTCAACCAGCCGACCTACAGGTGCTGTTCGAGCGGGTCAAGGGCGAGGACCCCGAGCCCTACGAGCGCCTGCTCGGCGACGCGATCGCCGGCGAGCACCAGCTCTTCACCCGCCAGAGCGCGATCGAAGAGACCTGGCGTGTCGTGCAGCCGCTGCTCGACGAGCCCGGCCCGGTCCACCCTTATGAGAAGGGAACCTGGGGACCGGAAGAGGCCGAGAAGCTGGTCCACGGCACGGGCCAGTGGGCCCAGCCCTGGTTGCCCTGACGCCTTAATCCCTACCGTCCTGCTAGGTTTTCGGGCGCCCTAATTAGGGTGGCCTAACACCAGTCACCAGGACCCCTTGCCTCCGCTTACCAAGATCTCCCGTCGCCGCCTGCTGGCATCCGCCGGCGTGGGCGCCGCGGCGGTGGGTTTCGGGGGCGGGGGGCTCCTGGTAGGCCATCGAATCGCCGAGGCAGACGACGGCACCGGCAGCGTCCCCTTCTACGGCGAGCACCAGGCGGGGATTGGGACCGCCGCCCAGGACCGCCTCCACGTCGCCGCCTTCGACCTGCTGAGTGAAGACCCGGCGGAGCTGCGCGAGCTGATGCGGCTTTGGACGGTGGCGGCCGCCGAAGCGAGCGCCGGCGAGATGGTCGGCAGCGTCAACGACGTGCCGCTGGCGCCGCCCGAGGACACCGGCGAGACCGTCGGCCTCCTCCCCTCCCGCCTCACCGTCACCTTCGGCTTCGGCCCTAGCCTGTTCGAGAAGCCTGGACTGGGGTTGGCCGGGAAGCGCCCGCCGGCGCTGCGGCCGCTGCCGGCTCTGCCGGGGGACGAGCTCGACCCGTCTGAAAGCGATGGCGACATCTGCGTCCAAGCCTGCTCCGACGATCCCCAGGTCGCTTTTCACGCGATCCGCAACCTGGCCCGGATCGGCCGCGGCGTCGTCGCCATGCGCTGGTCCCAGCTCGGGTTCGGGCGCACCGCCTCCACGAGCCGCAGCCAGGACACGCCGCGGAACCTGATGGGGATGAAGGACGGCACCGCCAACATCCGGGCCGAGGACTCCGAGGACATGGAGCGCTTCGTTTGGGTCGGCGGCGATGGCCCGGCCTGGATGCGTGGCGGCACCTACATGGTCACGCGCCGGATCCGGATGCTGCTCGAGGTCTGGGACCGCGCCTCGCTGCAGGACCAGGAGCGGACGATCGGCCGCCACAAGTACAGCGGCGCCCCGCTCGGGCGACACGATGAGTTCGACCCACTGCCGTTGGATAGGCATCGCAACGGCCACCCGGTGATCCCGGTTGACGCCCACGTCCGCCTCGCCTCGGCGAAGGAAAACGACGGAGCCCGCATCCTCCGCCGCGGCTACTCCTTCACCGACGGCGTCGACGAGAGCCTCGGCGAGCTCGAAGCCGGGCTCTTTTTCATCAGCTTCCAGCGTCACCCGGAGCAGTTCGTCGCGATCCAGCGACGGCTCGGCTCCCTCGACGCCCTCAACGAGTACATCAAGCACGTCGGCAGCGCCCTCTTCGCGGTGCCGCCCGGCGCCGCGCCCGGCGGCTACGTCGGCGAAGCGCTGCTCGCTTGATCAGCCACCAGTCACAGAACAAAGGAGAAACGCACCACATGCACCGAAACCTCGTCCGCACCCTGCTCTGCGCAGCGGTTCTCGGCGTCATCGCCGTGACCGTCACCGCGTGCGGCTCCGGCGACGACGACTCGACCGAGACTTCCGAGGCGGCGCAGACACGCAGCCCGCAGGCCGAGGCTGCCGTCGCCGACTACCGCGCCTACCTGCAGGAGAACGCCGACGCGCTGGTCGCGACGACGAATCCCTTTGTGCTCGCCGTCCTCACCGGCGATCCTGCCGAAGCGAAAGCGCGCTACGCCCCCGCCCGCATTCCCTATGAGCGGATCGAGCCGGTGGCCGACTCCTTCGGCAGTCTCGACCCGAGGATTGACGCGCGCGAGAACGACGTTGCCGAAGGCGAATTCGAAGGCTTCCACCGGATCGAGAAGGCGCTCTGGGAGGAAGGCACGACTGCGGGGATGGCTCCGGTAGCACTGCGGTTAAAGCGGGACGTCGCAGCGCTGGCCGGGAAGGTGAAGGAAGTCGAACTAACCCCGACGCAGATCGCCGACGGTGCCAACGCGCTGCTCGGCGAGGTCTCGGCCTCGAAGATCACCGGCGAGGAGGAGCGCTACTCCCACATCGACCTGGTCGACTTCGAGGCCAACGTCGAAGGCTCCGAGGCCGCTTTCGAAGCGGTGAAGTCGCTGCTCGACGAAAGCGACCCCGACCTCTCCGGCGAGATCGAAGCCGACTTCAAGATGGTCTTCAACTCGCTCGAGGCCTACCGGACCGCGAACGGGTTCGTCCTCTACACCGAGCTGACGAAGGCGGACACGAAGAAGCTCGCGGTGGCGATCGACGCCCTGGCCGAGAAGCTGAGCCTGGTCCCGGCGGAGATCGCAAGTAGCGAACACAGCTGAAGCGGGGCGCCGGTCAGCCGCCTAGGCTGACCGGCCCATGCTTTCTTCAGGCGAAAGAGCGGATGCGCTACTGCACGAGCTGGGCTATGCGCAGTGGCGGGACGGGCAGCGCGAGGCCGTAATCGCCGCCCTGGAGGGGCGCGACTCGCTGATCGTCATGCCCACGGGCGGCGGCAAGAGCCTCTGCTACCAGCTGCCGGGGCTGGCGAGCGAGGAGCTGACGATCGTCGTCAGCCCGCTGATCGCGCTGATGCGAGACCAGTGGGGGAAGCTGAACGCCGGCGGCCACCGCGTCGCGATGATCACCTCGGGGATGGAAGATTGGGAGGTCTCCGAGTCCCTGGAGATGGTCCGGGGGGACGCGCGGATCGTCTACTGCGCACCCGAGCGCTTCGCCTCCAACGTCTTCCTCGAAGCGCTCTCCCATCGCACGGTCGACCTGATCGCGGTCGACGAGGCGCACTGCGTCTCTGAGTGGGGGCACGACTTCCGACCCGACTACCTGCGGCTGCCGCAGGTAGTCGAGCGGCTGGGTCGGCCGACGGTGATGGCCTGCACGGCGACGGCGACGGTCCCCGTCGCGAAGGAGATCGCCTCCCGCTTCGGGATGCGGGACCCGCTTCAGGTCCGGTCCGGCTTCGATCGCCCCAACCTCTCCTTTGACGTCATCGCCTTCGAGGGCACGGGCTCGACGGCGCGGCGACAGGCAATGCTTGAGCACGGGCTGCGCGATCCGGCGAACCTGCCGGCGATCGTCTACTGCGGCACCCGCAAGCAGACCGAAGAGGTGGCCGCCGACCTGCGCGACGCCGACGTCGCCGCCGTCGCCTACCACGCCGGCCTGGAACCGCAGCACCGGACCGCGATCCAGGAGCGGTTCATGGCGACCGACAGCGGCGTCATCTGCGCGACCAACGCCTTCGGGATGGGAGTCGATAAGGCCGACGTACGTTCGGTCTGGCACGTGACGATCCCGACCAGCGTCGAGGCCTACTACCAGGAGGCGGGCCGCGCCGGGCGCGACGGGCTGCCCTCGCGGGCGGTGATGCTGGCGCAGAAGTCTGACCTCGGCCGCCTCGTCCGCTTCAACGAACAGCGCGCCGGTGACGACTTGGCGATCGCCCGCGAGCGCGGCTGGCGCGCCTACCACGCGATCAAGGCCTTCATCTACGGCACCGACTGCCGCCGCCGTGCCCTCCTCGACCACTTCTCCGACCGCACCGCCGGCGCGCCGCTGGAGCGCTGCTGCGACGTCTGCGACATGCTCGACTGGCTGCCGGACCCGGAGACGATCCCCACTCGCAAGCCGACCCGCGCCAAAGCCGCGGCCGCCCCCGCGCCCGATCTCTCCCCCGCCGACGCACCGCTGTTCGAGGCGCTGAAGACGTGGCGCCTCGGCGCCGCCGAAGGCAAGCCGGCATTCACCGTCGCCAGCAACAAAACGCTCACCGCGATCGCCGCCGCGCGGCCGCAGAGCGAGGAGACGCTGCTGGCGATCAGCGGCGTCGGCCCCGCCTTCATCGAAAAGTACGCGCCCGACGTGCTCGCGATCGTCGCCGAGCACCAGCAGCAGCTGGCCGCCTGAGCGCAAACCGGGTTGCATCCCCCACTCGCGGGGGCGGGGCGGCGTCCCTCGCTTGCCACCATGGAGCGCTCGGTGCCCGGCCCGCTCTCTTTTCGCGCCGCACTTGCGGTCGTCCTCGCCAGCACGCTCTCGCTGGTGCTGCTCGCTGCGCCGGCGCTCGCCTTCAGCGCTCTGAAGCCACCCGGTAAGAAGGTCTACTGGGGCGTCTCTGACACCGGTGACCCGGCTGACTTCGGGCAGTTCTCCAACGACCTCGACAAGCATCCCGCCGTGATCCAGTCCTTCCGCACCTGGGGCACCGACTTCGACGAGGTGATCCGACGCTGGCAGACGGCTCGGGCGCGGCCGATGATCCACCTCTCGACCGCCGACAACAACACCGGCGCCGAGCTGATCACGCCGGCCCAGATCGCCGCCGGCGCCGGAGACCGCTACCTAATCCGCCTCAACAAGCTCTTCTACGAAAAGGAAATGCGGGCCTACGTGCGGCCGCTCGGCGAGCCGAACCGCTGCCTCAATGTCTGGGCCGCTTACGACTGCGCCGGCGCCTCCCGCGGCCCCGAGCACAGCCCGCGTGCATACAAAAAGGCCTTCCGCCGCATCTACGTCGTCGTCCACGGCGGCGGCAAGCGCGCCGCTATCAACCGCCGCCTCGCCGAAGCCGGACTGCCTCCGCTCACCGTCAACGTTCGCGCGATGCCGAAGGCTCCGGTGGCGATTATCTGGAGCCCGCTCCCGGCAGGCTCCCCCACCGTCCCCCAGAACCGGCCGAAACACTTCTACCCAGGCTCGCGCTGGGTCGACTGGGCCGGGACCGACTTCTACTCCGGCTACCCGGAATGGAAGGCGCTGACGGGGCTCTACAAACGCTTCTCCGGCAAGCCCTTCGCGATCACCGAGTGGGCGGTCGAAAGCGGCGACGACCCGACCTTCGTCGACAAGCTCTTCGCCTGGCTGAAAAGCCACCGCCGCACGCGGATGCTCGTCTACTACCAGGACTTCGGCGACAGCAACAGCTACCGGATCCAGAACTACGGATCTAGCCTTGACGTCCTCCGCGCCCGCCTCCACTCCGGGCTTTTCCCGGCTTACGCGCGGGGCGCGCCTCACCTACCGCCGCCACCCCCCGGTGGGGTTGGAGCGCGGTAATCGAGGAGTAGCCGGTGAGGTAAATGCGGCGGCCGTCGGAGATCACCGGCGTGTAGGTCCCCTTCGGGTAGCGGAAGACGCGCTTGCCGCTCCGCATCATGAAACCGCTCGTCGTTTTGTTCGTGAACTCGGCGACGTAGACGATGTCGCCTACCGCCGAGAGCGAGCCGACCACCTGGCCCCCCGCCGAGCGGCTCCAGCGGACGCTGCCGTCCTTGGCGTCGAGGGCGTAGACGTTGCCGTCGAAGGAGCCGATGAAGACGGTCGGTGGGCTGTGCTTGGTGTTGGCGACGGTCGGGCCCGAGTAGGCATAGCCGCCCGTCGAGTAGGACCAGGCGAGCTCCCCGTTGGCGGTGTCGTAGCTGTAGACGCGGCTGTCGTTGTTGCCGGCGTAGACGCGCCCATAGGCGACGGCCGGGGTCGAGTAGAAGGCGCCGGAGCCGCCGAAGCCGGGGCCGAGCGAGCCGCTCTGCCAGACGAGCTTGCCGCTCTTGGCATCGACCGCGTTCATGTAGCCGCCGTAGTCGCCAACGAAGAGCTTGCCGCCGTAGTAGGCCGGCGCCGACTTGATCGCGCCGCCGAGCGGGGTCGACCAGCGGACCTGCCCTTTGCCGGTGCTCATCGCGAACAGTTCGCCGTTCTCGCAGCCGAAGTAGATGGTGCGGTCGATGATCACCGGCGAGGACTCGGCCCGTCCCGGCAGGTTCCGTTTCCAGATCACCCTGCCGGTCTTGGCGTCGAGCTTGACGATGTGCCCGGGGACGAGGTTGACGATGTAGAGGCGGTGGTTGTAGTAGGCCGGCGAGGAGGCGTTGAGGCGGCCGATCCGGCGTTTCCACAACTCTTTGCCGGTGTCGGCGTCGAGCGCGTGGGCGTAGCCGCTGTTGTTGACGAAGTAGAGCTTGCCGCCGACGTAGATCGGCGGGAACTCGAGCAGCGGCCGGTCGGTGAAGCGCCAGAGTTTGTCGAAGGGCGGTTTGATCCCCTTCACCGGCAGGTACCGCGTGCGGGCCGGGTTGAGCCCATAGAAGGGCCAGTTGACCGTCTTCGGCTCCTTCGGCGGCGGCGGCTTCTGCGGCTTGAACTGTTCGATCGCCTGCTCGTTGTGGACGTCCCCTGGCCGCTTCAGCGATTCGTAGGCAAAGATCGCGCCGCTGACGAGGATCGCCAGCACCAGCAGCGCCACGGCCAGCATCTGGTTCGAGCGATGCTGGAGGTGGTGCTCGAAGAAGCGCTTAACGCGCATCGGCGGCGCGGCGCTCTGACTCTTTCGCGACTCCGCCGATCAGGTCCCGGATCGCTTTCTTCAGGCCGAGCATGAAGACGGGGCCGGCGAGCGGGATCGTCGGCGTCGTCTTCACCGCGTAGACGACCTCGGTCCCCCCTCCTGAGGGCTGCATTTCAACGGTGCCGACGTGGTCGCGGACCGGCAGCCCGGAGAGGAGCTTGTAGGCGAAGCGGTAGGGCGGCTCGTAGGCGATCACTTCCTCGCGCATCGGCGGGCCGGCGACGGTGAGGGAACGGATCGCGCCTAGCCCGTTCGGCTCGGCCTCGCCCTCCCGCTCGAGCTCCGCCTTGCGCAGCGCCGTGATCTCGGGATAGCGGCGGTGATCGGTGAGGACGTCGAAGACGACCTCGGGCGGGGCGGCCACCTGGCGCACGTATCTGAAGCTCGCCATCGCCGACAGGCTACGTGAGGCGCCAGCGCTGGGGGTCGGTGCCCTCGACCCGTTCGACCTTGCCGGCGAGCGCCAGGTGATCGAGGCAGGAGAGGACGATCTGCAGGACCCAGGCACTGGCGGGGGTTTTGACCATCTCTGGGCCGATGATCTCTTCGACGATTTCAAAGGCGGGCTTCTCCTCGCCGCCGGCCAGCGCCGCCGGCACTTTCCCCAGCAGCTCCTCGACCTGGCGGCGGGACTCGGCGATCTTCGCCTCCGGGTCGCGGAAGGTGCGGCCGTGGCCGGGGATGACGAGGCCGACGTCGAGGCCCTCGACAACATCGAGGCTGCTGAGAAATTCGCCGACCGGGTCGGGGCTGTGGCCGTGGTCGAAGAAGAGGACGGTGCGTCCCAGCAGGTGGTCGCCGGAGATCAGCAGCTTGCGCTCGGGCTGATGGAGGACGACGTGCGAGGGCGCGTGCCCGGGGGTCTCGTAGACCTGCCAGGTGCCGAGGTTGGTCTCGACCTCGACCCCGGGAACGAGATCGCGGTCAGGCTCCTTGAGGATGTCGATCCCGGTCTCCTCGTCTTCCTGGCGGCGCTCGCGGTAGCGCTCCAGCGACGCCGGCGGCACCCCGCTCTGGCGCGCGACCTCGATCCGCGCCTCCAGCGCCGCCGCCGAGTCTTCGGCGAGCGGCCTCACGTGCTCCCAGCGCGGGTGCATCCAGAGCTCGCAGCCGGCCTCCTTGACGATCGAGCCGGCGAGGCCGTAGTGGTCGGTGTGGGAGTGGGTGCAGACGACGAGGCGGACGTCCTCGACCCCGAACCCGGCCTGCGCCAGCGCCAGGTCGAGCTGCCGCAGCCGCCCCTTGCCGCCCATCCCGGTGTCGAACATGACGATGCCGCCGTCGCTCTCAACCGCCCAGGCGTTCCCGTGCGGAACCCCCGGCCAGGGAAGCGGCAGCCGCAGCCGCCAGATCCCGGGCATCAACTTTTCGGTCCGCGGCGCCTCCGCGCGTCCATCACTGGCCACGTAGCCAATCCTTTCAGGCTCTAGGGACGCTCGAACTCCTGCATCACCCCAGCGATGGCGAAGCAGGCGGCGCCGGTGAAGCAAGCCCAGTTGGCGAGGCCGACGGCGAGCTCGTCGCCGGTCGAGGGGCGGACGAAGGCGGCGACGGCCGAGACCATGAAGAGGACCGAGCCGAGTTGGTTGACGACGACGATCCACCAGCCGAGGTCGGCGCGGGCCCCGGGCGGGCGGTCGCGGTGCATCTCGGTCAGGGCGAGGTGGCCGGAGACGAGGAAGAGCACGCAGCCGATCACTTCGGGGCTCCAGACGAGCCGGTGCTCCTGGGCGGTGGTGAGGTCGCCGAGGAGAGCCACCGCGAGGCTGGCGCCGAAGTAGAGGGTGCCGACGAAGAGGGCGACAGCGCTAGCCCAGTCCAGCCGCCCTGGCTCGGTCGACCACCAACGCCAAGGCTCCACCCGCACCACCCCATCGTCATCCGCCCCGCGCGGCGCGTTCGCAACCTGCAGCACCGAGGCGTACCCACCCGTCGTGAAGAAGACCCCACCGACCATGAAGACCGCAGCAGCCAGGCGCGGGCCGCCGACATGCGCCTGAGCCAACAACGCCCCGATCGAGAACAACGAGCCACCGATGACAAAGGCCGTAGCGGCCACAGCATTGATCCTGGTCAACCGGCGAGCGGTCGCCGAGTCGGCCCGCCCCTTCTCTTCTCCCCCGGCAACGAGCACCCCCCGCTTCCGCAGCACCCGCCGGTCCATGACCGGAGCGTAATCAGCGATGGCTGGAGGGGGTACCCCGCCCGCCCCCTCCCCTACCCAGCGCTGAAGGTGCCCGGGTTGGGACCGATCCGCTCGCCGGAGTCAAGTCGCTCGATCGCCGCCAAATCGTCCTCGCTCAACTCGAAGTCGAACAACTCGAAGTTCTCCCGAATCCTCTCCGGCGTCGCCGATTTGGGGATGACGACGTTGCCGATCATCAGGTGCCAGCGGAGGATCACCTGGGCCGGGGTGCGGTCGTGGTGGGCGGCGATCGTCTCGATCGTGCCGTCTTCGAGCAGGTCGCCCTGGGCGAGCGGGCTCCAGGCCTCGGTGACGATTTCGTGCTCGGAGTCCCAGGCCCGCAGCTCGGCCTGCTGGAAGCGCGGATGCAGCTCGATCTGGTTCACGGTCGGCCGCCGCTCCGCCTCGGCCTCCAGCTGTTCGAGGTCCTCGACGCGGAAGTTGGAGACGCCGATCGAGCGGACGCCACCCTCGGACTGAATCCGTTCGAAGGCGCGCCAGGTCTCGAGGAAGAGGCCGGCGTCCGGGCGCGGCCAATGGATCAGGTAGAGGTCGACGTTGCCGGTGCCGAGCCGCTCGAGGCTCTTCTCGAAGGCGCGCAGGGTCGAGTCGTAGCCCTGCTCGGAGTTCCAGAGCTTGGTGGTGACGAAGACGTCCTCGCGGCGGACTCCGGTCGCGGCGATCGCAGCCCCCACCCCGGCCTCGTTGCCGTAGGCGGCGGCGGTGTCGATGTGGCGGTAGCCGACCCCGAGCGCCTCCTCGACCGCCTCCTGCGTCTCCTCCGGTGGGATCTGGAAGACCCCGAATCCCAATTGCGGGATCTCGACACCGTCGTGCAGGGTCAGGACAGGAACATCGGTCGCATTCGTCATGAGACCTCGGCTACCCCTGGGGCAGCCCGTTCATGCGCCAGTAGAGGTGCGCTTGGTTAAGAGGTTGCTAGGCCGATGGCCAAGAGCGGAAACGCGGCCATCATGCCGAGGTAGGCGCCCATCGCGGCGCCGCTGCCGAGGCTGGCGCTGCGCGAGCGGGCGCCGGAGATCGCGCCGACGAGAACGAAGGCGGCGGCGATTCCGAATCCAAGCCAGAAGACGGGGGGCATGCGGCGGCGAGAATACCCGAAGGCGGGGAGGAATCGCCACGCGAACGACAAAAGCGGCGGCATGAACCAGTCATCTGCCGAACCCGCCCCCGCGACTCAGAACAGCAAGCTGATCCTCGCGGCGATGATCTTTGCCGTCGCGATGACCTTCATCGACCAGACGATCGTCGCGATCGCGATCCCGACGATCCAGGACGACCTCTCGCTCTCGGCGACGGGCGTGCAGTGGATCATCAACGGCTACCTGCTCTCGCTCTCGGCTCTCTTCGCCTTCGGCGGCCGCCTCGCCGACATCGCCGGCCACCGGCGGATGGTCGTTACCGGCGTCGTCATCTTCGCCACCGCCTCCGCCCTCTGCGGCGCCACCCCGACCGGCTCCCTGGACGAGCCCTGGCTGATCGTCTTCCGGGTGATCCAGGGCGCCGGCGCCGCGATCATGTTCCCGGCGGCGCTGGCAATCGTCCTCAACGCCTTCCCGGTCAGCCGGCGGGGCCAGGCGATGGCGATCTTTTTCGCCGCCGCCGGCGGCCTCACGGCGGTCGGCCCGCTCGCCGGCGGCTTCCTCGTCGAGTGGAGCTGGCGGGCGATCTTCTGGGTCAACATCCCGGTCGCGATCATCGCCCTCGTCCTGATCGCCAAGTCGAAGCCCGACGACGAGAAGCACCCGGCCCCGCTCGACTACAACGGCACGGGGCTGATCACCCTCGGCATGGGCCTCTCGGTGCTGGCGCTGCAGCAGTCGAGCATCTGGGGCTGGGGCGACGCCAAGACCTGGATCTGCCTCGCCGCCGGCCTGGCGTCCCTCGCCGCCTTCGTCCGCTACGAGCTCCGGGTCGCCAACCCGCTGCTGCGGCTCGCGGTCTTCAAGGACCGGGCCTTCGCGATCGACAACGTCGTCCTCTTCCTGCTGATGATCCCGTTCGTCCCGCTCTTCTTCTTCGCCAGCATGTACGCGCAGATCTCGCTCGGCGAAAGCGCCTCGGAAACGGGTCTCTACCTGCTGATCTTCTTCGCCGGCTTCGCCACCGCCTCGCAGTGGGGCGGCAAATTGCTCGACCGCGTCGGCGCCCGTCCCTCGGTCGTGCTCGGCTGCGCCGTCGCCGCGGTCGGCTTCTTCCTCTGGGGCCGCTCGCTGACCGAGCTCTCGGTCTCCGACCAGTGGTACTACATCGTCATCGCCGGGGCCGGGGTCGGGCTCGTCCTCAGCCCCGCCAACACCGACGCCCTGAACCGGGTCTCGCGGGAGCGCTACGGCGAGGCGACCGGGATCACCCAGACGGTCCGCAACTTCGGCTCCAGCCTCGGGCTCGCCGTTCTCGGCTCGATCCTGATCCTCGAGAACCGCTCGAACCTGGAAGCGACGGCCGCCTCCAGCGGCATTCCCAAGCAGGTCGGAAGCGAAATCGCCGACGCGATCAGCCAGGGCAGCACCGCCGGGGAATCGCCGCAGCACCTGCCGCCGAAGGTGCAGAAGGTCGTCGACAGCATCCCCCACGATTTCGCCCTCGCGTCGCGAACCGTCTTCTACGCGATGGCCGGGGTGATGGTCGTCGCCTTCCTCGTCTCCCTTGTCGGGATGCCGGGCGGCAAGGTAGAAGAAGAGGTGTGATCCGCCGCCTCGTCGCGCTCAGCACCGCCGCGCTGGCGCTGCTGGCGGCACCGGCGGGCGCGGCCGTCACCGAGGCGCCGCCGGTGGACCCGGCGGCGCAGCGGCTGGCGGAGAAGTACGTGCCGATCACGATGCTGCGCGAACAGCGCGACCCTCCCTGCGACAAGAAGGAGGAGCAGTACCAGCCGACCAGCGTCGAGACCGTGCTCGGCAACCCGACCGTCACCCTCACCCACGAAGAACCCGACGGGCGGCTCGTCGACGTGGAGAAGGCGCCGACCGCAGCCGACATCGCCGGCCTCCGCGACGGCTACTACCTCGACTACGAAGGCAAGGTTCTCGGCGACACCTGCGTCTACGCCCGCGCCTTCCGTCAGCTGGTCGCCGAAGGGAAGGCGCCGGCGATCACCTACGCCCACGTCGCCCGCGAACCCAACCACGACGGCTTCGCCCTGCAGTTCTGGTTCTACTGGTACTTCAACCAGTTCAACGACCTCCACGAGGGCGACTGGGAGGGGATGCAGATCACCTTCGAGTCGAACACGACGGCGGGCGCGTTGGAAGAAGAGCCGAGCGAGGTGATCGTCTTCCAGCACGCCGGCGGCGAGCGGGCCGACTGGGAGGACGGCAAGGTGCAGAAGCAGGGGACCCACCCGGTCGTCTATCCCGCCGCCGGCTCGCACGCGACCTTCTACGACTCCGCCGTCTACCTCGGCAACGGCCAGAACGGGTCCGGGGTCGGCTGCGACAACACCTCCGAACCGCTGCGCGAACTGCGGCTGCGGCCGGTGCTGCTGCCGGAAACGGCGCCCGAACGCGGCGCTTTCCAGTGGCTCAGCTACCGCGGCCGCTGGGGCGAAAGGGAAAAGGGCTACAACAACGGCCCGACCGGGCCGGTGACGAAGACCGTCTGGCGCGAACCGTTTGCCTGGATGGAGGGACAGCGCTCGACCAGCCCCCGCCTCCCCGGCGGCTCTGTCGTCGGCGGGCCGGTCACCGGCGCCTTCTGCGGCGCGGTCGTCGCCGCCACCGACCTCACCCACCTGGCGACTAAGTCGCGGGCGGCGGCGATTGGGGTTGTCGCAGGCATCGTCCTCGCCTTGGTTCTGCTCTTCGGTCTCACCCGCTGGGGGCCGATCGACCTCACGCAGCTGCGGACGCGGCGCGCCTTCGGCCAGATCCTGCGGACGGCGCGGCGCCTCTACCGCCACCACTGGTGGCCGCTGATCCCGATCGGGCTGATTGCTTTCCCGATCGTCGGCGGCGTCAAGCTGCTCGGCGAAGCGGTCGCCAACGGACGCGGCGTCGACGACACCGCCGGGCGGGCGGGAGTCCACCTCGCCTTCGCCGACCTACTGGAAACGCTCGGCCCGCCGGTTGCCTACACGCTCGTCGCCGCGATCGTGATCGTCTTCGTCCGCGAACTTGCCCGCGGCCATCGGGCCGGCGTCCGCGACTCGGTCCGGGGGATGCTGGCGCGCTTCTGGCGGGTGGTCGCCGCGCAGCTGATGGTCACCTTCGCCCTCCTGCTGCTCCTGCTGACCGTGGTCGGGATCCCGATCGCCGCCTGGAAATACGTCAGCTGGCTCTTCGTCCAGCAGGAGGTCCTTTTCACCGACAAGTCGATTCGCGAGGCGTTCCGCGGCAGCTCCGCCCTGGTCCGCGGCCGCTGGTGGCACACCGTGCGGGTCGCCGGCGTCCTCTGGCTGCTCAGCGTCGCCGCTGGCCCGCTGCTCGGCTTCGCGCTGATCTTCACCGGCTTCGACCTGGTCTGGATCAACCTCCTCGGCTCGGTCGTCTTCGCCCTCTTCATCCCCTACGTCGCCGTCGGCCAGACGCTCCTCTACTTCGACCTCCAGGTGCGGGCCGAGGAGGAACCAGTCCAGAAGCGGAGGCTGCTGCGGCGCCTGCGTCCGAGCCCGGCCACCAGCTAGGTTTCAGGCGTGAAGATCCTCGCCTTCAGCGACCTGCACTGCGACCTCGAGCAGGCGGCGAAGCTGGTCGCGATGTCCGACGAGGCCGACGTCGTCATCGGCGCCGGCGACTTCGCCTCGATGCACGAGGGGCTCGCCGGGACGATCGGCGCGCTCTCGGAAATCGTCAAGCCGACCGTCCTCGTCCCGGGCAACAACGAGACCGTCGACGCGCTGCGCGAGGCGGCCGCCGACTGGGGCGCCGCCACCGTCCTCCACGGCGAGGGAACGACGATCGAGGGCACCGAGTTCTTCGGCCTCGGCGCCGGCATTCCGGTCACGCCGTGGGACTGGAGCTTCGACCTCGACGACGAGGCCGCCACCGAGAGGCTCGCCGCCTGCCCCGAGGGCGCCGTCCTCGTCCTCCACTCCCCGCCCAAAGACCACTGCGATTCCGCCGGGGGCGGCGGCAACTTCGGCAGCCCCGCCCTCCTGCGAGCAATCGAGGAGAAGCGCCCCCGCCTCGCCGTCTGCGGCCACATCCACGAGTCCTGGGGCTGCGAGAGCCAGATCGGCGAGACGCCGGTCCGGAACTTGGGTCCGAAGGGCACCTGGCTCGAGGCCTAGTTGGCCTACCGGCTGCTGAAAAGCGCCGACGCCTACTGGCGGCGCTCGAATCAGATGAAGACGCCGAATACGGACCTCGGCGGGCAACTCGAGGCTTCGCAGATCGGGGCGCGGATGTGGCGGTTGGAGCCGGGGAAAGCCTCGACGCGCCACCGGCACTTCACCCAGGAGGAGCTCTACGTGCTGCTGCAGGGCGAGGGCCGGGTGCGGATCGGCGAGGAGGTGCTGACGCTGGCGCCGCTGGACACGCTCTTGGTCGAGCCCGACACCGATCGGCAGCTCTTCAACGACACCGACGCCGACCAGCTCTGGCTCGTCGTCGGGGCGCCGCGGGAAGAGATCACCAGCACGCTCGAGATGAGCGAGGAGCAGCTGCGGCACATGTACCCCGAAGGGCCGAAGGCGCTGCCGCCCGAGCTCGGCGGCGGCCAGGCGGACTACCCCGACGAGGGCTAGAGGGCGAGGGAGACGGGCTCCTCCAGCAGCTGCTTGACGCGGGCGAGGAATTCGGCGCCCTCGGCACCGTAGAGGATGCGGTGGTCGCAGGAGAGGGTCGCTTTCATCAGCTCCGCGGGGACGACCTGCCCGTCGCGGACCGCCGGGACCTCGCGGATCGCGCCGACGGCGAGGATCGCCGCCTGGCCCATGTTGATGACCGCGTCGAACTCGTCGATCCCGAACATCCCCAGGTTGGAGACGGTGAAGGTGCCGCCGGAGAGTTCGGGCGGGGTGACCGAGCCGTCGCGGACTTTGGCGGCGACGGCGCGGGTGTCGGCGGCGATCTGGCGCAGGCCCTTGCGGTCGGCGTCGAAGACGGTCGGCACCACCAGCGCTTCCTCGGCGGCGACGGCGACGCCGACGTTGATTCGCGAGTAGAGCTCGAAGCGGCCGTCGCGGTAGCCGCCGTTGGCTTTCGGGAACTCGCGCAGGGCGATCGCGCAGGCCTTGACGATCATGTCGTTGAACGAGGGCACGACATCTCCCTCTTTCGAGCCGGCTTTGATCGCCCCCCGCGCCGCGACCGCCTTCCCCATATCGACCTCGATCGTCAGGTAGAAGTGCGGCGCGGTCGCCTTCGACTCGGCCATCCGGCGAGCGATCGTCTGCTGCAGCTTGTTCGGGTCCCGCGTCTCGACCTCGCCCTTGGCGGTGCCTCCCGCGGAGGAGGCCACACCTGCCCCCTCCGGCTGGGTAGAGGGGGCAGGTGCGGCTGAACTCGGAGCCTCCGCCTCCTCCACGTCGTGCTTGACGATGCGGCCTCCAGGTCCCGACCCATGAAGAGCCTTGAGGTCAAGACCTTTGTCTTGAGCAAGGCGCCTCGCGAGCGGCGACGCTTTGACTCGCTCCCCATCCATCTCCTCCGCCTCTGCCGTGGGTGACTTCGTAGGGGGGACCCCCTGCTGCTCTGCAGCTGGGGGTGGGTCCCCTGCGGCGGCAGGACCCGCGGGCCCAGCGGCCTGTCCCTCATCCGACTCCGCCGGCTGCCCGTTCCCCTCGCCGATCCGCGCAATCGGCGACCCGATCGGAAGCGTCTCTCCCTCCTGGGCCAAGATCTCGGTAAGCGTCCCCGCCTCATCTGCTTCGTAGGCCATGTTCGCCTTGTCGGTCTCGATTTCGACCAGCTCATCCCCGACGGCGACCTCGTCTCCGACCCGTTTCAGCCAGGTGAGGATGGTTCCCTCCTCCATCGAGTCCGAGAGGCGGGGCATCACCACCTCACTCATGTGGCAGCTCCATGCCTACAGATTGCCACTTCGGCCCGGCGGCCCTCAGCCGCCGGTGAGAAGCGTGCCGGCGAGGAGCGAGGCCGCGGCCTGGCGCAGGACGTCGGAGCGGATTTCGCCCATCACCGCCTCTTCGCGCGCCTGCAGCTTGCCGACAGTCGCGATCGGCTCGACGTCGGTGCGCGGTTCGGGCGGTGCCGTCGCCACCGCCTCTCCGTAGGCGAGGCAGCCCTGGACGCCCTGGGCGATCAGCTGGGCACGGTAGTCGGCGCCCTCTTCGATCGGATGCAGGTTGTCAGCCTGCATCAAGTCGGGGCGGGTCGCGACCGTCCGCGCCCAGTCGGGCACCTGCGTCCCCGGCCGCGAGGCGGCGAATTCCGCCACCACCCGGTTCTTGCCGGTGTTGTCTACCCCTTCGACGGTGAAGCCGTGGACCGTCGGCACAACCATGCAGCGGTCGCCGACGGTTTCCGCGACCTTCTCCAGATTGCCGGCGAGGATCTCCGGATAGGAGGGGTTGTCATTGGTCCCCGCGTCGAAAACGACGACGTCGACGGAGGGGTCGAAGCTTTCCTGGAAGAGGTCGAAGATCTGGTAGCTGTTGTAGCCGCCGACCGCGTTTACGGTGAGTTCGACCCCCGGCAGGTAGCGGGCGAGGTACGGGGAGGTCAGCTCCTCGAGGCTGTCGCCGACAACGAGCACGTGCGGGCGCGCCTGCGCCGCGGGCGCACAGAGGCAGAGGACGAGCACCGTCGCCACCACCGTCCCAAAGCCGCTGATCCACCGCACGGTCAGGTTTCTACACGACGCGCTCCTCCTAAACTGCCCGCGTGCCCGCCGCCGCCCGCCTTCAGCTGATCGGCTGCGCGTTGCTGGCGGCACTGCTGCTCGCCGGCTGCGGAGGCGGCGACTCCGACTCGACCGGAGCGGTCACCGTGATCAGCAGCAAGGACGGTCGTTTCCAGAATCGTCCTGCCCCCAGCGAGGAAAAGTCTGGAAACGACGCCGGAGCGGCCGCAACCACCGAGGACCCAAAACCACATGTCCCCGCCGGTGACCTCTGTCAGAGCCAGCTCGGGGGCTTCGTCGGCTCGATGGACGGGCTGCGGCGGCGGCTAGCGGTCGGCGTTACCTACGACCAGTACGTCGCCGAGGTCCGCGGCATCCGCTCCACCTACGGCGAGATCCCGATCGACAAGCTCCAGGTCGACTGCCTCGCCTCCGTCGCCACTCCGAGCGAGAAGGCCTTCAACCGCTACATCGAAAGCGCCAACGCCTGGGGCGAATGCGTCTCCGAACTCGGCTGCGGGACGACCGAAATCGAACCGGTCCTACAGCGGCGCTGGCGCGTCGCCTCCCACTTCCTCAGCGAAGCGCAGGACGGGCTGCAGGCAATCGCGCGCTGAGGGCACGCTCCCCAGACGAAAAACGCCGGGGCCGCCTCTCGACGACCCCGGCCTGGTGCAAAGGAACGGACGCGGGAACTGCAACCGAGCGGGACAAGACCCGGCTCCCAACGAACCGCCGGTGCCCGGGGTGGATTCCGCCGGGCGCCCAAACCAGTGCGGCGCCTAGCGGCCCTGCACCTCCAGAGTCCCATCAAGCATGTGATTCAAGTTAGGACCACCTCCTTTCTCTGGTCTCAGAAGTGAAGCAAATCCGGAAGTCGGCCTCTACACCCTGGACATTGCGTCCGAGTGACCCCTCCTCCAAGATGGGCCGATGCGGGGCAACGGCTCGACGATCGTCTTCTTCCCCGAGGGGGCGTTCGGGCCGACCAACAACTGCGTCGGCATCGGGGCCGTCCTGCGGCGGCGCGGCCACCGGGTCGCCTTCATCGTCGAGGAGTCCTTCGCCGGGACCCTGGAGGCGCAGGGGTTCGAGGAGCGGCTGATGCGGCTGACGCCGCCACCGGAGACCGAGGAAGCGCCGGGCCAGTTCTGGAAGGACTTCATCCGCGACACCGCCCCCGTCTTCCGCAAATCGACGACCGAGCAGCTGGGCGAGTTCATCGCCCCGACCTTCGAGGCGCTGGTCGAAGGCGCCCGCTACGTCGACGACCGCCTGCGCGAGATCATCGATGAGCTGCAACCGGACATTGTCGTCGAGGACAACGTCGTCAGCTTCCCGGCGCTGCTGGCGAGCGGGCGGCCCTGGGCGCGGATCGCCTCCTGCAACCCAGCCGAGATCAAGGACCCCAAGGTGCCGCCGGTCTTCTCCGGCTTCCCGAGTACCGACCGCGAGGGCTGGGGGGAGTTCGGCGCCGCCTACCGCGACGCCCACCGCGACCTGCACGCCTCCTTCAGCGAGTTCTGCCAGGAACGTGGAGCGCCACCGCTGCCGGCCGAAGACTTCATCCACGAGAGCGAGCGGCTGAACCTGTACCTCTATCCCGACGAGGTCGACTATCCGCGGGCGCAGCCGCTCGGCCCGCGCTGGCACAACCTACAAACGAGCGTGCGCACGACCGACCCGGCCTGGGAGCTGCCGCCGGAGCTGCGCGATCGCGAGGGACCGCTCGTCTACCTCAGCCTCGGCTCGCTCGGCTCCGCCGACGTCGAGCTGATGCGGAAGCTGATCGCCGAGCTGGCCGAGGCGCCCTACCGCGTGGTCGTCTCGATGGGCCCCCAGCACACCGAACTGGAGCTGGCCGAGAACATGGCCGGCGAGGAGTTCCTGCCCCAGACCGAAGTCCTGCCGCAGGTCGACCTGGTGATCACCCACGGCGGCAACAACACCGTCACCGAGTGTTTGCACTTCGGCAAGCCGATGGTGGTGCTGCCGATCTTCTGGGACCAGCACGACAACGCCCAGCGGATCGCGGAGACCGGCTTCGGCGCCCGCCTCGACACCTACCGCCACAGCGGCGAGGAGCTGACCGGCGCGATCGACCGCCTGCTCGCCGACGGGGAGCTGCGCTCCCGCCTCGCCGCCACCTCGCAGCGGCTGCAGAGCGCCCGCGGGACCGAGCGCGCCGCCGACCTGATCGAGGCGACCGCACGAGCATGAGCGAGCTGCCCGAGCACGTCGCTCGCAACCGGGCCTTCTGGAACCAGGTCGCCGGGGAGTGGGTGCAGCCCGGCCGCGATGACTGGGCCGCGCCGGAACCGCAGTGGGGCATCTTCCGCGTCCCGGAGTCCGAAGTCGGGATGCTGCCGGCCGAGCTCGAGGGCACCGAGGCGATCGAGCTCGGCTGCGGGACCGGGTACGTCTCCAGCTGGCTCGCCCGCCGCGGCGCCCGCCCGATCGGGATCGACAACAGCGAACAGCAGCTGGCGACGGCGCGGGAGCTGCAGCGGGAGTTCGGGATCGAGTTCCCGCTCATCCACGGCAACGCCGAGGAGGTGCCGCTCCCGGACGCCAGCTTCGACCTCGCGATCTCCGAGTACGGGGCGAGCATCTGGTGTGACCCCTACCGCTGGATCCCCGAGGCGGCGCGGTTGCTGCGGCCCGGCGGCGAGCTCGTCTTCCTCGTCAACTCCGTTTTCACGATGCTCTGCGGGCCCGATGACGAGGACGAGCCGGCGACCGAGCGGATGATCCGCCCCTACTTCGGCATGCACCGCTACGAGTGGCCAGACGGCTCGGTCGAATTCCACCTCCCCCACGGCGAGATGATCCGGCTGCTGCGCGACAGCGGCTTCGAGCTCGAGGAGCTGATCGAGTTGCGCCCGCCCGAGGGGGCGACCACCCGCTTCTCCCAGTTCGACCTCGAGTGGGCGCAGCGCTGGCCGGTCGAGGAGGTCTGGCGGGCGCGGAAACGCGCCTAATCCCTAGGCCGGGAGCGCCGGCCCTCCGGATAGAGCTGGTTTACCAATCCATGGGCGGGTAATGAAGGAGCTATGTCTACGGGATTGATCATCGCCATCGTCGTCGTTGTCGCCATCCTCCTGGTCCTGGCCGTGATGGCCGCGCGCAAGCGCAAGGTCGAGCGGGAACGCGAACGCCAGCGCCTCTCAGAACAGGCCGGCGGGCACCGCCAGGAGGCGGATTTGCACGCCAGCAAGGCTCAGGAGCACGAGGAAACCGCCCAGGAAGCCGCGGAGCGCGCCGAGCGCGAGCGCCGGCTGTCCCAGCGCCATGGCGAGAAAGCTGACGACCTAGAGCAGAAGCTCTAGGTCAAACAAAGGGAGAACCAATGGTCATCGGTGTCGTCGTCGGAATCTGCGTCCTGCTCTTAATCCTCGGCTTTCTCGTGCCGCGGCTCTCCAATCACGCCAGGCACGGCACCGACAAGGGCTTCGGCCTCGGCCAACGGGCTGGCAGCAAGGCACCCGGCCCGATTGGCACGCTCCTCAGCAAGTCCTTCGGCAAATCGCAGCGCGCCGCCGACAAGAGCCACTCGACCGGTAAGTCGGCGCGGGAGAAGCTCCCGTTTTGATCAGCGCTGCGGCTTCTTCACGGCGAGCCGCAGACGCCGCAGTTCGGCTGGTTCCGCGCAATCTTGCGGGCTCGTGCAGCTGCCGAGGTTCCTGAAGAAGAGCAGCGGCATGCCGTGCCAGAGGCTGACGAGGTCGCTGAGCGCGCCCTCGCTCGGCACCTGCAGCCGCTGACCCCTCGGCCCGCCAACGGAGCGATCGCGGTTGCCGTCAGCCAGGAGCCGGTCGATCCACCAGCGGCCGAACTCGCGCCCGAGGACGAAGAGGCGGTCCTGCCGGTCGAGTGCGATGTGGAGGACTTCCTTGGAGAACCTGCGGAAGCCGTCGCCGCTGAACTTGCGCTCCAATGAGCCATCGTGGCGCAGACTCGCAACCCAGCCGCGGTGGTCGAAGCGGCCGCTGAGCACGAGGTTGCCGCTGCTGCGGAGGGCGAAGTCGGTGATTTCGTCCGGCACCAGGGGAGCGGCGAGCGAGGCAAGCCGGCGCAGCGAAGCTTCGGTCCGCGCCTGGTAGGAGCTCGCGAGGGTGCCGTCCGGGCGCAGCCGCAGCAGGCGGGGAAGCTGGCGCGGCTCGACGCCAAGCCGCGTTTCCTGCCAAAGGATCGCCGACCCGTCGGTCTCAACCGCCGCGACCCCTGGCAGGTCCCATCCCTCTTCGAGCGGGAACGTCACCAGGCCACCGTCGCCGAAGTCGGTGTCGAGCCGGCCGTCCGCGAAGACGTGAAGGAAGAACGCCTGCAGCGGTGAGGTCGGCAGGCCCGCCGCCGATTCGTCGGCCCAGCAGCTGACGCTGAGGAGGAGGTTGCCGGCGGCGTCGGAGCCGATACCGGCGCCGTTGCCCCCCGGACAGGGGATCGAGAGAAGGACGACTCCATCGCCGTCGAAGCTCGGATCCAGCGAGCCGTCCATCTTGTAGCGAACCATCCCGAAGGTACTGGGACCGCGGGAGCCGCCGGCGCTGTCCCAGGTGATCAGGGGACGGTGCCGACTGTCCACCTGAAGGCGGGGATAGTGGCAGCCAACCGGCGAGTACACCGGGACAACGCCGCCGACCCCGAAGCTGGCGTCGGGCGCCCCATTGGCCAGGTAGCGGGCGAGATAGGACTGCGTTTCGCATTCATAGTCCTCGTCCCGAAGCAGGGCGCGGTAGTGGACCCAGACGGTCCCGCCCGGCCCCGGCCTCACCTCGCGAACCTGGAAGAGGTCCCCACCCCGGCCGTTGACGGCCAGCAGGTTGACGGCGCCCCCGCTTCCGAAGCCAGCGTCGGGCACGTAGCGGTAGGCCTGAGCGCTCCCGCTAACCAGAAGCAGGAGGGCGGCCAGGAGCGAGCAGCAGATCCCAATCGTCCCGCGCCGCGCCCGCCTCATGCGTGTGACGATAGACGCACTTAGAGCTTCGCAGTCCGCTCGATAGACATTAGGGTGGCGCTATGAAAACTTGGCGAGCCACCCTCAGCGTGGCGGCGATGGTTCTCGCCCTCGCCGCACTCCCATCCACCTCGGCGGCGAACGACCTCTTCACGCTCGATGCGAAGCCGGTCACCGACGGCCATCTGATCGCGGACGCCGCCGGCAACGCCTATGTCTCCTGGACGAGCGACGCCGCCGGCACGGGGGTGGAGCCGGTGAAGTTCTGCAAGATCCCGCCGGGAGGGACCTGCTCGCCGATCACGCTCCCGATCCCGGGCGCATCGAGCCTCGTGGACAGCGCCTCCGGTGCGATCCCGGTCTTCGGTACCGGCAGCACGGTCTACGTCGTCGCCCCTCGCCGCGCCCGCGGCGACGTCATCTTCTGGACTTCGACCGACGGCGGCGCCAGCTTCGACGGGGGCCAGGAGAGAAACGAATACTCGGGCCAGACCGACCCGACGGAGGTGTTCTCGCAGGGGGGAAGCCTCCTGATCGGCGCCTTCAACCCAGGCATCGGCTTCACCAGCGTCGACATCGGCGCGCCCAGCGGCAGCCAGTTCTCGTTCGCCGACCCCGGCAGCGGCGGCGTGCTCAGCTCGAGCATGGGTCTAGACGGCGCCAACCCGGTGATCGCCTACTCGAACTTCGCCGATCCCTACCCGCTGTTCTTCTACCGATACAAAGGCTCTGGCCCGCTCACCACGGAGAGCAGCTGGGAAGGACCGAAATTCATCGCCAACGGCTACGAACCGAGGCTGGCCGGTGGGGCCGCGGGACTCTTCATGGTCGCCCAGGAATACAACGGCGAATCGAACCCGAGCGCGGTGAGCGTCCGCAAGTTCGAAGGCACCGCTTTCGGTGCTCCGAAGACCCTCCTTAACGACTCCTCCAACCTCTACGCAGGCGGAGCGATCGCCCAGTCGCCGAGCGGCAACCGCCTCGCTGTCGCCTGGCCGAGCGTGCGGAGTGGCGATAACGCCTATGTGATGCGCCTCTTCACCTCGACGGACGGCGGCGCCAGCTATTCCGAGAGCCAGATCGCCCACATCGGAGACGGCTATGCGCTCGGTCACAACCCCGACTTGACCACGACCGACGGCGGGGGCGGCTGGCTCGTCTTCCGGGACGCCTCCGGCCTGCGGATCGCCGACCTCAACCCGATCGCCGGCCCGCCGCCAAGCGAACCGCCGCTGCCGCCGATCTACAAAGGCAAGAACAAAGAGGTCGTGAAGAAAGTCGGCAACTTCCTGATCGTCCTGCGCCTCCCGAAGAGCTGCCTGCAGTCGCGGCAGCGCTTCTTCGTCGGCGTCGGCAAACGCAAGCGCAAACAGCTCTCGAAACGGCTCGGCGGTGAGATCCGCTTCACCAAGGTCGTCTTCATCTACGACGGCAAAAAGCTCAAGGTCAAGAAGAAGAAGCCCTTCCGCTACCTGATCAACCCGGGTCCCCTGGCTCCCAAATCGGTCCACCGGGTCAAAGCCAAGGTGACCCTGATCCTGACCAAAGGCGAGAAGGAAAAGAAGATCAAGCGGACGATCAAGGGCACCGTTCGCGCCTGCTGAGCGCCTGCTGAGCCGCGTCCCGCGAAAACTGGCCAGCTAGCCAGTATGCTTGCGGGGCGTGGCCGACCAAGCGAAGATCCAGGCTGAGATCGCCGCCGGAGGAGGGAGCGTCGAGGACGCTCTCGTGCTCGAGCGCGAGCACTGGGAGCAGGGGCCGCCGATCGAGCTGTTCGAGCGGATGCGCAGCCAATGTCCCGTCCATTGGACCTCGGAAGTGACGGAGTTGCCGCAGGCCAAAGGCTTCTGGTCGATTACCCGCGCCGACGACGTCCACAAAGTCAGCCGCGACTGGGAGACCTACTCCTCTGAACGCGGCGGCGTCGTCGTCATCGACGAGGTCTTCCCGATCGAGCTGGCGCGGGCGATGTTCATCGGCATGGACCCGCCCAAGCACGATCGGCTGAAGGCGCTCTTCCAGGCCGGGTTCACGCCGAAGCGGATCGCCGCCCACGAGGAGGAGATACGGAAGATCGTCGTCGGCGTCCTCGACCGCCTTGAGGGGCGCGAGGAGTGCGACCTCGTCACCGACGTCGCCCAGCCCGCCGTCTCGCGGGTGATCGGCAGCTTCATGGGCATCCCCGAGGAGGACGACGCCACCTGGGCGGAGCTGATGAACATGGCGCTGGCGGCCAACGACCCCGACTACAGCCCCGACGTCGAGAGCGTTGAAGCAACGATCCAGGCGGCCCTTCAGCAGATCTTCGAGCGCTGCGGGGCGATGATCGCCGAGCGCCGCGAGAACCCGACCGACGACCTCACCAGCGTCCTCGTCCACGCCGAAGTCGAAGGACAGAAGCTGGAGGAGCACGAGATCGTGATGGGCTTCTTCCTCCTCGTCGCCGCCGGCAACGACAGCACCAAGGCCACCTACTGCAGCGCGATGCGGGCGCTAATGCAGCACCCCGACCAGCGCCAGCTCCTGGTCGACGACCCCTCGCTGGTCCCGGGGGCGGTCGAGGAGTCGCTGCGGATGTTCCCCGCCTTCGCCCACTTCCGCCGCACCGCGACCAAAGACGTCGAGCTCGGCGGCCAGCAGATCAAAGAGGGCGACAAGGTGGTCATGTGGTACCCGTCCTCCAACCGGGACGAGAGCCGCTACGAGGACCCGAACCGCTTCGATGTCCTCCGCAACCCCGACCACCAGGCCTTCGGCGCCGGCGGCCGCCACTTCTGCCTGGGCGCCGCCCTAGCCCGCCTCGAGCTGAAGATCCTGCTCGAGGAGACCCTCGCCCGCTACCCGGAGATGGAGATCGCCGGCGACCAGACCTACGTCGAGTCCGGCTTCCTCAACCAGCTCAAATGCCTGCCGGTCCGGCTCGGCCCTCGGGCCTGAACACCTTGACTGCGCCGCTCCGGCGTCGGTGTCACCGCTAGAGCAGTTGGATGGGAGGCGCCGGCGCCTCGCCCGACGTGGTGGGTACCTCCACCGTGAAAACCTGGTCGTCCCCAGCGCTGATCGTCTCCGGCTTGACTTTGAATACCCGCAAGGGAGGGACCGTCTGCGTCGCGGCCGCCTCGGGCTTTCTCACGGCGACCTTGATCTTGACCACCGTGTACGGAAGCAGTGCGAGCGCCCCGATGACGAGCAGAACTCGGAGCATCGTCACCCCCAGTGAGGTAAAACCTTCGCCCGCGCCGAGTTCCCCGATCAGCAACCAGATCGCGAAAAGCTCCCCCAAAACGGCCCAGAGAGTGATCAAGGCCGAGACCATGAACGGGAGGACGTACCCCTCGACCTTCCATTCGTCCTTACCGTCTTTGTTCTTCACCGCCTCCGAGCTGAGGAACGAACCGGCGACCGCGGCGGCGATCACGATCGCGACGCCGAAAGTCAAGTTGAGCCCGACGAAGCCGCCCCGTGAGAGCTTCACGGTTTCCTCGGGGAGGACGCCCGCGGCGATGATCGTGCCGAGGAGGGCGCCAACGGCGGTCAGCGTCGAGGCAAAGCTCTTCGAGAAGTCAAGTTCCGCAGTCCCGCCAAGCTTGTCCCTCAGCCCAGTCGAGCCGCGGCCGATGAACCAGGCGATGACCAACCAAACGATCGCAATCACCAGCGGGATCAACAAGGCCGCATTGATGCCGCGCGCGGAGGGTAGATCGGGTCCGATCGAAAGCGGAAGCGTGGCCGGCTGAACTCGGAGCGCACTCGCGACTAGCTGGCCGCTCGACTTGGACGGTTCCAGGAAGACGAGCTGGTAGCGCGCGACCTGCCCCGCGGCGAGCGGCGCCGCTTTGCCCGCTTCCGCGCTTTCGCCCACCACTTCGACGGCGACAGGTGCCCCCTTCCCTTCCCCGTCCTCCAGGACAGTCGAGAAAGTGGGCGTCACCGGCAGGCCGGTGCCGTCGTTCTTCAGCCAGACGCTGACTTCGTCGGAGCGGTCACCGCTGTAGGTGACGGTCACCGTCTCGGGCTGGATGAAGCTGAGTTGATCCGTGGCGGCAACGGCCACCGCGGAGTGGATCGCGCTCCCGAGCAGGGCGACGAGGAAGATGGTGAGGACGAAACGCTTCATTCCAGAGATCTGGAGAAGCATAAAGCTACCTGAGTAATTTGCGCATTGGCAGGATCGCGCCGACCGCGAAGGCCGCGAGGATGGCAGCAGGGATTCCCGGTCGCGCGCGAACCAAAGCGAACATGGCGTGGCACCCTAGGTGGGTACCGGATGCTTACGACCGGGGGAAGACCCTACGAGCAAGGAGATCGAGATGGGAAAGCTGATCGCGACCACGCAGGCCACCATCGACGGGGTGATCGACCCGGTCGGCGAGTGGGTGCAGCCGGACGGCGACCACGGCGTCTACTCGTTCGAACGCCAAGCGAAATCCGCCGGCATGGTCCTCGGCCGCAAGACCTTTGAGGGCCTGGCGGGCTACTGGCCCAGCAAAACGGGCAAATGGGCCGACATGGTCAACGCGATCCCGAAGTACGTCGGCTCCAAGACCCTCTCCGGCGAGCTCGAGTGGAACGGAACCCTGCTCGAGGGCGACCTGGAGGACTCGATCCCGAAACTGAAGGAAGAAGTCGAGGGAGACCTCTACATGCACGGGAGCGGCGAGTTCGCCCACGCCCTCGCCGAGAAGGGGCTCGTCGACGTCTACGAGGTGTACCTCAACCCGCTCGTCTGGGGCGAAGGAAACCTCCACGTGCTCGGCGACCGGGGAACCATCTGGCTGGAGCTGGCCGACGTGCAGCGCTTCGACTCAGGTGTGGTGCTACTCACCTACCTGCCGGGTCAGACGAACGCGCCCGACAGGATTTGAACCTGTGACCTTCGGTTTCGTAGACCGACGCTCTATCCAGCTGAGCTACGGGCGCGAGAGGCCGGGTGGTGCCGGCGAGGGTCGAGATTAAAGGATGGGGGCCGGTTTTAGGCGAGTCGGGCGTTGAGGGTGATCTCCGGCACGCCGGCCAGGGCGCGGGAGACTACGCAGCCGTCCTTGGCTTTCTCGGCATAGGAGCGGAAGGCATCTTCGTCGAGGCCGGGGACCGAGCCCTCGACGTCGAGGTCGATCTTGGCGATCGTCGGCAGCTCGTCGACGAGGCGGAGGTGGACGTGGGCCTCGGCCTTGATCGAGTCGGGCGGGTGGTCGGCTTCGGTGAGGGCGAGGCTGAGCGCCATCGCGAAGCAGCCGGCGTGCGCTGCGGCGATCAGCTCCTCGGGGTTGGTTCCCTCGCCCTCCTCGAACCTGGAGCTGAAGGAGTAGTTGCCCTCGAAGACGCCGTCGCCGACCTTGACGGTGCCGCTGCCGCCTTTGAGGTCGCCCCTCCACTCCGCGCTGCCGTTCCTCGTCGCCATGCTCGCTCCTTCGCTTTCGGGTTCGAGAGATCCAGCTACCCGGTTTGGGCGGTCCCATCCTCGGCGGCATAGGAATCGAGGAGCCTCTTCTCCTCCTCCTTGCCGGGGAAGCGGGTGGCGACGAGGAGGGCGCCGAGGCAGATGGCGACGATCCCAGCCACGTAGGCCCAGGCATCTCCCTGCAGGAACGCGCCGCGGGCGCCTTCGATGATCGAGTCCGCGTAGCGCGGGTGCTGTTCGGCCACCGCGGCGGCGCTAGAGAAGGACTTGGTCAGCTCGCCTTCGACGTCGGTCGAGACCGACTGCGGCGCCGTCTGGACGGCCGTGGCCGCGGCCGCCGCGTAGCCCGCCGTCAGCAGGGCGCCAAGAATCGACTGCATGATCGCGCCGCCGAGGTCGCGCTGCAGGTCGGCGGTCGCCGAGGCCATCCCCGCCCGGCGCACCGGGACCGAGGCGGTCAGCGAGTGCGACGCCGGCGTGCCGGCGAAGCCGACGCCGATGCCGATCAGCAGGTAGCCGAGGCCGATGTGCCAGTACTGGGCGTTCTCGTCCCAGAGCAGGAGCATGACCACGAAGCCCGCAAGGCAGAAGGCGTACCCGACCAGCAGGGTGAAGCGCGCGCCCCTGGTCTCGACCAGGTGCGCGGAGCGGGGGGCGACGAGGACCATCCCGATCGCCCCCGGGAGGATCGTCAGGCCGGCGTCAAGGGTCGAGTACTCCAGCACGTTCTGCAGGTACTGCTGGCCGATGAACATCGCCGCCATCAGCGAGCCGAAGACGATGATCCCGGCGCAAGCGGCGACCCAGAAAATGCGCCGGCCGGCGACCTCGAGGTCGTAGAGCGGCGTCGCCACACGGCGCTGGCGGAGGACGAAAGCGACGATCGCGGCGAGGGCGACGATTGCGAGGCCGGCGGTCGCCGCGCCCGCGCCCGGCACCGGCGCGAAGTTGATCGCCAGGACGAGGGCGGCAACCATCAGCACCGAGAGGATGCCGCCGAGGTTGTCGACCCGGTCGGAGGTCTCGTTGACGTGGGCGGGGACGAAGCGCCAGGCGAGGTAGAGGGCGGCGAAGGCCAGCGGCAGGGTTACGAAGAAGACGGAGTCCCAGTCGAACTGGGTCAAAAGCGCGCCGGAGACCAGCGGCCCGAGCGCCGAAATCCCTCCCCCCAGCGCCGACCAGAGGGCGATCGACTTCGTCCGCTCCGGCCCGCTCCAGAGCGCGGTGATCAGCGCCAGCGTGGTCGGGAAGGCCATCCCCGCGGCGATGCCGCCGAGCAGGCGGGCGAAGAAGAGCACGGTGATCGAGGGCGCGAACCCCGCCAGAAGCGAGGCCGGGATCGCCAGCGCCGTGCCCGCCAGCAGCATCTGCTTGCGACCGTGGGCGTCGCCGAGCGCTCCGAGGTAGAGGACCGAAGCGGCGAGCCCCAGCGAGTAGCCGACGGCGACGAGGTCGAGGCCGGTCTGGCCGGCGTCGAAGGCCTTGCCGATGTCCGGCAGGGCGACGTTGGCGACCGCGAGGTTGAGGTTGGCGACCGCGGCGACGGCGATCAGCGCCGTGAGGACCAGCTTCGCCCGCGGCGGTGCTGACGAACTCGACACGGACGGCGCGGCCTTGGCGGTCAAGTCCATCGATCCAAACCCTATCCGCCCCCACCAGCGCGTAGGCTGGCCGCGTGACCAAGTGGGCGGTACTCGTGGTTTTGTCGGCGGCGCAGTTCCTGATGGTCCTCGACCAGGCGGTAATGAACGTCGCGATCAGCCAGTTGGTCGAGGACTTCGACACCACCGTGACGACGATCCAGGCGGTGATCGCCCTCTACGCGCTGGTGATGGCGGGGCTGATGCTGACCGGCGGCAAGCTCGGTGACATCTTCGGCCGGCGCCGGGTCTTCGCCATCGGGCTCGTCATATACGGGATCGGCTCGGGGCTGACCGCGGCCTCCTGGAACGTCCCCTCGCTGATGTTCGGCTGGTCGATCCTCGAGGGGATCGGCGCGGCGCTGGTCCTGCCGGCGCTGGTCGCCCTCGTCGCCGGCACCTACCGCGACCGCGACCGCGCCGTCGCCTACGGCGTCCTCGGGGGCGTCGCCGGGGCCGGGATCGCGGTGGGCCCGATTCTCGGCGGCTGGGCCACGACCGACTTCACCTGGCGGATCGTCTTCGTCGGCGAGGTCCTCGTCGCGATCGGCATCCTCTTCGGCACGCGGATGATGGCCGAGCCCGAGCGCGCGCCCGGGAAGCCGACCCTCGACTGGGTCGGAAGCGTCCTCTCCGCCGCCGGCCTCGCCGTCCTCGTCTTCGGCGTCCTGCAGGCGAGCAACTGGGGCTGGCTGGCGCCGCGAAGCTCCCCCGTGACCCCCTTCGGCTTCTCGCTGACCCCGTTCGTGATCGCCGCCGGCGGGGTCATCCTCGCCGCCTTCGTCAGCTGGGAGCGCCGCCGCGAGGCCCGTGGCGAGGAACCGCTGCTGCGCCTCGACCTGCTGCAGATCTCGACCCTGCGCGGCGGCGTCGCGATGTTCCTCGCCCAGAACCTGATCCTGATGGGGATCTTCTTCACGATCCCGCTCTTCCTCCAGATCGTCCAGGGTCTCGACGCGCTGGAAACCGGCATCCGCATGCTCCCCGCTTCGGTCGGCCTCTTCGTCAGCGCGATCGTCGGCTCGGCGCTGGCCTCGCGGTTCGCGCCGAAGCCGCTGGTCCGCGCCGGGCTCGGCCTCGTCTTCGTCTCGACCCTGCTGCTGATGGGGACGATCGAGCCCGAGCTCGACAACGCCCCCTTCCTCTTTGCGATGGGCGTGCTCGGCGTCGGCATGGGCCTGGTCGTCTCCCAGCTCGGCAACGTCGTCCAGTCGGCGATCGGCGACGAGCAGCGCAGCGAAGCCGGCGGCCTGCAGAACACCGCCCAGCAGCTCGGCTCCTCGCTCGGCACGGCGCTGCTCGGAGCGATCGTGATCACCGGCCTGATCACCGCCTTCACCGGCAACATCGCCGACGACCCGCAGGTCTCCGACCGGGTCCAGCAGCAGGTCGAGGTCCAGCTCAGCGCCGGCGGCAGCTTCGTGCCGTCCGACGAGGTGCGGGAAGCCGCCGAGGACGAGCGGCTCTCACCGCGCGCCACTGACGCGCTGGTCTCCCACTACGAAGACGCGCAGCTGGAGGCGCTGAAGCTCGCCTTCCTCGTCGCCGCCCTGCTGGTGCTCGGCTCGCTGTGGTCGACCCGGCGGCTGCCGGCCGAGCGCCTTACCGCCTGAAGATCGGCCCGCGTCAGCCTTTGAGGCGGACGTGCCAATGGACCGTGGCGGTGGCGACCCGCTGCCCGTCCCCATCGCTCAACTCGACCTCGCAGGGGAACTCGACCTTGCCCTCGGAGTCGAGGGTGGCAAGGGCCTCGGCGGCGTCGACTCCGAGCGTCGCCTTCGCCGTGATCTCGCCGTTGGCGATCTTTTCGTAGGCGATCTCGGCGCTGCGGGCGAGCGGCGTGACGTCGCCCATCCGCTCCGCGAAGGCGCCGACGAAAGCCGCGCCCGAGGCGGTCTCGGCGGCGGTAAAGAGGGCGCCTGCATGCTGGGAGCCGACGTGGTTTTTCAGCTCCGGCCGGTCGGGCAGGAGAACCGTCGCCTCCCCCGCGGTGATCTCGGTGATCTCGACGTTGAGGTGCCCGGCGAAGGGAACCGCCTGCGTCATCCCTTTGGCGATCAGGTCGAAGTCGGTCATCGGCTCACCCTATCCCGGGATCAGCGACCGTGGAACTCGGCGTGCCCCGGTCCGCCGTGCTCGAGGAAGGTGCGGACGGCGTTCTGCAGGTCCTCGCTGGCGAAGAGCTCGCCGGCTTCGGTCCGCACCGCCTCGTCTGCGGCCGGGATCCCGCCTTCGCGGAAGCGGCGGAGGATGTGCTTGGTCATCGCGTGCGCCTTCGTCGGCCCCGATGCCAGCTCCTCGGCGAGCTTGCGCGAAGCGGCCTCGAAGTCATGGTCCTCGAAGAGCAGGTTGACGACGCCCCAGCGCTCCATCTCCTCGGCGCCGAAGATCCCTCCCGACATCACGAAGTGACGGGCGCGGCCGCTCCCCGCGCGCTCGGCGAGGCGCTGCGTCCCGCCCATCGAGGGCGTCAGCCCGACCACTTTCTCGACCAGGCCGAACTTCGCCTTCGGCGAGGCGACGATCAGGTCGCAGGCGAGCGCCAGCTCGAAGGCCGCGGTCAGGGTCAGCGCGTGGGCGGCGAAGATGACCGGCGCCGGCAGCGTTTCCACCTTCTCGATCATCTCCAGCAGGTCGCTCCAGAGCGCGCTCCCCTGCTCGGGGGTCAGGCCGGCGAAAACGTGAACGTCGACGCCACCGGAGACAGCCCGCCCCTCAGCCCGGATCAGCAGCGCCCGCGGCGGCTCTGCCGCGACCGCGTCGATAGCCGCCCGCAGGTCGTCGATCATCCGCTGATCGAAGAGGTTCAGCGGTGGGCTATCGAGGGTGATCACGGCGAGGTCGCCCTCGCGCTCCAGTCTCGCCGCCGCGCTCATAGCTCCGGAACCCTATGGACCTCGAACAGGTTCGTGCCCAGTTCCTGGCCGTCGAGCCCGGCGGTGATCGCGACCAAGTCGCCCGGCTCGGCGATCCCGTGCTTGGCCGCCTCCCCGGCGCAGTGCCCGAGCAGACCGCGCAGCTCGGTCCCGAAGTCGCTCTGCACCGCCGTGATCCCGAAGAGCAGGGAGACCCGGCGCACGGTCTCTATATAGGGAGAGACCGCGAGCACCGGGACGTCGGGCCGGTGAGCGGAGACGAGGCGGGCGGTGCGTCCGGTGTTGGTCGGCACCACCAGCGCCTTGAGGTCGAGGCGGTAGACGGCGCCGACGGCGCTCTGGGCGACCGAGTCGGCGACGTCCTGCGTCGCCTGGTCGGTGCGGGAGTAGAGCCACTCGGTGTAGGGCAGATCCGGCTCGGTGGCGCGGGCGATCCTGTCCATCACTTCGACCGCCTCGACCGGGTGCTGGCCGACCGCGGTCTCCTCGGAGAGCATTACCGCGTCGGTGCCATCCCAGATCGCGTTGGCGACGTCGGTCACCTCGGCCCGGGTCGGGCGCCGCGCGCTCACCATCGAGGCCAGCATCTGCGTCGCCGTGATCGCCGGTTTTGAGACTTTGCCGGCAGCGCGGATCAGCCGCTTCTGCTCGACCGGCAGCTGCTCCAGCGGGACTTCGATCCCGAGGTCTCCGCGGGCGACCATGATCCCGCCGGTGGCGACGCGGACGATCTCCTCAACGTTCTCGGCCGCCTGCTGGCGCTCGATCTTGGCGATCACGGGGATCCGCGAGCCGAGCTCCCGCAGCCGCGCCGTCACCGGCTCCAAGTCGGCGGCGGTGGAGACGAAGGAGACCGCGAGCAGGTCGACTCCGTGCTCGACGGCGAACTCGACCCAGCCGAGGTCGACGCCGGTCGTCGCCGGCAGTTCGGCGCCGCCGGGGATGTTCATCCCCTTGTGGGAGGAAAGCGTTCCCCCCACCTCGACCTCGGCGTCGACGCCCGCGTTCTCGCGGTCGCCGACCCGCAACCGGATCGCCCCGTCGGCGAGGTAGACGAGCTGGTCCTCGCTGAGGTCGGAGACGCCCGCCCACTGGACCGGGATCGTCTCGCGGTCGCCCTCGACGTCCTCCGGCGTCAGCGTCACGTGCATCCCCGTCTCCAGCACGGCGACGTCGTCGCGCAGGGAGCCGATCCGCAGCTTCGGTCCCGGCAGGTCACCGAGAATCGCGACCTCACGCCCGACCCGCTCGGCCGCGGCACGGATCGCCTCGATCGTCTCCGCCTGGCGGTCGCGTCCGGAGTGGGAGAAGTTAAGGCGGAAGACGTCGGTCCCGGCCGCGACCAGCTTCTCCAGCACCTCCGGGGCCCAGCTAGCGGGGCCGACGGTGGCGATGATCTTGGTCCGCCGCGCGAGGTGGGCGCCGGGGCTCTTGCTCAGGTCTGCGTGCATCCCCGCTGAGACTAGACGTAGCCGTCCCGCTCTCGCTTCAGTACCTACAATCGGTCCAGCGCCGCGAGCGCACGTGGAGAGGTGGCCGAGTGGCTGAAGGCACTCGCCTGCTAAGCGAGTAGGGGGCGCAAGCTCTCTCGAGGGTTCGAATCCCTCCCTCTCCGTTTTCAAATCAGGAATCGGTGGTCACTTGCGACAGGGTGGTTGCATTCCTGCCCGGCGGACCCTAAGGTCCATTTATTAAGAGATTTCTGATCTTTTTAATCTTTTCGCTACTGCTTTGGAGCGGCAGCGCTCACGCATCAGTAGTCGCTCGGCTTGCCGGCGTGGAGAGCCCCACGACTTCTCCATACGACTTCGACCAAGTGAGCACGAACTGCAGCGGCAGTACCGCGGCGCGCGACACGAGCAAGGCGTACCCGGGCGCGGCGTCTCTCAAAGTTCATATCGAAGCTACGGAATGCTCTCCATACGCCCGGGGGATCTTCAACAGCAACTCGCCCAACCACATCGACGAAGGAGACGATCTCTGGTTTGGTGCCGCGATCTTCCTCCCCAGCGGTTTCTTCAGCGGATGGACTCGTATGTCGCGGACAGCGGAACCTTGAATAAAGCTTCCGAACAGCAGAGCATCAACTTCGCAAGCTTCAGCAATGACGACATCTACGTCCAAGCCGAATCGAATGAAGGCGCCACGACTCTCGCCGGCCCGTTAGCACCCAGCGTCTTATCTGAGAACGCTTGGCACTGGGTCGAGATCCATGCCGTCTTGGACAAAGACAACGGCCAAGCCCTGACCGAGATCAAGATCGATGGCGTAAGCAGAGGAACTTCCACCAGCCCGAACATCTTCGCGGGACGCGCCGATTTCAACCGATTGCGCTACGGCCTGGTTTCAGCGGGGAGCAGCGGGTCGGGAAATCTGACTATGTACGTCGATCGCGGATCGATCAGCAGCACCGAACGGGGCCCATAACCCAGGGTCACCGCGCACCTGTCCCTCTCCTCCATCTACGCCCGCCCGCGCGGATAGGCTGGCGCCGTGTCCGTCCCTGAGCAGTCGCACGAGCGCTACGAGCGGATCTTCGCCGAGGTCGAGGCGCCGTTTGCCTTTGTCGACCTCGAGGCGATGTGGGCAAACGCTGATTCGATGCTGGAGCGGAGCGGTGGCAAGAGGGTCCGAGTCGCTTCGAAGTCGATTCGCTGCCGGGCGCTGATGGAGGCGATCCTGCGGCGTGATTCGCGCTTCCAGGGGCTGATGACCTACACCTTGCCGGAGACTCTCTGGCTGGCCGAGCAGGGGTTCGAGGACCTGCTGCTCGCCTACCCCACTGCCGACGCGAGGGCGCTGGAAGAGCTTGCGCTGCGCTCGGCGGCGAGGTCGGAGGGGGCGCCGATCGTGATGGTCGACTGCGTCGAGCACCTGGAGATGATCGAGTCGGTGCTCGGCAAGGGGGCGACGCCGCTGCGCGTCTGCATTGACGTCGACGCCAGCTGGTGGTGGCTCGGCGGCCGGGTCAAGATCGGGCCGAAGCGCTCGCCGATCCACACCGTCGAGCAGGCGGTGGCGCTAGCGCGGGAGATTGAGAAGCGGCCACAGATCGAACTCGACGCGCTGATGGCCTACGAGGGGCAGATCTCTGGCGTCGGCGACCTGCCGCCGGGGCAGCGGTTGCGCGGAGCGGCGATCCGCTTCATGCAGAGGCGCTCGGCGGCTGAAATCGCCGAACGGCGCGGAGCGATTGTCGAAGCACTGAGCGAGTTCGTCGAGCTGGAGATCGTCAACGGCGGCGGCACCGGCAGCCTCGAACTAACCGCGGCCGAGGAGGCGGTGACCGAGGTGACCGCCGGCTCGGGTTTCTACGCGCCCGTCCTCTTCGACCACTACAGCCGCTTCAGCCTCGCCCCCGCCGCCGCCTTCGCCCTGCCGGTGACCCGCAAGCCCTCCGACTGGGTGGCGACGGCGCTCGGCGGTGGCTACCTCGCCTCCGGCCCCGGTAACCCTGGCCGCCTCCCCGCTCCCTGGCTTCCCGAGGGCCTGCGCTTCGACGAGGAGGAGGGCGCCGGCGAGGTGCAGACGCCGCTACTCGGCGAACCCGCCGGCTCTCTCACGGTGGGCGACCGGGTCTACCTCCGCCACGCCAAAGCCGGCGAGCTCTGCGAGCGCTTCAACACGCTCCTCCTCGTCGAAGGCGACCGCATCGTCGACGAGGTTCCCACCTACCGCGGCGAGGGCAAAACCTTTCTATAGGTAGGCGACGAGTCAGCAGATGGACGCTGACTCGCCGCCGGGGTGACAATGACGAGGCGGCGAGCCGCCCTTGCACCGCTGCTCTCGGCCCTACCACTTGGCAGTGGTGACGGCAATAGCTCGCCCTTCGCAATCTCTTCCATCCTCATCACCCGGAGTGTCCACACTTGCCGAGTGGATCGCCACGGGGGAACACCCTAATATCGACCCTAATTAATCGACGCTTTATAAGCGGTAGGAAGGGTTTGAGGTGGCGTTACTTCTAGAGCGGGAGCTGGAGCTGACAGAGCTTGCTGCCGCCCGGAATGAGGCGGCGTCGGGTCGCGGTGGCGCGGTTGCGATAACGGCTGACGCCGGGCTCGGCAAGACCTGCCTCTTGCGGCAAGCCCAGACGGAGGGGAGCGCAATTGGGTTCGAAGTGCTGACGGCACGCGCTACCGAGCTGGAACGGGACTTTCCCTTTGCGCTCGTACGGCAGCTCTTCGAACCCCGCCTGCGGGGATTGTCCGCCGAGCAGCGCCGGGTACTTCTGGAGGGGAGCGATGCCGCGCGTGGGGCGCTGGGACTCGACCACAACCCGGACAAGACGCATGACTCCTTTGCGGTGCTCCACGGCCTCTATTGGGTGACCGCAGCTCTGGCCGACCAAAAACCTTTGCTGCTCGCGATCGACGACCTGCAGTGGGCTGATCCAAGCTCGATCGATTACGTCACCTTTCTTCTGCCCCGCCTAAACGAGCTTCCAGTACATCTTGTGCTTACGAGTCGCACCGACGAGTTCGAACCGGCAGAGAACTTGGGGCGAATACTCACTGACACTTCAGTACGCAATCTAAATCCGTCGGCCCTGAGCGCGGATGCCACGGCGGCCCTACTCGCAGAAGAACTCGGGTGTCAGCCAGAGCACACATTCGCACTCACCTGCCATGAGGTAAGCGGCGGCAATCCGTTCCTACTCTCCGAGCTGATTCGGACTCTCTTAGATATGAAGATTGAGCCGGTCGGCGAACAGGTGGAGTCGGTTCGGGAACAAGCACCGGAACGGGTCGCGCAGTCGGTCCGCGCACGGATCGCAAAGCTCATGCCGGCGGCCGAAACCGTGGCGCGATCTCTCGCCGTCTTGGGCGACGACACCGACCCTCAGATTGCCTTTGAGCTCGCTCAACTCGATTTCAGCTCAGGGGAGCGGGCTATGGACGAACTGCGCGCCGCTGCCATCTTCGGCCCGGACAGCGGTGCTCGGTTTATCCATCCACTCGTCCGCAACGCCGTCTACACGAGCATCGCCCCCGGGGACCGCTTCCGCCTTCACCACGAAGCCGCGGCGTTGCTGCGCGAGCATGGGGCAAGCGCCGAGCGAATCGCAACTCAGCTCCTGGCGAGCGAACCGCGAGGTGAGCGACAGAGCGTTGAAGATCTCGTCGAGGCGGGCGAACAGGCGCTGGCAAACGGCGCCCCCCGCTCGGCCATCGCCTACCTGAGCAGGGCAAGGGCTGAGCCGCCCTCGGAGAGATCGCGAGCCGCGGTGCTGACCCCCCTCCTCACCGCTGCCTTTCGGGCCGCAGATCAATCCGTGCTGCCCGCCGTGGAATCCGACGTCCTCGCCGCCTGGGCGCGCGATCCCGATCTGCGGGGGCGCTGGGCTCTCCCCCTGACCATGCTGATGGCGCTTAGCGGACGCTTCGAGGAGACCGCATCGCTGCTTCAGGACGCCGTCGAAACCGCGATCGCCGAAGGCGACATCGAGCGTGTATTCCAGTTCAAGGCGCAGCTGAGCACGCTTGCCTCGCTCGTCCCGTCTATCCCAGAGGTCGAGGTCGGCGACTACGCCGACATCCCCCAGGACAGCCCCGCCGGGAGGCTGGCGGCCGCGATGGAAGCCCGCTCGAAGATGGTGAACGGTTCTGCCGCGGAAGCGTCTGCAGCAGCCCGGCGTGCACTGAGCCAGGACGGCGCCATCTTCGCCGAGGAGCCGGAACTTGCCGCGCCAACGTTGTCGGTGATGATGCTGGTCGCCGCTGACGACATGGAGGCGGCGAGCCACGGCGCGGAGTGCGCGCTGAGAATCGCGAATCAGCGGGGCGCGACGCCGGATCTCGCGCGGGCGCGCTTCCTCAATGGGATCGTCGCCTTCGGCCACGGAGATCTGATCGCGGCCGAGGCAGACCTGCGGCAGGCCATCGAGTTGTCGCGACTAGCCGGCATCGTGCCCCTGGTGTTGATGTTCATGGGCCCCTTCCTGGAGGTCCTAATCGAGCGGGACGAACTGGACACGGCGGAAGCCGAGTTGGCAGCCATCGGGGTAGCCGCCGGACCGATGCCCGAGGGCAGCCTCTTCGGGATGATCCTCCTGTTCCGAGCCCACCTGCGAGTTGAGCAGGGGCGCTTCGAGGAGGCCGCCGAGGACTTCGCCACCATGTGGGCCCAGGCCGACACCATTGGCGCCGGCGGCGGGCCGCGCGCCATGGCCGGTCCATTTGCCGTTCGAGCATTGATGGCAACTGGGGAGCAGGCCGAGGCCCGAAAACTTGTCGACAGCATCGTGTCTGAGGCCCGGCGCTGGGGGACCCCCTCCACCTCCGCTCATATCCTGCGAGCGGCGGCAGCGGTCGAGGAGGGCGAGAAAGGAATCGAGCTGTTGCAGGAAGCGGTGGCCCAGATGGAGAGCTCGCCACGGCGTCTGGAGAGAATCCATGCCCTAGTTGATCTCGGTGCCGCGCTTCGCTCGGCGGGTCGTCGGGCGGAAGCCCGGAAGCCACTCCGCCTAGGCTTCGAACTTGCCCGTCAGTGCGGGGCGGCGCGGGCGGCAAAGCGCGCCCACGACGAGCTCGAGGCAACCGGTGAGACGGTCCGGCGCTTCACCCCAATAGGGGTGGAGTCACTTACGCCGAGTGAGCGTCGCGTTGCGGACCTTGCAGCCTCGGGAATGACCAACCGACAGATCGCCCAGACGCTCTTCGTCACTGTCAAGACCGTCGAGGCCCACCTCAGCTCCACCTACCACAAGCTCGATATCCGATCTCGTCGAGAACTGGGGACCGCACTGGCAGTCGAGGGCGACGCCGAATCGAGCTGACCGCTATGGACCGAGGACGCGTTTGGTGTACTCGTTGCTGAACGTGCGTCCTGGGTCGAGGACGTCCCGGGCGCGCTGGAACTCCGCCCAGGCCGGGTAGCGCGGCGCCCGGGTTGCGGCGGTTTGGAAGTGGCGCTTGCCCCAGTGCGGGCGCCCTCCGTACTCGTCCATGATCGCCTCGACCGCTTTGAAGTAGGGGCGCCACTCCATCCCCCGGTACTGGTGGACGGCGATGTAGGCGGTGTCGCGTTCGTGCGAGGGGCTGAGGCAGGCGTCGTCGCCGGCGGCAACCCGCATCTCGATCGGGAAGAAGACCGGGTAGCGATGCGAGCGCACCCACTCGATCACCCGCCGCACCGCCTCGGGCCCGTGCTCGCGCGGCACCCCGTACTCCATCTCCGTGAAGCGCACGCGCCGCTCGTTCGCGAAGACGCGGTCGCTGCGATCGCTGGTGCGACTGCCGGAGGCGAGGCGTCCGGCGAGACGGGAGAGCGCCGGGATCGTCCGTGGTGCCAACTTGCCAGTCCCCGCCAGCGCGCCGAGCGCCCAGTTCTCGAAGACGACGTCGTTGAGGTAGGCGGCGGCGCGACCGCGGGGACGCGGCCGCTCCTCAGTTCGGTTGCGCTCGAGGACAAGGGCCGAGTCGTCGTAGGGGAAGGTGAAGAGCTCGAAGTGCTCGTGCGCCTCGGCCCGCTCGGCGAAGCTGTCGAGGACCTCTTCGCGCGGTTGCGGCGAGTCGACCCGCAACAGGGTGAAGGCCGGGACGCAGCGCAGCGTCACCGCCGTGATCACCCCCAGGGCCCCCACCCCGACCCGCGCCGCCCGCAGTAGCTCGGGGTGGGTTGCGACACTGAGGTGACGGACGCTGCCGTCGCCGAGGATCAACTCCAGCCCCTCGACCTGGGCCGAGATGTTGCGCAGCCGCGCCCCGGTCCCGTGCGTACCGGTTGAGATCGCCCCAGAGATCGTCTGGCGGTCGATATCGCCGAGGTTCTCCATCGCCAGCCCGAGGCGGGCCAGCTCCTCATTCAGGTCGGCGAGCACGGTGCCGCCGCCGACCTTGACGAGGCCGGTCCCTGGGTCGGCGTCAAGCACTCCGCCGAGCGCCTCGACCCGCAGCATCACCCCGTCGGTCAGCGCCGTCTCGGTAAACGAGTGACCGGAACCCGCGACCCGGACCTTCTGACCCGCGGCCGCCGCCGCGGCGACCGTCTCCGCCAGCTCCTCCCGGCTCGCGGGGCGGACGATCCGGTCCGGCCGGCAACGCTGGTCTCCGGCCCAGTTGACCCACTCGCCAGGTGCGCTCGCGGTGCGTCTCGGCATCGCTCGACCCTAGCCGGTGGCCGCGTGCGGATCTGTGTTTGGCTGCAGCGCCCGGAAGGCGTAGAAGACCGTGAAGACGAGCAGCAGCGAGATCGCCAGGCTCGGCGCCGCGTTGCCGGTGAAGTTGGCGACGACGCCGCCGCCGATGCCGCCGATCACCTGTCCCGACGCCCAGGCCATGTTGGAGAGGCCGGCGGCGAAGCCCTGATGCAGGTTGCTCGCCTCGGCGACGTCGGAGATCAGGGTCAGGGCTGGGGCGAAGCAAAGCCCGGCGCCAAGTGAGGTCAGGATCAGCCCGGCCAGCACCTCCTCCAGCGAGGGCACCATCGCGATCGCCACCATCGCGAAGGCGCAGATCGAGAGCCCGATCACGTAGGGCAGGCGGCGGCCAACCCGGTCGGACATCTTCCCCGCGACCGGCGCCAGCATCGCCTCCAAGCCGGCGCCGGCGATGAACCCGGCTGCGATCAGCCCGTGGCTACCCCCGAGGGAGTCGATCCGCAGCGGCACCAGCACCTCGATCGCCCCGAACATCACCGAGGGCACCGCGACGAAAACAGCCGCCTCGACCACCGGCCTGCTCGTCAGCGTCGCCATCACCTCACCCAGGTCCTGCTCTTCGGGAGCGGCGGTCTCCGGCAGACGCGCGGCGCCGATGGCGAGGAAGACCATGACCAAGAGGACGGAGCTGAAGACGATCTCGGTCCCGATCGAGCCGGCGATCGCGCCCAACGCCGGCCCCAAGAGCGCTCCGGCGACCGCAGTGCCCAGAGCGGTGCCGATGATCGAGCCCCGGTTCTCCTCCGGCGCGGCGGAGATCAGCCAGGTCAGCGCCCCGGACCAGATCAGCGCCCCGGCGATTCCCTGGACGAAGCGGGCGCTGTCGAGGAGGAGGATTTCCTCGGCGAAGCCGAAGACGACGCTGGCGCAGCCGAGCAGGAGCAGGCCGATGATCACCGTTCGCTTCGGCCCCATCCGGCTGGCGACGAACCCCGCAGGAAGGGACGCCGCCAGCGTCCCCGCCGCGTAGGCGGCCGAAAGCACCCCCGCCTCCGCCTTGGTCAAACCGAGCTGGTCGACGTATTCCGGCAGCAGCGGTGCGATCGCCGCGAAAAAGGCGACGTCGAAGAAGATCATCGCCGAGGCGAGGAAGAGAAGCCGGCGCATGCCCGCATACAATCAGTGAGTAAGCCTGAACGCTCTGGGAGGGGTGGCAGAGCGGTTGAATGCGGCGGCCTTGAAAGCCGTTAGGCGTCTTTCGGCGTCTCGTGGGTTCGAATCCCACCCCCTCCGCTTCCCGCCGTGCAGCGGCAGGAATGCGACCCGAGCGGACGAACGCCAAGCCATGAAGACGGCAGACAGGCCCCCCCACCGCCGCGAGGAGGCCTGGCGGGAGCGGGCGGAGAAGGTGCGTGATGCCTTCGGGCTTGTGCTCGCCCTCGTCCTCCTCACCTACGTGCTCACCTCATTGCTGAGCAACCACGGCTGGTCGGCGGTCGTCCTCGTCCTTGCGACCAGCACCACCTCGGTGGTCGCCCTGGTCAGCTCCCACGTGAGGCCGAGGGCCGTGCGGGCCTCCCTCTGGCTCTCAGTCTTGGCTGTGGCCCTGGCGGTTATCGCCGCCGCGAGCGACGATCGCACCTATCTCAACATCTCTTCGGTGATCCAAATCTGCCTCCTCGCGGTGGCGATGCTGGCGGTGTTGTGGCGGGTGGTCTCCAGCGCCGAAGTCGGCTCCCGCACGATCCTCGGAGCGATCAGCGTCTACACCGTGCTGGGGATCCTCTTCACCTTCGCCTACGGGACGATCGACCGCATCCAGGACGGTGCCTTCTTCGAAGAGGTCGCCCACCCCAGCGGCAGCGACTTCATCTTCTTCAGCTACACGACGCTGACCACGACCGGGTACGGCAACCTCGTCCCCGCCGCCCAGCCCGGCCGGATGGTCGCCGGGCTGGAGATGATGATCGGGCAGATCTTCCTGGTCACCCTGGTCGCCGGACTGGTCAGCCTCTGGCGGCCGGGCGAGGCGCTCCGCCGCCGCCGCGAACGGCGCGAGGCGCCCGGCGAGACGGCCTGACGCTCTCCAGCTTTTAAGCCTCGTCGAGCTCGACGCGTTCGATCTGCTGCGGCTCGAGCGGCTTGTCGCCGGCGTCGGTCGGGACCGACTCGATCGCGTCGACGACGTCCATGCCGTCGATCACCTCGCCGAAGACGGTGTGCTTGCCGTCGAGCCACGGCGCCGCGCCGGTAGTGACGATGAAGAACTGGGAGCCGTTGGTGTTTGGCCCTGCGTTGGCCATCGCCAGTGCCCCGCGGACGACCTTGTGGTCGTTGATCTCGTCCTCGAAGGTGTAGCCGGGACCACCCCGGCCAGAGCCCTCCGGGCAGCCTCCCTGGATCATGAAGTCCGGGATCACCCGGTGGAAGACGAGCTGGTCATAGAACCCCTCGGCGGAGAGCTTGCGGAAGTTCTCGACGGTTTTCGGCGCGTCCTCGTCGTGTAGCTCGAGCACGATCGCCCCGGCGCTGGTGTGAAGGGTTGCTTGCGACATGGCCCGAACCCTAGCTCAGCCCTGGACCCGGACCGTGACCGGCGCCGAGGAGCCGGGGGCGTAAGGCCAGCGCTCCTCAGCCAGGGCGGTCGCCCGCACGCGGATCGCCGCCCGGCCGCTGACGTAGCGGAAGCGGTAGTGGGCGCGGAAGCGGCCATGGTGGTCTGAGCGGGTGACGAGGACAGGCCGCCAGCGGTGGGTCTCCTGCTCCAGGTACTGGATCGCGACGAGCTTGCCGCGGCGCGGGATCGGCGACCCGGCGCTCTTCACCTTGCCGCTGAAGCTGACCGCCTGCCCGGTGCGCAGCTGCCGAGGCCTGGCACGCAGGGTGACCCCGGAGCGCACCCGCAGCTCCAGCCCCTCGCGACGCGCCTCCTCCTGACCGCCGTCGCCGGGGAAGGTGACGTTGACCCGGCGGGAGGGCCCCGGCAGCAGGCGCAGCTCGAAGCCGCCTTGCTCGCCGGTCCGCACCGTCTCCACACCCGCCGGCAGGAGCGCTCCGCGCGAGGGGCGGGAGACGACGCGCAGCTCGCGGTCGCCGAGGCCGGCGCCGTCGGCCCGCATCAGCCTGCCACTGAGGAGCGCCGGGGCGCCGAAGGGCACGGTGAGGGCATCGCCGCGACCGTGGCCGCCCCGCAAGCGGGCGAAGAGTCGCGACTTCCCCTTCGGGACCGGCTTCGCCCTGGCGATGGGCGGGGGCGGTACTCGGCGGATCGCCATCTGGGTGCCATCGGCGCGCAGCGTGGTCGATGCCTTGTTGCCCGCGAAATCGGTGGCGTCAGCGCGGAAGACGAAGGTGCCGACGCCGAGCTCCGGCATCGGGGCGATGAGCTCGGCGGCGCCTGCCGCGGCGGAGTCGAACTTGGTCGGCAACTCGGTCCACTGCTCCGCGTCGACCCGGCGGTAGAGGATCTGGCCGGAGGCCGGACCAGAGTGCTCGTCGCCGACCGTCGCCTTCACCTGCTCGTCGGAGTTCTCGGTAGAGAAGGCGACCTTCGGCTGGAGGTCGTCGAAGCGGAGCGGGATCGTGACGGCTGAGTTGGCCGCCTCGTTGCCGGCCTCGTCCCGCAGCCACAGCTGCAACGAGTAGGAGCCCGCGGCGGGAACGCTGAGGTCAGCCAGCGAGCGCCGGTCCCGGCCCCCGGCGAACCTGGCGCCGGTATCGAAACCGAGCCCGCCGGAGAAGCGCCAGGCTGCGCCGGCGATCGGGCTTGCCTGGCCCTGATCCGGGTTCTCCCAGTTGAGGTCGAAGTCGTTAGTCCGCCGCCACCCTTCCCCACCCGCCAGGCTCACTGCCCGCGGGTGGGCTGGTGGGTTGTTGTCGACGAGGAACTGTTGGCTGCCGGTGCAGACGTTGGTGCCGGCAAAGTCGGCGGTGCAGTGAACGACGCTGTGGGGGCCGTCGCTGAGCTTGGTCGTGTCGACCCAGTGCGTGGTCGACTCATTGGTCCTGCACGGCCGCATCCGGGTCGCCCTCCATTCGCCGCCGATCGAAACCTTGTCGCAGGGGTACTCGCTGATCGCTACCCGGCTGCCGTCGATGAACGTCTCACCGAAGCGGATCCCCGAGCCGCCATCGGCTCCACCGACGACGACGTGCTGGTTACCCCGCCGCCAGCCTCCGGCGATCAGCCCGCCGCCGGTCATCAGCGCGGTCGGCGGCGTGTCGTCCAGGACGGTGAAGGTCACCGCCCGCAGGCCAGACCAGGAGTCGGGTTCGAGCGGGCACCACTTGTCCTCTCCTCGCGCGCAGAGGAGGCGGTCCTCGAAAGCCGGAAGCGGCGAGCTGAAGCCGATGCTGAACTCGCGCAAGGCGGTGTCGGTATTGCCCGCACTCAGCGAAGGACTGAACTGCCCGGTCCAGTTGACGCCACCAAGACGCTGCTCGAAGCCGTCGTGGAGAGCGTGCCACCAGGTGCCGCGAACCGCAGTGATGCCGGTGGTGGGCGGCGCCGACCAGTGCCAGCGAGCGAAGCGCGTGCCAGAGACGGTTCCCGAGCCGCGCGTGAAGCTCTTTAGGTGGATGCCGCCGAAGGGGTCGGCGCCGGTGGGTGGGACGCAGTAACCGTCGGAGCGGAACTTGGCACCGCCAGTGGTGTCGGCCCAGTCGGCATCGGCGCCGACGTACCAGCCGCACTGGGCCACCGTGTACTTCGCCGCCTCTGCCTTCGAGGCGACCAGCAACAGCGCGCTCAGCGCCAACAGGATCCCCAGCGCCACCGTCCGTCCAACCGCAAGCCTTCCCGACATCGGTCCTCCTTCGCTCGTTGCGTACCGAGGACCAAGGGCTGGGACGGGTCGATCTCTCCCCCCTGGCGGCTTCCGGCCTCGGGGCTTTGCGAGAATCGGGTCAATGCCACTTCCCACTGAAGATCAGATCACCGAGAAGCTTCGCGCCGTCATCGACCCCGAGCTGCGGCGCTCAATCGTCGAGCTGGGCATGGTCCGCTCAATCGACATCAAGGAGAGCGGCCGCGTCGAGGTCATCGTCTCGCTGACGACCGCCGGCTGTCCGATCCGCTCCCACTTCGAACAGGCCGTCGCCCAGAACGTCTCCCAGCTTGAAGGCGTGACCGAGGTCGGAGTCGGCTTCGACGTCCTTTCCGATGAGGAGAAAGGCAACCTCCAGCAGACGCTCGGCCGCAACAAGCTGCCGCAGGGCGCGCTAGCCAAGGTGAAGAACGTGATCTGCGTCTCCTCCGGCAAGGGCGGGGTCGGCAAGTCGACGATGACCGCCAACCTTGCCGCGGCGCTGACCGCAGAAGGCCACCCCGCCGGGGCTCTCGACTGCGACGTCTACGGCTACTCGATCCCGCGCATGCTCGGCGTCAACCGCAAACCGGAAGTCAATGGGGAGCGGAAGATCCTGCCGCTGGACTCGCCAAGCGGAGTAAAGGTGATGTCGATCGGCTTCTTCGTTGAGGACAACTCTGCCGTCGTCTGGCGCGGCCCGATGCTGCACAAGGCGATCCAGCAGTTCCTCGAGGACGTCGCCTGGGAAGAGCTCGAGTACCTGCTGCTGGACCTGCCGCCGGGGACCGGTGACGTCTCGATGACGCTCGCCCAACTGCTGCCGCAGGCCAAGTTCGTCGTCGTCACCACGCCGCAGCCGGCGGCGCAGTCGGTCGCCAAGCGCGGCGCCGAGATGGCGAAGAAGTTCGACCTCGAGATCCTCGGCGTGATCGAGAACATGTCCGGCTTCACGACGCCCGACGGCGAGCGCTTCACGATCTTCGGCGAGGGCGGTGGCCAGCTGCTTTCCGACGAGCTCGACGTGCCTCTGCTCGGCAAGGTGCCGCTCTCCGAGCCGTTGCGCGAGCATGCCGACAACGGCTCGCCGCTGGTGATCGACGAGCCCGACGCCCCCGCCTCGCAGGCGATCCGCCAGGCGGCCCGCGGCATCGTTGCGGCTACGCCGCAGGAGCTGCCGGTGCTGCAGTCGACGCCAAGCCCGGCCGAAGCGCCGCCGGTAAGCGGCACGCCCCTCCCGGTTGTCCAGTAGTTCCTGCGTGAGCAAGCGCACACGGGGAATCGCAACTTTCCCCGTAGACCTACGTTAAGGTCTGCACACAAACGCCTAATCCCTGGCTCAGAGAGTCGGGGAGCGGGGGACCCAGGTTTCTGGGGCTAACCCACCTTCGAGTGGGGGCGCAGGCTCCTTCAGCGCTAGCCCGACAGCTAACCCCGCCGGCCGACGAAGGAGGAGTGAATGACGAACGCCCTTTGGGCGGCCAGAAAAACGCCCGCCCTTTGCATCTCCATAGCTGTGCTGGCCCTGTTCGCGATCACGGCTACGTTCGCGGCCTCGGCCCAGGCGGAAACCCCGGGTGGGGTCTCCACGACTACCCCGGAAGTCGCACCCCCAACCGCGCCTCCAGGCAAGGCGATCCTCGTCAACGGCCGGGCCGTGCCGCCGGCCGACGCGCCGCCGGCGGTCAAAAAGGTGATCGCGGCGGCGAACAAGATCCGCACCAAGCCCTACATCTACGGCGGCGGCCACGGCCGCTGGTGGGACGCCGGCTATGACTGCTCCGGCGCGGTCAGCTTCGCCCTCCACGGCGGCAGCCTGATCGACACCCCAATGCCCTCCGGCTCCCTCGCCGGCTGGGGCAGCACCGGCAAAGGGCGCTGGATCACCGTCTACGCCAACGGCGGCCACGCCTACGCAGTAATAGCCGGCCTCCGCTGGGACACGGCCGGCACCACCAACGGCACCGGCCCAAGGTGGCACAAATCACTGAGAGCGCAGGCGAGTGGCCCCTTTACCGCCCGCCACCCCGACGGGTACTAACAGCTACAGGCGACCCAAACCGATTGCAGGGAGGGGCGGATGACCCCTCTCCAGACACTCAGCATGAGCCATAGGCGAGCTGCGTCTGGGGAGGGGTCATCCGCCCCTCCCCTACCAACTAAGCAGCCTGATTCTTGAAGTAGTTCGCGTTGATCTCCGCGTATTTCGCCCACTCAGCCGGAAGCTGATCCTCGGCGAAGCAAGCGTCAACCGGACAAGCCTCGACGCAAGCGTCGCAGTCGATGCACTCGTCCGGGTCGATGTAGAGCTGCTCGACGTTGTCGTAGTCGGGCTCGTCAGGGGTCGGATGGATGCAGTCGACCGGGCACACCTCGACGCACGAGTTGTCCTTCTGGCCTATGCATGGCTCGGCGATGACGTAGGTCATTCGGGCAGTTCTCCTAGCTTCGATTTCCGGGTGCCTGCCGGGGGCCCCGGCCAAGCGCGAGCGCACATTTTAGGGATGATGCGGACATGCTGCTCTTGACGGGGGCGACTGGAAGCATCGGTTCGCGGCTGCTGCCGCTGCTGCTCGAGCAGGGCGAGGAGGTCCGCTGCCTGGTTCGGGAGCCGCGCCGGCTCGGCGCGCGGCGCGTCGACGTGCAGATCGCGCTCGGCGATCTCGGCGAGATGTCCGACCCCTACCTGGTCCGCCAGGCGCTGCGCGGGGTCGACCGGGTGATCCATCTCGCGGCCTCGATCCGCGACCAGCCGCCGAAGCGGATCGAGGAGCTGAACGGCCTGGCGACGGTGCGGCTGCTGCGGGCGGCCGAGCGCAGCGGTGTCGAGAGCTTCCACTTCTTCAGCGCGTTGGACGCGCAGGCGGCACAGCGGACGCGCTTCTTCCGCGCCAAGTGGCTGGCCGAGCAGGCGGTGCTCTCCTCGCCGCTGCAGACGACCGTGTTCGCGCCCTCGATCGTCTACGACCACAGCGACCCCTGGATCACGCTGCTGCGTCGTTTCTCCTTCCTGCCGGTGCTGCCGGTCTCTGGCGAGGGCATCGCCTCCTTCCAGCCAATCTGGGCGGCGGACGTGGCCCGCTGCGTCACCGGGGCGCTGGCGCTCGAGCGCCAGGACGGCGAGAACACCCGGCGCTACGAGCTGGCGGGGCCAGAAAGGCTCACCTACGACGAGATGTCCGACCTCGTTAGCTGCATCGCCGGGCGGCCGCGGCCATTGGTGCACATGCCGCTGCCCTTCGTGCGGGCGGGGTTGATCGCGCTCCGCAACCTCTTCGGAGAGGGCGTGTTCGCAACCTGGGAGGAGGCCGAGCTGATGGAGGTCTCGATGGTGAGCGAGCGGGGGCCGGCAGACGCGCAGGCACTCGGGGTCGAACCGCGAAGAATGAGCGATGTCCTGGAGGACGCTTAAAAGAGCCACACCGGCCCGACGACTCCTCGTCGCCGCTCTCGCCGTGGGCGCGCTGCTGGCGCCCGCCCAGGCGGCCGCGCTCTCGCTGGTGCCGCCGAAGCCGAACGTCTTCCTCGGCGTCAGCGACCGTGGGACGACGACCGAGTTCAACGAATTCGCCGAATTCACCGGCAAGCACCCGGCGCTGCTGCAGACCTTCCATCCCTGGGGCAACAGCCTCAACGAGGCCTATGAACGCTGGCGCGAAACGGCGACGCGGCCGATCCTCGCGATTTCGACGATCGACGACCAGAACCTGGCGGAGCTGATCACCCCGCAGCAGATCGCCCTCGGCTACGGCGACGACTACCTGCTGCAGCTGAATCAGTTCTTCGCCGATCGCGCCCTGCCCGCCTACATCCGGCCGCTCGGCGAGCCGAACCGCTGTCTCAACGCCTGGTCGGCGGTCAACTGCGACGGCTCCCAGAAAGGCGGCGAACACACGACCGGCTGGTACAAGCAGGCCTTCCGCCGCATCGTCGCGATCGTCCGCGGTGGCCAGAGCCTGGAAGGGGTGAACGCGACCTTGGCGGAAATCGGATTGCCCCCGGTCAGCCGCACCAAAGGCCCGCCGCCGACCGAGCTGCCGGCGACGCCGGTGAGCATCATCTGGAGTCCGCTGCCCGGCGGCTCACCCAGGGTCAAAGGCAACTTCCCGGGCAACTACTGGCCGGGAAGCCGCTGGATCGACTGGGTCGGGACCGACTTCTACTCCGAATATCCGGTCTGGAAAGACCTCAACCGCTTCTACGCCGGCAAACAGTGGAAGGGCAAGCCGGTGGCGATGACCGAGTGGGCCGTCTCCGGCGTCGACGATCCGCGCTGGGTCAAGCAGACGATCGCCTGGACCGTCAAACACCCCCGCGTGCGGATGCTCGTCTACTACCAGGGTTTCGGCCCCGGCAACGCCTATGACCTCCGGCTCTACCCCCGCACCGCCAACACCCTGCGCCTGAAGATCCGCCGCCCCAACTTCCTCGAAACCGCCGAATCCAACGCCAGCTTCTACCCCCCGCTCCCCCCGAAGCCGCGGAAAAAATAGGGAGAACGAGAGAGGCCCGGTTTCCCGGGCCTCTCGAAACACTCGCCTGTTAGCGCCAGTGTGGCGCAACGGGCTGCTTACATCATTCCGCCCATTCCACCCATGTCGGGCATGGCGCCACCGCCGCCGCCGTTCTCCTCCGGCGGTTCGGCGATGATCGCCTCGGTCACGAGGATGTTCTTCGCGATCGAGGCGGCGTTCTCCAGAGCGGAGCGGGTGACCTTGGTCGGGTCGATGACGCCGGCCTTGATCAGGTCGCCGTACTCGCCGGTCGCCGCGTTCAGGCCTTCGCCTTCCTTCAGCTCCCGGACCTTGTTGACGACAACCGAGCCCTCGAGGCCCGAGTTCTCGGCGATCTGCCGCACCGGCTCCTCCAGCGAGCGGTGGATGATCCGCGCGCCGGTGACCTCGTCGGGCTCGTCGAGCTTGTCCGGGTCGAGGCCGGCCTGCGCGTTCAGCAGCGCCACGCCACCACCCGGTACGACGCCCTCCTCGAGGGCAGCGCGGGTCGCCTGCAGCGCGTCCTCGACGCGGTGCTTTTTCTCCTTCATCTCGGTCTCGGTGGCGGCGCCGACCTTGACGACGGCAACGCCTCCGGCGAGTTTGGCCAGACGCTCCTGGAGCTTCTCGCGATCGAAATCGGAGTCGGTGTTCTCGACCTCGTTTTTGATCTGGTTGATCCGACCTTTGATGTCCTCGGCCTCGCCGGCACCGTCGATGATCGTCGTGTTGTCTTTGGCGACAACGACGCGGCGGGCTTTACCGAGCTGGCTGATCTGGGTGTTCTCCAGTTTCAGGCCCATCTCCTCGGTGATGACCTCGCCGCCGGTGAGGATCGCGATGTCCTCGAGCATCCGCTTACGACGGTCGCCGAAGCCCGGGGCTTTGACGGCGACGCCGGTGAAGGTGCCGCGGAGCTTGTTCACGACCAGGGTCGCGAGGCACTCGCCCTCGACGTCCTCGGCCACGATCAGGAGCGGTTTGCCGCCCTGCATCACCTGCTCGAGCACCGGCAGGATGTCCCGCACGGAGCCGATTTTCTGGTTGGCGATGAGGATGTAGGGGTCGTCCAGCACTGCCTCCATGCGGTCCTGGTCGGTGACCATGTACGGCGAGATGTAGCCCTTGTCGAACTGCATCCCCTCGGTGAACTCGAGCTCCATCCCGAAGGTCTGGCCCTCCTCGACGTTCACGACGCCGTCTTTGCCGACTTTCTCGATCGCGTCGGCGATCACGTTGCCGATGTCGTCGTCACCAGCGGAGATGGCGGCGACGCGGGCGATCTGGTCTTTGCCCGCGACCTCTTTGCTCTGCGTGTTGCGCAGGTTGTCGACGACCTCCTCGACAGCCTTCTCGATCCCGCGGCGCAGGGCCAGCGGGTTGGCGCCGGCGGCGACGTTCTTCAGCCCCTGGCGGACGATCGTCTGCGCCAGCAGGGTGGCGGTGGTGGTGCCGTCACCGGCGACGTCGTTGGTCGCGGTCGCGACCTCGCGGACGAGCTGGGCGCCCTGGTTCTCAAAGACGTCCTCGACCTCAACCTCGCGGGCGATGGTGACGCCGTCGTTGGTGATCGTCGGCGCCCCGAACTTTTTGTCGAGCACGACATAGCGACCTTTGGGGCCGAGGGTGACCTTGACGGCGTTGGCGACGGAATCGACGCCGGCCTGCAGGGCCCCGCGGGCATCCTCTGCGTACTTCAGCTCCTTGTGAGCCATTTGTTTCTAGTCCTCCTTGGTTACGTAAGTCTGGGTGGGAGCTCAGCCGAGCTTGGCCAGGACGTCCGACTCGCGCAGGACGAGCAGCTCGTCGCCCTCGACGGTCACCTCGGTGCCGCCGTATTTGGAGTAGAGGACCTCGTCCCCCTCCGCGACGTCGAGCGGGATGCGCTTCTCCCCGTCCTCGTCCCATTTGCCGTCGCCGACAGCCACGACCTGACCCTTCTGGGGCTTCTCTTTGGCCGTGTCTGGGAGGACGATGCCGCTAGCGGTCGTCTCCTCCTCCTCGATCGGCTTGACGATCAGCCGGTCCCCGAGGGGCTTCAGCTTCATCCGTGAACCTCCGTTATCGGTAAGTGTTGTGATGGAAACTCGAGAAACGCCGCTTGGGAGCCAAAAACTGAGTGGCGCGGCGCTTGGCACTCTCAGGGTTAGAGTGCCAACCCGAGGAAAGATAGCGAACCGTCAGTCGATCGCCAAGAGGCGGCACCCAAGCAACTGCGAGATTCCCTCACCGCCGCGCCGCATCACCCAGTCGTGGTTCCACTCGAAGACGGGGCGCAGCAGCGGCGCCATCAGGTTCATCCAGGCCTTGGTGGTCCGCACGTTCCACTCGTAGAGGACGGCGGTGACCCCGTCCTGCTCGTAGAGGCGCCACCGTCCCACGCCTTCAAGCTCCCCTACCGCCTGGCCCTCCATCAGGGTCGGGTACTCGATCCGCGTCGTCGTCACCTCGAAGGAGACCCGGTAGGGCAGGAGGCTCTTCCAGACCATCCGCGAGACGCTGCCGCGGCCGAGCTCGTCGCCCGCCCGTACCTCGCTTGCCTCCTCTACCCCGCGCCACCAGCTCGGCCACCTCGCTTGGTCGTGGATCGCCTCCCAGACCGGCTGGCGCGGAGACTCGAGCAGCCAGGTGGTGAGGAAGGCGTATTCCGCCATCAGGCGACCATCTCAGTTCGGGTGCGGCGTCTCTCCGTTGCCCAGGTGCGCGCGGGGCGGCTCGACGATCTGGGAGAAGCGGATCACGGTGACGAGATCGCTCGCGTTGACCGGGCGGCTGTAGATCTGCTCGAGGAAGTTGATCTCGTCCTCGAGGCGACGGAACTCGGGGTTGTCGTGCTCGATGTCGCGGCGCGAGAGCTCGTCCAGGCGCTTAACCTCGACATCGTCGATCACCGCGGTGAAGATCTTCTCCCGCGGGCTGTGGCGGAACCCGACCGTGATCCAGACAACCTGGCCGCGCTCGTACTTGTTGCTCTTGTCGCCGAGCCGGATCGTCGCGGACTTGCGTCCGCGCTTGAGCTGGTCAATGAAGACCGCCGAGTAGAAGTTCAAGACGTAGATCCCGCCCCTCATGCGCAGCGAGCGTATAGCACCGGCCTCTGGACGCATGTCTGATCCCAGAGGTTCCAGTTTTTCCGCTGGGTATCCGATGAGAGACAGGCATGGCAAGGGGTTCTCTCAACACTCGGCTGCTCTTCGGCGTCCTCGCTTGCGTGCTCGGCCTGCTGTTGATCGCTTCCACCGGCGTCGCCCAGGCGGCCAAGTGCGACGGCAAGAAGGTGACGATCAAAGGCACGGCGGGGGACGACCACATCGTCGGCAAAAAGGCGAGCGACGTGATCGACGGCGGTGGCGGCGACGACGTCATCACCGGCGGCCCGAACGGCAACGACACGATCTGCGGCGGTCCCGGCAATGACTCGATCAATGGCGGCCGGGGCTTTGACAACCTCAACGGCGAAGGCGGCAACGACCACCTCGAAGGCGACACCGGCTCCGACAACCTCGACGGCGGCGAGGGCGACGACGACCTCTCCGGCTCCAAAGGAGCCGACGGCCTCAACGGCGGCGCCGGCGACGACGTCCTGATCGGCTTCAAGGGCCCTGACAGGCTCGGTGGCGGCGCCGGCAACGACTACATCGACGGCCAGCAGGGCAGCGATGAGATCGACGGCGACGGCGGCGACGACAAACTTCTCGGCGACAAGGGCAACGACCAGATCGACGGCGGCGCCGGCCATGACCACCTCGAAGGCGGCCCCGGCGACGACAGCGACCTACAGGGCGGCGGCGACAGCGACGAAGTTCTCGGCGGCGCCGGGACCGACCACGCTGACGGCGGTCCCGGGGACGGCGACATCGTCCGCGGCGACGCCGGCACCGACGACCTGCTCGGTGGTGAAGGGGCCAACGACATCGTTTCCTACGCAAGCGCCACCCGCGGCGGCGTCATCGTCAACCTCGCCGCGAACGCCTCGAAAGGCGACGGCCACGACAGCCTCAGCGGTTTCGAGGACGTGGTCGGCTCGCCACAGGCCGACGAGATCGTCGGCGACGGCAACTCGAACCGCATCGACGGCGGCGTCGGCAATGACGACTTGGCGAGCGGCGGTGGCGGCGGGCAGGCCTACGGCGGCCCCGGCACCGACTCCTGCGACGGCTTTGCCGCCGAGACCTCCTGCGGCCCTGAACCGGCGCCGCCCGCCGACCAGGCCTTCGGCACCCTCAACCAGGGCTTGGACGGCTCCAGCCTGATCGTCCAGGGAAGCCCTCAGAGCGACGACATTCGCGTCTCCCGCAGCGGCGACGGCTGGGTCGTCACCTCGTCGGTTCCAATCTTCGCCGGCGACGGCTGCCAGGCGACTTCACCTGGCGCGATGACCTGCCCCGACTCCGGCGGCGCGCCACTCATCGTCATCACTGGCGGCAACGGCAACGACACCCTCGCCGTCGACGGCAGCGTCCCGGCGGGCGCCAAGGTGCGGATCAACGGCAACGCCGACAACGACAACCTGATCGGCGGAGCCGGCGAGGACGTGCTGGAAGCGGGCGAGAACTACAACGGTCCCGACCACGGCACCGATCGACTGGAGGGCAACGGCGGCAGCGACGTCCTCTATGCCGACCCAGGCGGCGACACCCTGCTGGGCGGCGATGGCAGCGACCTGCTCGTCTCCTCGGTCCTCACCTGCCAGGGCCACACCTATGACGGCGGCGCAGGCGAGGACACCGTCTCCTACGCCCGCTCCAAAGACAACCTCAGGGTGACGCTTGGCGGCAGCGGCGGCCCCCCTGGGTGCGGCAATGAGGACCACGTCCTCGCCGACAACGAGAGCCTCGAGGGATCCGACGGACCCGACGTGCTGGTCGGCGACAACGGCGAGAACAGCATCATGGGCCACATTGGCAACGACACCCTGATCGGCAAGGGCGGCAGCGACTTCATCGACGGTCTCGACGGGCAGCGCGACAAGATCGACTGCGGTGGTGGTGGCGACGACGTCTCCGCCGACGGCAACGACGCCGTCTCTAGCTGCTGAACCCCTCCTCGCCGATCAGCGGCACGAAGCGGCAGGGGGCGATCTCCTGTCGTTCGAAACGCTCCCCGTCGCGCCGCAGCAGCGTCAGCATGTCGGCCTTCTCAGCAGCAATGGGAACAACGAGGCGCCCACCGTCGACCAGCTGCTCGAGGAGCGCAGGAGGAGGCGCCGGTGCGGTCGCGTGGCAGGCGATCGCGTCATAGGGGGCCCGCCCGGGGACGCCGAGGCTGCCGTCGCCGACCACAAGCTCGACGTTGCCGATCGCAAGCGAGCGGAGGACCTCGGCGGCGCCCCGCGAGAGCGCCTCGTGGCGGTCGACGCTGACGACGTGGTCGGCAAGTCGGGCGAGGACCGCCGCCGAGTAGCCGGAGCCGGTACCGACCTCGAGCACCAACTCCGAGCCGCCCAGCTCAAGGGCCTGGCAGATTGCGGCGACGATCCAGGGTTGGGAGATCGTCTGCTCCTCGGCGATCGGCAAGGCGGAGTCGGCGTAGGCCCGGCCGCGCAGGTTCTCCTCAACGAACGCCTCTCGCGGCACCGCGGCCATCGCCGCCAACACCCGCTCGTCCTCGATTCCCCGCGCCCGCAGCTGGCGCTCGACCATCCGGCGGCGCGCGGCCGCAGCGCTCACGACAGCGGGTGATCGAAGAAACCCGGGAGGAAGTTCCAGGGCGGTTCGGAGAACCTCTCGTGCAGGTACGGAAGGTGAGCGTTCCAGTCGTCGGCCGCGAGCGCTCTCAGGCCGAAGGAGTCGATCTTCTCCCCCCGTTTTGAGAAGCCCCACTCGAAGCCGAGGACGGCCATGACTTCCCGGCGCCCCTCTTCAGTCTGTTCGAGGAGCTTGCCGCCGAGGCCGCAGAGGAAGGTGTGGGCGGTGAAGTCCCAGTCCTTATAGGTGGCATGGGGAGAGTCGAACATGATCGGCGAGTAGCCGAAGAAGCAGAACGGGTGGGGCACGTCGCCGAGCGGTTCGAAGAGGTCGATCTTGAAGCCGCCGTCCTCATCGCTCCTCTCGACCACCTGCACCCAGCCGATCATTTCCCGGTAGCCAACGGCCTCGGGCTCGATCGTCGCCCGGAAGAAGGGGAAGCCGCGCGCGAACTCTTCGCCGCCGAAGACGCTCGGGTCGTCGTTGACCCCGATCTGCGCCTTGACGATCCCGTCGACGTCGTTCCAGCGGTACGGAAGCTGCAGCTTTGTCGGTCTCGCCGAGGTGATGAGGGCACCCACGAGGCTCAGTAGATGTAGTTGCGGAGCTTGTCCGGCTCCAGCACGGTGACACGGCCGCGGCCGGAGCGGACAACCCCGGCCCGCTCGAGCTCTGCGAGGAAGCGGCTGACCGACTCGCGCGAGGTGCCGGCAAGCTGGGCGAGGTCGGTCTGGTTCATGTTGATCGTCACCTCTTCGGTCGGATCGCCATCGCCGCCCCCGTTGTCCTGGGTCTCGCGGCTGAGCTGGGCGAGGATGCCGGCGACGCGGCTGGGGACGGTCTGGAAGGACTGGCGAGAGAGGCGGACGTTGGCGGCGCGGAGGCGGCGGACGAGGCCGGCGACGAGCTTCAGCGAGATCTCGGGGTGCCGGGCCAGCAGGGCGCGGACATCGTTTGCGGGGAGCGCGAGCAGCTCGCCCTCGGTCAGGGCCTCGGCGCTGGCCGAGCGCTTGTCGCCGTCGAGCATCGCCAGCTCGCCGAAGATCTCGCCGGCGCCGAGCGTGGCAAGGGTGATCGCGCGCCCGTCAGAGTGTTCGCGGGTGACCCGGAAGCTGCCCTCCTTGACGATGTAGCAGGCGTCGGAATCGTCGCCCTCGTGGAAGACCCGGGTCCCGGCCGGGAAGGTTCTGGGCACGGCGACGTGGGAGAACCTCTCAAGCTCCCCCTCCTCCAGGTCGGCGAAGAGCGTCACGCTCTTCAGCAGCTCGACCGCGCTCTGATCTGCCTCAGGCACTGCAGCGATTATGGCAATGGTCTGGCCGTGCGGCCAATTGACCCCGATTTAACGCCTCTCACAGGCTCCATTTCTCGTGAGCGAGCGGATCTTCGTTCAGCTGGTCACGCCTCACACGCCAATCGGGCATGAAACCGTCCATCAGCTTGACGAAGCGCTTCCCGTGGCCACGCTCGAGGAGGTGGGTCATCTCGTGGACCACGATGTACTCCAAGCTGTCGGGGTGCTTCTTGGCCAGCTCGACATTGAGCCAGATGTGTCCGGTCTCCCGATTGCAGGACCCCCACTTGGTCTTCATGCGGCGAACGCTCCATCGGGAAACCGAACCGAGTTTTGGTTCCCATCTAGCGAGGATCTCGGGGATGGCCCCGCGAAGGCGGTCGCGGTACCAGCGATCAAGCAGTTCGCGGCGCTGCTCGGTCGAAGTCCCTTCTGAGACATAGAGCACCAGCCGATCACCGTCGAGCTCCACGTGCGAGCGACCGGCCCGCTCGACGACTTTGAGTCGATAGCGATTCCCCCACACGTAGTGAGACTCGCCGGTGACCATCTCTCGTTGCGACTGCCTCTCGGCGTCCTGCAAACGCGCCCGCTGCCGCTTTATCCAGGGCAGGCGCTGCACCAGCGCCAGACGCACCTGATCCTCGTTCAGGCGCCGTGGCGCTGCCACCCTCACCCGGCCGACGGGAGGGTAGACTCCGATGTGAAGATTTTTGATGTCTTTGTAGACGACGTCAACGCCAATTCCGCTCACGGTGAGATAGCCACTAGCGGTACTCATCTCTGGCCCTCACCAGCTCGAACAGCTCATCTAAACGATCGAAGTCGGCGGGCAGAACAGCCTTCAAGGCCAACTTGACCTTGCGCTCCTTTAGTGAGTCACCGACCCAAGAGTCGGGCTTGGAGTGCAGAACCGTCTCGTCCACCGCGGCCGCAAGGTCCTCTTCGGGATCGAAGAAATCGACCAAGGCGCGACTGGCTCCATTATCTGCCCAGGCTGGATACACCCTTTCCGACTCGCCCCTCCCGATCTTCCCGGCGTGCTGCACCAGCTTCGCCAGGTACTCCTGGTAATCGAGGAAGCCCTGCCGCTGCTCGTCGAGGATGGCATCCAGCAGCTCCGACATCCGGTCGTAGTACTTCGGGTTCAGCGGACGCTCGTCGACGATCACCCTGCGGATGTTGTTGGCGATCGTCTCCGCGACGGCTTCGGGATCGTTCCTGATCCCCGGCGGTAGCTTCTCGATCGCTCCCGCCCCGATCCCGACGATCAACTCGATCAGCCCGGTGTCGCCGAACTCGGAGATGACCTGCGAGGGGCTGGCGCTGATGTAGGTATCGAGCAGGTGGCGCATTCCCGCCTCGTACTGCTTGAAGTCGACGTTCTCACCGGCACCGAGCTTGACCTCGTCCCGCACACTTGCGTAGTGCGCCACCTCAGCCTTGATTGCCGCGGCTTCTACCTGGGAGTAACCAGCTGCCCCCATCTCGTTGGCGATGTTGGCGTAAGCGCGGCTTACGCGCGCCACCGCCTTATAGAGCTCGACCCGCTTCGCCTCGTTCGCCTTCAGTTGCCCGGCGTCCCCGTGTCGTTCGGCGCAGAAGTAGCGCTGGTAGTGAAGCGTGTTCTTCGGAGGCTCAACCGGCTCGCAGAGCGCCCGGATCGACTCCAGGGCCTCCTCCAGATCGTCGTGGGCCCTCTCGACCCGATCGGAGAGCAGGCCGTCGATGTCCGCCTTCTCGTAGCCGTCGAGGGCGCCGCCCGTGTAGTCGGTGATCGCCGACTCCAAGGAGTTGAAAAGGTCGCGGTAGTCGACGATGTAGCCGAAGTCCTTGTCCTCCCCGTCGAGACGGTTGACCCGGCAGATGGCTTGGAAGAGGCCGTGGTCCTGCATCTTCTTGTCGATGTACAGATAGGTGGCACTGGGTGCGTCGAAACCGGTGAGGAGCTTGTCGACGACGATCAGGAGCCGCATCTGCCCCGGGTTGTGTACGAATTCGCCCTTCACCTGCTTCTCGAACAGGTCGATCTTGCTTTCGGCAACCTCGACTGGCTCGTTGAAGTGGTCTGCCAGCATTTGCCGGTAGACCTCATACTGGCGCAGCCGCTCCGTCGCCCCTTCTCCGGAGTCCTCCTTGGAAATGTCTCCCGCCTTCGGGTTGTAGGAGGTGACGATCGCGCACTTGCCTTTGAAGCCCACTTGGCAGAACAGCTCGTAGAACTTGCAGGCCTGGTAGATACTCGACCCGACGAGGATCGCATTGCCGCGGCCGTCCATCAGCCTCGGTTTAGTCTCCATGTCGAAGAGGACGTCATCGACGATCTGGCGAGTCCTGGGCTCGGCGCTCACCACCTTCTTGATCGTCCCCCAGCGCTTCTTCAACTCGGCTTTCGACAGGTCGGTCATCCCCTTCGTCTTCGCCTCGAACCACGCGTCCACTTTCTCTGGAGAGGTGAGATCCTGGTCAATCGTCCGCGCCTCGTAGCGCAGGTCGAGCACGACCCCGTCGTCGACGGCCTCGTCGAACTTATAGGTGTGGATGAACGAGCCGAAGGTCTCGATGCTCGTCTCCTTATCCCGCCGCAGCAGCGGAGTGCCGGTGAATCCGATGAACATCGCCTCCGGCAGCAGCTTCTCCATCGCCTCGTGCAGCTTTCCCGACTGCGTTCGGTGTGCCTCGTCAACGAAGACGAACAGGTTGCCCTTAGCCCTGAAGTCGCTGGGCAACTCGGCATTGAGCTCGGCAATGAAGTCGGCCTCCGCCTCGTCGCGCTCCCGCTCGTTCTCGGAGGCCCGGAACTTATGGATCAGCGAGCAGATCAGCCACGGCTCGCTCTGGTTTAGCGCGGAAATCAGGTCAGCGCCGCTGGCCGTGCGATAGATCTTCTCGCCGACGCCGTTGAAGACGCCTTCGATCTGCTCGTCCAGCTCGGTCCGATCGGTGATGAGCAACACGCGGGCGTCCTTCTGGTGCTCCCGGATCCACTTGGCGAGCCAGACCATCGTCAGCGACTTGCCCGAACCCTGGGTGTGCCAGATGATGCCTCCCTCACGCTTGGCGATCCGCTCCTGCGCGGCTTTGACGCCGAAGTACTGGTTGGGGCGGCAGATCTTCTTGACCCCGCTGTCAAAGACGATGAAGTCGTGGACGATCTCCAGCAATCGCTCCTTCGCGCACAGCTGCGTCAGGGCCCGGTCCAGAGGCTCTTGGATCTTGCCTTCCTCCTTCCAGCTCAGCCAATACTTCTCGCGAGTGTCAATCACCCCGTACCGCAGTCCCTCGACATCGTTGCCGGCCAGTACCAACTGGACAGTGGTGAAGAAGGGACGGATGAACTCCGGCCGCTGGTTGCCGATCGTCTGGCGGATGCCTTCTGAGACGCCTACCTTCGAGCGCTTCAGCTCGATCGTGGCGATCGCGATGCCGTTGACGTAGAGGACGAGATCCGGCCGCTTGGTGTGCTGGCCGAGCACCGTTACCTCCTCGGCCACAGCGAAATCGTTGGCCTCTGGGTTCTTCCAGTCGATCAACCAAACCGTGTCGGTTACATGCCCCGCCTCCGGCTTCACCTTCACTCCGTAACGCAGCAGCCGGTAAACGTCCTCGTTTGCCTCGTAGAGATCACGCGCTCCCCCAAGCGACGCCTCACTCCTCAGCTGTTGAATGACGCTACTGATGTGGATCGCACCGTAGCCGCGCTTTTTCAGGTTCAGCGCGAGAGGTTGCACTTCTACATTGGAGCCCCCGCGTTCATGCCACTTGCCAAGGTACTCGTAACCGAGATTCTCGCGGAACAGGTTGACTACCCGTTCTTGCGCCTTGCGCTCAGGCTGCCCGACATCGCTCATGCTGCGGCCTTCGCCACAGGAAGACACGTTCGGCCAGAAAGGAGCTCCTGCATCATGCCCTTCTTGATACCGACAGCCTTTGCACGCCTCTGTTTCAGCACCCTGATCTCCTCATCAGCAGCGTCTAGCAACCGCGCTATGCTCGCGCGCTCATCCTCATCCGCTGGCCAACCTAGGCGGAATGAGCGAATCTCCGTTGAGTTGACAGAGGCGAAAGTGCTGCCCTGCTCATAGATGGCCCAATCCCGTTCAGCAAACACAAGTGAGTGAAACAGGAAACGGTTGTCGTCTTGCGCGTTCAGCGAGCACACTCCACGTCCTAAGCAGGCGCTGTGGGGTGCGTATGCAGCAAAGCCAACCGGGGCACGGACAGTAAGGATGACGTCGCCTGGAGCACATATCTTGATCGGCTGAGTGGTCCGAACTCTGCCTGTGGCAGATCGATCTTGAATGTCTGCATTCCCTTGGATCAAGGGCAATCCATCACTTTGGTTATACGTCGACCCAGGTGGTGACTGGCCCATTTCCACGGTCGCGACGTCGCCGAGAGCAACGTCGCTCCACTCGCCACTAAATCCAGATAGACGCATCTGACCGGCGAAGATGTGCTCGCCGAGACCTTGCTTCATCGCCTGCTTCTTGATGATCAGCCGGTCAAGCGCGTCCACTAGATCGTCGGCGTGGTCGAGCGCCAATGCAATCTCGCAACGCTGGAAAGGCTCGGGGGGCCAGGGGATCGCGAACCGGCGGATCTCATCGGAGTTGACTGCGGTAAAGGTGCTGCCTTGCTCATACACCGCCCACTCTCGTTCGGTGTGCACCAACGCATGAAAGAGAAAGCGATTATCGCTACCGGCCGCAAGCGAGCAGACTCCTCGTCCAAGGCACGAACTACTCGAAGCGACCGCCGTGTGCCCCACCGGGGCCCGGACAGTAATGATGATGTCTCCGGCCCGGCACTTCTTGGTTGGCTGCGTGGTCCAGAGCCGTTGCTTCGTTCGACGCGCCTCGATGTCGGCGTTCCCCCGAATGAGCGGCATACCCACGCCGTCTTCGTTGTAGGACGAGCCGCGAGGCGATTGGCCCATGGTCATCTTTGCGACCGCCTCCAATGCCATCTGGGGCCATCTCGAAACCTCGCTCACAGGTCAACACCCATACCCGCCAAATGCCCTGCGACAGTGGCTTCGAACTCGGTCACCTCGTCCGCGAGCTCGCTAACGGTTACTGCATAGCGTTGCCCAAGCTCTTGAATCCGCGCAACGAGAGTAAGCGTAAGCGAGATGACCTTGCTCGCGACACTACTGCGGACGGTCTCCCCCCATTTATGGTCGATTAGGAGGGCCTGGATGTCGACTTCGGAGAGGTCTCCGTACTTCTCGATCGTGGCTAGGTCAAGTGCGGCTTGGGCCCCCTTGACTTCCTTCTTCGCTGCTGCATCGGCCCTTAATCTCTTCAGGGCCTCCTGGAAACACGCAGCCGTTTCGTCGTCCCCTGCGGCCATTGCATCCCTGTGCCCTGCATTGGCTGCCTTCTGAGTGAGTTTGCCCTTCTCATTTACGGCATCGTGTAGCAGCCCTTCATCACCACTGTGTTCGAGGACGTATTCTTCGAGAGCTTGCGAGACAGTCTCGGCTTCGGCTTGAAGTTCGTCGACTCGAGCCTGTCGGTCGATCAGGTAATGGGCGACGATGAGCGCAGGTGGAATGAGGTCCAACTTGTATTTGACCGCCGTCTTACCGCTGCCAATCACAAGGTCAGGATCCTCGGAGAGCTGGCGGACCCTGTCCTCGAGGGGTGGACGCGGCTTTGCCGCGTCCGCCCAGCCGTTGCCCATGATCAAGAAGACGTCGTCGTGCATAACGGAGTGCCAGTACGCCATCAGCTGCTCGTAGACGTCGTACTCATCGAGCAGGGGGGTGGGCTTGAAGCGCTCCAGGAGGTCGTCGCCGATGGTCGCAATGAGCTCGTTCGGCTTCGTTTCCGGGGTGATGGCTGCCAGCAACGGGCGGTGAGCGGCGAACCAATCTTCGACGATGGCGCCGGCCTCTTCGGCGAAGCGCTGGAAGCCCCGAGAATCCACGACAGCCTGTTGCACCTCGGACACGTCGACGGCAAGATCGACATAGCCAGGTCGGTTGGACTTGAACAATCGGGAGCGCAGTTGGGGAAAGGCATCCCAGTAACTCCTCAGGGCGTCAATGTCACGCTCCGGGATCCCGCCCTGCAGATGAGCGCGCAGGTCCTGAAGGTCCTCGGGCTCTGAGGAGTCGACGTAGCGAGGGATGTTGAGATTGAAATCGTTCTTTGGATCGGCGATCTCGCTGTGCGGGACCATGCGCGAGTAACGCTCCACCTCAATCTGCTTAGTGAATACGTCGACGATCTTGTGGATATCTTGACTGCGGAGCCGGTTCTTGGCCCCGTCCTTAATGAACCCCTTAGAGGCATCGACCATGAAGACGCCGTTACGGGCCTGGGCGTTCTCCTTGTCGAGGACAACGATGCAGGTGGGGATGCCGGTGCCGTAGAAGAGGTTCGGGGGTAAACCGATTACGCCCTTGATGTAGCCGCGCTTGACTAGCTCCCGGCGGATAGTCGACTCGGCGTTACCCCGGAAGAGCACCCCATGGGGCAGGATGACGGCAGCCTTGCCGGTGCTTCTAAGCGACTTCAGCGCGTGCAGGAGGAAGGCGTAGTCCCCATTCTTGGCTGGCGGCATGCCGAGCTCGAACCGGCCATAGTCGTTCTCTAGGCCGTTTCTCCACGACTTGAACGAAAACGGCGGATTCATCACCACAAAGTCGAAGGTCCTCAGCTGACCGCCCTGGGTGAACCGTGGGTTGGTGATGGTGTCGCCCCGCCGCAGATCGGCGATCTCGTTGCCGTGAAGGATCATGTTCATCTTCGCCAACGCCCAGGTGGCGTTGTCCTTCTCCTGGCCGTAAATCGTCATTCCGCGGGGGGCCTCGGCAGCGGCCTTCAGCAGCAGCGAGCCAGAGCCGCAGGCGGGGTCGTAGACGGTCGCGTCCTGGCGGGTGTCGGCACCGATGCCAACTACCTTGGCGAGGATCCGGGACACCTCTGCTGGGGTGTAGAACTGGCCCTTGCTCTTGCCCGACTCAGTGGCGAAGTGCCGCATCAGGTACTCGTAGGCATCGCCGAGAAGATCGTCGCCCTCGGCGCGGCTTCCTTGGAAATCCAAGTTGTCGAAAATGGCGACGAGTTTGGAGAGACGATCCACCATCTCCTTCCCGTCACCAAGCTTCTCGGGATCGTTGAAGTTGGCCTGGTCAATTACCTTCTGCAGGCCGTTCGCTTCGGCGAGCTTGGCGATGATCTGGTTGAACTTGTCGCCGATCTCCTTGTCGCCTCGAAGTTCGGCCAGGTCGTCGAATGAGCCGCCGGGAGGGACAACGATCAGGCTGTCGGGATCAGCTTTCTGCTTGTCAGAGACGTATTTGACGAAAAGCAGCGTGAGGATGTAGTCCTTGTACTGGGACGCATCCATCCCACCGCGAAGCTCGTCACAGCTCTTCCACAGAGAGCCGTATAGATCTGACTTGCGCAGCTTCACTCGGCTGTCGATTTAACCATCGTGTGCAGCGTTTCCCCTGGGCTCAAGCCGAGGCGGTGAGTTTGCGCGGCCCGCGGCTGAAGCCGGCGCCGATCAGGGAGTCCTCATGGCCGGAACCGATCACCGCTTCGCCGTCGAGTTTCTCGATCGCCAGTTTCGGCAGCTGGCCGGCCCTGACGGCGTCGGCGAGGGCACGCATCGCCTCCTCGAGCTCCCGGTCGGCGAGCGGCTTCAGGCGCAGGAGGCCGCGACCGCCGCGCTCGACGAAGACGAGCGGCTCGCCGTCGCGGAGGAGCAGGTGCGCGCCCGGGGTGCGGCCGGGGCGGCGCCCGCCCTCGAGTTTCGGCCAGGGCAGCGAAGCGCCGTAGGGGTTGGCGGGGTCGGTGGCGGCGAGGACCAGGTAGGAGCCGTCGCGTTCGGGCAGCGAGCGCAGCCGCTCGACCGCCCCGGGGAGGGCGAACTGGGCGCCGCCGAGGCCCTCGACGAAGTAGCCGCGGCGAGCGGTGCCGAGCAGCTCGAGGTTGCCGAGCTCGCCGTAGAGGGTCGAAAAGCCGCCGGGGATGCCCTCGGCGAGGACGGTCTCGCGGGTGACGATCCCGTAGCGCTCGAGCATCAGCTCGGCGGTGGCGCGGAGCTTGGCGCCGGGGCCGGGGGCGTTGGCGAAGAGGGGCTCGGTCAGCGACCAGCGGCCCTGGACGGCGGCGCCGGTGGTGCTCCGGCGGCGGGCGAAGCGGCGGCCGGCCCGTTCGGAGGGCGGCACCGCGCGCAGCCGCGGCGCCCGCAGCGGCGCGAAGGCGTCGTTGGTCGCCTGGCCGCTCCAGACCAGGTCCCAGAGGGCGTTGTGGATGTCCTCGGCCGGGTGTTCGAGCTCGACGACGAGGTCGAGCCAGAACGAGGGGCCGGCGGCGAGCCGCTCGCGGATCGCGTCGTGGACGTCGCCGCTCGGCGGCTCCAGCTTCGCGTTGGCCGGCGGCGGGCCGGCGAGGCGGACGTCCTCGCGGAAGTAGAGGGCGACGCGGCCGTCGTTGCGGCCGAGGGCGCCGGCGCCGATCCAGACCAGCTCGCCGCTGGTGCAGAGCTCGTCGAGCCAGCTCGGCGAGTAAGCGCCGAGGCGGCGCGGCAGCACGTCGCCCTCCCAGACTTTCGGGGTCAGCGCCACCCCTTGCAGCGGCACCAATGCCTCGCGCAGGCGGTCGAGGCCGGCGCCGGTGCGGCGGAAGGCGTCGACGTTCTGCCAGCTCGGGAGGAAGCGGGCGAGCTCGCGCGTGTCGGCCGCCTCGACCTCTTTGCGCAGGCGGGCGAGGCTGGCGCGGCGGACGCGGCGGAGGACGTCGGCGTCGCACCACTCGCGCTCGGTGCCGCCGGGGAGGAGCTCGCCGCGGACCATCGCCCCTTCGGACTCGATCTCCCGCAGCGGCGGCAGCGGGTCGACGCCGTAGCGCTCGGCCAGCTGCTGGGTCGGGAAGGGTCCGTGGGTGCGGGCGTAGCGGCGGACCAGGGCGCGCATCGCGTCGGGGTGCTCCTCGAGGAAGGTCTCCGGCAACCCGGGCGGCTCCGGGACGCCGAGCGCGTCGCGGTAGAGGCCGGCGTCCTCGGCGGCGATGTAGCGCTCTTCGCCGGCGATCCGGACCAGCGCCACCCGCCGCTCGGCGACGAGCTTGTCCAGCATCGATTTCGCCGAGTAGCCCTCGGCGACGCGCTGCTCGCACTCCTCCGGGGTCATGTCGCCGAGGTTGCGGAGCAGCTGCTGGAGGGCGTCGCGGTCGCCGGCGCGGCCGGCCTCGGTGCGGTGCTGCAGCTGCGCCTCGACCTCTTCCAGCGCCTCGGGGTCGATCAGCTCGCGCAGCTCCTCCTGACCCAGCAGCTCGCGCAGGAGGTCGCGGTCGAGCGCCAGCGCCGCCGCCCGCCGCTCGGCGTTCGGGGTGTCCCCCTCGTACATGTAGGTGGCGACGTAGTCGAAGAGCAGCGAGGAGGCGAAGGGAGAGGCGGTCGGCGTCTCCACCTCGACCAGGCTGAGGGCGCGCGAGTGCAGTTTTTCCAGCAGCTCGGCGAGGGAGGGGAGGTCGAGGACGTCTTGCAGGCACTCGCGGTAGGTCTCGAGGATGACCGGAAAGCGGGGGAAGTCCCGTGCCACTTCGAGCAGGCTCTGCGACTTCAAACGCTGCTGCCAGAGCGGCGTGCGCTTGCCGGGGTAGGCGCGCGGGATCAGCAGCGAGCGCGAGGCGTTCTCGCGGAAGCGGGCGCCGAACAGGGCCGAGCCGGAGAGCTCGGAGACGATCAGGTCCTCGATCTCGTCAGGGTCGATCAGGACCAGGTCGGCGGAGGGCGGCTCGTCGGCGTCGGGGAGGTGGATGACGATGCCGTCGTCGGACCAGATCGCGTCGGCCTCGAGGTCGCGCTCGGCGCGGATTTTCGCCGCCAGCGCCAGACCCCATGCCGAGTGGACGCGGCCCCCGTAGGGCGAGAGGATGCAGAGGCGCCAGTCGCCGATCTCGTCGCGGAAGCGCTCGACGACGATCGTCTCGTCGGAGGGGACGACGCGGGTCGCCTGCTGCTGCTCGCGCAGGTAGGAGACGAGGTTGTTGGCGGCGCGCTCGTCGAGGTCGTACTCCTTGGCGAGCTCGGCCGGGTCGCGGTTGACCGCCTCGCGGGCGAAGGCGCCGATCGCGCGGCCGAGCTCGGCGGGGCGGCCGATCCCGTCGCCCTTCCAGAAGGGGACGGCGCCGGGGGCTCCCGGCGCGGGGGTGACGATCACCCTGTCGCGGGTGATTTCCTCGATCCGCCAGGTGCTGGAGCCGAGCAGGAAGGTCTGGCCGGCACGGGCCTCGTAGACCATCTCCTCGTCGAGCTCGCCGACCCGGCGGCCGTCTGGGAGGTGGACGCCGTAGAGCCCGCGGTCGGGGATCGTGCCGGCGTTGGTGACGACCAGCTGGCGGGCGCCTTTGCGGCCGTGGATGGTGCCTTCGGTGCGGTCCCAGACGATCCGCGGCCGCAGCTCGGCGAAGCGGTCGGAGGGATAGCGGCCGTCGAGCATGTCGAGGACGTTCTCCAGCTGTTCGCGGGAGAGGTCGTGGAAGGACTGGGTCGAGGTGACGAGGCGCTCGACCTCGTCGACCTCCCACTCTTTGTGCGCGGCCAGCGAGACGAGGTGCTGGGCGAGGACGTCGAGGGGGTTCTGCGGAATCGTCGTCTCCTCGATCTCGGCCTCGCGCATGCGGCGGGCGACGACCGCGCACTCGAGCAGGTCGCCGCGGTATTTGGGGAAGATCCGGCCTTTGGAGACTTCGCCCATGCGATGGCCGGCGCGGCCGATCCGCTGCAGGCCGCGGGTCACTGACTTCGGCGACTCGACCTGGATCACCAAGTCGACCGCCCCCATGTCGATCCCCAGCTCCAGGGAGCTGGTGGCGACGAGGCACGGCAGCTGCCCGGACTTCAGCATCTCCTCAACGACGGAGCGCTCCTCGTGCGAGAGCGACCCGTGATGCGCACGAGCAATCTCAACTTCCTCGGGCGGCTCGCCCGTGTCCTCGTGATGCCCGGCGTGCTCGGTGGCGGGAAGCTCTTCCTCCCCGTGCCCGTTGGCGAGCTCGTTCAGCCGCTTCGCCAACCGCTCGGCCGCTCGTCGGTTGTTGACGAAGATCATCGTCGAGGTGTGTTCCTGGACCAGCTCCAGGAGCTTCGGGTAGATGGCGGGCCAGATCGACCTCACGTGGGCGCTGGGCTCCACTTCCGTCGGCGGCGGCCCGTCCTCACTGGGATAAGCAGGAGCCCCCGGATCCGCCATGTCCTCGACCGGAACCACGATCTCCAAATCCAGAGCCTTCTTCTGCCCCGCATCAACGATCCGGCACTCCCGCTTCGGCCCGACCAAGAACTGCCCGATCCGCTCCAATGGTCTCTGGGTGGCCGAAAGACCAATCCGCTGGATGGAGGAGTCAGGGGGGCCCTCTCCGGACCCTCCCCGGCTGTTGTCCGGAGAGGGCCCCCCTGACTCCTCCCCCAAAGCCGCCTCCCGAACCAACCAATCCAGCCGCTCTAGCGTCAAAGCCAAATGCGACCCCCGCTTGGTCTGCGCCACCGCATGGATCTCGTCGACGATCACCGCTTCGACCCCGGTAAGGATCTCCCGCACGCTGCTGCTCAGCATCAGGTAAAGCGACTCCGGCGTCGTGATCAGGATGTCCGGCGGGGTTTTCGCCATCGCCCGCCGTTCTTTCTGCGAGGTGTCGCCGGTCCGCAGCCCGACGCTGACGTCGGCGCCGATTCCCCGCAACGGCGCCCGCAGGTTGCGCTCGATGTCGTAGGAGAGCGCTTTCAGCGGCGAGACGTAGACCAGCTTGACCCCGGTCCCAAGGTCTTTCGAGCGCGCCAACTTGTCGATCCCCCAGAGGAAGCTGGCAAGCGTCTTCCCGGACCCGGTCGGGGCACAGATCAGCGCATGCTCGCCGCTGGAGATCGCCTCCCAGCCACCGGCCTGCGCCGGCGTCGGCCCCTCGAAGGAGGCCTCGAACCAACGCCGCACCGGCGCGCTGAAAGGCGCCAGTGGGTCAGGTTTCTTACTCGGTTTCGCGGTGGTCGCCAACCCACCGATCTTACGCAGACCGGTGGGTCGGCACTACCGGGCTAAGCGGTTCCGCCGGTGAACTTGACGAATTCGAACCAGGACTTCTTCGGCGTGAAGTTGGGGCCGAAGAGGCCGGAGCCGTCGCAGAAGTTGCAAACACCTGAGGCGTCGTCGACCGAGAACCAGTAGAGGCGCTGGATCCGCCAGGCCCGCTGCTTAGAACGCAGGAGGCGGAACGAAAGTTTGAGTTCGCGCGCCTGCCCGGCTGGTCCCTTGGCGAAGGAGTTCGACCCGTCTGAGCTGGGCGGGCCCGAGCTCCAGCCGATCTCGGTAATGAAGAGCCCCTTGCGCCCGTCGCCGTTCGCGGTCAGCACCTTGCGCACTTCTTCGATCTCCGGCGTCAGGTATTTCCAGCTGCCGGTGTAGGGGTGCAGGGAGACCCCGGCGAACTTCGACTTGATCCCAGGGTTCGCCTTGTACATCTGTTCGAGGAAGTAGCTGGCGTAGTAGTTGACGTTGGTCGGGTTGAAGACCTTCTTCTTGCCCTTGACCACGCCGACATAGCGAGCGCCCTTCGGCTGCGAGAAGAGGCCGGCGAGAATGGCCTGCGCTCCCGGGTCGACCGACTTCAAGGCCGTGCTTGAGAGCTTGACGAGCTTCCCGTATTCGGCCGGGTTGGGCTTGGCGACGAAGAACTTGAAGTTCGGCTCGTTCCAGATCTGCCAGGTGCGGATCGGCTTCACGGGGACACCGGGATGAGAGGCCCAGAAAGTGCCGTTCGGGCCGTAGCGGCCGACCGCCTCGGCGAGGAGCGCTTTCCAGGCCGCAGCGGCCGCGCCTTTCACGGGCAGGCGCGCCGGGGCCTTGCTGCCACCGCCGCCGGGAACCGGCGCGGTCGGCACTGCCCAGGTGGGGGCGCCGGTGATCGTCGGCAGCACGTCGATGCCGGCGCGGGCGGCCTTCTCGACCACTTCGTCTACCCCGCCCCAGTTGATCTGGCCGCCTTCCTGCGGCTGCAGGTCGGCCCAGCCGACGGGGATCCGCAGGCTTTCGACCCCGCCCTTGCCGAGGCGCTGGAACTGTTCGCTACCGAGGGTCGACTGCGGCACCACGCCCCAGAACTTGGGCGGCACCGCCTGGGCGCTCGCTGCCAAAGACATTGCCAACACGAGGGCCAGCATCAAGGCGAGCGCAGCCGTCTTCTTCGTCGTCGAAAACATTCGCTTTTACCTCCGGTTCAGCTCGCGTTGGGCGAGAAGCCGCCGTCGCTGCCGCGACGCTGGCGGTAGAGCACGGCTCCCACCGAGATCGCGGCCAGGACGACTACCGCGATCAAGATCGGGACAAGGGGCGAGGAGCCGTCGTCGGTCGTGGCGGAGCTCGTTTCCAGCGGCACTGCCGCCTGCACGCTGCCGCCCGCCGCCTGGCCTGCCTCCTTGGCGCCCTGGTCGGCTTTACCCTGGGGTCCCCCGCCTCCTCCTGGAGTGTTTGGATTCCCCGTGGATGAACCGTTTTCCGTTTCCGAAGATTCGCCTGGCTTTTCCGAGCCCCCGTTGTCGGGGTCCTGCGAAGCGTGCGCCTTGGGAGAACTTTCCGGCGTGTCGGGGTTCTTGTGCTTAGACGGCGCCTTTTCGGTTTCCCCCGGCAGGTTCGTATCCGGGGTTTCGTAGACGGTTTCAGCCTGGGCGAGGGCCGGAGAGCAAGCAAATGCCAGCAGAGCAAGCACTGAGAGCACAACGGAAGATCGCGTCAGGCCCGGGCCGCGGGGGTGGGGGGTCCGAGACATGGCGCGCAAGACTAGAGGAATCAGCGGCGTTGATAAGTCCGCTGCTTTTGCTCCTCGGCCTGGCGCTTGCCGGCGGTGGCTTTGCTCTGGGCGAGCGCCACGTAGCCGGACTGGCCGTATGGTTGATCGTCGTTGCGCTGCTGGTTCTGGGAGCCGCCGGCCGCGCCCTGCTCGCACGGCCCTTCTACTGGGCGACTGGATTGATCGGTGCACTGGCGCTCCTGTCCGCATTTTCGTCCTTTTGGTCCGGATCGATCGAGCTAAGCGTCACCGAAGCAGACCGCCTTCTCGTCTACCTCGGTGTCTTCCTAGCCGCCTTCCTGATCACCCAAACCGGGCAGAGGCGCGAACGTTTCGGCGAAGGGATCGCAATTTCGCTGATTGCGATCGCTTTGCTGGCCCTTGCCTCGCGCCTGCTGCCGGATTTGCTCTCGGTCTCGCAGGGCGCCGAAGCCGGCGCCAGGCTCACCTATCCGCTCGGCTACTGGAACGGCAACGGCGTCGCCTTCGGGATCGCGACCGGGTTGGCGCTGTGGCTGAGCCGCCGCGCGGCGCACCCGGGTCTGCGCTGGGCCGCGGTCGCCTCCCTGCCAGCCATCTTCCTCGCCCTCTACTTCACCTACTCCCGCGGCGGCCTGCTGGCGGCGGCGATCGCCTGCGGCTGCCTGATCGTTCTCTCACACGACCGCCTCTGGTTGCTAGCAACCCTGGCGATCGGCGCTCTCGCAGCCGTACCGGCTCTGCTCGCGGCACAGGGCTATAACAGCCTCTCGGAGAACCTCGACGACGCCCACATCTCCGCTCAGGGCCACAAAGTCCTGGCCATCGTCGCCGCCGGCTCGCTGCTGGCCGCAGTGCTCTTCGCGGCGCTCGGTCGCCTCGAGCGGCGCCAGGGCCGGCTCACCGACCGCGCCGTCGCGGTCTCCCGCAACCCTCGCCTGCTGAAAGGGATCGCCCTGGTTGCGGCGCTGCTCGCGATCGCCGCCGCCCTCGCCGTCGGCGGCCGTGCCTGGGATCGCTTCACGAGCCCCGACCTGCAGCCACCGAGCAGCTCGGCCAGCCACATCACCAACTTCTCCGGCAGCGGTCGCAACGAGTTCTGGCGGGTCGCGGTCGACTCCTTTGAGGAAGAGCCGGTGCTCGGGCACGGGGCCGGCACCTTCCGCTTCTCCTGGTACCGCCTACGGCACAACGACGAGCCCAATACCGACGCCCATTCGCTCTACCTACAGGCCTTCTCCGACTTGGGCGTGATCGGCGGCCTCCTTGTCCTCGCCCTGATCGCGACGATCCTCTGGACGGGCTTCTGCGCCTGGCGCGGGGCCAAGGACCCCCGCCGCGACCTCTACGCGGCGCTGCTCGGCGCCTGCCTCGCCTTCGCGATCTGCTCGGCGATCGACTGGTTCTGGCAGATCGCCGTCCTCGGCTCCGTCTTCTTCCTCGCCGCCGGCGTCCTCGTCGCCGCCCGCTGCCAGCAGCTGTCCCGCCTCCGCGCCAGCGGCAACGGTCACGAAAGCCGGCGCCGCTTTGGCCTCTCCGTCGCCGGCCTCGCCGTCGCCTGGATCGCGATGCTGGCCCTGGTCGGGCCGCTACTGGTCGACCGCGAGATCGACGCCAGCAACTCGGCTGTCGAAGCGGGCAATCTCGCCAGCGCCGTCAGCCACGCCGAAAACGCGCGCAAGATCGAGCCCTGGGCGACGACCCCCTACAAGCAGCTGGGGCTCCTGGCCGAGCGGGAAGGGAACTACGGCCTTGCGGTCGACCGGCTCGATGAGGCAATCGAGCGCGAAGAAGACAACTGGCTCCTCTACTACCTGCGCGCCCGCGTCAACAACCTGGCCGGCGAAAAAGCGGCGGCGCGGGCCGACCTGGCAGAAGCGCAGCGACTGAACCCCGAAGAAAACTGCCTCGACGACGGTTTCGAAGGGTGCGGATGATGGCCTGGACCCCCCACAAGCAGAGCGAACCGCAACCGGCGCAGCGGCCGGTGGAGACCGAGCCGACGCCCAGTCCCGGAGCGCAGGAGTCCCGCCGCCGCGGCGCCCTCCTGCGGCGCCTACTCGCCTTCGCCGACTGGCTGGTGCTGATCGCCTGCCTCTTCGCCGTCACCGCCGGCAGTGTCAGCACCGAAATCGGCACGCTCTTCTGGGCGACGCTCTTCAGCCCCTCCTGGATCCTCGTCCTCAAGCTGAACGGGCTCTACGACAACGACCACCGGCGGATCCGCCACAGCACCCTCGACGAGCTGCCGGCGCTCGTCTCCGCCAGCGTTGTCGGCGTCCTCGTCCTCGACGGCCTGCTCGCGATCAGCCCGGTCGGGCCGCTCTCGCCGGCGAGCGCGATCGCGATCGGCGTCGGCACCCTCGGTGGCAGCTTCGCCCTGCGCGGCACCCTGCGCTTCCTCTGGCACCGCCTGACGCCGGTCGGGACCGGGATCGTGATCGGGTCCCCTGCGGCCGTCGACGTCGTCGCCCGCCGCGTCGCCATTCACCCCGAGACGCGGCTCTCACTGGTCGGCTACCTCTCCTCGGAGGCAGAGCCCGCCGCCGGCGAGCTGCCGCGGCTGGGTTCGGTCGCCGACCTCGCCCGCACCGCCGAGGAGCACGAGATCGAGCGCGTGGTGGTCAGCGAAGGCGAGATGAGCGAGCCGGCGACCGAGCGGCTGATCGAGGACTGCAAGGCGGCCGGGCTCGCGCTCACCTTCCTGCCCCAGCACTACGGCCTCCTCGGCCCCGGCGTGGAGCTGAACCGGCTGGCCGAGCTCCCGGTACTCGACTTCCGCTTCAGCGACCCGCCGCGCTCGACGATGGCGATGAAGCGGACGATGGACATCGCCATCTCGGCGACGGTGCTGCTCCTGCTCTCGCCGCTCCTGGCGATGATCGCGGTGGCGATCCTGCTCGATACTGGCCGCCCGGTCCTCTTCCGACAGCGCCGCGCCGGCGAAGGCGGCAAGCCGTTCACGATGCTGAAGTTCCGGACGATGGTCGTCGACGCCGAACAGCGGCTGCCGGAGCTGATCGACGTCGCCAGCCTCGACCAGCCCGCCTTCAAGATCCGCGACGACCCCCGGGTCACCAGGGTCGGCCGCTTCCTGCGGCGGATGAGCCTCGACGAGCTGCCGCAGCTCTTCAACGTCCTCCGCGGCGACATGTCGCTGGTCGGCCCGCGGCCCGAGGAGGTGGCGATCGTCGCCCTCTATGACGAGCGCCAGCGCGGCCGGCTGGCGGTGAAGCCGGGAGTGACGGGGCCGATGCAGGTCTACGGACGCAGCGACCTCACCTTTGAGGAGCGGCTGGCGATGGAGCGGGACTACCTCGACAACCTCTCGCTGCTGACCGATCTGGCGATCCTGCTGCGCACCCCGCGGGCAATCGTCCGCGGCGACGGCGCCTACTGACCCGATGCCCGCCGAGGCCCCGCTGGTGGCGATCGCGATGGCCACCTTTGACCCCGACCCGCTGCTGCTCGAGCGGCAGATCGGCTCGATCCGCGAGCAGACGCACGAGCGCTGGATCTGCCTCGTCAGCGACGACGGCTCGGCCCCGGAGCGACTCGAGCACCTGCGCTCGCTGACCGCGGACGACGAGCGGTTCACGATCTCGGTCGGCGGCGAGCGGCTCGGCTTCTACGCCAACTTCGAGCGGGCGCTGCGGATGGTGCCCGCGGAGGCCGACCTCGTCGCCCTCGCCGATCAGGACGACCGCTGGTACCCGGAGAAGCTCTCGGTCCTGGTCGGGTCGCTGGGGGACGCGCAGCTCGTCTACAGCGACATGCGGATCGTCGACGAGCGGGAACAGGTTGTCTCCGAGACCTTCTGGCAGAGGCGGCGGAACAACTACACCGACCTTGCCTCGCTGCTCCTCGCCAACACTGTGACCGGCGCCGCCTCGCTCTTCCGTCGCGAGCTGCTCGACCTGGTGCTGCCGTTCCCCGAGCCGGTCGGCGACCCGTTCCACGACCAGTGGATCGCCGCGATCGCGCTGGCGACCGGGAGGATCGCCTACGTCGACCGGCCGCTCTACGACTACGTCCAGCACGGCGGCGCGGCGCGGGGGCACGCGGCGGCGATGAGGGAGTTCGACCCCGGACGGCTCCTGAGCTGGCGGCGGCCGCGAGCGACGATGTCGCGGCTCTCCGCCTATGCGAAGCGGGCGTATGAGACGAACGCGCACCGGATCGCCCTCTCGGCCCGGGAGATCGAGGCGCGGACGGGGTCGCTCGACGCCGAGAAGGCGCGGGCGCTGCGGCGGGTGGCTCGCCTCGACACGAGGAAGCCACCGATCGGCTGGCTGGCGCTGCGCTCGCTGCGCCGGTTCACGGGCCACAACGAGACGATGGGGATCGAGCTCTCGCTGCTTGCAGCGGCACCCCGGAGGGGGAGCGGAGACCTACATCGACCTCCTTGAAGGGATGGAGGGATACAGCCACCGGCAGGCGGCGTTGAGCGGGACTCGCTCCCGGCTCCGTGGCATCCCCTCGGTGCTCAGGCGGATGCGGGAGGTACGGCGCCTGGCTACCCAGGCCGACCTGGTCCACGTCCACGGCGACATGGCGGCGATGCTGGTCGCGCCGAGCTTGCGCGGGAAGCCATTGGTGATTACGACCCACGGTTTGCACCGACTGCGGCGGTCGACGCACATCGCCGGCCGAATCGTGCGACGGCGGCTGCGGGAGGCGGTGGCGGCTTCGTCGGTGACGATCTGCATCGCCCGCGACGAGCGCGAGGACCTCGCCAGCGCCCTGCCGGCGTCGCTTCACGACCGTCTTGTGGTGGTGCCCAACGGGGTCGCGGTCGCACCGGCCGCCGACCTGGAACGGCGGCGAGAGGCGCGGGAGTCGCTTGGCCTCGGCGAGGCGGAGGTCGTCGCCCTCTTCGTCGGTCAGCTTGAGGAGCGCAAGGATCCCCTGGGCGCGATTGCCGCGGTCGAGGCGGCGCGCAACCGGGGCGCCGACCTCATCCTGCTGGTCGCCGGCAGCGGACCGCTTGAAGGGGAGGTCGCCGCCCAGGCCGGGCCGGGGGTGCGGCCGCTCGGCCATCGCGACGACCTCGACGACCTCTTCGCGGCCGCCGACCTCTTCCTACTCCCCTCCCACCGCGAGGGGATGTCCTTCGCGCTGCTGGAGGCGATGGCGCACGGCCTCGCGCCCGTGGTCGCAGACGGGACCGGCAACGCCGAGACGGTCGGCGCCGCGGGCGTCGTCTTCCCGGCCGGCGATCTCGAGGCGATGTCGCTCCGGCTTCTCGACCTCGCCGACGACGCCAACGCCCGCGAGCGGCTAGGCGCTGCGGCCCGGGAACGCATCCGCGACGAGCTCAGCCTCGACCAGTTCCTCCGGGGAACGAGGGAGCAGTACGAGGCGGCGCTTGCAGGGCCGGCGCCTCACGGCGCCTGACCCCGGCGTTCCCGCAGCGCCCGTTTCAGCGGCGCCGGTAGCGCGTAGGAGAGCGCCGGGCGGATCAGCCCGCCCGCACCCGCGAACGTCTTCCTGCGGCGCAGCGCCCGGGCCCGAATCCGGAGCCCCTCTGCCAGCTGCGCCCGCTCGGCGCGGGCGGCGACGTTGCCGCCCCCCATCACCCGCGTCGCAAGCTCCTCGTCGAGAGCGACGAGCCGGTGCCGCTCGGCGATCCGCAGCCAGAGGTCGTACTCGGTCGCGTAGCGGTAGCGAGGGTCATAGCCCCCTAGCTCCAGCGCCACGTCTTTGCGAAATGCAGCCGAGCCGTTGGGGATCGGGTTGAAGCGCATCAGCACCGGCCGGACGTCGCCGGCCGCGAAGCTAGTCCGCGGCCGCAGCTCCCGACCGGAGGCGTCGACCTCCCGCATCCGCGACCCGACCACGGCCACCTCGGGGTCCGCGGAGAGCACCGCAAGCTCCCGCTCCAGCCGGTGCGGCACCGAGTAGTCATCGGCGTCCTGGATCGCGACGACGGGAGCGGCGGCGGCCTCCATCCCGGCGTTCAGCGAGCGCGCGATCCCAAGGTTCTGCTCCAGCCGCATCACCCGCCCCCGCGGGTCATCCCCGATCGCCTCCCGCGCCGCATCTGCGGAGCCGTCGCGCGACCCGTCGTCGATCACGATCAGCTCCAAGTCCGTCTCCGTCTGCCCCAGGATCGAACCGACAGCCCGCGCAACCGTCGCCTCGTTTTCATAGGCGCCGATCAGCACCGTGACAAAGGGAGAGGTGGTGGGCATCGGCTGATCCTATCGTTATACTGAGGCGGTATGACTCAGCGCGTCGGGGCAAAGGGCCAGGTAGTGATCCCCAAACAGATGAGGGAGCAAGCTGGTCTGGGACCGGGAGCTGATGTTGATTTTGAAGCCACGGACGACGGAATCGTCGTCCGCAAAGCCGCTCCTCCCTCTTCTCTCAAGGGACGCTTTGCGAAGAGTGGGATGGCAGATCGGCTCCTCGAAGACCGCCGCAGCGAGCCACGGTAGCGGCCAGCGGTGAAACGATGCCTCGACTCGTGGGCTGTGCTCGCATGGCTGGACGGCGAGGAACCGGCGGCTAAAGCCGTCGAGCGGGCGATCAAACGCGAACGGCCGGCAATGAGCTGGATGAATCTGGTGGAGGTTCACTACCGCACTATCCGGGACCACGGCCGGCAGGAAGCCGATCAGGTCCTGGCTGAGCTGCGACCGTTGATCACCGAGAACCTGCCCGGAATCGCTTCGATGAGGTCGGTGTCGGCGCTGAAGGCTGAGCTTCCGATTGCCCTAGCTGACTGCTTTGCCGTCGCACTGGCCGCGGAGGAGGAAGCTGCGCTGCTGACGGGGGACCCGGAGATCATCGACCGAGCGGCCCAACTGCCTTGTCAGGTCGTCGACCTTCGCGCCGACAGCTGATCCACCGCCTCATCTACGCTGGCGCGCATGAGCAGCGCCGCTCCTTGGGCCGGTCGGCCGGTCGCGATCGTCCATGACTGGTTTCAGGGGTATCACGGCTCCGAGCGGGTGGTCGAGGCGATCGCCGACGACGTACTGGCCGAGGCAAGCCGGGTCGACGTCTTCACGTTCCACGCTGAACGGGAGCTGCTGCCGCCGCGGCTGGCGGCGCGGATCGTCCGCGAGTCGCGGCCCTCGCGGCTCCCGGGGCTGCGGCAGGTCGGGCACGATCCCGGTCAGCGGATACGACCTCGTCGTCGTCTCCTCGCACTCGTGCGCGATCAACGCCTCGCCGCCGCCCGGGACGCCCTGCGTCTGTTACTGCCACACGCCGATGCGCTACGCCTGGCTTACCGATACCGAGCGGGGACGGCTCGGCGGCGCCCGCGGCCAGGTCCTGGGGGCGCTCTCGGGATGGCTGCGCAAGCAGGACCGCGCCGCCGCGCAGCGTCCCGACCGGCTCGTCGGCAACTCGACCGCGGTGCGCGACCGGATCCGCCGCTTCTACGACCGCGACGCCGCCGTCATCCATCCGCCGGTCGAGGTCGAGGCGCTGCGCTCCGACCCCGCGCCGGAGCGCGGCAGCTTCCTCTGGGTCGGCCGGCTCGTCCCCTACAAGCAGCCGCTGCTCGTCGCCGAGGCCTTCCGCGGCCTCCCCCAGCGCCTGACGATGGTCGGGATCGGCCCCCAGGAAGAGGAGCTGCGCGCGAGGCTGCCGGAGAACGTCGAGCTGCGTGGCTGGATCTCCCGCGAGGAGCTGGAAGGGCTCTACCGACAGGCGGCCGGCTTCATCCACGTCGGCGAGGAGGACTTCGGGATCACGATGGTCGAGGCGCTCGCCGCCGGCGCGCCGGTGATCGCGCAGAACGCCGGCGGCGCCCGCGACATCGTCCGCGACCACATCGAGGGCCTCCTCCTCGACGAGCCGAGCGTCGAGACCCTGCGCGGGGCGGTCGAGCGCGTCGCCGCGACCGAGTGGGACCGACAGGCGCTCGCCGAGCGCGCTGCCGAGTTCTCGCGGCCCCGCTTCGTCGCCGCGATGCGGCAGCTCCTGGCCGAGACGATGGCGCCATGAGCGACCTCTGCACCCAGGTCCTGGTCGAGGTCGGCGACACGATCGAGTGCCTGCTGCGCGGGATCGCCGGCGAGCACGCCGAGCCGACCCTGCTCGACGTCGGCTGCTGGAACGGCGAGCTGAGCAAGCGCTGCGGCGCCGCCCTCGGCGCGAACCGGATGCTCGGCGTCGAGGTCTACGAGGGCCCTGCGGCCGAAGCCGAAGCGAAGGGCCTGGAGGTCGCCCGCGTCGATCTCGAAAGCGGTCGCTTCCCCTGGGAGGACGGCAGCGTCGACGTCGTCGTCTGCAACCAAGTGCTCGAGCACCTGAAGAACATCTGGCTGCCGATGACCGAGATGCACCGGGTCCTGCGCCCGGGCGGCCACGCGGTCCTCTCGGTCCCGAACCTGGCCAGCCTCCACAACCGCGTCCTGCTGGCGCTCGGGCGGCAGCCGACCTCGGTCCGCGTCCTCGGCCCCCACGTCCGCGGCTACGCCTTCCGTGAGTTCCGCGACCTCGTCGCCCTCGGCGGCGCCTACGAGGTGCAGCGCGCCCTCACCGCCGGCTTCTATCCCCTGCCCGCCGCCTGGAGCCGCCCCTTCTCATCGCTCTGGACCAGCGCCGGCCACACCACCGTCGTCCTCGCCCGCAAGACCGCCGCCGCGCCGCCCTGGCTCGACTACATCGAGGGCGAAGTCGAGGGCGGGATGCAGACCTTCTACGGCTAGAAGGGCAGCTCGTCGCCGATCTCGGCCAGCGTCGGAGCGGTCTTGTCGCGCTCGGAGAGGAGCGGCTCGGAGACCTCCCAGTCGACGCCGACGCCGGGGTCGTCCCAGGCGATCCCCTTCTCCGTTGCCGGGTCGTAGTAGCTGGAGACCTGGTAGGCGACGTCGGCTTCCTCGGAGAGGACCGCGAAGCCGTGGCCGAAGCCGACCGGGACGAAGAGCTGGCGATGGCGGACGTCGTCGAGGCGGTGCGCCTCCCACTGCCCATAGGTCGGGGAGCCGCGGCGGAGGTCGACCGCGACGTCGAGGATCTCGCCGCGGGCGCAGCGGACGAGCTTCGCCTGGCCCGGCTCGGTCTGGAAGTGGATCCCCCGCAGCGTCCCCTGGCGCGAGCGCGAATGGTTGTGCTGGACGAAGTCGACCTCGACCCCGAGCCGCCGCCACTCGTCGCGGCTGAAGGACTCGACCATGAAGCCGCGCTCGTCGCCGTGGACCTGCGGCTCGATCAGGACCACACCGTCGAGCTTCGTCTGCAGCCGCTCTGCCATCAGCGCAGGCTCTTCCCGTACTGCTTTTCGTAGTACTCGCGGTACTCGCCGCTCCGGATCGGCGCCCACCACCACTCGTTGTCGCGGTACCACTGCACGGTCCGCTCGAGGCCCTCGGCGAAGTGGACCTGCGCCTCCCAGCCCAGCTCCGCCTTCAGCTTCTCGGAGGAGAGCGAGTAGCGGCGGTCGTGGCCCGGCCGATCGGTGACGTATTCGATCAGCGACTCGTCGCCACCGGTCAGCTCGATCACCCGCTTGACGACCTCGATGTTCTCGCACTCGTCGGGACCACCGACGTTGTAGGCCTCGCCGGCCTTGCCCTTGGTGAGGACCGTGTGGATGCCGGTGCAGAAGTCCTCGACGAAGAGCCAGTTGCGGACTTGGCGGCCATCGCCGTAGACCGGCAGCGGGTCGCGGTGCAGGGCGTTCAGCGTGATCAGCGGGATCAGCTTCTCCGGGTACTGGCGCGGGCCGTAGTTGTTGGAGCCGCGGACGATCGAGGCGTCGATCCCGTAGGTGTGGAAGTGGGCGGAGACGAGGAGGTCGCCGGCGGCCTTCGTCGCCGAGTAGGGCGAGGAGGGATCGATCGGCGAGGTCTCGGTGAAGGAGCCGGACTCGATCGAGCCGTAGACCTCGTCGGTCGAGACCTGCAGGTAGCGCTCGACCCCGAGCTCCCGCGCCGCGTCGAGCAGCGTGCCGGTGCCGACGACGTGGGTGCGGGCGAACGCTTCCTGGTCGTCGATCGAGCGGTCGACGTGGGACTCGGCGGCGAAGTTGACGACGGCGTCGACGCCCTGCATCGCTTCGCGGACGACCGCTGGGTCCTCGATCGCCCCCTCGATCAGGTTCGTCCCCTCGGGCAGGTTCTCGCGCCGCCCTGCATAGGTGAGCTTGTCGAGGACGACGACGTCGTGCTCGTCGCCGACCAACCGGACGTAGGTGGAGCCGATGAAGCCGGCGGCGCCGGTCACCAGGAGTCTCATTCGCTTGCCTCCGCTTGTCGTTGGGCGAGATAGCCTGCCAGCCCGTCCTGCCAGCTGGGCAGCCGGATCGCGTGCTCGCGCTGGCTGACCAGGGCCGAGAAAGGCGGTCGCGGCGCCGCGGCGCCGAATTCTTCGCTGGTGATCGAGAGCACCCGGCACTCGACCTTTGCCTGCTCGAAGATCTCTCCGGCGAACTCGTACCAGGAGCACTGCCCGGCGGCCGCCATGTGGTGGATTCCGAACTCGATCCCCTCGATCAAGCGGACGATCCCGTAGGCGAGGTGCCAGGTGTAGGTCGGCGAGCCGACCTGGTCGCGGACGACGGTCACCTCGCTCCGGGTCTGGGCCAGCTGCAGCATCGTGTCGACGAAGTTGCGGCCGCCGAGCCCGAAGAGGCCGGCCGAGCGGACGATGAAGTGGCGCTTGTTGGCGGCGGCGACCGCCTCCTCACCGGCGAGCTTGGTGCGGCCGTAGGCAGAGAGCGGCGCCGGCTGGTCGCTCTCGACGTATGGCGCGCCCTTGAGGCCGTCGAAGACGTAGTCGGTGGAGACGTGGAGGATCCGCGCTTCCACTCTCGCGGCCGCCGCGGCGACGTTGCCGGCGCCGCTGCCGTTGACGGCGAAGGCGGCCTCCTCGGCCGTCTCGGCGCCGTCGACGTCGGTCCAGGCGGCGCAGTTGATGACGACATCGGGCCGCTCGAGGTCGAGCTTGCGATCGAGCGTGCCGGGGTTGGTGACGTCGAGCTCGGCGCGGCCGTAGCCGACGACGTCGTGGCCGGCGTTGCCGGCGGCGAGGAGGACGTCGCGCCCCAGCATCCCGGCGGCTCCCGTGACGAGCAGCTTCACAACTCCACCCCCACTAGACGAGTTTGATCTCGGAGCGGTCGCCGACCAGGAGCTGCAGGGTCTGCGGCATCCCCTGGCTGCGGGTCAACTTCACTTCCTTGCCGAGCAGGCTCGCCTCCATCCGGGTGCCGAGGTCCTCGACCACGGAGCCGGAGAGGACGATCGAGTTCTCGACTTCGGAGCGGCGGACGTGGACGTCGTCGCCGATCGAGGTGTAGGGGCCGATGAAGGCGTCCTCGATGTGGGCGCCGGCGCCGATCACGGCGGGGCCGCGGACGACCGCGCGCTCGAGCTTGGCGCCGGGGCCGATCACGACCCGGCCCTCGACCTTGGAGTCCTCGTCGACGTCGCCCTCGATCTCGGTCACGAGCTCCTCCAGCACGAGGCGGTTGGCCTCGAGCATGTCGGCGAGCTGGCCGGTGTCCTTCCACCAGCCCCGCACGACCTCGGAGCGGACCGTGCGACCGTCGTCGATCAACTTGTCGATCGCCTCGGTGATCTCGAGCTCGCCGCGCCATGAGGGCTCGAGCGAGCGGGCGGCGTCGAAGATCAGGTTCTGGAAGAGGTAGACGCCGACCAGCGCCAGGTTCGAGGGCGGGTCTTTCGGCTTCTCGATCAGGCGGACGATGTTGTCCTCGCCGTCAAGCTCGGCGACGCCGTAGGACTCCGGATCGTCGACCGGCGTAAGCAGGATCAAGGCGTCCGGTTCGTGCTCGGTGAAGGTGGAGACGAGGCCGCGGAGGCCGTCGCGGAGGAGGTTGTCCCCCAGGTACATGACGAAGGGCGAGGAGCCGATGAAGTCCTCGGCGGTCAGCACCGCATGGGCGAGCCCGGCCGGCGAGTCCTGGACGATGTAGGTGATCTCGGCGCCGAACTGCGAGCCGTCGCCGGCGGCGGCACGGATCTCGTCGCCCGTCTCCGGGGCGATGATGATCCCGATCTCCTTCACCCCGGCCTCGACCAGCGCCTCAATCCCGTAGAAGAGCACGGGCTTGTTGGCCACCGGCACCAGCTGCTTGGCCGAGGTGTGGGTGATCGGGCGCAGGCGGGTGCCGGCGCCGCCGGAGAGGATCAGTCCCTTCAAGGGCTCCATTCGAGGCAGGAACCCTACTGCGCCGGGAAAAGAGCGGCGTGCCTGCTCGCGCCCCGGTTCTAACGGTTCAGTAGCTGCGCGCGGAGACGGCGCAGAAAGCCCCCGACGCCGGCCCGAAGGCGAACGATCTCCGTGTCCATCGCCTGGTTCTGCCGCTCGAGGCCGTCGCGGTCCGCACGGGTGTGCTCGAGCGCCACCTCCGTGTCCTTGAGGCGTTCGGCGAGGGCATCGCGTTCGGCGAGGAGGCGGGCGAGCTTGCCGGCGGCGTTGCCTTGGCCAGGAGCGGGAGACTCCACCCGTCCCGCCTTCAGGCTGCGGATCTCGGCCGCGAGCTCGGCATTGACCCGCAGCAGCTCCTCGACCTGCCGATCAGCCTGCTCGTTCAAGGCGACGCCAGCTCCTCATCTCCGCCCAGCTGCGCCGGTGCAGCGCGCGGTCGTGCGAACGCAGGATCGATTGCGGCTGGATCCGGTATCTGGCCAAGGGCTCGGGGATGACGGCACCGTACCCACCGACCTCCCGGAGGCGGCGATACAGGTCCCAGTCGCTGTGAATCGTCGCCCGGGGGTGAAACGGGAAGCGCAGCCGCTCCAGCCACCGACGCGAGGTGAGGGCGGCGGTGTCTCCGTCCCAGTTCTCCTCTTCGCTGCTGAGGACGCGGTTGCCGAGTGGGGCGTAGCCGCCACCGTTGAGAGCTTCACCCCCAGGGTCGATGTATCGCAGCCAGCAGGTGACATAGGCCAGCTCCGGATCGGTTTGGAGCAGCTCCAGCGCCCGGGCGACGAACTCCGGCTCGAGCACGTTGTCGGCATCAAACATCAACAGGTAGTCGCCCTCGGCGAGGGTGATGCCGAGATTGCGCGCGATCGTGTCGCCGCGATTGCGCTGATGCACCACCCGCACCCGAGGATCGGCTGCGAGCTCGTCCAGAACCCCGTCCTCCGGGGCGAAGGAGCCGTCGTCGACGAGGACGACGTCTAGCTCCGTGTGAGTCTGCGCGAGAAGGGAGCCCACCGCCTCAGCCACGTAGAGGTGAGCGCGGTAGTAGGGGACGACGGCCGTGACCTGCGTAGGCTGAACGGCCGCTCTCGAGGAGGTGGGGGCATGCGCTTCTCCGAGCATCTCGTCGTACGCATCGAGCATCGCCTTCGGATCGGCCGCGCGGCGGACGACCTCGGCAAGCCCCTTGGAGGAACGGACCCGGGCAACGGCCTCCGGGTCGCCGACCAACGGCGTCAGCGCCCGCCCGATCGCGGCGGCGCCGACGTCCTCGCAAAGCCAGCCGCTGACCCCCGGCTCGACCGCCTCGACGTGGGCGCCGACCGGAGTGGTGAGCACCGGCAGCCCGGCCCGCATCGCTTCGAGGGCAAGGTGAGAGCAGACTTCGAAGATCGAGGGGACCGCCAGCAGGTCGTGCTCGCCGAAACGGGCGTGCAGCTCCTCGTCGGCGGCCGGCTCGATGATCCGCACCCTCGGGTCGCCGCCGCAGATCATCTCGATCGTCATTTGCATCGACTGCCCCAGCGGCGCCGTCTCCGTGTCGGCGCCGACCAGGGTCAGCTCCCACTCATCCTCGGGCAGGGCGAGGCAGGCTTCGACCAGGTCGATGACTCCGCTGCGCCGGTTGAGAGCGCCGAGGCAGAGGATCCGCAAGGGCCCAGCGGGGGGAGCTGGCGGAAGAGCCCGTGCAGGCTCCGGCGGGGGCGGAGGGCACCCGGCCCGCACCGCGGGCGGAAGCGCGAGGTCGGCGTAGTGCCGCTGGTAGCGGTCGAGGACGTCGCCGCCCGGCCAGAGCAGCCGGTCGGCGAGCCGCAACTGCTCGCGCTCGAGCTCGGCGGCCCGCTCTTCGCCCCCGAGCTCCGGGGACCCGTCGTAGAGGGCCAGCAGCTCGGCGCTGGCGGTCGCACGGACGCCGATCGTGGTCCCGCGCAGGAGCTCGTGGCCCGCCGCCCGCGCCTGCAACGCAACCAGGCCGGGGGCGCGGAAATCGCAGACCTCGAGGTAGTGCGGCGGGCGATCAGGCTGATAGGCCGCCTCGATCGCCTCGAGGACGGCGGCCGAGCGGCGGTGGTCCTCGCTGGCAAAGGAGAAGGAGGAGATCGCCTCGCTCGGCTCGGGGTCCTCGATCAGGGTCACCTCGTGCCGATCCCCCAGCACCTCCGCCTGCCGACGCGTGGCAGCGGCGACCCTGGCACCGAGGGCGTCCCCCGGGGAGACGATGCAGATCCTGCTGCTCGCGGCCACCGCGAGGAAGACTAAGGTGCGCCCGATGGAGTCGGATTTCAAGGCGCCCGCAATCCAGGTCGAGGACCTCCACAAGTCCTTCCGGATCCCGACGAATCGGGTCGACTCGCTGAAAGAGCGCGTCGTCCACCCGTTCTCCGGGCGCGACTACCGCGAGCTGCGGGCGCTCGACGGCGTCTCTTTTGAGATCGCCCAAGGCGAGTTCTTCGGGATCGTCGGCCGCAACGGCTCCGGCAAGAGCACGCTGCTGAAACTCCTGGCCAGCATCTACCGCGCCGACGCCGGCAAGATCCGGATGGCGGGCCGAATCGCCCCCTTCATCGAGCTCGGGGTCGGCTTCAACCCGGAGCTGACGGCGCGCGAAAACGTCGTCCTCAACGGGGTGATGATCGGACTCACCCCGGGCGAGACGCGACGCCGCCTCGACGCGGTGATCGAGTTCGCGGAGCTGACCGAATTCGCCGACCTGAAGCTGAAGAACTACTCGTCGGGGATGCTGGTCCGCCTCGCCTTCTCGGTGATGATGGAGGCCGACGCCGACATCCTCCTGATCGACGAGGTGCTCGCGGTCGGCGACGCCTCCTTCCAGCAGAAGTGCGCCGACGCCTTCCAGGAGATGAAAGCGGCAGGCAAGACGATCATCCTCGTTACCCACGAGATGACCACGGTCGAGCGCTACTGCCACCGGGCGATGCTGATCGACGGCGGCCGCATCCAGCACCTGGGCGATCCCGGTGAGGTCGGGCGCCATTACCTGCAGCTGAACTTCGAGCGAGGCAGCGAAGATGGCACCTCTCCGACCACCGGCCCGACCGACGAGGTGAAGATGCTCGACGCCTGGCTCGAGGACGCGGACGGCAAGAGAATCGAGAACGTCGGCGGCGACCAGGAAATCCGGATCCGGATCGAGATGGAAGCGTTGCAGGAGTTCCCAAGGGTCGGGGTCGGCTTCATCATCTCCAACGCCGACGGCGTCGGCGTCTTCCAGTTCGGCGTCCCGGTCGAAGGCGAAGACGATTCCTCACCGCTCCGCCCCGGGACGCGCTTCACCGTCCGCGCCGACATCGAGAACCTGCTTACGCAGGGCCATTACTTCATCCACTGCGGCGTCAATCGCGCCGACGGCCATACCGTCACCCTCTACGTCCACAACGCGATCGACTTCGTCGTCTACGCCGGCGTCGACACGCCGAGCGGGGTCGTCACCCTCCCCCACCAGACCGGCGCCGAACTCGATCGCACGGGAGAGCGATGAGCGAGACCGGCATCAGCCCCCCGGCCCCCGTCAGCCATCCGACTCAGCAGCCGCTGCGCGAGGTCCGCGGCCCGTCCGCCCTCGGCGGCGGCCGGCGTCGCTTCTTCGACCTGCTCTGGCTGATGTCGGTGACGGAGTTCCGCCGCACCTACTTCGGCACCGTCTTCGGCTACCTCTGGTCGCTGGTGCGGCCGCTGATGCTGTTCGGGGTCCTGCTCTTCGTCTTCACCCAGGTCTTCAAAGTCGGCAGCAGTCTCGACAACTACCCGGTCCTGCTGCTGCTCGGGATCGTCCAGTTCACCTTCTTCCAGGAAGCGACGAGCAGCGCCGTCGCCTCGGTCGTCGTCCAGGAGGGGGTCGTCCGCAAGACCCAGTTCCCGCGACTGGTAATCCCGCTCGCGACCGTACTGACGGCCTTCTTCAACTTCCTCCTCAACCTCGTCATCGTCGTCGTCTTCATCCTCGCCTGGGGTGTCGAGCCGATGTGGACCTGGCTGCTGTTCCCCTTCGCCGTCGCCGCGCTCTTCGTCTTCACGGCCGCGGTGAGCATGATCCTCTCGGTCCTCTACGTCCGCTTCCGCGACGTCGCGATCATCTGGACCGTCGCCGCCCAGGTCCTCTTCTACGCGACGCCGATCCTCTATCCCCTCGGCCCGATCGGCGGTCAGCCCTTCCTCAGCGAGCGGATCGAACAGCTGCTGATGCTGAACCCGCTGGCGGTGATCTTCGAGCAGGTCCGAGTCTGGATGCTGGAAGCCGACGCACCGACCGCGGTCGAGGCAGCCGGCGGCTGGCTCCACCTGCTGCCCGCCTTCGCGATCTACGTGGGCCTCTGCGCCTTCGCGGTCTGGATCTTCAACCGCGAAGCGCCGCGGATCGCCGAGGAGCTCTAGGCGACGCCTATCGGCAGACGCGGGCGCCCTGCGGCGCCTCGACGTGCAGGTACCAGGGCTGGGGCGCTTCGTCCCGCGGCACCCTCAGGGTCGTCGTCGAACCGCCGGCCACCGTGGCGACGCTGACCGGATATTCCCCGCTGGCAAAGCGGCGCATCGAGATCGTCGCCCCGCTGCCAGGCGGTACTTCAACGCGGGTGCTCCCAGGATCGGCCTCGACCTCCTCCATCCCAGCACCTCCGATCAGCCCGCAGTTCTCGGCCGCCGTCGGGTCATAGACGCCCGACCGCACCCGCGCCGACAGCGGCAGCGCCGCGGCGAGGACGAGATCGGCCTGGCGGCGCGCTTCCGGGGACGCGGCTTCCAGTTCGGCCAACGAGTAGGCCGGTGAGCCATATTCGTCGACGGCTTCGAGGTACTTGCCGGCGACGATGTCGATGAGGGCGGGGGCGCCGGCAACTTCGGGCGTCAGCTGGAAGTCGGGGTCGACCGTGCGGCGGGCGATCTCAATCGCCCGCGTGTCGGTCCGCGTGAAGACGGTCTGGCGGTCGAAGAAGTCGCTGCCGTTCTCGAGCACGACCACGTTCGGGCCGATCACCAGCGCCGTCACCACTGCTCCGACCAGCACTCCGCGCCTGCCGATCCGCTCCCCCGAGAGCAGGTTCGCCGCCAGCATCAGGAGGAAGATGCAACTCGCGTACTGGTAGCGGCTGGAGACCGCGTCGCGCCCCGGCATCTGGTTGAAGGCGAGCAGGAACCAGTTGGCGGCCGCGGCGGCGGCAACAGGCCAGAAGCGCGGGTCGATCCCCGGCTTGCGCAGCTTCTGCCAGACAAGCGCAATGACGAGCAGCGTCAGCAGAACCGCTCCCCAGATCTTTTCGGCCATCCCGTCGATCGGGTTCGTCCCCAGCCCGAAAAGGTTGCCGACCCCGACCGCCATCGCTTCGGCGACGAAGCGGGGGGAAGCGAGGACGTTGCGGGCGCTGAGGTGCGATTCGGCCTCGCTGCCCCAGCCGAGGTACCAGAGGGCGTAGAGGACCAACGGCACGAGGAAGACGTAGACGCGCCCCCAGCGCCGCTCCCGCGGCGACTGCATGACGGCGACAAACGCTGCCACCGCGAAGGGGATACCGAGGCTGGAGAAGCCGAAGGAGACGGCGAGGAAGAGGCAGGCAAGGACGTCCCCCACGCGGTCCTCGCGTTCCAGGGCCAGCAACATCGCCAATCCGAAGAGCATCGAGCCGATCAGGCTCACCTCGAAGGGCCAAAGCAGTAGCTCCCAGGCGGGGCCGAGGCAGAGGATCAGGATCGTCGCGAAGAGGGCGAGCCACTGGCCGACCCGGCGGCTGAGGTAGACGAAGAGGAGGACGGCAGTGGCAAGGAGGCTGAGCGTCAGCAGGAAGATTTCCGGCTTTGCGGTGTCCATCCCGAAGAGGTGGAGGAACAGCTGCTGGATCAGCACCGGGATGACGACGATGTGCTCGTTGTGGGGCTGGAGGATCGCGTCGGCGTCGAACTCGCGCCGGTTGATCAGGAAGCTCCAGGTGTCCTGCAGGAACGTGTAGTCCCAGGTCAGCGCGAGGATCATCACCGCCGCCGTCACGAGGGTGGCGGCGAGGAGGATCACCGGGGCGTTGCGGAGGGGTCTCGCCATCGGGCGGCGGGAGTGTATTGGCGGCGGCAGCCGCTTCAGGCCCGGAGCAGCGGCCGCAAGGTCAGGAACGCGACCCCGGTGAGGGCGAGCGCGGCGAGGAACGTGGCGGCGATCGAGTACGAGGTTCCGGGGACCGGGCCGACCGCGGGAACGTAGAGGAGGAGTACCAGCGCGACGTTGGCGAGGACCAGCCCGAGCCCGAACCGACGGTCGACCGCGCAGGCACCGGCGACGCAGGAGCACAACGCCATCAGCGGCACCGCCAGGCTGCCCTGGTGGATCACGGCCTTGGAGTCGGGGCCACCGAACATCAGCAGCGCCCAGACCAGGCAGGCGATGGCGCTGAAGGCGATTCCGAAAACAGCAAATGTCCAGTCCGGATCTCGCGGACGCCGACCCCGCAGCCAGGCGACCGCCATCGCCAGCGGACCGAGAAGAAGCAGCCCGAGGAAGGGCAGCAGGTCGTAGAAGCGCGGCACGCGCAGAGCGATCACGGCCTTACCTGGATTGCCTTCGCCGATCTGGTCGACCGCTCCGTCGACGGCGCGGTCGACGTCCCCCGCACCGACCATCTGGGTCAGGTTGCCCCGCTTGTTCTCGGCCGTCCCGCCGGGTCCAGCTTCACGGTAGGAGTCGACGATCGTCTCCAGGGCCCCGCGCTCGTCGATCTCCAGCGAGCCGCCGAGCTGCCACTTGATCAACCGATCGCCGGGGGGATCCCCATAGCGCTGGTAGGCGCTCCACGGTGCCAGCAGGACGATTCCGACCGCAATTCCGACCGCAACCCAGGACCAGCTCGGGACCCCGCGCCAGATCGCGGCGACGAGCAGCGGCACGATGAAGAAGGCGCTGGAGCCGTGGGCGAGAAAGGCAAGAGCGCAGAGGGCGGCGAAAAGAGCCCCCGCCCACGGTCGCTGGCGCAGCCGCGGCCAGTCCTCGGAGAGGACCAGCGCCAGCGCAGCCAGCAGGAAGGAGGCGGCGATCAACTTCGGCCAGACGAAGAAGGCGTGGACGATCGCGACGTCGCTGACGATCGCCGCAAAGGCGACGAGGCCACGGGTCCGCGGGGTCAGCCGGGCGGCGCAGAGCAGGGCCCAGAGGCCGAGAATCCAGAGCTGCTGCACGATCACCCCGAGAACCTCGTAATGCAGACCTGAGTCATCCCAGCCGAAGGGGCGTTGCGAGAGCACGTAGCCGACCTGCAGCGGTGGCCGGTCGCTGGAGAGCCAGTCGCCGAACGGCGGCGGGGTTCCCTGGTGGCCGTGGAAGTAGAAGTAGTCGGCGAAGAAGCGAGGAATGTCGTTGTCGGAGGGGAGCTGATGGGAGAAGCGGATGCTCGCCGTAACCAGCGGTTCGCTGTTGCCGCCGTGGATGAAGCCGAGAAAGAGGACAAAGGCCGCTGCCAACCCCCAAAGGGCGAACGGGGTGGCGAGCCCGCGAAGAACCGAGCGCTCGATCCCCTGCCGCCAGCACCAGAAGATCGCCCCGGCCGAGGCGAAGACGAAGAAGAACGAGGCGGTTTCGCCGATCGTCGGGTCGGCGTAGAAGAGCCAGAAGCAGAGAATGGCCGTCCCGCCCGAGCCGGCGAGGGCGGCCGAGAGCAGAAGCGGGACGCTGCGGAGGCCAGCACGCGCGGCGAGCAGCGCAGCCGCCGCCGCGGGAAGCCCCGTCAGCAGCAGGTGCAGCGCCCAGAGCGCCAGCAGTTCCAGGTTCACCTCCATCTCGAAGGCAGTTCATATCCCAGATAGACTGGGGATGAGGTGTCCGAGCAATCGAGCTCCATCAGTCCGGCCCGGCAGGGGGCTGGCAGCGTCGAGTTTGGGCGGTACTACTACCGCCACGACTGCGGCATCCCGTATGAGCGCAACGAGCACTGGCTCGGCTTCTTCGGGGCGATGGCCGACGCGATCGTCCGCGACCTGCGGCCGAGCACCGTCCTCGACGCCGGCTGCGCCAAGGGGTTCCTAGTAGAGGCGCTGCGCAACCGCGGTGTCGAGGCCTGGGGTATCGACGTCTCTGAGGAGGCGATCTCCGAGGTGCATGAGTCGGTTCGCGAGTACTGCCAGGTCGGCTCCCTGACCGAGCCGCTGCCGCGTCGCTACGACCTCGTCGTCTGCGTCGAGGTGCTCGAGCACATCCCCGCCGCCGAAGCGAACGCCGCGATCGCCAACATCTGCGCCGCCGGCGACCGCATCCTGCTCTCCACCACTCCCGACGATTTCAGTGAGGCCACCCACCTCAACGTCCAACCGCCCGAGCTGTGGTCGGCGGCGATCGCCCAGAACGGCCTTCTCCGCGATACCGAGCACGACGTCTCCTACGTCACCCCGTGGGCGGCGCTCTACACCCGCAGCGAGGAGCCGCTGGCGGAGGCAGTCCGTCGCTACGACCGCAGCTGGTGGCGGCTGCGCCGCGAGACCGACCAGCTTCGCGACTCGCTCCTCTCTGCCCACAGCAGGCTGGCCGAACTTGAGGACCAGCCGGGCGAGAGCCGTCCCGAGCTGCAGGCCGAGGTCGATCGCCTAAACGAAGAGGTCCTGAAGCTGCGCGACCTGCTGATCGGCAAGGACGCCGAGCTCGGCGTTGCCAAGGGCAAGCTGGCGATGTACGAAGACGGCCGAGAACGGCTCGAGAACGTCAAGCGGCGGTTCGGAAAAGTCCCGGGATTCGGGATGCTTCTCCACCTCTTCCTTCGCCTCGTCGGCCGCGGGTAGGCCCGTGGCAGCGCCCCGCTTCTCGATCCTCACCCCCGTCTACAACACCCCGGCCGGGGTCCTGGAGAAGATGCTCGCCTCGGTCGAGACGCAGGACTACGGGAGCTGGGAGCTCTGCCTCTACGACGACGCCTCGACCGAGCCGCACGTGCGTGAGATCCTCGCCGCGGCGGCCGCCCGCGACGCCCGCATCCGGGTCGAGTTCGCCGAACGCAACAGCGGCATCGTCGGCGCCTCCAACGGTGCCCTGGCGATGGCCGGAGGCGAGTTCATCGCCCTGCTCGACCACGACGACCTCCTCCACCCCGACGCCCTCGGCCACGTCTCGGCGGCGATCGACGGCGCCCCCGACGTCGACTACCTCTACACCGACGAAGACAAGATCACCGCCTCCGGCCAGCACCGGGACCCCTTCTTCAAGCCCGACTGGTCGCCGGAGCGGATGCGGACGCAGATGTACACCTGCCACCTCAGCGTCCTCCGGCGCTCGGTGGTCGAAGAGGTCGGCGGCTTCGACCCGGAGTTCGAGGGCTCCCAGGACTGGGACCTCGTCCTCAAGGTGACCGAGCGGGCGCGGCGGGTCATCCACGTGCCGCGGATCCTCTACCACTGGCGCATGCTCGAGACCTCCGCGGCGGCAGGCGGCGAGGCGGTCAAGCCCTACGCCTTCGAGGCCGGCAAGCGAGCGGTGCAGGCCCACTGCGACCGGACCGGGCTCCAAGCCGAGGTCGAGCGCGACCCGATCGACCCCGGCATTCTCCACCTGCAGCCGCGGCTGAAATCAGAACCGCTGGTCAGCATCGTCATCCCCACCGCCGGCCAGCGCCGCGACGTCCGTTTCGAGGAGGTCGTGTTGGTCGTCCACTGCGTCCGCAGCATCCTCGAGGACTCCAGCTACGAGAACCTCGAGATCGTCGTCGTCTACGGCGAAGCGACGCCACCCGAGGTCTTGGAGGAGCTGCGCGAGATCGGCGGCGAGCGGCTGCGCCTCGTCCCCTACGAGGGCAAGTTCAACTTCTCGGCCAAGATCAACCTCGGCGCCGTCCGCAGCCGCGGCGAGCACCTGCTGCTGCTGAACGACGACATCGAGGTCCGGACCGAAGACTGGATCGAGCGGATGGTCATGTACTCCGAGCAGGAGGGCGTCGGCGCCGTCGGCGGCAAGCTGCTCTGGGGCGACGGCCGGCTCCAGCACGTCGGCGTCGCCTTCGACGCCGGCCGCCCCGGCCATTACCACCGCGGCTTCGCCGAGGACTACAAGGGCTACTCGAACTACACCCTGATCGCCCGCAACTGCCTGGCGGTCACCGGTGCCTGCCTGATGACCCGCCGCTCCGTATTCGACCAGCTCGGCGGCCTCTCGATGAGCTTCCCGGTCAACTTCAACGACGTCGACTACTGCCTCAAGGCCTACAAGGAAGGCCTGCGAATCGTCTACGACCCCGACCTGATCATGTACCACTTCGAGTCCTCCAGCCGCGACCCCGAGGTGAAGGAATGGGAGCTCAACCTGCTCCAGGACCGCTGGCTGGCGATGACGATGAACGACCCCTTCGGCAACCCCGCCCTGACCCACGGGCTGCCGCGGATCTCCTCCTATGTCTCCTGGGTAAAGCGGCGCCCGGGGCCGCTGTGGAAGCGTCAGCGCCGGCGTTTCGAACCGACGCGGTAGGGAGTTGCAAACGAGGTTGCACCGGGCGCGGCCACGATGTCTAACATCCTGGGCTGGAATGTCAGACGTCATCAACAAAGAGGTCGCCGACAGCCTTCTCAGGGCCCTGGGCGAGCAGCTCGCGGCGTCGGGGGAACATTACGAGCTCGTCGTGGTCGGAGGCTCAGGCCTGCTGGCGCTGGGGATCATCGAACGCTCTACCCGCGATGTCGACATCCTTGCCCTGCGATCCGAGGAGGGTCTCGGCAGGGCCAAGCCGCTGCCCAGTGGACTGCAGGCTGCTCGTGACCGGGTCGCTCGCGATTTCTCTCTTCCGCCCGAATGGCTCAACTCTGGGCCCACCGATCTCCTGGAGCTCGGCCTCCCCGAGGGGTTCGTCGACCGCCTAGAGCGAAACGACTACGGCTCGGGGCTGACCGTCTACTTCGCCTCTCGCTACGACCAAATCCACTTCAAGCTCTACGCCCTCGTGGACCAGGGACCGGGGAAGCACGAGGAGGATCTTCACGCGTTGGCAGCCACGGAAGATGAGCTACTGGCAGCGGCTGGGTGGAGCCGCTCGCATGACCCTTCGCCCGGTTTCGCCCAAGTGCTTCGCGACGTGCTCCAACACTTGGGGGTGAAAGATGTCGATCTCGAGCCTTAGGGAGGAACTGCAACAACGACTCGCCGGCTTCCTCTGGGATCAGTGGGCTCAGATGGGCCTTTCAGCACCCAGCCCTCGACAGGATCCGTGGTCGGCCGATCCTGAGGCTCTCCTCCTCTTGAGCATGGAGGTGGGTCGCGAAGAGCCGCGGCTCTTCGAGGAGGTGCTCGACTGGCTCCTGACCAATGAACGCCTGATCAGCGTCCAGCGGCTGCGCAACCTGGCAATTGACGATGCCGACCGAGCGCTGGTAGAGGCCGTCTTGGGATGGATGGGGCAGAAGCGAAGGCGGCCGCGTCTTGGAGCGAAGGCGGCGCCTGCCGAGCGGGAGAACGCCCCCCAGCCTTTTTTTCGGAACTCCCGACTGCCGATTGTCGAGCCAGACCCCGCCTTTCTCGCGCAGGGATTTCTGAAGCCACTCTCAGAGCCGACCGGAAAGTCGCAGAGCCCAGACCTCCGCCTCCCGATCAACTTCGCCTTTCGCTTGCGACTGCTCCTCGGGATCGGGGTGCGTGCGGAGGCGGTGCGTGTCCTGCTGACCGCCGAGACGCCGTGGATGGAAGTGCAGGCGCTCGCACGCTCAACCGCCTACACGAAGCGCAACGTTCAGGAGGCGGTCGGCGCGCTTCGGGAAGCCGGCGCTCTGGGCTCCTGGGAGCTCGGCAATGAACAGCGGCTCGAGGTCTCCCGCCAGCATTGGGCTGATTTCCTCGCGCTCGGTAGCCTTCCGCAGCACCGAGATTGGCCTCAGCGTTTCACCGCCTACAGGAAGATCCTTCGCTGGCTGGCCGACCCCACGAAACAGAATCTGAGCAAGTACATGCTTTCGAGCGAGGCCCAGAGCCTGGTTGAAGAAGTCGACTTGGACCTTCGTTTCAGCGGCGCGACCCTCGAAACGGGAATCCCCCCTAGCGATCCGTCCTATTGGGAGAACTTCGCGCAGCGAGTGCGGGAACTAAGCCTCTTATAAGACTTCCTACCGACCGCCTTTGCGGTAGTCGCCCCGGCTGAGCGTCATCTCCAGCCAGACGTAGAGGACGATGAAGAGGTAGCGGCTGCCCATCTCTTTCATCGCCAGCTTCGCCTCGCCGCTGGTTCGGTTGGTCCAGGAGGTCGGGACCACCTCGTAGCTGTGGCCGCGGACAATCGCCTTCAGCGGCATCTCGACGGTGAGATTGAAGTGTTTGGAAAGCAGCGGTTGGATCGTCTCGACAACCTCGCGCCGGTAGGCCTTGAAGGCGTTGGTGGTGTCGTTGTAGCGGTGGCGGAAGAGGACGCGGATGAACTGGTTGGCGAGCCGGTTGACGAAGTACTTGACCCGCGGGTAGTCGTAAACCTTGGCTCCGGGGACGAAGCGGGAGCCGAAGGCGCAGTCGAAGCCCTGCTCGAGGACGCGGTAGTAGCGGACCAGGTCCTCCGGGTCGTCGGAGGCGTCGGCCATCACGATCGCCACGGCGTCGCCCTCGAAGACGTCGAGGCCGGCGCGGATCGCGTTGCCGAAGCCGCGTTCGTTGTGGGAGCGGTGGACGCGGATGCGCGGATTGGCCTCGCCGAGGGCGGCGACGACCGCTTCGGTCGAGTCCGTCGAGTCGTCGTTGACGACGACAACCTCGTAATCGATCCCCTCGCGATCGAGGACGTTGGCGACTCCTTCGACCGTCCTGCCGACCGAGCCCTCCTCGTTTTGCGCCGGCATCACCACCGACAGCTTCATTGCCTCCGCCATCAGTTCAGGCGGTGGCGCCGACCCAGCGCTCGACGTTCTGCTCGTACATCTCCCGCAGGATCTCCTCGATCCCGTAGCGCAGGTCGAAGTCGGGGTAGTCGGTCTTGAACGGCTCGAGGTCGGAGATCCACCAGCGGTGGTCGCCTATCCGTGGCTCCTCCCCCATCTCCCATTGCAGCTCGCGGCCGGCGATCCGCTCGCAGGCATCGATCGCCTCCAACATCGAACAGTTGCTGAAGCGGCCGCCGCCGATGTTGTAGACGGCGGCGGGGCGGGGCGCTTGGCGGTAGGCGTCGAAAGCGGCGATCAAGTCGGCGCTGTGGATGTTGTCGCGGACCTGCTTGCCTCCGTAGCCGAAAACGGTGTAGGGCGTGCCGGTGACGGTGCACTTCATCAGGTAGGCGAGGAAGCCGTGGAGCTTGGCACCGGCGTGCTGGGGACCGGTCAGGCAGCCGCCGCGGAAGGCGACGGTCGGCATATCGAAGTAGCGGCCGTACTCCTGGACCAGCAGGTCGGCGGCGCACTTGGAGACGCCGAACAGCGAGTGGGTCGAGGAGTCGATCGACATGCTCGTGTCGATCCCCTTGAAGTAGTGATGGTCCTCGGGCAGCTCCAGCCGCTTCTCCAGGCTCTGCAACGGCAGGCGGTTGGGCGTGTCGCCGTAGACCTTGTTGGTCGAGCAGAAGACGAAGGGGGCGTCGGGGCAGTGCGCCCGCGCCGCCTCGAGCAAATTGAGGGTGCCGTTGGCGTTGACGCCAAAGTCGGTCTGCGGCTCGCTCGCGGCCCAGTCGTGCGAGGGCTGGGCGGCAGTGTGGATGACTAGCTCGATCTGGCCCGCGTGGCGGCGGAAGATTCCCTCGACGGTCTCGGCGTCGCGGGTGTCGGCGTTCTCCCAGCTGAAAGCAGTCGGGTAGGCCTCGACCAGACGCTGGGTCACGTGCGAGGTCGAGGATTCGGGACCGAAGAAGCGGGCTCGCATGTCGTTCTCGATCCCGACCACGTCGAACCCCTGAGAGACGAAGTGGTCGACCGCCTCGGAGCCGATCAGGCCCCCGGAACCAGTGATAATCGCGACCGGCACGCTTACTCCCTTCCCCCTGCTGGGGCGTCGATTTCAAGAGCCTGGGCGATCCGCTCAGGATCGACGGCAATCCACTCTCCGATGTCGGCAAGCACCATCTCGGCGCTGCGCCGCGGCCGCCACTCGTCCAGGCCGAAAAGCCTCGTACAGTCAGACAGATATATCGGCACGTCCCCCTGCCGCGTCTCCTCGACCGGCGTGATCGGCACTTCGTTGCCGGTCAGGCGCTGGCAGATCTCAGTCGTCTCACACAGCGAGAGGCTGCACTCGCGGCCGCCGCCGACGTTCACCGTGCGTCCATCCCAGGCCGCCGGATCGAGCAGTTGGCGCTCGACGAGGTCGACCAGGTCCTCGACGTGGAGGAGGTCACGTACCTGTTTTCCATGCCCCCCGAACCCGATGTAGCTGAGTGGGTTGCGGAAGTGGTGGGCGAGCATCCAATGGGTGAAGACACCCTGGTCGACCTTGCCCATCTGCCAAGGGCCGGCGATGACGCCGCAGCGGTCGATCACGGCGGGGACGCCGAGCGTCTCCCGGTACTCCTCGATCAGCATCTCGGCGGCGAGCTTGGTCGCGCCGTACAGCGTCCTCGCGCCTTCGAGCGGGAACTCCTCGGAGATCCCGCGAGGGGAGACGCCCCGCACCGCCTGCTCGGCGGCGATCTCAAACCGCGTCTCGACCTCGTCGAGATTCAGTTCCACCTGCGGCGCCACCGGATAGACCCGGCTGGTCGAGAGGAAGACGACAAAGGCGCTGTCGCGGCGGGCAAGCTCGAGGCAGTTGTAGGCGCCGGTGAGGTTGGTGTGGACGAGGTAGCCGGTGTCGCCGTCGACTCCGCTCATCACCGAAGGCTCGGCCGAGCACTCGATCAGCGCCGTCAGCTCCGGCAGCGCCTGCAGATCAGCGGGCTCGCGGACGTCTCCCTTGACGAACTCGACCCCCGCCTCTTCGAGGCGCGGCAGGTTCAGTTCCGACCCGCGCCGGTAGAGGTTGTCCAGGACCAGGACCTCCCAATCGGGATGCCTGGAAGCGAGCGAGACGGCGAGGTTGGAGCCGACGAACCCCGCGCCACCGGTGATCAAGAGGCGAGTCAAGGCGTGCGAAGCTATCAGTTGCAAACGCGTGATCGACGGGGTCCATATCTGGCATGCCGCCCTCGACGAGCCTGGCTGGCCGGGATCGGAGGAGCTCCCCCCGGAGGAGCGCAAGCGGGCCGGCGACTTCCTGCGGGCGGAGCCCGGCCGGCGCTGGGTCGCCTCACGCTGGGCGCTGCGCCGCGTCCTCGCGGATTACCTGGAGCTTCCGCCGGCGGCGATCGAGATCGAGGTCGGCGAGGCCGGCAAGCCGCGGCTGGCGGCCGGCGGCGGGCTGGGGTTCAACCTCAGCCACTCGGAGGGCCTGGCGCTGATCGCGGTAGCCGAACAAGACGTCGGGGTGGACGTCGAGCTGATCAGGCCGGAGCGCGACTTGCGGGCACTAGCCGAGCGCGCCCTGCCTGCCGCCGACGCCGCAGCTGTCAGCGCAGCCCCCGAGGACGAACGGGCAGCCGTCTTCCACAGGGCCTGGGCCCGGCACGAGGCCCGGCTCAAGTGCCTCGGAACCGGCCTCGGCTCCGAGCCGAGGCGGACACCGGTGGCGGTGCAGGACCTCGATGTCGCTCCGGGCTTTGCGGCGGCGGTCGCCGTCGTCGGCGCAGAGACCGGGCCGGTGCTCTGCCGTCCGCTCCCTGCCGGTCCTTTCGGCAGCATGAATTCCCATTCCCCCACGGCCTCGACCGGCTTGAAGTTGGCGAAGATGTAGCGCACGAGGGGCCGCTGCTCGACTTCGCGGCCGCCCAGCCAGAGCGCTGCAAGGGGTTCGCTGCGCACCGCGCAGGGCCGCTTCGCGGCTCGCAGTTGGTCGACGACCCGCTGCTGCCGCTCGCTATCGAGCGCCAGGATCCAGGGGCCGGAAGGGTAGGGAAGCGGCGGTTCGATCCCTGACCACAAGTAGAAGCTGTCGACGTTCGGGTAGCCGATGAACTCGGTGCAGTGGTGCTTCTGCAGGGCGTCGACCATCGCCGTGTATTCCTCCACCTTTCCTTCGGGCAGGTGCAGGTTGGTGGCGCCCGCGAACGGCAAGGCCGTGTTTTCGCGGTAGTTATGGATCCAGTTGATCCCTGGCCGGACGATCGTGTTCAAACCGAGGTCTGCGACCAACGCAACCAGGGCGATCAGAGCAATCGCGCCGAAGCGCTCCAGGCCGATTCGCCCGTGCTCTGCGCTCCAAGCCTGGAGCACGGTGAGACCGTCTGCAATACAGAGCGCCCCGACCGGGACGAAGGTGACGGCGGCGATGAACATCTGGCTGCCCGCGACCGGGTAGACCTGCACCGCCTCGGCAACTGCCAGAGCCGGCAGGAAGACCCGCAGGTAACGCTTGAACTCAGACTCCGGCGCCAGGCCGCCAGGCGGGAAAACTGCGATCCACGCCAACACCATCGGCACCGAGAGCGGGTTTTCCGGCGAGGGGTTAAGGGTGACCGGCGCGACTCGAGCGATCCCCATCCAGATCACGAGGCCGGCGAGGATCCTCAGCCCGCCGCTCCATGGACCAGGTCGAGGGGAGTCAGACCGGCGCAGCTGCAGCGCGGCGATTGCCACCGCGAGCGTCAGGATCCCCCAGTCAAGCGCGGCACTCGGCATCTTCACCGGAGCCGGATTGACGTCGCGGACCCGCATCGCCTCGGTCACCACCCCTCCGTAGACGTCTGCAAGCGACGGCCCCGTGAGGATGATCGCGACCAGCATCGCGACCAGCCCGCCGACGAAGCCGATCGCCATCCCCAGCACCCAGGGCGCAAGCCCCTTCCCCCGGCCCTGGAAGGGGATGCCATGGGCGGCGACGACCACAGCACCCATCGCCAGGACCTCGAGCGCGACGAAAGTCCGCACCGGTTCCACGCCGAGGTCGCGGAGGGCGACGGCGGGGGCCATCGCCAGGACCCCGATGACGACCGGCCAGCGGATCCAGGCCCGGCTGCTCAAGGGCTCGAGGGTGAGGACGGCCGCGAGGACGGCGGCGGCAGCGGCGTAGGTGCCGAGGTTGAGCTTGGTGAGGACAAGCGCGGCAACCGCCGCACCGGCCACGGCGCCGTTGATCCGCGGCCGCTTCCCCGGCCCGAAGGCGGTGAGGGCAGTCAGGGTCCCGAGCAGGAGGACACAGAGGACCTGCGCGTGCATCGGCTCGTTGGCGAGGACGCTGAGGGTGCCGAAGGCGACCATCATCGAGGCCGCCCCGAGCGTCAGGCGCCCGGTCACCCGCTGCATCGAGACTCCGTAGAGGAGGCTGGTGAGGACCCAGAGGATCGCGACCAACGTGCGGCTGGTGTCGGTGTCTACGGTCTTACCGGTGAGGGCGAAAAGACTGCCGAAGAACTCGTAGTAGAAGGGCCCGAACGGCGTGTACACGTCCCTGAAGAGGGCGTGGCCGTCGAGGAACCCCTGCAGGGTGACCAGCACCGTCCCCTCGTCGTCGTAGGCGGCGAAGATCGAGAAGACGGTGAAATAGGCGGTGACCATCGCCACGAGCGCGATCCCCGCGTAGACGAGGATCGAGACGATCAGCGGGTCTCGCAGCGGACCGGGAAGGGGCCGCTGCTGTCGGCCCGGGGCAGGCTTTGGCGGCGCGTCGTGGAGCAACGGGCGGCCACATTATCGACGGACTCGGCAGGCAAGCCGAGCGGTCAGCTACCTTGAAGACGTGCTTCGCGTGCTCTGGAAGCTGGTGGCGGGGGCCATTCTCAGCTTGACGATCACCGTGGGCAGCGCCCAGGCGCTGACCACGCAGCGGGTCGGCAACTTCCAGCAGCCGATCTACGTCACCTCAGCCCCGGCGAATCCGGACCGCCTTTTCGTCGTCGAGCGTGAAGGCACGATCGTCGTGGTTGAAAACGGCGAAGTGAGGCCCTTTGCGGACATCCGCTCGGCCGTCTCCTGCTGCACCAGTGAGCGCGGCCTGCAATCGATCGCCCTCGCGCCCGACTTCGCGACCAGCGGTCGCCTCTTCCTCTTCTACACCGGCGAGAAAGAACCCGGCGAGATCCACGTCGCCGAAATGGTCACGTCCGGCGCCACGGCGCCGACCGGCAGCCTCCGCGACGTGATTGCGCCGATCCCCCATTCCGAGAACGCGAACCACAACGGCGGCCAACTCCAGTTCGGCCCTGACGGCGCCCTCTACGCCTCGACCGGGGACGGGGGTGGCGGCAACGACGAACTTCACAATTCCCAGGACCCGACGAGCCAGCTGGGGAAGATCCTCCGCATCGTTCCAAGTCCCACCGGCCTCACCGACGCGGCCGTCTGGAGCCTCGGTCTCCGCAACCCCTTCCGCTTCTCCTTCGACCGCCAGACCGGCGATCTCTGGATCGGCGACGTCGGCCAGGACAAACGGGAGGAGGTCGACCTCGCGGCCGCTCCGGGCATCGGCCAGAACGCCAACTTCGGTTGGAACTGCTTCGAGGGATCGCTGCCGGGTCCGGCCACCGATTCGGAGTGCGCTTCCCCCCCTGCCAGCGGCTACGTCCTCCCCGTCTTCGAGTACGACAACCCCGCTGACGGCTGCGCGGCGATCATCGGCGGCTACGTCGCCCGCGACGCGGGGCTAGGCGACACCTACGGGCGCTACCTCTACGGCGACAACTGCGTCGGCGACGTCCGTTCCTTCTCCCCGGCCGCACCATTTGCCACCGACCGCTACGAGGGCATCCACGTCAACGGTCTCGACTCCTTCGGCGAGGACTCCTGCGGCCGGCTCTACGCCGTCTCTGCCACGGGCCCGCTCTACCGCCTCCTCGGTCCGGGCACCACTACTTGCAGCGGCGAAGCCGAAAAAACTGTGACCCTTGCCCCTTCGCACGTCGGCGTCCGCGCCGCCACCCGCAAGGTCAAGCGCAACCGCCGCGCCTTGATCTCCGCCTGGGTCAGCCCGTGCAACGGCCGCCGCGGCGGCCAGGTAACGCTGTGGCGCGGCCGCCGCAACCTCGGCACCCGCCGGATCGACCAGGTCTGCTCCGCCCGCTTCCGGCCTCGGATCGGCCGCCGCTCCAGCTTCCGGGTCACGGTCAAGGCGGATCAGACCTTTGCCGGCGCGATCTCGCGGCGGCTGACGATCCGCCCGGTTCGCCACCACAGGCGCTGAGGGCCTTTACTCCGAAGCCCTGCTCAGGGCCTTGCGCGGCCACCGGTGATCGAGACGAAGGCGCGCCAGGCGGGCTTCGGGTGGAACCTCGGACCGGCGCGGAAGAGGCCGACCGAGTCGCAGAAGGTGCAAGAGCCGGCGACGTCCTTCCAAGAGAACCAGTAGGAGGCCTTGAGGTTGAGGCGCCTGGCGTTTTCGAGCATGTAGCCGTAGGAGGCGCGCAGTTGCTCCACCTGACCGAGAATTCCCTGCTCGAAAGCCACCTGCTGGAAGTTGTTCTGTGAGCCCCAGCCGAGCTCGCCGATGTAGAGCGCGGGACGGTCGCGGTTTTCCTTGGCGACGTCGTGGAATTCCTCGGTCATTTCCTCGAGCTCTTCGCTGTCGACCGCGTACGGGTGGAGATCGATCCCGTCGAAGCGGTTGCGCAGCCCCGGCACCGCGTAGAGGCGCTGCAGGTAGTCGGTCGCCGGCATCCCCCGCTTGCCTTTGGCGGTCGGCTCGGCGAAGAGCCCACCGAGGACGACTTTCGCGCCCGGGTCGACGGCTTTGATCGCCTTGCTGGAGATCGTCACCAGCTTCGCGTACTGGGGCGCCGAGACCGGGTAGGCGAAGTAGAAGAAGTTCGGCTCGTTCCAGATCTGCCACTCCCGGATCGGAACCGGGACCGAGATCGCCGGTTCGTAGTTGACGCCGATGCCGCCGTGCTGGGCCCAGAATTCGCCGCCGGGGCCGTAGCGGGCGACGGCGGCACTGAGGAAGGCTGACCAGGCGCGCCGCTGGCGCGCGTTGGCAACCGGCAGCATCGTTTCCTTGCGGGCCGCCCAGCGGGGCGGCGAGACAACCGAGGGGAAGACCCGCAAGCCTGCCCGGGCGGCGACTTCGACCATGCCGTCGAAGCCGCTCCAGTCGTAGATCGGGCGCGGCGTCGGCTGCACCGCGGACCAGAGCAGCGGCAGGCGGATGCTTTCGATCCCGCCGGCGCGCATGTAGCGAGCGTCAAGTTCGGTTAGTTCGGTCTGCGGGGCGATCCCAAAGAAGCCCTTCGGCGGCCGCGGCAGCGTTTTGGCCGAGCCGGGTTGCCCCCCGACCATCAGAGCGAGAAGGAGGCAGGCGAGGAGCGGAAGGGCGAAGAGGCGTCGTTTCATCGAGTCGGAAAAGGTAGCGGGCGGATCGGCTCGGCTCAGTAGGTGCCGCCGAGCTTGCGGTGGTCCCAGGTTGCCGTGCGCAGCGGCGGGAAGCTGATCGCCACCCGCTTCGGCGCCTGGGCTTCCAGCGCCGCCTTGGCGTCGCCCTCAATCGAGGAGATGCCCTCCGCGTAGCGCACGGTCAGCTCTTCCGCGAACCCGAGGACGGTCTCGAAGTCGCGGTGGATCACCGCTTCGGACTCGACCATCGCCCCCCGCAGCTCTCCGTACTCGTGCCCGCTCTCGACGAGGACCGTCGCCCGCGGGTCGCGTTCGAGGTTGCGCACCTTCTGCGACTTCGCGTAGGTCCAGATCCAGACCACCCCGTCGCGGGGGACGAACCAGAGCGGCATCGAGTGGGGCCAGCCGCGCGGCCCGAGGCTGGAGACGATCGCCACCCGCTCCTCCTCCAGCAGCTGCCGCAGCTCCTCCTCGCTGAGCTTGATCTGGTCGCGCCGGCTCACCGCGAAGACTCTAGGACGGTTTGCACCGGCATGAGAGCATCGTCTTGTGAAGATCGCGATCCTGCTCTACGAGGGCTTTACCGCGCTGGACGCCATCGGCCCCTACGAGGTGCTGCGCTCGGTGCCGGATTGGGAGGTCGAGTTCGTCGCCAAGCAGCGCGGCGAGGTGCGGACCGACAGCGGCGTCGTCGGGCTGACCGCGGACCGCAGTCTCGAGGAGGTCGGCGAGCCGGAGATCGTTCTCGTGCCCGGCGGCATCGGTACCCGCGAACTGATGGGCGAGGAGGAGATCCTCGCCTGGCTGCGCCGGGTCGACGAGACCACGAAGTGGACGACCTCGGTCTGCACCGGCTCGCTGCTCCTGGCCGCCGCCGGGCTGCTCGAGGGAAAGCAGGCGACCGGCCACTGGGCCTGGCTCGAGCCGCTGCGGGACTTCGGCGCCGAGCCAGTCGGCGGCCGCTACGTCGAGGACGGCAAGACCATCACCGCCGCCGGCGTCTCCGCCGGCATCGACATGGCGCTCTACTTGGTCGGCCGCGAGGTCGGGACCGAGGTCGCGCAGGCGATCCAGCTGGGGATCGAGTACGACCCCGACCCGCCCTTCGACGCCGGCTCGCCGCAGAAGGCGCCGGCCGAGATCGTCGAGATGGTCAGCGCTATCTCGCGCGCCGAATAACGCCGAGGAAGGCGTGCCAAGCCGGCTTCGGCTTGAAGCGGGCGCCGGCGCGGAAGAGCCCCGAGGAGTCGCAGAAGGCGCAGCTGCCCTGCAGGTCCTTCCAGGTGAACCAGTCGACCTGCGCCAGCCGCAGGCGACGGCGGTTGGAGAGCAGGTAGCCGTAGGCGCCGCGCAGTTCCCGCGCCTGCCCCTGCAGCCCGACCTCGAAGGCGACGAGGCGGGGGTTGTAGGCGCTGCCCCACCCCATCTCGGTCACGTAGAGCTGCGAGCGGCGGTCGCCGTGGCGGGCCATCGTCGCCCGCACGCCCTCGACCGCGAGGCGCAGCTCGCCGACGTCGGCGGCGTAGGGGTGGAGCGCGACGGCGTCGAAGCTCGCCTTCACCCCGGGCGAGCGGTAGAGCTGGTCGAGGAAGTCGACCGCGTCCATCGCCGCCGGCGGCCCCTGCTTCGGGTTTGCGAAGAGCCCCCCGAGGACGACGTCGGCCCGCGGATCGCCGCGCCGAATCGCCCGGTCGCTGATCTTCAGCAGGCGGGCGTAGCGGCCAGGCGATACCGGCTTCGTGAAGTAGAAGAAGTTCTCCTCGTTCCAGATCTGCCAGGCGCGGATCGGCACCCGCGGCAGCGGTTCCTTCGTGCCGGGCCGGTGCTCGTCCCAGAACTCGCCGCCGCGGCCGTAGCGCTCGACTGCGGCTTCGACAAATTCGGTCCAGGCGCGGCGCTGGCGGCCGCTGAAGACCGGCATCCGCCGCGAGCTCCCCGTCGCCCAGCCCGGTGCTTCGGCGAGGACCGGAAGGACTTCGATCCGCTCCCTCGCTGCTGCCGCCACCGTCGCGTCGAACCCGGCCCAGCTGTAGCCGGCGCGTGGAGAGGGCTGCGTCCCCTTCCAGGAGAGTGGCATCCGGATCGTTTCCACCCCACCGGCCCGCATCCGCGCCAGGTCCTCGCGGTCGATCCGGGTCTGCGGGACGATCCCGAAAAAGCCGCGGGGGACCGCCCGCGCGCTCGCGGGCACGAGCAGGGCGAGGGCGATCAGGAGCAGGGGAAGAGAAGGGCTGAGTCGTCGCATCCCTGTCAGAACCCGGCAGGCTGGGTCGAGTCTCGGCGGGCGCCCGACTTCAGGTGCGCGAGGAGGGAACCAGCTCGAGCTCCGCCCACGGACCCTCGCCGCACATCGGCTGGGTCCGGCCATCCAGCCAGTCCGGCTGCAGGTCGTCGTAGTGGGGGCTGGCCGGGTGGCCCGACTGGCCGGTGAACATCTGCCAGCGCGAGCGGTCGGGGTCGGTCGGGTCGGCGATCATCCGCCAGCTCGGCGCCCAGACGGCTTTGTAGGGGTCGTTCGGGTCGTAGGCGATCTGGCTGACCGTCTCCTGGGCGCCGCCGGCGCGGAGGCGGCGGTTGAGGAGGCGGTCGAAGAGCGGGTTGGCGTCGCCGAGCGGGTGCGGGAACTTGAGCTCGTGGACCCGCCCCCAGCGCCAGCCCTCGGGGTCGGGGCCGAAGCGGTCGCCGAGGTCGTCGAGCGCCCCCGCCAGCGCCTCCAGCGCGAGCCCGTCCCAGGAGCGGCCGATCAGCTCCTCGTCGCCTTCGGCCCAGAGCGCCATCAGGTGCGAGTGCCAGCGCCAGGGCGAAGTGACGTGGGAGAGGAAGCCGTTGTCGGCGCGGTCGAGCCAGCGCTCGCAGAGGTCGCGGTCGCCGATCGCGCAGCGCGCTACTTCGCGCCCCAGCCGCAGCAGGAACGCCTGGTAGATCGTCCCCGCGATCGAGTCCGGGCCGAGGCAGCCATCCCAGCTGCGCAGCCGCTCCAGGGCACTGCGCTCGCGCTGGCCCTTCGGGTGCAGGCGGCTGAGGCGCGCCGCCGCCTCGACGCCGGGCAGCGAGTAGTTGTCGTTCTGGATCGCCTCGAAGCTCTCGAGGTCGTGCGCCTCGGTCTCCTCGATCATCTGCTCGATCCGCTTGGCCCGGTAGCCGTCGAGCCACTCGCTGGTGATGTGGTGCGGGTACTCGTCGCCGACGATCCGGTTGTTGGCGGTGATCACGTAGCCGCACTCGGGGTCGACGACCTCGGGCAGCTCCTCGTAGGGCACCGTCCCCTCCCACTCGAACTCGCCCGTCCAGCCGGGCTTTGGCAGGTCGGGGCAGCCGCCGCGGCGGCGCGGCAGGCGGCCGATCAGCTTGTAGCCGATCGAGCCCCCGCGGTCGGTCCAGACCATGTTCGAGGCGGGCGAGGTGTGGCACTCGAGCTTCGCCACCAGCTCGGGGCCGGAGGCGATGTCGAGCAGGTCGAAGGCGGCTTCGAAGGCGGTCGATTCGCGCAGCGCCTGGAAGGCGAGCGCCAGCGGCTCCCCCTCATCGGCGCCGAGCGCCTCGTTGACGATCGGCCCGTGGTGGGTCGAGCGCACCTCCAGCACGACCGGCTCTGAGCGGCCCTTAACGACGATCTCCTCGCGGACGACGTCCAGCGGCCGCCACTCGTCTTCGAACAGGTAGTTATCGCCGTCGACCCGCTCGACGAAGAGGTCCTGAACATCGGCCATGACGTTGGTGATCGTCCAGCAGACGTCGTTGTTCTGGCCCATGTAGATGCCGGGCATCCCCGGCAGCGAGGCGCCGCGGACGAAGCGCTCGCCGTGGCGCAGCTCGACCTCGTACCAGATGCCCGGCATGCTGGGAGAGAGGTGCGGGTCGCCGGCGATCAGCGGCGTCCCGGACTTCGACCGCGAGGCGGAGACGGCCCAATTGTTCGAGCCCGACGCCTCGGCCGCGAGGCCGAGCGAGCCCCGGACACGGTCGATCTGCTCGACCAGCGGCATACCTTCGCCGGTCCAGGCTTCGAGTGATTCGGCGACGACGGGGTTATCGGCGGGGTAGACCGGGTCGAGCCGGGCGGCAAGCTCGGGGCCGAGCTCCCGCACCATGTCGGCCCGCAGCAGCTCCCGCTCCCAATTGGTCGAGAGGCCGAAGGCGAGAAGCTTGCCGAGGCTGAGGATGTCCACGGGGCGCCACGGTTTCCACTGCTGGCGCAGGACCTGCATCTCGAAGGGAAGGGCGCGGGCGTCGCGGGCGGCGGCATTGACGCCGGCGCAGAAGCGCTCGAGCTTCGCCCGCAACTCAGGCTCCATCATCGCTTCCTCTTCCTCGGCGATGCGCCGGATCCCCAACGTCCGCATCAGCTTGTCGACCGCCAGGCCCTCCTCACCGGCCATCTCGGCGACCCGTCCCGCAACGACGCGACGGTAGAAGTCCATCTGCCAGAGGCGGTCCTGACCGTGGCAGTAGCCCTGGGCGAAGAAGAGGTCCTCGCGGTCAGCGGCCCCGATGTGGGGCACGCCCCAGCGGTCGCGGCGCACCCGCACCCGGTCGCGCAGCTCGGGGATCTCGATCGTCCCCTCGACCTGCGGCAGCGGCCGGCGCGCGAGGCGGTGCCAGAGGACGGCGACGGCGGAGGCGAACAGGCCTGCGCCCACCGCACCACCAAGAACTCCCGCCTGCGCCGCCCGCCTCATCCAGCCAATGTACTGGCTGCTCAGCCAGTTTGCATGCTTACGCTTCCAGGTCCCCCGGCAGCCGCCCCTCGCCCTCGAGCTTTTCGAGGTGCGCCTCCATCGCCATCGCCGCCATCGGCAGCAGCTCCATCGGGATGTCGTCCCAAACGGTCGCCAGGAGGGAGGCGCGGGAGCGCTCGCCGGCCTCGAGTGCCTCGAGCAGCCGGCGCTCGCGCATCTGCCGGTGCTCGACGTATTCGGCCAGCTTCGCCTCCGGCTCGCTGATCCAGGGGCCGTGGCCGGGGGCGATCAGCTCGATCTCCTCCGCCTGCAGGAGGGCGAGGGAGTCCATGAAGGCGGCGAGGGAGTTACCGCCCGGGGGGACGATCGTCGAGCCGAGGCCGAGGACAAGGTCACCGCTGAAGCAGACGCCGGTCTCGGTCAGGAAGCAGACGTGGTCCTCGGCGTGGCCGGGGGTGGCGAGGGCGCGGAGGGCGAAGTGCTCCTCCCCGCCGGACGGCAGGACCACCTCCGCGTCGAGCTGGTCGGCTCCCGCCGTGTGGTCGCCGTGGGAGTGGGTGAGGAGGACGAGGCCGATGCCGCCGCGCTCGGCCGCGGCGCCACGAATCGCCTCTAGGTGCCCCGGCTCGTCGGAGCCAGGGTCGATCACCACACAGGGGTCGGAGCCGAAGAGGTAGGTGTTGGTTCCTTCCAGCGTCATCGGCCCCGGGTTCGGGGCGACGATCTTCAGGACCTCGGGATGTCCCGGTGCCTCGTTCAGTTCTCGGTGACTTCTTTGGCGATCGCCTCGCGCGCGTCCGGCGGCTCGAGGACGACGAGGTCGCCGGCGCCGCGGAGGATCTCCCGCACCAGCCAGGGCTTACCCGCGTAGGGCAGCTCGACGACGACGGCGCCGTCGGCCAGCTCCTCGACCACGGTCCGCTCCTCGCGCAGCCAGCGGGCCCGATCGGGCGAGACCCAGACGCGGGCGACCTCAGCGGTCGGCACCTCGCCGTGGGTCATCCAACCCTCGACTCCGGCGAACTCCTCGACTTCGGGCCGCGGCTCGAACTTCTCGTCGGAGAGGCGCGCCTCCTTGACCCGGTCGAGCTTGAAGTGTCGGACCCCTTCTTTGGTCAGGTCGTAGCACTCGACGTACCAGCCCTCTTTGCCGTTCTCGAGGCGGTAGGGCTCGACCCGGCGCTCGGTGAACTGGTCCTCGTTCTCCTTGTAGTAGCTGAGCTCGAGGACGCGGCTCTCGGCGATCGCCTGGTTGACGGCGCGGGCGATCTCGGCGTCGCCGCCCCCGGCGGAAGCGATCTCGAGGCCCTCCTCGGAGGGGTCGTGGCCGAGCGCCTTGACAATTTTGCGGCGCGCCGTCTGCAGGTCTGACTGCGGCAGGTGGTCGCCGAAGAGGTCGATCGCCGCCACCAGCGCCTTTGCCTCCAACGGCAGCAGGCGGGCGGGGCGGGCGAAGTTGTCGCCGTAGGGCTGCGAGTCGACCTCGATTTCCTTGCCGATGATTTCCGCGTAGAGGACGTAGGTGCCGCCGCCGAAGTTGACGACGTTGAGCAGCTCGACGTCCTCGCGCAGCTCCTCTTCGGTGAGTTCGAGGCGGTCGCGGAGGTCGTTGACGTGGAGGCGCTCGCCCTTTTTCGCGGCTTCGATCAGGAGGCCGGCGAGGGTGACGAGGCGGGCGAAGCGCTCGGGGCGGATCGCTGCCTCGCCACGGCCGTTGGAGCGGGCGCGTTTGGGCTGCTCGTCGAGCGGGCGGTCGACGACCTCGGCCGGCTTGAACCCGTTCTCGTGGCGCGCCAGCAGCAGGCCGCGGCGCTTCCCGGCCTCCTCGCGGAGGTCGTCGGGGGCCAGCACCTCGGCGTTCTGGCGCCAGCGCAGGACCCAGGCGATCAGCTCGCGCTCGGAGGCGTAGGGGGTCTCGAAGACGCGGCCCTTGCCGGGAGCGCCGTCGGACTTCTTGACGTTGCGCAGCTCACCGTAGGTCCCGTAGTCCCGCTCGATCAGCCAGGCGATCCGCTCGCGGATGAAGATCTTCGCCGTCCCCTTCGTCTCCCCCAGCTGCCAGTCGGCGCGGCTGCCGTAGTCACGGCGGTCGAAGTCCTCGGGCGGTGAGAAGTCGTGCTCGGCCTTGGAGGCGTAACCGACCTTGCCCTGGATCCGCGAGAGGCGGAAGACGCGGACCGCATCGCGCTCGTGGGCATGGCCGATCAAATAGAACTGGCCGCCGCGGAAGACCAGGTGGTAGGGGTCGACCTTGCGCTTTTCGGTCTCGCCCCGCTCCATCGTGAAGTAGGTGAACTCGATCGTCTTGCGGCGGGAGATCGCGGTCTCGATCTTGGAGAGCCGTTGGGAGAGCTCCCGGCCGCCGGCCGAGGCGGTCATCGCCATCTCGACCGGGGCCCGCTCGCCCTCGTGGAGCGGGTTCGGGTGGCCCCAGGCGACCTGTTGCAGAGCCAACCGCAGCGGCTCGGCGTAGGCGAAGCCGCCGTCGGTCAGCAGCATCAGCGCCGTCGAGAGTGCCGCCAGCTCGTCGTCGGAGAAGGAGATCGGGTCGAGGTAGAAGTTCTCCG
>VAYN01000006.1:39112-56089 GCA_005885405.1 Actinomycetota bacterium | reverse complement strand
GACCCCGAGTTCGATCCCGAGGCTCTCCAGCTCGGCGCGATCGGCATAGAAACGGCGCGCGAACGCGTCGTCGTTCATGTCGCTGTAGCCCTCCACCTCACGCTTGATCTCGAGGGCCGAAACCGGCCTCCCCTGAGCCATCAGGAACGAGATCAACGAGAGCTGGCGAATTAGCTTCTCGGTGTCCTTCGCCACTGCCCGGCAGGATAGTCTCCGCGCAGCGCATGGACGTCCTCAGAAACCTCTTCGGCAACCTAAGCGCGGGCATTATCCGGCTTTTGGTGACCGTCGGAATCCTCGCCGCGGCCTATTTCTTCATCGTCAAGCCGACCCTGGAGACGACCGAGAAGGTCAGCCACGAAGTCAATGTCAACGTCCAGAAGGGCTTCCAACAGTCCGATCTGAGCGAAATCAACAAGACGATCGACGACGTCAACCGCCGGGTCCAGCGCGAAGTCAAGAAGTCGCTGCGCCAGTCACAACAGCAGGGCAACGCTGACAAGCTGATCAACTGCATCCAGCGCGCCCACCAGAACGTCACCAAGATCCAGCGCTGCAGCGACCGCTTCCAGTAGCGGCTTAGAAGAGGTTGCCGCCAAGCAGAGCGGCGGCAATCACGAACGCGCCACCCCACAGAGTCCGATTCAGGGATTCGAACCTATCGGTGAGCTTGTCGAGCCGATCCTCGATCCTCTCGAAGCGCTTGTCGACCTGCTCGAAGCGCTTGTCGACCTGCTCGAAGCGCTTGTCGACCTTGGCGAAGCCTTCCCTCATCTCCGACTTGAGTTCCGCGAACCCTCTATCGACCTTCGCGTTCAGGTCGTCGATCCGCTCGTCGGTCCATCTTTCCCTCGGACTCATCATCACCGCCATGAGCATAGCGTAACTGATTGTCTACAGCAACGCTTTGTCTTCAGGCGGCGCGCTGGGCGAAGAAGGCCGAGCCTGACAAGGCCCGGTCGAAGCCGGACCAGACCTCGCCGGCGGGGAGCTGCTTCTCGATCCGGTCGAAGCTGCCGAGGCGGCCGCCGAGGTTGTCGATCATGTGGACGAGGACGGCCTCGCGGGTGGCGGGGACGACCGGCGAGCCGTGTTCGAGCGAGCCGTGATGGCTGAGGATGATGTGGAGGACGCACTGGGCGAGGTGGGGGTCGAAGCCCGGCAGGTCCTCGATCGCCCGGCGGACCTTGTAGTAGCCGAGCGGGATCTCCCCCTGCAGGCGGCCGGCGTCGGTGAGGTCGATCGCCAGCGGGTCGTTGTTGTAGGCGAGGCACTTGCCGATGTCGTGCAGGAGGGCGCCGGTGACGGCGACCTCGCGGTCGATCCCCGGAAAGAAGTTGGCGGCAGCGGAGACCGCCTGGGCGACCGAGAGCGTGTGCTCGAGCAGCCCGTGCCGGTAGGCCTGGTGGTAGGTCTTCGCTGCGGGGGCAACGGAGAAGCGCTGCCAGGTCTCCGACTCGGGGCCGAAGAAGTGATCGAGCAGCTGCCGCAGCTGCGGGCTCTGGACCGTCTCCAGGAGTTCGCGCAGTTTGCCCTCGAGCTGGTCCAGCGAGACATCGGAGCCGGTCGCCAGGTCGTCGGCCTCGAACTCGTGCGCCTCGGCCGCGCGGATCGAGCTGATCTTGATCTTCGCGCCCCAGCGTTCGCTGACCTCGAAGACGCCGCTGACGTGGACCGCGGAGCCGGTGCAGCAAAGGGCGTAAAGCGCTTCCGCCTCCTCCCAGCAGACCGCCTCGGCGCTGCCGGTCGCGTCGCCGACCGAGAGCCGCAGCCAGGGGTCGCCGTTGCGCTTACGGCGCAGCTCGCGCTCACGCACCGCGTAGACGCCACTGACCCGCTGCCCGTCCTCGAGCTCGCCGAGGGGGATGCGGCCGAGCGGCTCGGGGACCGCCGGGTCGACGCTGGCGAACGCCTCGATCTGCGTCTGCTCCGTCATCGTCAGCTCAAGGTAAAGACGGCGGCGGACATCCCTCGTAGGCTGCGATGGATGCAGGCGATGAGAGAGATCGCGGCGGCGGCGGGCGCGCTTTTCGCCTACCTGACGACGGTGCTGCCACGGGTGCGTAGGGAGCTGAAGGAGCTCGGGCCGCTGCCGGGGGAGAAGGTGAGAAACGCCGAGGCGGTGGCGGTCTTCGCAACCCTGGCGCCGCGCCGTCACCGAGCCGCGGTGGTGCGCACGCTCGTCGCCCTGCAGGTCGCGATCGATCTCCGTGACGAGCTCGAAGAGGGCGGGGAGGAAATCGATCCACAGCGCCTGAACCTGCTCGAGTCGCGCTGGCGGCTAGAGGTCGCAGCCTTACCCACCACGGAGCTGGTTGCTCCCTACCTCGACCGAGCGATCGCGCGCTGTGAGCAGGGCCAACTGCAGACCCACCGCGCCGCCGGCGAGGGCACGGCATCGCTGCGAGCCTGGGCCGAAAGCCTCGGCGCTCACCCCGGGTACCGCTGGTGGGAGGTTGCGGCCGGAGCGAGCTCCTCGGTCGCGGCGCACGCGCTGATCGCGGCGGCCGCAGACCCAGACACGACGCCCGCGGACGCGGCTGCGATCGATGCGGGCTACAACCCGCCGATCGGTGCGCTCACCGTCCTCCTCGACGACCTCGTCGACAGCGCGACCGACCGTGAGGCCGGGGAGCACAACTACATCGGCTACTACGAGAGCGAGGCCGAGGCGGCGGAGCGCCTCAGCTCGATCGCCAACCGGAGCGAGGCGCTGATCGAAGGCCTCCCCCGCTCCGAGCGCCACCGCGCGATCCTCGCCGGCGTCGCCGCCTTCTACCTCAGCTCTCCGCAAACCGCCCCACTGATCCGCGAGCGGCTGCTGACCGCTCTCGGCCCAGGAGCCCGCGTCCTCGTCACCTTCATGCGGCTGAGAGGACGCAGACGGTCCGGGCAAGCGGGGAACTCACCCGGACCGTGAGCATCGATGAGACCGCCGCGCCCAGGGTTGGCGGGTCGGTCTCGGGACTGGCGCCAGCTCCGCCTCCGGCCAGGTGCACCGAAGACGGAAAATAAATGAGAACACACACGGACCACAGTGTCAACCGCAATCGCGTCTATTCCGCCGCCGCGTCCGCCCATCTCTTCGCCTCGGCGAATCCCAGGTAAGGCAGCAGGGTCAGCAGCACCAGCTCCGGCCGCAATTCCGCGAGGCGGTCGAGCCGGCCGATCCTCAGGTGGTCGCCGACGAGGCCGACCACGCCTGCCACCAGCGCCTCGTCCGTGGCCCCCGGAAGACGCTCGTCGGCTGGAGCTTTGACGCGGAGAAAGCCCGCTAGACGGCCGATTACGCGTTCGTAGCGGCGGAGAACGTCGGAACCCGGCGCGTCCTCGGAAGCAAGTGTCTCCACGACCTCGGGATTGGCGATCGCATAGTCGACCCCGGCGTAGATTCCGGCCGCGATCTGCGCCGGCCACTCGTCCTCCCCCGCACAGGCGTCGAGCACGGCCGCTTCGAGGTTCGCCAAGGCGAGCGGGTACGCCATCGAATTGGAACATTAACAGACCGAGGAGGACAGGCAGGCGCTACCGCGCCCGGCAGCTGCGGGCAATTCCGGTGCTGATCCGCCGGCCTTCGGCGAGCGTGAACGTCGCTTTCGCGAAGGAGAAGAACCCCGCCGTGTTGCTCTTCGGAATCGGGCAGGAGGCACTGAGGTAGCTGCGCTGCCGCCCTTCGTATGCGAAACGCCGGTAGAGGTTCATTTCGAAGCGGGCGAAACGCGGCCAGGGCCCGAGCGTCGCCGGGACGTGTGCGACGAGTGCGGTCCCGAACTTGCCCGGTCGCAGCTTGATCACGAAGGGGATGACGACGGCGGTCGGCGGCTGGGTGGAGATGCCGTGGACGATCACGGCGCGGTTGCCGCCGACCTCGCCGTTGAAGGCGAGCAACCGGGCGTGGACCCGGAACGGCGGCTGGTTCGGGATCTTCACCTGGGCGACCATCCGGCCGCTGCCGATCAGCGCCGGCGCGCAGGCCTCGAGCGCCTTTGCGGTGGTCGCGTCGCGGATCCGCCGCGGCGTGCAGGTCGGGAGGCCGCGGGTGTTGATGATCCCCTGGCCGGGAATCCCGAGTTCGACCTTGGTGACCCGCGGCAGGATGCTGCCGTCTTCGGTTTCCAGGCCCGCCTGCAACTGCACCGCGACCGGTGCGGGTCGATCCCGCGGCAGCGCCAGCGGCGAGAAGTGACCGTCGAGGGAGACGATCAGGTTGCCGCGCTGGCTGCGCTCGCCGTGCGCCGTCGCCGCGGCGAGGCCGGCGGCCAGGACCAGCACGAGGGCAAGCAGCCTCAGCCGTATCGGGAGAACTTGAAGCTGCACCAGTCGAACCCGAAGGCAAGGACGACGTTGTTGGCGAGGTTGCCGTTGTGGATGAAGCGCGCGGTCAGCCGCTGCGCCTTGATCGCGTGCTCCTGGCGCAGCTGCGCGGTGATCTGGCCCAGGTAGGAGGCCTGCCGGTTGAGGTAGGTGAACCACTTGCTCAGCTTCGCCTCGTCGGCTTCGGGCCGGGGGGCCGCCGAGATCTCCTTCACGGTGCCGCCGAAGATCGCCGTTGCCTTGGCGAACTTCTTCGCCGCCACCTTGAGGCGTTCGGCCTGGACGTCGGCGCGGGCGCCCTTCATCGCCCGCTGGGTCGCGAGCGCGTCGGGCTTGCAGACCTTCTCCAGCGCCTCGACGTATTCGTCGCGGGTCGGCGCTTCGGCGGCGGGGGCACTCGCGGCGGCCAGCAGCAGCGCCACCGAGAGGGAGAGCATGATTCCGGTCGTTCTAAGCACTAGTGGTCCTCGTTTCTGGCAAAAGCACGTTACGGCGGGGAAGGATTCGGTCGAGGAGCGGCGGCACGTACCAGACCCGGTCGCCCAGCAGCAGCATCAGCGCCGGCAGCAGGACGATCCGCACCACCGTCGCGTCGAGCAGGATCGCCACCGTCAGCCCCACCCCCATCTGGCTCACCGTCGCCACCGGGGCGGCGGCAAAGGAGACGAAGACGGCGGCCATGATCGCGGCGGCGCCGGTGATTACCCCGGCGGTCTTCTCGAGCCCAAAGGCGATCGCGGCGCGGTGGTCGCCGTCGACGTCGTAGCTCTCGCGCATGCGGGCGATGAGGAAGACCGCGTAGTCGATCGAGAGCCCGAAGGTGACGCCGAAGATCGCCCCGGCGCCGACCGTGTCGATGTAGGGATGGCCGCCGAGCGGATAGCCCTCCGGGATCTTGCAGACGAGCGCCATCACCCCGATCGCCGCCGCCACCGAGGCGAGGTTGAGGCAGACGGTCAGCAGCGCCAGCAGCGGCGCCCGGAGGAAGACGACGAGAGCAAGAAGCGTGAAGAGGATGAAAACGCCGATCACGAAGGGCAGGCGCGCTTCGGTCGCTTCCCCGTAGGTGTTGAGCGTCGCGGCGCCGCCGGTGACGCCGGTCTCCAGGCCGCTGGCCGCCGCCAGGCGCGCTGCATCGGCCTCGAGCGCTTCGCCGACCCGGCGCGACCCGTCGCTGTTGAACGGGAAGTTGGAGACGACGATCATCCGCGCCGCTTGGCCGCCGCCGTCGACACTGATCGCCTCGCCGGCTTCGGCCCGCTGCCGCGCCGGGGCGCCGTCGAGGGCGGAGAGGACGAAGTAGCCGGAGTCGAAAAGGGCGGGTGACTGGCGCTGGAGCTGTGCCGCTCCGAGGGCGAGGGGAGTCGCCACCGCCGAGACCCGGTCGCCGGCGTCCGCCAGCTTCGTCTGTAGCGGATAGGCGCGGCGCGAGCCTTCGGAGAGGCCGCTCTGCAGCGCCCCGGCGCCGCCCTGCAGTTCGACCAGGCCGCTCGAGAGCCGCTCGGCGCCGTCGCCGAGGCGGTCGAGCCCGCTGCTGAGCCCGTTGGTCGCGTCGGCCAGCTTCCCCACCCCCGCTTCGAGCCGCTCCCCGCCCGGGACGAGCCGGTTGATGCCGCCGTTGACCTCTTGGGCGACGTCGCGGAGGCGCCGCACTTCGTTGCGGTTGGCGGCGACCGTGCGAGCGAGCACGCGGGCTTGGTTGGCGAGCGGTTGCAGCGATGGGTCTTCCGCCGCCGCTTGTTCGAGCTCGCGGGCGAGCCTGCGCGAGCGAGCTTGCTCGCCGCCGCGCAGCCGCGGCACCAGCGAGCGCAGGCCGAGGGCAAGGGCGAGGCTGCCGACGGAGACTTGGCGCTGGCCCTTGGCGAGGCGCTCGCTGCCGTCCCGCAGGCGGCCGATCGCCGCGGTCGCTTCTTCCCCCCGACCGGCGGCCCGCCTCAGCTCCGAGGCGATCAACCCTGCCCCGGCGGCCGCCCGTTCGGAGCCCTCGGCCAAAAGCCCGCTTCCGGCCGCGCCTTCGTCGAGACCGGCGCGCAGCTGCGAGACGGCATCGGCGGCGCGGCGCAGCCCGGGCCCCAGCTTCTCCAGCTCCGAGGGAGCGCTCCCCCCCTGCGCAGAAAGCCGGCTCCCGAGAGTCCGCAGCGGCGCCGTCCGGCGGGCGACAGGAGCCGGGCCGATCACCGTGCGCACCCCCGGCTCGGAGCCGATCCGCCGCTGCCAGCGGGCGAGCTGGGAGAGGTGCTGCGAGGTCGTGATCGGCCCTCGCTCGGTAGCGGCGACGAGGACGAAGGGGGCCTCCCAGCCAGGGCCGACCGCGCGGTCGATCGTCTCCGCGTCCGCTCGTGCCTGGTTGCTGCTGGGCAGCTCGTCGATGCCGGGGGCGCCGGTCGAGAAGCCGATCACCGGCAGGGTAAGAAGGACGAGCGGCACCGCGACCAGGCAGGCGGCGAGGGCCGGGTTTCGCAGCGCCCGTCCCGCCGCGGCGGCGACCGCCGAGCGGCCGCCGGGCCGCGGAGCCGGACCGACCCGGAGAGCGTTGATCCGCGGCCCCAGCAGCGCCAGCAGCGGCGGCACCGCGAGGGTGGCGATGAGGATGCTGATCGTCGTCACCACCCCGGTCGCGACAGCCAGCGAGAGCAGCAGGGAGCCGGGCTGCAGGAGGGCGGAGGAAAGGAGGGCGACGATCAGGGTGAGGCCGGCGAAGAGGGTGGTGCGGCCGGCGCTGGCGCGGGTCGCCGCCGCCGCGCGCCAGGCGTCGGGGTCGCGCTCCAGCTCCTCGCGGAAGCGGGAGACGATCAGCAGCGAGTAGTCGACCCCGAGGGCGAGGCCCATCATCGTGCAGACCACGAGCGAGAGGGCGTCGATCGTCATCGCGTCGGAGAGCAGCGACAGCACCCCGCGCCCGGCGAGGACGGTGAGGGCACCGAAGACGAGCGGGATCGCCGCCGCAACGAGCGAGCGGAAGACGAGCAGGAGGACGAGAATCAGCAGCGGCGCCGCCACCAGCTCGGCCCGCTCGGTCGCGTTCAGGGATTCCTCCTGCAGGGCCTGGGCGACCGTGGCAAAACCGGACTGGGTGGCGACGACCGGCGGGTCCACGCCCTCCTCGACCGTCGCTTCCAGGCCGGGTGCCACCTCCCGCATCGCGGTGCCCAGCGGTACGTGGTAGTCGACTAAAACCAGGGCCTTCCGGGGACCCGGCCGGAGGGCGCTCAGGCTGCCCCGGTCCCAGGGCGAGAGCACGGTCGCCTCGGGTTCGCGCCGCAGCTCGGCGACCAGCGCCGATCCTTGGCGATCGAGCGCTGGGGCTGGACCGCGCAGCAGGATCGCAAATGGAGATGAATCTCCAAAGTGGCTCTGCGCCAGGGTTTCACCGTCTGATGCAGAGGTTCCCGGGATCTTCAGCGAGAAAGGCGAGAGGTCGTCCTCGACCCCAAGCCCGACCGCCCCAAGCGCGAGGCAGGCAAGCACGACCGCGGCGAAGCCCGCCAGACCACGGCGGTGCATCGCCCCTCGAGATCCTCCACCCATTGGACGCCGAGTCTACGAGAGACTCGGCGTCCGGGTGGTACGTCTGTGTCCCGCTCCTAGCGCTTCCGGGGGGATTTGCCGCAGCCGATCTTCACCAGCGGCTTGGAGACCGAGCGCTTGCCGTTCTGGCCGGTGAACTCGGCCCGGGCTCGGGGCTTCACCTTGCAGAGCTCTTCGTTGTTGACGAGCAGGCCTTTGTCGCCGCCCTTCATGCTGAGGACGAACTTGGAGACCGGCGCGTCGGGCACCGCCCAGAACGTGTTGCGGATCTTGCCGCCGGGCGAGTCGATCCGGCCCGCCAGGTCGACGTGGATCGCGCCGTCGAGCGAGGCGACCAGGTCGGGCAGGGTGTGGTTGGAGCTGCGCAGGTAGACCGGGCCCTGCAGCGGTTTGTCGAGCAGCGGCGTCCAGGCCTTGGCGTAGCCGTAGATCGACTTCGCCGGGCACTGGTCGGCGGCGTACTGCACCCGGGTGCAGACGGTGCCGATGTGGGCGTTCTCGAGGAACTCGGTCTCCGGCAGCGTCACCACCGCCTTGGCGATGTTCGCCCCTCCCTTCGGCATCTTCAGCGTCGCCTTCAGCGCCGGGTGAGCCGAGCGGTGGGTCTCACCGCTGAACTTGATCGCCAGCTTCGGCTTGAAGCCGAGCTTGTCGCAGCCGATCACCTGGAACGGATCGGAGGCGGTCGAGCTCGCCCCGGTCGCCGAGGTGAACGTGGTGCTCACGCTCTTGGGATCGCAGCCGGTCGGGTTGACGATGAAGTCCGGCCGGCTCACTTCCACCCGGACGTCGCGGTAGGCGATCGGGATCCCCTGCAGGATCTGCGGCAGCGGATCGGAGCTGGCCGTCACCTGGGTGGTGACCGGATCGATCTGGAGGGCGTTGCGAACCGTGACCGTGCCGAGGTCGAAGGGGCCGGCCTGGGCCGGGACCTTGACCACCAGCGAGTACGGCGCTCCTTTGTAGGGGCCGGCGAGGTAGATGGCGGTCGGCGCCTTGCCGGCCTGCGGCACGTAGACCGGGGTCAGGCCCGAGCCCGCGCCGACCGTCGCCGTCCCGACCTGGGAGCCGGCGGGACAGTCGCCGGCGGCCGCCTGGGCGTCGCCGCAGACCGCGACGCCCTTGAGCTTGGCCAGCAGCCCCTCGGGCAGCGTGGCGTTGAGCTTGGCGATGTTCTGTTCACCGTCGTCGCGGGTGACCCGCATCTCGAACGCGCTTGCGGCCCCGGCCGTCGGGTCGACGGAGCCGGCGGCGAGCTTCGGGTTGAAGCCCTCGGCGACGCAGTTCTGGTCGACCGGCATCGGGATCGATTTCATCACCGGTTTGTCAGACGCCCAGGAGAGGAATTCGGCTTCGGCTGCATAGTTGCCGCAGGCGGCCGGGGTGGTGAGAGCGGCACGGGGACCGCCGTCGAGGGACAGGCTCAGCTTTTCGAACGGCAGCTGCGGGTTGTCATCGAAGGTCGTCGTCACCTGGCCGGTGACCGGATCAAGGTCGATCTTCCCCGGCAGCTTCAAGTAGAAGCCAGGACCCTTGACGGCGATGTACATCGCCAGCAGCGAGTTGAACGGGTTGTCGCCCTGCTTTGCGAGGTAGACGTTGCCCACCAGCTGTTCGTCGAGCAAGGGCGTGTCGATCGTGACCTTGCCGAGCTTGGAGGAGTCCGGGCAGGTGGGAGCGTCGTTCGTGCCGAGGGCAATCTCGTCCTGGGAGCAGGAGCCGAGGCCGTTGGCCGAGGCGGCGTTGACCGCGAAGCCCTCCGGCAGGGTGACCTTGACCTTGCGCACGTGGGCCTCGGCAAGTCCGTCGGGGTCCTGCGGCTGGGGGACGTCGACGTCAACGGTCAGCCCGGCGGGGCTATCGGTTCCCGAAGTCGAGAGCTTCGCGGAGGCCGACGGGCTGAACGGGAGTTTTCCGCATCCTTCGAATTTGAAGGGAACACCTTCCTCGTCCTCGGTGAAGGTGCGTTCTTCCCAGACCCCGGGGTTTTCCCAGGTGTCGCCGCGGACCTTGAAGAAGGCCGGAGCGTCCGCGCAGGAGGTGGGAGCGGTCAGAAACGGGAACCGGTCGGTGTCGGTGGAGATCGGGCCTTTTTGCACGTAGACCTCTGACGGTTGACCCGCTTCACCCTTCAGCTGCTGGACTTCTTTCGACCGCAGCATGTCGTGGCTGGAGTCGGCGGGGACACCCCAGAGAGTGACCCGGACCGTTTCGACTTTCTGCGCGTTGGAGATCGCCATGCTCCCCGAGGAGATGCCGTAATCCCCGGGGCGGACCCGGGCGCTGATCAGGCCCAGCACGTTGGAGTAGTTGAACCCGAAGCGGGCGGGAACTTCAGGGCCGTGGGCCAGGTTGAAAAGACCCACTCGGCTCAGAGTCGGCGGGATGCCGTCCCAGTTGACGACGATCTCCGCATATCCGACCTGGGAGGAGACGGGACAAGCGGCACCGCCGAGGCCTTTGTTGACCAGCTGCGCGGTCGTACAGGTCGCAAACCCGGTCGGGTTGCCGACCATGCCCTTCGGAAGGTCGACATCGATATCCCGGATCGTTTCCACCGGGTACCCTTCGGAGTCGGTCGGCATGCTGAAGGCGAAGGTGAAGTCGGGGTGCGAGCCGGCCTGGCGCTGGAAGGCAGGCGGTAGCAACGTGTCGTCTTCGCGGTCGGCCTGGGTGTTGCCCGTGGTGCCGTTGGTGTCGAGTACGGGGGGATAATTGAGGCCCATCCCGACGCTGTCGAAGACCTCAGCCCGGGCGTTGCCCGCGACGGCCAGGGTGAGTAGAAGCGTGAGCGCCAGGGTGGTGCCGAGGCGCGGGACGCGGCGGCTGCGGCGGGTCATCGCGAGCCCCCTTTCTTGGAGGTGGTGGTTCGCAGGGTCATCGAGACCGCCTTCTTGGTGCCGTCGAAGTGCACGGTGAGGGTGATCGTCAAGGAGCCCTTGGCCTTCAGCTGGGAAAGGGCGCTCTTGGTGAGGGAGATCGGCACGCTTACGGTTCCGGCCTTCTTGGCCCGGGCTGACCCCGATGCCTTGCCGGTCACGGTCACCTTGCCGGGGCCGCCGACCTTGACCTTGAGGTGGGCCTTGCCACCTCGGGCGAGGGCGGCGCGGTCGGCAGCGGTGAGCTTCTTGACGCGGGTGATCGAGGCAATCGGGTTGTTCTTGGAACCGCCGCTTTTGCCTAGCGCGGAAGTGCCGAGGTCAGTTCTCGGAGCTGGGGAAGTGAGAGGGCCCTTACAAGCTTCCCCCTCGCATTCCGTCGCCGGAGCCGGTTCCGTGAAGCCGCCCCCAGCGCGAGCGTCGTAGACGTCGGCGACGTTGTTGGTATCCCTCGGGATCAACCCCTGATCGGTGCTGAAGAAGATGTCGCGACCTTCGGCAGCGGCCTCGACCACCAATGCGTCGTAGGGGCCGTCGCCGGGACTGATCAGCGTCAACTTGCCGTTCTGGTAGGTGTAGACGTCGAAGCGGTCGTTTTGATCCTCGGTGACGAGCTGGTTCTTCGTGCTGAACACGATCAGGCCGTTGTCGAAAACCAGGCGGGGTGCCCTGTTGCCCGGAGGACGGCCTCCGTTCATCAGATACGCATCGCCTCCGGCGCTTCCATCGGCCAGGCAAGAAACACAGGTGGACGTGTCGGTCGCGGCGTCGTAGAGAAAGACTTCCCTACCCGAAATCCACCCCAGGTAGCGGCCACTGGAGCTTATGCTGGCGTTCGTCGGGCCGAAAAAGTCGAGCGGCCTGATCTGGTTGCCAACCAGGACCTTGCCAGGTCCTCCGGCAGTGAATATCGCCGTCTGGGTGGTGCCGCTCACCCCAGCTACGACCGCGTTGCCCTGGTCTACCGTCGAGAGGTAGGTCGCCGCTTCTTCGTCCGCGTCGTAGCGGTAGAGCCCGACACCCGTGCCCGGATCGTCTGGCGTCAGCGCCACCAGGGAGCTGAAGATCGCGTAGCGCCCATCACGACTGACCCCCTCGATCCTCCCTGGCCACGGCGTGTGGGTGGGGTCGCCTTCGATCACCGAGATCGCCGTCGTCTGCCCGTCGGCCCGACGGTATACGCCATAGTCCGAACCGTTGAGATCGATCGAGAAGTAGGAGACGCTGCCGTCGTCGGATACCTGACGGTGCTCACCCGGGAGCCCGGTTGGAGGCGTCGTCGAACCCGAAGGTGGTTCGCCGTCGGGCATCGTCGACTCCAGCTCCAGGCCTCCAGCTCGGCTCCAGCGGTAGATCTGGAACTCGGGCGCCCCCGGTAAGAGCGGCGGCTGCGAGCGGAAGACGACGCTGCTGAAATCAGGGGTGCCCCAGATGAACACTTCCGCAATCTTCTGGAGGCCCGCCAACCAGACGTAGGCGTCCAAGTAGTCCTCGTTGCTGACGCCGCCGACGAACTCGAAGGTGCCGTTGTCGAGGTCGTAGACGTAGAGGTTGCCACCGCCTTCGATCCCGCCGGCGTCGAGAACGCGGTTGCTGATGACGAGGGCGTGGGTACCGTCCTCGGAGACGGCCGCTACCCCGCCCTCCGTCGTCCCGTTGTTACTGAAGCGAGGGGGATCGATCTGGCTCCAGTCCGACCAGCCCGTGCTGCTCCGGCGACTGAGGAAATGCTGCCAGATCACCGAGGAGGTGCCGTCGGGCTCGGCGGCACCAGACCCGGTGACGAACCAGGAGCCGTCGGTTGCGGACCAGAAGTTGGTGCTCCCGTTGACCAACGCCCCATGCTGATCGACGGGAGTGACCATCTCGTAGGCGTGGGTCGTCGCGCCGCCTGCGCCGGTGGTCGTAAAGGTCCGATCCGCACCGGCCGTCTCGCCGACGCTGTTGGTCGCGACCAGCCGGTAGTGGTAGGTCGTTTCAGGTTGCAAACCGGTGATCAGTTGGGTCACCGTGCGGGGCTGACGGTTTTTCCCCGCAGCCGCCTCGCCGGTGAGAGGAGCCTGGCTGCCGTAGGCGGTCGTCGGGCCGTACTCGAAGTGGTAGGTCGTGAGGTCGCCGATCGGATCGATCAACCCGGTCAGTTCAGCCGAGACGCCGGTCACGGAGGCGGCGCCCTGGGTCTCCACGGTCGGTACCAGCAGCGGGCTGTTCACCGTCGACGTGGCCGAGTTGCTCAGTTTGTCGTTCACCGCCGTGACCCTCAGCTTCCAGCTCGCATTGGAGTAGAGCGGGAATTCGTCTTCGATCGTCGTGTCGCTGGTGAGCCCTTCGTGCGCCGGGCCCCGCTTCCAGGGATTTTTCGCGCCGCCCACCCCGAATGCCGGGTAGTCGTCGCAGGCCGCCGTCGCCGGGCAGTATTCGAGCCAGGCCGTGGTCGCTTCCCCACCGGGGGCGACGTCTGCTTTAACCAGCATCGTGTTGCGTCCGGGCGTTCCGGCGGGGGGGTCGACCCCTGGCTGCACCGCGGGGACGAAGGTGTGGACGGTGGCGTTCGCCGGCGTTACGTAGATCCGGTCTGAACCGCCGTCCCAGGCGATGCCTCCCGGAGTGCCGTTGATCGAAGATGGAAAGGGGGCGGAGAACTCGAGCGTGCCGCTCGCTGAGAAGCCATCGATAACGGTCTGACCGACACGCAGCTCGAGGACCGCTACCTCACCGCTGGTGGGGTTCACCGCGATGGTCTTCGGGCTCGCCCCGGCGGATAGCGGAAGCCGACTCAGCCAGGAGCCGTCGGCCGCGAAGCGGTCCACGCGGCCGCTATCCACGTCAACGACGTAGATCTCGCCGGCGGCGGAGACGGCGACCGCGTTCGGGGCCTGGAAATCCCCGCCTTCGGGTCCGTCGATCGTCGAGACGAGCGAGCCGTCGCTCGAGTCGAGGCGATACACCTTGCCGGCGCTGCGATCGGCGACGAGCAGGTCATGCGTGGTCGGATCGACCGCGATCCCGGCCGGACCCACCAAGAGGTCGGACTCGGGCGCAAAACTCGGGTCCAACGTGTAGGTCGGGGTCGGTGCCCCGTCGGAGACGAGCCTTGCCACTCCGATGCCGTAGCCCGAGCGGTCGCTCGCATACAGGGCGTCCGTGCTCGAGTCCACCGCCACATTGGAGGCCAACCGGCCCGTAACTCCGAAAACGTCGACGGTAGTGAGTTCTTCCCCGCCAGGGCTGGAATTCGGCGTGAAGATCCTCGCCGACCCAAAGGCGCCCTCGCCAACGAAGATCCTTCCGGAGTCCTGATCGACAGCGACGGCACTTGGTTCGGAGAGGAACGAGAAGGATTCCCCCGGTCCGAAGGTCGCCAGGTACGCGAACGAGTCGATCGGTTCAGCGGCCTTCGCCATCGGCGCGAGCGCCACTCCAAGCACGAGGACCATCAGTCCGCTGATTGCAATCCGTCTCAAGAGTGTCGCTCCTTCTTTGAAGTTCCCTACCAGCCCGGCTCGGCGGTCTGGCTCAGCTCCCTGCTGATTTCCCTGGCCCCGCTTTCGCGGCTCCGTTTACAGCCGCTGAAATAAGAACAGATGCGGACCAAGTTGTCAAGAAGATGGGAACAGCCTTATTCGCCTGCACGGTGATTGTGGCATCTAAATGGCTTCAGAAAGGCAAATCTAGAGCCTTCATTCACACCCATATGTACAGCTTGTCCAGTTCAGTTCGTACCACTTGAACTTTCTTTGATGGTTAGGCTGAACCCTGTGACCAGGCCCGGATATGTTCCGTCGACGATGGTCAGAACTCCGTGGGGGGATGCGGCTTCGCTGCGGGAGCGGAAGCTGCGGCCCGGAAGAGGCACGCCCCGCGAGGAGGCCGAGCGCAACCAGCGCGAGCGGCTGTTCGCGGCGATGGTCGCGACCGTCTCCGCGAAGGGCTACGAGGCGACGACGGTCGCCGACCTGGTCGAGCTCTCCGGCGTCTCGCGCAGCGCCTTCTACAGGCACTTCGAGGACAAGCAGGCCTGCTTCCTGGCGGCGGTCGAGCAGATGATCGGACCGGCGCTGGAGAAACTCGGTGGCGACGAGAGCGCGCCGGCCGGGGTCGAGCGGGCGCGGGGGGCGTTCGAAGGGCTAATCGGCCTGATCGTCGACCAGCCCGCAGCGGCGAAGCTCTGCATCGTCGAGGTCTACGCCGCCGGCCCCGAGGGAGCCGACGTCGTCGAGCGCTCGATGGAGCAGGCGACCGACCTGGCGATGCGGATGCTCGCCCAGGTGCCCGGGCGCGAGGGGATCCCGCGGGAGCTGGTGCGGGCGATCGTCGGCGGCATCCAGAAGGTGATCCACAAGCGCCTCTACCGCGGCCAGGAGGCGGAGCTGCCCGAGCTGGCGCCGCAGCTGTGGGAGTGGTTCTTCTCCTACCCGGTCCCGCCCGGCCCGCTGAAAGCGACCCGCCGCCGCACCGTCAAGGCGGTCCCGTTCGAGGAGCGCCAGGCGCAGTCATCTCCGCCCGAGCGTCTGCTGCGGGCGCTGGCCGCGGTCGTCGCCGAGAAGGGCTACCCCGACACCACCGTCGCCGAGATCGTCGAACGCGCCTCGACCTCGCAGCGGACCTTCTACGAACACTTCAAGAACAAGGAGGACGCGATCGTCGCCGCCCTCGACAGCGGCTCCGCCCACATGCTCGCCGCCGCGCTTCCCGCCTTCCGCCGCGCCCCCGACTGGCCCCACGCCGTCCACGACACCCAGGAGGCGATGTTCTGCTTCGGCGCCGAAGAGCCCGAGTACGCGCGGCTGGGCGGAGTCGAGATGTACGCGGCCGGTAAACGCGCCCTCGACCAGCGCGAGATCGTCACCGAAGGCATGGAGGGCTTACTGGCGCCGGGCTACGAGCTCAAACCGGAGACGCCCCCAATCGCCGCCGAGGCAATCGGCGGCGCCCTCTACTCGCTGCTCTACGACCACGTCAACAAGAAGGGCCCGGGGACGCTGCCGGATTTGGTCCCGACGCTGGTCTACGTCACCCTGGCCCCCTTTCTCGAGGCCAAGGAGGCCTACGAGGTCGCGGTTGGCTAGAGGACGATCAGGCCGGCGAGACCGACGAAACAGGTGACCATGATCGTCACCATGGCGACGAAGCCCTGGAACATCATGCGGCGCAGATCGCGGAGCTCGGCATCCACGCGCCCAAAACCGGCGACCATCTGCTCCTTCAGATCGTCGAGCCGTGCGTCGGTCCACTGTTCTCTTGCCATTGCCTCCATGATGGCAAGTGTAACTCATTGTCTGTGACGAAACACGCGCAAAACGCACAGCTCGGTTAAGCCGGCGGCGCGTCGATCGCGAAGAGGCGCCACTCTCCCGGCGCGCCCTTCAGCTTCTCCACGCCGCGCTCTTCGAACTCGAGGCCGGAGCCAACCACCAGCTCGCGGACGGTGCTGGAGACGAGGACCTCGCCGGGGTCGGCGAGGGCGCCAATGCGGGCGCCGATGTTGACCGCCATGCCGCCGACGTCGTCGCCGATCAGCTCGACCTCGCCGGTGTGGATGCCGGCGCGGACCTCGATCCCGAGGCCGGCGACTTCGTCCTGGACGGCGCGGGCGCAGCGGATCGCCCGCGCCGGGCCGTCGAAGGTGGCGAGGAAGCCGTCGCCCATCGTCTTCACCTCGCGGCCGCGGTGGAGGGTGAGCTGGCGGCGGACGGCGGCGTCGTGGCGCTCGAGCAGGGCGCGCCAGTCGCGGTCGCCGAGTTCGGCCGCCTTCGCGGTCGAGCCGACGATGTCGGTGAAGAGGATCGTCGCCAGCGCCCGCTCGGACTCGCGCGCGCCGCGGCTGCCGACGAGGAACTCTTCGACCTCGTCGAGGAGGCCGTCGACGTCGCCGGTGAAGGGCAGGTGGTCTCCACCCGGCAGCTCGAGGTAGAGCGCTCCCGGGATGCTCTCCGCCAGATAACAACCTTGCGCGGCCGGGACCATGGTGTCGGCGCCGCGATGCAGGACGAGGGTCGGGACGTCGATCGTCGGCAGGATCGCCCGCACGTCCATCTCCCGGTAGAGGTCCATCAGCGAGATCGCGCCCGACGGGCTCGTCCCCTGGCGCAGCAGCCGCGCCCACCATCTTTCGAACTCGCGGTCCCCCACCCGGCTCGGCGCCCAGACGTTGAGCGCGACCGCCTTACCCCAGTCGCGCTGGACGACCGCACCCCAGCGGTCGAGCGCCTCCTCTGTGATCCCCGATGGAAAGTCGAGCGTCTTCAGCATCCGC
>VAYN01000006.1:6432-39101 GCA_005885405.1 Actinomycetota bacterium | reverse complement strand
TAGGTGGCGGCGTAGAGCGTCGACATCGGCCCGCCCTCGGACACGCCGAACAGCGCCGGCCGCTCGAACCCCGCCGCCTCGGCGACCGCCTTCAGGTCATCCATCGACTCCTCCAGCGTCGGCGGCCGACCGGGGCGGTCAGAGAGCCCCTGCCCGCGCTTGTCGAAGATCAGCATTCGCGAGAAGGCGGTGAGGCGGCGCAGAAAGCGGGCGACCGTCGGCTCCTCCCAAAGCAGCTCCACCTGCGAGACGAAACCCGGGACGAGGACGAGGTCGAGCGGCCCGTCCCCGTGCACCTGGTAGGCGATGCTGACGCCATCGGAGTCGGCGTAACGCGTCTCTACTTCCATCCCGCCTGGATTATGGCGCCGCGGGGCTAGTAACCCGCCCGCTCGTCGACCCGGCTTATCCCGTTCTCGCGGGTGACGGCGATGTGCAGCGAGCACTGATCGACGATGTCGTCGGTGTGGGAGATGACGAAGATCTGCTGGAACTCGCCGCGGGAGAGCTCGATCAGCTGCTCCATCAGCATCCGGCGACGGCCGACGTCCTGGCTGCCGAAGACCTCGTCGAGGATGACGAAGCTCTGTTCGGTCCCCCGCTGCTCGGCAAGCGTCCGGGCGAGTGCCAGGCGCAGGCAGAGGGCGGCGAGGTCCTGCTCGCCGCCGGAGAAGCGTTTGCTCAGGTAGAAGTCCCGGCCCTCGGCGATCTCGAGGAAGTAGTCCTCGGTCAGGCGGACACGGGGGTAGGCCGCTTCGGTGATTTGCCGCAGCAGCCGCGAGGCTTCCGCTTCCACCATCGGCCGGGCGCGGCGCGAGGCCTCCTCGCGGTACTCCTCCAGCGCCCCCGCGACGGCGGCGCGGAGCTCGAGCTCGCGGCGTTCGGAGTCGATCCGCTTTTTCAGTTTGCTCGCGTCTTTGAGCCGGCTGCGCGCGGCGGCGACCGCCTCGGACTCAGCCGACGCCTTCCGGTTTGCCTCTTCCAAGGCTTCGCGAGCGACGTCCAGCACCTCGCTCAGCCGGTCCCGTTCGGCGCTCATCTCCTCCTGCGCCCCCGGCTCCGGGGCGATTTTGTCGGCGCTCTTGCGCAGCTTCTCGACCTCTTTGGCGGCTTGCTCGACTTCCTTGCTCTGCGCCTTGACCTGCTTTTCAAGCAGCTCCGCGCCGGCCGCCTGCTCGCGCGCGACGGCGATCCGGCGGGTGATCTCCTCCCTTTGCTCCAGCGCGGCCTTGATTGCCGTTTCCAGCGCAACGAGCTCGCGATCGAGCTCGTCGTGGCGCCGACGAGCGGCGGCGATCGCCTTGTCGAAATCGGCGATCAGTTCCTCGACCGTCCCCGAAAGCTCCTGGTGGCAGGTCGGGCAGACCCCCGACTCCCCCTCGCCTACCAAAGCCTCGCGGTGCCGTTCGGAGTGGGCGAGCTCGGCTTTTGCCTCGGCGCGCTGGTCGCGCAGCTCTCCCAGGCGGTCGTCGGCTGCCTCCAAAGCGCCGGGCGCGTCGAGACCCGCGCTCCCCCGCAGCGCTGCCTCGAGCTCGGTCAGTTCCACCTTTGCCGCCACCGCCGTCCGCAGTTGCTCCTCCCTGCCTTCGAGGCCCTCCTTCTTCACCTTGAAGTCACCCTCGGCCCGCTCGGCCTCCAGCTGCCGCGACGCGTGTTTGCCGACCTGGGCGGCGAGCTTGTCGATATCCGCGTTCGTCTTTTTCAGCCTCGTCTCGCCGGCGGCGATCTCTTTCTTCAGCCGTTTCACCGCGGGCGCCGCGTCGCGCGCCTCTTTCTCGCGCTGTTTGACTTCGGCTTTGAGCTCGTCGACGTCGGGCGCCTCGCTGCGCAGGCCCTCCAGAACCAGGCCCTGCTCGCGGGCGTCGAGCTCGGCGAGTTCGACCGCCCGGCGCAAGTGGCGGATCCCGAGCAGGCGCTCGAGCTGGTCTTTGCGTTTGCGTGGGTCTTTGTCGGCGAGCGCCTCGACCTCGTTCTGGGGCGCGTAGAAGGTTCCGCGGAACATCTCCCTGGTCAGGCCAAGGCGCACCGCCACCTCGCGCGAGGTGCTGCTGAGCCCGTTTGCGAGCTGCTCCTCGCCGGCGACGTCGATAAGCGTGGCGTCCTTGCCGTCGATGCGGGTGGCGCGGAGGACGCGGCCGCCGACTTCGAATTCAAGGGTGACCTGGCATTCCTCCCGCTTCACTCCCTCGCGCGCGACCCGGGTGGCGCCGGGCCCGCCCCGGCCGCCGTAGAGAGCCCACTCGATCGCGGCGAAGAGCGTGCTCTTGCCGGCGCCGTTGACGCCGGTGATCGCGAAGACGCCGGAGGCGTTGAGGTCGAGGTCGACTTCGGCGAAGGAACGGAAGTTCTCCGCCTCCAGGCGCAGCAGCCTCACGCGCCGATGTCCTCCGCCGCGCGGGTCATGTAGGTCTCGCCGCGGCCGACGAAAACCTCCGCCTCGACGCCGGCGGGGACGCGCCGGGAGAGGAAGTCGCGCAGCTCCGCGGGGGCGGCCGGCTGCGGCCGGCCGGAACCGGCTTCGACGAACTCGGGCTCGAGCTCGAGGTGGAGGCAGTGGGCGAACGCCTCGCCGATCCTGCGGCGGTCGATCGCTCCGTACTTCTCGAAGCTGACGTTGGCGATCGGGACTTTGACGATCGCCCCCTCCAGGCCCTTCGTCTTTGCCAGCCGGGAAATCGCTTTGGTGAGGTCGTCGACTTTGCTGGCATCAAGGGCGGGGAGGCGCGTGCGCGGCCGGCCCTCGATCTCGTGCACGGTGAGGAAGGCGTCGTCGAGCGGCTCGGCGTCGAGGTCGACCTCGACGATCCCCTTGCGGCGGGCCTGGTCCCCCCAGTTCAGTCGTTCCAGCGAGCCGGGGTAGACGGCGTTGACCCGCGGCCGGTCGAGCTGGTGGAGGTGGCCGAGGGCGATGTAGTCGAAGCTCGCGACTTGCTCGAGCAGCTCCCCCGGCAGCTCCACCGCGCCCGGCTCGCCGGCGCCGACGCGGGCGAGACCCTCGAGCCCGGCGTGGGCGACGAGGACGTTGAAGCGAGCGTCCGCGTCGGGCTCCGCCGCGGTGATCCAGCCCGCCATCGCCTCCGGGTCGTTGCTGTGGGGAACGGCCGTGACGGCGAGGTCGCCGAAGCGCAGCCGGCGCGGCTCCCCGTGGACGGCATGGACGCCGAAGCGCTCCAGCAGCGAGAACGGGTGCGCGATCGCCCGCACCCGCGGGGTCTCGTGGTTGCCGGCGATGACGGCGAAATCGATCCCCGCCGCGCGCAGCCGCTCGACTTGGTCGAGCGCCACCCCCAGCGCCGCCGAGAAGGGGTGGTAGCCCTCGAAGAGATCACCGGAATGGATGGCTACCGCCGGTTCGAGCTCGAGCACCCGGTCGACCGCTTGGGCGAAGGCGTCGTAGACGTCCTGCTCCCGCAGGTTGTGTCCCTCGGCGTCGGTGTGGTGCAGATCCCGCCAGCCGAGGTGGGAATCTGAGAGGTGGACGATTTTCACGCCAAAGGTGGTAGCAGCTTCAGCAGGCGCAGGCGCAGCCGCATCGCCGGAACCGAGACCTCGAAGCGTTTCGCCAGCGCCGGCAGGTTGAACCCGGTCGCGGTGGCCTGCGCGCGGACCAGCGGCTCGGGCATCAGCAGCTCCGAGGCGAAGATGTTGGCCTCGCGCTCGCGCCCACGATGTTTGCTGAGCTTGGCAGCGGAAGAGCCCTCGTCGATCTCCTTGATGTCGACGGCCCGGTCCGGAAAGAGCTTGTGGACGACGGGCACGTGGAGGACGAAGTGGCCGACCTCGTGGGCGATCGTGAACCGGCGGCGCCCTGGGCTTCGCCGCGCCTCGCCGCGATCGACCCAGACGATCATCTCCTCGGCGTCGAGCATCCCCGAGAGGCGGCCCTGGTCGGCCGGGGCGCCCGGGAGGGTGCGGATGTCGTCGGCTTCGTCGACGAAGAGGCCGAGCAGGGCGCTCGCTATGCGCTCGACCGGGACGGGCGGCGCCTCGCCGACGTCGTAGCGCCCCTCGAAGTCGCGCAGCAGCGCCTGCGCGGCTGCGGTCGGCTCAAGCGTCCGGGCCGCCATGGAAGAGCCGCTCGACGAGCTCGACCTCCGGGTCGGGAAGGCGCTCACCCGAGCGCGACGGGGGCGTTGGGCGGTCGCCGCCGCTCCGTCCCATCGCCGGGACGCTGCGCAGGGACGGGCCGTCGCCAGCTGGACGCGCGGCGGCGAGGACATCGGCGACGTCGATGTCGAAGATCCGCGCGAGGGAGTCGAGTAGGCGGCGCGAGAGCTTCGACCCGAGCAGGGTCCCGGTCTCGAGGCGGTGGTAGTTGCGGGCCAGCGCCTGGCGTCCCTCCTCCCCCTCCACCTCGAAGTCCGCGGCCAGCTTCCCGACGACCGCGTCGGGCTCGATCCCGCGCGCGTTCCGCATCGCCTTCAAGCCCCCCGGCAGGATGCCCGCGGTGCCGCGGCTTCCGAGCACTTCCTCGACGACCGCGAGCGCGCGCTTGTAGCCCTCGCTGCCGGTCTCGTCGCTCAGGAGCGCCCCCGGCCCGCGGGCGAGGAGGATGTCGGCGAGCATCTGGCTCAGCTGCGGTCGGTCCTCCTCCGGGACGAGGCGCAGGTAGGACTCGATCGGCTTCTCCTCGCCCGCCCGCAGGTCGTCGAGCGCCTGCTCGAGAGCTCGCTCGAAGGTCTCGTCGCCGATGCTCATAAGGTCTCCCAGTCGTTCGGCCGGACCTGGCCGATTTCGATCGCCTCGTCGAGCCCCTCAATCAGGCGCAACCGGGGTGTGCGCCCCGAGAGCCGCGGCGGTTTCGGCTGCTGCGGCCAGGCGCGGTCGATGCAGGCGGCGGCGACCTCGGCGGCGAGGGCGTGGATCTGCGGCTGCGGGTCGGGTCGGGAGAGGCGCAGCAGCATCCGCGCCGCCGCGTCCTCGGTCGCCAGCTCGATTTCCTCCTCGCCGAGCCCGCGTGCCTCGCCGCGGCTGCGGCAGACCCGCTCGATCACCGGCACGCCGCGGAGGCAGAGGGTCCAGAGGACGAACTCGAAGCGCTTGTCGTCGTGGACGACGGTTTCGGCACGGACCGCCTCGAGCCGCAGGTCGTCGAGCATTTCGATCGCTCTCTCCTCGATGGGATCGAACTTTGCCATACGCCTACACCGCCCCCCGATCGCGCTCTCTTACACCTGTCGGCGCGTTCTCCCGCATCTTCTTCACGATCCGGTGCCAGGCGGTGTCGACGGCTCCGCGTTTCATCCCATGCCGCTGGGCGATCTCGGCCGGGGAAAGGTCGAGAACGAGGCGGTCGTGGGCAAGCGCCTGCTCGCGCTCGCTGAGCCCCGCGAAGTAGGAGTCGAGGTCGGCCGCTGTTTCGCCTGCGGACGGGACCGGCGGACGCGGGTCGATCGCGACCAGCTCGCCGGGGTCGACCGGCTTCGACCGGGTCCGCGCCGAGCGTCGCCAGTAGTCCTTGATCGCGAAGTTCAGATTGGCGGCGGCGACCCCGCGGAAGGAGGTGTCGAACTCGAGCTTCGTCCGCAGCAGCTGCGCCAGCCGCCGCAGCAGGTCCTGGGCGATCTCCTCGGCGTCGGCCGCGGGGTCGTCGACGCCGCCGATCTTGCCGTAGGCGATCGAGCGCCCCCAGTTCCAGTAAGGCTCGATCAGCCGCGTGATCGCCTCCCGTTCCCCCGCGACGTCGCCGGCAGCACGCGCCGCCCGCGCCCGCCGCAGCAGGCGCTCGTCGCGCTCTTCGCTCTGGTTCAAGTTTCCGCTCATCCCGCCTTTGCGACCTTTACCCACTAAGCCGCGGAGCACTTCGGATTTCTTACGGGCCGAAGATAGTTGTCTGAGCCGTCGATCAGAGTTAGGTTGGTTAAGGCAGGTTTACCGGTAGTAGAAAGGATTCAAATGGAGGGTTCACGAAGGGCTTCAGAACGTCAGCCGTCGGGCTGGACGGTCTTCACCGGAGTGCTGCTGCTGCTGATCGGATCGCTGGACGCGCTGTGGGGCCTGGCCGCCGTCCTCAACAACGACGTCGTCGTGGTCGGAGGGCATGGAGTCCTCGTCGCCGACGTCACCCTCTGGGGCTGGATCCACCTGATCCTCGGCTCGATCGTCGCCATCACCGGCATGATGCTCTTCGCCGGAAGCCCGACCGCCCGGGTCCTGGCGATCTTCTTCGTCACGATCAACGCGATCGCCCAGATCGTCTGGTTCCCCCTGGCGCCGCTCTGGGCATTCCTGATCATCCTGCTCGACGTGACGATCATCTACCAGCTCACCGCCCGCTGGGACGAGTAGTGGCGAGGGCGGGATTCGAACCCGCGACACCACGATTTTCAGTCGTGTGCTCTACCAACTGAGCTACCTCGCCTCGCGCGCCTGAACGGCCGGCGCTGCGGGAAGGCTAGCGGTCTGGAGGGGGCCGCGGCTGATTGCATGGGGGGATGAGGTGGGGGCGGATGGCGGTCGGTCTGGCGGCGCTTGTCGCCGCCGCCGCCATGCTGCTCTCGGGTAGTTCGGGCAGCGATCCTGAGACGCCGACCGGGCTGCCGGACCTGCCGCCGCCGTTCCTAGGAGTGGCGGTGCTTGGGAACGGGGGGTTGACCGCGGCGGTTGACGCGTACGGGAGCGTCGTCGACCTGCGGGCGCCGGGGCCGGCGGGCCGGGCGCTGATCGAGAACTCGGCCGAGCGGCAGGCCGCCGGGACGGTGCCGAGCGACACCGGGATCCAGATCTGGACGCGGGTCGGCGGCGAGATGCTGCCGATGTGGCAGGCGGACGAGGTGCGGCAGCGTTATCTGCCGGGGACCAACGTGCTGCGGACCGTGGCGGTGTTTGGGTCGGAGCGGGTTCGGATCGACGAGGCGATCTGGGGGAACCGGCTCGCGGTGAACCCTACGGGCTCCGCCGTGCAGCTGCGGACAAACGAAGCGGGTGGGTTCGTGACCAGGTCCCCCGAGGTCCTCGCCAAGGCCGCTGCCGCCGACCGACGCTGGCTCGCCCGCGCGCTGCCGCTCGGCAAAGCGGCGCCTCCTTGGGCCGTGGACATTTACGAGCGCTCGCTGCTGGTGCTGCGAGCGCTGACCGCGCGGGAGAACGGCGCCGTCGCGGCGGGGGCGCGGGACGGCTGGGCCTACGTCTGGCCGCGAGACGCTTCGGCGGTCGCGATTGCCTTGGCCGAATCCGGCTACGAGCCGGAGGCCGAACGGATCGTCCAGTTCCTCCTCGGGGCGGGGATCGAGTTCGCGGCGCGCTTCAACGGCGACGGCAGTCCCGTCCCCGGGCGTGAGGCACAGGGCGACGCGATCGGCTGGGTCGCCGCTGCCTCGGAAGCGGCCGGGATCGGCAACGCCCGCCAGGCCGCGCACATTCTCGCGGGCGGCGAGCCGATCCCCTGGCGCGAGCGCGCCGACTACTGGGAGGACGAGCCCGGCGACTACCTCGGCAACGCCCTCGCCTCCGGCGAACCTGCGATAAGCCAGCTATACGGGGGCAAAGTGCAGCCTCGATTGGTGCGGGAACCCGGAGAGCCAGACTCCGGCTTGGACTCCGCCGCGGCCTGGGCGGTGCGACCGTTCTCTCAGCCTCGCCTCTACCCCGCCGCGCGCCGCACCATGGAGCGTTTGGTGGCCGCTGGAACCCCCTTCGGAATCACCCCCGGCGAAGGCTGGGAGGGCGGCGAGGACCCTTGGTCCGCCCCGACCGCCTGGACGGCTTGGTCCCTGGCCACGCTCGGCGAGCGGCAGCAGGCGCTACGGATGATGCAGGCGCTGCGCCGCAGCGCCACTCCCGCCGGCGCCCTCCCCGAGCGCGTCGACGCGCAGACCGGCGTCCCCCGCTCGACCACCCCGCTCGCCTGGTCGCACGCCTTCATGATCCTTGCACTGCGGGAACTCTGGCCGAGCTCGCGCTAGAGCTCGCCCCGCATCAGCCCCATCAGCTCCAGGGCCCCCGCCTTGTGCAGCGGTTCGTTCAAGTTCCCGCACTTGGGGCTCTGGACGCAGGAGGGGCAGCCGGCTTCGCACGGGCACTCGGCGATCAGCCGCTCGGCGTCAGCGAGCAGCCGCTCGAACTCCTCGTAGCCGCGCTTGGTGATGCCGACGCCGCCGGGGTGGCCGTCATAGATGAAGATCGTCGAGCGGCCGGTCTGGAAATGGACGTTGGTCGAGAGGCCGCCGATGTCCCAGCGGTCGCACATGGCAATCAATGGCAGGACGGCGATCTGGCTGTGCTCGGTCGCGTGCAGCGAACCGAGCAGCGCCTCGGTCGGCAGTGCCGCCGCGAGCTTGTCCGGCAACACGTACCAGAGCGCCTGGGTGACGAAGTTCTGCTCGGGGAGCTCGAGGGCGACGATGTCGATCGGTTCCTGGTCGGAGACGGAGACGCGCTGGAAGGCGATCACCTGCTCGGTCACCGAGACCTCGCCGAAGTTGAGCTGCACGCCGGCGACCTCGCGCTGCTCGTGGACGCGCTCGATGTAGATCTCGGTCTCTTTTTTCGGCCGCGTGTACCAGTCGCCGTCGAAGGCGGAGACGACGGCGCGGCGCTCCTCAATGTCGAGCCGGTCGACCTCGTAGGAGCGGCCGAGGTGGAGGTAGACGGCGCCGGGGTGGATCGTCGTGAAGGCGCGCTCGGCCTCGACCAGGCCCAGCATCTCGCCCGACGCTGCCTCGATCACCGCGACCGAGTCGGCCGAGGCCGAGCGCAGGGCGATCCGGTTGGCAACGAACTCGCTGCGGCGCGGCAGCAGTTTGCCGCCGGCGGGGCGCAGCTCCCCCGCTTCGACCAGCCGTTCGGTCCGCTCGACCCAGCCCTCGCCGAAGATCTCCTCGTCCTCGGGCGTCAGCGGCAGCTCGTAGGCGGCAGCGACAAGGTGGCGGGAGGCGATCTGCTCGTTGCCGTGGTCGAGGATCGCCGCCTCGACCGGGCGCCCGAGGAACTCCTCCGGGTGGCGGCAGAAGAACTGGTCGAGCGCGTCCTGGCCGGCGACGTAGACGGCGAGGCCGAGCCGGCGCCGCCCCGCCCGTCCCCACATCTGCCGCAGGCTGGCGACGGTGCCGGGGAAGGTGACGCAGATCGCCGCGTCGAGCTCGCCGACGTCGATCCCGAGCTCGAGCGCATCCGTGGCGACGACCGCGAGCAGCTCGCCGGAGGAGAGCCGCGCCTCGATTTCGCGCCTCTGCTGCGGGGTGTAGCCGCCGCGGTAGGGGGCGATCCGCTTCGCCAGCTCCGGCTTGCCCCGCCGCTCGAGGTTTTCGCGGGCGAAGCGCTGGATCAGCTCGATCCCGCGGCGGCTTTTGAGGAAGCAGATCGTCCGCACCCCGTGGGTGACCAGCTCGGCGAGCAGGTCGGCGGCCTCCGAGAGGGCCGAGCGGCGGGCGCCGGTGCGCTCGTCGAGCAGCGGCGGGTTCCACATCGCGATCTCGCGGCCGGCGCGCGGGGCGCCGTCGTCGTCGATCATCTCGAACGAGGTCCCGACCAGCCGCTCGGCCAACTCGACCGGGTTGGCGATCGTCGCCGAGGCGAGCAGGAAGCGCGGCTCGGAGCCGTAGTAGCGGGCGAGCCGGCGTAGGCGGCGGAGGACGTTGGCAACGTGGGAGCCGAAGACGCCGCGGTAGGTGTGCGCCTCGTCGACGACGACCCACTCGAGGTTGGCGAGGAAGTCGCCCCAGCTCTTGTGGTTGGGGAGGACCCCCATGTGGAGCATGTCGGGGTTGGTGAGGATGAGGTTGGAGCGGCGGCGGATCGCCGGGCGCTCCTCGCGCGGCGTGTCGCCGTCGTAGATCGCCTCGCGCAGGCCGGGCGGGCGCAGCTCGGCGAGCTTGCGGGCCTGGTCCTGGGCCAGCGCCTTGGTGGGGTAGAGGTAGAGCGCCCGGTCTTTGGGGCGGGCGGCGATCCCGTTTAGGACCGGCAGATTGAAGGCGAGGCTCTTGCCGGAGGCGGTGCCACTGGTGATCACGAGGTCGGAGGCGGCCGCCGCCTCAAAGGCTTCGAGTTGGTGCGTGTAGAGCGAGTCGACGCCGAAGCGCCCGAGCGCCTCGGCGAGCGCCGGGTGCAGCTCGGCGGGCAGCGGCGCCGGCCGCGAGTGGCGCTCCTCTTCGGAGGACTCGGCGACGATCCGCCCGTCGCGCCGCGCCGGGTCGATGGCGACGGCCCACTCAGACGAGAGCAGCGAGCCGCCGCGTGCCATCAGGCGGCGCTCTCCACCGGGCGGCAGATCTCGGCGGTGAGGTGCATCGCCTGCAGGGAGGAGCGGTCATGGATGCGGAGGACGTCGGCGCCCTCACGGACGGCGAGGGTCACCGCCGCCACCGTCCCCCACTCGCGCTCGCCGGCGGGCAGGCGCTCGTCCCACGATCCGGCAAGGACCGCGCCGATGAAGTCCTTGCGGGAGAGGGAGACGTAGAGCGGCAGCCCGAGCGCGCGCAGCTCGCCGAGCCGGCGCAGGATCTCCAGGTCCTGCTCGGGGCTGAGGTCGAAGTCGAGTCCGGGGTCGATCGCAATCTGCTCCTCGGAGACCCCAAGCTCCCGGGCCGCCTCGACTCTCCCCTCGAACCAGGCGCGCAGGTGGTCGACGACGTCGTCGTACTCGCGCCAGGGCCGGTCCCTTCGTGGCGGACCCTCGATGTGCATCAGCACGTAGCCGCACCCCGTCTTGGCGACGAGCTCAAACATCTCCTCGCAGCCGCCGGAGATGTCGTTGACGACCGAGGCCCCAGCCGCCAGCGCCCGCCGCGCCACCTCGGGGGAGAAGGTGTCGGCGGAGACGGTTAAGGCACCGGTCTCCAAAACCGGCGATTCCGCCGATGCGAGCCCTTCCACGGCCGGAACAAGCGCCGCGGCCTCGTCCTCCGCCGAAACCGGCGGGCCCGCCTTCGCTGCCACAGCGCCGATGTCCAGCATCTCGAAGCCCGCCTCGGCCAGCGCCAGCCCGTCGGCGACCGCCTGCTCCGGGGTGCCGCTGCGGGCGCCCTCGAACATCGAGTCGACGGTGACGTTGACGATCGCCGCGGCGATCGGACGCTCCAGGTCGAGGCCCCCGCCCGCAAGTCTCCAGCGTCTCATCGCTGCGAGCTTACGGGTCCGCCGCAACCAGCTAACCGGCGCGCCTGGTGATCTCGTCGTGACCGGCCCAGGTGGCCCAGCGGGCATCGAGGAAGTAGGCCCGCAGTTTGAATCCCAGGCCCTGCCGGGGGAAGGGGGCGCGTATGTGGAGCGCGCCCGGCTCGAAGTGGACGCGCAACTGCCGCCGCGGTCCGACCTGGCTGAACGAGACGACCGTGTACGGCTTTTCCGGCTGCGGAGCGGTGACGTGGACCTTCAACCCTGGGCCGCCTCCGCGCACCTTCAGTTTCGAGCGAAAGCCAGGCGCGAGGCCCAGGTACTTGGGGAGAGTCAGCGTCAGGGCGTCGATCGCCGTCCAGCCGGGGGCGGAACTCGCCCGCAGCAGAAGGCCCGGGCGTCGCTGCCGCACGCCGCGCAGCGCGATCGTCGCCCGTAGGCGGCCGACGCAACCCGCGCGCCGCCGCTCCGGCCGGGGCTGGTCGCTGCAGGGGAACCGGACGACCGTCAGCCCGTCCTCACCGAAGGTCGGGTCGTAGCTTCCGTCCTGATTCAGACGGGCGAGGAAGGGGATCCCCACGATCCCGGGCACCGAGTCGCTCGATCCCCTGACGAGGATCTTGCCGTCCGCGAGCGGCACCGCCTGTTCGACTTCCCCCTGCAGGACAGTTCCATCCGGCTTCAGCAGGCGAAGAACGCCGCTGCTGCCAAAGCTCGGAACGAGCTCCCCGGTCGCGTCGACCATGACGAGCAGCGGCTGCGGACAGAGGGCGCAATAAAGCTCGCCGAGTTTTCCGGGGACCCACTTGCTCCACTCGGAGGTTCCCCCGGCGAGCAGCAGCCTGCCGTCCGGGAGTGAAGCCACGTCGGTCGCCCAGCTGCCCGCTTCCGAGACCTCCGCGCTCGGGCCGGTGATCGGCGGGACGGCGTGCCCCCCGTCACCAAAGGCAGGATCGAGAGCGCCGTCGGCGCTGAAGCGCGCGACGAGGAAGCCGTCCCCGCTCTGCCCGGCGGCAACGACCTCGTCGCCGTCCCAGGCGAGCGCCTCGAATGACGCCCAGGACTTGTCTCCCGGAGGCACGTCGAGGAGCACGAGGCCCGCGCCATCACCGAAGTCCGGGTCATAGTCGCTGTCCTGGCCCGGCAGGAACCGCGCCAGCAGGGCGTTTTGACGGGAGCGGCCGAGGAACGAACCCGCTCCCAGCAGCGAGCCGTCCGGCCGTTGAAGCAGATCGTTTATCCAGGCGGAAGTGGACAGGTCGGTGTGGTCGATGCGGCCGGCATTGCCCTTGAGGGCGCCGTCGTCGCCGTACCACTTGATCCAGGCCTGTTGTCCGGACGGGGTGGTGCGGTTTTCAGCCACGGCAACCGATCCGTCGGGAAGGAGGCTGACCGCGGTGGGGCCGATGCGGACCGAAGGAAGCACCGGCTAGCGCAGCCCTTCGGACTCGCCCGCACCGGCAAAGGTCGGGTCGGGAGCGCCGTCGGCGAGGTAGCGGGCTGGATGAACGCCGCCGACGGGGGCAGCGACGACGCGCCCTTCGCTATCCAGGGCGAGCGCTTGGAAGGGGGGCAGGCGACGATCGATGACGAAGCCGCCGCGGCCGAAAGTCCGGTCCACGGTCCCGTCGGGGGCGATGCGCGCCAGCACCCCCGCCTGCGGCCAGATGCTGCCGGCTAGGACGATCTTGCCGTCCGGCTGGATCGCCATCGAGTCGGCGAGCGCCAACGGCACGAGCGAGAGAAAGCAGAGCAGCGTCGCGGCCGCGCCGCCCCACATTCCGCAGATCTTCTTCATCGGTCCCACGATCATTACGGTTAACAGCCACCTTGAGACTGAGTTGCGTCTACACCGACCTCGACGGGACCCTGCTCGGGCGGGGCAGCTCGCTCTTCCGCGATCCCGAGGGCGGCTTCAGCCTGGCGCAGGCGCGGGCGCTTGAGGCCTGCCACCGGGCCGGGGCCGAGGTCGTGATCATGTCCGGCCGGCGCGAGCCGCAGGTGCACGAGGCGGCGCGGCTGATGGGGCAGACCTCCTACATCTACGAGGCCGGCTGCGCGTTTGCGATCGAGGGCGAGACGACGCTGATGACCGGTGAGATGGCGCCGAACGAGGACGGGACGATCTACGAGCAGATCGAGCAGCGGGGGATCCCGAAGCTGCTCTTCGAGCACTTCGAAGGGCGGCTCGAGTACCACGCGCCCTGGCACCACGGCCGCGTCCTCTCCCATCTCTTCCGCGGCAAGGTCGACGTCGAGGAGGCCAACACGCTCCTGCACGAGCGCGGCGACACCGACCTGCGCCTGCTCGACAACGGCGCGATCGGCCGGCCGATGCCGACCGTCGAGGGCCGCACCCACGCCTACCACCTGGTCCCCAAGCAGGTCAGCAAGGCGGCGGCGGTGGCCGGCCACGCCCGCGCCCGCGGCTACGACCCGCGCGAGTGCATCGCCGTCGGCGACTCGGTCGAGGACCTCGAGGTCGCGGCGGCCGTCGGGCGCTTCTTCGTCGTCGCCAACGGCCCCGAGCACGACCCGGGTCTACGGGCGGCGCTGCCGAATTGGGACAATGTCACCGTTACTGAAGGCAGCATGGGCGACGGCTTCTATGAGGCGGTCGTTTCCTCGCTGATGGAACGCCGGCCCTAAGGAGAGCTTGTGTCGTCTGAGAACGCCACCGTCGCAGAGCAGGAGTACCTGGAGATCATGTTCTGGCTGGAGGAGGCCGGGCTGCCGATGACGGGGGCCAACATCGCCCGCGCGATGCAGCTCTCGCCGCCGACTGTGCACGAGATGATCGGCCGGCTGATCGACGACGGCTACGTCGAGCGCAACGAGGACAAGTCGCTCTCCTTCACCGAGTCGGGGCGCGAGCACGCCAGCTACATCGTCCGCCGCCACCGGATGATCGAGCGCTTCCTCACCGACGTCCTCGGGATCCCCTGGGACGAGGTCCACGAGGAGGCCGAGCGGATCGAGCATGCGATGAGCCCGGTCCTAGAGGAGCGGATGCGCGCCGCAATCGGCGACGCCACCACCTGCCCCCATGGCCATCCGATCGTCGAGGGCATCCGCGAGCAGGGCTCGCTGCTCGCGGACGTCGAGATCGGCGCCAACGTCGTCGTCCTGCGCTTCGAGAACGAGGCCGAGGAGCTGCTGCACTACCTGAAGGCGGCGGGCTTCGACCCGGGCCTCGAGGGCAAGGTCGAGATCTCAGACGACGAGCGCGTCGTCATCGTCGCCGACGACGGCAACCACGAGGTCAGCCGCAGCGTCGCCGAGACGGTCTCCGTCCGAGCCGACCCGGCACCGCCGCCGCGGGCCGCGATCCCCGAGCAGCTCGTGCTCTCCAGCGACCGTTACGGCCGTTAGGCCGTCTAACTCGGGACCTTCATCGACATGATCGGTACGCCGGTCGGGGCTTCGCTCCCGCCCGGCGGCTCTTCGGTCACCATCACGACCTCGACGCCATTCATGTCGGCGATCGTCGCTTCGGCGTGCCCGTGGCGGTCGGGGACGAACAGCGCCGGGACCGCTTCGACCTCGCCTTCGCGTTCGACCCAGGCCTCCAACACCTTGTCGGACGGCAGCGGCTCCAGCCCTTCGATCTGCAGGGTGCCGGCGCTGCCTTCCTGAACCATCTTCACGGTCAGCCCGTCGATCTGGCGGACAACCGTGCTGGCGCCGCCGCCTCCACCGGAGCCGGAGTCGTCTTTGCCGACCTCGTAGCCGACGACGCCGGCGACCAGAAGGGCGACGACGGCGAAGCCCGCAGCCGGCTTCAGGATCCATCGCCGCCACGACCGCGCCGGGGCCGACCGGCTCTCCGCCTCGCGGACGTCCTCTCGCACCTCGGCCATCAGGTTCGCCCGCAGGGACGGCGGCGCCTCCTGCCGCTCGACCGACTCCGGCAGCGTCTGCAACGCCGGCTCGAACCAGCGCAGCTCCTCCTGGCAGCTCTTGCAGCCTTCGAGGTGGCGCTCGAACTCGTTCACCTCATCGGTGTCCAGCGCCCCCAGCATGTAGGCGGCGAGGTCCTCGCTCCAGCGACTGTGTTCGGAAGCGCTCATGCCAATCCCTCCGCTAGCTCGCCGCGAATCTTCTCCAACCCGAGCCGCATCCGTCCCTTCACGGTCCCCATCGGCAGGTTGAGCATCTGGGCGATCTCCGAGTGGCTGAAGCCGCCGAAGTAGGCGAGCTCGATCACCTTCGACTGCTCGCCGGGCAGTTTGCCGATCGCGCCGCGCAGCTCGCCGGCGGTCTCGCGCCGCAGCGCCTCCTCCTCGGTCCGCTCCGCTGCCGGGCGGTGCTCGAGGACGGCGTCGTCGTCGAAAGTCAGTTTCGGTGCTTTGCCGGCGCGGCTGCGGAGGAAGTCGATCGCGCGGTTGCGGACGACGCTGAGCAGCCAGGAGCGGACGCTGCCGCGGGCCGCGTCGAAGCGAGCACCGCTGCGCCAGACCGAGATGAAGGCCTCTTGCGTCACTTCCTCGGCGGCGGCGCGGTCGCCGACGATCCGGTACGCGAGCGAGAAGGCGGCGCCGCCGTGGCGGTCGAAGAGAACCTCGAACGCCTCCGGGTCCTTGCCGCCGACGAGGGGCATCAGCTCCTCGTCGGCCAGTCGCTCCGCCTTCTCTCTCCGCACCTGCATCAGGTACCTACGTTGTCACTTGCCTAAACGATGAACGGTTCGACGGCCTTCAAGACCTGCTTTTCGCTGAGCGGGCTGTCGAAGGCGGCCGGAGCCGGTTCTTCTTTGTTCTGGAGCCGGATCGCCGCCGCGTGGCGCGCCTCGACCTGGACGATGCCGCCCGCCGCCGCCAGCACTTCTTTGGACTTGATCATCGGACCGGCGCCGTTGTAGGCGCTGACCCCGGTGTCCTCGAAGGTCTGCGCCAGCTTGAGGAAGCCGGCGGTGTCGTTGTATTCGAAGTTGAACTTCGGTTCCGCCACCGGCTTGCCGCCCAGTTTCTTCACCGTCGCCGCCAGCGCTTCGACGTGCTGCTGCTCGTCTTCGGCCAGCAGGTTGACGAGGCTCTTCAGTTCGCCGCTCGCCTTGGCGCGGCTCTTCGCTTCTTCGTAGAACTTCGCCTCCAGGTACTCGAGGGTGAGGGCGAAGTTGAGGATCCCGACGTCGCCGGATTCCGACATCGCCAGCGCCTTGCGGACGAAGGGGCTGACCATCGCCGAGCCATAGATCGCTCCGGCCGCGAGAGCGCCCTTGAGGATCACGTCGCTGCGCGAGAGGTCGGCACCTTCGACGTCCACCTCGACGGCTGCGAGCTCGGGAGTCTTCAGCTGTTCTTTCATCGCTCTATCTCCTTTGTCCCGCGGCCTCAGCCGACCAGGAAGGGTTCGACGGACTTGAGCACGGTCTGCACGTCAGCCGGCTTGGCGAAAGCGCCGTCCGGGGTGATCGATTCGCCGAGCAGGGTGTTGAGGACGGCGGCGTGCCGGCCCTCGACGCTGTGGATGGCAAGCGCCGAGGCCAGCACTTCCGGGCTCTTGATGTTGGCCGCCTGCCCGAGGTAGGCGGCGGCGCCCAGGTTCTCCACCGTCCCCGCCAGTTCCAGCACCGATTTGGCGCTTTCGAGTGGGAATTTCGCTTTCGGTTCCGGCGCCGGCTTACCGCCGAGCTGCTTGACTGCGGCGGTCAGGGCCTGCACGTGTTCGGCCTCCTCAGCGCCGAACTTGCGGATCGTCTCCAGCTCAGCACCCTTGAAGAGGCCGCTCTTGACGACGTCCGCGTAGAAGGCGGTCTCGAGGTACTCGAGGGTGAGGGCGTAGTTGAGGATGCCGATGTCGCCCTTGCCGAATTCGGCGGTTTCGCTGGCGCCGCCGGAGCTCATCGAGTCCATCGTCGCGGTCGTGGTGCCGCTGTCGCCGCCGCAGGCGGCGAGGAAGGCGGCCGCCGCGGTCGAGCCGCCGCCCACCGCGAGAAGCTTTCGTCGAGTTACATCCATCTGCACCGCCTCCTATTCGTTTGCGTCCTGGCCCTCCTTACGGGTAGGGGCGTCGCGGTGGATCAGAATCCGTCGATGGCAGGAAGAACCCGCGGCGCGGCGCTGTTGGTCCTGGTGTCGATCGTCTCCGTGCAGTGCGGCTCGGCTTTGGCGACGAGCCTCTTCGACTCGGTAGGTGCGGCCGGGGCCGTTTTCCTGCGCGCGGCCTTCGGTGCGCTGGTGCTGCTGGCGCTGACCCGGGCGGAGCCGCTGCGCGCGGCGGAGTGGCGCCACCGCGACGTCCTCCTGCTCGGCGCCGCGGTCGCCGCCGTCAACTTCTTTTTCTACGCCGCGCTCGAGCGCCTGCCGCTGGGGATCACGGTCACGCTCGAGTTCGTCGGCCCGCTCGGAGTGGCCGTCTTCGGCTCGCGGCGGCGGCGGGACCTGCTCTGGGCCGCCCTTGCCGCCGCCGGGATTCTCCTCCTCTCCGATGGGGGTGGCGGCGAGGGGGTCGACCCGCTCGGTGTCGTGCTGGCGCTCACCGCCGGCCTCTTCTGGGCCGCCTACATCGTCCAGAGCGCCCGTGTGGGTTCGCTCGGGCCAGGCCTGGGCGGAGCGACGATGGCGGCGGTGATCTCGGCGGTCTTGATTGCGCCCTTCGGGCTCGTCCAGGGCGCCGGCGAGTTTCTCGATCCGGCGGTGCTCGCCGCCGGTGCTGCGGTCGGCATCCTCAGCACCGCGATCCCTTACGCCCTCGAGATCGAGGCACTGCGGCGCCTGCCGCAGTCGGTCTTCGGAGTCCTCATGAGCCTGGAGCCCGCCGTCGCCGCTGCGATTGGGTTCCTCGCCCTCTCCCAGGATCTGGCTCCGCCTGAAGTTGTCGCAATCGGGCTGGTGGTCCTCGCCTCAGCGGGCGCGCTGCGCTCGGCCGCGACCCCAGTCCCGCAGGATCGCTAGCTGAGTCATCAGCCGTAGCCCAATAAACGAAGAGACTTGCCCATTCCTCCTGCCGCGGCTAGAGTCACCCGCGTGCCAGTCGACAGGGCAGGGAAGCTGCTCGGCTGCCGCGTGCTCGTCGCCGCGGCGGCTGTCGTCGCCTGCCTGATTCTGCCTGCGGCGGCCACCGCTGAATCGTTCCTCGTCAGCACCGCCGCCGACGAAACCGACGCGGCTTTGGGCAGCGAAGGCTGCCTCACGGCAGCGGGTAAATGCTCCCTCCGCGCCGCTTTGGAAGAGGCCAATTCCTCCCTCGGCGAATTCGACGAAGTCAACTTTGAAGAAGGGGTCTTCGAAGGCCGCGCCACCGATGTCATCGCCCTGGGCAGCGCCCTGCCGACGATCATCGACCCGATCCGAATCTTCGGCCGCGAATGCGAAACCGTCGCCGGGCCGGGGGAACCCTGCGTAGAGATACGCGGCCTCCCCGCGGCGCCGGCCCTGAGCGTAGAAGGGGTGGAAGGAGCGGAATTCGAAAGCCTCGCCATTACCGGGGCCGGAGTCGGACTGCTGGCGAAAGCGGCGCCGGGAATGAGGGTGCGCGGCAACTGGTTTGGGATCGCCCTCGACGGCAGCGCCGCCGGCAACGGAACCGGCATCGAGCTCGCCGATGGCTCAGACGGGGCGCGGCTCGGGGGCGAAGGACCGGAACCGAAAAACCTGCTCGCCAACAGCGCCGAGACCGGGCTCAGCATCGTCGGCTCGAGTAAGACCCGGGTCCTGGGCAACGACTTCGGCGTCGCTCTCGACGGCGTCGCCGCGCCAAACGGGACCGACCTCGCGATCGCCTCGAGTCCGGGTTTCCCGGCGCTGGACAACGTCGTCGGCACCAGGGTCAGCACGGTCGCGGCCGCGACCCCCACCTGCGACGGCGGCTGCAACCTCATCTCCGGCTCTGCGGCGAATGGCATCGACCTCACCGGTGACGCCGGTTCCGGACCCGCGTCTGGAACCATCGTCGCCGGCAACCACATCGGCCTTGACCGCGCCGGAACCGGCTTGCTCGCCAACGCCGGCGTCGGGGTTCTGGTCGGTTCCGCCCCCCGCACCGTGGTCGGCGGCCCGCGCCCCGAAGACGCGAACCGGATAGTCGGCGGCACCGTCGCCATCAGCTCTGCGAGCAGCGCGCCCTACCTCGTCGTCCGCGGCAACTCGATCGGCTCGGTGGCCACCGGATCCGAATCTGGGAGCCCGCTCGACGGTGGCATCGAAGTCGACTCGGGTGGTCTCACGCTCGCGGCCGAAGAGGCGCAGATCCTCGATAACGAGATCGGGCTCGACGGCGGCACCGGCATCGCCCACGCGGGCCTTGCGGGTGAGCTATCCGGCAACTACGTCAGCGGCGCTGCGACCGGCATCGAAGTTGACAGCGCGGAAAGTCTGGTCGAGTCCAACATCGTCGAAGCGCCGGAGGAGGTGGGGATCCTGGTTGAAAACGGGTTCAACCTGCTTCTCGGAAACCGTGTGGTCGACAGCGGCGGAGCGGGCATCCGCGTCGAGGGAAGCGGGCTCTTCGGGGTCAGCGGGAATGTGGTCGGCGGCGGCTCAAATGCATCGGAGAACGTGATCGACGGCAGCCACGGCAACGCCATTGAAGTCGTCAACCCGAAAGCAAGCCGGACTGAAGTCGCCCGCAACCGTGGGTCCGGTAACGGCGGGCTCTTCATCAACCTCGTTGCCTCTGATCCAGATCCGTCGGACCTCGATCCCGGCGACCCCAATGGGGGGATCCTGGCGCCCCCGATCGCGCTCGTCTCCGAGAGCAGCGCAGCCGGATTCGCGGAACCGGGAGCAACGGTAAGGGTGTTCCGCAAGGGCGGCCCAGCGGCGGGGGAGATCCAGTCCTTCCTCGGCGAGGCATCGGCCGACGATGCAGGCAACTGGAGTCTCACCTTCCCGGCGCCGCTGCCGGCGGGGACGGCGATCGCCGCAACCCAGACCCTCGAAAATGGAACTTCAGAGCTGGAGATCACCGCCGTCCCCTTGGCGGAGGCTGCCCAGCAGGGACAGGATGGCAGTGGCACGGCTAGCGACCGCAAGCCGCCGCGGACGAGGATGCTGAAGCAGCCGCGGAAGGTCCGAGCGGGCCGGGCCGCCACCTTCTCGTTCACTTCAAGCGAGCCCGGCTCCAGCTTCCAGTGCAGCCTCGACCGCGCCAAGTTCAAGCCATGCGCGTCGCCGCAGCGATACCGGATCCAGAAGCCGGGCAAGCACCTCTTCCGAGTGCGGGCAATCGACCCAGCCGGCAACGTCGACCGCACGCCGGTGCGAAGGAGGTTCGAGGTCATTGGCTAGATGGCTACTGCTCTTCGTCCTGGGGCTGGCGGCGCTGACGCCAGCGGGCGCGGGCGCCGCGGAGATCGTCAACGGGGGGTTCGAGTCGGGCAACTTCAGCGGCTGGGAGGTGCGGCAAGCGACCGGCGCTGGCAAGTGGTACGCCTACAAAGGCACCAAGCCGCCGATCCCGCACGAGCGGGGCGCCGTCTCGGTCCAGCCGCCGCCGCAGGGCGCCTACGCGGCGATCGCCGACGAGGTCAACCCGGAGACGCTGCTGCTCTACCAGGATCTGCAGCTCGAGCCGGGAACCGCCTACAAGCTCAGCCTGCTCGCCTACTACGACTCCTATTCGGCGCTGACGACCCCCGCGCCGGACACCCTCTCGGTGGACGAAGAAGTGCTCGGATCGAAGCCGAACCAGCAGTTCCGGATCGACGTGATGAAGGCCGGCTCGCCGCCGGACTCGGTCGACCCGAACGACGTCCTCCTCCAGCTCTTCCACACCAAGAACGGCGGGGCACGCAGCATGGCGCCGACCCAGCTGATCGGCAACCTCGCGCCCTTTGCCGGGCAGACGGTCCGCCTGCGGATCGCCGTCGCGGCGACCGAGGAAGTGCTCAGCGCCGGCGTCGACGCCGTCGCTCTCTCCGCGCCTGACGGCACCTTTCCGCAGGCGCAACTGCGGCGCATCCGCCCGCGGAAAGCGAAGGCGAACCCGCGGGCCGGCACCGTCATCCTCCCTGTCCAGGTGCCCGAGGCAGGCCGCTTGATCGCAACCAGCGCCAGCGGAAAAGCGCGGGCCGTGTCGGCGAAGCCGGTGAGCGCAGGGGTGGTCAAGCTGCGCCTGCGCCCGAGCGCGAAAGGCCGTGCGATCCTCGATCGCCGCCACAAGCTGCGGGTGGGGATCACGCTCACCTGGCGCCCGTTGACGGGAGGGAGCCAAAAGCTCCGCCTCCCAGTCGTCTTCCGACTCAGGAAATCTTGAATATAGTCGGTCTCTTCCAGTCAATGCCGCTACAGCGGCACTAGAAAGGGAGAGACATGAACAACCAGAAACGGCTGGCGATCGCGATCGCCGCTGTCGCCTGCTTCGTGCTGGCCTTCCCGGTCCTGGCCCAGGCCGCAGTGTGGAAACACAACGGCGTCAACCTGGCCAAATTCATCGAACTGGGCCTGCCAGGCGGCGAAAACTTCGAAACGCAAGTCAGCGGCGAATGGAGCGGGATGAACTGCGAAGTCAAGGCGACGATGACGACCGAAGGCGGCAGCACGGCGAAAATCACCAAATACGAAATCAAAAGCTGCGCCAAAGCTTTCGGGAAAATGTCCGGCTGCTCGGTAGTCGCGAAGGAAGCGAAAGGACTGCCCTGGACCGTCGACGTGAAAACCACCGACCTGGTGGTCACAAACATGCGGGTCCGGCGAACCTTCAACGCCGGCTGTCCGGTGACTGAACTCGACAAAACCATCACCGAATTGCACCTGACGCTGAAAGAAGAACCCCTGAAAATCAAAGAAATGGAATTCAACAACAGCTCTTTGGGCACCTACAAAATATTCGGCTCCTGGACCGTCGAAGGGACTAACTCCGGCACATACGGAATTGGCTGACCCGGAGGCGGTTGGATTGAGCTAGGACCGCAGGCGGTCGAGGGCGCTCGCGATCCGCGAGACGCCCTCGGCGGCGCGGTCCGCCGGGACCGGCGCAAAGGAGAGGCGAAGGCTGTTCTCGCCACCCTCGATCATGAAATCGGGGCCGGCGACGAAGGAGACGCCGTCCGCTTTCGCCTCGGCCAGGAGAGCGGCGCTGTCGGTGCCCTCGGCGAGGTCAAGCCAGAGGAAGTAGCCGCCATCGGGGACGACAAACTCGGCCTCGGGGATCTGCTCGCGCAGCGCCTCGACCAGAGCCTCGCAGCGCGCTTTCAGCTCGCCCTTGACGAACTCGATGTTGCGGTCGAGCTCGCCGCTGCGGCAGAGCTCGAGCACGATCGACTCGGCCAGCATGTTCGGCGAGATGTAGGTCTCGTTTGCCTTTTTTGCCAGCTTCTTGATCTCGTCAGTGGGGCCAGCGAGGTAACCGACGCGGACGCCCGGGCTGACCGTCTTCGAGAAGGAGGAGGCGTGAACGACTTTGCTGCCCTCGTCCATCGAGAGCATCGTCTCCAGCGGCTCGCCCTCGAAGGGCAGCTCGCGGTAGGGGTCATCCTCGAAGATCCAGAAGTCGTGCTCGGCGGCGAGCTCGACGAGGCGCCGGCGCTTCTCGACCGAGAGCGTGCAGCCAGCCGGGTTATGGGCGTTGGCGATGACGTGGGCGAGCCTGATCGGTCCCCCCTCGAGCGCTGCTTCCAGCTGCGCCACGTCGAGCCCATCGGCCTCCAGCCGCACCGGCACCAGCTCGACGCCGAGCTGCTGCAGCAGCAACAGGGTGCGGGGCCGAGCAGGTACTGGAACAACATCGCCCCGGCCTCAAGTGAGCCGTTAGTGATCATCACCTGCGCCGGGTCCAGGTCCCCGTGCCGCTCTGCCACCCACTGGCAGAGGCCGGGATGGCCGATCCCGACCCCGTAGGAGAGGGCGGTTTCCCAGTCGGAGGCGAGCGCCCGCGAAGCCGCCTCCCGCACCTGCTCGTGGGGGAGGATGTCGGCGCTGGGGGCGCCGCGCGCGAATGAGATCGTGTCGCCTGCCATCGGTCCCCGACCCTAGCAACGGCGGGTTAGGGGGCGGCGCCTGCCGGGGATAGGTTTTTGCGATGGGGCAGGCACTTCGCAGAAGAGGGCCGCTGGCCTTGGCGTTGTTGCTGATGACGATCGCCGCGGTGGTCGCGGTCCTGGTCGTCCGCGAGGGCGATGCAACGGCCGAGAACGCCAACCCGAAGTGGAAACAACCGGCGGTACAGCGGCTGCTGCGCCTGCACGATCTCGAACCCGGCTATTCGTTCTTCATCCTCCCCAATGAGGGCAGCGACTACGAGCCGCCGAAGATCCTCTGCGCGCAGGTCAAGCCGGCAGATCAGCAGCGGAAGCTGAAGGCCTTTCTCAACGAGCACCCGATCGGCGGCTGCTTCACCTCATATGTGCGCTTCTTCTCAGTCGGGGAGAGCCCCGCCGGTCAGTTCATCGGCAGCGGAGCTGTGGCCACGGCCAGCCCGACCGTCGCGATGGCGGGCTTGGCGGTCTCGCCGCTGCTGCTCAGCCACCTGTTCAGCGACGAGATCCCCGCGGAGGTTCCGGCGCCGGAGACGATCGGCGACGAAACCCGCCTCTTCCACGTCCCCGACTTTCCCGTCTTCCTCGAGGAGGGCTCCCCCTCCACCCTCGTCGCCTGGCGCTCCGGCAGGGTCCTCGCCGCCGTCTTCGTTCAGGGCGGGGACGATGCGACCAACGACCGCGAAGCGATCGAGCTGGCGCGAAAGCAGCAGGGGCGGATCGAACAGCCGGCTCCGTACCTTCGCGCCGAACGCTACGACCGCGAAGCCGGCTTCGCCGACCCGGCGATCGGGGTCCCGGTCTACTGGCTGGGACGGGTACTGCGGCCGGGCGGCTCGCTACCACCGCTGCACCTCACCGGCGGCGCTGCGATCGGCGGTTTCGTCGAGGGGTTTCCCGGCCAGAAGCTCGGCGTCTACTACTCCCACGGCGTGCGGCTGGCAACCTGGACCGCCTCTGGGTGGAACAAGTTCGCGGGTAGCCGCCGCGGCAGCCAGATGATCGACTGGCGCTGCACGCAAAAGAAAAAGGTCTCCCTCGACGAGGGCAACGCCACCGTCTACGCGGCTTACGACCGCAACTACAAGACCTGTCCGAAGACCGCCCCGACGCGGCACTTCGCCGTCGCCGAGCTCGGCGGAGTGGTTGTTGCCGTCAACCTCCGGCCCGCCTGCGTGAAGTGCCTCGGCGATTACGAGAAGGGACCGTATAACTCCGCTGCCGGAGTGATGGCGATCCTCCGCGACCTGCGGCTGAGACCTGCCGACGGCTAGCTAGAGCGAGCGCAGCATCTCGGCCGCGATCGCGGCCGTCTCGGTCGGGCTTTCGCCGACCCGCACGCCCTTCGCTTCGAGCGCGTCTTTCTTCGCCTGCGCGGTCCCCGAGGAGCCGGAGATGATCGCGCCGGCGTGGCCCATCTGCTTGCCGGGGGGCGCGGTGAAGCCGGCGATGTAGGCGACGACCGGCTTCGAGACCTCGGCGGCGATGAACTCCGCCGCCCGCTCCTCGGCGTCGCCGCCGATCTCGCCGACCATCACGATCAGCTCGGTCTCGGGGTCGGCCTCGTACATGGTGAGGATGTCGATGAAGTCCGAGCCGACGATCGGGTCGCCGCCGATGCCGACGATCGAGGAGTTGCCGGTCCCGGCCTGCTTCAGCTCGTTGCCGATCTGGTAGGTCAGGGTGCCGCTCTTGGAGACGACGCCGATCGGCCCCGGGTCGAAGAACTGGGCCGGGATGATGCCGACGTTGGCCTTGCCGGGCGAAAGCACGCCGGGGCAGTTCGGCCCGATCAGCCGCACGCCCGCCTCCTTCGCCTTCCAGTAGGTGGAGAGCATGTCGAGGACTGGGATTCCCTCGGTGATCGCGATCACCGTCTCGACCCCGGAGTCGATCGCCTCGTTTATCGCCGCGGCGGCGAAGCGGGCGGGGACGAAGATCATCGAGGTGTTGGCGCCGGCCTCGGTGACGGCCTCGGCGATCGTGTCGAAGACCGGCACGCCCTCGACGTCCTGGCCGCCCTTGCCGGGCGTCACGCCGGCGACGAGGTCGGTCCCGTAGGCCTTGTTGCGGAGGCCGTGAAAGGAGCCCTCGCGCCCGGTCAGGCCGGAGACCGCGAGCTTCGTGTTCTCGCCGACGATGATGCTCATGAGGAGCTCCCGGCGAGCTCGACGACACGACGGGCGGCGTCCAGCATCGTCTTCTCCTGGTGCAGGTTCGGCAGGTTCGCCTCGGCGAGGATCTTCAGCCCCTCCTCGGAGTTGGTCCCGTCGAGGCGGACGACCAGCGGCACGCCGAGGTCGATCTGCTGGGAGGCGGTGACGATCCCGTTGGCGATCTCGTCGCAGCGGGTGATGCCGCCGAAGATGTTGAAGAGGATCGCCGTCACCTTGGCGTCGGACTTGATGACTTCGAGCGCGTTGACGATCGCCTCGGCTTTGGAGCCGCCGCCGGCATCGAGGAAGTTGGCGGGGGCGCCACCGGCCTGGGCGACGACGTCGAGCGTCGACATGCAGAGGCCGGCGCCGTTGGCGAGGATGCCGACGTTGCCGTCCAGTTTGACGTAGGTGAGGCCCTTTTCCTTCGCCATCTGCTCCTGCGGATCGTCGACGGTGTCGGCGATCTCGGCCAGGTCCTGGTGGCGGAAGAGCGAGTTGCCGTCAATCGTCACCTTCGAGTCGAGGGCGACGACGTCGCGGTCGGCGGTGACGATCAGCGGGTTGACCTCGATCAGGGTCGCGTCCTCCTCGCGCGCCACCTCCTCGAGCTTGACCAACGCATCCGCGGCCTCGTCGAGCGCGTCCTCGGCGAGGCCGGCGTCGGCAACGATCGAGCGCGCCGCGGCGGCATCGAAGGGCACGGTCGGGTCAATGTGCCGTTTGACCAGCGCGTCGGGGTCCTCGGCGGCGACCGCCTCGATGTCCATCCCGCCTTTGGCGGAGACCATCGCCAGCAGCTTCTTCTCGCCGCGGTCGAGGATGACCGAGGCGTAGTACTCCTCGGCGATGTCCGAGCCGCCCTCGATCCAGACCTGATCGACGCGGAAGGGGCCCTCGCCGTGGGGGCCGACGATGTCCATCCCGAGGATCGCGTCGGCGTGCTCGCGCGCCTCCTCGGCGTTCTGGGCGATTTTGATTCCGCCGGCCTTGCCGCGGCCGCCGATCAGGACCTGGGCCTTGATCGCGCAGGGGTAGCCGATCTTCTCCGCGGCGGTGACGGCCGCGTCGACAGTGTCGGCGACTTCGCCACTCGGCACGGGGATGCCGTGCTTGGCGAACAGCTGCTTGCCCTGGTACTCGAGGAGGTCCATAAAGAGAGGGTTGCTCCGGGGGGAGCGCGCGGCAGACTATCCGAATGCCATAATGCCGCGCTCTCTCATGCCTCTTCCAAGTCTGAAAAACATCAAATGGGTGACCACCGACTGCTACGGCACCCTCATCGACTGGGAGAAAGGCATCGTCGAAGCCTGCAAGAAAGAGGCGGCCAAAGACGGCTTCAGCTTCGAAGAGGAGCCCTTCCTCGCCCGCTTCATGGAAGTGCAGGCGGAAATCATGGCCGGCTCTTATGAGCTCTATGCCGAGGTTCTGCGCCGCACGATCGTCAAAGTCGCCGGTGAGATCGGCTGGGAGGTGGAGCCTTCGCGGGCCCAGTTCCTGCCCAACAGCGTCGCCTACTGGCTGCCCTTCCGCGAGTCCAACGCGGCGATGGACCGGCTCGGTAAGAAGTACGAGATCGGGATCATCTCCAACGTCGACGACAAATTGCTGGGGATCAGCCGCCGCCACCTGCGGACCGAACTCGACCTCGTCGTCACCGCCCAGCAGGTGCGCAGCTACAAGCCGGACCCCGTCCACTTCAAAGAGTGCGCGCGGCGGATCGGCGGCAAGAAAGGCTGGCTGCACATCGGCTCCGACTACACGACCGACATCGCCCCGGTGCTGAAAATGAACGTGCCGGTGATCTGGGTCAACCGCCACGGCGAGAAACTGGAAGGCCGTAAAGCCCCCAGCGCGACGGTGAAAAATTTCCGCGAAGCAGTGAAAAAGCTCGGCGCCTCCTGAGCGTCTTCAGCGTCTTCTAGCTTTCAGGCCGCAACTCAGGCGTGAGGCGCCGGTTTCGGGGGGACACCGCCCCGAGCTATTCGATGCAGATCTTCGCTCCACATTCCAGTCCTTCCCCTGCCCTGACCCGGGCCAGGCTCGTCGTCGCAGCAGCGCTGGCGGCGCTGCTGGCGATCCTCGCCTTCGCAGCCTCCTCCGGCACCGAGGTCGCCCGCTCGGCCGACGAACGGCCCAGCTTCGTCGTCATCCAGACCGACGACGAGACCCTCGACCAGCTCTACGCCAGCCTCAACGTCGGCGGCATCGAAGTGCAGGCGATGCCCTACACGCAGGCCCTGATCGCCAACCGCGGCGTCACCTTCAACCGCTACTACGTCCCCTACCCCCTCTGCTGCCCTTCCCGGACCAGCCTCCTCACCGGCCGCTACTCGCACAACAACAACGTCAAGGGCAACGTGCCGCCGAACGGGGGTTTCACCGGCTTCAAGGCGCGTCAGGCCTACAGCCACAACATCGCCACCTGGCTGCAGGCCGCGGGCTACCGGACGATCCACATCGGCAAGTTCCTCAACGGCTACGGCGACGAACCGTTCGACGAAGGCAAAGACGTTCCGCCCGGCTGGAACGCCTGGCACAGCGTCCTGCGCGCCGACACCAACCACTACTTCTACGGCTACACGCTCAACAACAACGGCACCCTCGAGGGCCCCTACGGCGATCCCGGTAGCTGGGAGACGCGCGAGTACGGCGAACGCGACGACTTCGGCTGCCCGAGCGCGCCGCTGAACGGCAAACCGTGCTTCTACGAGACCGACCTCTTCAACACGCTCGCCTGGCAGGAGCTGACCCAGACCTCGCCCGAACAGCCCTTTTACCTGCAGCTCGACTACACCGCCCCTCACGGCGATTTCCGCCGCCCCGCCGGGCCGGAGCCGGCAACCCGCCACTACAACACCTTCGCCGGGGCGCCCTACCCGCACGGCCGCGCCGAAGGGTTCAACGAGGGCAACGTCAACGACAAGCCCCGCTTCATCCGCGAAGCGCCCTACCTCTCGCTGAACGAGATCCACACCTACCGCGTCTACTACCAGAAGGCTCTGGAGTCCCTGCGCGCAGTGGACGAGGGCGTGAAACTGCTCGTCGACACGCTCGGTGGCATGCACCGGCTGCGCAACACGTACATCATCTTCACCTCCGACAACGGCTTCTTCTACGGCGAGCACCGCCTCACCGGCGGCAAGTTCCTCGCCTACGAGCCGGCGACGCACCTGCCGCTACTGATCCGCGGGCCGGGGATTAAAGCCGGCACCGCGACCGGGGAGCTGGCCGCCAACATCGACATCGCGCCGACGATTCTCGAACTGGCCGGGGCCGAAGCGGACAAAAGCATCGACGGGCGCTCGCTGGCTTCGAGTCCTTCGTCGAGACCGCCGACGTCGAAGCCAACGGCGAACCGACCGCCCAACGCGCCCGCGTCAGCAGCGCGGGCGAGGGGCCAAAGGCCGGTGCCTCGATCGTGGCGCCGCCGAAGGACTACCTCGGGATCCGCCTCGGCCCCTACAAGTACATCGAGTGGCCGAGCGGCGAGAAAGAGCTCTACGACATCACCAAGGACCCCTATGAGCTCAACAACCTCGTCCGCGTCGCCAACCTCTCCCCCATCCGGGCCTTCCTCCACGCCCAGCTGGTCCGCCTAGAGGGCTGCGTCGGCCGCACCTGCCAGGAAGTCGCGCCGAAATTCCCGCTCACCCTCGAGCAACAGCGCAAGGTCGACAAGGAGCGCCGCGAAGAAGAACGGCGCAAAGAAAAGGAACGGGAAGAAAAACGGCACCACAAACGCAAAGGCTGAGAAGCCGAAGCGTTACTTGATGACGACGAGGGTGTCGCCGCTGCCCACCGCGGCGCCTTCGGAGATCGGCAGCTCCTCGACCTTGCCGGAGCGGTGGGCGGTGATCTCGTTCTCCATCTTCATCGCCTCGATGACGCAAATCAGGTCGCCCTCGGAGACCTCGGCGCCCTGCTCGACGGCGACTTTGAGGATCGTTCCCTGGAGTGGTGAGGGGAGAGCGTCGCTGGAAGCGCTGGGGCCGGCGCCGCCCTTGCGCTCGCGTTTCGGGGGCTTCTTGCCGCCGCCTGCCGCCGGCACGGCGACGCCGCCCGCGGGTGCCTCACCGATCACCTTGACGTCGAAGAGCTTGCCGCCGACCTCGACCTTGTAGTCGCGGGTCAGCATCTCGCCGCCGTCCTCACTGGGCTGCGGCGGGGCGGCGTCCGCGGGAGCGGTCGTCTTCAGCCACTCCTTGTCCTCCATCAGGTCGCGGCAGGTCTCCCCCCGCGCCCACTGCTCGGTCGCCAGGATCGCTTCGTGGAAGGGGATCAGGGTGGTGAGGCCGCCGGAGTCGTATTCGGAGAGCGCCCGCAACATCCGCCGCGTCGCTTTCTCGCGGTCGACGTCCCAGACGATGAGCTTGGCCACCATCGGGTCGTACATCGGCGTCACCTCGGAGCCGCCCTCGACCCCGGAGTCGACGCGGACGCCCGGCCCGGAGGGCTCGCGGTAGGAGTCGCCGATCGGCCCCGGCGCGGGGGCGAAGTTCTTGTGCGCGGCCTCGGCATTGATCCGGCACTCGATCGACCAGCCGTTCAGCTCGACGTCCTCCTGGGCGATCGAGAGCGGCTCGCCGGCGGCGATGTGGATCTGCTCGCGGACGATGTCGATGCCGGTGACCATCTCGGTCACGCAGTGCTCGACCTGGACGCGGGTGTTCATCTCGAGGAAGAAGTACTCGTCGCCGACCTGCATCCCCTCGATCGTGCCGGCGCCGCGGTAACCGACGGCAGCGGCGGCGTCGGTGGCGATTTTGCCGATCCGCTCGCGCATCTCCTCGTCGACGTGCGGGCCCGGCGCCTCCTCGACCACCTTCTGGTGGCGACGCTGCAGCGAGCAGTCGCGCTCGCCGAGGTGGATGACGTTGCCGTGCGAGTCGGCGAGCACCTGGACCTCGACGTGGCGCGGGTCCTCGAGGTAGCGCTCGACGTAGACGCGCGGGTCGGAGAAGAACTTCTCGCCTTCCCTGGAAGAACCCTCGTAAGCCTCTTGGAGGTCATCGGGGGTCATCGCGACGCGGAAGCCCTTGCCGCCACCGCCGCCCGCGGCCTTGCAGGCGACCGGGTAGCCGGCTTCGTCGGCCTGGCGGCGAGCATCGTCCACGTCCTTGGCGACCTCAGTCGAGCCGGGGACAATCGGCACCCCGGCCTTCTCCATGATCTCGCGCGCCCGCGTCTTCGAGCCCATCGCTTCGATTGCCTCCGGGGGCGGCCCGATCCAGGTGATCCCGGCCTCGTCGCAGGCGCGGGCCATATCGGCGTTCTCGGCGAGGAAGCCGTAGCCGGGATGGATCCCTTCAGCGCCCGCTTCCTTGGCGGTCTCAATGATCTTCGGGATGTTCAAGTAGCTCTCGGAGGGGACCGCCGGGCCGATCAGGAAGGCCTCGTCGGCCTCGCGTACATGGGGGGCGTCGCGGTCGATCTCCGAGTAGACGGCTACGGAGACGATGCCCATCTCCTTCAGCGTGCGGGCGACCCGGATCGCGATCTCGCCGCGGTTGGCTATAAGGACCTTCTGGAACACGGCGGCGCAGTCTATTTATTTGCGCGGGGGCGTGAGGGGGTCGTGTTTCCCCCTCTCCAAACCCGCTCGCTTCGCTCGCTTTTGGGAGTGTTTGGAGAGGGGGAAACACGACCCCTACCCGGGCCGCAGTAGGGTGCGCCGATGCTTATTGAGCTGCAGAGCCATTCCACGGTCTCGGATGGGCAGTTGGAGCCGTCCGAGGTGGTTGCTGAAGCTGCGAAAGCCGGGGTTACGACGCTTGCGTTGACGGATCACGATGCGATTGCGGGGGTTCCGGCGGCGTTGGAGGCTGCGGAGCGGGTTGGAGTGGAGCTGGTGCCCGCGATTGAGATGTCCTGCGTACATCGGTATGCCGAAGACCTGCATGTGTGCGGGTACTGGATCGATTTGGAGAAGATGGCGCCGGCCTGCGACAGGGCGCAGCAGGAGCGGCGGGACCGGGCTGGGGAGATCGTTCAGAACCTGCGGCGCGAGGGATTCGACCTGACCCTCGAGGACGCGATCCGCGAGGCTGGCGCCGCCGATTCGATCGGGCGGCCCCACATCGCCAAGGCCGCCGGTGCGACCGGCGATCTGGGCCCCTTCTTCGAGGAGTACCTAGTGCCCGGCGCCAAGGCCTTCGTCCCCCGCCGCTGGCCGACCGCCGAGGAGGCTGTCGAGACGATCCGCAACGCCGGCGGCGTCGCCGTTGTCGCCCACCCCTACTGGGACGTCAAGGACCCGGCTCAGGTCGAGGACCTCGTCCGCTCTTTGAAGCCCGACGGCATCGAGGTCTACTACCCAAGCCACACCAAGGAGCAGACCGAGCACCTCCTGCGCCTCTGCAACGAGCTCGAACTCGTCCCCACCGCCAGCTCCGACTACCACGGCCCCACTCATAAGACCTTCGCCGAGTTCGGCGCCTACGACACCTTCGGCCTAGGCGAGCCGCAGGTGCCGGCTAAGCCGTAGCTCCGCCTCGCTGCTGGTAGCGCAACCACGCGACCATTCCCGCTTCCGCGCGGACCCAGTCGACGAACTCGTCCTCATCCTTCGTTTCGTCCCCCACCCCATCCAGCATCTGCGCGACCCTCTTCGGATCGGCATCGAAATGCGCCCAGGGATGCCTGACGAGCATTTCGTGCAGGCACTTGTAAGCAACCCGCTTGTTGTCGTGGAGGAGGGGGCGGCGGCGAATCACCTCAACGCAGCACAGAGCCGCCTCGAGGACCGGGTCCGAGTAGAGAACGAGTTCGTCGGCTCCTCCGAAGGGTGCCGTCAAGGCTTCTTCCGCCACCGCCTTGGAGATCGTCGGTTCCACCTCCTCGGCAGATTTGCCCCTCTCCTCGGCCACGATCGAGACAAAGCGGCTGAAGCTCAGTTTCGAGGACATCAGAACTCTTTATAGCAGATCCACCCTAAACCTATTGTCTTACAAAACGAGAAATTTCAGTCTTCCCTAAGACAAAGTTTTTATGGCATATATGCTGTTACCATCAGGGCGCAGCCATGCCGAGCAAAGCAATAAGCATCCGTCTTCCAGATCAGATGGCGACCGAGCTGGCCGCCATCGCGCGTACTGAGGACGTTCCGGTATCCGAGGTCGTCCGGCAAGCGGTGGAGAACTACATTGCCTCGCGTTTCGCGGACAAGGACTTCCAGCAGCGCCTGAAAAGGCACCTGGAAGAAGAGGTGGAAATCCTCGAACGCCTCTCTAAATAGAAGGAGGGACGGGAGTGCCCGCCCCTCCTGGAGCCCTAGATCAGCTGATGTTGCGCTTCAGCTGAATCGTCTTGGTCACCGTCGCCGGCGTACCTCCCGTGGGGGCGAACGCGAGCGTCATCTTGACTTTCACCTTGCCGGTCTTCAGCAGCTTCTCGCGGGCTTTGCCCTTGGCCGCGACCGTGAATTTGGACGTGCCCGCCGCAACCGCGCGGGTGCGCCGCTTGATCTTCTTGCCGCTGAGGACGACCGTTCCTGGAACACCGACCGAAACGGAGACGACGGCCGTGCCCTTTTTCTTATTCCG
>VAYN01000006.1:0-6417 GCA_005885405.1 Actinomycetota bacterium | reverse complement strand
CGCCTTGGCGGAATCCATCGTCAGCGCGCAGGCCGTGCCGGTGCAGGCGCCGCTGAAGCCGGCGAAGACGAAGCCGGGATTGGCGGTTGCATTGAGAGCGATCGGGGTCTTGGCATTGAAGTCGGCGACGCAAGTGGCGCCGCAGGAGATACCGCCGCTTCCGGTGACGGTGCCCCCAGCCGGATTTGCGTTGGTGACGCTCAGCCGCTGGCGCCCGAGCGTCCGGACGGCATTGATCACAAGACGGCCGTAATCCCCCGACCAGATGCCGGGCCCGTAATCGTCGCCGATCCAAGCGGTGGTCGTGACGACGCGTCCCTTCACCGCGATGGCGTTGAGGCCGTTCTCCCACTTCGCGATCAAGACCGCGCCAGGGGCAAGCTCGGGTTCGGTGTTGTCTTCGGTGGTGAGAGTGGTGATCCCCTGCATCAGCGGGCTGGAGGCATCGAATTCGCCGAGCGAGGTCAAGTTGTTGCCGTTGTTGCCGGGGATGAACGGCGCGTAGCCGCCGCTGGCGAAGCGTCCTTCGGGAAACGCATCTTCCCAACTGTCGTAGCCGGCTTGTACGACGACGCCACCTGAATCGACGTAATCGGCGAGCGAGTTCCCCCACGCTTCTCGGTCGAGATAACTGCTGTCGCCGACGCTGACCACTACGTCATAGGAACCAAGCTGCGAAGCCGTCGGCGTAGCAACGGAGGTATCCGCGTAGTCGATGGCCGCCACGTCCGGGAACGCGGCGATCTGGGCGCCCAGCTCATGCGGGCCCTCTTCGTAGGGTTCGGTCAGCAGCACCCGGTAGGCGCCAGGAGAAGCGTCGGCGCTGGCGCTGAAGACCGCCACCGCGGCCAGAGCCGCGATTACACCGACCGCGAACCGCATCGCAACCGGAAAAGCCAGCATCGAACGAGTCGCTCCAACCATCTCAACCTCTCAGTCGGGTTACCAGGATTCGCCCAACCTACCGATCGGTTCCCGGTGATGGACAAAAAGAGGGGGCGGGACTCCCTTCCCGGGGACTTCAGCACGGCCGCCAGGCCGGTGCCCCCGGGAAGGGAGTCCCGCCCCCTCCCAACGCTCAGTCGCTAGCCGAAGCAGTTAAGCCGCAGCGGCCTCCTTGGCCGGCACGAAGCCGCGCTCTTCGAGGTAGGCCAGCAGCTTCTCCGCCGACTCCTCCGGAGTCTCGCATTCGGTGTGGCAGACGAACTCCGGGTTCTCCGGGGCCTCGTAGGGGTCGGAGACGCCGGTGAATTCTTTGATCTCGCCGGAGAACGCTTTCGCGTAGAGACCCTTGACGTCGCGGTCGGCACAGGTGTCGACCGACGCCTCGACATAGACCTCGACGAAGCGGTCGCCCATCAGTTCGCGGGCCTCGTTTCGGATCTCCGCGTAAGGGGAGATCGCCGCGGTGATCACCGGCACGCCGTTGCGGCTGAGCAGGTCAGCGACGAAGGCGATCCGGCGGATGTTGGTGTCGCGGTCCTCCTTCGAGAAGCCGAGCCCCTTCGAGAGGTTTTCGCGGACGATGTCGCCGTCGAGGATCTCCAGCTTCGAGCCGCGCTCGCGCAGGTGTCCCTCCAGCACTCGGGAAATCGTCGTCTTGCCGGCTCCGGAGAGCCCGGTGAACCAGAGGGTGAATCCCTTCTCACCAGCCATGCGTCGTCAGTCCTCCTTGTAAGCGTCGATCAGGATGTCGGCGACCTCGTCCCGCGAGAACTCGTGCGGCGGCCTTTCGCCGTTGCCGAGCATTTCGCGGACCTTGGTCCCGGAAAGGAACAAGCGGGCGTCTTGGTCGTGGGGGCAGGTCTTGTTCGAAGCCAGGCCCTCGCACTCGTTGCACCAGAAGGTGTGCTCGAACATCAGTGGCTCGATCCCGAGCTCCTCGATGTCGATCTTGTCGAAGATCTTCTGCGCGTCGTAGGTGCCGTAGTAGTCACCGGCGCCCGCGTGGTCGCGGCCGACGATGAAGTGCGTCGCCCCGTAGTTGCGGCGGACGATCGCGTGGAGGACGGCCTCGCGCGGGCCGGCGTAGTGCATCTTCGCCGGCTTGACGCCGAGCACGACCCGGTCGTCCGGGTAGTAGTTCTCCATCAGCACCTCGTAGCAGCGCATCCGCACCTCGGCGGGGATGTCACCGGCCTTGGTCTTGCCGATCAGCGGGTGGATGAAGAGGCCGTCGCAGGTCTCCAGCGCGGCCTTGGTCAGGTACTCGTGGGCGCGGTGGATCGGGTTGCGGGTCTGGAAGGCGACAATCTTCTTCCAGCCCCGCGCCTCGAAGTCGGCTTTGTGCTCGGCCGGCGTCTTGTAGCGGCGCATGAAGGCCTCGTCGTGGTCGGGCAGCGCGTCGACCTCGATCGGGCCGGCGATCATCCGGTTGCCCTCCTCGTAGATCGCGGCGACGCCCGGGTGGGCCTCGTCGGTGGTGCCGTAGACCTGCTCGGCCTCGCGCTTGACGTCGCGCTCCCAGATCTCCTCGACGGTGATCCGGCCGAGCTTCTTGCCTTCGTCGGAGGAGAGCTCGACGACATCGCCGACCTCGCACTCGAGGTCGGTCGCCAGCGTGATCGGGATCGGCCAGTAATCGCCGTCGGTGGTCCGCATCTCGCTGCAGACGCGCTCCCAGTCAGCGGAGCCCTGGAAGCCGGTCAGCGGCGCAAAACCGCCGTTGCCGATCATCTCGAAGTCCGCCGTGTGGCGCTCGGAAAGGGTCAGGGACAACTCAGCCATCGTCTCGCTCATCTCACCTTGGTTAGGGGTTGGGGAAAGGGGTCTAAATCGAAAGGACGTAGGGGGCGGCTTGCCGGTCGCCGCTAGTTGATCCCGCACTCGGTCTTTGCCAGGCCCGTCCAGCGGCCTGCGCGCAGATCCCCACCCGGTTCGACCGGCTGGGTGCAGTGGGTGCATCCGATCGAGGGGTAGCCGCGATCGTGAAGCGGGTTGTACGGGAGGTGGTGCTCACGGATGTAGTTCCAAACGTCGCGCTCGGTCCAGTCCGCGAGGGGGTTCAGCTTCCAGAGGTTGAAGCGCTTGTCCCAGCCGAACTTCGGGGTTTTGGCTCGGGAGCTGGAATCTGCCCGGCGGACGCCGGCGACCCAGCAGTCTACGGAAGAAAGCGCTTGGCGCATCGGCTCGACCTTGCGGATCCCGCAGCAGGCGTCGGGATTGCGATTCCAGAGCTCGGGGCCGTGCTCGGCCTCCTGCTCCTCAAGGGTCAGGTTGTGGAAGCGGTCGAACTCGATTCCCAGGGCGGCGGCGAGGCGATCGCGGGTCTCGTAGGTCTCCTCGAAGAGGACGTCGGTGTCGAGGTAGAAGAAGCGCGCATCGGGGTTTACCGTGCTCGCCAGGTGTGCCGTGACGCTGCTCGTTTTCTGGAACGAGCAGGCGATGTAGTGGTCGCTGCCGAAGTTCTCGAACATCCACTCCAGCGCTTCGGAGGCGTTGACGTCCTCGAGCTTGGCGGCGATTTCCTCATGGTCGAGGTCTGCCGGTGTAGGCACGGTGCCGGAGAGCGTTACGGGAGGCGGCTTCATCGCGGTAGCGCGATTCAGATCGCGCACTCACCCTCTCCGCGGACGACCTCATAGGGGCTGGAGCGGTTCCAGTCGATGAACTCCTGCATCGTCTCGAGGCTGAACTCCGAGGGCAGGGTCAGGTCCTTGACAGCGGCTTCGAAGGGCTCGGCGCCGACGCGCTCGGCGAACGGGTTGAACTCCTCGCCCTCGTTGCGCTCGGTCTCGTAAAGGCGGATCCAACGCTCGACGGCCTCGGGGACGCGTTTGGCCGGCAGGCGCGATTTGAGCCGCTTGCCGAAGGCGACCGGGCCGCCTTCGAAGTTGCCGCCGATGTGCGGGATGTAGGCGGGCATCGCGCGGCCGCCGACTTTCAGCGAGGCGCCGTAGAAGCCGATGTTGGCGATGTGGTGCTGGCTGCAGCCGTTCGGGCAGCCGCTCATTTTGATGTGGATCTGCTTGGTCAGCTCGTCGCTGATCTGCATCGAGGTGACCCGCTCCTTGATCGCCCGGTTGAGGCCCATCGAGGAGGTGATCCCGAGTTTGCAACTGTCGGTGCCGGGGCAGCTCACCGTGTCGGTGATCTCGCGGGCGCCGGCCTCGCCGAGGCCGAGGGCCTCGAGCCGCTCCCAGACGTCGTAGAGCGCCTCGTCACGGACCCAGCGGAGGACGAAGTTCTGCTGCACCGTGCTGCGGGCGGAGCCGCCGGTGTACTCGCGCATGATCTGGGCGAGGCCGCGGAACTGCTCCGGGGTGAGGTCGCCGCGGGTGACCTTGACCTCGACGCTCGAGAAGCCCTCCTGGCGCTGCGGCTGGACGTTGCCGGCGAGGAAGCGCTCGAACTCGGTGCGGTCGCCGTTGGGCGAGGACGGAGCAAGCGGCGGCTCGGGGGCGTTCGCCTCCTCGTCGACGGCGAAGCTGAGGCGCTCGACCAGCTCGGGGCCGAATTCGCGCTCCTCCACCCAGTCGCCCTGCAGCTCCTCGTCAACGAGCTCGCGGAACGCGTCCATGCCGATCTTGTCGACGAGGACCTTGATCCGGGCTCGGGCGCGGTTGACGCGCAGCCAGTCCTGGCGGTCGAAGATGCGGAAGACGGCCTCGGCGACCTTGAGGTAGTCGCCGTTGTCGGCCTCGACGAACTCGTAGAGGGTCGGGGCGACACGGGCCATGATCGAAGTGCCACCGCCGACCTGAACCTCGAATCCCTTGACCCCATCCCTTTCGCGGGCGAGGAAGGCGATGTCGTGGATTTCGGTGATCGAGCGGTTGGAGTCGGAGCCGTCGAAGGCGGTCTTGATCTTCCGCGGCATCAGCTGCGTCGTCGGGTGGCGGACGAAGTAGCGAACGTAGGCGGTGCCGTAGGCGGTCGGGTCGAAGATCTCGTCGGCGGCGACGCCGGCCCAGGGGTCGCCGGTGACATTGCGGACGGTGTTGCCGCAGCCCTCGCGCGAGGAGAGGCCCGCTTCGGCGATCTCGCGGATCAGCAGCTCGGTGTCGCGCAGCGGCACGTGGTGGATCTGGATGTTCTGCCGGGTCGTGATGTGGCCCTTGTTCAGCGGCGCGTACTTCTCGACGACGCTGGCGAAGGTGTCCATCTGCTCAGGGGTGACACCGCCGAAGGGAAGCTTGATCCTGATCATCTGGACGTCGGGCTGGCGCTGCCCGTAGACGCCCTGTTTGAGGCGGAAGCCGATGAACTGGTTCTCTTCCAGCTGGCCGGAGAGGAACTGCTCGGCTTCGTTGTCGAAGTCGTCGAACTCGTGCTCGATGATCGGGATGACGTGGCCGGGGACGTTCTCGTAGGTCTCCGGGTTCGTCAGGGTCCCGACCCGGCCCTTGCCCCGCTGCTCCTTGTTCTCTGCGACGGCTACCTCCATGTTCAGAAAGGTAGCAAACCCGGTCGGGATTCAGGTATTTAATTTCCTGACCGGTCGTTTAGGCACGAATCGACCCCTCGCGCCGGTCTTCTCGAAGACCGGCGCAGTGATTCGGGTCAGCTGTGTGAGGGTTTTTTCTGCGCCTGCAGGATCGCCGAGGCCTCGCCGGAATCGGCGACGTAGCCGCCCTCCGGCTCCAGCGGCAGGCCGTCGCCGCTCCAGCCGACGATTCCCTCGCTCAGCTTCACCGCGTCGTAACCAGCGTCGGTCAGCGCCTCGGTCGCCATCGAGGAGCGGTTGCCGCCGCGGCAGTAGAGAACGACGGGGCGGTCCTTGTCGATCTCGCCGAGGCGCTGGGGAATTTCCGGCAGCGGCACGTGGGTGGCTCCGGCGATTCGACCGACCTCCCACTCGTGGTCGGCGCGGACGTCGATCAACTGGGCGCCTTCATCGATCAGCTTGCGGGCCTCCTCGCGACCTACCTCGCGCGGCCCGTTCTGCGCTGCGGCAGCCATCAGTCGACCTCCGTCCCCTCGATCAGGAAGGCGACGCGAACGTGGGCGCGGTACTCGTCGAGGTTCTCCCCGCGGATCCCGGTGGAGACGATGTCGACGGCGCGGATGTTGCGCAGCGACCCCTGCGCCTGCTGCAGCGCTTGTTTGGCGGCGTCATCGGTGGACGTCTTCGAGCTACCGACGAGCTCGATGATTTTCACGACAGCCATGCGGATCCTCCTCGTAGGTCCTCGATGGTCTCCTTGGCGCTGACCCCCTCAAGCAGGGCGGCACGCTGCCAGGCAGGCGCCTGCGGCCGCTCGGGCGGGGGGGCGGCGGCGAACTCCGCCTCGAACTGGGCGATCGCGGCGGCGACGGCCGCGGCCTCGTCCCCTTTGGCGGTCTTCGGTGCCACGAGTCGAAGCCTAGATCAAGCGAGGCAGAGCTCGCGGCGGCGGCGCTTCAACAGCGTGGCGAGGTTCCGCAGAACGGCGTCGGGTTCAGCGTCGAGACGCGGCTTCGTCAGAATCATCTCGA
>VAYN01000005.1:258911-277150 GCA_005885405.1 Actinomycetota bacterium | reverse complement strand
CGATGACGATGCAGCGCACCTCCGGGTCGGCGTCCAGGCGCTCGAGGCTCGTCGCGAGCTCCTCGCGCATCTCCGGTGAGAGCGCGTTGCGGGCCTCGGGGCGGTTCAGCCGCACGAGGGCGACGTGGAAGTCGTCGAGAGAGACCTCGACCAGGGCCAAGGTCAGGACTCCTGCAGCGGGAGCATTGCGTTGATCCCGGTCGCGGCGCGGCCGATGATCAGCTTCTGGATCTGCGAGGTGCCCTCGTAGAGCGTGGTGACGCGGGCGTCGCGCAGGTAGCGCTCGACCGGATAGTCGTCGACGTAGCCGGAGCCGCCGTGGACCTGGATCGCTAGGTTCGCGCACTCGACCGAGCTTGGCGATCGAGGTCTCGGTCGTGTTCGGCTTGCCGCCGTCCTTGAGGTGGCCTGCACGCCAGACCAGCATCCGCGCCGCGTCGCGCTTGACGATCATCTCGGCGATCATCTCCTGGACGAGCTGGAAGCGGGCCAGGGGGACGCCGAACTGCTTGCGCTCCTTCGCGTACTCGATCGAACTCTGGACGCAGCCTTCGCAGATGCCGACGCAGCCGGCGGCGACGCTGTAGCGGCCGTTTTCCAGCGCGCTCATCGCCACCTTGAAGCCGTCGCCGACCTCGCCCAGCATCGCGTCGTCGCCGACCTCGACCTCGTCGAGGGAGATTTCGGCAGTGTCGGCGGAGCGCAGGCCGAGCTTGCCGTGGATCTCCTGGGTCGTGAAACCGTCGCTGTCGGTGGGGACGATGAAGGCGGCGAGGCCGCGGTGCTTCAGCGCCGGATCGGTCTGGGCGAAGATCAGGGCGAAATCGGAGACGTTGCCGAGGCTGATCCACATCTTCTGGCCGCTGATCGACCAGCCGTTCTCGGTCTTCTTGGCCCGGGTGCGGAGGTTCGCCGCGTCGGAGCCGGTGTCGGGCTCGGTCAGCCCGAAGCAGCCCAGGCCCTCGCCCGAGCAGAGCCGCGGCAGCCATTTCTGTTTCTGCTCCTCGGTTCCCCACTTCTCGATCGGGCCCCCGACCAGTGAAGTGCAGACGGAGACGACGGTGCGGGCGGAGGAGTCGGCGCGGCCGATCTCCTCGGCGATCAGCCCGTAGCTGACGTAGTCGAGGCCGCGGCCGCCGTACTCTTCGGCGACCGGCGCCCCGAGGAAGCCGATCTCGCCCAGCTTGCGGGCCAGGCCGCGGTCGAAGCGGCCCTCGCGGTCGTTGTCGCGGATGTTCGGCAGGATCTCGCGCTCGGCGAATTCGCGCGCCGCCTCGCGGATCAGCTTCTGCTCGTCGCTGTAGGTGAAGTCCATCCCTATAGCTCCTGCAGCTCTTTGCCGAGGGTCTCGGCGAAGGCCGCCTGCGCTTCCTGGGTCCGTGGACCTGGGGCGGCGGGGAAGACGCGGCCGTCGACCGAGGACACCGCCTGGATCTCCCGCGTCGTTGAGGCGAGGAACGCCTCCTGTGCGCCGCGCAGGTCGTTGACGTGCCAGGTCCCCTCCTCGACCTGGAGCGCCTTGATCATCCGGTCGCGGGTAATCGACTCGAGCACGCCGTCGTCGAGCGCCGGCGTCCGCAGCTCGCCCTCGGGGGAGACCCAAAAGACCGACGAGGTTGGCGGCTCCAGCACGTTCCCGTCAGGCCGGACCAGGACCGCCTCGTCGGCGCCCTGGGCTTTGGCGATCCGGGTCGCCTGCATATTGGCGGCATAGGAGAGGGACTTGACCCCGTTGAGGATCACCGTTGGGCAGTAGGTGACCGACTGCAGGCTGACGGTCTCCGGATGGGGTGGGATCGGCTCGGTGGCGGCGATGCGGCGGCCGCCGCGGGTGACGATCAGCCGCATCTGGCCTTCGACCGGGCCGGCCTGCGCCAGCAGTGCCCCGATCTCCCGCTCCAGCGCGCCGCGGTCGAAGCTGAGCTCGATCGCCGCGCCCGAGCGCTCGAGGCGATCGAGATGGTCGACGAGGGCGAATGGCTTTCCCTGGTAGAGGCGGATCACCTCGAAGGCGCCATCGCCGCGGTAGAGGCCGTCGTCCTTAAGGCCGACCTTCGCCTCCGCGGTCGGGGTGATTGTCCCGTCGACGCTCGCCAGCTCTTCGATGCCCTGGGCCACGGCGGCTGAGGCTACCGCTTGAGCACCGGCGCTAGCCGCGGCGGACGTGGATGGGGCAGTTCGGGGCGTTGCTGCGCAGGCACTTCAGCGGCGCCCATTCGATCCGGAAGTGGCTCTTCCAGGTGACCGCGTCCTGCTGGCGGAGGTAGAACGGCGAGACGGTGCCGCCGTAGATGTTGCGGCCCGAGCGCCAGGCGACTTCGCAGCGGAAGCGGCTTTGGCTGGCGCGGCGACAGTTGCCGTAGACGTGGCCGCTGAAGCGGGATCCGAAGTGATCCTGAAGGGTGAGGACGGCGAACTCTTCGGCGACCGGCTTCGTCATCAGAGGGAACGGCGTCTTCGGGTCGAGGACCGGGCGCGGGCCGCCGCTTTCGGTGGCGGCGATCCATTCCGAGACCCAGCCAGAGATCACGTCGACGCGGGTGAGGACGTTGGGCAGCTTGGTGCTGCAGAAGGCGCCGCCGGTGCTGATCACGCCGAGCTCGAGCGGGACGCCATCGGGCCGGACGCCGATCGCCGGGCCGCCGCTGTCGCCGAAGCAGCCGCCGCTCTTCTTCGTCGGCGTGTCGAGCGTGCACATCTGCAGGGCTGGCGAGTAGTTCGGCCGGTCGTTGCGCGTCTTCTGCTTGCAGAGCGTCGGTTTCTGCACGACCATCGAGGTCGCCCGCAGGCTTTCGGGAGCGTCCTCGGCGTTGGCCCGGGTCACGCCCCAGCCCGCCAGTTGCACCGGGGCACCGCCTTCGTAGAGGGCGGCGTCGCCGCTCCCCGCCATCGCGATCGGGGGCGCGCCGGTCGGCCGGTCGAGGATGAGGACGCCGGCGTCGCCATGCAGGCCGCCGGGGTCGAAGCCGGGGTAGACATGAGTTTCGACGACCCGGAAGACGTTCTGGCGCAGTGCTTTCGAAGGGGTCGTGGTGCCGGTGGCAACCGCGTATTGACTGGCGGGCGTGAAGCCGCCGCGCTCGAGGTCCTCGATGCAGTGGGCGGCGGTGAGGATCACCCGCGGCGAGACCACGGTGCCGGTGCAGGAGAAGCCGGCTTTGCCCTGGTGGGCCTCGATGTAGGCGAGCGAGGGGAACTCTTCGACGGTGGCGCCGCGGCCGTTGATGATCGAGCCATGAGCGACCGGTTCGGCCGCAGCGGTGGCGGGCAGCGCCAGGGCTAGGGCGACAGTTGCCAGGGTCAGCAGCTTCACTGTTCCCAGCCTATTCATTTCGAACGTTCAAACGGCTTCGAAGACGGTTGCGAGACCCTGGCCGACGCCGACGCAGAGGGTGGCGACCCCGTACTTGCCGCCGCGACGGCGGAGCTCGCGGACGAGGGTGCCGGCGAGGCGGGCGCCGGAGCACCCGAGCGGGTGGCCGAGGGCGATGGCGCCGCCGTTGACGTTGAGGCAGGTCTCGTCGATCCCCAGCTCGCGGGCACTGGCGAGAACCTGGGAGGCGAAGGCCTCGTTCAGCTCGACGAGGTCGATCTGCTCGATCGTCAGGCCGGCGTTCTTGAGCGCGTTGGGGACGGCTTTGACCGGGCCGACCCCCATGTAGGCGGGGTCGACGCCGGCGGCCCCGGTGGCGACGACGCGGGCGAGCGGCTCCGCATCCAGTTCTTCGGCGCCTTTCTCGGAGGTGACCAGGAGGCAGGCGGCGCCGTCGTTGAGGGTCGAGGCGTTGCCGGCGGTGACGGTGCCGCCCTCGCGGAAGACGGGACGCAGCTGCGCGAGCTTCTCCAGCGAGGCATCCGGGCGCGGACCCTCGTCGGCCCCGACCAGGACCGTCTCACGGCCGCGCCGCGCCTCGATCGGGACGATCTCCTCGGCGAACTTCCCGGCCTCCGTCGCGGCGACCGCGCGCTGGTGGCTGCGCAGGGCGAAGGCGTCCTGATCCTCGCGGCTGACGCCGAAGCGTTCGGCGACGTTCTCGCCGGTCTCGCCCATCGCTTCGGTTGAGACTCCGAGCCCCGCCATCCGCGGGTTGATCATCCGCCAGCCGAGGGTCGTGTCGTGCATCGTTTGCGGGCCGCGGGGGAGGCCGCGCTCGGGCTTCTCGACCACCCAGGGGGCGCGGCTCATCGACTCGACCCCGCCGGCGAGGTAGAAGTCTCCCTCGCCGACCTTGATCGCCCGGGCGGCGCTGTTTAGTGCCTCGAGGCCGGAGGCGCAGAGGCGGTTGACGGTGGCGCCGGGGACGCTCTGCGGCAGCCCCGCCAACAGCGCCGCCATCCGGGCAACGTCGCGGTTGTCCTCGCCGGACTGGTTGGCGGCGCCGAAGTAGACGTCGACGATGCGCTCGGGGTCGACGCGGCTGCGCTCGACGGTGGCGGCGATCACGTGCGCGGCCATGTCGTCGGGGCGGACGCCGGAGAGGGCGCCACGGTAGGCCCCCATCGGGGTGCGCGCGGTCTCGACTATGTAGGCGTCGGGCATGGGTTCGAACCGTATCCTTCCCGTGTGCTCTTCATTCTGGGGACGCTTGGAATCCTGGCTTTCATGGTCGGCGTGCTGCTGGTCGTCGGCCACTTTTACCCGGGAAGCTCGGCCGGCCTGGTCGACTGGGTGCCGACGCGCTCGCCCGAGGTCGAAGTGCAGAACGAGATCGACGACGTGCGGCAGATGATGGAAGCCCAGAACGAGATGCGCCGCCGCCGCGGGGCTCCCGAGATGACCGAGGAGGAGCTGCACGCCAGCGTCGCCGAGGACGAGCGGATGCGACTGCGCGGCCGCGGCCCCTTCGAGGCGAGCTAGGTGTCCCGATTTGTCAGTCCTGCACCGCCCTGGCGGCGTCTCGTCGCCCGTGGCTGCGTCCTCGGGTTTGCCTTTGCCTCCAGCAAAGGCTGCACCCTGCGTCCTTCCCACGACCGACGATCCACTCGCCAGATGCGGCACACGACTGACAAATCGGGACACCAGTGGCGCGGGCGCTGATCATCGGCTGCGGTTGCCGCGGCCGGGAGCTCGGTGCGCGGTTGCTGGCGGAAGGCTGGGCGGTGCGCGGGACCAGCCGCAGGGAGGAGGGCCTGGCGGCGATCGAAGGGGCCGGGATCGAGCATGCTCTCGCCGATCCGGACCAGCCGGGGACGATCCTTGAGCTGGTCAACGACGTCGCCGTCCTCGTGCTGCTGCTGGGGAACGCCAGCGGCAGCGAGGAGGAGCTGGCCGCGATCCACGGCCCGCGCCTGGAGCGGCTGATGGAACACCTGGTCGAAACGCCGGTGCGGGGCGTGGTCTACGAGGGAACGGAGGCAGGGGCCGAGGTGGTCCAGGCGGCGAGCCGCACCTGGAGAATCCCTGTCGCGATCTCACCGAAACCGTCTCAACCCGCCTATAGCGCGGGTGCAGATGGTCTCGCTGATCAGGTGAAGGGGCTCCTCGCGGGCCGATGAATGCAAAGAGCTAAACTCCGATAAGGATTTAGGTAATTAGAAGAAGACGCGAAAAGGAGCGTTACGAATGGCTCTGCAGCTTGGCGACGTAGCACCGGATTTCGAGGCCGACACGACCCAGGGCCGGATCAAGTTCCACGACTGGATCGACGGCTCGTGGGCCGTGCTGTTCTCCCACCCAAAGGACTTCACTCCGGTCTGCACGACCGAGCTCGGCTACATGGCGCGGATCGAGCCGGAGTTCGAGAAACGCGGCGTCAAGATCGCCGGGCTCTCGATCGACCCGCTCGACAAACACGAGGAGTGGGCGAACGACATCGAGGAGACGCAGGGCGCGCGGGTCGAGTACCCGATCATCAGCGACCACGACTTTGAGATCGCGAAGGCCTACGGAATGCTGGCGGCCGACGTCTCCGGCGACCCCGGCGACCGCACCCCGGCCGACAACCAGACCGTCCGCAACGTCTTCGTCATCGGCCCCGACAAGAAAATCAAACTCATCCTCGTCTACCCGATGACCACCGGGCGCAACTTCGACGAGGTGCTGCGGGTGATCGACTCGCTGCAGCTGACCGAAAACCACAAAGTCGCGACGCCGGCGCAGTGGCAGCAGGGCGACGACGTGATCATCTCCGGCTCGGTCAAAGAGGACGAGGCGAAAGAGCTCTGGCCGGAGGGCTGGGAGTCGCCGAAGCCGTACATCCGGATCGTCCCGCAGCCTGAGAAGTCGAAGAGCTAGCCGACTCGCTCGAGGAAGTCGCTGAGGATCCGCGCGGTCGCTCCCCAGATCAAGTGCCCTTCGACCTCGTAGGTCGGGGTGTGGATGGGGACGCCGCGGCGGACCAGGCGGCGCATCTCGTAGCCCTCGCGCAGTAGCTCCAGCGAGAAGGTGAGGACGGTCTCGACCTCGGTCGGGTTCGGCTTCAGGTCGAGCTCCTGCGGGTGCGGGACGTAGCCGACGAAGGGGTGGACGACGTAGTTGGTGACGAAGGTCCGCGTCGGCGGTAACGCCTCGCCGATCTTCACCTGCGCCGGGTCGAGGCCGATCTCCTCTTCGGCCTCGCGCAGTGCCGTCGCCTGCAGGTCGGCGTCGGTGTCGTCGCGGCGCCCGCCCGGGAACGAGATCTCGCCGGCGTGGCGGCGCAGGTCGGCGCGGCGCTCGGTGAAGACGAGACCGGGGTCCTGCGGCCAGCCGTAGAGGGGCAGGAGCACCGCCGCCTCTACCTCGCGACCGATCAGATGATCACCTGGACGGTGCCGCCGTCGACCGACCAGGCGGAGCCGGCGACGTATGAGGCGCGCTCGCTGCAGAGGAAGACAATCGCCGAGGCGATCTCCGACGCCTGGGCGAGGCGGCCGATCGGGCGCTTCGAGCCTGCTTCAGAAAGGGCCTCCTCCCGGCTCGCGGCACCGGAGATCTCCATCGACTGGTCGAGCAGGCCGCCAGGCTCCATCCACATCTCCGCTTCGACCGGGCCCGGGGCGACGGCGTTGACGAGGACGCCGGTCCTCGCGTAGCGGTCGGCGAAGAGGCGGGAGAGGGAGAGCTCGGCTGCCTTGGCGACCGAGTACTCGGCCATCGCCGCCGAGGGGCGCTTGCCGGCGGTCGAGCAGACGTTGACGACGCGGCCCCAGCCGCGCTCGGCCATCGGCGGGATCGCAGCCTTCATCGCCCGCAGCGGCGCCATCACGCTGAGCTCGTACTGGGCGCGCCAGTCCTCGTCGGGGACGTCGTCGAGGTCGCGCCACTTGGCGGCCCCTGCGTTGTTGACGAGGACGTCGAGGCCGCCGAAGAGGTCGTCGCACGCGGTCACCATCCGGGGGCCGGCGTCCTCCTCGGTCACGTCGAGCTTCAGCGCCGCGGCCACGCCGCCGGCCGGCTCCGCCGCCCGCATCGCCTCTTCGGTCGCCGCCCTCAGTCGCTCCTCGCCCCGCGCGACCAGCAGCACCTTCGCCCCCTCGCCGCAGAGCTGCAGCGCGGTCTCGCGGCCGATGCCGCTGCTGGCGCCGGTGACGACGCAGGAGCGTCCCGTCAGCCCGAGGTCCATCAGCTCTCCTCCAGTCGCTCGATGACCCGTACGTGCCCCTCGCCGGCGAGCACCTTGTGGACGGGGCATTTGGTCGCGATCACCAGCAGGCGGCGGCGCTGCTCCTCGTCGAGGTGGGCCGGCAGCTTGACCCCGACCTCGAAGCTGTTCGGCACCGGCCCCTCATAGCCCATCTCGACGTCGACCTCGAGCTCGCCGACGTCCCAGCCTTTGCGCTCGGCGTACATCTCGACGGTGATCGCGAAACTCGGTCGGGCGGGGGCCGGTGTCGGTGCCACCTTTGTGGACCGGCTCGTCGACGCGCAGGCTCTGGCTGCCGTCGAGCTCGACGTCGTGGGCGAAGCCGTCGACTCGGCGGGCGACGATCCGCACGTCAGCCCTTGCCGCGTCCCTCGAACAGGGCGGGGTCGTCGACGTCGGCGAAGCGGGCCAGGGCGTAGACGGCGTCGGAGGCGCGGTTGACGAAATGGATCACGGTCTCGCTGGCGATCTCTCCCGCCTCGTTCAGTTCGGAGATCCGACGCTCGGCGCGGCGGATCGTCGTCCGGGCGACGTCGAGCTGGGCGGAGAGCTGGTTGCCGCCGGGGATGACGAACTTCGGCGGCAGCTCGACCCGGGCCATGTAGCGGTCGATCAGGGCCTCGAGCTCGGCGACCATCTCCTCGGTGGCACGGCTGACGCCGTCTTCGAGCCGCCCGGCCGCTTCCGGCGCGGTGGCCAGCTCGGCGCCGGCGACGAAGATGTCGTTCTGGAGGCGGAGGATGTCGGCGGCGAGCTCGGCCTGCTCGGGGCCGCAGAGGGCGCGCGCGACGCCGAGCTGCGAGCACGCCTCGTCGAGGGTGCCGTAGGCGTCGGTGCGGCCGTGGTGCTTGGGGACGCGGCCGCCGTACCAGAGCGAGGTGGTCCCATCGTCGCCCTTCTTGGTGTAGATCTTGACCACGTTCAGCGCACCGGGTTGAAGGCGAATCCGGTCATCACCTTGGGGTAGAAGAAGGTCGACTTCGGCGGCATCACCGAATCAGTATTGGCGATGTCCTTCACCTGCTCGACCGGGACGCCGCGCTGGATGAAGGCGATGTCGTAGTCGCCGTCGTCGACCATTTCGAGGGCGGCGTCGACCGACTTCGCGTATTCGAGGCCCTGACGCTCGTCGATGTCGTGGTCGCTCATCCCGGCCAGGCCCTTGAGGACCAGCGTCTCGAGGATCGCCGAGTCGAGGCGGCGGTAGGCCTCGGGCATCCCCTCGAGGCGGCGGTCGACCTCGGCGGGATCTTTCAGCCGCAGACGGAAGGCCTTCTTGTGGAAGGCGTCGTAGAGGCCGAAGACGCCGACGCCGTCCTCGCCCGCCGGATCGATCTCCTCGCGCGGGACCTCCTCCGCGTCAAACAGCTCGCGCAGGCCGTTGCCGAGCCGTTGCTGGCGCTCCGGGTCGCCGGCGAAGCCCGAGAGGAGGCGGTGGGTGGGGAAGACGAGAAGGCCGGGGTCGTCGAGGCCGGTCAGCGACATCAGGGTGTAGTTGTGCGGCCCCTCGCCGCCGACCTCGTCGCGGAAGGCGCGGGCGGTCTCGTAGCGGTGGTGGCCGTCGGCGATGAGCAGCTGGGCGCCCGCCAGGCGCTCGGTCACGGCGGCGTGAATGGCGGGGTCCTCGACCTTCCAGAGGCGATTCACCGTCCCGTCTTCGTCGGTCGCCTCCCCCCAAGGCTCGTCGGCGAGCGCCGGCTCGACCAGCGGCCAGGCGTCCTCGGTCGAGAGCGAGAAGATCGGCGAGAGGTTGTAGCCCGTGGCGCGGGTCAGCTCGAGGCGGTCGAGAAGGGGGCCGGGGTGGGTGCGCTCGTGGGGGCGGACGGTGCCCGTCTCGTAGTCCTCGACCCGGACCCGTACAAGCAGCCCGTGTCGGCTGTAGCTGTTGCCGTCGGGAGCGACGTAGTCCTGGGTCATCGCCCAGATCGAAGGCGCCTCGTCCTGGACCAGCGCCCCCTCGGAGCGCCAGCTCTCGATCCGGGCGGCAGCCTCGGCGTATGGATCGCCGCTCGGATTGCTGTCGGGATCTGCGGGGTCGAACGGTTTCGGCAGGTCGATCGCGACCGCGTTGTACGGCGAGCGCTCCAGTAGCGCCTGCCGCTGCGCGGCGTCGATCACGTCATAGGGAGGCGCCGCGACGGCATCGAGCGAGCCGACCTTCCCGAGGTCGTAGTGCAAAGCCGCGAACGGGAGCACCTCCGCCATCGCCCCAGAACCTACACTTGCCTCAGTCGGGGCGTGGCGCAGCCTGGTAGCGCGCCGCCTTTGGGTGGCGGAGGTCCCCGGTTCGAATCCGGGCGCCCCGATCGTCGTTCCTTATCTGCATTTGCCCGTCCTTTTGCGCAAGTAGTCTCGCGCCATGTCCGGAGCAGGGGAAAATGAGGCAGTTAAGGCCTACGCCCTCGAGCATCAGATTGCTGAGACGGAGTTGGTCTTCGGGCTGGTGGGAGCTCTCGGAACCGATATGGAGCGGGTGAGCCGAGACTTGCACCTTGGACTCGAGGAGATGGGCTATCAAGCGCAGGAGATCCGTCTCAGTGACCTCCTGCGGGAGGTGGAATGGGACGAGCCTATCGATGAAAACGCAAAGCTCGATTCCTATATCGCGACCCACATGGATGCAGGGAACCGGTTGCGGTCAGACTGGGGTCGACCTGACGCGCTGGCGCTACTGGCGGCTGCCAAGATCGCCGCGGAACGAGATGTGCTTCTGGCGGGCGGAGTGCCTTTGGAGAGGCGGGCCTGGGTGCTGCGCCAGTTGAAGACCCCGGAGGAGGTTCAGACGCTCCGCGATGTCTATGGCTCGAGATTCTTCCTGATTGCTGCCTACACGCCTGATGATGAGAGGGTTGAGTGGCTCAATCAAGCGATTACGACCTCGCGTCGATCTTCGGACCCCGCAAACTGGGATTTCCAGGTAGCCGAGCTACTGCGACGAGATCAATCGGAGGAGCCGCCCTATGGGCAGAATGTCCGAGATACCTTCCACCGTGCGGACCTTTTCGTCGATGCCGGTCGAGAGGCGAACCTCCGACCGCAGCTCGATCGTCTGCTCGAAATCCTTCTCGCTAATCCGTTTAAGGCCCCGACCAAGGATGAGTTTGCCTTATTCGAGGCGAATGGGGCTGCACGGATGTCGGCCGAGCCCGGTCGGCAGGTAGGCGCGGCGCTTGTCAATGAGCAGGGCGAGATCATTGCGCTGGGAACCAATGAGGTGCCAAGGCCGGGGGGTGGCGTCTACCGGGAAGGCAGCAACGAACCCGGAATTCCGGATCAGCGCGAGTTCCGTTTTGGTTCGACTGAGGAGGAGCGGGCTGTAGACACCAATGACCGGATGCAGCGCGAGATCGGTCTGGAGATAGCGGACGCTCTGAAGGGAGGCGAGAGGGAGTGGTTGAGTGAGGAGGTTGACCCCGATGAGCTCCTGACCGTGATCTTGGCGACTCGTTTAGGAGATCTGACGGAGTTCGGACGAGCAATGCACGCAGAGATGTCGGCGATCTTGGACGCGGCCCGAAATGGTCGTGCGGTGGCCGGTGCGTCGTTGTACGTGACGACTTTTCCTTGCCATAACTGCGCGAGGCATATCGTCGGCGCGGGCATCAGGAACTGCGTCTTTCTGGCCCCGTACGAGAAGAGCCAAGCCGCGATGCTGCACAGCGACGCACTTGACGTAGCCCGGAGCGCTCCTGACGTCGCCAAGGTTACTTTTGAACCGTTTGTCGGAGTAGCGCCGAGCCGCTATGCGGAACTTTTCACCTGGAATCGCCGAAAGATGGACAGCGGCACGCTGCTGACATGGGATCCCGGAACCGCCAGGCCCAGATTTGCTGATAACGAGGCGTCTGAGCTGCGCCAAGCGCGCCCTGCCTATCGGGTCCACGAGTACTTGATCATGGCGCTTTTGACCAGACTTCAGGCAGACCCCGGCCCAAGTCTTAGAGCACCAACTGACGGCAAGGGGTAAAGGAGAAGATCGAGATGGCAGAAAAACGACAGACAGGCCGAGAGGGCACTCTGGCCGGAGAGATTCAGCGCAAGACCGCCGAGATAGACGATTGGCCGGTGTGGGCCAGGCCTTATGAACATGTTGCGTCCAAAGCGAGTCAGATGCCTAGCCCGGCTCATCACGGCAGAAACGCCGCTTCCGAGGGCCTAGGGAAGAGCGAGCTGGATGACTGCTGAGGATCCCGCCGCTGTGGGCGGTCATCGAGGCACCCGATGGGACTTCTACGATGAGGCCACAAGCCGTTCTAGCTGTTCCGGAATCGACAGAGTCATCTGATGATTGAAATCACCGCTATAAGAATGGAGGGCGGCACGGGGCATGAGCACATCGGCTCGCTTCAGTGGCGCAATATCCAAACGGGAGCCACGGGGCAAAGCACGCGTCAGGCGATCGTCGACTGGCTTGAAGAGAGCAAGGCAAACCAGGCAGTCGTCGTCGGTAACGGCAACCGCACGTACGTCGGTGTTCGTCGTCCCACGGGTAGACCCAAATATCTCAGCACCTTCGCTAATGGCGAGTGGACGGACAACCTCCTTGCCCTGCCACGTTTCTAGTCCGTTCTGCGGTTGAAGACGAAGGGCAGTCGGGTAGACGGCCCCATAACGATTCATTGAGGAGGGCTGCAGATGGAGAGTTGGGACCTGAAGACGGTTGAGGTGGAGCCGCGCCAGCCGCGGATCCTTGCCTCGGCGGATGATGCGCGGTCGATCGTGCTCTCGCTGCCGGCGGGGGAGGAGATGCAGGAGCACGAGGTGCACGAGCGGGCCCGGGTGATCGTGGTCGACGGCGAGGTGGAGATCACGACCCAGAACGGCGAGGGCTCCGTCAGCGCCAGCGGCGGGCACCTGTTCGAGTTCGATCCGGGGGAGCGGAGGACGATTGTCGCCCGCTCCGACGCGCGGCTGCTGATGATCCTCTCGCCCTGGCCCGGCGACGGCCACCCTGGCGCGATGACGCTGGAGGAGAAGTCCGAAGCACGGGAGAAGGCGGCGCAGCACTCGCCTTAGGCGCTGCAGCGATCAAGTTCTCCCTCCTGCGCGTCGACAAGGAGAGAGAACGTGATGGAGCAGCTATTCGGCAGCCAAGTGGAGGATCCGGCGGACACGCGTGAGCGGCGTCGGGTCGAGCGAGCGGTGTTCGAAACCGACCGCCAGCTGATCGAGGGCGACCTGACGTTGCCGCCGGCCGGCTACCAGAGCCGCTTCTCCGACTCGCTCAATCGCGGCGAGTTTGAGTTCGTGCCGCTCACCAACGTCAAGGTGACCTCGTTGCAGGACGGCTCGGTCAGCGAGATTCCCTTCCTCGTCCTCGCGAAGACGGCGATCCGGATTGCCTACCCGCTCGCGCAGTAACGGCGCGGGCGCTCTTCAGTCCCGGCGCATTCGGCCACGGTTCGCGTAGGAGCCGAGGTCGAAGACGAAGGCGAGGGCGACGATGAACCACTCGAAGCCGGTCACCTCGTTCGTGCTGGCCGCCCACATCACCGCGTAGGCGAGGGTCGTCCACGGCAGCAGGAAGAAGCCGAGGAAGGGCACGAACCAGCTGTCGAAGGCGTCGCTCAGCAGGTCGGAGAAGAGGAAGATCGCGAACAGCGCCAGCCGCGGCGAGATGAACGCGAGCAGAACGACCAAGCAGCCCATGCGCGCACGCTACCTTCTCTATAGGAAGCCAAAACAAGGACGGCGCAATGGACAGACTTGGAAAGCTGATGTCGATGATGCACGTGGGGAAGACCGAGATGGTCACCCCCGAGGACGCGCTCCCCGGGCGCAGCGAGCGCCCGTTCGACGTGCCGAAGACGCACGCCGTCCTGGGGACGCCGCTGGAGCCGCCGTTCCCCGAGGGGATCGAGGTCGCCTACTTCGCGCTCGGCTGTTTCTGGGGAGCCGAGCGGCTGTTCTGGGAGCTCGACGGCGTCTACACGACGGCGGTCGGCTACCAGAACGGGACGACGCCGAACCCTACTTACGAGGAGGTCTGCACGGCGAAGACCGGGCACGCCGAGGCGGTCCTCGTCGCGTTCGACCCGGAGAAGATCTCCTACGCCGACCTGCTCAAGGTCTTCTTTGAGGAGCACGACCCGACCCAGGGGATGCGCCAGGGCAACGACGTCGGCACCCAGTACCGCTCCGGCATCTACTTCACGAACGACGCCCAGAAGGCAACCGCGGAGATGGCGGTCGAGGCTTACGGCGAGCAGCTGCGGGCGGCCGGCAAGGACGCGGTGACGACCGAGGTGGAGCCCGCCGGGCCCTTCTACTACGCCGAGGACTACCACCAGCAGTACCTGCACAAGGTGCCGAACGGCTACTGCGGTCTGAAAGGGACCGGGGTCGCCTGCACCATCCCCGCCGCGGTGCTCCGGGGGCACGCCGAATAGCATCCCCGCCCTCGTGGCACCATCATTCGGCTCCTACATCGCCGGCTGCCTTGCCCTGATCGGGATCATCGCCGCCCTCGCCCTCGGCGCCTACTGGTTGCGGCGCTGGATCGTGCCGGAATTCAGCGGCGCGCTGGCGCGGCTGGCCGATGCCACCCTGGCGGTGGCGATGCTGGTCGTCTGCCTCGAGATCCTCGGCTCGCTCAGCCTCCTCTACTTCGGCTGGATCGTCGTTCTCTGCATCGGTGTCGGCCTCGGCGCGGCAGCACTTGGGCGCTCGAAAGCGGGCGGGCACGGGCGCGAGGTGGCGGCCCCGCAGGTGGCGAACATCGCGCTGATGATCGCCCTCGGCGTCGCCTCTTGGACGGTGGCCGAGTGGACCTTCCCGGCTCAGTCGAGCCTCGACTTCGGGATGTTTGGCGGCGACACCACCTGGTACCACATGCCCTTCTCGGCGTTCATCGCCCAGGAACACTCGACGGTCCACCTCCACTACACCGACCCGCTGCGGCTGGCCGCCTGGTTCTACCCGGCCTCCACCGAGCTCGTCAACGCAGCCACGATCGTCCTCTTCAAGAGCGATTGGCTGGCGCCGCTGCAGAACCTGATCTGGCTGCCAATCGGGCTGCTCGCGGCCTGGTGCATGGGACGGCCCTACAAGGTCGGGCCGGCAACGCTGGTCGCCGCGGCGATCGTCCTCGACGCGGGGGTGATCAACGACATCATGGGGCTGGCCTTCCTGCTCGCCTTTGCCGCCTTCCTGATCAACGGCCACCAACGAAGAGCGCCCACCAGCGGAGCGGTCCAGGACGCTCCCGAGCGGGACGCGCCGCTGCTCGACAAAGGCCCGCTGGTGATGGCTGGGATCGCCGCCGGCCTCGCCGCCTCGGTGAAGACGACCTTCCTCGTCCCGGTGGTTGCGATCACGCTCGGCGTCATCCTCTTCAGCGGCCGCGGCCGGCGCTGGACCACGGCCTGGGTGATGGGGCTGCCAATGCTGATCGTCGGCGGCTACTGGTACCTGCGGGCGGCGATCAAGACCGGCGGCAACCCGATCCCGATCACCAAATTCGGCCCGCTCAACCTGCCGAAGCCCGACCAGATGCCGCTTGACCCGCGGCCCCGCTTCGCCGTCATCGACTACATCACCAACCCGACGATCTACCGGCGCTGGTTCTTCCCGGAGCTCGACAACGCCTTCGGCCCGCTCTGGCCGCTGATCCTGATCATGGCCGTCACCGCCGCCGTCTACATCGCCTGGAAATCCCGCAACAAGATCCTCCGGGTGATCGCCGTCGCCTCGCTGCTGACCGCGGTCGTCTACGTCTTCACGCCGCTGACCGCGGCCGGACAGGAAGGCTCGCCGACGGGGTTCTTCACCAACACGCGCTACCTCGTGCCCGGACTGGTTCTGGCGATGGCGATGCTGCCGCTGGCGCGGCCGATCCGGGCGCCCGACCGGCGCGCCTGGCAGACGCTGCTCTTCCTCACCGGCGTCTTCGCGATCACGGTGCTGACGACGCCGCGCTGGTTCACGAGCTACATCGTCGGCACCGTCTTCCTGACGCTGTGCCTGGTCTGGGCGCCGGCGGCCCTTTCGCTGGGGCGGACGCGCTGGACTTTCAGCCGAGCCGCGGTCGCGGCGGGAGCGGCGGCGCTGGTGCTGCTGGCGGTGGTGCTCGGGCGGGCGCAGCAGGTCCAGTACGCCGACCAGCACTACGTCAACCCGGACCCGTTCCTCGGCGAAGGCGGGCCGAAGGACGCCTACGTCTACACCCAGAAGCTGAAGGACAAGAGGATCGGGATCATCGGCTCCAGCCAAATCATCTTCGGCCAGTACGGCTTCTACGGCAACGACGCCTCCAACCACGTCGAGTTCATCGGCGTCAAAGGACCGCACGGCGCCAATCGGCTGCCGGTCACCTGCCAGCGCCTGCGCAGCCTGATCAACGAAGGCGGCTACGAATACCTGGTCCTGAGCCAGTACACGCAGGACACCGGCCCCTACAACTCCGGCGTCCCGAACCCGTACCAGTTCCCCGTCTTCGCCTGGGTCAAGAACGATCCGGCCGTGAAGCTCGTCGTCAAGGACTTCAAAGCCTCACCGCAGCCCGACTACGTCTTCAAGGTCAACGGGGAGCTCGACCCGGAGGCCTGCAAGCCGGAAAAACGGCCGACCGTTCCGGGTGAAGAAGCGGTCGAATAATCCAGACGGCAATTCGAGCACCTATACGGTGCTCAATTGACATCTCGATTCAGGCGCGACCGGCCGCGAGCGCGTGCTCGCGGATCAACTCGGCGGAGCGCTGCGGCTGCTCCCACCAGAACATGTGGCCGACGTCCTCGAGCACCTCGAAGCGGGCACTGGGCATCAGCGAGGCGATCAGCTCGCCGTTGGGGAAGGGAAGGACTCCGTCGACGGTGCCGTGGATGATCAGCGTCGGCACCTCGATCTCGCCGAGCCGGCCGCTGGTGTCGTGGCCGAAGATCGCCGCCGCCTGCAGTTCGATCGTCGCTTTTGCGGCCGGCACCGAGGTCGCCATCTCGTGGAAGGGCGGCCAGGTGGACTCGTCGGCGCGGAAGGCGGGGGAGAGGTTGACTTCGTAGCCGGCCTGGATCGCCTTGTCTCGATCGCCCGAAGACATGCCGGCGACGAGCTTCTGCAGGTTCTCCTCCGGCATTAGCTGCGAGCCGGGCCCGCCGCAATAAGTGCAGCCGAGCGTCAGCGAGTGCATCAGCCCCGGCTCGGCCAGCGCCAGCTCCTGGGCGATCATCCCGCCCATCGAGATGCCGACCACATGCGCGCTCTCGAGCCCGAGCTGGCCCATCAAAGCGGCGGTGTCTTCGGCCATCTCGACGATCGTGAACGGCCCGTCGACCGGAGCCGACAACCCGATGCCGCGGTTGTCGAAGGCGATCACGTCGAAGCTCTCCTCCAACGCCCCTCTGAACGGCTCGCCCCAAGCCACGTGCGTCCCGCTCATCCCCTGGATCAGCAGCAGCGGCTCCCCAGAGCCCGCCCGCTCGTAATGAAACTCCCGCCCCGCAACCTCGACTTTCGCCATCGCCGGATCCTAGGCGAGCCGCCCGATCACCGCCTAACCTTGGACTCCCGCCCCCGTAGCTCAGCTGGATAGAGCATCGGACTTCTAATCCGACGGTCGCTGGTTCGAATCCAGCCGGGGGCGCTACTACTGCTGTTGTCCAGATTGGATAAGGCAAAACTAGACTTAGTACCCCGAAGAAACTTGACTAAACCCCTCCTGCCGATTTAGGTTGGGTCCAGCTCCGCGACGGGAGCCTAGACAGAGAGACTCGCTCACCAGTCCGCCGCGGTCGTGAGGGGAGAACGAGCAGCCATGTCTCGCTCGTACGACGCAAGGCGGAAGGCCAAGCGGCAGCAGGCGCGCATCGCGCGTGAAGGCGCCGCCGATGCACGTCGCTGGCATTCACCTCGTGCGGTGGCCGTTCTACCAGTGCTTGCCATCGCTGCAATCCTCGGCACCGTTGGGGTCGTGGGCTTCGGTGGCAACAGCGGCGCTGTCGACAAAAAGGAGATCCAGCAGAGCGTCTCCAAGCTTCTGGCTGGCATCCCCCAGCAGGGCCCCACCCTTGGGTCCCCCGAGGCGCCGGTGACCGTCTGGGTCCTGGCCGATCTCAAGTGTCCCACGGTGCGACTCTTCGTCGAGTCGTACCTGCCTTCCATCTTGGATACGTGGGTGCGCACTGGCGATGTGAAGCTGGTTTACCGGCCGCTGGAGACCGACACCTACAACGAAAAGAATTTTTACAGACAAGAAATTGCGGCGCTAGCTGCTGGCCGCCAGGACAAGATGTGGAATTTCGCCCTGACGTTCGTGCAGCAGCAGGGAGACAAGTTCACCGACTACGCAACCGATGGATTTGTGGCCGACATTGCATCTCAGGTTCCTGGTCTAGACCGGACGCGCTGGCAACATGATCGCGAGGACGCAACGTTCTCCAGGCGGGTTGCACACGACCTCTATGTCGCCAGCAAGATGGAGATGAGTTCTACCCCCTCGTTCTTGGTTGGGGCGAGCGGTGACAAAGGGAGTGGAGATGTGAGCGAAGCCGCCTCAGTCTCCCTCAGAGAAGAAGTCGAAATCTCCTTGACAAAGCACATCGAAGCGCTGGATGAAGAAGCATTTAAGGACGCACCGACCGTCGGACCTTTGGGGGTGGGATATCCATAGAAACAGGAGGTGGGATCGGATCGATAAAGCAAGTTGATGGGAGAGATCATGTTGTTACGTTCGTGCAGGAG
>VAYN01000005.1:208163-258786 GCA_005885405.1 Actinomycetota bacterium | reverse complement strand
CTACGCGTTCGAATACGGGCGGAGCTCCGAAGGTTACCCCGACGAAATAATCAGCTCCGCCGGAAGCGGAACCTCCTCGGCTCCTGTGTCTACCTCCTCGGCCATAGTGCAGCCAAGCACGAGTTATCACTACCGGTTGTCTGCGTGGAATTCCGGTGGTGAAGTTACCGGAGGAAGTGGTTCTTTCACGACCCCGGCTGCGTGCACCAAGCCAACGGTTACGACCGAAGCGGCGTCCGCGATCACCATGAGCTCGGCGAAACTCAATGGCAAAATCAACCCAAACGGATGTAGCACTAGCTATACGTTCGAATACGGCCTAGCGGCATCAGGAACCTATACGAAAGTAAACGGGTCCGCCGGAACGATCAGCGGCCCAGTATCGAAAGAAGTTACTGGCCTACAGGCGGGAAAGCTTTACACCTTCAATCTCAAGGCAACCAATTCCATGGGGACGTCAGAAGGCACGTGGCTTAATTTTGCGACTGCGCCTGGTTACGACCCCATCCTGTTCGTGCATGGGTGGAAGGGCGATGCAACCACGTTCGGGCCTATGTTGGAGAAGTTCCACACCGATGGGTGGCCGTACTCCCATCTGTACAACTTCGCTTACGACAGTTCGTTGTCGAATGTGACTATTGCCCAAGACGTGGCGAATCGTGTAAACCAACTGATTCTTTGGACCGGTGCTTCAAAGGTAGACATTATCACCCACTCGATGGGAGGGCTTTCTAGCAGGTACTACATCAAGAACCTTGGCGGTGGCTCAAAGGTAGAGGACTTTGTATCTCTTGGCGGTCCTAATCATGGCACGGCAATGGGGGGAGCAATCTGGTGCACCTACCCAATCTCGTGTGGTGAGATGAAAAATGACCCGATGTCCTCCTTTCTGATTGCTCTGAACTCAGGAGACGAGACTCCCGGCTCGGTGCGTTATTTGACGGTCAGATCGGAATGTGATCCGATCATCAATCCCGATGACAGTGTAATTTTGAATGGTGCTGTGGCGAACCTAGCCTGGAACCCTCCGCTTGCCTCTTGTCCTGATAGCCATTCTCTGCTGCACGAGGACAGCTGGGTGTACAGCCAGGTCAAGCAGTTCGTGAGATAGCTGCGGACGCGACCCGGGTGGACGCACCCGGGTCGCGTTCGGTGGGGAGGAGTCGAGGCGGCGTATCCCAGCTGGTCCAGCCGGACCAACGGCCGCGAAAGCAGGGGAATAGGTTGGCGGGGTGCGCGACCGGCTCAGGGGGGCCTCCGACCCTCGCCTCCTTCGGCGCTGGCGGGGGTTGCCGCCACGGTTGTGGCCGTTGCGGCGGCGACGTTGTGACCGAAACGGGTTGAGCCAGGCATCCGGCCGAAGTTCAAATCATCCGCTAAAAACTTGGTCCCGAAATTGGTCCCCAACTCCAGCGAACTCAGCCGAACTCCTTGGACAGGATCGAGCTCCTCGGAGCAGATTCGCTCCCTCGGACGCCTTCCGGCTGAACTTCTAATCCGACGGTCGCTGGTTCGAATCCAGCCGGGGGCGCTGGACCTCTGCGGTACCGTGCCGACGCCCGCAACCACGATTATCTGGAGGCTGTCGATGCCGGACACCACCTGCCACATGTCGATCTCGCTCGATGGCTTCGTCGCCGGGCCGGACCAGAGTCGGGACAACCCGCTGGGGAAGGGCGGCAAGGAGGTCCACACTTGGCACCTCGGCGACGAGCGGGCTAACGAGGCCGATGCGACAGCGGAAGGTTGGCTGATGCGGCCGCGGGGGGCCTATGTGATGGGCCGGAATATGTTCGGGCCGATTCGTGGCGAGTGGGATGAGGATTGGGATGGCTGGTGGGGTCCTGAGCCGCCCTACCAGGCGCCGGTCTTCGTGCTTACCCACCATGCCCGGGAGCCGGTCGAGATGGAGGGCGGCACCAGCTTCCACTTCGTCACCGAGGGCTTCGACGCCGCCTATGCGCAGGCGCTCGAGGCGGCCGGTGAGGATGGGGTCGACATCGCCGGCGGCGCCTCGACCGTGCGCCAGGCGCTCGCCGCCGGAGTAATTGATGAGCTCACGCTCGACGTCGCCCCTGTCCTGCTCGGATCCGGGGAGCGGCTCTTCGACGGGGTCGAGTCCTTCGAGTTCGAGCCGGTCGAGACCCTCCACTCTCCGCTCGCCACCCACATCCGCTACCGGCCTTCCGGATCGTGACCCGGTCGGAACGGTAGGCGCGCCCGGCAATCGTGTCTATTTGCTGGCCGTCGCGGTAGCGCTGGTGAGGCCGGTTGAGGCGGCGGTGATCGTGTGGGTGAAGGAGCCCGACGCCGGGGCGGTGTAGGTGAATTCAGTGCCGGTGACGGCGGGGCCTGATTCGGGGGTCGTCAAGGGGGAGCCGGTGACGGTGCTGCCGGCGGTGGCGGTGACGGTGATGGTCCTGGCCGAGTTGGAGATCTGGTTGCCGACGCTGTCGGTGACGGCGAGTTTGGCTTTGACCGTGCCGGAGTTGCCGAGGGTGGTGATTGCGCAGGTGAAGAAGCAGGGGGTGCCGACAACGCCAGCGCTTGCGGTGAGGCCGCTGAAGGCGAGTCGGTTGGCGGCGCCGACGGAGACGGTGAGGGGAAGGGATGCCGAGGTAGAGATGGTGCCGTCGCTAGCGGTGAGTGACGCCGTCTCCACCTTGTTCAGTTTCGTGAAGCCGTTTTTCGACGAGGCCGGGGTGGCGACGCCGGAGGTGAAGCTAAGCGCGGTGGCAGTACCGAAGTTGACCGCGGTGCCGGCGCTATTGACGACGGTCGGCAGGGCGCCGCTGGGGCTGGCCGTGGCTCCGGCGAAGGTGATGTTCTTGGCGCCGGTGTAGCCGGTTGCCGTGTTGCCGTAGGCGTCCTGCGCGGTCGTCGTCAGGTTGAAGCCGGTGGCCGCCACCGGCGTCGCCGTCGACGAGCTGAGCACGAGCTTCGTCGCGGTGCCCGCCCCGACCGTTACCGTGACCGCCGTCGGCGTCAGGAGAGTCCCCTCGGTCGCTTTGACGGCGGTCGAGCCGGTCTTGTAGAGCTTCATTCCGCCGCCCGCGCCCTCGCTTGCTTTAGCGACTCCGGCAGTGAAGTTGACCGTGGTTGCGCCGCCGAAGGCGACGTCGACACCGCTGGAGTCGCTGACGGTCGGGTTGGTGCCGCTGGGGCTGGCGCTCGCCCCGGAGAAGACGAGGCTGTGGGCGCCGGTGTAAGAGGTGGCGGTGTTGCCGTAGGTGTCTTGGGCGGTCGTCGTCAGGTTGTCGACCACGCCGACGGTTGGGGTCGCCGAGGCTGCGGTGAGAGCGAATTTCGAGGCCGCAGCAGCGGTGACGGTGATTGCCGCCGGGCTCGGCGTCGTGATTGAGCCCTCGGTGGCGACGACGTTGGCGGTCCCGACCGCGTAGAGCTTGACGACGCCGTTTTTGCTCGAGGAGACGGTAGCGACGCCGTTGGTGAAGCTGATCGCGGTCGCCGTCCCGAAGTTGGTCGCCGTCCCGGCGCTGTTGACCACGGTGGGCACGGTTCCGCTGGGGCTGGCGCTCGCCCCAGAGAAGACGAGGCTGTGGGATCCGGTGTAGGTGGTGACCGTGTTGCCTTTTTCGTCCTTGGCGGTGATCGTCAGGTTGCTGGTGCCGCCGGCGGTAATCGACGTCGGGCTGGCGGAGACAGTGAATGCGGAAACTACGCCGACGGTGATTTTCGCCGTTTTGCCGCTGCTCGTCGTTTCCCAGGTGCGCCAGAGGGCGGTCACTTCGTAGGTGTGTTCACCGATTGGGACGGCCCCGTCGACGCAGTTCGTCACCCCGCTTGGCGAGGACTGGCTGGGGCAGTTGCCCGCCGGAGCGCCGCCATCGCGCTTGACGTAGTAGCTGACGGTGCCTTCACCGGGAGGCGTCATCGCGCTCCAGGTGAGGGTGACCGCGCCGCCCGCGGCTGGGGTGGCGGCGGTGATCGTCGGCGAGAAGTAGGCGAAGGCGCTGGCGGCCAGGGCGACTGCCCCCACCGCGACCAGGCAGCCGGCGAAGCCGCTGAGGCGAGGCCGCTTCATCCTCGTGCCTCACCGCTGAAGACGAGGTGAAGGGAGGCTCCTTGGCAGGAGTTTTGGTCGACCGGGAGTTCGCGCAGGGCCAAGGTCGGAGCGCCGGCGGTCGCAGTTGGCAGCGCGGCCGACCCGCCCGCAGGGATCGTCAGCGGCGCCTCCGGCGTCAGCGATGCGGGGGTGACCGCGAAGTTGGGATCGGCGGCGCAGTCGGGTCGGTCTGGGACAACTGAGACCGTGAGGCTGGTGACTTCGATCGCCGCTGGGTTGGGGTTGCTGATCCGGACCGGCAGCTGCTGCGCCGAATCTCCGGGCATCAGCTCCGGCAGCTCGCCGAACAAGGGGTCGATGGTGAACTCCATCGGCTCCAGTTGCGTCCAGCGGTAGTACGCGGCCTTGCCGAACTGATCGCGCCGGTTGAGCGCCCTGACCGCGAACGAGTGCAGACCGGTGTCAAGGCCCACCAACACATGCGGCGAGGAGCAGGACGACCACTCGTCACCGTCGATGCGGCATTCAAACCGCCTCCATCTGGTCCCCGGCCGCGCCGGAGCGCCTGATGCCTGCCCCTCGGACCGGTCGGGCTGCGGAGCGACGTGGAATCGGAACTGGGTGTCTGGATCGACACCTACGGCCGCGGGCACTTCGATCAGGCTCGGCCGCGGTGGCCCTTCGCCGGGGTTGCGGGGCTGGTCCGCAGCGGGCTTCTCGGCCGCGGGCTTTGCCTGGTTGAGACCGGTGGCCGCGAACGCAACGCCACCGAGGCAGGCGACGGCAACGGCCAGGGCGATGATCGCCCTGGCCGCCCGTCGGTACCTGATGCTCGGAGCGCCAGACATCGGCTCGCGGCGATGTCGCCTAGTTGCTCGAGAGGGCGAGCGTCAGTTCAGCGCCCTGGCAGGCGTTCTGGTTGACGCCCGTGTCGTTCATCGTCAGCGTGCCTTTCGGCGTCACCGCCTGGCCGTTGCCGGCAGGGAAGGTGGCGTTGACCGCGACCGGAGCCATCGTGAAGTCCGGGTTGCCGCCCGTGATGACGACGCTGCAGGTCGAGTGGCCGGCGTCGACGGTGATGCCGGTGAGGCTGATGGTGCCGACGCGCTGGGCGCCGCCGGAGGGGTTGTCAACCGTGAAGGAGACCTGGGAGGAAGCGCCGGGGTAGAGGTTGCCGGCGACGGTGCCTTTCAGAGTGACGGCAGAACTGGTTCCGACTTTGGCAGTGGCGGTACCCGAGCCGGTGCTGGTGAAGTACGCGTAGGCGGCGGCGGCGACAGCCAAGGCGACTACGCAGGTCCCCGCGATGAGGACGCGTTTACGGGTGCGATTCATGGGATCTCCTTCGGATGGGGTGGCGAGCGGTGCGAGCGCTCCAAGATCCCTCTATCGACAATCTGTCCAAAAACTTAAGGTTTAGGAAAGGAACCTTTTATCGATCAGCCCAGGAAGCACAATCGATCCAGTGGAACGAGGGCAACGGAGCCGTCGATCTGCGGCGGATGCGCTATTTCGTTCTTCTTGCCGACGAGCTCAGCATCTCGCGAGCAGCCCGCCGGGCGAGTGTTTCCCAGCAGGCGCTTTCGAACCAGATCCGCTGCCTCGAGGAGGAGGTCGGTCGCGTCCTCTTCTTCCGCACCACCCGCCGGGTCGAGTTGACTCCCGCCGGCCTCGCCCTGCTGCCGAAGGCGCGGTCGATCCTGGCGACGGCCGCCGAGGCGCTCGCCAGCGCCCGCGCCGCCGAGCCGGACCCGCGGTACAACCCCCTCGCCTAGCTCCGCGTTCCAGCAGGCCGAACGTCTAAGTTCATGGCGAACCACCCGTTCGCCGAAGGAATAGGCATGACCCTGCAGCCCCTCGCGAAATGAAGCTCGTGCTTCCCGCCGAGCCGGCCTCGGTCCCGAAGCTGAGGCACCGGATCTCCCGCTTTGCCACCGAGCACGACGTCGGCTCAGAGCTGGTCGCCGACATCGCCCTCGCCGTTTCGGAGGCGGTGACGAACGCCGTCAAGTACGCGCAGGCAGCGGGCGGCAAAAGCGTTGTCGAGCTCTCCGCCGAGCGCGAGGCCGAGTGGCTCGAGGTGACGGTGCGTGACCAGGGCGAAGCGTTCGGCAGGGAGTCGATTGACGGGCTCGGCCTCGGGCTTTCAATCATCGCCCGCCTCGCAGGCGACCTGCGGATCGTCCAGGAAGGCGACGGGACCGAAGTGCGGATGCGGTTCCCGCTGCCCGCCTAGGGTCGCTCTGTCGCCGGCATTTGGAAACAGGCTTGCGAGCTGGAGACGTTAACTCCGGCCTCGCCAGCTGCGACCAGGCGGGCGGCGCTGCGAGCCTCGATCTCGAGGATCTCCAGGCGGGTCCGTTCGTGCGCTGCAAGCGCTTCCCGCAGTCCTTGCTCGTCGAGGGTCAGCCACTCCTCGATATCGATCAGGGGGAGCTCGGTCGCGCGGTAGAAGTGCTCGAGGGCGCCACGCACCACCTGGATATCGACCAGCTCCGCGCATTCGAACGCGACCAGTTGCTTGGCGTGGTAGCTGACGTTCGAGAGCTCCGCGCCGAGCTCGCGCGCCATCTCTGCCGGGCTCGCGGTGCGTTCGGAGAGGATGCGGAGGATCGCCGCGCGCAGGGGATGGCTCATCGCCCTGATCCGGTTCTCGCTTGCCCTGCGGCGTTCGGTCCCGGTGGACATCAGAGCCCTGGCGGGTGGCGGGCGACAAAGCCGCCGGTGTCGGCGGTGGCGAGATGCCAGCGGGGGCCGGTTCCCTGCTCGTCACCGACCGTGTCGAAGCGAAGGCCGGCGATCTCGACGAAGGTGTGGCCGGAGTTGGCGTAGACGGTGATCCATTTGCCGGGACCCGGCGCTCCCCAGTGCATGAGGTCGCCGGAGGTGAGCGGTCGGGGAATCAAACCGCCGCCGAAGAGGGCGAAGCTGACGGCGCCCGAACAGTCGTAGGAGTTGTCGTAGAAGGACCCGTGGCCGCCGCCCCAAACGTAGGGGCGTCCGACGATCGTGTTGGCGGCATTGATCGCGCCCTGGACCGGTTCCGGCGCGTCGGGCGGGGCGAGGGCGACGCCGGTGAGGAGGATCGCGCTGGCGTCGCTGGTGCCGCCGCGGCGGTGGGCAAAGATCTCCTCCCGGCTCAGGTTCGAGGCGTGGGGGACGTGGGTGCCGTTGCTGCCGGCGGAGGCAGGGGGCAAGACGCTGGGGTCGGCGGCGATTTCCTCCGCGCTGGGGAGCTCGACCTTCTTGGCGGCGGGCGTGGCAGCGGGCCGGGATTCGACCTGCCGGCGCGCTTCGACCAGGGCGAGGCTGTCGCCGATCGCGTTCACCGCCTGGTTGCCGCCGCCGGCCCCGATCAGGGCGATCGTCACCTGCAGCACTGCCATCGTCGAGTCCATTGCCGCTCGCAAGCTTACGCAGGCGTGGATTTCCGCCCGCGGCGCCGTTTGCGCCTCCTCGCAACGGGAAAAAGTTCCTTAAGGGAAGGGAACCCACGTGAGGAGAGGTGTGATGGCGCAGCAGACCAAGAGCAAAAGCTCGAAACGGAAAGCTTCACGCAGCAAACGCCGCAAAGACGTCAACCCAGGCAGCGAAGGCAGCGGGCGCAACAAAAGTCCGTTGAAGAAAGACCGGCAGAAAGAAGGCTCGGTCAACGGCGAGCGGCAGAGCCAGATCCGCAATCAGGGCGACGATAAGACCGTGCCCGAGCGGATGTACGAAGACTATACGGTGATCGATCCGGTCGAAATCAGCGACACCGACGAGCCGGACGTGATCGTTGACGTGCCGGTCGTCAAAGTCGATGAGATCCACTTCGAGCTCGACGACCTGATGGCTCGGGTCTCCCTGCATGCAGAAGTCCTCGATTTGGTGAAACTGAGCGTCGGCGTCCATGTCGAGCTCGGCAAGGTCGAACTCAACATCAAAGGCGTCGAAGCACAGGCGCTGATGCGGGCGCGGCTCGACCACGTGACGGCGATCATCGATCGCGTCCTCACCACGCTCGACCGCAACCCCGACGTGCTGAAAGAGATCGCGAAGTCGCTCAAACCAGTGACCGAGGGAGCGGGCAAAGCGGTCGGCGAAGTCGGCGAAGGCGCGAACAAAGCTGTCGGGGAGATCGGCGAAGGCGCCGGCAGCGCCGTCGAAGACGTCGGCGAAGGCGCCGGCGGAGCGGTCAAAGACGTCGGTAAAGGTGCCGGCGGTGCCGTCGAAGAAGTCGGCGAAGGCGCGAACAAAGCTGTCGGCCAGGTCGGCGAAGGCGCCGGAAAAGCAGTTGGCGAGGTCGGCGAAGGCGCAGGTCAGGCCGTCGGTGGTCTCGGCGAAGGTGCCGGTGATGCCTTGAGTGGGGTCGGCGGGCTTGCCGGTCTCGCGGGCGCAGCAGGCGGCGGTTCCGGCGGCGGCGGAAATGGCGGAGGCAATGGCGGCGGCGGCAACGGGGGCGAAGGAATCTCCGGCGGCCAGCTCGCCAAAGCGATCGCCAAAGTCGTCGCCAAAGAACTCGGCTCAGCTGCAAGCGACGAGGCGAAGGACCTCGGGCTGGCGGCCACGCACAAGGCGATGGAGCTTGGCGAGCGCCGGCGCCAGCGCCGGGCGGAGAAGCACAACGCGACCGCGGCGGCGCTGCGCAAGGCCGAGGAGCACGGGGTCGACATCGACCACGTCGAGGGGACCGGCGCCGAAGGCCGCGTCACCGTCCACGACGTCGAGAAGGCGGCGGCCGCGTGAGCGGTCGTCGTCCCGACCTCGAGTTCTTCACCTCGGTCAAGGCGAAGGAGGTGAAGTTCGGCAAGGTGCCGGAGCGCCGCAAGGTCACCTACTACGGCGAGCCCGGGCACGAGACCGAGGTCGACGTCCAGCGGGAGAACATCCCGGAGGAGCCCGAGGAGGGCGTCACCTACCGCGACGTCAAGGTCGACTGGGCGGTCGAGCAGTGGGTCGTCCACCCGGCCGAAGACGAGGACTTCGAGGCTGAGGACGTGGCGCGGGAAGTGGAGGAGCGCCGCACGCGTGAAGCGGAGGCGGACTGAGCGAAGTTGAGGCCGGCGACCGCGCGTCCCGTACGCGCGGTCGCGGCCATGTCCTCAGGGCCAGCCCTGGCGCTAGCGCCTCGCGGTGAGTCCCTGTAGAACGACCTCTACCGGGGAGCGGTGCCTGCCGTTCCTCCCCGATGCAGCGCTGTCGATGCCGTCGGCGATCTCGGCTACCTGCGCGCTGAAGTTCCCTACCCCTTTGGCGGCCTTGGCGACGTCCTTGGACTTCACCTTGACCTTCGGCCGGCGCGGCATCGCCTTGCTGCCGTTGGCGAGTGCCTTGCCGATCCCGCCTTTGCGACCTTTTTTGGAAGCGGCGAGGGCCATCCCCCCTGCTGCTCCGGCGACGGCGGCACCACCGGCGACGAGCGGCACTTTCGCTTTGCTCGCGACTTTGCCGACAGTTTTGCCCGCGGACTTACCGGCGCCTTTCGCTTTGCCGCCGATGTCTCCGACGGCGTTGCGGACCGCATCTACGTTCGAGTGTTTGCTCGACGAGCCGTTCGAGTGCGAAGCGCCGTTGCTCGAGCTGCGGGATTTGCTGCTCGATTTCGGTTTGGCTTTAGCTCTCGATTTCGAGGCTTTCGGTTTCGACGTCGATTTGGATTTCGACGCTTTCGATTTTGAAGCCGGTCTCGCCGCTTTCGACGCCGACGCTTTTTTCGATTTCGAGGTCGATTGCGACGTCGATTTCGATCTAGGTTTCGATTTCGATTTAGGGGTCGATTTGGTTTTGGTCTGAGCCATTTTCCTCTCTCCTCAGGGTGTTCCCTATTGGCTCAAGTACCCATTCCAATCCCCGCAAATCAGCATGAATGGACGCTTGCCCGACTCTTCACGACCTCGAAGGCGCTTCCGGGGATCTGCTTTAGCTGGTTGAGGTTCTCGTCGTCCCAGCGCTTGTCGCTGGTGCCGGAGAAGAACCAGTTGGAGCCGTTGTCGGCGACGATCAGCCCGTAGCGCTTCATCGCCAGGGCGATCGTGCGGGCGGTGCTCCTGAAGCGGCCGAGCCCGTAGCCCGCCTTCAGGCGCAGGCGCAAACCCATCGGCGGGGCGCTCGGGTCCGAGGTGTCGCCGGCGCAGTGGGAGGCGGGGTGGACCCAAGCGTTGCGGGTGCTCTCGAAGGTGACGCGGATCGCGTGTTCGATCCGACCGGCGGCGGCCTCGTCGTAGCGGACGAGGCCGGGGAAGATCGGCAGTCCGGCGGCGTCGGCGGAGGTCCAGCCCTCGGGACGGCGGGCGGCGGAGCGCAGGTCCCACTCGGTCCCCGAGTCGGCGTTCCAGTGCGGGCGCGGCTTGGCGACGTAGAAGGCGCGGTAGAGCTCGTAGAGCCTGCAAGCGGAGCGGTCGACGACGAGGACATGGCGGTCGCCGTCGCTGCCGTCGCCGCCCTCGACCGGCGCCTTCGCCGGGACCGGGAACGGCCCCGCGTCGCTCTCGTCCCCGTAGGCGGTGTAGTTGATCGGCAGCGGTTGCTGGTCGGCGCTGACGACCGAGTAGGGAAAGCCGTAGGGGCGCGGCGAGCCGAAGTCGGGATGGAGGTCGTCGCCGCCATGCGAGTTGATGTAGGCGATGTAGGCATTCGAGCGCGGGTCCCGGGGCGCCTTGGAGATTTCCTGGTTCCAGGCGGCCTCGGTCGGGAGGGACGGGGCGCGCGGGGAGAGCGACGCCGGCGGGTCCGGGAAGACCGGGCAGGGGGAGAGAGCAGGGTAAGGGCCAACGGCGGAGGCGGATGAGGCCACCATGACGACAACTGCAATGAGCGTTCCGAGGACGCCCAGAACCACAGCGGTGCGACTTTTCCCCCTTATGGGGTGGATAAGTCGCACCGCTGGTGAATCATCCGGTCTCATGCGGCTGAGGCTAGCCTGACGCCCCATGACCCTGGACGAGCGTCCGACCTTGCTGGCGATCCAACACGTGCCCTGGGAGGGGCCGCACCGGATCCTCGACGCTTGCGGTGACCTGCACGTGAAGACGTGCAAACCGCTGGCGGGTCAGCCGCTGCCGGCGCACGACGAGGTTGCGGGCACGGTCGTGATGGGCGGGCCGATGAACGTCGATGAAGTCGATCGCTTCCCGGCGCTCGCGGCGGAGCGCGAGTGGCTGGCCGAGGCGGTGGCGCGTGAGCTGCCTGTGCTCGGGATCTGTCTCGGCGCGCAGCTGCTGGCGCGGGCGCTCGGGGCGGAGGTGCGTTCGGGCGAGCGGGAGATCGGTTTCGCTCCCGTCGAGGTCGCCGACGCCGACGACCCGCTGCTCGGCGGCCTCGCTCCGCGCACCGAGGTCCTGCACTGGCACGGCGACTGCTTCGACCTTCCGGCGGGCGCGGAGCACCTCGCCTCATCCGAGCGCACCGCTTGCCAGGCCTTCCGCGCCCGCAACGCCTGGGGCGTCCTCTTCCATCCCGAGGCGGACTTCGCCCTTGTCGAGGCATGGATGGAGGCGCCGACGATGGTTGCCGAAGCGTGCGCCGCTCTCGGCGACGAGGGGACGCACGCGCTGCCGGGGCGCGCGGCCGAGCTGGAGGCGACGCTGGTCGCCCGAACCGCTCCCGGCTTCGCCGCCTTCGCTGAAATCGTCGCGGGCGGGTAGGGGAGGCAGGATGGAGGTCTGCCTGATGATCGAGGGCCAGGAGGACGTGACCTGGGAGGACTGGCTGGCGCTGGCCGCGGCCTGCGAAGAGAACGGGGTGGGGACGATGTTCCGCTCCGACCACTACCTCTCGGTCGACGACCGCCGCGAGCGCGGCTCGCTCGACGCCTGGGGGACGATCACCGCGCTCGGCGCCGTGACGGAGAAGCTGCGCCTGGGGACGATGGTCTCACCCGCGACCTTCCGCCGGCGGTGACCGCCGACCACGTCTCCGGCGGCCGGGTCGAAGTCGGGATCGGCGCCGGCTGGTGGGAGCGCGAGCACGAGCTCTACGGCTTCGACCTGCCTCCGGTCGGGCCGCGGATGGAGGCGCTCGAAGAGCAGATGCAGATCGTCCGCGGGCACTGGGGCGAGGGACCGTTCAGCTTCGACGGCGCGCACTACCGCGCCCACGAACTCGACGCGCGGCCGAAGCCGGTGCAGCAGCCGCTGCCGCTGATCCTCGGCGCGAAAGGCGGGCCACGCAGCCTGCGGATCGGCGCCCGTTGGGCGACCGAGTACAACACGGTGATGGCGACGGCGGAGGAGATCGCCGACATCCGCAAGCGCCTCGATGAGGCCTGCGAGAAGGAGGGGCGGGACCCGGCGACGCTGCCGCTCTCGATGATGACCGGCTGGCTGGTCGGCGCCGACCGCGATGAACTGCTCGACCGCGCCTCGCGCCTCTCGCGCTGGAAAGGCGAGGACGGCGACGGCGAGGCCTACATCGCCGGCCTGCGGCCGAGCGCGATCCTCGGCACGATTGAGGAGGCGATCGAGCAGCTGCGCGAGCTCGAGGCCGCCGGCCTCACCCGGATCATGGGACAGCACCTGCTGCACCGCGACCTTGACGCGGTCGCCTTGATGGGCCGGGAGATCGCCCCGGCGCTCGCCGGCTAGGTGTGCGCGGCGCTGCCGTAGATCGCCCGCAGCCAGATCTCGACGAGGACGTCGAGGACGCGGTCCTGGTCGAGGGCGGGGGACTCGCCGGCGAAGGAGGCGTACTGGACCCGCTCGTTCATCTGCACGAGGGCGGTGGCGACGTTGCGGGCAGGCTCGCCGGGTGGCGCGGCGCCGCGGGCGCGCTCGGCTTCGATCACGGCGGTGGTGTCGGTCACCCAGCCCTCCATCACCTGCGCCCAGAGGTCGCGCGCCTCCGGGTTCGTCATCCGCAGTTCGGCGGCGGCGAGGGTGACGGCGCGGCGGGCGCGGAAAGCGCCGTAGAGATCCTCGAGGGCGCGGCGCAGTCCCGCCTGCGGGTCGCCCTGGGCCAGCGTCGCCAGCGCTTCCTCCCGGCTGCCTGCCGCGGCGGCGACGAGGCGGTCGATGATCGTCAGCACGACCGCGTCCTTGGAGGGGAAGTAGAAGTAGAAGGTGGGGCGGGAGATGCCGGCGCCCTTGGCGAGGTCATCGACCGAGATCTCGCTCAGTGGCCGCTCCTCCAGCAGCCGCTCGGCGGTTTCGAGGATTGCCCGCTCGCGATCGTCGCCGCTAGCGCGGGTGCCGCGACGGCCACGGCCTTTGGCGGCGGGGGCGGGTTTGGCAGCTGCCTCCATCGCATCCACCTTACATTGCGTCGACTAAATCGACAAGTTGTTGACTTACTCGACACAGTGTTGATAGAGTTGCGGCCGTGAGCAAGCGCGTGATCATCACCGGCGCCGCCAGCGGCATCGGCGAGGCAAGTGCCAAAGCTCTGCGCGAGCGCGGGGCGAGCGTCGTCGGCCTCGACTTGACCCCGGGCGACGGTCTCGTCGCCTGCGACGTCACCAACCAGGCGTCTGTCGATAAGGCGGTCGCCGAGGCCGTGAAGCAACTAGGCGGCGGCGTCGACGCCCTCGTCAACTGCGCCGGCATAGGCCTGCCGCAGAGCGCGACCGAGACCCCCGGTCCCGACGCCCTCCGGGTGCTCGACGTCAATCTGCTCGGCACCTGGCGCGTCACCGCCGCCGCCCTGCCGGCGCTTCGCGCCTCCCACGGGCGCGTAGTCAACATCTCTTCCGGCCTCGCCCACCTCGCCGTCCCCTTCGCCACCGCCTACGGCGCCAGCAAGCGCGGCGTCGTCGGCTATTCCGAGCAGCTGCGGGCGGAGGTCGGCGACGAGGTCACAGTCACGACCGTCTATCCCGGCTACATCCGTACCCCGATCCACGACGCCAGCCGCAGCGCCGGCGTCGGCCTCGAGGGCATGGTCCCGGCCGAGCCCCTCAGCGCCGCCGTCGCCACGATCGTCCGCGCCATCTACGGCAAGCCCGCCCGCGACCTGGCGACGACCAAGCGCGGCGCCCGTTCCTACGCCCTCCTCCGCCTTCTCCCCAAAGGCCTGGTCGAGGGCGCGATCCGCCGCCAGATGCGCCGCGGCGCCAAGCGCGGCAGTTTCGAGTCCAACCCGATGACGAGCGACCTGATCGCTCGCCTGACCCGTCAGCAATAGGAGACCTTCATGCCTGACTCCCCCGAGCATGTGAACGTCCTCATCGTCGGCGCCGGCCTCTCCGGCATCGGCGCCGCCGTCCACCTGCAGCAGAACTGCCCCGGCAAGAGCTACGCGATCCTCGAGTCCCGCGAGGCGATCGGCGGCACCTGGGACCTCTTCCGCTATCCCGGCATCCGCTCGGACTCCGACATGTTCACCCTCGGCTACTCGTTCAAGCCGTGGCTGGGGGAGAACTCGATTACCGACGGCGAGTCGATCCTCGACTACATAAACGAGACGGCGCGGGAGTACGGGGTGGGGGAGAAGGTCCGCTTCGGGCATAAGGTCCTCGCCGCCGAGTGGTCGAGCGCCGACGCGCGCTGGACCGTCCGCGCCGAGCGCGACGGCGAGCCGGTCGAGATCACCTGCGACTGGCTCTACGGCTGCACCGGCTATTACCGCTACGACGAGGGCTTCTCGCCGAACTTCGAGGGGACCGAGCGCTTCCAGGGCGAGATCGTCCATCCCCAGCACTGGCCCGAGGACCTCGACTACGCGGGCAAGCGCGTCCTCGTGATCGGCAGCGGCGCGACGGCGATGACGCTGGTGCCGGCGATGGCCGAGCGCGCCGCGCACGTGACGATGCTGCAGCGCTCGCCGACCTACGTGATCGCGCGGCCGGCCCGCGACGCGCTCGCCCACCTGCTGCGGCGACTGCTGCCGGAGAAGGCCGCCTATGCGGCGACGCGCTGGAAGAACGTCTTCCTGATGCTGGCCAGCTACAAGATCTCCCGCCGCTGGCCGCAGGTCATCAAGCGGATCATCCGCAAAGAAGCGCAGGCGAAGCTGCCCGAGGGCTACGACGTCGACACGCACTTCAAGCCGCGCTACAACCCCTGGGACGAGCGCCTCTGCGTCGTGCCCAACGGCGACCTCTTCAAGGCGATCGGTAGCGGCAAGGCCGAGGTCGTCACCGACCACGTCGAGACCTTCACCGAGAAGGGGGTCCGCCTCCAGTCCGGCAGGGAGCTCGAGGCCGACGTCATCGTCACCGCGACCGGTCTCAACATGCTCGTCTTCGGCGGCCTGCAGCTCCTCATCGACGGCAAGGAGAAACAGCTCTCCGAAACGGTCGGCTACAAGGGGATGATGTTCAGCGGCGTGCCCAACATGTGCATAGCGATGGGCTACACCAACGCCTCCTTCACCCTCAAGACCGACCTCGTCGCCGACTACGTCTGCCGCCTGCTCAAGCACATGGACGCCAACGGCTACCGCGTCGCCACCCCCAAAGCGCCGGGCCCCGAGGTCGGGACCGAACCCTTCATCGACCTCAAATCCGGCTACGTCCTCCGCTCCCTCGACCAACTCCCCAAGCAAGCGACGGCCCACCCCTGGCGCCTGCACCAGAACTACGCCCAGGACATCCGCCTCCTCCGCAAGGGCCCGATCGACGACGAGATCGAGTTCTCGCGGGGCGGCACCGCCGCGGCCGCGAGCAACCAGCCGAGCGAAGTCGCCGCCGTCGCCTAGAATCCCGACCTGCGCGGTGGCAGTAGCTCAGTTGGTAGAGCTCCGGCTTGTGGTGCCGGCGGTCGCGGGTTCGAATCCCGTCTGCCACCCCTTTTGACCCTCGGTCCGTTTTCGCTGTTCAGGCTGGTTCGGTCGTTTCCGTCTCGCCGCCGCCGTCGATGACCTCCACCAGGACCTCGGTGATTTCCGGGTTGCCTTCATCCTCATTCAGGCGCACGCGATACGTATGACCCTCGCGAATGTTGATGCTGGGATCTGCCGTGGCCAGACCCACCTCCTCGAAGAGTGGGCCGGGCGTTCTTACCGTGAACTCGAATTGGTTCACGCGTTGGGGCTTCATCAACTCGCCCTTGCGGACGTGGATCGTGATCTCTTGGCCTTTGAAAGGCACCGTTCCCCGGCGAAGCCTCTTCGTGCTCTGTTTCCGCCTCACCAGTCCCGGCACCAGAGGTGGCTGTTGGGCCATTTCCGCGGATGCCTTGGCAAGCTGATCCGCTATCAGTTGTGGGGTTCTTGCCGTGCCCTTCTACCTTCAGGACCTCGACGCGCAGCCCCAGCTTCTTCTCCAGCTTGATCAGTTCACGCCAGAGTCTCCATTTTCGATTTGGCGCTCAGTCGCGGTTGCGCCATTTGTTCTGGGACCACTGGAACTTCGCTCGATCGTGATTCTCGACGACGTAGTTGGCGTCGGCGTATATCCGGACCTTCCGGTACAGGTGAGGAGGGACAAGCGGCGGCTTCCTGAGTAGGAGCTTTAAGCCCTCGATCACCGCTTTCAGCTCCATCTGCGGGATCGTCACCCACGGTATCCGAGCGGATTCTCCCAGTGTTCTTCCTCATGGCCCTCCTCGTTGGTCCAACAGAGGACCATGCCAATCCCACCGCGACGCGGCTTGGGCTTCTGAGAGCCGTCAGTGTAGATCACCACCGCTTCCTCAGGATGAATCTCCACACGGAGAGGCTAAGCGGTCGAACGGGCGGTTGGGTTTCGTCGAGCGGAGCGTGGGCTTAGTTTCATGTGGCCGCAACCGCTTGGCATTCTGGCTACTCGGCGCGCAATTCCGCAAGCCGCCGATCAATTGGGATCATGCCTTTGACGATCGCTTTCACAGTTTCCAGCTCAGACTTCGGATCGGGCAGAGCCTGTGGCTTACTAGCGGACTGGTGTGCAGTCGTTCCTCTGTCACTGCCGAAACTATCGATAGTGGCGAGCCAAGCCGTTTCGATTTCATGCTCCCGGATGCCAACCGGAAGCAGTAGCTTCAGGACGTTGCGTTCCTTTATGCCGTGGTTTTCCACCCTCACCCAACGCATAAACTCATCCTTCGCAGCAGTTATTCGCTCCCGCATGTCGGGGCCATCGTCTTCCGCAAGAGCCTCCCGTGCCGGGAAGTTGCGCTCGCAGTAGGCCATCAGCGAGATCAAAGTCGTTCTGGGTTGCTGATCCAGCCACCATCCCTTGTAAGCGACGTCAACAGTTTCTCCCACTAGATCCTCTAGGCAGGACTCGATCTCAGCGTGGGCGAGAATCCTGAAACCGCGAGCTCGGTCGATCTTGCGCGGGCTGTAACTACCCGTCTCGTCGAATTCCGCAGGTAGCGCGTGCCTTCGGAGCTCAGCTATTCGAACCTGTAGCTCTTTCAGCCTTCGGGATGGCACAACATTTAAGGGTGAATGCGGTTGCCCTCAAGCTTGGGCACGGGGATATCTTGATCTAAGACATCGTTGAGTGCGTTCCCCCAAGCCGCTAAGCGGCTGTGGGTAGCTGGGATGCTCTTGGTGGTGCGAGTGATTGCCTCAACGAAGTCTTTATCTGATACCCAGACCACCTCGAATAGAGCCTTGACGGTCTCTGCCTTTTCCACAGCCTCATCACGAATCTCGGCATCGCTGAAGTAGTAGGCCATGACGTCGAAGATGGCGCGATTAAATCGCCCCCGCCGACCGTTGCCAATCGGTTGCCTAAATGCATCCTCTCCAAATATCTCTTGGGTCGCATTGATCGCCGAGTCGCAATTTTGTGCCGCATCTTCAACCTCCGCCTGTCGTTCGGACCATGCTGAATTCAGCGATGCGCAGGTCTCGTCCAAGAATCCCTTAAGGCTGCCGGCGTAGTCTGCGAGGAAAAGGTGGAATCCCATGAACCTGATAAGGAGCTCGACATCGCGCATTCGGAAATCTGGCTTTTTGAGATTGAGTGCTTTCCGAATGGCTTGGCTGTTGGCGGACCACTCGTCCGCAAAGTTGATGAAGGGTCCGGGGTGCAGGGCCTGTCGAAGCTCCTGAGGGGTTAGGCGAACGCTGCCGTTGTTCAGCCGTAGGAAAACTCGAAACAAGAAACTCTCGTCAGGCCAGGCTTTGACCACAACCGTCCGAATTGGTTGGTTTTCAAACGCTGATACGTCCTCGAACAAGCCGTTTGCAGCACGCATGTCTGCCAGCGTGTAGCCCTCAAGGTCCTTCCTGACCTCGAGATGTCGAAGCGTTAACGGCTCGAACCCGCTCTCTGGACTCGCCGCGAAGCGCCGCAGTGCGAGCAGCCGCTGCTTCCCATCTATCACGAGGTAGGCGCCGCGTCTATCGGCACGCTCCGCCAGCACGAGTTGCGGAATTGGAAGCCCCAATATCAGCGACTCGATAAAGGCGCTCTTCCGAAGGTCGGTCCAAGCTTCGCGACGTTGGAAACTTGGATCAAGCTCGATCGTCCCGCGGTCAAGCTGATTGATGATGGTGGCCGCCGTCCAGTCGGTGCCACTTACAACGGCTTGGCTCGCTGCCTCAGGGGTTGATGGGGCAAGGTCGTCCTCCGACTCTTCGTCAGGGGCGACATCGAACAGGGTTTCTTCCTCGGTCACCTGTGGCATAACTCTATTTCAGTTGTGAGACGAATGTCACGGCGTCGGAGACAAGCATCGGATCGAAGTCACCGCCGGGTAATAAACGCCTGCAATCCGGCGTTGCCAATCAGCCTCGCCCGCCCTACGCTGAATCGATGGGCAAATGGTGGGTCGCGTTTGATGGTCGCTGGCAGGCGTCCTTCGGCGACTTCGATGCGGCAATTGAGTGGGCGCGGGAAGTCGCCGGGACCGGCCGGACGGTTGACGTCGCTCAGCGTTACTTCTTGATCGGCCGAAAGTTCGTCACGGCCTTTCCCGAGTCACAGCGGGAGCTGCGCGAAGCTTATTGGCGGGCGGGGTCTCGGATGTGGATAGGGGATGGCGCGTAGGACTGGGATCGCCCATTTCGACCCCCGACTCGTGAGGGCAGCGACGCTCCGGCCGTCGCCGCGATTACCGACAGTCCCGCCGACACCCACATCGCCGCCACGAAGCCGTCGCTGAACTCCGCTGGCAGGCGGCTACTCCTAGGGCTATGCCTAGGACGCCGCCTAGCTCTCGCATGGTGCTGTTGGTTCCTGCGGCCTTGCCGATTGCCTCGGGGGGGACGGAGCTGACTACGGAGTTTTGGGCTGCGGGGAAGGACATGGAGACGCCTATGCCGGCGATGATCAGGGGCGGGATCATGGTGGGGTAGGACATGGTGGGGTCGGCGATTAGGGCTATCCAGGCCATTCCCGTCGCTTGTAGGAGGGGGCCGATGGTTAGGAAGGGGCGCTCGCCGAAGCGGTCGACGAGTTTGCCCGCCACAGGCGCGACGAAGAAGAGGGTCGCGGTCCAGGGGAGGAGGCGGAGGCCTGCGTCTAGCGGGCCGTTGCCCAGTCCAATTTGGAGGAACTGGGACATGAAGAAGACCGCGCAGAAGAGGGCGGCGACGACGTTGAAGATCGCCGCGTTGCCGGCGCTGAAGGCTCGCGAGCTGAAGAAGTGCATCGGCAGCATCGGCTCTCGCGTCCGCAGCTCGAAGGCGACGAACGCGCCCAGCAGCGCGAGGCCGCCGAGCAGCGTCCCCAGCACCTCGAAGCTGTCCCAGCCCGCGGGGTTGCCGCGGACCAGGCCCCAGACGATTCCCATCACGCCGGCGGTCACCAAGGCGAGGCCGGGGAGGTCCACCTTGGCGTCCGGCCCGTGGCTCTCGGGCATCCGCGCCCGCACCAGCGGGATCAGCACGAGGCCGATCGGGACGTTGAGCCAGAAGATCCACTGCCAGGCGATCCCCTCAGTCACGGCGCCGCCGACCAGCGGCCCTCCCGCCACCGCGAGGCCGTTGACGGCGAAGAAGATGCCGAGCGCCGCGCCGCGCCGCTCGGGCGGGAAGGCGGCCCCGATCAGGGCGAAGGCGAGGGTGGTGACCGCTGCCGCGCCCGCTCCCTGCACGGCCCGCGCGGCGATCAGCGCCCCGACCGAGGGCGCCAGGGCGCAGGCGGCCGAAGCCAACGCGAAGAGGCCGATGCCGCTGATGAAGACGCGGCGCCTCCCGTAGCGGTCGCCGAGCGCGGCCGCCGTCATCAGCAGCACGGCGAAGCTGAGGTTGTAGGCGTTGACGGTCCACTCGAGCCCCTCCACCGAAGCGGCGAGGTCGGTCTGGATCGTGCTCAGGGCGGTCGTCACCACGAGCGTGTCGAGGGCGGTCATGAAGGCCGCCAGGGCGGCCAGGGCGAGGATCCATCTCTGTTTCGAAGTCATGCGAGTAAAGACACGGCGCCGACTCGAAACTCAGCGATGAATTTTGGATCCGGTCGGTGTCTCTACTGGTGCATGCAGACGAGGAGGCCGCAGACCCTTGGGAGAATCGAGAAGTGACCGATGCGACGCTGGAGCGTGCCCGCGAGGGCGACGAGGCCGCCTTCCGCGCGCTGACCGACCCGCACCGGCCCGAGCTGCAGCTGCACTGCTACCGGATCCTCGGCTCTGTCCAGGACGCCGAGGACATGGTCCAGGAGACGATGCTGGCGGCCTGGCGCGGGCTCGCCGGCTTCGAGGGGCGCGCCTCGTTGCGCTCCTGGCTCTATCGGATCGCCACCAACCGCTGCCTCAACGCGCTGCGCGATGGCGAGCGGCGGCCCCAGGACATGGCTGACAAAGTCACCGGCGCGCCGGAGCCGAGCCGCTGGGCGGAGCCGATCTGGCTGCAGCCTTACCCCGACGCGCTGCTCGAGGGGCTGCCCGATCGCGCGCCCGGGCCCGAGGCCCGCGTCGAAACCAAGGAGGCGGTCGGGCTCGCCTTCGTCGCCGGCCTGCAGCGGATGCCGCCGCAGCAGCGGGCGGTGCTGGTGCTGCGCGACGTCCTCGGCTTCCGCGCCGCCGAGGTGGCGGCGATGTTGGAGACGACCGAGGCGGCGGTCAACAGCGCCCTGCAGCGCGCCCGCGCCGTCGTCGAGGCGATGCCGGAGCGCCCGGACGGCGGCGCTCTGCCCGACTCACCCGGCCGCCGCGCCCTCGTCGCCCGCTTCAGCGAGGCCTTCGAAGCCGGCGACGTCGAGGCGGTGCTGGAGCTGCTGAGCGAGGACGCCTGGATCCGGATGCCGCCGGAGCCGCACGAATACCAGGGCCGCGAGGCGATCGGCGCCTTCCTCTCCAGCCGCCGGATCTTCCAGGGCGCGGGCCAGGTCCGCCTCGTCCCGACCAGCGCCAACGGCCAGCCGGCCTTCGCCTACTACCTGCGTGACTCCCACGCCGGCGTCTCCCGCGCCAACGGCTTCTTCGTCCTCACCCTGGACGGGGAGGAGGCGATCAGCGCGATCACCCGCTTCGGCGACAACGGCGTCCTGCCCTACTTCGGGTTGCCGCGGACGCTCCCGGGCTAGCCGCTACTTGCCGTTGCGCTCGCGGTGCGAGCACCCGGGCCAGCAGCAGGGGCGGCGCTGGCCTTCCTCGAGCTCTTCCCGGGTGCGGCGGATGCGGCGCTCGCGGGTCTCCTGCTTTTTCGCGTCCTCGACCCAGCAGATGAACTCGTTGCGGGCGAGGGGAGTGATGTCGTTCCAGGCGGTGAGGGCGGTGGCGCTGGCGACGAGGGTCTGGCGGAGGTCCGGTGGCAGCGGGTGGACCACGCCACCGGGGACGGTCTGGCTCATCGGCTCAGGGTAGCCGCCCGGAGGCGGGGGAGAGGCGGTTGCCGAGGAGGCCGACGCCGCCCACGAGGAGGTAGCCGATCGCCCCCGCCAGGAGGAGGAACTTGCAGGTGGCGAAGATCGTTGCCAGGAGCGGGAAGGCCGCTCCGGCGCCGCCGACGGTAAGCAGGAGGCAGGCGTTCTCGATCGCGTCGAAGCCGGCCGCGAGGGGGCCGAGCCAGATCGCGACGGCGCCGATCGCCGCCAGGCGGCGCAGCCCCTTGTCCCGGCAGAGATCACGCACCGCGGCGGCGGCCAGCCCGAGGAAGATGCCGTAGGCGAGCATGAACGCGTAGTCGATCCAGAGCTGATCGCGGGCAGCATCGCGACCGTCCTCGCCCCATTCGGAGAGGATCTCGTCGGCCCGGTCCTGGCCGCCAGTCAGCTCGAACGTCACCATCCCCGGACCGTGCGCCTGCATCCGGTCCTCCAGCGGCGACATCGCCCAGAGCACCAGCAGCATCGCGATTCCGGACACGATTAGTCCCCACCGCCGCATAGTTGATCCGGCTAATCGCCTGGACGCAGCTCGTCGAGCGAGGCGACCTCAAGGTCGAAGGGCTCGTCGGCCGCTCGGCGCCGCCGGTAGGGCGAGACGGTAACGCGGTGGGTTTCGCCGCAGGGGCAGGGGACCTCGATCGGGCTGGTGTCCGAGGACGGGTCCTCGTCGACTTTGAGGCGGCGCAGGGTGCCGGTGGTTTTGCAGCCGAAGGAGATGACCCAGCCGAAGTCCTGGGGTTCCTTGCGCTGGCCGCGGCGAGGTTGGGGCATGCGGGCATCTTCCCTGTTCCGGGTGACGGTTGCTTCTTCGCCTTGCTGGCGCTCAGCGAACGGGGAGACTGAACCGGACCCGCGTTCCCGTCTCGGCCGGGGCGATCCAGATGCGGCCGCCGTGGGTCTCGACGATCGCCCGGGAGATCGCTAGACCGAGGCCGGCGCCGTCGCCGCTACGGGCGCTGTCGGCGCCGCGGTTGAAGGGCTCGAAGACGGCGCTGCGGTCGGCCGCGGGGATGCCCTCGCCGGTGTCGGCGACCTCGACCTCGATTGCGTCAGGCCCGGCTTCGGCGCGGACGGTGACGCTGCCGTCGGCCGGGGTGTGGTGGATCGCGTTGCGGATCAGGTTGAAGAGGACGCGCTGGATGCGCTCGGGGTCCGCATGGGCCGAGAGGGGCTCGTCGCCGAGCTGGGCCGTCAGGTCGACGTGACGGGCGCGGGCTTCGGGTCGCATCGCCGCGACCGTCTCGTCGACCAGCAGCGCCAGCTCGACCTGGCGCATCGACCAGTCGATCTCGCCGGCCTCGAGGCGCGAGAGCTCGAAGAGGTCGTCGATCATCGTGCTGAGCGAGGAGATGTGGGTGCGCATCGTCGCCAGGTAGCGGCGGCGGGTCTCCTCGTCGACTACCTCGTCGTCGACCGCCTCGACCAGCAGTCGCAGCGAGGCGATTGGGGTGCGGAGGTCGTGGGAGACGTCGGCGACGAGTTTGCGCCTCATCTCCTCGGCCCGCTCGGTCGTCCGCTGCCGATCGGCGAGAGCGGCGATCCGCAGCCCGCTCGGAGACGAACATCTCCCGCGCCGCCACGATCAGCGCCACCAGGAGGACGACTACGCCGACCGCGGTGAGGATCGCCTGCGTGCGCAGCGACCTCATGGCTGGAACCTGTAGCCGACACCCCACACCGTCTGGATGAAGCGCGGCTGCTCGGGGTCGGGCTCGATCTTCGCCCGCAGGCGACGGATGTGGACGGTGACGGTGGAGGTGTCTGAGAAGGGCGGCGCGTTCCAGACTTGGTCGATCAGCTGGTCCCGCGAGAAGGCCTGGCCGGGGTTGGAGGCGAGGAAGAGGAGGAGGTCGAACTCGCGCAGGCTCAGCTGCACCTCGGCGCCGTCGCGGGTGACGCGGCGTCCGCGGGGGTCGATCGCAAGGCCGTCGAAGACGATCGGCTCGGTCCGCTCCTCGACCGGGCGGGCGCGGCGGAGCACGGCGTCGACCCGCGCCACCAGCTCCGTCGGCGAGAACGGCTTGACGACGTAGTCGTCGGCGCCACGGCGCAGCCCGGCGAGCTTGTCGTCGTGCTCGCCCTTGGCGGTGAGGAGGATCACCGGGGTGCGAGCGCCATCGCTCTCCTGCAAACGCCGCAGCACCTCGAAGCCGTCGATCTCCGGCAGCATCAGGTCAAGGACGACGAGGTCGGGGTCGAGCTCGGCGGCGGCCTGCAGCGCCTGCGGGCCAGTTGCCGCGGTCGTCGTCTCGTACCCGGCGCGCTCGAGGTAGCGGGCGACGATCTCGGTGATCGTCGGCTCGTCGTCGACGACGAGGACGGTGCGGCCATTCGTCTGCTCGGCCATCGCTCCGATTGTCGCAGCGGGCTGCCTCATCCGAACGTGAAGGCGTAGCCGGAGACGCCGGGGGTGAATTCGAGGGAGAGGCGATGGTGCCCCGCCCGCGGCAGTTCGACCAGCCGGTAGAGGCGCTGGCCGGTGACCGTCGCCGCGCCGCTGTGGACGTCGCGGCCGGCGGCGCCCGCGGCGATCGGCTTGCCGTCGAGTAGCACCCGCACGCGCCGGGGAACGTCTCCCTGCGAGCCGAGGACGAGGAAGACTTTGCGAGCGCCGAAGTCGAGATCGAGGGTCGCCCCGGACCCCGCTTCGGCGGAGTCCTGCCGGATCCGCCAGGTACCCCCATAGGCGAGCTCGCTGGGCCCGAGGCGCGGCGGCGCCTGGTAGCGGTGGGTGCCGAGGACGATCGGCCCATTCGCGAACCGCAGCGCCCGTCCCGCCCCGAGGTAGCTCTCCGGCGTCGTCACCTGGGCCGAGGCCTGCTCACCGGCGACGTGGGTCATCTTCGAGCCGGGTCGCCGTCCCGCTTCGGCCAGTAGCTCGCGGATCACCTTCTCGGTCTCGTCGTATTCGCCCTCGCCGAAATGGGCGTAGCGGACCCGGCCGCGGGCATCGATCAGGTACTTGGTCGGCCAGTACTGGTTGCCGTAGGCGCTCCAGGTCGCGTAGTCGTTGTCCTGGACGATGGGGTAGCGGAGGCCGTTCTGTTCGATCGCCGCGGCGACGTTGTCCGAGTCTTTCTCGAAGGGGAACTCGGGGGTGTGGACGCCGATGATCGTTAGACCCTTATCGCGGTAGGCCTCGTCCCAGGCCTTCAGGTAGGGCAGGGTGCGGATGCAGTTGATGCAGGTGTAGGTCCAGAAGTCGAGGAGGACGACGCGGCCGCGCAGGTCCCGCAGGCTCAGCGGTTCGTCGCCGGGGGTGTTGAACCAGTCCTGGGTGCCGACGAGTTCCGGCGCCGGTCCGTAGATCGGGTTGTCCGCGGCGTCTTCGCGCAGGCCCGATAGCTGCGAGCGGACGTCGCCGCGATCCTCCAGCTCCTTGGTCGGGTTGACGAGCACCGCCGGCAGGTCGTTGGCAATCGCGGTCTGGAAGCGGGTGTCGTAGTTGCCGAGCATGAGGACCGCGACGAGGACCATCAGCGCCCCCATCGCCATCTGCAGCTGGCCGCTGTGGCGGCCGATCCGCGAGGTAAGCCGGCGCCCGCCCAGCATCAGGAAGTAGAGGACGACGGCGCTGCCGAGCGCGTAGGCGAGGGCGACGCCGAGCCGGCCGGCGGTCAGCGACTGCGAGGCGGAGACGGTGATCACGCCGGCGAGGATCGGGCCGGCGCAGGGGGCGTAGACGACGCCGAGGCTGAGACCGACGAGGAGGCCGGAGCCGAAGCCGTCGCCGCCGCGGTTGTGCGCCTGCGGGACGATGCGGCTGAGCCAGGCCTCCAGCCGCGCCGCCAGCGGCGGCACCAGCAAGGTGAGGCCGAAGCCGAACAGGGCGACGATCGCGATGTTGCGCAGGAGGTCGTCGGGGAGCCCGAGGGCGTCGATCACGTAGACGAGGGCGACGATCGTGAAGGTGAAGGAGAGGACAAGTCCGGCGACGACCCCGAGTGGCCGCCGCCGGCCGCCGGTGACCCCGGCCGAGAGCACCACCGGCAGCACCGGCAGCACGCAGGGGGAGAGGGCGGTGCCGGCGCCGGCGAGGAAGGCGAAGACGATCAGGGCGGCCACGCCGGAGACCGTCGCAGGTCCCGATTACAGATCGCTTACGAGTGCGGCGCGGCGAGGATCTCCGCCAGGCGCTTCAGCGCCGCCTCGCGGTGGGCGGCGAGCTCGGCGACGAGGCGGTCGGCGTCGCGGTCGCGGAGGGCGTCGAGGATCGCTTCGTGGGCGCGGGCGGAGTCCTCGCGGGAGGCGGGGGAGTTGTAGTAGAGCGCCCGGTACGTTTCGGTCGAGTCCCAGAGGAAGCGGACGAGGCGCAGGGTGTGGGCCTGGTCGGGGGCGTCGAGGAGGGCGAAGTGGAAGCGGCGGTTGGCGGCCAGCTCGGCGGCGATGTCGCCCGCGGCGGCGGCCTCGACGCACTCAGCGGCGGCTTGCTCGATGCGGTCGATCGCGTCTTCGTCGAGGAGGGGGAGGGCGCGCCGCGCCGCTCGCTCCTCGAGCAGCGCCCGCAGCTCGTAAATCTCGCGCACATCCTCCAGGTCGAGCTCGGTGACGAAGTAGCCGCGGCGCGGCAGGTAGGTGACCTGGCCCTCCTGCTCGAGCGTCGCCAGCGCTTCGCGGACCGGGGCCAGGCTGACGCCGAGAGCCTCGGCCAGCTCCTCCTGTCGCACCCGGTCGCCCGGCTTCAGCTCGCCGGAGACGAGCGCCCGGCGCAGACCCTCGACCGCGTGCTGGGCGCTGGTGCCGGGGCCGCCGCCGACCAGCGTCTTCATCGGAAGGCCTGGATGCCGGTGACGGCGCCACCGATCACGAGCGCGTGGACGTCGGCGGTCCCCTCGTAGGTGACGACGGACTCGAGGTTGTTCATGTGGCGGATCACCGGATACTCGAGCGTGACCCCGTTGGCGCCGAGGACCTGGCGGGCATTGCGGGCGATCTCGAGGGCGCCGTTGACGTTGCCGAGCTTGCCGAGGCTGACGTGCTCGGGCCGCAGCGTCCCGGCGTCCTTCATCCGTCCCAGGTGGATCGCCACCAGCGTTGCCCGGTTCACCTCCAGCACCATCTCCGCCAGCTTCTGCTGCTGGATCTGGAAGGAGGCGATCGGGCGGTCGAACTGGGTCCGCTCGAGCGCGTACTCAAGGGCGGCTTCGTAACAGGCGCGCCCGGCGCCGGCTGCTCCCCAGACGATTCCGTAGCGAGCCTCGTTGAGGCAGGAGAGCGGCCCTTTCAGCGAGCTCACCTCGGGGAGGACCGCGTCGGCTGGCAGCCGCACATCGTCGAGCAGCAGCTCGGAGGTGACCGAGGCGCGCAGCGAGAGCTTGCGGTGGATGTCCTGGGTGGTGAAGCCCTTCGTCCCTTTCGGGACGAGGAAGCCGCGGACGGTCGGCCAGCGAGCCGTTGGTGATCCACATCTTCTGCCCGTGCAGGATCCAGTCGGAGCCGTTACGACGGGCGCGCGTCCGCATCGAGCCGGGGTCCGAGCCGGCGTCGGGCTCGGTCAGGCCGAAGCAGCCGAGCGCCTCGCCCGCGGCCATCCGCGGCAGCCACTCTTGCTTCTGCTCCTCGGAGCCCCAGCGCCAGATCGCGTACATCGCCAGGCTGCCCTGGACGGAGACGAGGCTGCGGATGCCGCTGTCGCCGGCCTCCAGCTCCATGCAGGCGAGGCCGTAGGCGGTGCCGCTCGCCCCGGCGCAGCCGTAGCCCTCGAGGTGCATGCCGAGGACGCCGAGTTTGCCGAGCGCCGGCGCCAGCTCCTGTAGCGGCACCCGCGCCCCCTCGAACCACTCGCCGACGTTGGGGACGACCTCCTTGCGGACGAAGGCGCGGACGGTGTCGCGGATGTCGCGCTCCTCGTCGGAGAGGAGGGAGTCAAGGGCGAGGTAGTCGCTGGGGCGGATCCGGGGCGGAGCGGCGTCGGCGGTAGTCATCTCTTCCTCAATGATAGATTTTCGAAAATCGAGTCTTCAGCCTACAACAGCGCGCTGGGGCCGCTGCGCGTCCTCGACTTCTCCCGCGTCCTCGCCGGGCCCTTCGCGACGATGATGCTCGCCGACCTCGGCGCCGAGGTGACAAAGGTCGAGCGTCCCGGCGGCAGCGACGAGACCCGCTCCTGGGGTCCCCCTTATGACGAGCGCGGCGAGGCGACCTACTTCCAGGCCGTCAACCGCAACAAGCAGAGCCTCGTCCTCGACCTGAAGACCGAGGCGGGCGCGGCCGAGGCGCGGCAGCTGGCACTTACCGCAGACGTCGTCGTCGAGAACTTCCGGCCGGGGCTGATGGCTGGGCTAGGCCTCGATTACGAGGCGCTGCGGGAGGAGAACCCGCACCTCGTCTACTGCTCGGTCACCGGCTTCGGCAGCGGCGACGGCGCCGCGCTGCCCGGGTACGACCTGCTGATCCAGGCGCTCGGCGGCCTGATGAGCATCACCGGCCAGCCCGGTGGGGAGCCGACCAAGGTCGGCGTCGCGCTTGTCGACGTCCTCGCCGGCCTCTTCGCCACCGTCGGCATCCTCGCCGCGCTGCGCCACCGCGACGCGAGCGGGGAGGGGCAGCTGGTCGAGGTCGACCTGCTCTCCTCGCTACTGGCGGCGCTGGTCAACCAGGGCTCCGCCTACACGCTGGCCGGCGAGGTGCCGGGGCGGATGGGCAACCGTCATCCCAGCATCGCCCCGTACGAACTATTCGCCACGGGGGAGGGGGAGCTGGTCCTGGCGGTCGGCAACGATCGCCAGTTCGAGGCGCTCTGCGAGACGATCGGCGCCCCCGAGCTGGTGGCGGATTCGCGCTTTGGGACCAACCCCGAGCGCGTGCGAAACCGCGAGGCGCTCGGTGCGGAGCTAGAACGTCACCTTGCGGCGCGGCCGGCGGCCGAGTGGGCGGCCGAGCTGACCGCGCGCCGCGTCCCCGCCGGCGTCGTCAACGACCTCGCCGGCGCCTTCGCCCTCGCCGAGCGCCTCGGCCTCGAGCCGACCGTGCAGATCCCTCGTGACGATGGCACCGCCGCCACCCTCACTCGGAACCCAATCGCCCTCTCGAGGACGCCCCCGGAGTACCGCTCGGCGCCGCCAGAGCTTGGCTAAGCACTCGGTACGCATCAAGTACTAGCCAAGAACAGATTCATTCCATATGGTCGAACTTCGTTAATTAGCGAAGGGAGAGACCATGCTTACCGGGCCGGATGTGTCGGAACACCAGGGAGACGTCGACTGGAAGAAAGTGGCCAGCAAGCACGAGATGGCGTTCGTGCGGGTCGCTGACGGCGATCACCAGGACGCCTTCTACGGCAAGCCGCGGGTGAAGGCGATCCGCGAAGCCGACCTGCTGCTGGCGCCGTACTACTTCGCCCGCGTCGCCTCGGCGCAGAACAGCCAGCGCGACGGTGCCGCCGAGGCGAAGATGGCGCTGCGGTTCGCCAAGGAGGGCGGCTGGCAGTGGCCGGGCGACATGCCGCTGATGTACGACTTCGAGACCGACAACGGCCAGCCGCTCGACAAGTGCGCGCGCCACGTCGTCCAGTTCGTCCGCGCCTACAACAAGAGTGAGGGCCACTACCCCGGCATCTACACGATGCCCGGCTTCTGGGAAAAGATCCTGCCGCACCTCGGCGCCGCCGAGCGCAAACTGATCGCCCGCTGCCCCCTCTGGCAGGCGGAGTGGGGGGTCGCCCGGCCGCGGGAGCTGGCGCCGTGGAAAGGGGCGACTCTCTGGCAGTACACCGACCACGGCAGCGCCCCAGGTGTCTCCGGGAAGATCGACATGAACCGCTCGCTGATCCCGGAGGGCAAGGTGCGGGCGCTGGCGCGGCGCAGCAACACCCCGGTCCAGCCGATTCGGGAAGAACCGAAGCCGACGCCCGAGCATCCGAAGGACGTCCCCGCCCGGGTCCCCGAGCAGCACTGGGACAAGTGGCGCCGACCCTGGGAGCCTGCCGTGGCCCGCTCGAGCGCCTTCAAGCAACTCTGCCTCAAGCACGGCCACCTCTCGCCCAACTTCACGGTGAAGGAGGCGGCCTGTCACGACCCGGCCAGCACGGGGGTGCCGAAGTCGCTGATAACCAATGCTCAGCGGCAGGCGTTCAGCCTCGAGCGGCTTCGGCACGAGCTCGGCGACAAGCCGCTGCCGATCCTCAGCTGGTACCGCACCCCCGCCTGGAACGCGCAGGTCGGCGGCGCCGTCGAAAGCAGGCACATGCAGGGCGACGCCACTGATTTCACCGTGCAGACGATCCAGAGCTTCGGGGTCAGCCGCTTCGATTCGGCCTGCGAAAAGGTCTGGGCCAAGGGCGGCTTCGGCCGCTACGCGAGCGGCTCGCGCCACGGCGACTCGCGCGGCACGAAGGCGCGGTGGTAGCGCCGGCCGGTTAGCCGGCCACCGGCACCCGTTCGCGGTCGCCCAGCACCACCCGGGCGCCGCGGACGGGCCGCACGGTGATGTTGCGCCGCTGCGCGACCTCGATGCCCTCGCCGCAGTCGCGCAGCTCGCAGCTGCCGAGCAGGGCGCGGAAGACGACCTTCAGCTCCAGCATCGCGAAGCTGGCGCCGAGGCAGCGGCGGCGGCCGCCGCCGAAGGGGATCCAGCTGTAGGTGCCGGGGGAGGAGTCGAGGAAGCGCTCGGGACGGAAGGCGTAGGGCTCGGGGTAGATCTCCGCGTCGTGATGGACGAGGTAGGCGTTGGCGACGAGGGCACAGCCGGGCTCGTAGGTCCAGTCGCCTACCGCTACCTGCTTGGCGACGAACCGGGGCGCGACGTTGGGCAGGACCGGGCGGTGGCGGAGGGTCTCGCGGATCGTTGCCGTCAGGTAGGCATCGTCCTCGCCGGCGTCGATCTCGGCGACGAGGCGGTCGAGCACGGCCCGCTCGCGGACGAGCTGCTGGAAGGCCCAGGCGAGGGTGGTGGCGGTGGTCTCGTGGCCGGCGATCAGCAGCGTCATCAGCTCGTCGCGGATCTCCTGCTCGCTCATCGGCGAACCGTCCTCGTGGCTCGCTTCGAGCAGGATCGCGAGGATGTCGACGCGGTCGCCGCCCTCGGCCCGGCGCTCGGCAATCAGGCCGAAGATGATCTCGTCGACTTCCTCCTGGATGCGCAGGAAGCGGGCGAAGGGACCGACTCGTTCGGCGGCCTGGGCGATCCGGCTCTCCGGCTTCGGCGGCAGCAGGCTAATCGGTTTGTCACCGAACTCGAGCATCTCGCCGAGTCGCGCGCAGAGGGCGTCGAAGCGGGGGCCTGGATCGAGGCCGAAGACGGCGCGGAGGATGATCTTCAGCGTCAGCTCCTGGGTGCGCGGATGGAGTGCCAGCGGCCGGTCGCGCGGGATCGCCGCGACCTCTTCGGCCGTCACCTCCTCCATCAGCCCGGTCAGCCGCTCCATCCGCTCGCCGTGGAAGGCGGGGAGCATCAGCTTGCGCTGCTCCATGTGCGCGTCTTCGTCGAGCAGCAGGACCGAGTTGCGGCCGACGAGCGGTTCCAGCACCCGGGCACCCTCGCCGGGCCGAAGGACGTCGGGCGGGGCGGTGAAGACCTGTTTGATCTCCTCGGGGTCGCTGACCATCACGAAAGGCGGCGTCGCCGGCAAGCGGATCGTGAAGCGTTTTCCGTAACGGTCCCGGCAGCGCTCGAGGAAGGCGAGGGGTCGAGTCCAGAAGCCGGCCATCTGCAGCGCCGACGGCATCGACGGCCCGGGGGGAAGGGCGGAACGTGACCTCATGCTGCCTCCTCGCGTTAGCTCCGCCTCCCAACGTAGCCGGATCGGATTCGGCGGAACCGTGAGAAGGCGCACGGACGGGCGTCTCTGAGCCCAGGCTAGGATCGCCGGGATGCCGCCCGACCCTGCCGCCCTGCCCTTCGTCGACGAGCACGGGGTCGAGATCACGGCGCCGCCGGAGGTCGTCTGGGAGGCACTCTGCCGCGTCGCCGAGGGCTCGTTCTCCTCGTCCGCGACGGCTCGCTTCGCCCGCCTGCTCGGCTGCGAGCCGGCGGCGCCGTCGGGGCCGCGACCGCTCGCCGAGGGATCGACGATCCCGGGGTTCGCCGTTGTCGAGGCAGAGCCGGGCTCCAAGCTGGCGCTCGCCGGACGCCACCGCTACTCCGAATACGCGCTCGTCTTCCATCTGGATGGTGATGAGAGGGCGACCCGGTTGCGGGCAGAAACCAGAGCCGTCTTCCCCGGCATTTCCGGTCGCCTCTACCGCGCCGGGGTAATCGGCACCCGAACCCACGTCCTCGTGACGATGCGCCTCCTGGGCGCCGTCAAGCAGCGCGCCGAGCGGGCGTGAAAACTCCAGCCTGACGGGTAGGGGATCCGCGATGAGCGACTACTCGATCGTCAGCGCCGATGAAGTTGACAACCCCTACGCCGACAGCGATGTCCCCGGCGAGTTTCGCGCCCTGACCGACGCGCTTGGAGCCGAGCAGGTCGCAGTGACCTTGATCCGCGTGCCGCCGCACTCGGACTTCGAGCAGGGGACGGGGCACCGCCACGAGCAGCAGGAGGAGCTCTACATCGTCACCCGCGGCACCCTGACGATGCGCCTCGGCGACGACGTCCGCGAGGTCCCGGCAGGCTCCGTAGTCCGGATTCCACCGCAGACGGTGCGCTCCCACCGCAACCTCGGCGACGAGCCGGTCGAGCTGTGGGCCGTCTCCCGCAAGATCGAGGACTCCGACTCCGAGAAGGTCGACGACTTCTGGGACGCCTCGCCGGAGGCCCGGCAGACGGCAGACTAGATCGGCACGACCGTCAGGCCTGGGACGCGCTTGAAGTCCCGAGCATTGGTCGTCGCGACATCCATGCCATGACTGAGGGCGGTTGCGGCGATCCAGAGGTCGTGAGCTCCGATGGGAGTGCCTAGGCGCTCTAGCTCGGCCCAGATTTCGGCGTGAGCCCGGGCGACGGCAGTCGTGATCGGAAGCGGCTCGATTCCCGCCAGGAGGTGCTCGACGAAGGCAGCGCGCCGCGCCCGGGCGGCACCGCTTGGCGCCCGATGGACGCCATGCAGTAACTCGCTTGCGGTGATGACGCTGATCGCGCGATCCCGTTTTCCGATCGCCTCGTTCAGCGACTGGCCACGCCGCTCGGCATGGATTAGGACGGAGGTGTCGATCAGGACGGCCAAGCGCTGCGCGGGGGGCCGATGCTCTCTCGGGCGGCTTCGACGTCCCCGGCGAAATCATCGTCAGGCGAGGGGGCCGAGTCCATCAGCTCGGTCCAACTTTGCGCCGAGACGAGGTGCCCCGCGCGAGCGGGCCGCATCTCGACCACTGGCACCCCGTTCCTTACCACCTCAATTTCCTCGCCGGCGCCAACGCGGTTGACTATCGCAGAGAAACTACGGGCCACCTGGGTTGCGCTCAGCCGAGTCATGGAAAGACGGTATCAGATAAATCTGATGCTCCTCCAAGTCCAATAGGGCCACCGAAGGCTGTATTTCGGAACTTCAAAAAACTTCTCAGGAGCAGGGGTTTTCGAACGACTTGAGCTGAACCTTATGGCGCAGCGGGCGGCAAATGCATTGTCTGTACGGGCGCTTGATGCCCGCCCGTCGCCCGTTCCACTTCTATTTCGCGATCGCGCTGCGGCGCGCGCGGACCGATGCCGAAATGACCCAGCAGGCGCTGGCTGATCGGGTGGAAATGGAACCCAGTGAGATCTCCGCGCACGAGTCCGGACGTCGCAGACTTCAGATCGGTACGGCGAAACGGTTGACCGATGGGCTGGGAGTGAGCTTGTCCCAGGTCGCGGGCATGGCGGAGGAATTCGAAGCGGGTGTTCATTGGGACGACATTCGTTGGCCGCCGCCCGATTAGAAGTGGAGGCGGAGCGAGATGGTGGTCGCTAGATAACGTCAGCGGCGATGATCGAGGCCGTCACCTTCGACTTCTGGAACACGATCGCGACGGTGCCGCCGGGAGCGATGTCGGCGGCGCGAGAGCGGGGGGTGGCGGCGGCCTGTGCGAGCCATGAGGTCGAGGTCGAGGCGGAGCCGCTGGTCGAGGCGCTCGAGGGGGTGGGGCTGGACTGGGAGCGGTCTTGGGCAGAAGGGCGGCACCTGCATCCGCACGAGGCGGCGGAGTCGTTGGTGCGGACGCTCGGGGTCGAGGGGGCGGCGCGGGAGATGGTGGTCGAGGCCTTTCTCGGGGCTGGGCGCGAGGTGGATTTGGAATTTGCTCCTGGGATCGGGGCCTGCCTGGAGGCGCTGCGGGAGCGCGGGCTGCGGCTGGGGATCGTCTGCGACGTCGGCTTCAGCGGTGGCGAGCTGCTGCGCGAGCTGCTCGAGGCCGAGGGCCTGCTCCAGCACTTCAGCGGCTGGGGCTTCTCCGACGAAGTCGGCCACTACAAGCCGGCGCCGCAGATCTTCGAAGCGCTAACGGCTCTCGGGGCCGAGGCCGCGCGGGCGGTGCACGTCGGCGACCTGCGCCGCACCGACATCGCCGGCGGCGCCGCGCTTGGGATGCGGACCGTCCGCTACCGCGGCATGAACCCCGGGGGCGACGCCGAAGACGGGGTCGAGGCCGACATCGTCCTCGACGATCACGCTCAACTGCTCGACGCGGTGGAGCGACTGAGCGCGTAGGCGTCGACGTCCTTCGGCGCCCCCTTGGCGCTGAAGCGGCGGCGCTTCGATTCGGCGGCGCCCGGGTCGAGCTTCTCCAGCACCCGGTCGGAGACGAGGATCTCGCCGGGCTTTGCCGCCTCGGCGAGGCGGGCGGCGATGTTGACGTCGATGCCGAAGTAGTCGCCGCCGAGCTTGCGCGGGCGGCCGAGGTGGATTCCGGTTCGCAGCAGCGGGCGGTAGCCGTCGACCTCGATCGGGGCGGTCCGTTTGGCGGCGTCGAAGGCGGCTTCGACCGCGTGGGGCGCGTCCCAGAAGGCGGCCATGAGGCCGTCGCCGAGTCGCTTCACCACCTCGCCCTGGCGCTGGAGCACGGGCGGCTCGATCGCCTCGGTGACCTCGCGCAGCAGCCGCACCGCCGCCGCGTCGCCTGCCTCCAGCGCCCAGCTCGAGAAGCCGACGAGGTCGGTGAAGAGGATCGCGACGTCGACCTTGCCGCGGCCGCGGTCCTGTTTCTCGGCGAATCGCTGCCAGGCCTGTAGCGCCGTGAGGCCGAGCTCGCCGGCGAAGCCGGGCCGCTCGCCCCGCAGCTCGACCAGCTGGCGGGCGGCGAGGTCGGAGGGGCGGCCGCGGGCGGTGGAGAGGTGATCGATCAGGTCGTCGTCACCGAGGGCGCGCTCCCGCGTGCGGCGTGCCAGCTCGACCAGCCGCGGGTTGAGGTTGAGCCGCCGGGCGGCGGTGGCGAAGCGCTTGCCGGGCTTCTCGCTCATCGGCGGCAGCTTCGCAGAGCTCAGCGGCTCTTCAGCAGGCGCCCGACCGCGTCCATCATCTCCTCGGTCTTCGCCTCGCGCTCGGCGGCGCTGCCGGCGCCGACGACGCAGTGGCGCGTGTGTTCGTCGAGCAGGGCGAGGGCGACCTTGTCGATCGCGGCCTGGGCGGCGGAGATCTGGGTGAGGATGTCGATGCAGTAGCGCTCCTCGTCGACCATCCGCTCGATGCCGCCGATCTGGCCGCTGATCCGGCGCAGCCGGTTCTTCACCTGCTCCTTGTTCTCGATGTAGCCGGGGTGGGTCTGGTTGTCCGCCATCTCGATCCTCTCAGTGGAAGTTCTGCCCGAGTATATACCCCCTCCCCGTATGTGTTACAGTGATCGCATGAATACCCCCCGCCCCTATATGAAGATCGGTCTGTTCGTCCTCGGTCTGGCGGCGCTTTTCGCCGTTTCGGTGGCGATCGGATCGGCAGTCGGCCCTGCCGAGACCGAGAGCAGCGAGATGGAGGAGACGATGGACGCGCACGGTGGACACGAGACGACTGCAGGGGCTGCCCACCAGCCCGCCGGGCTGGGGGTCTCCGCCGATGCCTACACGCTGCGGCTGACCCCGACGCAGGTGGAGCGGGGGGAGGAGCGGGTGCTGCGGTTCAGGATCGAGCATGACGGCGGCGCCGTCACCGAGTTCGACAAGCTGCACGAGCGGCGCATGCACCTGATCGTCGTCCGGCGCGACGGCACCGGCTTCCGCCACCTGCACCCGGAGATGGACGCGGCGGGGACCTGGGCGCTGCCCGTTGCCTTCTCCCAGCCTGGCGTCTACCGCGTCTTCGCCGACTTCGCGGTCGAGGGCGAGCAGGAGACCCTCGCCACCGACGTCTTCGCCTCCGGCGGGAAGTTCGAGGCGCGCCCCTTCCCGGCGCCGCAGCCGGACGCTGAGACGGAGGGCTACGAGGTAGACCTAGAGGCGGAGGAGCTGGTGGCGGGCAAGCCGGTCGCGCTTTCCTTCGCTCTCAGCGAGGAGGGCCACCCGGTCGAAGAACTCCAGCCCTACCTTGGCGCCGATGGTCACCTGGTCGCGTTGCGCGAAGGTGACCTTGCCTTCCTCCACGTCCACCCCGAGGAGGAGCACGGGGCGCCGAACGAGATCGTCTTCGAGGCCGAGTTCCCGACCGCCGGGCGCTATCGCCTCTACCTGCAGTTCCGCCACGACGGCGCCGTGCGGACGGCCGAGTTCACGGTCGAGGTGCCGCGATGAGCCAGGCGGTGAAAGAGGAGAAGGAGAGGCTTGAGCTGCCGATCGAGGGAATGACCTGCTCTTCCTGCGCCGGCCGGGTCGAGAAGAGCCTCAACCGGCTCGAGGGGGTCGAGGCGAGCGTCAACTTCGCGACCGAGCGGGCCAGCGTCAGCTTTGACCCCGAGCGGGTCGAACCCGAGGCGCTGGTCGGCGCGGTGGAGAGCGTCGGCTACTCGGCCTCGCTGCCAGCTGAGGCCGAGGAGGGCGGTGCCGCTGAGCGCGAGCAGGACCCGACCGCGGACCTGCGCCGGCGCCTGATCTTCGCCATTGCCTTCTCGCTGCCGGTGCTGGCGATGTCGATGATCGAGCCGCTGCAGTTCGAGAACTGGCAGTGGCTCTCGCTGCAGCTGGCGGCGCCGGTGGTGCTGTGGGCGGGATGGCCGTTCCACGAAGCCGCCTGGAAGAACCTGCGCCACGGCGCGGCGACGATGGACACGCTGATCTCGCTCGGCACCCTCGCCGCCCTCGGCTGGTCGCTCTACGCGCTTTTCTTTGGCGACGCCGGGATGCCGGGGATGAAGATGCCCTTCGAGCTGGTGACCGAGCGCGGCACCGGTGCTGAGGAGATCTACCTCGAGGTGGCGGCGGTCGTCACCACCTTCATCCTCGCCGGCCGCTACTTCGAGGCGCGGGCGAAGCGCCGGGCCGGGGCGGCGCTGGAGGCGCTGTTGAACCTTGGCGCAAAGGACGTGACGCTGGTCGATGCCGACGGGGCAGAGCGGCGCGTCCCCGTCGATGAGCTCGCGGTCGGCGACCGTTTTGTCGTCCGGCCGGGAGAGAAGGTGGCGACCGACGGCGTCGTCGAGAGCGGCTCCTCGGCCGTCGACCAGTCCCTCGTCACCGGCGAGTCGGTGCCGGTCGAGGTCGGTCCCGGCGCCGAGGTGATCGGCGCGACGATCGACGTCGGCGGCCGCCTCGTCGTCCGCGCGACGCGCGTCGGCGAGGAAACCGCGCTGGCGCAGATCGCCCGACTCGTCACCGAGGCGCAGTCGGGCAAGGCGCCGGTACAGCGCCTCGCCGACCGGATCAGCGCCGTCTTCGTCCCAATCGTGATCGGCCTCGCCGTCGCCACCCTCGGCTTCTGGCTCGGCAGCGGCGCGGGGCCGGCCTTCGCCTTCACCGCCGCGGTCGCGGTCCTGATCATCGCCTGCCCCTGCGCGCTGGGATTGGCGACGCCGACCGCGCTCCTGGTCGGAACCGGCCGTGGCGCCCAGTTGGGGCTGCTGATCAAGGGCCCGGAAGTGTTGGAGTCGACGCGGCGGATCGACACCGTCGTCCTCGACAAGACCGGGACCGTGACCAGCGGCGAGATGACGGTGGCGGCAGTGGTGGCCGCGGCGGGCGAGGACGAGGCGGAGGTGCTGCGCCTCGCCGGCGCGGTCGAGGACGCCTCCGAGCACCCGATCGCCCAGGCGATCGCGGCGCGGGCAAAGCAGGAGTTCATCCTGCTGCCGGCGGTCCACGAGTTCGCGAGCGAGGCCGGCGTGGGGGTACGGGGCGAGGTCAACGGGCGCTCCATCGTCGTCGGTCGCGCGTCGGCGATGTCGACTTTGTCTCCCATGGGAGGACAAACTCGACACGTCGGGACGGCGGTGGCGGTCAGCTGGGATGGCGTCGAGCGGGGTGTGATCGTCGTCGCGGATTCGGTCAAGCCATCGAGCGCGGAGGCGATCGCGTCCCTGAAGGAGCTCGGGCTGCGGCCTGTGTTGCTGACCGGAGACAACGAGGCGACCGCAGAGGCCGTTGCCGCCGAGGTGGGCATCGACGAGGTGATCGCCGAAGTCCTGCCGGCAGAGAAGGAGGCGACGATCGAGCGCCTCCAGCGTGAAGGCCACACCGTGGCGATGGTCGGCGACGGCGTCAACGACGCCCCGGCGCTCGCCCGGGCCGACCTCGGCCTCGCGATCGGCACCGGCACCGACGTCGCCATCGAGGCCTCCGACATCACCCTCGTCTCCGGCGACCCCCGCGCCGTCGCCGACGCGATCCGCCTCTCCCGCCGCACCCTGGCGACGATCAAGGGCAACCTCTTCTGGGCCTTCGCCTACAACGTCGCCGCCCTGCCCCTGGCCGCGGCCGGGTTCCTCAACCCCCTGATCGCCGGCGCCGCGATGGCCCTCTCCAGCGTCTTCGTCGTCACCAACTCGTTGCGGCTGCGGGGGTTCTCCCCGTAGCCGCGATCAAACGGCTAGCCCTGAATCAGCTTCACGGTCCGACCTCTGGTGCGAGCCTTGCCACCGGTCGGCTTGAAGGTGACCTTGATTCGGACCTTGGCGCTGCCCTCGGCGGCCAGCTCTTTCTTCGCCTGCGGCTGCGGGCGAATGTTGAGGACGACGGTGCCGGCTTTCTTGGCGCTGCGCTTGACCCTCTTCATCTTCTTGCCGGTTCGGGTTAGTTTGCCGGTGAGGGTCAACTTGCCGGCGTAGGGCACCTTGACCTTCAGCTTCGCCGTTCCGTTTTTCTCGTTGCGGATGAGCTTGCCGAACTTGAAGTTGTTCGGCGCTTTGACGGTGATCGTCTGCGCCGCGGAACCGCCGCCGCTGCAGAGCGCCGTGCGACCGGTGAACACCATGTTCGTCGAGCAGCCCTCGTTGTCGACGGCAGTGAGGCCGGCGGTATAGCCGCCCGCCTTGGCGTAGGTGTGAACGGGGGTCGGACCGCCGTTGACTGCGGTGATCCCGTCGCCGAAGTTCCAATCGAACGTGGCGACGGTCCCATCGGAGTCGACGGTGGTGGAGGCGAAGCCGAGCCGCAGCGAGTTCTTCTTCGCTGCCGTGGCGGTGAACGAGGCGACCGGTGACTGGTCCGGCACGATCGTTAGCTGCCAGGGGCCGCCCGTGACGTTGATGTCGCTGGTCTGATCCGTCTGGGTGTTGATCACGGTGATGCCTTTGCCGTTTTCCTCACCCTGGTAATTGGCGACGTAAACGGACTTTCCATCCGGAGTCACGGCCATTTCGAAGGGCTCATCGCCCGTCGGGATCGTGGCGACGGGCTGTCGGGTGGCGGTGTTGATCGCGGTGACGGTGTCGTCTGCCTCGTTGCTGACGTAGACCTTGCTCCCGTCGGGCGTCACGGCAATGCCCCAAGGTTCTTTTCCGACCGCGATCGGGTCGCCCACCACCTGCCTGGTCGCGGTGTCGACGATCGAGACCGTTCCATCTCCTTCGTTGGCGATGTAGGCGGTCCTGCCATCGGGGGAGAAGACGAGATTGATCGGTTCTATGCCGACCGGAATCGCGCCCACGACCTGCCTCGTGGCAGTGCTGATGACTTCAATTTTCCCATCGTCGAGATTGGTGACGTAAGCGACGCTCCCGTCCGGAGAGAAGGCCACGCCCCACGGCGTACCGCCGAGGAGGATCGGCGAGCCGGAGATCTGGTTGGTCTGGATGTCGATTACCAGGACGGCGTCAAGGCCGTAGCTGCTCACGTAGGCGGTCTTGCCGTCCGGCGCGATAGCGATCACCGATGCTTCCCGGTCGACTCCTTCGTAGGTGAGGGGGAGCGTGGCGACGACCTGATTGGTTCGGGTGTCGATGGCCCTCAGGTTGTTGTCGCTTTCGTCACCGACGTAGAGGGTCTTGCCGTTCGGGGTGACCGCCAGCGTCGACGGCGCCTCGCCTACCGGGATCGGGTTGCCGACGATCTGGTTCGTGGCCGTATCCAGCACCGAGACCGTGTTGTTGTCGTAGTTCCCCGTGTAGACGTAGCGCGCCATCGCCTGCGGCGCCAACAGCGCCAGTGCAAGTACGGCGAGGGCTGCGATCAGGGGGACACGGCGGCGGAGGGAGCGGCTCTTGGTCGTCATGGCGCGCGAATTTAACGCGCGCTGGGGACGGCAGAAAACCAGCGGTTCAAGCGCTCCTTGGTGAAGACGTCTTCTTTCGGACGCAGCTGGCGGCTGAGGGCGTCGCGGAGGTTTTGGCCGGCTTCGGGGTCGGCGACGAGGCCGCGGAAGATCGGGGCGGCGGTGTCGGGATTGGCGAAGCGGGCGAAGTCGAAGGACCACTCGTAGTGCTCGCGGGCGCGTTCGTCGCGATAGGCCTCGAAGCCGGCGAGGCTCTCCTCCTGGCCGGTGAGTTCGGCGGCGACGTGGAGGGACTGCTCGATCGCGTCGGAGATGCCCTGGGCGGTGGAAGGGTTCTTGAAGTGACCGGCGTCGCCGATCAGCGCCCAACCGGGGCCGGTGCCCTGGCGGAAGAAGCCGCGCAGCATCGTCTCCGGGGCGACGCGGATGCCGCCCACCTGCTCCCCGCGCTGCAGCCAGGCCGGGTCGAACCAGTCGCTGTACTGGTCCAGCAGCCCGACGAAGGTGCGTTGCTTCTCGGCCGGGCCGCCGCGGGTCGCGAGCGGGTCGACGCCGAGGATCAGGATCGAGAGGTCATCCTCGGCCGGGGACCAGACCAGCGAGCCCTCCTCGATCACGTCGATTTTGAACTGGTCAGTGGGTGGCAGGCCGCGCCAGTAGCCGAACATGAAGGCCATCTCGCCTGCGAGCTGCCGTTCCTTCTCGAGCCCGAGCAGGCGGGCGACGGTGGAGACGCGGCCGTCGGCGCCGAGCACCCAGCGCGCCTCGATCTCCTCGCCGCTTCCCAGCACAACGCCGCGCACCGGATCCGCGTCGGTGCCGGCGCCGAGCAGTCCCGTCACCTTCTCGCCGAAGCGGGTCTCTGCTCCCGCAGCGGCCGCGACCTTGAGCAGAGCCGGGTCGAGCACAGGCCGGGTGATCACCGCCATGCGGTCGAAACCGCCGACCGGGGTGAACGACCCGGTCGCTTCGTAGCCGAGGGTGCGGATCGCGTACTCGACGTAGTTGACCCGGTGGCGCGACTCGATCCGCTCCAGCGCCCCCAGCTCCGCCAGCCGCGCCAGCGTGTTCGGGAAGAGGGCGTGGGTCGAGAGGGTGTCGCCGGGGGGCGGCTCGCGGTCGACGAGCAGGACCTTCCAGCCCGCCTGGGCCAGCCGCGTCGCCGCCGGCGTCCCGGCTACCCGGGCGCCGACGATGACCGCGTCGTACTTGTTAGAGCCGCCCACCGTCATCACCCCCGCTTGCGCCCGACCGTGAGCAGGTACTCCATGCCGAAGTGCGCCTGCTCGTCCGTACCCTGGTTCCACTCGGCGCAGAACTCGCTCAGGGTCTGGTCGAACTCCTCGGCGCGGCCCTCTTTCTCGGCGTTGGCGCGGGCGGCGATCGTCGGCCCGTAGCGCTGCTTGAAGTGCTCGCCGTAGTCGTCGGGGCGCTCGAAGGCGGTCACCTCGAGGATGCCTTTCTCGACGGTCTCCAGCTCGACCCCGTTGCCGAGCAGGCCGCGCAGGTGCTCCTCGCCACCCCACAGCGGCGGCGGCTGCGCGCCCTCGGGTGGGGGAGGCATGAACTGGCCCATCGTCCGGAAGAGGGCGCCGATCATCCCCTCGGGAGTCCAGCTGAGGAGGCCGATCTTGCCGCCGGTACGGCAGACGCGGACGAGCTCGTCGGCGGCCTGCTGGTGGAAGGGCGCGAACATCACCCCGATCGAGGAGATGACAACGTCGAAGCTCTCGTCCTCGAAGGGAAGGTCGTGGGCGTCGGCCTCGACCCACTCCAGCTCGACCCCCTCGGCCACGGCCCGCTCGCGGCCGGCGTCGAAGAGCTCCGGGGTGAGGTCTGAGGCGACGACATCGGCGCCCGTCTTGGCCGCCACGATCGCGGCGTTACCGGTGCCGGCAGCTACGTCAAGAACGCGCTGGCCGGCGCCGATTCCGGCGGCCTCGACGAGGCGCGGCCCCAGCGGGGTGAGGAAGGTCTCGACCATCGATGGGTAGTCACCGGAGGCCCACATCTTCCGGTGTTTTTGTCTCAGCTCGGGGCTGGGGCTTGGGGTGTCGGTGCTGGGGGTCACGCTTTCAGTCTCCTTTGGATCGCTTGATGATCCTTTTCTACGCCCGGCGCGGCAAGCGATCAACTTCAAAATCTGCAGTTAGGTCCGTACACTCGCGGCAGAGGAGATGCCGGAGAGCTATGGACAGTTCTGCCCGGTCGCCCAGGCGGCGGAGGTCCTGACCGAGCGCTGGACCCTGCTGGTCCTGCGCGAGCTGCTGATGGGCAGCACCCGCTTCAACGAGCTGCAGCGCGGGGTGCCGCGGATGTCCTCCTCGCTGCTGAGTAAACGGCTACGGGAGATGGAGCGCTCAGGTCTCCTCACGCGGGAGCCGCTGCAGGGCGAGCGCGGGCACGCCTACCGTCTGACCCCGGCCGGGGAAGCGCTGGGGCCGCTGGTCGTCTCGCTCGGCAACTGGAGCCGCGAGTGGCTGACCCGCGAGGTCAGCGAGGAGGAGGCCGACCCGGCGTTGCTGATGTGGGATATGCGGCGCAGCATCCGGATCGACCGGCTGCCGAAAGACCAGCTCGTCGTCTTCTTCCGCTACCGCGACGCCGAGGAGGGCAAACGCGCCTGGTGGCTGGTCGCCGAGCCGACCGAGGCCGAACTCTGCTTCACCGACCCTGGTTTCGGGATCGACCTGCAGATCGACGCCGAGGCGCGGGCGATGGCCGAAGTCTGGCTCGGGCGGCTCGAGCTGGGGGCGGCGATGCGCTCGAAGCGGATCCGCGTCAGCGGCCCCGAGGACCTCGTTCGCAGCGTCCCCGACTGGCTCGGGTACAGCACCTTCGCCTTCGAGGACCCGGCGGCGGAGCTGGCGAGCCGCCAAGCGAAGTAGCGGCGCTCACGCCCGGTTCGCGCTTCCTTTCCATCGGGTAGTACGAACGTTGAGAGGGGTTCAGGCAGGCGAACGGGAGGAGCAAGGATGCCGCGAGCAATCGATGGTCGGCGCGTGGGCATCGTCGCCGTCGCGATCGTCCTTATCGCCTTCGCCCTGATGCTGACCTTCGCCGACTCGCCCGAGGCTCTACGGAGGCTCTGCGGGGGAAAGAAGGCGACGATCGCCTCAAATGATCGGCTCATCCACGGGACCCGCGGCCCGGACGTGATCGCCGGCGGTCGAGGTCAAAACAAGATCCTCGGCGGCGGCGGCAACGACATCATCTGCGGCGGCTTCGGCCGCGACCGGATCGTCGGGGGTCGCGGCAAGGACACGCTCGACGGCAAGAAAGGCGACGACATCGTCAGCGGCGGTCGCGGCTCCGACGAGGTCGACGGCGGCGCCGGGCGCGACCGGGTCCGCGGCGACAGCGGCAACGACGTCGTCCGCGGCAGCCCGGGCCGTGACGACGTCGAGGGCGGCCTCGGCGACGACGACGTCGACGGCGGCCAGGGCGGCTTCGACACGGTCGCCGGCGGGATCGGCCGTGACCGCATCGACGGCGGGCCGGGCGCCCACGACATCGCCAACTACCGCAGCGCCGGCGGGCCGATCGAGGTCGACCTCGCCAACGGGAGGGTGCAGGGCGCCGAGGACGAGTGGCTGGTCGGGGTCGAGGACGTCGTCGGCGGCTCCGGCGACGACCTGCTCGCCACCTCGGAGGCCTCGGCGAACCGGGTCGAGGGAGGCCCGGGCGACGACCGCCTGCTCAGTACTCATCCCGAAGACGAAGCGTTCGGCGGGCCCGGCAGCGACGAGTGCTTCGGGTCCTTCTCGGTTGAGGAGTCCTGCGGTGCCGCTCGCAGCGCCGGAACCCGCGTCGAGCTCTACGACAGCCTCACCGGCGCGCCCGCGCTCGCGATCGGCGGCGACGCGGGGGTCGACGAAGTCCACGTCGGCTTCCGCAACGATCGCTTCTTCGTCCGCGCCGGGGCCGGCAACACGGTCCGGCTCGGCGACCCCCGCTACGCCGGCGGCTGCACCACCGGCGACGGGATCGTCTGCACCGGCGAGGTCAAGGCGATTCTCATCTCACTCGGAGACGGCGGCGACCGGATCGTGCTCGGGCGCTCGATCCCGCCTGAGATCGCTGTGACCGTCGACGGCGGCGCCGGCAGCGACTGGCTGACGGGAGGGCGAGGCGGCGACACCCTCTACGCCGGCGACGACGCCGAACCAGACCGCCTCGAAGGCGGCGGGGGAGACGACGCGCTCTTCGGCGTCAACATCCTCCATCCCCGTCGTGCCAGCGGCGCGGCAGCAATGCTCGGCGGGGGTGGCGACGACCTCCTGATCGGCGGCCAGCCCTGCGAGGGCGATCTCTTCCGCGGCGGTCCAGGCGACACCGACAGCGCCTCTTTCGCGCGGGTGCGGAACGCGGGCGGATCGGCGGCAGCACCGAGAAGATCGAGGGCTCGACCGGGCCCGACCGGCTCACGGGCTCCGCTGGCGCCAACGTTCTGCTCGGCCGCGGCGGCTCCGACGTCCTCGATGGGCGCGGCGGGCCGGACCGCTGCATCGGCGGCCGCGGCGGCGACCGCCTGCACCGCTGCGAGTACCGGCGCAACTGAGGTTGCAGCGCCGCCCTGCGGCGCGCGCGCTCCTTTGCACCTGCCTACGGTTTATGGAAGGCCGGCCGATAAAGCCGGCTTTCCTCTTTCAGCTATGGCGAACTCGACTCCGAAAACGCGCCGGCGCTGGCTCTCGTCGCTGCTGGCGATGACCCTCGCCCTGCTTGCCTCCTGCGCGGTGGCGGTGGCGACCGCGCCCGCGAAGTCGAACTCGGAGAAGCTGGAAGCGGTCGAAGAGAAGATCGGCGCTGTCGAAGAACGCGAAGGCGTGCTGACCTCCGACATCAGCGCGATGGGGGAGGAAATCTCCGCCCTCGAAGGCCAGGTCTCGGCCCTGCGCAACCAGGAGGCCGCGGCCGAAGAAGCGCTGGCGGCGAAGGAAGCCGAACTGGAGGGGGCCGAAGACGAACTGCGCGAGGCGCTGGAACGGCTGGAGACGCTGCGCGGCCGGTTGAAGCGGGCGCTGGTCAACCTGCGCGAGCGCCTGGTCGCGATCTACACCTATGGCTCTCCCGACCTGTCGCCCGGACCGAGTACTTCGACGCGATCCAGGAAAGTGACGAGAAGCTCGCCGAGCGGGTGCGCGAACTGCGCGACGAAGCGAAGAAGCTGGTGCGGCAGCGGAAGATCGCGAAACTGACGATCGAAGACGCGCGCGACGCGATCGCCGCCAAGGAGCAGCGACTGGAAACGACTCGGTCGACGTTGGAGTCCCGCGAGGGGTCGCTACTGGCGGCGCGAGCCGAGCGGCGCCAGACGTTGAAGGGGATCGAAGGCGAGCGCGACGAGCACGAGGAAGTCGCCGCTGACCTGCGGGCTCAGATCGCCGCCGAAATCGCCGAAGCCACCGGCGGCTACCCGCTGCCGGCCGGGCCGATGCCCTCGCCGAGCGCGGCCGGGTTGATCTGGCCGGTCGAAGGCACCCTGACCTCGGGCTTCGGTTACCGCTGGGGACGGATGCACGAGGGAATCGACATCTCGGTGCCGGAAGGCACCCCGATCCGCGCCGCTGCCGATGGCACCGTGATCCTGATGCAGTCCGAGTACGAAAGCGGCGGCTACGGTAACTACACCTGCATCGACCACGGCGGCGGTCTCTCCACCTGTTACGCCCACCAGTCGAGCTTCGCCACCTCGGTCGGCGCCAGCGTCAACCAGGGCGACGTGATCGGCCTCAGCGGCAACACCGGCCACAGCACCGGCCCGCACCTCCACTTCGAGGTGCGGATCAACGGCGCCCCGACGGACCCGCTCGGCTACCTGTAGCGCCTAGGGCTGGAGGCGTTGGTGCTGCCAGCCGTTCTTGCCCTTTATGTAGAGCAGGCGGCGGTGGAGGCGGTCGGGGCTGCCGTGCCAGAACTCGACCAGGTTTGGGTAGAGGCGCCAGCCGCCCCAGCGGGCGGGGCGGTGAAGGGGCTGGTCGTCGCTGAGCGAGCTCGCTTCTTCACGCAGCGCATTAAGGTCCTCCAGCGGCTTCCCCTGTTCGGAGGCGACGGTGGTCGCCCGCGCGTCCGGCGGTCGCTCGCCGAAGATCTCGTCTGACTCCACCTCGCTCAGCTTCCGGACCGGACCCTCGATCGTCACCTGCTGCAGAGTCTCGCGCCAGTACAGCGTCCCCGCCGCCCGCGGGTTCGCCTCGAGCTCGCGTCCCTTGCGGCTCTCGTAGCTGCCGGAGAAGACAAGGGCGGGCGTCACCTGCTTGAGCAGGAGGATCCGGCTGGAGGGTCGCCCCTCGGCGTCGGCGGTGGCCAGCGCCAGCGCCCGCGGCTCCCGCACGCCGCGCTCGTCGGCGAGCCGCAGCCAGCGCTCGAGCAGGGACAGTGGATCCGCGGGCGGGTCGTCGAACTCCGGCAGCGCCAGAGTCGGATCGCCCGAGAGGGTTTCGATCGGCTCCGCCACGCCGTCATCCTCGCACGAGGCGAGAATGGTTCTTCCCGATTGACACCCTCCACCTGTGAATGAGTCCAAACAAGCGATTCGGGCGACCGTCCGCGGCCGGGTCCAGGGCGTCGGCTTCCGCGAAGCGGCAGTCCGACGGGCCCACCAGGCCGGGGCTCTCGGCTGGGTTCGCAACGCCGAGGACGGCAGCGTCGCCGTCCACGCCGAGGGGACCGGGGCTGCGGTCGACGAGCTGCTCGAATTCCTCAGGGAGGGACCGCCGGCGGCTGAGGTGGAAGACATCGAGGTTGAGTCGACCAAGGTCGAGGGCCACGAGCAGTTCGCGGTCCGCGGCGTCAGCGCCGGCGCCTTCGTCGTCCAGGAGCACTGGGCGACGGCGCACCACTTCGACCTGCGGCTGGAGGTCGACGGCGTGATGCGCTCCTGGGCGGTGCCGAAGGAGCCCTCGATGGACCCGGCGGTGAAGCGGCTGGCGATCGAGGTCGGCGACCACTCGATCGCCTACAACGACTTCGAGGGCGAAGTCGACGGCGGCAAGGTCGAGATCTGGGACCGCGGCACTTACGAGCAGGGCGGGCGGGTGCCGTGGCCGGAGGCGTTGGAGCGCGGCCACGCCGTCTTCGTCCTCCACGGCGAGAAGCTGCAAGGCGGCTTCGCCCTGCAGCGGACGCGCCGCGGCGAGAAGCCGCAGTGGCTGCTGATCAAGCGGCGTGACGAGTTCGCAGCCATTACATAGGAGTCCTTAATAACTCGATATAAATCGCCCATGGAATCTGGGTCATCTGGTCTTCGGGTCGCCTTGATCGCCGCGGCTGCGGCACTCCTTTGCGCCCTCGGCTTCGCTGCCTCGGCGGACGCCGCCGTGCTCTCGGGAACGGTAAGCGGCCAAGCGCCCGGTGAAGAAGCGAAGCCACTGCCGGAAACCGTCGTCTCTATATTCGCCGGCGAAGAACGACTGGAATCGACGACGGACGCGAAAGGTGCCTACTCGCTGGAAGTGCCGGACGGTGTCTACGACGTGCGCTTCGATCCGCCCCCGGGCTACGAAGCGATCACCGTCCACGCTGTCGACGTCACTGGCTCGCGGGCTCTCAACGTCGTCTTGACGAACGCTACGACGGTCCGCCTCACCGGCGCCCTGCTCACCGCCGACGGCGATCCGGTCCCCGACGCTTCCGTCTGGCTCACCGCCGGAGGGAAATCCTCCTTCGGCGAAAGGACCGACGAGAACGGCCGCTTCCACATCGCCGCCCTGCCCGGCACCTACACGCTTCACGTCGAGAAGTTCGAAGGGACCGACCCCGAGCTTCCGGAAAGCTTCAGCTTCGAAGTCCCCTCGCTCGCCCTCGAGTCCGACCGCGACCTCGGGGAGCTGAGGCTGCCGGCGACGACCACCCTGACCATCCAGGTGCTCGACGCCAACGACTCGCCGCTCTTCAGGGCGGGCGTGACGATGCCGCCCCTGGTCCGCCAAGCCGAAATCGGCGGCCTCCTCGCCTCCGAACTGACGAGCGGCGGCTCCAGCAATCCGAATCTGGGCGGTCTCACCAATAGCGAAGGCCGGGTCTCCTTCGTCGTCTTCGGCGGCACGGTCGCCCCCTATGGCAAACCCGAAGTCGTTCCCCAACCCACCAGCGGCTACGCCCGCACCGCCTTCACGGTGCCGCCGGTGGAAGGCGAGACGACGGTGGTGGTGCGCTTCACCAAAGAAGGCGAAGAAGAACCGGAACCCAAAGACACCACCGGGCCGGAGCTCAAAGAATTCGGGATCGAACCGACTTCGATCGACACCTCCTCATCGGCCCAGGAAGTTCTTGTCAGGGCCCACATCGCCGACGATCTCTCCGGTTTCGCCGCAGGCACGGTCACCTTCACTTCGCCGAGCGGCGAACAGACGATCAGCAGCTCCGAATTCAAACGCTGGAACGGAAGTGCTGTCGCGGGGGATTATGAAATCCCGGTCGTGTTCGCCGAAGACAGCGAACCGGGGGACTGGGTGGTGACGAAAATGGTGCTTCGCGACGCGGCGGGCAACGAAACCATTCTTGGGACCGCGCAGATCGAAGAACTGGGATTCCCACCCCGCGTCCATGTGGAACAGCCGCCGTCCTTCGCAGCCGAAGTCACGCTGAAAAGCAATCCCAATCCCGTCCAGCTAGGGAACAAGGTGACCTTCACGGCGCGAGTGATCCCGCTCGACATTGCCGCGCCGGCTCCGGGCGGGACCGTCGTTTTCCTCGAAGGGTCTTCGCCCCTGGCGGTGGTCGCTCTGAACGAAGGCAAGGCCAGTTTCAGCACTTCGGCCCTCGGCCTGGACACCCATACGATCACGGCCCACTACTCCGGCGACGCCAACTTCTCGCCGGCGGACTCGAAATCGGTCAGCCAGGTCGTGACGCCGCGGAAAGGCGGCCACTAGCGCGACCGCCCCTGCTAGCGACGTAGAGGCCGATCGCGACCAGGGGCACGATGAAGTCCGACCAGAGGAGCAGGCCGGTGTTGTCGGGGTCGTGGTTGTCGTGGATCGCCGCCTGGTGCAGGTGGCCGTAGGCGTCGCCGAGGTAGCAGACGGATACGGCGATCACGGCGGCCAGGAGGAAGCCGTCGCGGAAGCGGGCGCAGAGGACGCCGAGGATGCCGACCGCGAGGTCGGCGAAGCCAACCTCGGTCTGGAAGCCGCCGTCGCCGTTGGTGTAGCCGATTTCCCGCGCGGTGTCGGGGCCGTCGAAGAGGTGGAACATGGCGCCGAAGATCGCGGCGACCCCGACCGCCACCACCATCCACCAGACGAAGAAGATTTCCAGCGCGCGGGCGCGAGTGCGCGGTTGGCGGTCTCGGTGGAGGTGGACAGACGCTCCGATGAGGGCAATTGCGGCGAAAAAGAGGAACGGCACGGCGGCGCATGGTACGGCTCAAGTCACCGGAAAATTCGGCCGATGTGTCCAAGGTGGACAAATCGTCTAAACGATCTGATCGCTCTCGGATAGCCGCGCTCGGCCTCACGGCCGCGCTTGCCTGCGTGCTTGCTTTCTACGCCGCGGTCATCCTCTGGGAATTAGGGGACGCTTCGCTGCAGGACGCGGTGGGGCGTTGGGTCTATGACGCGGTCGTTCTCGGCGCCGCCCTTATCGTCCTCTGGCGGGCCGCGGTGATTGAGACCGAGCGCAAGGCCTGGCTCGCCCTCGGCATCGGAATGCTGTTGTGGGCCCTGGGGCAGACCTATTACTCCACCGTCCTCTACTACGCCGAACCCGCTCCCTTCCCCTCGCCGGCCGACCTCGGCTTCCTCGCCTTCTATCCCGCCAGCTTCGTCGCCCTCGTCCTCCTGCTGCGGGCGCGGGTCGCCCAGCTGGAGCCACTTGCCTGGGTCGATGGGCTGATCGGGGCGCTTGCCGTCGCCGGTGTCGCCGCCGCGTTGATCTTCCCGCCGGTTCTCGAAGCGCTCGGGGGCAGCCCCCTCGGGGTCGCCGTCAGCCTCGCCTACCCATGCATGGACGTCGTCCTGCTCGGGCTGTTGAGCGGCGCCTTCGCCGCCTCGAAGTGGCGCACCGAGGGGACCTGGGTCCTGATCGCCGCGGCGCTGCTGCTGTTCGGCGCCTGCGACGTCGTCTACCTCTCGGTCGCGGGGCAGTCAACGACGGCGCTGAACCTCGCCAGCGTCGGCTGGCCGCTCGCCTTCCTCCTCCTCGGGCTCGCCTCCTGGTTACCGGAAACCGAGTTCGGAGCCGCCGTCCATCGCGCCGACCGCCGCCGGATCGCTGTCCCGCTGGCGATGGCGCTGGTCGGGATCGGCCTCCTCGCCGTTGGCAGCTTCGTCCCGATCGGGGCAGCCGCGGTGGTGCTCGGCGTCGCCTGCCTCGTCGCCGTCCTCGCCCGCCTCGTCATCACCTTCAACCAGAACACGCGGATGCTCGACGCCAGCCGCGAGGAAGCGATCACCGACTCGCTCACCGGCCTTGCCAACCGCCGGGCTCTGATGGCCGACCTCGACCGCGCCCTCTCGGCGACCCCGCCGGAGGCGATGGTCCTCGCGATCTACGACCTCGACGGCTTCAAGGCCTACAACGACAGCTTCGGCCACCCGGCTGGCG
>VAYN01000005.1:183725-208157 GCA_005885405.1 Actinomycetota bacterium | reverse complement strand
CGGCGGCCAGCTCGACGAGGCGATGGCGCCCTACGGGCGCGGTTACCGGCTCGGCGGCGACGAGTTCTGCGTCCTCGCCTCGACCAAGGCGCTGCCGGCAGAAGCGATCTGCCTGCGGGCTGAGGAAGCGCTCTCGGAAACCGGCAGCGGTTTCTCGATCGGCGCCTCCTGGGGCAAAGTGCTGATCCCGGTCGAGGTCGTCAACGCCAGCGACGCGCTGCGGATTGCCGACCGCCGCATGTACTCGCAGAAGGGCCGGCGCGCCGACTCGGCCAGCAGTCAGACCCGAGGCGTCCTGCTGCGGGTGCTGCACGAGCGTGAGCCGGAGCTCGAGCGCCATCTCGACGGCGTCGCCGACCTCGTCGCCACCTTCGGCCGCCAGCTCCCGCTCGACGCCGAGGAGCTCGACGTCCTTGTCCGCGCCGCCGAGCTGCACGACATCGGCAAGATCGCGATCCCCGACGAGATCCTCCACAAGGGCAGTGAGCTGAGCGAGGACGAGTGGCGGCTGATGCGCAAGCACCCGCTGATCGGCCAGCGCGTCCTCGACGCGGCGCCGGCCCTGGGTGAGGTCGCGAAGCTTGTCCGCTCGACCCATGAGCGCTGGGACGGCGAGGGCTACCCCGACGGCCTCAAGGGCCGTGACATCCCGCTCGGCTCGCGCGTGATCCTGATCTGCGACGCCTACAACGCGATGACCGAAGGGCGTCCGTTCCGCGCCGCCCGCAGCAATGAGCAGGCGCTGGCGGAGCTGCGCCAGGAGGCCGGCACCCAGTTCGACCCTGAGCTCGTCAAGACCTTCGCCGAGAAGGTGATGCCGGCGCTCGAGCGCGAGCGCTACGGCTCGCCGCCGGTGAACCAGCCGGCAGAGTCCGCCGCGCCGGCGAAGTAGCGGTCGAGCACCTGCGCGAAGACCGGCTGCTCGGGAGCGGCGCGCGCAAACAGCGTCATCGAGGAGCGCAGCTTCACGGCGTCGATCCCGCCCAAGATCTCCTCGGCCGACTTGTCTTCGTGGGTCAGGAGCGCTTCGGCGGACTCGACCAGCCGGGGGCCGAGGACGGGATGCTCGACGTAGGCCCGCGCTTCCTCGGGCGACTCGATCGCGTACTCGCGTGACATCGCGCTCTGCCCGAGCCCCGCACGCTGCGGGAAGACGAACCACATCCAGTGGCTGACCTTGCGCCCAGAGCGCAGCTCCGCGAGCGCGCGCTCATAGGTGCCGCCGCTGTCCTGGGCATCGAGGAAGCGCTGGAGGTCGCGACTCATACGGGCATTGTCGACTTTTGCGTCCATATGGACCACAAAGTCGACACGGTCATTACGGTGGCACCGTGGCAACGCTGCATCAGCTGATCGTGGCGGACTCGCCCGAGGCCTGGAGCGAGTGCGGCTTCGAGGTCGCGGGGGACGAATGCGTCGTCGGCGACGTCGGCATCCGCTTCGCGCCCCGGGAGGCCGAGCGCGGCATCGTCGGTTGGTCTCTGAGCGGTCTCGCGTCGACCGAGCTCGACGGCTTACCCACCAGCCGCAGCGAGTCATCCTCCGATACCGAGGCGAATGCCCATTCGAACGGGGTCACCGGCCTCGACCACGTCGTCGCGATCTCCTCCGACCTCGACCGCACCGTCGCGGCGCTGGAGGCGGCCGGACTCGACCTGCGGCGGATCCGTGAGGAGCCGACGCCCGCCGGGGCGCCGCGCCAAGCCTTCTTCCGGCTCGGGGCGCCGATCCTCGAGGTCGTTCAGGAGCCAGCGGAGGCGACCGCGAAAGCCGGGGGAGACCGGCCGGCGTTCTTCTGGGGGCTCGCCTTCGTCGCTCCCGATCTTGAGCGCACGGTCGCTTTTCTCGGTGAGGATCGAGTGAGCGAGGCGCGCCCCGCCGTGCAGCCCGGCCGCCGCATCGCAACGCTCCGCCGCGCCGCCGGCCTCTCCGTGCCGATCGCGCTGATGACGCCGCCTGGCTAGCCGCCCAGCCAGGAACTACCATCCGGCCCATGGGTGAGTTCCGCTACGAGGGGCACCGGATCAGCTACGACGCCTACGGCGAAGGAGAGCGGCTGATCGTCCTCGTCCACGGCCTGCTGATGAACCGCCACATGTTCGACCGGCTGGGACCGGAGCTGGCCGAGCGCGGCAACCGCGTCGTCACCGTCGACATGCTCGGGCACGGGCGCTCGGACCGCCCGGAGGACCTGCGGCTCTACTCGATGCCGCTCTTCGCCCGCCAGGTTGTGGCGCTGCTCGACCACCTCGGCGCCGAGGATGCGGTGGTCGGCGGCACCTCGCTTGGTTCCAACATCGCCCTCGAGCTGGCGGTCCGCTACCCCGAGCGGGCGCGGGCGCTCTTCATCGAGATGCCGGTACTGGACAACGCGCTCTCGGCCGTCGCTGGCCTCTTCGCGCCGGTTCTGCTGGGCCTGAAGTTCGGCCGGCCCGTCTTCGAGGGGCTCTCGCTGGCGACGCGGGCGATCCCGCGGACCCATCATCTGGTCGACATCGGCCTCGACTGGGTGCGGCAGCGGCCCGGTCCCTCGCAGGCCGTCTTCGAGGGGCTGCTGCTCGGCGAGACCGCGCCCCATCGCGAGGACCGGGTGAAGATCGAGCACCCGACCCTGATCGTTGGCCACCCGCGCGACCCGCTGCACCCCTTCAGCGACTCCGGGATGCTGTTGGAAGAGCTGCCGAACGCGCGCCTGGTTGAAGCCAACTCGATCTTCGAGTGGCGGTTCAACCCCGAGCGGCTGAACGACGAGCTGAGCGCCTTCCTCGATGAAGTCTGGGCGCCGAAGCTGCGCGCCGTCGCGGGCAAAAGCGCCTGACGGCACCACCCCCTGTCAGACTGACTGGCCGGTGAGCCAGATCTCCGACGACAAGCGGCGGCTCGAACGTGAGGCCGAGTTCTCGACGATCTCCGGGCAGGAGATCAAGCCGCTCTACACCGAGGCAGACCAGGCGCCTGACCTGGCCGAGCGGGTTGGCGAGCCCGGCTCCTATCCCTTCACCCGCGGGCCCTACCCCTCGATGTACCGGGGGCGGCTTTGGACGATGCGCCAGTTCGCCGGCTTCGGCACCGTCGAGGAGACCAACGAGCGCTTCCACTACCTGCTCGACCACGGCCAGACCGGGCTCTCGACCGCCTTCGACATGCCGACGCTGATGGGCTACGACTCCGACCACGAGCGCAGTCTCGGCGAGGTCGGTCGCGAGGGCGTCGCCGTCGACACCCTCGCCGACATGGAGCGACTGTTCGAGGGGATCCCGCTCGGCGGTGTCACCACCTCGATGACGATCAACGCGCCGGCGGCGATCCTGCTGGCCTTCTACGTGCTGGTCGGCGAGAAGCAGGGTGTCCCGGCCGAGCAGCTCGGCGGCACGATCCAGACCGACATCCTCAAGGAGTACATCGCCCAGAAAGAGTGGTGCTTCCCGATCGAGCCGGCGATGCGCCTCGTCACCGACATGATCGAGTGGTGCACCGAGAACATGCCGCGCTGGCACCCGGTCTCCATCTCCGGGTACCACATCCGCGAGGCCGGTTCGACCGCGCAGCAGGAGCTCGCCTTCACCCTCAAGGACGGCTTCACTTATGTGGAGCGGGCGATCGAGCGCGGGCTCGACGTCGACGACTTCGCGCCGCGGCTCTCCTTTTTCTTCAACTCCCACATCGACTTCTTCGAGGAGATCGCCAAGTACCGGGCGGCGCGACGAATCTGGGCGCGCGAGATGAAGGAGACCTACGGGGCGACGAAGGAGGAGTCGATGCGGCTTCGCTTCCACACCCAGACCGCCGGCGTCAGCCTGACCGCGCAGCAGCCGCTCAACAACATCGTCCGCACGGCGCTGGAGGCGCTGGCAGCGGTGATGGGCGGGACCCAGTCCCTGCACACCAACTCCTTCGACGAGGCGCTGGCGCTGCCAACCGAGGAGGCGGTGCGGGTGGCGCTGCGCACGCAGCAGATCATCGCCACCGAGACCGGCGTCACCAACACCGCCGACCCGCTCGGCGGCTCCTGGTTCGTCGAGCAGCTGACCGACGAGATGGAGGCGGCCGCCTACGGCTACTTCGCCCGGATCGACGAGCTGGGGGGGATGGTCGAGGCGATCCGCCGCAACTTCCCCCAGCGCGAGATCGCCGACGCCTCCTTCCGCTACCAGCAGGAGTTGAACGAACGGCGGCGGATCGTCGTTGGCGTCAACGACTTCACCCAGGACGATGAAGAGCCGACCCCGATCCTCAAGATCGACCCCTCGCTCGAAGGCAAGCAGCGCGACCGCCTTGCCGCGACCCGCGCCGCCCGCGATGGCGCCGCCGTCGAGTCCGCCCTGGCCGAGCTGAAGCGCGTCGCCGCCGGCGAGGGCAACCTGATGCCGCCGATCATCGAGGCAGCCCGCACGCAGGCCACCGAGGGCGAGATGATCAGCGCCATGCAGGAGGTCTTCGGGACCTACACCGAGTCACCCGTCTTCTGAGAAAGGAACCAATGAGCGTCGACGTTGCCACCCCCGCCTACGAGATCTCCCAGGAGGCGCTTGACCTGCGCGACATGGTCCGCCGGCTGGCGCAGGAGAAGATCGCGCCGCGGGCGGGCGAGATCGACCGCAAGAGCGAATACCCGTGGGACGTGCGCGAGCTGCTCGCCTCCCACGACGTGCTCGGGCTGCCCTTCGACTCGGCCTACGGAGGTACCGGGACCGGGACGCTGGTCCTACAGATGGCGGTCGAGGAGATCGCCAAGGCCTGCGCCTCGACCGCGCTGATCCTGATGATCCAGGAGCTGGGGACGCTGCCCATCAAGCTGTTCGGCACCGAGGAGCAAAAGCAGCGCTTCCTGCCCAGGTGCGCCAGCGGCGAGTGGTCGCCGGCCTTCGCGCTGTCGGAGCCCGAGGCCGGCTCTGACCCGGCGGCGATGCGGACCAGCGCGGTCCGCGACGGCGACGAGTGGGTGATCAACGGCCAGAAGAGCTGGATCACCAACGCCACCGTCGCCGACTTCTACGTCGTCTTCGCCACCACCGACCGCGAGAACCGCCGCACCTCGGCCTTCGTCGTCGAGAAAGACACGCCCGGCTTCGACCCCGGCCAGCTCGAGCACAAGCTCGGAATCAAAGGCTCGCCAACCGGCTCACCCAGCTTCACCGACTGCCGCGTCCCGCACGAGAACCTGATCGGCGAGGAGGGCAAGGGCCTCTCCGTCGCCCTCGGCACGCTCGAGCGCACCCGCCTCGGCGCCGCCGCGCAGGCGGTCGGGATTGCCCAGGGCGCGACCGACTTCGCCAACGGCTACGCCGCCGAGCGGATCGCCTTCGGCAAGCCGATCAACCAGCTGCAGGCGATCCAGTTCAAGCTCGCCGACATGGAGACCGGCACCGCCGCGGCGCGAGAGCTCCTCTACAAAGCCTGCTCGATGGCCGACCACGCCGACCGCCCCGCCGACCTCGGCAAGTGGACCTCGATGGCCAAGCTCTTCGCCTCCGACAACGCGATGAAGGTCACGGTCGAGGCAATCCAGGTCCTCGGCGGCTACGGCTACGTCAACGAGTACCCGGTCGAGCGGATGATGCGCGACGCCAAGATCACCCAGATCTACGAGGGTACGAACGAGATCCAGCGGGTAGTGATCGCCCGGGCGATGGCCTGAGCGTGCCGCGCCCAGACGCATAGTTTTCTCTGACTGGCCAGCTAGCCAGTGTTACTCAGGGTTTTTTGGCTTGCTGATGCGGTTTGGCGCGATTGGAACAGTTGTCCAATCTGACACCAAATCGCGATAAAGTTGCAGTTGGATCAAGCGGGAACGAGATGGGAGAGATCTCGCAAGATCCGAGTTTTATGACCGGCAGGCCGACATTCCTTCTGGACCCCCAGACAGGAGCGATTAACAGTTTCCGCGATCCATCCGGCAGAGGAGAGACGACCCCGTGTTCACGGGCGTTCGGTGCTGGTCGGCGCGGAGAAGTTCCATGTCCGCGGCGTCACCTACGGCACCTTCCGCTCTGAAGACGGGTCGTCGTTTCCCGCACCCGAGCGGGTGCGAGAGGACTTTGCGGCGATGGCCGCGGCGGGGATCAACGCCGTCCGTACCTACGTGCCGCCGCCGCACTGGCTGCTTGACGCCGCCCTCGATAACGGGATCCGGGTCATGGTCGGCTTTGCCTGGGAGCAGCACGTCGCCTTCCTCGACGATTCCGAGCGGGCGCAGCGGATAGCGAGGCGGCTCGCGGACGAGGTCCGCGCCTGCGAGCAGCACCCGGCGATCCTCTGTTACTCGGTCGGCAACGAGATCCCGACGCCGATCGTCCGCTGGCACGGTAAGCGTGCGGTCGAGGACTTCATCGAGCGCCTGCACTGGGTGACCAAATGCGTCGATCCCGAGGGTCTCGTCACCTACGTCAACTACCCCTCGACCGAGTACCTCGAGCTGCCCTTCCTCGACGTCTGCGCCTTCAACGTCTTCCTCGAGCAGGAGGGGGCCTTCGAGGCCTACCTGGCGCGGCTGCAGAACCTCTCCGGCGACCGCCCCCTGCTGATCACCGAGCTCGGCCTCGACAGCCGCCGCAACGGCGCCGAGGTGCAGGCGCGGGCGCTCGAGTGGCAGGTTCGCAGCGCCTTCGCCACCGGGGCCGCCGGCACCTTCGTCTTCGCCTGGACCGACGAGTGGCACCGCGGCGGCCACGAGGTGCTGGACTGGGACTTCGGCCTCGTCGACCGCGAGCGGGCGCCGAAGCCGGCGCTGGCTGCGGTCAGCCGTGCCTATGCCGACGTCCCCTTCTCCGACCACGGCCCCTGGCCGGCGGTCTCGGTCGTCGTCTGCACCCACAACGGCCAGGCGACGCTCGACGAGTGCCTGGGGCGACTGGAGGCGCTGACCTATCCCGACTACGAGGTGATCGTCGTCAACGACGGCTCCAGCGAGGCCTGCGCGGCGATCGCCCGCGCTCATGGCGCCACCTTGATCGAGACCGAGCACCGTGGCCTTGGGCATGCGCGCAACAAGGGGATCGAGGCGGCGCGGGGGGAGATCGTCGCCTTCCTCGATGACGACGCCTATCCCGACTCCGACTGGCTCCACTACGTCGCCGCCCTGCTGCGCGCCAACGGCCACGCTGGCGTTGGCGGGCCCAACATCCCGCCCGAGGACGACGGCTTCGTCGCCGAATGCGTCGCCGCCGCCCCGGGCGGCCCGATCCACGTTCTCGTCTCCGACCGCGAGGCCGAGCACGTGCCGGGATGCAACATGGCCTTCCGCAAGGACGTGCTGGAAGAGGTCGGTGGCTTCGACGAGCGCTTCCGGGTCGCCGGCGACGACGTCGACCTCTGCTGGCGGCTGCAGAAGGCCAACCGGACCCTCGGTTTCAGCGCCGGCGCCGTGGTCATGCACCGCCGCCGCGACTCGATCCGCCGCTACCTGCGCCAGCAGTACGGGTACGGTAAGGCGGAGGCGCTGCTGGAGGAAAAGTGGCCGACCCACTACAACCGGGCGGGCGCCTCGCGCTGGACGGGACGGATTTATGAGGCCCCGGCGACCCAGACCTCGCGGCGCCGGACCCTGGTCCGCTACGGGACCTGGGGAAGCGACCTCTTCCAGTCGGTCTATGACTCACCCCGCGCGGTCTCCGGGATGTTGCAGGCGCCGGAGGGGCTGCTGATCGTGGCCCTGCTCGGGGAGATCGCGGCCCTCGGTTTGCTCTGGCCGCCCCTGCTGGTCGCCGCGCCTGCCTTTTTCGCAGCTGTCGCCTGGATCCTCAGCGCCGCGATCGCCAGCGGCTGGCGCGCCCATCACGCGGTCCCCGGCCGACCGCAGCGAGAGACACTGAAGCGGCGAGCCACCACCTCGCTGCTCTTCTTCCTCCAGCCCTTTGCCCGCCTCGGCGGTCGTCTCCGCAACGGCCTCTCCCCATGGCGCCGGCGAGCTCAGGCCAGCCCCAGCCTGCCCAGGCCCCGCTCGATCGAAGTCTGGAGCGAACGCTGGCGCGAGCCGCAGGAGTGGGTGGAGCAATTGCAGGACGGCCTTACCGCCGCCGGCGGCTTCGTCCGCAGCGGCGGCCCCTTCGACCGCTGGGACCTCGACCTCCGCGCCGGAGCGCTGGGCGGCGTCAAAATCCGCACCGCCGTCGAGGAGCACGGCGACGGCAAACAGCTCTTGCGAGCAAAGGTCTGGCCGCGGACGACCGCCGCCGGCCGCCTCGTCGTCCTGATCCTGATCCTGCTGGCCCTGGTCGCCCTGCAGCAGGACCGAGCCGAGATCGCGATCGCAATCGCGATTGGGATCGCCCTCCTCGTCACCTTCGGCGTCGAGGGGATGGCGACGGCGACGCGTCTGGCGGTGGTTGAGGTGGAGGCTCTGGAGGAGGAGGCCGATGAGGCCGGAGACGGGCCGCGGCGAGCCGAACCTGGTCCGGCATGTCATCCACCGTCACGAGGAGGAGCGGCGATGAGCCTCAGCCTCGGACCTCTGCGGATGCGGAGCAAGCCGGACAAGGAGGCGTTGCCGCCAGGGGCTGAAAACGAGGGGAACGGCGCTTGGGAGCTGTGGAAGGCCCTACCCCGGATGAAGCCGTACCTCCGCCCCTACCGCCGGACTCTGATCTGGCTGCTGCTGCTGACCATCGCCGCCGCGGTCCTTGGCTTGGCCGAGCCGTGGCCGCTGGCGGTGATCCTCAACCAAGTGCTCGAGAACGAGGGCTCGAGCGGCATCGTCCGCACCTTGTTCGGCGAAGACCCGACCACCTGGGTCGTGCTCGTCTCGATGGTCCTGCTCCGGTTCCTGATCATCGTCGCCGGTAACGGCGTGACCGTCTGGAACCACTTCCTCGGGTCGCGGATGGAGCAGAACATGGTCCTCGACCTGCGCAGCGACCTCTTCGCCCACGTCCAGCGGCTCTCCCTCACCTTCCACGACAAGCGCCAGAGCGGAGCGCTGATGAGCCAGATCAACATGCAGGCTGCGGCGATCGGAAACGTGGTGATGGTGATCCCACCGCTGGTCGAGGCGGGGCTGACGTTGATCGGGATGTTCGTGATCGCGATGCTGATCGACTGGCAGCTGGCGGTGATTGCGATGATCGTCCTGCCGCTCCTGGTCTGGTCGTTCGGCCTCTACGGCAAGCGGATCGTGCCGCGGCTGCAGAAGGTGCAGCGGCTGGAGTGGCAGTCGCTCTCGATCGTCAACGAGGCGATGGCGATGATGCGGGTGATCGTCTCCTTCGGCCGCGAGGACTACGAACACAGGCGCTTCCAGAGTCTCTACACGCTCGGAGTGCAGACGATCACGGCAGGGGGGGTCTCGATCGTGATGGGTCTGGGCGCCTGGCATGTGATCCAGGGCCAGATTTCGGTCGGCGAGCTGATCATCCTCATCACCTACATCGCCTCCGTATACCAGCCGCTTGAACAGATCAGCACCACCGTCGGGATGATTCACGAGCAGTTGGTCCAGTTCGATTCTTCGATCAAACTGCTCGACACGAAGCCGGAGGTGGTCGAGCGCGAGGACGCGGTCGACCTCGGCCGGGCCCGCGGGTACGTCCGCGCTACCAACGTCTCATTCGCCTACCCGGGCCGCAACCAGACGCTCTCGGACATCACCTTCGACGCGAGGTCGGGCGAACGGATCGCCATCGTCGGCCACACCGGCGCCGGCAAGAGCACCCTGATGAGTCTGCTGATCCGCTTCTACGACCCCAGCGGCGGCCGGATCGAGATCGACGGCGTCGACCTGCGCGACATCAAGCTGCACTCGCTGCGCAGCCAGATCAGCGTCGTCCTGCAGGACCCCCTGCTCTTTTCCGGCACGATCGGGGAGAACATCCGCTACGGGCGACTCGACGCGACCCAGGAGGAGATCGAAGCAGCCGCCCGTGCCGCCAACGCCCACGACTTCATCGTCGGTCTGCCCAGCGGTTACGAGACCGAGCTCGGCGAGGGTGGATCCCATATTTCAGGTGGGGAGCGGCAGCGGATCTCGGTCGCCCGCGCCTTTCTCAAGGACTCGCCGATCCTGATCCTCGACGAGCCGACCTCCTCGATCGACTCGCGGACCGAGGGCGTGATCCTCGACTCGCTCGACGACCTGATGGAGGGGCGGACCTCCTTCATCGTCGCCCACAGGCTCTCGACCGTCCGCCATGCCGACCAGATCCTCGTCCTCAGTCAGGGGCGCGTGGTCGAGCGCGGCACCCACGAGGAGCTGCTGCGGGTCGGCAACGTCTACAGGCAGCTGCACGAGGCGCAGAACCGCGAGCGCAAGAGGCGGCGCTCGAGCAACGGCAGCAACGGCAGCAACGGCAGAACGCCCCCGCCTGTTCCTGCCGGAGGTGGAAATGAGGGGACGGTGATCTGGCGGCAGGTCACCGGGAAGGGCTAGGCATGACCAGCGGCGGGCGCCCCAAGATCGTCCTGCTGGGGATGATGACGCCGATGCCGGTGGCGGGGGTCGTGTGGCAGAACCTCCACTACCTGCTCGGGTTCGAGCGGCTCGGGTTCGACACCTACTACGTCGAGACCCACGCCCGGACCCCCTCGATGCTGATGTCGAACTCCGAGGACGACAGCTCGGCGCTGGCGGCCGAGTTCATCGCCAGCGTCATGCGCCGCTTCGGCCTCGCCGACCGCTGGGCCTTTCGGGCATTGCACGACGACCGCCGCTGCTACGGCATGAGCGAGCTGCAACTGGAACGGCTCTACGGCGAAGCCGAGCTGCTGATCAACCTCCACGGCGGCACCCAGCCGCTGTCCGAGCTCGCGGCGACGGGCCGGCTCGTCTACCTGGAGACCGATCCGGTGCAGATGCAGCTGGAGCTGCGCCATGGGCGAGAGGAGACGCTCGAGTTCCTCGAGCCCCACGCCGCCTTCTTCACCTTCGCCGAGAACTGGGGCAACCCCGACTGCCGCCTGCCGGTCAGCGAGCGCTTCCATTTCAACCCGACCCGCCAGCCGGTCGTCCTCGACCTCTGGCCGGACCGCTCGCCGCAGCCGGCGGACCTCTACACGACCGTTGGCAACTGGCGGCAGGACTGGCGCGAGGTGACCTTCGAGGGTGAGCGTTACACCTGGAGCAAGCACCGCCGATGAGGATCGGGAGATGTTGAAGGGACGGGGATGGGGGGTGCGCGACGGGCTCGCGATCTCGATGAGCATCGACCGCTACCGCGACTACATCGGGGCCTCCCGGGGTGAGGTCACGGTCGCCAAGGATCAGAACGTGCGCCTGCGGACCGGGTGGTTCAGCGACCGCGGCGCCACCTACCTCGCCTCGGGGCGGCCGGTCGTCAATCAGGACACCGGTTTCGGCTGCGCGCTGCCGACCGGCGACGGCCTCTTCGCCTTCGACTCCCCCGAGGCCGCAGCGGAGGCATTGGCGACAATCGAGACCGATTACTCCCGTCACGCCGCGGCTGCGCGCAATCTGGCACGCGAGTTCCTCGGGCATGATGTCGTCCTCGGCCGCATGCTGGCGGACCTCGGCATAAACACCCGGGGGCATACTCGGCAAGCCCGGTCCCCGGCAGTTTTCCCGCTCGAGATGGACCTCGAGCCGATTTCGCGGCGGCCGCTACAGCTTCCCCGCGAGACGATCGAGGCGGCCCAGGCGGCGCCGGTTTCAGCCCACGAGAAGCCGCCGGCGCTTGGCCCCGACAGCACCAGCATCGTCGTCCTCAGCCATGACGGGCTTGCGTTCACCCGGCTCTGCCTTGAGTCGGTCCTCGCCCACACCGCCGAGCACGACTTCGAGCTGATCGTCGTCGACAACGCCTCCCGCGACGGCACCCGCGCCTACCTGGCGAAGCTGGCCGAGGCCGACGCCCGCGTGCGCGTCCTCTTCAACGCGAAGAACATGGGTTTCGCCCCCGCCTGCAACCAGGGTCTGGGCCTCGCTCTCGGTGAGCACCTGGTTCTGCTCAATAACGACACGATGGTTCCGCCCGGCTGGCTTTCGCCCTTGCTGGCTCACCTCGGCGACCCCGCCGTCGGCCTGGTGGGGCCGACGACGAACCGGATCGGCAACGAGGCGGAGATCGAGACCGACTACCGGACCTGGGGGGAGCTGCTCGAGTTCGCTCGGCGGCGCCAGGCGGGGCACGCGGGCGAGTGGTTGGTGATGCGGACGCCGGCCATGTTCTGCCTGGCACTGCGCCGGCAGACCTTTCAGCATCTGGGCCCGCTCGACGAGCGCTACGAGGTCGGCCTGCTGGAGGACGACGACTACGCCGAGCGGGCGCGCGTGGCCGGCTACGAGCTGCGCTGCGTCGAGGATTCCTTTGTCCACCATTTCGGCGAAGCGTCCTTCGGCAACCTCGTCGCCGGCGGCGAGTACCAGCGCATCCTGCGCGCCAACCAGCAGCGCTATGCCGAGAAGTGGGGACGGCCGTGGGAGCCCTACGGCCGGCGGTCCAACCCTCGATACGAGCGCGAAGCTGAGCAGCTGCGGGAGGTGGTCACCGAGGCCATCCCCGCCGGGGCGGAGGTTCTGATGATCACCCGCGGCGACGACTCCCTGCTGGAGCTGAACGGACACCGGGCGAAGCACTTTCCCCAGGCCGAGGACGGCGGTTGGGCGGGCCACCATCCGGCCGACAGCGAGGAGGCGATCGGCCATCTCGAGACTTTGCGAGGGCGCGGCGCAACCTACCTCGTGGTGCCGCCTACCTATCGCTGGTGGCTGGACCACTACGCGGGCCTCCGTCAGCACCTCGAGAGCCGCTACCAGCGGTTGGCGGTCGACGAGCGGGTCGGCGCGATCTACTCACTCGAGGGCGGCGGATGACCTCGATCTCGATCGTGATTCCCGTCCACGGGCGGGCGCACCTGACCGAGCGCTGCCTCGATCTCATGCTCTCCGACCTCGACGAGCGCTGCGAGGTGGTGGTCGTCGACGACGCCTCCCCGGACGGTACGCCCGATCTGCTTGCCCGTTACGCAGATCGCGTCCGCGTCGTCCGGCTGGAGGAGAACGCCGGCTTTGCCGTCGCCTGCAACCGGGGGGCCGAGGCGGCGGCGGGCGAGAGCCTGGTCTTCCTCAACAACGACACCGAGCCGCGACCGGGCTGGTTGGAGTCGCTGCGGCGCTACGCGGACGATCATCTCCGGGCGGCGGTCATGGGGGCGAAGCTGCTCTACCCGACCGGGACCGTCCAGCACGCCGGCATCGTCTTCGGGCAGGACGGCTACCCGCACCACCTGTACGCCGGCTTCCCCTCCGAGCACCCTGCCGTGTCGCACCCGCGCCGGCTGCAGGCGGTGACCGCAGCCTGCATGTGGGTCGACCGCGCTGCCTTCGATCGGGTCGGCGGGTTCGACACTGGCTTCCACAACTCCCTCGAGGACGTCGACCTCTGCCTGCGGATCGGCCAGGCGGGGGGAGAGGTCCACTACTGCCCCGAGGCCGAACTCGTCCACATGGAGTCGGCATCGCGCGGTCGCAGCGACCGCTTCGAGCGCAGCGTCGCCCTCTACCGCGAGCGCTGGCGGGAGCGGGTGCACCGAGACGACCTCGAGATCTACGAGAGCGATGGCCTGATCGCGGTCGAGTACGCGGATACGCACCCGATCCGGCTCTCCGTCGACCCGCGGCTGGCGATCGTCGACAGGGGTAGGGAGGAGGAGATCGAGGGCCTCCTAGAGGCATACGCCCGGCAAAACGCAGACTTGATCCAGGAGGTCGTGCGTCTGAGCGCGTCGCCGCTGGCGGGAGAAGCGCTGGAGCTCGACGCCGCGGTCGAGCCCGCGAGGTTCGACCGCGGCGCCTTCATCGCCCGCCTGCGCCAGGTGGGGGAGGAGGTGCGCCGGCTCCAGCTGGAAGCGGGGCCGCTAACGGGGCTCGAGCCCAGCGATCGGCTCGGCTACGGGCGGATGGTCGAGCGGGTGCGCGCCGCCATCGAAGAAGCCGTCCCCGCCGACTCGGAGGTTCTCGTGGTCAGCCGCGGTGATCGGGAGCTGACCCGGCTCGGCGGGCGGAAGGCGAGTCATTTCCCGCAGGGCGAGGGCGGCGGCTTCGCCGGCCACCATCCCGCCGACAGCGCTGCGGCGATCGACGAGCTGGAGCGCCTGCGAGCCGCCGGCGCCCAGTACCTCGCGATTCCGCCGACCGCCGCCTGGTGGGGCGACTACTACCGAGGCTTTTTCGATCACCTCCGCGACAGGTACGAGCGGGTCGACAACCCCATCTGCGAGATCTTCAGGCTCGAGGGAGCCGGATTGGCCGGTAGAGGATTTACTGTGCCGCGATGACTCCCAGCGAGATCGAGGTAGAGGGCGTTGTCCACGAGCAGCCCGCTGAGGGTTTATTCGGGTACTTCAAGGTCAAAGAGGCAGTCGGAGACCGATTGCGGATCGTCGGCTGGGCCTTTGCCGAGGCCGAGGCGGTCGCGGCGGTCGAGGTCGTGGTTGCGAGGAAGGTGATCGCCACGACCGTGCCGGCCACCCCTCGTCCCGACGTGGCGGAGCTGTATCCCCAGATCCCGTCCTCTCTCACCTCCGGTTTCGAGATCGAGATCGAAGCCCGGGGGGGCGGCCGCAGCGAGCTCGCGGTCATCGCGGTGACCGCGGCCGGTGAGCGGTACTCGCTCGGCTCGCTCACCGTCGACGTCACCCAGACCCGAGGGTCGCGCTGGCCGTGGAAGGCCGAGCGAGCATGAGCAAGCTGGTGTTCCCTGAGATCGAGGTCGTCTCCAACGAGCGGTCGGGGGAGATCGACTCCCACGGCCGCGGGGAGCTGACCGCGCTGGCGGTCGGAGATCGGCTCGTGGTCCAGGGATGGATCCTCGGCAATCCGATGCGGGCCTCCTTCGTCGAGGCGGTGGACGGGGAGACGGTCGTCGCCCGGGCCGTGCTCGACCAGAAGCGCCCCGACGTGGCCGAGGTCTTCCCCAACGTCCCCGGCGCCGAGAAATCGGGCTTTCGGATGGACATTCAAGCCGCGCAGACCGGACGCGGGAGCCTGCAGATTCGGGCCTACTTCGAGGGCGGCGCCAGCGCCACCCTGGGCTCGATCGAGGTATCGGCGACGAGGGGCTTCCGGGCCAGCCTGCGGTCCAAGGGTCTGCTCGGCGGCTTGCGGAGGGGGGAGCCCCCCTTCGCCTGGAAAGTCCAGGTCCCAGGCGAGCACCTCAAGGTCCTGCGGGGGCGTAACGGCTGGCTTTTCCTGCGCAACGACTCCAACGACGTCCTCGGGCAGCAGACCGGCCGCGTCTCTTTGAAGCCGGAGGAGCGGCGGCAGTGGGAGAGCCTCTTCCGCGAGCGCAAGGCCCTGATCGAGGAGATGGGCGCGACCTGGCTGTTCGCAGTCGTCCCGGACAAGGAGAGCGTCTATCCCGAGCACCTGCCCCCGGGAATCGAGCCGGCGGAGCGCCGCCCCGTTCACGAGATCCTCGAGATCGCCGCAGAGACGGAGACGCCGGTTCTCTACCTGCTCGACGCGAGGGTTTACCCGAAGACCGACACCCACTGGACCTACCGCGGCGCCTATCTCGGCTACCGGGCGATCTGCGAGAACCTGCGAGATCGGGGGGTCGACGTCAGCGCCATGGACGACGGGGAGATCTCCTGGGAGGAAGACAGCTTTGAGGGTGACCTCGGCTCGAAGCTCGACCCGCCGGTCGAAAGCCGCCACCTGCTTCCTGTGATGAAGGTCAGCGCCTCGGTCGTGTTCGACAACGACGTGCCGAATCACGGCCGGGTGAAAGTCTTCGAACGGGACCTCCCGGGGGGGCCTTCCTGTGTGATCTTCGGCGAGTCCTTCGCCGAGGGGCTGCTGATCTTCCTCAGGGAGAGCTTCCGCAGGCTGGTGTTCGTCCACACCAGCATGCTGATCCCCGACGTCCTCGAGCAGGAGCGGCCCGACGTCGTCCTGAGTGTCCCGATCGAGCGCTTCCTGGTTCGGCTTCCCGACGACAGCGAAGCCTTCGACAAGCTCGAGGCGATGGCGGTGGGCAAGGGGGGCAAGCTCCCGTGGCCGTCGAAGGTCTGAGCTCGTGGAGAGCAGGTTGATCCGCCTCTCCGAGCGGGTCGAGTGGGAGCAAGCCCTGGCCGAGACCCCCCACGTCTTCGGCCACACCTGGGGGAGCTGCCACGCGCTCTCGCTCGACGGCAGCGGGGAGCCAGTGCTCTATGTCGCCGATGGGGAAGGGGTGCGCGTAGCCTGCCCGTTGCTCGAGCGGCAGATCGAGGGGCGGCTGGACGTCGCGACCCCGTACGGGTTCTCGGGCCTTACCGGGACCGGCCCTTGGCCCGGCTTCACGGAAGGGTGGCGGCATTTTGCCGCGGAGCGCGGCTACGTTGCCGGATACCTGGCAGTGAATGCGCTCTTCGGTGATGACACTTACGCCGACCCGGTGACGGTCACGGTTGCCAACGAGACCTTCGTCATCGACCTTCGCGACGGCGTCGCCGGCGCCTGGGAGCGACTCTCGACCAACCGGCGTCGGCAGCTGCGCGACTGGAGCCCCGAGGACTACGACGTGGACGGAGAGGGACTAGCCGACTTCTTCGTCGCCCAGTACCCGCAGGTGATGGAGCGCAAGGTGGCCGCCTCCCGCCACCGCTTCGGCCCGGCGACGCTGGCCGCCCTCTGCGAGCTGCCGAGCACCTTCCTCGTCGGCACCAGAGTCGACGGCCGGATCGAGTCGGTCTCGCTTTTCGGCTTCACGCCATACGCGGGCGATTTCATCTTCAACGCGGCCCTCCCCGGCTGCGCTCATCACTCGGTGCCGCTGATCTGGACCGCGCTCCAAATCTTGGTCGAGAGGGATGTGCCGTGGTTCAACCTGGGAGGAGGCATGAGCCGGGGGGACTCCCTGGCGGATTTCAAGGCCCGTTTCGGGGCGGCGCCGCTGCCGATGAGGGCGGTCAAAGCCGTCTACGATCAGGCCGCCTACGAGGACCTTTGCCGCCGGCACGGTGCCGACCCCGCCGACCGCGACGGCTTCTTCCCCGCCTATCGCAATGTCTAGCGGCCTCCCCTACGAAAATTCCGCCCATCTGTACGACCTGATGTACGTGCGGCGGGACTACACGACAACCGCGGAGGAAATCCGCGCGATAGCCGAGGACCTCCTGCCTGGGGCGGAGGATCTGCTCGACGTCGGCTGCGGCACCGGTCGTCACCTCGAGGTGCTCGGCAACTGGTACCGCGGCGAGGGCCTGGACATCAACCCGACGATGCTCGAGCTGACCCACGCCCGCTGCCCGCAGATCCCGCTGCACGAGAACGACATGCGGACCTTCGAGCTCGACCGCTCCTACGACCTCGTCATCTGCCTCTTCAGCGCCATCGGCTACGTCGAAACCGCCGAGGCGATGCGACGCTCGATCGAGCGCATGTCCGCCCACCTCCGCTCGCCGGGGCTCCTCATCGTCGAGCCTTGGTTCACCCCGGAAAACTTCTGGGACGGCCACCTCGCCGCCAACTTCCAGATGGAGGCCGAGACCAAGCTCGCCTGGATGTACCGCCAGTACCGCGAAGACCTGACGGCCGTGCTCGACATCCATTACCTCGTCGGCGGCGAGGGCCAGCCCGAATACATCCGCGAACGCCAGGATCTCGGCCTCTTCAGACCGGCCGAGATGGCCGAGGCGTTCGCCGCCGTCGGCCTCGAGGCCGAATATCGCGAGAGCGAGGTCTGGAGCCGCGGGCTCTACGTCGCCCGGCGCGGCGCCGGTTAGGCCCGCGGCCGGCGCAGCAGGGCGCCGAGCCCGCGCGGGTAGAGCCGAGCCAGGGCCCGCGTTCTCCGCAGGCCCCGGCCCCACTGCCGGTTGGCGAAGTCGGTCCGGACCGCCGCCACCAGTGGCTCCCCGTAGTAGCGCTGCCAGAACCCGTGGCCTTCGCGGTACTCGTCGCGCAAACCCTTCTCGCCGGCGCTGCGCTTCTGTCGCCGCAGGGCCAGCCGGACCATCTTCAGCATCATTGCCGCGTCGCGGCTCATGCCGCTGCCGTGGACGCGGTACTCGGCGACGAACTCGTCGTGGGGAAGGACGGTGTGGTCACGGGAGAGGCGGAGGCCAAGGTCGTAGTCCTCCACCCCCGGCAGCGTTTCGTCGAAGTTGCCGGCGTCTTCGAGGGCCGAGCGCCGGTAGATGACGGCGGCGGGGACGCCGGCGTAGTTGTAGCGGAGGAAGACGGAATAGGGATCCGCGTCCGGCCGCGGCTGCTCGTCGTTCTCCAGGCGCTCTCCTTGCGGCCCCATGCGACGGTAGCGGCCGAAGGCGAAGGCGGCCTCCGGATGCTCGCGCAGCTGCGCCACGCCGTTCTCCAGTGCACGGGGAAGCAGGCGGTCGTCGGCGTCGAGGAAGACGAGCAGCTCGCCTTCGCTCTCACGGATGCCGGCGTTGCGGGCGGCGGCGAGCCCGGCGTTCGGTTGGCGGACGCAGCGGACCCAGGGGAAGCGGCCGGCAAGGCGGGCGGCGTTGTCCGGCGAGCCGTCGTCGATGACGACGATCTCGACCTGGGCATAGGTCTGGGCGAGGACGCTTTCGATCGCCTCCTCGAGGTACGGGGCCTGGCCGTAGCAGGGGATGACCACCGAGACGAGGGGCGATCCCGTAGCCAGGTTCTCCCGCCAGCGGCTACGGGCTTTGATCGAGCCGACCGTCGCCCGGCGCTGGTCCTTGAGGATCGCCCGCACCTCGATCGTCTGCTCCGGCGGCCCGCCGACGAGGCTGACGTCGGTCCCGAAGCCCGACACTCCGGCGCTCGGAGAGTCGGGGAAGGCCTGCGCCAGGTCGGGTCGCTCCCTGCCGACCGGAACCCGGCGAAATGCCCGACCCTCCGTCGCCAGCTCGATTGCCACCACTGGGGTGCCGTTGCCGATCGCCCAGCCGCCGATCTCCACCGTGTGGGCGTCGGTCAGAGCGCCAACCAGGGGGCGGTCGATGTGGCAGCCGAGAAGCTCCGGGTCCGGCAGGAGGTCGACCTCCGTTATCTCGATCAGTGCACCCATGGGAGCCGGCGCGCCAACTGCGGAAAGCACCTCGAGGAGCAGGTAGTCGTCCTCTTGCGCAACCACCCGCGATGCTCCCTGCAGCTGTCGGCCGAGGCGACTGTAACGGGCCAGCCAGTCGGCAGACGGGCCTACGGCGAGCAGGAAGAGGCGCCCCTCCGAACCCGCCTCCGGCTGCCGTTTGCCCCCGGGGAAGTGAGCGAGACCGGGTTCGGCCCGACCGGCGGCGTGGCGCATTTTTTCCACGCCCACCGCGAGGCTGCCGTCGCGATCACCGGCGTCGAGGTTGCCGAAGTCGTCATCCGCGACCTCCAGTTGCCAGACCTGGCGACCGTTCAGGTAGGTGGGGGATTCCGCCGCCGAAGCGAGCACGCCGACGGCGCCCGAGAAGGGGACGGCGGCGCGCTCGACGGCGATCTGACAGCGGCGCGAGCGGACCGCGCGTTCCAGCTCTACGCGGTGGCGCTCGTCGATGACCGGATCGATCAGCGCGTAGAGGCGGAGGTCCTCCTCCAGCTGCTCGGTCCGAGAGAGACCAGAGGAGATGCCTGCGGAGTGGACGCGGTAGACGCCCATCTGCTCGGGCATGTAGCCGAGCTCGCCGTGTTCGGCGATCGCCAGCATCGCCAGCCAGTCCGACCAGAGGCCCTCCCAGACCCAGTCGGGCAGGTTGCGGACGAGGTCGCCGCGCGCCATCAGCGAGAGCGAGGGAACGGGATTGGAGCGCAGTAGGTCGGCGTAGGTGAGGGCCGCGGGCATCTCGTCGGAGACGTAGGGACGGTCGGGGGCGCCGCCATCGACCTGGCGCACGGTCGCGTCGTGGAAACAGGCGGCCCAGCTGGGATGCGAGCGCATCGCGTCCACTTGTCGCACCAGCTTCTCGGGCTCAAACCAGTAGTCGTCGCCGTCGAGCCAGGCAACGAGATCGCCACGCACCTCGCCAAGGGCGCGCCGGAACATCTCGGTCGGCCCCAGGTTCCGCGCGGGCAGCAGCAGCCGGATCAGCTCTGGGTGCCGGCGCCGGTACTCCTCGAGGATCTCGCGAGTCCCGTCGCTCGAGCAGTCGTCGGCGATCAGGATCTCGAGCTCGAAGGGCCGCCGCTGCGCAAGCACGCCCTCGATCGCGTCGCGGATGTAGGGGCGCTGCTGGTAGGTCTGGATGTAGACGCTGACTTCCGGTCGCTGCGCGGTCATACCTCGACCGCCTCCAGCAACCGGGCCGCTTCCTCTCTCCAGTCATGCTGGTGCGCCTCTGGAGGCTCCCACCCGGGCGACCAGCCGATCCACTGCAGCGCCAGCGCCAGCCGGCAGAGATCGACCGCGGCCGTCAGTTCGCCGAAGCTGGGCCGTGCCGGTCCGAGGTCCTCGTGGAAGGCGCGGCAGATCACGTTCCGCTCGTCCCCGCCCCAACCGCTCACCAGCGCCGCCAGATCGAGCGCGTAAGGGCCGGTTCCTGCCAGCTCCCAGTCCACGGGCGCGATCCTTGCAGGCCCGCCCCCCGTCCTCTCGACGAGGACGTTGGCGGGGTAGAGCTCGCCGTGGACGAAAGCGGTGGGGAGGGAGAGCAGGCGCCCCACCACGGAGGAGCGGGCGCGGGCAAGGGCCTCCGCGGTGTCGCGGTCGCGCGGTCCCCCCTCGCGCAGCGCGGCGGCTGCTGTGTCGATCCAGTGCTCGTGCCATCGCGCGTCGCGCTCGAGGAGGACCTGGTCAGTCGGCTCGACTGCAGCTCCGAGCCGGGCGGCCCAGGCCGCGGTCTCGCACCAGACCTCCAGCTCGCCGACGTCGGTCAGCACCTCGCCCTCGATGCGCTCGATGAACAACCACCAACGCGCGTGGGCGGGGTCTACCGCGGCGCCGTGGAAACGCGGCGTCGAGAGCCCCGCCGGGCCGAGCAGGTCACGGTAGACGGCGATCTCGCGACTCGGATCGAGCGTCTGCGCGGGCTTCGCCGCCGCTGCCTCGGCCGAGAGTCCGGCGGGCGCCACGTCCTTGACCAGTAGCACCAGCCGCTCGCCGCCGACGAGTTCGACGTCAAGTTCGTCGATCGCGAAACTGGTCTCGTAGGCGAAGGGTCGGCGGGAAAGATCGGCCACGGCAACGGGCTCGCCGCGAGCCTCGACGAGCGCCCCCTCCAGCGCTTCCCGCACCTGCTCGTCCCGGCTCGACCGCAGCGCCCCGCTCATCCGATGCCCAGCTCCTCGAGCAGGCGGCCGAGGACGCGGTCGGAGTCGAGGTAGGCCTCGGCGATCTGCCGCGCCGCTTCGGCATGTGCCTGTGGGTGCGCCCGCACCTCTTCGACCGCCGCCGCGGCCTCGTCGACGTCGCAGAAGGCGAGGAGGCCGCGGCCGGTCGGGAGGTGGCGGGAGAATCCGGTCTCCTGGGCGACGACCGGTCGTCCCGAGGCGAGATAGCAGGCGCTGCGATCGCTGAACCAGCCCGACCGCGACCGCACATAGCCTTCCTTGGCGACCCCCAGCTCCGCCTGCGAGGCGAGGACGAACCGGCGATACGAATCGGGGGTCGCGGCGACGGCGGCGGGGTCGAGTAGCCGCCAGCCGTGGCCCTCGAGCGCGGCGATGTCCCCGCCGTCTCCCGGGTGGATGCCAAGCGCAAGGGCGAACTCGCCACCGCAACGCTCGGGCAGCGCCACCAGGCTTCGCAGCGAATGCGCCCTCATCCCGTAGCGCCGTCCCTCATGCTCGATCGGCCCGTAGCTGCGCCAGTGACCGACAGTGGTGAAGGGATGGGCGGGATCCTCGCCCGAGAGCGGCCATTCCCCGAGGACGACGGGAGGGAGGGAGGTGATCCACGGCAGCCCGAGCGTCGGCACCTCGCACTCCGGCGCGCCGATCTCGAGGGCGACGGTGACGAAGTGGGTGTGGCCGGCGAAACGCATCTCCGCTCCCTGTTGCTGCCAGACCTGGTTGAAAAAGGGGTCGAGGTCGAGGTAGGCGCGGACCGGGACCGGCTCCAGTAGCTCGGGGTCCTCAAGCATCCCGGAGACGTTGAGGAGCAGGTCGGCGCCGCGGGCGAGCTCGCGCAGCCGCTCTCGATCGAGCGGGGCGCTCTCGCCGTCGGCCGCGATAAGTGCCGCCTGCCCCAGCCCGAAGTACGCGCTCACCGCCCGCATGTATTCCACGCTCTGCGGTTGCAGAGTCTCCACCGGCTCGACCAGGACAACATCGTGGCCCAGTCGCCGCAGCCCGAGCACGTATTGGAGGACGGCCCAGGCGGCACCGCCCTGGTTCGGCTCACCCGCGACCATGCCGCTGACCAGGACCCTCATCCCAGCGCCTCCAGCATCCGCGTGAGGACCCGGTCGGAGTCGAAGGTCCGCTCGGCGTAGGCGCGGGCCGCCGCCGCGTGCAGCTCGTAGGCGGAGAGCAGCCCTTCGGCCTGCGCCTGTGCGTCCTCCGGCTCGGAGAAGGTGACGAGGCCAGCGTCGGGCCGAAACCGGGAGGGAAGGCCGGTCTCCTGAACCAGCGCCGGACGCCCCGCCGCGAGGTAGTGGGCGGTGCGGTCGCTGATCCAGCCGGTCGAGGCTTCGGCGTACACGCCCTGGGCGACCGAGAACTCGGCGCCGGATCCGCGCACGTACTCGCGGAAGGTGTCGGGGTCGGCGGCAACCGCGGCGGGGTCGGCGACGGTCCAGCCCAGCTCCCGCAGCCGCGTCGCCTCCCCGGCCTCGTCGGGATGAATCCCGAGCGCGACCTCGAACGGCAGGCCGGTCCGGGCGGGGAGCTCGGCGAAGCGGCGGAGCTGATGGTGCTTCAGCGAGTAGGCGCGTCCCTCGTGTTTAATCGTCCCCAGCGGGTTGCGCCAGGTGGCGACGCTGGTGAAGCGGTCGAAGCGGGGCGGGGAAGACGGCGCCCACTCGTCGAGGAGGACCGGAGGCGGCAGCGGCAACCACTCGAACCCGACGGCCGGGACTTCGCAGTCCTCGCCGCTGAGGTTGAGGCCGACGGTGAAGTGGCAGTCGTGTTCGCCGAGCTGCTCGCCGAGGGCGCCCTGCGCGGCCCAGATCTGCGTGAAGCCGGGGTCGAGGTCGAGGTACGCGCGGCGCCCGAACAGCCTCAGCAGCTCGCGGTCGCGGAGGTTGCCGCTGATGTTGACGAGGGCGACGCTCTCGTTGGCCAGGTCCTCCAGGCCGCGGCGGTCGAGCGGTCCACCCGGTTCCCCGTCGGCGATCAGGGTCGCCCGCTCTCCCAGCCCGAAACGCTCGACCGTCTCCTCGAAGAACGGGCGCCCCGCCGCTGCGGTCTCCGCGTCGCATTCCTCCAAGAGCCAGGCGTCGAAGCCGAGGCGGCGCAGGCCGAGCACCCAGCTGAGCCGAACCCACGCCTCGCCGCCGTTCCCGGGTTTGGCGGCGAGGGCGCCGGCGACGGCGATCGTCTCCACTCAGCCGCCCCCGCTGAGGAGGGACCCCGGTGCGAAGAGGGGATCGCAGTCGTCCTCCTCCAGGGCGGAGCGCCGGTAGAGGGCAGCGGCTACTTCGCCGTAGTCCCCGTCGAGCAGTGCTCCCGCCTGCGGGGCCCGCGTCAACATCTCGAGGCCGAGTGAGAGGGCATCGGGGGCCAGCACGGTTCCAACCTCGAGGAAGAGCAGGAGATCGCCGTCGCTGCGGCGGACCCCGTCGGCCCGCAGCTCGTCCTTGTTCAGGGAGGGATCGCGCAGGACGAGCACCTCGGTGAAGGGGTGCCGTTGGCGGGCGATGCTCTCCAGGCTGCGCTCGAGCCCCGCCTTGTCATCGTGCTCGCAGACGACCAGAATCGAGACGACCGGGGTGGCCGTCACGAGCGCCCCGCGCCAGTACCGCTGCAGACGCATCCGCGCCAGCGGGATCGTCTTCTCGTCGACGCGGGCCGCGACGACCAGCTCCGACTCCGCTGGCAGCCGGCTGCCGTCGACGTCGACCGCGAACCCCGCCATGCTCGCGCCCGCGACCTCGGGGAAGGCGCCCGCGAGGTCGTCGCGCTCCTGCTGGACTCCAAGCGCCAACGTCTCTGCCCCTAGCCTGACCTCGATCGTCTCCGGCGGCCCGTCTTGGCCCAGGGCCCAGCCGCTGATTTCAATCGCGGCCGCCGCCATCTTCCGGCCCACCGTGGGCGAGTCGACGCTGGCACCGCGCAGCGGTCCCTCCTCGGGAATCTCCTCCGGTTCGATCGCGGTGATCTCGACCAGCCGTCCCATCGCCTAGCTCCCGAGCCGCTCTCGCACGGCGGCGGCGTCGGAGACGGCAAGCCGGACCAGCTGCCCGATCGCGGCCGCGTCCTCGGGGCTGACCGCGGTCCCGGTGGGCAGCGAGAGGCATCGCTCCAGGGCCCGCTCGGTCACCGGCAGGGGCGGGGTCGGCAGCCTGTCGTGTGGGGGAAGCCGGTGGCAGCCGGGGTGGAAGTAGCGGCGGGCGAGCACGTTCTCGGCCCTCAGCACCGCCATCAGCTCGTCGCGGTCGAGGCCGGCAACGGCGGGATCGACCACGGCGGTGATGTGGTGGCAGTTCGTC
>VAYN01000005.1:82582-183714 GCA_005885405.1 Actinomycetota bacterium | reverse complement strand
CAGAGAGGTTGGCGCGGTTGGCGGCGAGGAACCCATCGAGGGCTTCCAGCGAGGCAAGGCCCATGGCCGCGCCGGCCTCGCTCAGCTTCGCGTTCGTCCCCAAGCCCGCTACCTCTTCGCTCTCTTCGTCGAAGCCGAAGTTGCGCATCGCCCGCACCCGCTCGGCCAGCTCAGCGTCGGCGGTGACGACGACGCCGCCCTCGAAGGAGTTGGCGACCTTGGTCGCGTGAAAGCTGACGACGGCGGCGTCGCCGAAGCCGACCAGCGGCCGTCCCCCGACCGAGCAGCCGAGGGCGTGGGCTGCGTCGAAGACGAGCGGCAGCTCACGTTCCCGCGCCAGCCGCTCGAGGCTGTCGAGATCAGCGTGTCGACCCCAGAGGTGGACGCCGAGCAGGGCCGTGGTCTCCGGGCTGATCCGGGCCTCGGCCTGCGCCGACCCCATGCAGAGCGTCGCCGCTTCGACGTCGGCGAAGACCGGCGTCAGCCGCTCCCAGGCGACGGCGTGGGCGGAAGCGGCAAAGGTGAAGGCGGGCAGGACCACCTCCCCGCTCACCCCCAGCGCCCGCATCGTGATCTGCAGCCCCAGCGTCGCGTTGCAGGTGGCGACGCAGTGCAGGCCGCCGAGGATCTCGGAGAGCCGTGACTCAAAGGCCAGGAGCTTGCTGCCACCGTTGCTGAGCCAGCGCTGCTCCAACACCTCATCGACCATTCGCAGGATCTGCTCGCGGTCGCCGATATTCGGCCGCCCGACGTGGAGCGGCTCAACAAAGGCTGGAGCGCCGCCGAGCACCGCCAGCTGGGCCGCTGCCGTCTTCATGCTGCTTCCCGCCGCCGCAGCAGCTCGAGCCGGGCCCCGTGGTAGGAACGCGAGCGAGCGAGCCCGCGGTCGAGTGCCTCGCGCAGCTCCTCGTCGTCGGCAACCCGCGCCGCCTGCCGTTCCAGCACCGCCAGCTCCGCCCCCATGATCAGCTCGGGGTCGCGCGTCATGTTGGCGCCGTGGCGGCGGTACTCGGCGACAGGATGGGGATGGAGGCGGACCGGGTGGGCCGCAGCGGTCCGCAGGTAGAGGTCGTAGTCGGCGCTGGCGCTCACGCTCGGATCGAAGCCGCCGATCTCCTCGAACAGGGCGCGGCGGTAGAGGACGGCAGCCGGGGTCGAGATGAAGCAGCTCTCGAGCAGGGCGGGGTAGGCCTCGCGGGGCTGCTGGGGCGGGTCGGCCGACAGCGGTTCGCCCTCCTCGCCGATCAATTTCCAGGTGCCGGCCGCCATCATCGCCGCGGCGTCCCCGCGCAGCTGCTCCAGCCCGAGCCCGATCGCTTCCGGCAGCAGGCGGTCGTCGGCGTCGAGGAAGAGGAGGAACTCTCCCTTCGCCTCTGCCAAACCGGCGTTCCGGGCTGCCGCCAGGCCGCCGTTCTCCTGCCGCAGACAGCGGACGCCCGGGTAGCGGGAGGCGACGGGCTCGACGTTGTCGGGGGAGCCATCGTCGACGACGATCACCTCGACGTCCGAGTGCTCCTGCGCGAGGACGCTCTCGATCGCCTCGGGCAGGAAGTGCGCCTGCTTGAAGCAGGGGATGACAACGCTGACCAGCTCCTCGGGATCGGGTTCCGGCGCCAGCAGCGAGAGGGTCGCGAGCGCCACCCGATGCATCGGGTCGAGGACGGCCTGGACGGAGATCTGCAGCGGCCCCGCAGCGGCCCTGACGTTTAGCCGGGGTGCTCGGGGATGTCCTCGCGCGGCCGGTCGACGAGCGCCCGACCGATCACGCTCTCGCCGCAGAGGAGCTCCACCGCAAGCGCCGGCCCCTTCTTGGGCAGCACCCAGCCGCGCAGCAGCAGGTCGCGGGGATCGGCTTCTTCAGCCGCTTTTGGCAGCCCTAGGAAGGCGGCGCGCAGATGGCCGTCGAGGGGTTGCGCCTCGGCCTCGGTGACCTCGATCCGCTTATTTGCAGGCCTCGACAAAGAGGCTCTCCTCGGGGCGGTTGTCGAGGCTGACGATCTCAGGAAAGCGGCTCGCGGTCTGCCGGTACTCGCAGCGCCGCACGTCGCGGAAGCCGGCCCGCTCGAGTAGCTCGGCGATGAAGTCGTAGGTGAAGAGGGTCTTCGAGTAGCCGTACCAGAGCAGCTGCACGATCATCTTCGAGCCGGTCGCCCGGGCGTCCTCGTCGGGGATGAGGAAGTAGTCGCGGTCGTTTTCGCGGTAGGCGTGGATCGCGCGGTCGAGGTCCGGCAGCGCCAGGCGGAGGACGCCTTCGGGTGCCAGTACCCGCCGCAGCTCCATCAGCGCCGGCACCTGATCTGTGTACTTCAACTCCGGCAGGGTGTGGATGCTGACGACGTAGTCGAAGCTGCCCGCCTCGAGCGGCAGCCCCTCGAGAATGTCGGCGGAGACGTCAACAGCCGGGTCCTCCTTGATGTCGGAGTTCACCCAGCCGGGCTCCGGGCTCGTGCCGCTGCCCCAGTTGAGCCTGCGCACCCCCGCTTCGGGGCTCAAGCGAGTGCCTCCAGCAGTTCGGTAAGCACCCGGTCGGAGCCGAAGCGCTCGCGCGCCAGCTCGCGGGCGGCGGCGCTGTGGCGCACGTAATCGGCCTCGATCGCCTCGATCCCTCTCGCCGCCTCCTCCGGGTCGACGAAGGAGAACAGGCCGGCGCCGGTCTCGACCTCGAGCTCGTAGCCAGTCGCCTGGGCGAGGACCGGCTTGCCGCTCGCCAGGTAGCAGAGGCTCCTGTCGCTGAGCCAGCCGCCGCGGGAGCGGACGTAGATGTCCTTGGCTACACCCATCTCTGCGCGAGAATTCTGCACGTAGCGGCGGTAATCGTCGGTTCCGGCGGCCACTTGCGCGGGCGCGACCAGTCGCCAGCCGCCCGCTCGCAGCAGCTCGGCGTCGGCGGCGTCGGCCTCGTCAATGTCGAGCGCGAGCTCGAGCGGGACTTCCACCTCCCCCGGCAACTCGGCGAAGCGCCGCAGTTGATGGGCCCGCAGCCCGAAGCGCTCACCGGCGAATTCGACCGGCTCGAAGGGGCCGCGCCAGGAGCCGATGCTGGTGTAGCGCTCGCCCGGCGGGGTCGCGGGCCACTGCTCGAGGAAGACCGGCTGCGGCGTCGGGAACCACTCGACCCCGCAGGTCGGGACGAGACTCTCCTTCTTGCCAACTCGCAGGCCCACGGTTGCGTAGGCGTCGTGGTCGCCGAAGGAGCGGTGCAGGCCCAACTCCTGCCACATCTGCGGGAAGCCGGGGTCGATGTCGAGGTACGCGGTCCGGGGCGCCGCGGCGAGGATCTCCTCATCGCCAAGGAAGCCCATCACGTCGAGCAGCAGCGTCGAGCGCCGCACCCGCTCGAGCGCTTCCGCCCGCGAGAGTCCGATGCTGCCGCCCCCGCCGTCGTCGAGCAGCAGGCAGTAGTCTCGGCTGAGATCGTGGGGCTTCAGGACCCCTTCGAGCCACTTGACCGGCTCCCAGGGGGGCCAAGGCTCGTTTCGGCTCATCGAAGGCGTCAGGCGGTCGAGGAAGAGGACCTCGTAGCCGAGCTGTCGGAACCCGAGCAGGTACTGGAGGAAGACCCAGGCGTGGCCGCCGCGCCCTGGCCGTTGCGCCACCGAGCCACAGACGACCACCGAGTCGGTCAAGGCAACGCTCAGGCGAGGATACGGGCGGTGGGTTCGTAGCCCAGCTCGGCGAGGACGTCGTCGAATGCCTCCACGCACGCCTCCTGCATCTCCGGGCTCAGATCCCGCTGCCAGCGCCCGACGGACTGGCGGGGGTCGGAGCTCGTCCGGTGCCCCGCCATCGGCACGGTTTCCTCGGAGGCCCGCTCCAACACGGAGGCGACCGTCTCCTCGGAGGAGGAGATGTCGAGGAACTCGAAGAGCTCGAAGAGGGTCGGCTCGGGTTCGAGGATCAGGTCCTCGTATCGGAGCAGGAAGGCGGAGTCGCCGCGGCCCTTGTGGATTTTCACCAGACTCTTGGCGGCGGTCCTCAACTCCTGGAGGAACTCCAGGTCGGTGTCGACCCGCTCACGACCGAAGCTGGTCACTTTCGTCTTCTCGTTGTAGGCCAGGATCGAGCAGGCCATGTCGCGAAAGTCGCGGACGAGAATCACCTCGCGGGTGGCGGGAAACAGCTCCGTGGTCAGGCGCCACACCGTGGGGTCGGGCGAGACCTTCTCCGCGAAGTAGCGTGGTTTCGGCTTGTTCTGGGTCCGCGCGACTGCTTCGTAGAAGCTCGAGATCCGCTCGCGGCAGAGTGTCGCCACCGCCTCGATGCCGGTACGCGAAAGCTCGTCCTTGACGGGGGGGTCGGGCTGGGGAATGTCATTCGGCACGGTCGCGTCGCCAAGCCACCAGTGCTCGCTGGAGAGGGTCGTTGCGAGCGGCTGCAGGTAGGACGCCGGCTGGCTGAGAGCGCCCAGTACGGCCGCCCAGTAGCTGACTGCCCGCGGCTCGTACTCGAACGGGCGATACGCGAGCGTGGCGGGATGCTGGTCGAGCAGGCGCATCAGCCAGGTCGAGCCGGTGCGACCGTAGGTCGAGACGATGAGGGGCTGCAGGGCGGAGTCGTCGGCGGGGAGGACCCTCCGACGCCGACCCCGGATCGTCGCCAGCCGGTCGCGCTCTCCACTCTTCAGGGCCACCCTGGCGAAGAGCTCGAACTCTTCGGGAAGCCCGACGAGGGACGCTTCGGTGACCCAACCGACCCGAAGGTCGGAAGCCTCGGGAAACTGGTTCAGGACGTCCTCTCGGTCCTTGGTCAAACCGGCCGCGGCCAGCACCTCGCCCTCGAAGACGATCTCAATCTGCTCGATCGGGTCATCGCCGCCCAACGCCCAACCGCTGAGCACGAGCGCGTGGCTCGCTGAGGAATCACCCGGGCTCGGGACGTCGAGGTGAAAACCAAGACAGCCAGGGACTGATCCGGCGGGAAGGACCTGTTCGATTTCGACGTTGGCCGAAGTCATCGAAGCTCGCTCATCAAGCTCTCGATCTCGGCGTCCCAGAGGCGGGTGTGGAGCCAGGTGTTGAAGCGGGACATCGCCTGGCGGGTCCCGAGCGCGTAGGACTGCCCCTCGAGGTGGTAGAGCTCGACCTCGGGGCAGTACCAGGTCTCGTGCCCGCCCTCGCGCAGGCGTAGGCAGAGGTCGGTGTCCTCGTAGTCGCCTTGCACATAGGTCCCCCGCAGGCCGCCGAGCTCCTCGAAGAGCTCGCGGGCGATCATTAAACAGGCGCCGCTCACCGCCGGTACCCGGCGGGCGACGTTGGCCGCAGGGAGGTCGCGGTGCAGGCCCTTGAAGTAGTGCTCGTTTTCCCAGGCGCCGTTGCCGGGTGGGCGTTGGAACTTGAGCCCGGCGTGCTGGAGGGTGTCGTCCTCGAACAGCAGCTTCGGGCCGACCGCGCCCGCCTCCTTGTGCTCGTCGTAGAAAGCCGCCAGCCGCGAGAGCCAGCCCGGCTCGTCGGGGAGGACGTCGGAGTTGAGGAGCAGCAGCAGTCGGCCGCGGGCAAGCGAGGCGCCGCGGTTGTTGGCGACGGAGTAGCCGCCGTTGCGCGCCAGCACAGCCACCCGGAAGGGCAGGCCGTAGAGCTCGAAGAGCTGTCCCGCCGCCTGCTCCAGGGATTCCGCCAGCTCGGGCGAGTCGAGGACGTAGATCAGGTCCGCCTCGCGCAGCTCCGGGTCGTGGACGAACTGGGCGAGCTGGTGCTCGAGGAAGTCGATGCGCCCGTAGAGGGGGACGATGATCGAGGTCTCCGCTTCCTGCGGCGGCTCGCCGAACTGCCAGACAGCTTCGATCTCCGCTTCGGCCTCGAGGCGGCGCTGGATCGTCTCGATCGCCGGGACGACGTGGTCCATCAGCGCTGTATCCCAGCGCCGCTCCTTGTGCAGGTCGGAGAGGACCACCGTGCGCGCGGCCGAGAGGTCGCGGCTGACCTCCGGCCCGGACACCTCGCGGGCTACCCCGAGGGCGTTTTCCATCTCGAGCACCCAGCCACTGCTGAGCATGCTCGGCGCCCGGCTCTCGCAGTAGCCGAGGAAGCCGGTTCCTTCGTCCCCTTTGCGGACGGGGTCCTGGTAGAAGTCGTCGACGTCGGGCCGCGGCTCGCGGTGAATCCCCGGCAGCAGCTCGATCCGCGACCCCTCAGGGCTTATCGCGGTCAACCTCACCAGTGCGGCCTGCCCGTCCCGGGCCCAGCCGCGGACGTAGAAGGAGCTCTCTGAGAGGGCGAGGACGGAGTCGAAGTGGAGCCCCTGCGGCTCGTCGCGGTCGACGGTCGCCGAGGGCAGTGGTTCGCGCAGCGCTTCGCGGGTCAGTGCCCGGCTGGTGGCGAGGCCGACCGGGTCGCCGCTGCCGGGCTCGGCCGCCGCGACCTCGTCGAGCAGCTCGACGATCGCCTCACGCTCCTCGCGCGCGAGCGCACCGAGGCGCTCGCGGAGGAAGGTACGGAGGTCGACGCACTGGGCGCGGACCTCGTCCGGCGCCGCCTCGTCGAGGATCGAGACCTCGAGGCCCGGCTCTCCCTCCTTGGGGTCGAGGTGGACGGCGACGACGTCGGCGGCCAGCAGCGCCGCCAGCGGCTGTGGGTCGTCGACGCTCTCCTCCGCGGCGGTGGGCCGGCGCTCCAGCTCGGTCTCAGGCATAGCGCACGTCCTCGATCTCGGTCGCCGGCGCGCGCGGGGTCACCAGCTCCTCTTCGTCCTCGCTCGCCTTGCTGGCCAACAGCTCCTTGTAGTGGCGGGTCAGCGAGCGCACGTGTTCGTCCATCGCGTAGGGCGGCTCGATTCGGCGCTGCAGTTCGTCCCAGAGCTTGCGGTTGGAGATCGCGCCGGCGATGGTCTGGGCGAGGTCAGCCGGGTCGGCCGCCTTGAAGTGGAGCCCGGAGACGCCGTTGTGGACTTTCTCTGCCATGCCGCCGATGTCGCTGGCGATAACCGGCCGCCGGTGCTGCGCAGCCTCCTGGATCACCAGCGGCGAGTTCTCCCACCAGACCGAGGGGACGACGACCCAGTCGGCGTCGGCCATGATCGTCGGCAGGTCGTCGTGGTTGAACTCGCCTTCGAAGCTGACGGTCTCCTTCGTCGCCTCCAGTAGCTCGGCGAATTCGGCCCGGAACTCGTCCGGTTGCAACTCGAGGTTGGCGCCGTAGACGGCGCAGTGCACATCGGCGCCGTCTTCCTGCAGTCGTTTCATCGCTTTAAGAAGGACGTTGACGCCCTTGAAGTAGCTGAGCTGGCCGATGAAGACGAGGCGGTTGCGTTTGCGCCGCTCGCGGGTCGGCGCCGCGGTCACCGGCAGCCGTCCGTACTCCTCGGGGACGACCTTGTCCGCCGGCAAGCCCCAGTCGACGAAGCGGTCGCGGAGGAAGTTGCTGGGGGCGATGAAGCGATCGACCGCCGACATCTGCGACTGGATGAAGCGCTTGCGCATGAAGAAGGCTTGCGGGCTCACCTCGGGGAAGCACTCGTGGCAGCGCCGCGGCGACTCTTCGCGGCAGGGCTTCTCCGTCGTCGTCCGCACCAGCTGGCCGTTGCGGTGGCAGATCGGCAGGAACTCGTGCAGCGTGTAGAGGATCGGCACCTGCTCGCCTAACGTCTGGCGGATCTCCCGCAGCATGTCGTAGCCGAAGAAGAGCGTGTGCTGAAGGTGGACGACATCCGGCTGCTGGGCGCGGAGGAACTCGCGCAGGTACTTGGTCAGCGCCGCCTTGCCCCGGGGCGTCCCGTTGAGCCAGTCGTATTCGAGCGTGTCCGTATAGAAGAAGTACTGGTTGGGGTCCTCGTTGACGCCGGTCAGCAGGGTGCCCTCGTGGTAGCGGCTGGAGATTGAGACCGGGGGGCCGGTCCTGGCGAGGAAGAGCGGTTCGAACTCGCCGCCGTCGCGGACCGCTCGGTAGAGCTCATAGGCGTAAGCCTCGGCTCCGCCCGGGCGGATCGTCGGGTGGTTATGGGATACGTAGAGGACCTTCGGTTTGCCGCTCAATCCCGCTCCCTTGCCGGTCGACTCGAAGAAACGCCACTGTCTCCGGGGAGACCCAGGCGCTCCAGGCGCTTCGAGAGTTTGTTCGCTGCCTCGCTGTCCAAAGATGAAGGTGTCTCGGACCGCGCATCTCCGTCCCGAGGAGATCGGGTGATTCTAGACCCGCTGTCCAGGCTTTTCACCTGCAAGAGGTCACAAAGGTGTTCGCGGTGAGCAATGGGCTGGGTGATTGCATCGAGAGAGCGTTCCAATGCAGGTTCCATCGGCGCCTCGCCCTCTCGCCTTGAGACCAGGACGAAAGCCGGCTGCTCGGGAGTGTCGGCGAGGCGTCGTCGCAAACCGAAGGCGCGGCTGCGTGAGAGGGCTGTAACGGTTCGCCCGGGCGCGGCAAGGCTCTCGGCCGGGAACCCGATCGTGAAGAGCAGCGCCTTTTCGGGCAGCAGCGAGTCGAGCAGGGCGCGGACCTGCCCCTCGGCTCCGGGCTCCGAGGCGGCGCCGGCGGGGGAGCTGAGCAGCTCGTAGATCAAGCAGGCCTCCGGGTTGTTGCCGATCGAGCGGCAGTGGGCGCCCAGCCAGTTCGCGAACCCCTGGTAGTGCTCGAGCCACCAGAAAGCGGTCTGCGGGATGCAGAGATATTCGGCCCCGGCGGCGCGGGCGACGTCCACCTGGGCGATCGCTTCCTCGGAGGTGCGGGGATGGAAGCCGGCGTAGCGGCCGGCGGCATCGCTGGGGAAGTGCAGCCCGGAGCGGCCCTCGAGATCGGTGAGTTTCGGGTCGCCTTTGCTGACCACGGCGACGACCGACTGCGGCGGCGTTGCCTCCGCGACCGCCGTCCCCACCGCGCGGCAAAGCTCCTCGTACTCCTCGGGCCCGATGCGGCGGATCATACTTGCGCCCATGGCCGCCCCCGATGCCTCGGACGATCGCTTCCTCATCGTCAACGCCGACGACCTCGGACTCTCGGCGACGGTAAACGCAGGCGTCTTCGCCGCCCACCGCGACGGCATCGTCACCAGCGCCAGCCTGATGGTGCGCCAAGGAGCGGCCGCGGCGGCGGCAGAGGAAGCCCGCGACCATCCCGATCTCGGGATCGGCCTCCACGTCGACCTCGGCCAGTGGGACTACGAGAACGGGGAGTGGATCCAGGCCTACCTCCACTGCGACAGCGACGACCGCGATGCGGTCGAGGCCGAGGTGCGGGCCCAGGTCGAGCGCTTCCGAGCGCTGCTGGGCCGCGATCCCGATCACCTCGACTCCCACCAGCATGTGCACGAGTCCGAGCCGGCGAAGGGGGTCGTCGAGGCGCTCGCGGCAGAGCTCGGGGTTCCGGTGCGCAACCGCGGCGTCCGCTACGAGGGCGGCTTCTACGGGCAGAGCGGCAAGGGCGAACCGTTCCCGGAGGGCATCACTCCTGAGCGCCTGGCGGAGCTGATCGAGGCGCTGCCGCCGGGCTGGACCGAGATCGGCTGCCACCCCGCCGCCGGCCCCGTCCCGACCTCGTCATATGACGGGGAGCGCCAGATCGAGCTGGCGGCGCTTCGCGATCAAGGTGTGAAAAACCTGCTTAATGTGAGGAACGTCAACCTGTGTTCTTACGCACAGGCACCGCGGCCTTAGCGAGCTACCTTCGGAACATGATCCGTTCCGCCCCACCCGCACCATTTAAAACCGCACTGCTTGCCCTCGCGATCGCTGTGGCGGTGGCGCTGCTCGTCGCCGGCCCGCACTGAGTACCAGATACGGACCACTCCTTAACGAGTTCTGATGAGGGACTCGTCCCAGAAGTGGAAAAGCAGCTAAGTGGTCGAAAAACGTGCTGCCAAACCTGAATAGGGTGCGCCCTCAAGTATCCGGCTGTTCCTAATAGTACGAGGGGGATGATTTCTGGCAATGGGCAGGACTTTTCGATGGAGCGCTCGTCTGTTCGGCGGCAAAGCCGCGCTGTGGGTCCTCCTCGCCTTCCTGCTCTTTCCCGTCTCGGCCGTCGCGGACGACGAGAGCAGCGAGACGCCCCATCCCGGTCACCTGATCTCGGTCAAGCCCGATTTCGCCCCCAGGCGGCGGTCTGCCGTGGCATCGAGTGGACTTGCTCTGCTCTCGACTGCCGCGCCGACGACGCCGTTCACCCAGTGCCCGGCCGTCGGGTATGACACGAGCTGCGGGCTGCTCGTCGATATCACCGGGGCCGGGATTGCAATCCTCCAAGATCCTTCTCAGGGTCCCTATGACGCGGTCGAGGACACCCTGATAGGGGCGATTAACCGGTCGAGCAAGAGCGTCAGCCGACTCTCGCTTGTTTCCAACACCGACCTCTTCGGGTTCGACGGGGACGGGCTCTGCTTCTACGGGATCGCGGGTTGTCCGTTCGGGCCGACGGGTTATGAGGGTCCCCGCACCAGCTTCTCTTCGATCTCGCCGGACCTGGCGAGTGGAGTCGTCGAATTTTCGCCACCCCTCGAACCAGGGGAATCGACCTACTTTTCGCTGGAGGAGAGTCTCAGTTCCACCACTGTCGTCAGCGGTGGCCCGAGTCTGCAGGAGCAGGGGGGAGCTCGGAATGGCAGCGAGCATCGGACCACCTGCCACTCCTCCCGCCCGGTCAATTGCGCCACCGGGGTCTTCTGGCATGAATTCACCGATATCGCCGTCCCGGGGCGAGGCGTGCCGTTGCATCTGACCCGCACCTACAGCTCGATCAACGCCGCGACCGACGGCCCGTTCGGCCGCGGGTGGTCGTCGAGCTACGACATGTCACTTTCCCTCGATCCCGAAACCGGCGCCGCCACCGTCCACGAAGAGGGGGGCTCGTCGGTGACCTTCCCGCCCAAAGAAGGCGGTGGATTCGAAACGCCGCCGCGGGTCTTGGCCTCGCTGGAGCAGAACGGCGACGGGACCTTCTCGTTCAGTCGCTTTTCCGACCACGTCGGGTACGTTTTCGGGGCCGACGGTCGCTTGCTGCGCGAGGTCGACCGCAACGGTGCGGAAACCCAACTGACCTACTCGGCCGGCAAGCTCGAAAGCGTGGTCGATCCGTCGGGACGGGCGATCGTCTTCGCCTATGGCGGTGGCGGCCACATCGTCTCGGCAACCGACCCGATGGGCCGCAGCACGAGCTTCGAGTACGACGGCGAAGGCGATCTGGTCGGGACGGTCGATCCACTGGGGCGGACCTGGAGCTTCACCTACGACTCCGCGCACCGCTTATTGACGATGACCGATCCGCGCGGAGGAACGACCTCGAACACCTACGACGCAAGCGGCAGGGTCGAACTCCAGGCCGACCCGATGGGGCGCGAGACGAAGTGGGAATACGCGGGCGATCCCACCACGCCGGAAGGCGGAACGACCGATGTGACCGATCCACGGGGAAACGTCACCCGCTATCAGTACCGGAACCTGGAGTTGGTCTCGGTCATTCAGGGCTTCGGGACCGCCGACGAAGCGACCACCTCTTACCGGTACGACCCGACCACTCTGGGAGTCACCCAGATCCTTGACCCCAATTTCCAGACGACGCACAACGCATATGACGCGCGCGGGAACCTGGTCGAAACCACCAACCAGGACGGGTGGACGACCGTCTACGAATACGGTCCCGGCGACGAAGTCGTCGCCGCCACCGATCCGCGTGGGACGACTACGACCTACGCCTACGACAGCAACGGCAACCTGCTGAAAAAGTCGACCCCGCTATCCGGGACCGGCACCGATGCGGTTACGACCTATGCCTACGAAGCTGCTGCGGGGGAGGTGACCAAAATGACCGACGCCGTTGGCGGCGTCACCGAGATCGGCTACGACCCGCACGGCAATCGAACTAGCCTGAGGGATCCCAACGGCAGCAAGACCTCCTTCGAATACGACCTCGACGGGAGGTTGACGGCCAGGGTGGGTCCCGCAGGCAACGAGCCGGGGGGCGATCCGAGCGCCCACCGGACGACCTACTCCTACGACGCCGCCGGACAACTCGAGTCCGTGACCGATCCGCTGGGGGGCACGACCGAGTACACGTACGACGAGAACGGGAATCAGACGGCGATCACGGATGCGCTCGGGCATACCACGGAACGAGCTTTCGACGCCGATGACGAGCTGACCCTGGTGACGCGGGCTGACGGCAGCATCCTGCAGAACAAGTGGGATGCAGGTGGAAACAGGATCGCCCAGATCGACGCCGCCGGCAATGCCACCGAATACGCGTACGACGCGCTCGATCGGCAGATCTCGGTCACGGATCCGAACGGGAGGACGACGAGTTACGGGTATGACCCCGCGGGAAACCGGACGGAAATGATCGTCCCCGAAGGGTGGAGAACGGAATTCCGCTACGACGGCGTCGGCCAGCTGACCGAAATCGAATACTCGGATTCGACGCCGGACGTGTACCAGGCCTACGACGAAGACGGCAACCGCATTCTCCGCTACGACGGATCCGGGGAAAGCACCTTCACCTACGACTCGCTCAACCGAATGACCGCCGTCACCGATGGTACCGGCGCCACCGTAGGCTACGAATACGACCTGGCGGGCCGGCTCACGAAGATCACTTATCCGAGTGGTCATCAGCTCGAGCGGGGGTACGACTCCGCTGGGAACCTCACGAGCGTCACCGATTGGCTGGGCAAGACCACCGATTTCTCCTATGACGCCGAATCGAACCTGACCGAGGTCCTATATCCCAACGGCGTCCATACCGAGCGCGGGTTCGATGCCCTCGGCCGGCTCGAATCGATCGCGGACGACGAGGGGGGCAACGCCCTGGCGAGCTTTGCCTATCAGCGCGACGGAGTTGGCCAGGTAACCACCGAAGAGGCGGTCAACGGAGCGCAAAACGCGATCGACTTTTCCCATGACCAACTCGGACGACTGACGGCGGCCGGCGGGGTTCCATACGGCTACGACAGTGCCGACAACCCGATTACCTTCGGCGGCGAGACGACCCAGGCCTTCGACCCGGCCAACCAGCTGGTCCTACGGGAAGAACCGGGGCCGGAACCGCCCGAAGAAGGCCCGGGTGGCGAAGGCGAAGAACCCGGCCTGGGGGGTGAGGGTGGAAGCGCCCAGACCCCGACGGCCCAGGATGGTCCACCTGGGTCCCAGCAGCATTCGGCCGCGCAGCCGACCGTCGAGGCGACGGTCACCGCCAAGAGGGTGCGCGATGGCGCCTTGAAGACGTCGAAACTGCCGCCTTCGGTGGGGGGCGACCTCCTCCTGGCCTTCGTCTCGGCTGACGGCAGCGGGCAGAGGGTCACTGCCATCTCCGGCGGCGGATCGCGCTGGCGGCCGGTGCAGAGGGCCGACGAGCATGGCGGTGCAGCTGAGATTTGGCAGGCCCGGGCCGGCTCCGGTCCCCCCGGCAAGGTAACCGTTCACCTCGCCCGGGGCACGCGGACGGGGGTGGTGGCGGTGGCGGCAGTTGCGGGTGACGGCCTCTTCGTGCAAGCACACGCCGCCGCCCACGGGCGTGCTTCGAAACCCGTCAACTCGCTCCGGCCGTCCCCCCGGAGTCTCCTCTGGGCGGTGGGACACAGCATCGGGCAGAAACGGCCGGCCGCGGTCTCCGCGGGGCAGCGACTCGTCGCGCAGGTCTTCGACCGCCACGCAGGAACGGCCGGCTGGGTTCAGACGGCGCGGGGTGGCGGAGCGGTCGCAGCGAGCGTCGAGGCAAGCCGTTGGAGCCTGGCCGCGGTGAGTGTGGGCTCCGAACCGGGTGCGGTTGCGCTCGACAGCTCCGGTGAGGGAGACAAAGCCGCCAGATCTCAGGCAGGCTTGGTTCCTCGCGAGCTCGCCCCTGCCGGTGCGCACGACGCGATCAGCCTGAGCAGTGCCAGCGGAAGCACGGTCCCCAGGTGGTTCACCTACGACTATCGGGGCAACCGAATCTTCGACCAGTCATCCGACTCCCTCGTCGAATACCGCTATGACCTTGCCAATCGGTTGATCGAAGTCGGCGATGACGTCTCCTATGCCTACGACGGCGACGGTCTGCGGGTAGGGAAGACGGTGGCGGGCAGCAGCACCCACTTCGTCTGGAACCAGGTCGAAGAACTTCCCGAGCTCCTGCAGGAGGGGAGCACCGAGTACGTCTACGGACCCGAAGGAGAAGCGATCGAGCAGGTGACGGGCGGGACTCCCACCTACCTGCATCAGGACCAGCAGGGAAGCATCAGACTCCTCACCGATGCCGGCGGCGAGGTGGTCGGCCGCTACGACTACACCGCCTGGGGTGAGGTTGCCACCCACACCGGGACCTCGACGAACTTCCAGTTCGATGGCGAGTACACCGACCCGGAGACCGGTTTCCAGTACCTGCGGGCGCGCTACTACGACCCCTCCACCGGGCAGTTCCTAACGCGTGATCCTGCAGAGGAGACGACCCGCAGTCGCTATGGGTTCGCCCGGTCGAATCCAGTGGACGCCAGCGATCCGTTGGGTCTGTGGGCTGTCGGCTGGTGTGTAGGGGGCAGCGGCACGGTAGCCCCGGGTGTGTCGGTGACCGCGCAGGGAGAGATCTGCACCTGGGAAGGCGGCACCGGATGGCGCCGGAGCTGGAGCGCAACGACCTTCACCGCGACCGGTGGCGCAGGAGTGGGCCTCGATGCAGGCGCAAGTGGCGATGTCGGCTTCGTATTTGACCGGTCAGTGTCAAAGCCCGATGATTTGGCCGGTCCCGGTTGCTCGGTTGGCGGCTCGGTCCACGCCATCGCCGGCGTGAGTGGCAGCGTGGGGTGCAGGCTGGACTCGTTCGGTTTGTCCTTGGACCTCGGTCTCGAGGCTGGGGCATCGGCTGCCGCATACGTCGGGGCAACGAACGTTCTCTGGTCATCGACCGGGTTTACGGGTTGGGGAGGCGCCTCCCCTCCCAAGTTTGAGCCGCTCTGCAACCAGCAGGCATACGATCCCTACTGGAACATCGCCTAACCAGGACCGTCCTTTCCCAGCACCATCGCGCAGTAGCCCGCGGCGATCTCGCCCGGGCTCAGCCGCCCGCCCGGCCGCACCCACTGCGGCGTGTAGTTGACCATCCCCAGCAGGGCGAGGAGGGAGAGGCGGCGGTCGGCGAAGGTCATGCTGCCGTCGGCCTCGCCGCGGGCGAGGACTTCGTCGAGGATCCGCTCGAAGGCTTGGCGCTGGGAGCGCACCCGGCGCCAGCGGCGCTCGCGCTCGATCGCCTGCCGCTCCTGGGTGAAGACGAGCATGTGGTGGCGGTGCTCGACGACGTGGGCAACCCAGGCGCCGACCAGCTTGTGCAGCTGCTCGACCGGCGGCAAAGCGGCGTCGACGATCTGCCGGGCGCGCTCCAGCAGCGGCTCCAGTAGCTCGTCGCAGATCGCGATCAGCAGGTCCTCCTTGCCCTCGATGTAGTGGTAGAGGCCGCCGGCGGCGAGCCCGGTCGCTTCCGTTAGCTCGCTCATCGAGGTGCCGTCATACCCGCGCTCGGCGAAGAGCTCGGCGGCGGTGGCGACGACTTCGCTGCGGCGGGCGTCGTAGCGGGCGCGCAGGGCGGGGCGGGTCGGGGGAGAGGGAACCGGCATCGAGCCGAGGGTAGCGAATACCGAACACTGATTCGGTATTGTGTCCAACCATGGACTTTGAGCTCGGCGACGAGCACCGCCTGATCCAGCGCACCGTCCGCGACTTCGCCGTCCAGGAGGTCCGCCCGGTCGCCGAGGAGCTAGACCGCGAGCACCGCTTCCCCTACGAGATCGTCGCCAAGCTCGCCGACCTCAACCTGATGGGGATCCCCTTCCCGCAGGAGTACGGCGGCGGGGGCGGCGACTCCCTCGCCTACGCGCTGGCGGTTGAGGAGCTGACCCGCGTCGATTCCTCGGTCGCGATCACCCTCTGCGCCCACACCTCGCTCGGGACGCAGCCGATTTACCTGTTCGGCTCCGAGGAGCAGAAACAGGAGTGGATGCCGCGGCTCTGCGCCGGCGAGGTCCTCGGCGCCTTCGGGCTGACCGAGCCCGAGGCCGGCTCCGACGCTGGCAACGTCCGCACCAAGGCTCGCCTCGACGGCGGTGAATGGGTGATCGACGGCGCCAAGCAGTTCATCACCAACGCCGGCACCGATATCTCCGGCGTCGTCTGCATCACCGCCCGCACCGGCGAGGAGGAGATCTCCAACCTGATCGTCGCCAACGGCACCCCCGGCTACGAGCAGGGCGAGCCCTACCGGAAGATGGGCTGGAACGCGTCGGACACGCGCCCGCTCACCTTCACCGAATGCCGCGTCCCCGAGCAGAACCTGCTCGGCCCGCGCGGGATGGGCTTCCGCCAGTTCCTCCAGGTGCTCGACATCGGCCGCATCGGCGTCGCCGCGATGGGCGTCGGCCTCGCCCAGGGCGCCCTCGACGAGGCGCTCGCCTACGCCAAGGAGCGCCAGGCCTTCGGCCAGCCGATCTCCCGCTTCCAGTCGATCCAGGCCAAGCTCGCCGACATGGCGACCGAGATCGAGGCGACCCGGCTGCTCGTTTACAAAGCGGCGCGGATGAAGGACCGGGGCGAAAACTTCAGCCTCACCGCGGCGCAGGCGAAGCTGAAGAGCGGCCGCCTCGCCGTGCGCTGCTGCGAGGAGGCGGTGCAGATCCACGGCGGCTACGGCTACATCGAGGAGTACCCGGTCTGCCGCTTCTACCGCGACGCCAAGATCCTCACGATCGGCGAGGGGACCGACGAGGTCCAGCAGATGGTCATCGCCCGCGCCCTCGGGGCGTAGGGGCAGCGCCGTGATCCCGAAAGCCGTCCGCATCCGCGAGGTCGGCCCGCGCGACGGCTTCCAGAACGAGCCGGAGACGATCGCCACCGAGGACAAGGTGCGGCTGGTCGAGATGCTCGCCCGCACCGGGTTGCGGCGGCTGGAGGTGACGAGCTTCGTCCGCGCCGACGTCGTCCCGCAGCTTGCCGACGGACGCGAGGTGCTGGAACGCGCCGACATCCCCGAGCACGTCTCGGTCTCGGTACTGGTCCCGAACATGCGCGGGCTCGAAGCGGCGCTCGAGGTGCGGGAGAAGATCGACGAGGTCAACGTCTTCCTCTCCGCCTCGGAGACCCATAACCGCCACAACGTCAACCGCTCGGTCGAGGAGTCGTTGACGGGACTCGAACATGTGCTGGCGCGGGCGACCGAGGAGGGGCTGCGCTGCGAGGGCGTCATCAGCACCAGCTTCGGCTGCCCGTATGAGGGCTACGTTCCCTTCGAGCGCGTGTTCGAGATCGCCAAGCGGCTCTCGGTCTCCGGCGCGGTCGAGATCGGCTTCGGCGACACCACCGGGATGGCGAACCCTGTCCAGGTCGGTGAGTTCTTTCGCCGCGCCCACGAGGAGATCGTCGGCGCCGAGCTGACCGCCCACTTCCACGACACCCGCGGCCAGGCGCTCGCCAACGTGCTGGCGGCGCTCGAGGTGGGGGTCGACTCCTTCGAGTCGAGCTTCGGCGAGCTCGGCGGCTGCCCGGTCCCGCCCGGCGCCACCGGCAACGTCGCCAGCGAGGACCTGGTCTCGATGCTGCACGAGATGGGGATCGAGACCGGCGTCGACCTCGCCAAGCTGCTGGACGCCGCCCGGGCGGCCCAGGAAGTCCTCGGCCGCCCGCTCGGCTCCCACACCCTCGTCGCCGGCCCGGTCGAGTGGCACGCCGAGCGCGATCCCTTTAAGGAGAACCCGCCGCGATGAGCACCGCTGAGGGAACGGTCGAGAGCTCGCGCGAGCAGCACCTCGAACTCATTGCCGAGCTCAGCGCCGAGCTCGAGCGCGTCCACGCCGGTGGCGGCGAGAAGGCCGTCGAGCGCCATCGCAGCCGCGGCAAGCTGACCGCGCGCGAACGGGTCGAGCGGCTCTGCGACCCCGGCACCCCCTTCCTCGAGCTCTCGCCGCTGGCCGCGCACGGGATGTACGACGACGCCGCGCCCGGCGCCGGGATCGTCACCGGCGTCGGCACCGTCAGCGGCCGCCGCTGCGTCGTCGTCGCCAACGACGCCACCGTCAAAGGCGGCACCTACTACCCGGTGACGGTGAAGAAGCACCTGCGCGCCCAGGAGGTGGCGCTGCAGAACCGCCTCCCCTGCATCTACCTGGTCGATTCCGGCGGCGCCTTCCTGCCGCTGCAGAGCGAAGTCTTCCCCGACCGCGACCACTTCGGCCGCATTTTCTTTAACCAGGCGACGATGTCGGCGCAGGAGATCCCGCAGCTGGCCGCGGTGATGGGCAGCTGCACGGCGGGCGGCGCCTACGTGCCGGCGATGAGCGACGAGACCGTGATCGTCCGCCACCAGGGGACGATCTTCCTCGGCGGCCCCCCGCTGGTGAAAGCGGCGACCGGGGAGGAGGTGACCGCGGAGGAGCTCGGAGGCGGCGACGTCCACGCCCGCAAGTCCGGCGTCGCCGACCACCTCGCCGCCGACGACGCCGAGGCGCTGCAGATCCTGCGCGAAATCGTCGCCACCCTGCCGCCGGCGCCGCCCGCTCCCTGGCAGCGGATCGAGCCGCGGCCGCCGGCCGAAGACCCAGATGGGATTCTCGACGTCGTCCCGATCGGCTCCCGCGCTCCCTGGGACGTGCGCGGGGTTCTGCGCCGCGTCGTCGACGGCTCGGAGCTGCGCGAGTTCAAGGAGAAGTACGGCAAAACGCTGGTCTGCGCCTTCGCCCACATCGACGGGCACCCGGTCGGGATCGTCGCCAACAACGGCATCCTCTTCTCCGAGTCGGCCCTCAAGGGCGCCCACTTCGTCCAGCTCTGCGACCAGCGCCGGATTCCCCTCGTCTTCGTCCAGAACGTCAACGGCTTCATGGTCGGCGCCAAGTACGAGGCCGGCGGGATCGCCAAGGACGGCGCCAAGCTCGTCGCCGCCGTCTCCACCGCCCGCGTCCCCAAGCTGACCGTGATCGTCGGCGGCTCCTTCGGGGCGGGCAACTACGGCATGTGCGGCCGCGCCTACTCACCCCGCTTCCTCTTCATGTGGCCCAACGCCCGCATCTCCGTGATGGGCGGCGAGATGGCGGCAGCAGTGATGAAAGAGGTAGGCCAGCCGCAAACGGCCGAACAGCTCCACGACCTCTACGAAGAGCAGGGCAAGCCCTTTTACTCCACCGCCCGCCTCTGGGACGACGGCGTAATCGACCCCCGCGACACCCGCCGAGCTCTCGCACTGGCCCTGGACGCCTGCGCCGACGCGCCTTTGGCCGCAGCAAGCGCGCCGGTGTACCGGATGTAACCCGGATTACTCCTCCCTGTGACTAACAGCGACAGGTGACAAAAGTCGCCTAACGTCAGTGTTACCCCGGAAATGCTGGCTAGATGGAGTAAAGCTCAAATCGTGTTGACTCAAGACCAGACACAGTGTCGCGAAAAACCCCAGCGGAACCCTTGCATTAGGCCAGACGGGACTGTAGAAGCTCCCAATCAGTTTGCTCTTCCTGAGCGAACGAAAACTCCCGAGACGTCTCTAGGGAAAGACGGCGCCCCGGGAGCTCAATCAAAGCCGAGCCGAAGGCTCGGGACCAAGAAAGGGAGTATCTCAGATGTTCAAGAAACTCATCGTGGCTTGCATGGCCGTAGCTGCCTTTGCGGCCTTTGTTCTGCCTGCTGCCGCTTCGGCAACCTCGCCGGTCTTGAAAACAACAAACGGCGAAATTTCGGCAGTGGGTACAAAAATTACAGCGAAAAATACAGGGAGCACGATCTTTTCTGGAAGCTTTGGCGAAGTCGTTTGCAGTTCGGCCGACCTTAAAGGCGTTGTGACCAAGAACAGCAACAACGGCGAAGCGGTCGAAGGGACGATCGAAAGTGCCAGCTTCACGGGGACCAGCGGCACCGGAACCCAGTGCAGCTCGTCGCTGGGCGCGACCACGGTGACAACCGCGCCGACTGGAAGCAGCAATGGTACCCCGTGGTGCGTGAAGGCGCTGCCGGGTGTTGCGCATGAACTGCAGATCCGCGGCGGCAGCTGCTCTAGCGCGGCGCGTGCAATTACATACCGGCTTGACTTCCCGGGTGGGCTCGAATGCAGCTATGAACGGACTACCCTTACCGGCCCGGTTAAAGGCACCTACACGACATCACCGGAAATCGCCATGGGCACGATTTCGACTGGTGCCAACTCCACGTTCAAAATTGAGAGCGGCCAGAGCTTCCTGTGCCCGAGTGAAGGTTCTCTGACCATGACATTTGACCTGTACATGGAAGGCGGGGAACACCTCGTAGTCGGCTAGTCGGAGCCTGGACAGGCACGACAGTCATTTCACGACCAAGGGCCGCTTCGGCGGCCCTTGGTCTCTCGCCAATTCGGAGTCGGGCCAGTGGCGACCTTGAGGTTCTCCGCGAGAGAGGTCGTTGACAAGTTGTCACTCGGAGCTGCTCCGCAGTGACTTACGGTATCGCTGAGGCGCATCAAGAGCAGGGATAGCGAGCGCCGCTGGCGGTAGAACGAGGAGGGGACGATGGTCGAGTTACAGGGATGGTCGCATCGCATGCTCAGGGGGTTGCTGGGATGCGTGCTGCTTCTATCGACCGTGAGTGCTCTGCCGCCCCCAGCCTCAGCGGAGCCTTGCCCAAACGAAGAACTTCGCGTCGGCTTTTCGGCCAACTTGCCGGACTGCCGCGCCTACGAGCTCGTCAGCCCTTCCGACAGTGATGGCCGATTGCTGGAGGCATTGCAGGGTTGGGGATTCAGCTCTCCCGTGGACTTCTTCTCGACCGAGCTACTGTCCCCCGCCGGAGACAGCGCGGTCTATATGACTTATGGGACGCCCTTGCGGGAACCGGGAGAAGCGACCGGCTACCTCGACGTCTACGAGTCGCGTCGCGACAGTGCCGGTTGGCACACGATCCGCCGTGTCACTCCCTCGGGTCCAGAGGCCACCGGCCCGATACCTGGCGGAGTTTCGGTGGACCATAAGTACGCGTTCGTCGATATTTCCCTCTTCGATGGCGCGGTTCCACCTTTACCAAGCGGCAGCCTCGCCCAAGCTAAGCCTGCCTCGTACCTGAGTAACCCTGACGGAACGTTCGAGTTCACTGCTAAGGGCAGCCTCGTGAGCGAACCCTACGGCCAAGGGCGCTACATCAGCGAAGGGGGCGAACACATAATCTTCTCAACCGGAAAGCACGAAGGTCAAAGTTTATGGTGCCTTGGGGCGGGTGCGGACTGCAAAGCGAAGCAGCTCGAGCTCGACGGGCCTCCGGAGGGCACCGGAGGGGTTTACGACCGCGAAGCAGGGGGAGGAACTCGGGTCATTTCGCTCCTTCCAGGCAATGAACCGCAGACGCCGGGGCAGGAGGCCTATTACCAAGGCTCGTCCAAGGATGGTACTGCCGTCGCGTTCAAGGTCGAAGGCGTGCTCTACCTTCGCATCAACAACGCGGTGACTGAGGAAGTCGCCGCCGGTAATCCTACTTACGCCGGTCTTTCCGAAGAAGGCGAGTTCATCTACTACGTGAGCGGCGGAAATATTCATCGCTTCGACACCGCGACGAAAAACGACAGCCAGGTCAACGCGAGCGGTGACGGTGAAGTCGTCAATGTCTCCGGCGACGGTTCCCACGTCTACTTCATCTCGAAAAGCCAGCTCGACGGGGCAAACGGCACGGCGGGAGAGCCTAATCTCTATGTGTGGAGTGGGGCTGCCCCGGAATACATAGGAACCGTGGCGCTCAGCGACTTGCAGCGTACCTCTGGTAATGCCATTTGGTTCGGGTTGCCCGCGTTGACCCGCTGGACGAGCCATGTGGTCGCGCCGTCGCTTAGCAAGGAACCTCCGGTTGGTCCCGGGGCGGACTCCTCTCGCAGCACGCCAGACGGCTCGGTGCTGATCTTCGAGTCGCGAGCGAAACTCACCGGGTATGAAAACGCTGGACATACGGAGATCTACCGCTATGAGGATGGGGCTGGGAGCCTCACCTGCGTCTCATGCGGCCCCGGGGTGCCCGCGAGTAGCGACGCGCAGCTGCAGAACCTCAATCTCGTCGATGTCCCGATCGCTGTTCACAATCTCAGCGACGACGGCAATCGTGTGTTCTTCGAAACCGCCGAGGCACTGGCGGAGGACGATACCGACGAAGTCAACGACATCTATGAGTGGCGGGCGGGGGAAGGCGGCGGCCCGGCGACCCTGGACCTGATCAGCTCGGGGAAATCAACTGGGTACACCCCACTCAAAGAATTCGCATTTTTGCCGACTCCGAATGTCTTGCTGTCGGTGACCCCTTCCGGCGAGGACGTCCTTTTCCTGTCCCAGGACTCTCTCGTCCCCGGCGCAGGCCTAGGAGGCGTTCCTGCGATCTACGACGCGAAGGTCGGCGGAGGCTTTGCGACCCCAGTAGAGAGCGAGGTCTGCGCTGAAGAGGGATGCCGTCTGGGAAATCCGGCCGCCCCTCAGCTGTCGAGTCCACTATCTGAGTCGACGATCGGAAGCGGGAATGTCAAGCCGCGAAAGGCGAAGAGACGTTGCCATCGGGTCAAGGGCCGAGATAGGCATAAGCGCTGCGGCAGGCGGAAACGAGGCGACAGGGCGAGAAGTTCGGTGAGTCGTAAAGGTGAAGGTGAATCGACTGATTTAGAGACGCTTAGTGGCGCCGCGGGGCCTGTTGCTTCACCTTCAGCTACCCCCTCAAAGTCCTTGGCCACGGCATCGGAGACCAGCAGCGAAGAATTCAACGACGAATTCGGTATCGCCGCGGTGGAGGCTGGGCTTTCGACGAGCAACGCCGGAATGCACCCAGACTTCACGACTCGCTTCGTGCTTAACCATCGCAGCACCGGCGACGGAATGCCGATAGTGGGGGCGCGGCTCGAAGACGCAAAGGTCTCGATACCGCCCGGTCTGCTGGCAAACCCGAACGCATTTCCTCGGTGTAGCACCGGGCAGCTCATCGCCCACGGCAATTGCCCAATCGACGCTCAGGTGGGCATAGCGAAGGTCTGGGTGACGTCGCTGAAAGGCCCAATCCCGGAGCCGATCTATGTTATGGATCTGCCTCATCCGGAGAGGGAAGTCGCCCGTTTCGGATTCATCGGCTACCAATATCCCGTCTTCATCAACGTCAAGGTGCGGACGGCCGGCGATTACGGGGTGACGGCAGTCGTCGAAGACTCGCCAGCGCTTTCGCCGCTGGTTGAAGCGGAAACGATCTTTTGGGGAAATCCGCCGGACGAAAGCCATGACGAATTACGTCTGACTGCCAAGGAAGCGGGATGTCCGTCTGGGACGGCGTGCGAAGCACCCGGCGGCAAACGCGATAGCACGCTGCCGCCCACGGCCTTCATGTCGAACCCATCGGCCTGTCAGAAGGGCGAGGTTGGGTTCGCGGTCACGAGCTATCAGCTGCCAGGCAAGGTGTTCACCAAATCCGCAGCGCTGCCGCCGATCACCAACTGCTCGAACCTGCCCTTCAGCCCCGGCTTCGAGGCAAAGCCGATTAGCTCGGTAGCAGGCGCAGCAACCGGGCTCGATGCCAGCTTCAAGCTGCCGCAATCGAGCGACCCGAACATCCCCTCGACCGCCACGATGCGTGAGGCGAGGGTGACCCTGCCGGAGGGGCTGGGGATTAATCCGGCGGCCGCCAGCGCGATCGATGCCTGCTCAGCGGAACAGGTTCACTTCCACGAAGAAGTTGACGTCGGGTGCCCTGACGCCTCCAAGCTGGGCACGGTCGACATCATCTCGCCCAACCTTCCAAGACCGATCCATGGCGCTCTCTACCAGCGCAGCCCCGAGCCGGGTCACCAGTTCCAGCTCTGGCTCGCCTCCGACGACCTCGGGCTTCACGTCAAGCTCCCCGGTGAGATCCAGCCCGATCCGGCGACGGGCCGGTTGACCGTCGTCTTCTCTGATCTGCCCCAGGTTCCGGTTGAAGAGATCGATTTCCATATTTGGGGCGGCGCGCGGGCACCATTGAAGAACCCGGACTCCTGTGGCACTTTCACCACGAGCTACACCTTCACGCCCCACTCGACGGACCCCCCGGTCTCGGGGCAGAGCCAGGTTGTGATCGATGGAGGTTGCGCACCTGGATTCGCGCCGAAACTCCGCGCCGGCGTCACGAAGCCGGTAGCTGGAGCATTCTCGCCCTTCATTCTGGATCTCACCCGTGAAGATGGGGAACAGCAAATCCAGAGCTTCGACGTGGTGTTGCCCAAGGGGGAGCTGGCGAAACTCGCCGGGGTCCCGCTCTCATCCTCGATCGGCACGGTCACGGTTGCGGCCGGAGCAGGGCCCGAACCTCTCTGGCTGCCGGAGCCGGGCAAGGCGCCGACGGCTATCTATCTGGCCGGTCCGTATCAGGGGGCACCCTTCAGCCTCGTGACCACTGTTCCGGCCCAGGCGGGGCCATTTGACCTCGGCGACGTGGTCGTGCGTAGTGCTCTCATGGTCGATCCTGAGAGCGCCCAGGCAACGGTCAAAACCAATCTGCCGCAGTTCGTCGAAGGGGTCCCGGCCGCCTATCGCCGCCTGCACGCGGTAATCGATCGCCCCGAATTCTCTCTCAACCCGACCAACTGCCGGGAGCTTGAGGTTGACGCGAAGGTGACCTCGACCACCGGAGCTATCGCTCAGCCTGCTGATAGATTCCAGGTCGACGGCTGTAAAGCGTTGGGCTTCAAGCCGAAGCTTGCCTTCGCGCTCGGGGGAGGGACCAAACGAGGCGACTTCCCGACGCTGACGGCGCGTCTCAAAGCGAGAAGAGGGGATGCGAACATCGGTCGCGTCTCGGTGGCCTTGCCTCATTCTGAGTTCTTGGCCCAGAGTCACATCGGCACGATCTGCACGCGCGTGCAGTTTGCCGCGGACAAGTGCCCGAAGCGGTCTATCTACGGCCGGGCGGCAGCTTGGACGCCGCTCCTGGACAAACCGCTCAGGGGGCCGGTCTACCTGCGCGCCAACGGCGGCGACAGGGAACTCCCCGACCTCGTCGCGGCCCTAGGTGGCGAGATTGACATCAACCTGGTCGGCTTCATCGATTCCAGTCGCGGTGGCATACGCACGACCTTCGCCGCCGTTCCCGACGCCCCCGTGTCCCGCTTCGTCTTGAAGATGAAGGGCGGCGCGAAGGGCCTGCTCGAAAACTCGACCGACATCTGCGCGCGCCGGCACCGCGTCGGGGTGGCAATGGCCGCCCAGAACGGCCGAGCCTCAAACCTGAGGCCGACGCTCGAGGCACGGTGCCCGCATGACCGAGAGGAGAGAGCGAAGTGAGTCGGTTCCTCGCCCTATTTACCTTTGCGCTGCTTCTCGGCGGACTGCTCATCTCCGGATGCGGGGATAGCAGCGATGCCGATCCGGTTCTGCTAGGTGAAGCGGCCTACGTCAAGCGAGCCACGGCTATCTGCGAAGGGACCGAAAAAAAGGAGCTCGAAGGCGCGATCGACTACTCGAAGGAGCACCCGTCGGCCAAGGCGGTGGAGATGGTCGAGCCGGTCCTCCTCCCGCTTCTCGAGCGGCAGGGGGAGCAGATGAGGGCGCTTGGGGTGCCCAGCGGCAACGAAGCCGCCGTCGAATCGATGATGGAGGAGTTCGAGGCGGCTCTGGAAGAGAGCAAGGAAAACCCGCAGTCGGTGGCAGGGGCAAGCACGAACCCATTTAAGGAGTACGACCGGTTGGCCAAAGAAGCCGATTTGGTTGCGTGCAGTCACGTCCCTTGATCGCGCGAGTTGTCACTCGCGGCATCTTGATCCGGCAAATTTTCATCCGTAAGTTGGACTGGTTAATTACAGGGGAGGGTTAATGTTGTCTCGAATTCACTCGAAGCTGGGCACGGCTGGTTTCATTATTGCCGTGGTTGCTTTGATCGCTGCTCTTGGTGGTACGGCCTTCGCGGTTGCGGGGCTGAACGCTAAGGAGAAAAAAGAAGTCAAGAAAATCGCCAAGAAGTTCGCAGGTGCCCAAGGGCTAAAAGGTGAAGTCGGGCCTCCCGGCCCCGCGGGGCCGACCGGGCCGGAAGGGCCAGCTGGCAAGGCAGGCGCCGACGGCGTGGATGGCGAACCGGGTCCACCCGGACCACCCGGGCCGGCAGGTCCGACTGAAACCTCATTGCCTGCTGGCAAAACCGAGGTTGGCCTCTGGTCTTTCACCAACCACTCGGAAGGGAAATACTGGACCACTATCAGTTGGCCGCTGCGGCTCGAAAACGTGGGGTCATACGGATTCACCTGGATCGGACCGGGTGAAAGCGCGACCACCGAATGCCCTGGCAGCGCAGAAGATCCGAAAGCACTGCCTGGCAATATTTGTGTTTACGGTCAGGAATTGCAGAACACCGAAAAGTCGTTTCCAGAAATTGGCGAAACGTTGAACTTCGGTGTTGGTCTGAACCTCGAATTCAACACCGCCTCTGGATCGACCTTTAGTTGGGGTAGAGGCAGCTGGGCAGTTACGGCTCCGACCAGCTAAGCGCTTGATGGCACCTGGTGGGCATATGCTCACCAGGTGCCAATCAACAGGGGAGTAGCTACCGCAGCGGTCACCGGCCTCGGCGTGGCTCTCTCCCTTGGGTGCGGAACCCGCCAGGAGGATGGGTTCATGCAGCGAGAAGTGCCACAGATGCGCGAGCGCATGATGGTGGCACCTTCCCACTGCCCACCCGGCCATCCCGCCTGCCGGGAAGCCGTGGGGCGGATCGTCTACGTCGAGCGGGTCGATCCCGATGGGGACGGCGACGCGCATTTCGTCATCCGCGACCCGCAGGGGATCACGCTCCCGGGCTTGACGGCAATCGATGTCCGCGCCGGCCTGCGCCCGCAGCCGCTGCCCGGTCCCGGTGACCTGATCAGCGCCGCCGGGCCGGTGCAGACGGGCTCATACGGTCAAAGCCAGATCCACGCGCTCGAGCTGGACGTCGCCGAATAGCTCAGCGCTTCGATTTCGTTTTTTTGGCGGGTTTGCGCTGGGTCTTGCGCTTGACGTCGCCGTCCTCGATCGTCCCGCGCCAGCCTTTGTCGCTGTGCTCCTCCATCTCGACGTAGGCCTTGAAGCGGTGCAGGTCGCCGCGGACGGCGCGCTTGGTGAAGCGCATGCCGCGTCCCGCTTTCTCCAGCAGCGAGTCGGGCTTGACGTCGAGGGTGACCTCGATCCGGGTCAGCCGCGGCGCCAGCTGGTGGAAGGTGACGACGCCGCTGTGCATCAGCCCCTCCTCTGAGTGCCATTCGATCCGCTCGTCTGGTCGCTGCTCGACGATTTCAGCCTCGAACTCCTTCGTGATCCCCCAGACCTTGGTCGAGAAGTGGACGGTGGAGTCATCGGTCTGCTGAACGCTGTCGACCCGGTGCATGAACTCGGGCCAGTCTTCGAACCGGGTCCACTGGTCGTAGGCCTCTTCGATCGGGACCGCGACATCGATCGACTGCTGGATCGGCATCCGCCGACCGCTGCCGTGCGCCTCCGTCGCTTCCTCTTCGTCGTCCGACCCGTTTTTGTGGAAGAGGCCGCCGAGCCCCGACAGCTTTGAAGGGAGCTTTTCGTCGGCGACTTCGCCGACCGCTTCCTTCGCCCCTTCGGCGACCTTGCCTTTGGCCTTCTTGCCGAGGTCGGCTGCCTTATCCCCGGGGGAGCCGCCGACCAGTTTCGCGAGCCCCTCCGCCGCAAACGGGAGGGCCATCAGCCCCGCTCCTGCCGCCGCCATCTTCTTCGGGTCCTTCAGCGGTGCCGCCGGCGACTTGCCTTTTCGGCGCGCAAGCTGAACCGCGGTGCTGGTGATGTCGCTCACATCGGGCATTTGGTTCCCTCCTTAGCGGCGAAGCCCTGACCCTCGCCGTCGCGTTTCACCCACGCTCCGAGTTCCCGGGAGGCGATTAGCCAAACATTCCGATCCGGGGGTGCAGGCAAAGCAGCCGCGGCCTGAGAAACTGCCCATGTGAGCCGCCGCTTCGCCCAGGTCGACGTCTTCGGCGGCCGCCCCTGCTCGGGGAACCCGGTCGCGGTGGTGCTCGGGGCGGAGGGGATGACGGACGAGGAGATGCAGCGCTTCGCGCGCTGGACCAATCTCGCTGAGACGACCTTCGTGCTGCCGCCGAGGCGGCCGGAGGCCGCCTATCGGGTCCGCATCTTCACCCCGGTGCTGGAGCTGCCGTTCGCCGGCCATCCCACCCTCGGGACCTGCCACGCCTGGCTCGAGGCCGGGGGAGAGGCGGGCGAGGAGATCGTCCAGGAGTGCGACGCCGGCCTGGTCCGCATCCGCCGAGAAGCCGAACGCACTTCTCCCCGCATACCGGGGACAAGTGCGTTCGCCTTCGCGGCGCCGACGATGGTGCGCTCAGGTCCGGCCTCGGACGAGGACCGCGCCAAGGTCGCCGAGGCGCTGCAGGTCGAGCTCGGCGAGCTGCTCGCGGTGGAGTGGGTCGACAATGGGCCGGGCTGGATCACCGCCCTGCTCGAGAGCCCGAACCGGCTGCTGGAGCTGCGGCCGGGGCCGCTTGACTTCGACCTCGGCGCTGTCGCCCTCTACCCGTCCGGCTCTGAACCGGCGATCGAGCTGCGCGCCTGGGCCCCTGTAAACGGGATGGCCGCAGAGGACCCTGTGACCGGCAGCCTCAACGCCTCTGTCGCCCAGTGGCTTCTCGCCGACGGCCGGCTCACCGCTCCCTACCTCGCCCACCAGGGCACCGCGATCGACCGCGAAGGCCGGATCCACGTCAGCGAGGACGACGGCGAGATCTGGATCGGCGGCCGCACCGAAACCGTCGTCGCCGGCGAGGTCTGGATCTAGCCGTGGACGCCAGTCTGGTGGACGACGGCGTGACCGCGGCCACGGGCGATTAACCAGCGATTCACCGGTAGCGCCACCGCACCGGCGATCAGGAGCGCCCCCGCGAGGCTGCCCCAGAAGAGGAGGCTGTCGAGGCCCGCGTCCATCGCCCCCGGGACGGCGAGGATGATCAGGTTGTCGACGATCTCCATCGTCGCGATGCTGAGGGTGTCGGAGGCGAAGGCGATCGGGACGACGGCGCCGAGCGCCATCCCCGAGCGCAGCAGCGGCAGGCTCGTCAGTCCGTAGCCGAAGAAGAAGGCGAGGACGACGGCGAGCACGATCGTGCCGAGGTTGGAAAAACCAAGTGCGGTGCCGATCGCCAGCCCGGTGATCTCGCCGATCGCGCAGCCGGTGAGGCAGTGGACGGTGGCGGAGAAAGCGAGCGCGTTGAGGTTCTGCTCTGAATGCATAGAGGCACTATACCCCAAGGGGGTATAGTGCCTCCAGCTGAGGCTCGCTGAGCTAGCCGAGGTACATGATCGAGATCGCCATCGCGTCGTCGATCAGGTGGTGCCCTTCTGGCACGTTGTAGATGCCGTGCAGGCGGATCGTCTGTCCTTTGCTGATCGTCGAGATCGGGTTGCCGGTGCAGACGTTCATCCCGGAGACGTGTTTACGGCCGTCCGGCGTTTCGTAGCCGGCCCCGCCGTAGGTCGCCACCGAGTTACAGAGCACGGTGCCGCCGGTGCTCTCGTTGGTGACTTCGATGTTGACGCCGTGGTCGTGGATGTGGCCGGCAGCGGCGATTAGTTTGCCGCCGATGCTCGCTTTCCAGTCGTAATGGGTGTCGCTGAGCCCGATCGGGACTTCGATGTAGGAGTTCAGCGAGCACTGGTTGGCATCGAGCCAGACCGGTTTCAGCGCGGCGCGGCTGGTCGCGTCGGTGCCGGTCGCGTACTTCCAAGTCATCCGGATTTTCACCGTTTTGCTGGTCGTCGCCCAGTTCATCAGGTCGAAGACCATGTTCCAGGTCTCGGTGCTGTTGACCTTGTAGCCGTAGGGCAGGGAGGTGAGGTCGACCGGAGTGCGCTCGTCGCCGGAGGCGAAGAAGCGTTCACCGAGCAGGCCCGGGCCTTTGCCGGCGCAGGTGACGTCGGCCTTGCCGCTGGACTGGGCGGCGAACATCGCGTGGTGGAGCATCGGACCCTGGCTGATCGTCGCTTTGGTCCCGTCGGTGTAGACGAGATCGGGCGTGACGCCGATGATCGTGCAGCCGGTGCACGGCTTGGCGATGTTGCTGACGATTTCGTTCTGGATCATCCCCGCGTTTTCGTGGTCGTGCGGGTCCCCATTGCCGGCCGGGATCGTGTACGGGCCGTAGTCGATCGTTTTCGTCGTGATCGTCGCGTTCGCGGTCGCCGGGACGGCGAACAGCGCGAGCGCGCAGACGAGCATGGTCAAGCGTTTGATCGCTTGCATCAAATTTCTCCCCCTTTGAGAGATAGACGGGAGGGCGCCTCCCTTGCGACAGCCCTCTTAAACGTTCAAGGAACTTAGAGTGAAGATATGGGCGTGTCAACTTAGGTACGCGTAGATCATCTGTATTTGCGGTACTTGTCACCCGTCTTGACATGTGACCATTTAGTCACCTATCATCCCGGCTATGGACGAGGTCTTCAAGGCGCTGGCTGATCCGACCCGCCGCGAGCTGCTCGATCAGCTTTTCGAGCAAGACGGGCAGACGCTGAGCGCCTTGGAGGAGCGGTTGCCGATGACCCGCTTCGGCGTCATGAAGCACCTGAAGGTGCTCGAGGAGGCGGGGCTGGTAACGACTCGGAAGCGCGGCCGCGAGAAGCTGCACTTCCTCAACCCGGTCCCGATCCGGCTGATCCACGACCGCTGGGTCAGCAAGTACGCGGCGCCATGGGCCTCGGCCCTGACGGAGCTGAAAAGAGATATCGAGAACGAGGAGAAGGAACGATGAACGACGAGCAGGCCTACACGGTGGTGGGCGGGCGCGGCAGCATGACCGTGTTCGAGATCTACATCAAGACGACGCCGGAGCGCCTCTGGGAGGCGATCACCAGCGAGGAGATGCGCAAGCGCTACAGCTTCGGGGTTGGAACCGTCTCCGAGTGGACCGAGGGTTCGGAGTACAAGTCGGCGGTTCCCGGAGTGGTGGACATCGCCAGCGGCGAGAACCTTGAGGTCGACCCGCCGCGGCGGCTGGTGCAGAGCTTCACCGCGCTCTGGAGCGAGGACGTGCAGCGGGAGGGGGCCTCACGGGTGACCTGGGAGATCGAGCCGGTCGGCACCTCCTGCCGCCTGCGCGTGACCCACGACCAGCTCGCCGAGAGTGCCAACAACGAACTCTACGGCGGCTGGCCGATGATCCTCTCCGGCTTGAAGACGCTGCTGGAGACCGGCGAGGACCTCGACACGCCGGGGTCGCTGCGCTACTCCGGCGCCGCCGGTTAGGTCAGATCTGAGGCGCCGGCGGCTGCGGCTGCGGGGTCGGTGGCGTCGGCTCCGGCAGCGGCGGGCCCGGCGGTCCGGGTGGTCCCGGCTCGGGCGAGGGGGTTGGGGGTTCCGGGTCCGGTTGGGGTGGGCCCGGGGCCGGCGTCTCCAGCTTCGGTGGGTCGAGAATGATCTTCATGCCCTCGCTCTACCCGTTTCTCCGGATGTGCCTACGGGGTAGCCGGAGCGAACCCGACAAGGAGGAGGCCAGTCGATGACCCAACCGACCCTGGAGGACGCCCGCGCCCTGAGCGAATGGCGCCCGCCGCTCGGTGTTCTCTCCGTCTACCTCGGCTTCGACCCCGCCGACCGCACCGGCGCCTGGCGGACCGAGCTGCGCAACGCCCTCGACGCGATCCTCGAGGAATACAAGGAAGTCGAGCACGACCGCCGCGTCGCGCTGCGGGCGACGGCGAAGCGCCTGACTGAACGCTTTGAAGACGGCGAGCTGCGGCCGCCCCCGCGGGGCGAAGCGGGCTTCGTCGAAGTCTCCGAGAAGGAGGGGAACGAGCACTGGTTCGGGACCGGCGTCGCCCCGGCCGCCGGCGCCTGCGCCGAGTTCGGAGCCGAGCCGGTGGTGGCGCCCCTGCTCGACCTTTGCGCTCGCGGCGCCAGCCGCGCCGTCGCGGTGCTCTCCTCCGAGCGGGTGCGGCTCTTGCGATGCACCGAAGGGGCGCTGGAGGAGCTCGAGGACTGGGAGCTCAGCATCACCAGTCTCGACTGGCGGGAGCGCAAATCGCAGAGCACCAACAACCCCGCCCGCGCCCAGGGCGTCAGCTCCTCCGGCCACGATCAGTTCGGCGAACGCCTCGACCACAACCGCCAGCGGTTCCTCGCCGAGTGCGGCGGCCTCGTCGCCAAGCGGCTCGAGGGGGACGGCCTCGCGGAGGCGATCGTCTTCGGCCCCGCCCGAGACCTCGAGAGCTTCGAGGCCGGCTTCAACTCCTCCCCCGCCAAGCTCACGGTCGGCGGCGACACTGATCTGATCTCTGTCCCGCGGGGGCAGCTGACTGAGGTCGTCGCCGACGTTGTCGACCGGCTCGAGGAGGAGCGCGACCGGGAGGTCGTCGAGCGGGCGCTGGGTGAGGCGAAGGGGGGCAGTCGTGGCGCTGCCGGCCTGCAGGAGACGAAAGAGGCGCTGGCCGAAGGGCGCGTCGACCACCTCGTCTTCGACTCCTCGCTGGGCGAGGAGGCCGAGTCCCTGATTCGCGCCGCGCTTTCCAGCAGCGCTCGCGTCACTGTTGTCCGCGACGAGCGGGCGGAGGCGCTTGCTGAGGCCGAGGGCGTGGCGGCGATCCTCCGCTACTGAGACGAGGGAGGGTCGGCGGACAACAGCGGGGAGGGTCCGGCGACCCCTCCCTCGCCTCCCCTGTGTGATTTCCGTCCGGTTCGCCGTTCGACCCTGGGGGTACGACAGAGGTAGAGACGAAACGGAAAAGGAGACTGATTTGAGTGTGCAAGAGAGGGTCGCTGGAGGACCCCTGGGGAAGGTTGTAGGAAAGGCAAAGCAGATGGCCGGGGCGGCGCTGGGGCGCGAAGACCTGCACCGCGAGGGGCAGCTGCAGGAGGACCAGGCAGACGCCCAGGCCGAGGCTGCGACGAAGGCTGCCGAGGCTGAGCGCAAGGAGCAGGAGGCCGAGGTCGAGACTGAGCGGGCGGAGGTCCAGGCCGAGCGTCACCAGGTCGAACTCGAGGCAGCCGAGATCGAGGCCGAAGAGCGGGCCGAGCGCCAGCGCGCCGAGGAAGAGCGCGAGGCGGCGAAACGAGCCCAGGCAGACAAAGCTGCGGCCGAGCGCGAGCGGGTCGCCGGCGAAAAACGCGCGCAGGCTAAACGCGAGCAGGCAGCGGCGGAGAAGGGCGCGGCCAAGCAGGAGGCCACCAAACTGAAACGCGAAGCCGCCAGGGCCGAAGAGGCCGCGGCCGCGATCGATCCCAAGGAGGAGAAGTAGAGATGGCGATGCCGACGATCTCGAAGACGATCTTCAACTCGTCGCTGAAGCTGGCGCGGGCGCCGTTCGACCTCGCGCTGGGCGCGATGGGCGGCTCTGACTCGACCGCGAAACACCTGCTCGACCGCGCCGAAGCGGGCGCCCGCAGCGCCACTGGCGTTCTCTTTGCCGACCCAGAGCTGAAGGAACAGGGCCGGACGGCGCTGCTGGCGACCAAAGAGCGTGAGAGAGCGACGGTGCTGCGCGAGAAAGCCGAGGTGACCGAGCGCGAGGCGGAGGAGCGACAGGCGGAAGTCAGCGAGGCAGCGGAGAAGGCCGCCGCTGAGGCCCGCCGCAAAGCCGAGCAGGAGAAACGGCAGGCGGAGCAACGTCGCCGCGAGCGCGAGGCCAAGGCCAAAAAAGCCGAGAAAGAGAAAAAGCAGAAAGCCGCGAAAACGGCGACGAAAGTGAAACGGGCCAACGCCAAAGCCGAGAAAACGGCGCAGCTGGAGAAGCTCGAGGCCAAAGAAGAGAGCATCGGGGCCAAAGAATCAGCCGCCGCTGTCGAGCGGGAAGCGGAGCTCCTTCAGGAAGCCGCGGAAGAAACGAAGAAGGCCCGCAAGAACGGGGACGGCAGCTAGGCGGAGCTTTGGCGGCGGGGCCGCCGCGCCGCGGTGCCCCCGACCCGCCGGCTAGGGCCCGTTCTCGAGGTAGAAGACCTCGGCGCAGACGTCCTTTTCGGCGTCGAGGCCGCTGATGAAGGCGCGCACCTTGCGCCCGGTCAGGCGCTCGACGATCTCGGTGAATTTGTCGTGGGTCGCCGCCTGGAAGTACATCCGCGTGTCTCGCAGGCGCTGGTGCTCACCCATCTCGGCGAGGCTGCGCTCGGCCGGGGTGAAGGTGTTCTCGAGCGAGCAAAGGACAATGTCGGGTCCGGCGAATTCGGTCCGCGCTTTCGTCGGCCCGCGCCCGAAGAGCTCCTTGTAGAGGCGGACCATCTCGCGTGAGATCTCCGCCCGCACCGACTCGTGGTAGCCGGCCTCGTCCCGCTCAATCGACTGACCTTGCCCGATCGTCTCGGTATTCGATTGATCCGCCATACGCCTTGCGCTACCCGTCAGGCCGCCCGATTTAATCCAGCCACCGCGTGGGTAGGAGTACGAGGATGGCCACCAACCAGTCCGCCGGCGACCCGGCGGTAACGATCACCCCGTACCCGGACGGGCCGTACCTCGTCCGGGGCGATTTCGTCGTCACCGACCAGGAGGGCAACGAGCTGCCGACCGAGCGGCGCACGATCGCCCTCTGCCGCTGCGGCAAGTCCCGAATGCGGCCGTTCTGCGACGGCACCCACAAGCTGGTCGGGTTCAAAGCGCCGAGCAGCCAGGAGCCATGGCCGGGCGACTGATCGAGCTGCCGGCCCCGCGCGGCCCGCTGAGCGAGCAGCTGTTCGAGGCGCTGGAGGGGCCGGCGCACGCGCGGCTCGCCTCCCCGGGGGTGCCCGACAGCGCCGACCCGATCGCCGACGAGGACCTCCAGCTCGCGCTCTACGTCGCCTACGAGCTCCACTACACCTCGATTCGAGGCGTCGACGAGCGCTGGGAGTGGTCGCCCTCGCTGCTCTCCTTCCGCGGCGCCCTCGAGCGCCCGTTCGAAGAAGCGGTGGCGGAGATGGTGCCGCCGGCCGAAGCAGCCGAGCTGGAGTCGGTCGGCGCTGCCCTGCAGACGATCGTCGCCGAGGACCCCGGGCCGCCGCTCTCGCGCTACATCGAGACGCAGGGGACCCGCGGGCAGGTTCTCGAGCACGTCGTCCACCGCTCCGCCTACCAGCTGAAGGAGGCCGACCCGCACTCGTGGGCGATTCCGCGCCTCTCGCCGCGCCCGAAGGCGGCGATGCTTGAGGTCCAGTTCGACGAGTACGGGGGCGGCAACGCCGAGCGGATGCACTCGGTCCTCTTCGCGAAGACGATGGAGGGCTTAGGACTGGACCCGGAGTACGGGGCTTACCTCGACCGCCTGCCGGCGGTGACCCTGGCAAGCGTCAACATGCTCACCGGCTTCGGCCTGCACCGCCGGCGCCGCGGCGCTGCCCTCGGCCATCTTGCCGCCTTCGAGATGACCTCTTCGATCCCCAACCGCCGCTACGGCAACGCCCTGCGCCGGCTCGGTTACAGCGCCGAAGTAACCCACTTCTACGACGAGCACGTCGAGGCCGACGCAGTGCACGAGAACATCGCCGCCTGGGACATGGCGGGCGGCCTCGCCGCCGATGAACCCGAGGTTGCCGCCGACATCCTCTTCGGCGCCCGGGCGCTGCTGCAGGTGGAGGCAAGGTGGGCGAGCCACCTGATGGCCGCCTGGGAGGAAGGGGAGACCTCGCTGCGCGCTCCCGTCGTCCCCGTCCCCGCGTGAGCGAGCGGCTCGACCTTTCCTACGTGGTTCCGATCCGCTGGCGCGACGGCGATCAGTGCGAGGAGCTCGCCGCCTACCTGGCGGGGATCGCGGCTGCTTGCGAGGAGGTGATCGTCGTCGACGGCTCTGTGCCCGAGGTCTTCGCCGCCAACGCCGCCGCCTTGGGGGAGGGAATCGTCCACGTGCCGCCCGACCCCGGCGAGCGCTGGCTGATGGGCAAGGTCTCCGGGGTTCGCACGGGGGTGCGGCTGGCTTCGAACGAGCGGGTGGTCCTCGCCGACGACGACGTCCGCTACGACCTTGAGGCGCTGGGACGGGCCGCGCAACTGCTCGACTCCCACGACCTTGTGCGGCCCCAGAACTACTTCAGCCGGTTGCCCTGGCACGCGCGCTGGGACACGGCGCGGACGCTGCTCAACCGCAGCCTCGGCCGCGACTACCCGGGGACGCTGGGGGTGCGGCGCTCGCGGATGCTGGCGATGGGCCTATACGACGGCAACGTCCTCTTCGAGAACCTGGAGCTGATCCGCACCCTCCGCGCCCACGGCGGCAGCACCGTCGCGCCCCTCGACCTCTACGTCGCCCGCGTCCCGCCCTCGGCCTCCCATTTCTGGGGCCAACGCACCCGCCAGGCCTACGACGACTTCGCTCTGCCGGCGCGGATGGCCCTCTGGTTGGCGCTGCTGCCGCTGCTCGCGCTCGCCAGGCGCTCTTCGCACCCAGTGGTTCGGAAAAGCGCCTTGCCCGTGGCGGCGGGTACGGCGGTTGCGCTGGCAGAGGTGGGACGCCGGCGCGCCGGGGGCGTCCGCGTCTTCCCCGCTACCTCATCGCTCTTGGCACCGCTCTGGGTGCTCGAGCGGGCCGTCTGCGCCTGGCTGGCAGTGCTGCAGCGGCTGCGCTTTGGCGGCGTCCGCTACGGCGACTCGGTCATCCCCGTCGCCGCCCACTCCGAGCGGCAGCTGCGGCGCCGTGCTACCGCAATCTCGCCAGCGCGCCTGGATTCGGCGAAAGACGTTTCCGTGCTGCGCGAACGCGGTTCAGCAGCACGTCGCGCTTGAGGGCGGGGCCGATTTCGGGTCCGCGAATTTCGTTTCGGTTCCTGCTGGCGTTGCTCTCGAGGGGTTCTGGGGCGGCTCCCGATCTCCGTGCCGTCTGCCGTGAGAAGTGAGCGGTTTACCTCCAGACACAATCAGCGCTGCGACTGTTGTGCCGATCGTCTGAATACCCACTGCCAATGTGACCAAAACCCCGTTTTGATCCGCAGATGAGCGGGAAGAGCGATCTTCAAGAGCAAGAACCATGGAACACACCGGTTTTCAACACCAGGCACTGATCTACGACGGCGCCGAGGAGTATCTCGCCGGCGCGATTCCCTACCTGGAGGCGGGCCTCGAGGTAGAACAACAGATGCTCGTGGCGGTCGGCCCCGACCAAGCGGAGCTGCTCCGTGACCAGCTCGGTGCCGACGCGGAGCTGATCCGCTTCCTCGACATGCGCGAGGTGGGGCGGAACCCCGCTTCGATCATCCCGCTCTGGGCGGAGTTCATCGAGGAAAATGCAGGTCTCCCGGTGCGGGGGATAGGCGAAGCGGTCTGGGCGGCGCGCAGCTCGGTCGCCTTGGAGGAGTGCCACCGGCTCGAGTCGCTGATCAACACCGCCTTCGACCGCGGCGCGGCCTGGGACCTGCTCTGCCCCTACAACGCCGGGAGCCTCGGTGACGAGCTCCTCGACCACGTGGCCCATTCGCACCCCTCCATCGTTCGCGGCGGCCGCAGCGAAAGGAGCTCCACCTTCCTCCGTGACGAAGACTGCTTCGGCGGCGAGCTGGCGCCACCGTCGACGACCCCCGAGACCCTCGCCTTCGATGTCACCGGTTTGGGCGAGGTGCGCCGCCGAGTCACCGCAGCAGCCGAACGCGCCGGGATGGATCCGACCGAGGTTGCCGACCTCGTCACCGCGGTCAGCGAGCTCGCCGCCAACAGCGTCATGCACGGCGGCGGCAGCGGCACCCTCCGCCTCTGGGAGGAGCACGAGCGGCTGCTGGCCGAGGTCGAGGACAGAGGCCTGATCGAGGAGCCGTTGGTCGGGCGGATCAGGCCCGACGTGCACCAGGAGGGCGGACGCGGTCTCTGGCTCGCCAACCAGCTCTGCGACCTGGTCCAGATCCGCTCCGGCGATTCGGGGACGACGGTTCGCCTCCACCTCCTCGCCCGCGAGGCGGCTTTCGTCTAGGAGGGACTTTCCAGGCGTGGGCAGCGTCCGCCCCGGGTAGTCGGGGGACATGCCAGACAATGATCCGCAGACCCAGCTCGTCAAGTACCTGACCGACGTCCACTCGATCGAGGAACAGGCCGCCGTGCAGATGCGCCGCGCCCCCGACCTGGTCGAGGGCGCCTTTGCCGATGCCTTCCGCAAGCACCTCGGCGAGACCGAATCGCAGGAGCAGCGCGTACGGGCGCGGCTGGAAGCGCACGATGCCTCTCCCTCGAGGCTGAAGGACGTCGCCGGACAGGCCGGTGGCTTCGGGATGGTCCTCTTCGCCCGCTCGCAGCCGGACACGCCCGGCAAGCTGGCGATGCACGCCTTCTCCTATGAGCACATGGAGGTGGCCGCCTACGAGCTGCTCGGGATTGCCGCCCGCGAAGCCGGCGACGAGGCGACCTCGGCGCTGGCAGCGGCGATCGCCGACGAGGAGCGCGAGATGGCGGGCCGGATCGCCGCGCACTGGGACGACGCGGTCGAGCAGGCGCTCGCCCGGGTCGAACCGGACGACCTCGGCGACACCCTCAACACCTACCTCGCCGACGTCCACGCGCTCGAGGGACAGTCGAAGAAGCTGCTGGAGAAAAGCCGGGAGATGGACGTGCCGGAGGCGCTCCGCGCGGCCCTGGACCACCACCTGGCCGAGACCGAAGGGCACCTGGAGAAAATCGAGCGCCGCCTCGACGACCGCGGCGCCACCCCCTCGGCGATCAAGGACGCGATGCTCCGCCTCGGCGCCCTCAACTGGGGCGCCTTCTTCGCCGCCCAGCCAGACACGCCGGCAAAGCTCTCCGGCTTCGCCTACGCGGTCGAGAACCTCGAGGTCGCCGCCTACGAGCTGCTACTCCGCGTCGCTCGTCGCGCCGGCGACGAGGAGACGGTCGCGCTCACCGAGTCGATCCTCGCCGAGGAGAAGGCCGCGGCGAAATCGGTCGCCGACCAGTGGCCGGTCTCGATGAGCGTCGCCTGAGCTTCTACGAGCGCTGCGGCAGCGTCCGCTTCACCGCCGCCAGGTGCAGGTCCTCGACGACCTGGCCCTGGCGGTCGGCGCGCTCGGCGAGGGCGTGGAAGTCGAAGCCGTCGAGCGAGTCGCCGAAGCTCTCCTCGAGCGCGTTCCAGAGCTGCATCTTGCCGCCGATCCCCGAAGCCAGCACCTCGAGCTCGAGCACGCGGCTGAGCGGGGAATAGGTGCGCAGGTGGCCGTTCGGCTTCAGGCGGCCGAGGCGCTCGGCTACTTTCGCCAGTGCCGGTTTGATCTGATCGCGCTTGATCCCGATGCGGTCGGTGAGGCGGATCAGCGTCTCGCGGTCCTCCTCGATTTCGCCGCAGATCCGGGTTAGCGGCGCCCCGAACTCGGCGTCGCCGGAGTTACTCGACCGCAGGCGGCGGGCCAGCTCGACTCCGAGCGCGGCCCCCGCCAGATGGTCGTTCAGGTAGATGGCCAGGTAGCGACCGTGGTCAGCTTTCTCGGCCATCGGTTCGGTTACGCCTCCTCGTAGGGGTCTTTCTCGCCGGCCAGCTGCAGCGCGCACTCCTTGGTCTCGCTGAAGTGCCGTTCCTGGATCGGCAGCGCCCACTGGACCAGTTCGGAGATCTGCTCCTCGCCGGCCTCCTCGTTCAGTTTCTGCAGCACCGCCCAGTGGCCGACCTCGCCCGCCTCGGCCATCGTCATGAACTCGAAGCCGTCGAGCCCGTCGGCGTCGTCGCCGAGGTAGGTCTCCATCATCTCCGAGGCCTCGCCTTTGGTCTCTTTGGCCTTTTCGAGGATCGCCGTCTTCTTGCCGTCGCGCTGCTCTGCGACCTCGGTGCCGCGGCGCGCGGTCTCTTCGGCCTCCTCGCGCATCTGCTGCAGTTTCGAGGCAACGGTGTCGTCGTCGACTAGGCCCTCGACCTTCTCGGTCGCTTTCTGGGCGGCTTCGGCGAGCCCGATCACCTCTGCCAGCTTCTCCTCCAAAGTCGTCAACTCGGCCATCGTCTTTCCTCCTGCGGTTGGGGTTGGCGGTTGCCGTTTCCTTACCCGAGCCAGACGTGTTCGAAGCGCAGTCCCGTGGCGGTGGGGTGGAGGAGCCCCATCGAGGGACGGGGGGCGCGGCGGCGCTCGGTCGGGCTGCCGGGGTTGAAGATCTGGAACCCGTCCGCCTCTTCGTGCAGGGGCAGGTGGCTGTGGCCGAAGACGAGGGCGTCGGCGTCCGGGAAGCGGGTGCGCATGCGGGCGAGGCGGCCCTTGGCGGGGCCAGTGTCGTGGAGGAGGGCGACGGTGTGGCCGCCAATTTCCACCTCCAGCTCCTCCGGCAGCTGACGACGCAGCTCCGCGTCGTCGACGTTGCCGTGCACCGCCAGGACGACCGAGCAGAGCTCCCGCAGCTCGGCCAGCACCGAGGCGGCAGAGAAATCGCCGGCGTGGATCAGCGCCTCGGCCTCGCAAATCCTCTCCACACACTCTTCAGGGAGCCGCCGTTTTCCCTTCGGCATGTGGGTGTCGGCGATAACCGCGATCAACCGGCTGCGGCGAGCGGCGCGTCGATCTCGTAGCCGAACTCGGTCAGCGTTCCCGCCATCACCTCGTGCATTGCCCGCTGCTCGGCGGGGTTGAGGTTGTCGCGCCAGCCACCGGGCCGGGCCTGGCGGATGAACCGCCTTCGCCCGCGCGCCTCGCTCGGCTGCTTCTCGAAACGGTGGGCTTCGACCACGTCAGGCACCCGGTCGGGATCGACCCCGACCATCTTGCAGATCCTCTCCAGGCAGGCCGCCGTGTCGCCGCGCAGGTCCTCGTAACGGATCTGGATCCGGTCCTCGAGCGCCCTGGTCTCATACGCCTTACGGACCTCGCGGCTGCGGAAGGCCCAGACTTCCGAGAGCCAGCGGATCAGCGGGATCCGGCCCTCGGGGGAGACCGGGAAGGCACCACCAGGAATCGCCCAGGAGCCATCGCTGTAGGCGTCGAGCCAGGAGTCGACGACGTCGCGGCCGTCGCGGAGGAGGAAGATCACCTTCGAGCGGGGGAAGAGCTCGGCGAGGAAGGGGGCGACGTGGGAGCCGGGCTCCTTAACGACGTAGGCGCCGTCCGGCTCCTGGCCTTCGGCCTGGGCCTCGAAGCGCGCTTCGATCAGCGCCCGCAGCGGCCCCTCCCAGGCGTCGCGGTAGCGCTCGGCAAAGAAGTAGCCCGGTTCCTCGGCCTTGAGGTCGAGCAGGGTGCTGAGCTCAGGCGGGTTCTCGCTTGCCGCCCAGGCGAGCGGGATCGGACGCCAAACGCCGAGGTGATGGCCCAGGTGCGGGTCGTCGATCGGGACGACGCCGTCGAGGTCGGAGAGCATCTTCAGCAGCCAGGTGCTGCCGCTGCGGGACGAGCCGAAGATCCATGCCAAGCGGTTCTCCTGCATGTTGGGGCGAGGTTACCCCTGGCGGCGGCGCCCGTAAACCTCAAGAGTTCTTCCCGAAAAGGCCGCGAACCGAGGCGCCGGCCGCTTCGAGGAAGGCTCGCCGCAGGGTCCGCTCGCGCCGCGCGTGCCAGCCGCCTTCGGCCGCGTACGGTCCCCGGCTCTCGAGCACGTTGCCGGGGGCGGGGTCGGCCGGGACGCTGCCGAACGACCCGCGGACGAAGGCGCCGTGGGCAAGGCGGCGGTAAAGGGGTGGCGCCGTCGCGTGGAGGATCTCCAGCGCCCGCCCGGCCTGCCCGTAGTTGACTTCGCGCTTGGGATTCTCAGCGCAGAGCTCGATCCCTTCCGCCACCGCTTCGACGTCGAGAACCGGCGGGATCGGCCGCACTTGCTTGCCGGTGAAGTTGCCGGCGTGCTCGAAGATCGGCGTGTCGACCGCCTGCGGCACCATCGTCGCGACGTGGATCCCATCCTCGTCGACGAGTTCGCCAGATAGGCATTCCGAAAATGCCCGGACCGCGTTCTTGCTGACGATGTAGGGCGTCACCTGCGGCGTGCTGACCCGTCCCCAAACCGAGGACATGTTGATCAGCACCCCGGCACCCTGCTCGCGGAAGCGCTTCAGTGCCGCCCGCGCCCCGTGGACCTGGCCCATCAGGTTGGTCTCGATGATCTGGCGGAAGACCGCGGAGGGGATCTCCTCGAAGGGTCCGTAGGCAATCGTCCCGGCGTTGTTGACCCAGACGTCGAGGTGGCCGAAGCGCTCGACGGTGGCGGCGGCGAAAGCCTCGACCGCGTCCTCGTCGGAGACGTCGAGCGCCCGGTAGAAGACCTCGGCCCCGTCTGCTTCGCACTCGGCCGCGATCTCGGCCAACGGGCCCTCCGAGCGCGCGCACAGCGCCAGTGACGCGCCCCGTCGCGCCAGCCGCAGCGACGCCGCTCGCCCGATCCCGCTCGAGGCGCCGGTGATCGCCACCACCGCCTGCTCGAGCGGGCGTGGCACGCCGGTACCTAGCCGAGCCCCTTCTCCTCGGCGGCCTTGTAGGCGATCTGGAAGAAGTCCGAGATCGTCAGCGCCGAGAAGAGCGAGGCGACGAAGCGGGTGACGCGGGGGGCGAAGACGATCCCGATCGAGAACGCCGCCACCACCCAGAGTCCGAGGCAGTAGGGGCAGATCAGGAGCTCCCCGATCGCTTTTTGCAGGCCGGTGCCGCGTGAGCTCTCCTCGAGCTCGGCCGGGCCGCCCTTGCCTTCCAGTTCGGTGAACGGTGCCCGCAGCGGGCTCGTCACCTTGTCCTTGGAGACGAGCCGGCTGAGCTTGTGGGAAGCGGTTCCGACCAGGGCGAGGTCGGCGGCCGAAACCCGCTCCGGCAACTCGCGCCCCTGGCGCCGGGCGAGGAGCAGGGCAGCGCTGACCAGCGTCCCGAAGATGCTCATGAAAGCGAGGTAGGGGCCAAAGGGCGGCCGTTTTTGCGGGTCGGCATAGCCGGCGACGGCCGCCGGCGCGTCCTCTAGCGATGGGCTCACCGCCATCCGCTACCCGCTGCGGTGCAGATCCCAACCCTCGCTACTGACTGCGAGGTGGAAGCCTCCGTCGGGACCGCGGCGCTCGATCACCAGCCCCTGCGCGACGGCGCGCCGCAACGCCCGCCGCAGATCCCGCGCGCCGAGGCCGGGAAACCGCTGCGCCAGCTCGGAGCGGCGGCAGAACCCGTCATCGGCCAGGGCGACAATCGCAGCGACGATCTGCTCGGGTGTTGGCAGGGCGCGACGGGGGGACACGGCGGCGAGCTTAAGTTAGGATCGTGCGGATGTTCCGGGGCGAGGCGCCGGGGCATTGCTAGACATACAAGGCACGGGGGCCGGCTAGGGAAGTCGATCTACGGACCAGAACAAATTCGATCCGCAGAGGTTTCCCCAATGCCTTTTTTCTACGATTCAGAGTCAAATCATGCAGCGTTTTAACCTCACCGAGAAAGACCTGCGCCCTGGCTGCAGGGACATCCAAATCGAAGGGGAGCTCGACCTCGCCGTCGCGGGGCAGCTGGACGAGGTCCTGACCAACGCGATCGGCGAGTGCAGCTGCGTCCTCGTCGGCCTCGAGCGCTGCGACTTCATCGACTCCTCCGGGATCGCCGTGATCCTCCGCGCCCACAACCGCATGGAGGGCGACGGCAACCGCCTCGCCGTCTACGCGCCGAGCGCCCAGGTCCTGCGCGTGCTCTCGATGACCGGCCTCACCTCCAACGGGCTCGTCTTCGACAGCGCCGAGGAGGCGCTGGCGGCGGTCGGCGGGGCCGCGGCCGAGCAGGGCTAACCGAAACGCGGTTCGAGGCGCTGGAAGGTGCGCCACCAGCCGCCGTCGAGTGTGGCGTGCTCGACCGCCTGCAGGAGCGAGCCGTCGTCGTCGTGGAGCTCATAGCTGACTACCGGCGGCTCGGAGGCGAGGTCGACGTCGACGATCCGGGCCATCATCAGGTACGGCGGGCAGCTGAGCCAGACCTCGCCGGGTTTAGGAAGAGTTTTTAATCCGGATCGCGCCATGGGTCTTCGGTACCCCTGCATTCGACACGAAAACCGTGAACCTTCCCCGAAATTAGGATAAAGCTGAGGTAATTAAGTTCCCTGCTTTTGGCCGACCCCGGTGGCAACCTCGCGGGCCCGCATCGAGCCGCCTGCGTTCGGCTCCAGCGGCGGCGTCGGCGCGCCCTCCGCGTTGCGCATCCCCTCCAGGAGGTCGTCGAGAGCATCCAGCGAGGTCACGGTCGGCTCCCAGGCCAGCTCCTCGCGAGCCCGGCGCGTGTCCATCATCGGCACGCCGAGGGCGAGGTCAAGCCAGCCGGGGGAGGTGGGCTGCAGGCGCAGCTTCCAGCTCAGGTCGGCGGCGCCGCGGAGGGCCCGCGCCGGCAGCGGGAAGCTGCGGGCGCCGAAGAACTCGCAGAGCGCCTCGACCCCGATCTCCGGTTCGGCGGCGATGTTGAAGGCGCCGTGGACGTCGCGCACTACTGCTTGTCGGTAGGCCTCACCGACGTCGCGCGAGTGGACCGCCTGGAAGCGCAGCCGCGGCACCCGCGGGATCAGCGGCACCAGCTGCTTGCGGACCAGGAAACCGGGCAGGAAGGGGCCGGCGAAGAGGCGGCGGATCTCGCTCGCCGCCTCGGATTTGAAGATCAGACCGGGGCGGAGGCGGACGACACGCAGCTCCGGCGCCCGCCCTTCGAGCTCGTCGAGGAGGTCTTCGACCGCGGCCTTGTGGCGCGAGTAGAAGGAGGAGGGAATTCCCTCGACCGGCCAGGACTCGTCCACTTGGCGTTCCTTCGGGCCGGGGCTGTAGGCGCCGACCGAGGAGGCGTGGACGAGGGCGGGGACTTTCGCCGCTGCGACGGCGTCGAAGACGCGGCGGCTGCCCTCGACGTTGATCCGCTCGGTCACCGCTTCGTCACGGCTCGGCTGGATCGCCCAGGCGAGGTGGATGACCGCGTCGGCGCCGCTGAAGATCGGCGCTAGGTCGTCGCTGACGACGTCGGCGCCAACCCAGCGCACCTTCGGCATCTCGACCGTGGGCACGCGGCGAGCGAGGCCGACGATCTCGTCGACCTTCGCCTCCCGGCCCAGCGCCTCGAGGACGCTGGTGCCGACGTTGCCGCTCGCTCCGGTGACGATTACTCGCATGGTCCTCCTCTACGGCTGGATCACGAACTTGATCGCGCCGTCTTCCTTCTTCTGGAACTTCTCGTAGGCCTCGGGGACCTCGTCGATCGCGATCTTGTGGGAGGCGAGGTCTTCGGTCCCGAGCGGGTCGCCGTCCTCGCTCAGCAGCGGCATGATCTCGTCGATCCATTTCTTCACGTGGGCCTGGCCCATCCGCAGCTGCACGCCCTTGTCGAAGAGCTGGAACATCGGGATCGGGTCGACCATGCCGCCGTAGACGCCGCTGATCGAGACGGTGCCGCCGCGGCGGACGGTGTCGAAGCACTGGTAGAGCGCCGACATCCGGTCGATCGCGGCCTTTTCGATCAGCTTCTCGGCGACCTTGTCGGGGAGCAGGCCCGCCGCTTTCTGGGCGAACTCGCCGACCGGAGCGCCGTGCGCCTCCATCCCGACTGCGTCGATCGCGCCGTCGGTGCCACGCCCCTCGGTCATCTCCCGGATCGTGTCGGAGATGTCGTCGTGCTCTTCGAGGTCGAGCGTCTCGATCCCGTGTTTCCGAGCCAGCTCGAGCCGCTCGGGGACGATGTCGACCGCGATCACCCGCGCGCCTTTGTGGGCGGCGATCCGCGAGGTCATCTGCCCGATCGGGCCGAGGCCGAAGACGGCAACCGAGCCGCCCTCGGGGATCGCCGCGTACTCGACCGCCTGCCAGGAGGTCGGCAGCACGTCGGAGAGGTAGAGGAAGCGGTCGTCGGGCGGGCCCTCGGGAACCTTGATCGGCCCGAAGTGGGCCTGGGGGACGCGCAGATACTCGGCCTGCCCGCCTGGCACCTGCCCGTAGAGTTTGGTGTAGCCGAGCAGCGAAGCTCCTTTTTCTTCCTCCCGGTTCTGGGTCGTCTCGCACTGGGCGAAGAGCTGGCGGTCGCACATCCAGCAGTGCCCGCAGGAGATGTTGAAGGGGATGACGACGCGGTCGCCGGGGGCAATGTGGGTGACCTCGGGGCCGACCTCCTCGACTATCCCCATCGGCTCGTGGCCGAGGATGTCGCCCTCGGTCATAAACGGCGAGAGGATCTCGTAGAGGTGGAGGTCGGAGCCGCAGATCGCGCTCGAGGTGATTTTGATCACCGCATCCGTGGCCTCTTCGATCTTCGGGTCCTCGACCTCGTCGACGCGGACGTCGCGGGGACCGTGCCAGACGGCAGCCTTCATCGCTCCTCCTTCTCTCCGGCCGTTGCCGGCTGGGCCATTTTGCGGTGCATCTCGGCCTTGACAGAGTCGGGGACGACCTTGCCGAGGACGGTTTGCGCTTTGTTTTTGAAGCTGCCGCCGACGACCTTTTCGCGGCCGGCCATCAGCGCCTCGTATCCCTGGCGCGCGACCTCGGCGGGGTCGTCCTTCTCTTCTTCGCCGACGGGAGTGTCGAGCATGTCGGCGCGCTCGAAGAACTCGGTCTCGGTCGGTCCCGGCATCAGCGAGGTGACGGTGAGGTCGGTGTCCTTGAGCTCGTTGCGGATCGCCAGCGCGAAGGACTGGACGAAGGACTTGGAGGCGTTGTAGACGGCCTGGTAGGCGCCGGGCATCGTTGAGGCGATCGACGAGGTGAAGAGGATCCGGCCCTGGTCACGCGCGACCATGTCCTGCACGACCAGCTTGCAGAGGTGGACGGTGGAGCGGACGTTGAGGTCGATCAGCCGCAGCTCCTTGCGCAGCTCGGTTTCGCGGGCGAAGTCGCCGCCGGCGCCGATCCCGGCGTTGAGGACGAGGACGTCGACCGGGCGGGCGGCCGCCTGGATTCGCTCGTAGAGGCGGTTGATCTCCTCTTCTCGGGAGAGATCGAGGCGGGTGCACTCGACGCTCGCGGTGAGCTGGTTCAGCTCCCGTTGCGCCCCGTCGATCTCCGCGTCCTCGGCGGTGATCAGAAGGTCGAATCCCTCTTCGGCGAGGACCTTGGCGAGCTCGAAACCGATCCCGCTCGATGCCCCCGTCACCACCGCAAAGGGACGATTTTCCTGCGTACTCATACTCGTTGCCTTCCCTAGCTGTCTGGACTCCCCAACTCCCCGTGGCCGGGCGTTACGAAACGAGATCGAGCACTTCCCGCTCGATTTTCAGGCGCTGTTTTGCGCTCATCCGGCCGTTGGCGCTGACGGACGGACGGATCGTGTCGCCGTTGCGGTAGCGGTCGAGGACGCGGGGGTCGATGTAGGAGGCGCGGCAGACGGCGGGAGTGTTGCCGAGCGCTTCGGAGACCTGTTTGACGGCCTTGGCGATGCAGCGCTTCGCCGCCGCTTCGGAGCGCGGCTTCTCTTCGCCGGCGAGGGCGACCGCCGCGAGCACGGTGCCGTGCCAGGTGCGGAAGTCCTTGGCCGAGAACTCGTCGCCGATTTTGGCGTGGATGTACTCGTTGATCTCCTGGGAGCGGACGTCGACCCATTCGCCGCCGGCGCGGTAGGCGAGCAGGTCCTCGGGGCCGCCGCGGCGCCGGTACATCGTCTCGATCGCGCGCCGGGCGGCGGCGTCGCGGATCGATTGGATCCGGCGCTGGCCGCTCTTGGCGGGGAAGTCGAAGACGATCTCGCTGCGCTTGATCGTGACGTGCTCACGGCGCACGGTGGCGAGGCCAAAGCTCTCGTTTTCCTCGGCGTAGACCTCGCTGCCGACGCGGAAGAAGCCGAGGTCGAGGAGGCGGATCGCGCAGGCCAGCGCCCGCTCGCGGGGCATCCCCTGGCGGCGCAGGTCGGCGGTGACGGCGCGGCGCAATTTCGGCAGCTTGTGGGCGAACTCGCGGATCAGCTCGTACTTGCGTTCGGCCTGCCGCTGCTGCCAGCGCTCGTGGTAGAGGTACTTCCAAGCCGGGGGGATGACCAGCGCCCGGATCCGCTCTAGCGTCTCCTCGTCGGCGATCGTCTCGCCGGAGCCGTCCTCGAAGGAGAAGCCGCGCCCGCGGCGCACCCGTCTGATCCCCGGCCCGGCGCAGTCGGCGCGGCGAAGGCGGCCGCGGCGGGGGGCCGTGGCGGTAGTGCTCACCTGACGGCGCCCCGGAGCGCCGAGGCGACCCCTTCGAGGTCGGCGACAAAGGCAGCGAACTCCGCCTCCCGCTCGTCGTGCTCCCGAAGCCGCAGGATCGCCGAGGGGTGGATGGTGACGGCGGCCACCGGTGCCAAAGGTGAATCTATTTGCCGACCTCGATCTTTGAGGACCTTAAATTTTGACCCGAACAAAGATCGAGTTGCCGTAGCTCCCATTGCCAGCAGAGCCTGGGGCTTAATTGCCTCGATCTCCGCCGCCAGCCAGGGCTTGCAGGCCTCGATCTCCCCGGCGCGCGGCGTCTGGTGCAGGCGCCGCTTTCCCTGCGGTTTCCACTTGAAGTGCTTGACCGCGTTGGTCACGTAGGCCTCACCCCGGTCGATTCCAGCCTCCTCGAGCGCCCGGTCCAGCAACCGCCCCGCCGGCCCCACAAACGGTTCCCCCGCCAGATCCTCCTTGTCCCCCGGCTGCTCCCCAACCAGCATCAGCTCCGCCTTCTTGCGCCCCGAGCCGAAAACCGCCTGCGTAGCGTCCTTGTAGAGCTCGCAACCGCGACAGGTCTGAACAGCCTCATCGAGCGCCTTCAGCGACCGGGAGAGAGGCACAAATTCGGCGGCATTAGCCATAGTCGCCAGCTACCCAAGCTCGATAGGAAGAGAAACCGCAACCCGAAGAGCCCTAACCGAGACCGAGCCCGTCGAGTCCGCGAAAACCATCCCTGGAGAGTGTTTCTCGCGGACTCGCGGTCAAATACCGCCTGAGTCGGGCGCAGTACCCAGGAACTACGAGCTAGGAGACCCCGGCCTCGGGCTCGACCCGGAACGCCGACCGCGTCGGGTTTGCCGGCTTGTAGAACGTCGCCGTCTGGGTCAGCACACGCCACGGGCTCGGCAGCATCCCGCCGGGCGCTGCGAGGAAGCGCGTGAACAGAACCGAGGCGCGGCGACAGGTGATCCCGGAGCGCGCCGGGATGTAGAGGAGGTACTGGCCTTTGGCGAAGTAGAGGGGGCCGACGTCGGAGCCGGCGTTGACGGTGAAGGTGCCGGGGCAGAGCTTGCCGATTTCGGGGTTGGTGCCGCCTCCGCTTCCGCCCGTCCGTCGGACGGTGAAGCCCCCCATGCCTCCGCCGCGGGAGAAAGAGGCAACGCCGCTGCCTTCACCGGTGACGCGCCAGGGGCGCGGCAGGTTTCCGTCCCAGTCCTGGAGGAAGCGGGTGAAGAGTTTGGAGGCGGCTTCGCAGCCAAGATCTTCGGCGGCAATCACGCTGTAGGTACCGGCGGGGAGCTCTGCCGACCCGATGCGGTCGTCGTGCAGGACTTTGAACCCAGGACAGCTGTCCTTTGCGACCGCACTCGAACTCCCAAACGCCAGTACCGCGAGCCCTGCGACCAGAGCCAAGGAAAAAAAGAAGGAGAGGCGGCGGCGAGAGGCTCGGACGGGACTCACTGCGGCGAAAGCTATCAGCGCCGATCCGTAGCATGCGCGCACCGATGCCTGAACCCGTCAAGCGCAACCAGCGCTACATGCCTGGGCTGGACGGGCTACGTGCGATAGCCGTCCTCTCGGTCATCCTCTTCCACCTCGGTTTCGACTGGGCGCCCGGCGGCATGCTCGGGGTCGGCGTCTTCTTCACCCTCAGCGGCTATCTGATCACCGACATCCTGCTGAACCAGCTGAACGCCCACGGCCGGATCAAGCTCGGCGCCTTCTGGCTCGCCCGCGCCCGCCGCCTGCTGCCGGCGCTCTTCCTGATGCTGGCGATCGTCGTCGCCTGGGTGACGATCTTCGGCCCCGCCCAGCCCGACCAGTTCCGCAAGGGCGTCGTCTCGGCGATCTTCTACGTCAACAACTGGCAGCAGATCTTCGCCGACGTCTCCTACTTCGCTCGCTTCGAAGCCGAAGGCCCGCTCGACCACCTCTGGTCGCTCTCGGTCGAGGAGCAGTTCTACATCCTCTGGCCGTTCCTGCTCCTGGCCGGGGTCAAGCTCGTCCACGAGCGCCCGCTCCCCTCGGGAGTACGCCCCCGCCTGGCGCTGTTGACGATTGCCGGCGCCCTCGCCTCCACGATCTTGATGGCGATCCTCTACGAACCGAGCTTCGACCCCTCGCGCCTCTACTTCGGCACCGACACCCGCGCCGGCGGCCTCCTCTTCGGCGCCGCCCTGGCGATGGTCTGGCCGAGCCGCAAACTCAGCCGCCGCATCGCCCCCCAGGCGCGCAACACGCTCGACGCCCTCGGCGTCGCCGGCCTGGCGATCATCGCCCTGATGATCTGGCGCTGCGGCGAACTTTCGCCTTTCCTCTACCGCGGCGGCTTCATGATCCTCTCGCTGGCGACGGTGATGGTGCTGATGCCGTTGACCCATCCAGCCTGCCGCCTCGGCACCTGGCTGGGGGTGCAGCCGCTGCGCTGGGTCGGCGTCCGCTCCTACGGGATCTACCTCTGGCAGACGCCGATCATCGTCCTCACCACGCCCCAGGGGGCGGGGCACGAGGACAGCCTCACCCGCAGCCTGCTCCAGGTAGCCGCGATCTTCGCCATCGCCGCTCTCTCCTGGCGCTTCGTCGAGGAGCCGATCCGCCACGGCGCGATCGGCCGCTTCTTCGCCCGCCGCCGCGCCGTCGGCTGGAAATGGGAGACCTTCGCGCCGCCGATGCGGGTCGCGATCGTCGGCATGGGCATCGTCCTCGTGATCGCCGCCGCCGGGATGGCCGGACTCAACTCGACCTCGGCCGAAGGCAACGACATCCGCGCCGAGCAGGCGCGCGCAGAGGGGACGACGAAGCCGCCGCCGCTGACCAAAGCGCAGGCGGAAGATTCGACGAAATCGTCCTGCAAAGCCGTCGTCCACATCGGCGACTCCACCTCCGAGGGCCTCGACAACGCCGAATACCTGCCGATCGAATCGCAGCGCATCCCCGCCCGCTACGCCGAAGTCGGGGTCAAAGAAGTCCACATGGAGGTGACGGGGGCGACCTCGATCGAAGAGCGCTTCGAAGGCAACCCCAACGCCCAGGAAGTCGCCGCCGCCTGGAAGGCCGAAGGCTTCAAAGGCTGCTGGGTCCTCGCTCTCGGCACCAATGAGGCCGCCAACGTCGCCGCCGGCTCAACCGTTACCGAGCGCGAACGGATCGAAAAAATGATGACCATCATCGGCGACGAACCGGTGCTCTGGGTCAACGTCCGCTCGATCGTCGAAGCCGGCGACCCCTACTCGAAGGGCAACATGGAGAAGTGGGACGAGGAACTCGTCACCGCCTGCGCCACCTACCCCAACATGCGCGTCTACGACTGGGCCTCGGACCTCAAAGACGAGTGGTTCATCGAAGACGGCATCCACTTCACCTCGCCGGGCTACGCCGCCCGCGCCGAGCTGATCGCCAACGCCCTCGCCCACGCCTTCCCGGAAAAAGGCGAAACCGAGGGCGGCTCGAAGAACTGCGTCGTCAGCTGAGGCCGACGATCTCGACCGGCTCCGGATCCCCGGCCGGCTCGAATCCCATGATCCGCCCGTAGAAGTAGAGCTCGGCTTCGAGGCAGCGGATGTTCGTCTCCGCCTTGCGGAACCCGTGCTGCTCACCCTCGAAGGGGAGGTAGGCGTAGGGGACGCCGTTGCTCTTCAGCGCCGCCGCCATCGTCTCCGCCTGGTTCGGCGGCACCACCTTGTCCTCGAGTCCCTGGAAGAGGATCACCGGCACCTGCAGCTGCTCGACGTGGTTGATCGGCGAGCGCTCGCGGTAGAGGTCGGCCTGCTCGGGATACGGGCCGATCAGGAGGTCGAGGTAGCGGGACTCGAACTTGTGGGTGTCGGTGGCGAGCGCCTCGGCGTCGGCGACGCCGAAGTAGCTCGCCCCGGCGGCGAATCCGTCGTGGAAGGTGAGCGCGCAGAGGGTGGCGTAGCCGCCGGCCGAGCCGCCGCGGATTGCCAGCCGCTCGCGGTCGGCGAGGCCCCTATCGGCCAGGTGGAGCGCCGCGCTCAGGCAGTCCACGTTGTCGACGACGCCCCAGGTGCCGCGCAGTTTGTTGCGGTACTCGCGCCCGAAGCCGCTGCTCCCCCGGTAGTTGACGTCGACGACGCCGATCCCGCGGCTGGTCCAGTAGAGGAATTCGCGGTCCAGCGCCGGGGTGGCGTGGGAGGTCGGCCCGCCGTGGCTCTCGACGATCAACGGCGGCAGTTCCCCCTCTGGCGCCACGAACTCCGGGTTCGTCGGCGGGTAGTAGAAGCCGTAGGCGACCTCGCCGTCGCCGGTCGGGAACTCGATCGCCCGCGGCCGCGAGACGTAGGCGGGGTCGACGGGATCGTCGCTGGAGGTGCGCACCACCTCGGTCTCGCCGCGCTCGGCGTCGTAGACGACGACCGCGGTCTCGCTCTCCGGGCTCGCCGCGGCGAAGGCGACCTTCTCGCCGCGCGCCGCCAGCGCCGGGTAGCCGAAGGAGGTAAAGGGAAGATCGAGGTTGGTGGGTTCCCAGCCCTCCGGCTGCAGCAGGACAAGGCGTTCTTCGGCCTGCTCGGTGCGGACGACGGCGATCGCGCCGCTCTCAAGGAAGGCGTAGGTAGCGCCGCCGAAGAGCCACTGCGGGTGGGCGTGGTCGGCGTGCTGGTCGGTCAGCTGGACGAGCGGACCGTCCTCGCCGCTCAGCTCGGCATCCGGCTCCCCGGCCCGGTAGAGGTTCCACCAGCCGGCGCGGTCGGAGAGGAAGTGCAGGCGCCCGCGGGCATCCCATTCGGGCTGGAAGACCGACTCGTCGCGGCCCCCTGCGATCAGCCGCTCCTCGCCCGGATCGCCGAGCGGCGCGATCCATAGCTCGGTCCCGTCCCAAGGCATGTTCGGGTGGTCCCAGCAGGTCCAGGCGAGCCATGACCCATCGGGGCTGATCCGCGGGAAGGAGTAGAAGTCACGACCGCCGGCGATCACCTGCGGCTGCGCCGAGCCGTCGAGGGGCAGCGAGACGATCTCGTTCACCGGTTCGGGCTCGGCATCGCGTTCACGCACGCAGACGATCCCGCTCCCATCCGGCGTCGGCCGCATATCGGCGTAGCGGACAGCACCTAGCACCGGCGGCTCGGGCGAGATCGCCACCGGCTCGGAGCCGATCCGCTGCCGGTACAGGCGCTGGTCGGAGAAGTCGACGAAGACGACGAGGTCGGGCTCGACCAGGCACCAGGCGCCGCCGCCGTACTCGTGCACTCGGGTGCGGACGTTGACCCCCTCCGGCGTCACCCGCTCAAGCTCGCCCCCGCCGAGCTGGCGCATCAGCGCCACGCGGCCGCCCTCCTCCGGCCGCCCTTCCGCCCACCAGACCGCGCCGTCGGCGGCGATCGCCGGGAAACCCAGCCGCCGCCCCGACCGGGCCACCGTCGCCGCCGCGATTGGCGAGGACCAGGACCCGTAGGGGGCGACCGTCGCCACTACTCGGGGACCTCGACCTCGCGCAGCCGGTGGGTGTCGACGTCGTAGACGAAGCCGCGCACGACGTCGCGGTGGGGCAGGAAGGGGGAGGCGCGGACGCGGCGGATCGACTGCCGCACGTCCTCCTCGACGTCCTTGAACGCCTCGATCGCAAAGGAGGGGGCGATCCCCGTCGTCTCCTGCAGCTCCATCCGGAAGCCGTCCTCGGTGATCTTCTGCAGGCCGCAGTCGTCGTGGTGGATCAGCATCACCTCGCGCGTCCCCAGCCGCCGCTGCGAGAGCGCCAGTGAGCGGATCACGTCGTCGGTGATGACGCCGCCGGCGTTGCGGAGGATGTGCGCCTCGCCGTCGCCGAGACCGAGGGCGGCGAAGACGTCCAGCCGCGAGTCCATGCAGGTGACGATCGCCAGGTGGCGTTGCGGTTCGACGTCGAGGTGCCGCGGGGTCAGTCCGTCGGCAAAGCCTTTGTTGTTCTCGAGCAGGGAATCGATCGTGTCCATGGCGCCGCAGCCTAGCCGCAGTCCGCCTCGCCCGCAGCCGCGTTTCCACGCCCACGCGCCGGGGTAGCCGCCGGGCGTAGGCTCAAGACGAGTAACCAGTTGCCAGACGACCATGAGGGAGAAGAACTAGCGATGGAGTCCACCACCTCCGACAAGGGGATCTTCAGCGGCGATGCCTCCGGTACCCGCGAAGAGATCGTCGCCCTGCTGACCAAGGCCTACTGGATGGAGATCGAGACGGTGATGAGCTATCTCGCCGCTTCGACCAACCTCGACGGCGTCCGCGCCCAGGAGATCCGCGAGTCCCTCGCCGAAGACATCGAAGAGGAGCTCGGCCACGCGAGGCAGTTCGCCGACCGGATCAAGGAGCTCTACGGCGTCGTCCCCGGTTCCGAAGCCTTCAGCGCCGAACAGAGCTTCCTACAGCCGCCCGAGCACCAGGTCGACGTCGTCCACGTGATCCGCGGCGTGATCAAAGCCGAGACGGGCGCGATTGAGCACTACACCCGGATCATCGAGGTGACCGACGGGGTCGACCCGGTCACCCAGGACATGGTGGTCGCGATCCTCCGCGACGAGCAGGGCCACCGGCGCCTCTTCGAGGGCTTCCTGCGCGAGTACGAGTTCGAGGGCAAGGCGTAGGCGAGGCCCGCGCCGACCCTGGGGTGAAGCCGATGCGCTACCTCCACCTCTGCGCCCACGAGCAGTTCCCGCCCGAGCAGTTGCTGCCGCAAGCCGTCGCCGCTGAGGAGGCGGGGTTCGACGGCATCGGCTGCAGCGACCACCTGCAGCCCTGGTGGGAACCGGGGGAGGCGGGGCACGCCTGGGTCTGGCTCGGGGCGGCGGCGCAGGCGACCGAGCGCGTTTCCTTCGGCACCGCGGTGACGCCGCCGGGCCCGCGCTACCACCCGGTCCTGATCGCGCAGGCCTGGGCGACGATGGAGCTGATGTACCCCGGCCGTCCCTACCTCGGGGTGGGCTCCGGCGAGGCCCTCAACGAGGTGCCGCTGGGGGCGGACTGGCCCTCGCCCAGCGAAAAGGTCGAGCGGATGGAGGAGGCGCTGGAGATGATCCGCGCCCTCTGGGACGGCCAGCGCCTCAGCGGCGCCGGCAAGCACTTCGCCACCGACCGCGCCTATATCCACTCGCGGCCGGAGAACCGCCGGCCGCCGATTTACGTCTCCGCCTTCGGCCCGAAGGCGGCGAAGGTCGCCGGCCGCCACGGCGACGGCCTTTGGACCCTCGCCGACCCGGAATCGGTGCCGGAGCTGATCGACGCCTACAAGGGCGCCGCCGAGGACGCCGGCCGCGAGCCGGGCGAGATCGTTCTCCAGGCCGCCTTCTCCTGGGCCCCCGACGACGACGCCGCGCTCGAGGGCTGCCGGGTCTGGAAGGGCTCGCAGCCGAAAGAGTTCTACCGCGACGAGTGGCACGACCCGCAGGCGATGTACGAGGAGGGCGAGAAGCAGGTCTCCGACGAGGAGCTGAAGGAAGACCTGATCATCGCCGCCGACCCCGAGGTCCACGCCGAACGCATCCGCGAAGTCGAAGAGATGGGGGCGACGGTCGTCGCCCTGATGAACAACTCCGGCGCCGACCCGCTGGGCGCGATCGACGTCTACAAGGGCGAGGTGCTGCCGCGCCTTCGCGGCTCGGCCTAGGCTCCGCCGGATGGCCACCGTCAACGACGTCGAGATCCGCCCGGCGACCGAAGAGGACGCGCAGCTGCTCTTCGACCTGATCCTCGAGCTCGCCGCCTACGAGAAACTCGCCGACAAGCTGGCCGGTGACGCCGAGACCCTCCATAACTCGCTGTTCGAGCGCAAAGCCGCCGAGGCGCTCCTGATTGAGACCGCCGACGGCGAAGCGGTCGGCTACGCGATCTTCTTCACCAACTTCTCGACCTTCGAGTGCCGGCCGGGGATCTGGCTGGAGGACGTCTACGTCCGTCCCGAGCACCGGCGCGGCGGCATCGGCCTGGCGGTGATGGAGCACCTGGCGCGGATCGCCGAGGAGCGCGATTACGCCCGGCTCGAATGGTGCGCCCTGGAGTGGAACGAACCGGCGCTCGACTTCTACGCCAAGATCGGTGCGCGCCGGCTCGACGACTGGCGGATGCTGCGACTGGAAAGGGACGGGATCAATCGACTTGCAAACGGGCACGCTTGAGTAGGAGCCCGCGCTCGCGCTCGTTCTGAGTCAGCTCCGCGGCGCGTTCGAACTCGGCTGAGGCCTCCTCGGTGCGGCCGGCTTTTTCCAGTAGGTCGCCGCGGACGCTTGGGAGCAGGTGGTAGTTCTGCAGCGCTGGCTCGTCTTTGATCCGGTCGAGTAGTTCGAGCCCGGCCTCTGGACCGAAGGCCATCCCTACGGCGACGGCTCGGTTCAGCTCTACGATCGGGGAGCCGGAGATCTGGGCGAGGGCGTCGTAGAGGGCGCTGATCCGGACCCAATCGGTTTCTCCGGGGCGGAGGGCGCGGGCGTGGCAGGCGGCGATCGCGGCCTGCAGGCCGTAGGGGCCAAGTGGGCCCGGGAGGGCTTCGGCTCGCTCCAGTGCCTGCCGGCCGCGGACGATTAGGAGCGGGTCCCAGCGGCTGCGGTCCTGGTCGAGCAGCAGCACCGGTTCGCCATCGGGGCCGTGTCGAGCGCCCAGCCGCGAGGCCTGGATCTCCATCAGCGCCACCAGTCCGTGCACCTCCGGCTCCGCCGGCGCCAGCTCGGCGAGGATCCGCCCCAGCCGCAGCGCTTCCTCGCAGAGGTCGCGGCGGACCCAGTCCTCGCCCGCGCTCGCCGCGTAGCCCTCGTTGAAAACGAGGTAGATCACTTCCAGCACCGAGCCAAGGCGCTCCTCCAGCTCAGCCCCGCGCGGCACCTCGAACGGGACCTTGGCGTCGCGCAGCGTCCGCTTCGCCCGCACCAGCCGCTGCGCCACCGTCGACTCGGAGCCGAGGAAGGCGCGGGCGATCTCGCCCGTCGTCAGCCCGCCGAGCAGCCGCAGCGTCAGCGCCACCCGCGCCTCGCGGGAGAGCAGCGGGTGGCAGCAGGTGAAAATCAGCGCCAGCAGGTCGTCGCCGATCTCGTCGTCGGCCGCGGCCTCGAAGTCGGAGCGCTCCATTGCAAAGAGCACGCCGGTGTCGTGGGCGACCTCTTCGCGCTTGCGCTCGTACGTCTTCTCCCGCCGCATCCGGTCGATCGCCCGGTTCTTCGCCGTCGCCATCAGCCAGGCGCCGGGGTTGTCGGGAACGCCGTCGGCCGGCCACTTCTCGATCGCCGCGACCAGCGCGTCCTGCGCCATGTCCTCGGCCAAGCCGACGTCGCCGACCATCCGCGCCAGGCCCGCGATCAGGCGGGCGGACTCGATCCGCCAGACCGCCTCGATCGCGCGCGTGGCCTCGGTCATGCCCTCAGGGGCCCTCGTAGGCGTCCTGCACCTCCTGCGGGAAGTCCTCCATCTCGAATACCCGGCGGACTTCGATCCGGCAGTTAGCGTCCGGGCAGCGGCTCGCCCACTCCAGCGCCTCCTCCTTCGAGCGCGCCTGGATCAGCCAGTAACCCCCGACGACCTCCTTCGCCTCCGTAAAGGGCCCGTCGGTGATCGTCGCCTTGGCCTCGGCGTCGAAGACGACGTTGCCGCCGTCGCTCGGCGGCCGCAGCCCGTCCATCGACAGCAGCATCCCGGCCTTCTGCAGCTCTTCGTTGTAGCGGCCCATCGCCGCGACAGCCTCCGGCGTCGGGTTCCAGTCCTGCTCCTCGATTTCGGGATACATGAACATCATGAAACGCATCGGGTCCTCTTTCGTCGGGGGCGGCTGTCCCGCCCTTTTACCTGACGACGAACGGGCGGGGGCGAAATCGACATTGCCCGGAGATTTCTTCTGAGCTCAGCGCGGGCAGGGCCCGAACCGCCTCAGCTTCTGCCTGTAGACCTGCATCGAGGCGTGGCGCCAGTCGCCGTGGGTCTGCCGACGCAGGCTCGGGATGCGCTCCCGGTGGTAGGGGGAAGTGAGGCTCTCGGCGTGGCCGATCACGTCGCGCACCTTGATCCGGAAACGGCAGCGCAGCCACTGGGTCAACCGCAGCGAGGCGCCCAGTTGCCGGCGGTCGCCGAGGACGTCGCCGTCGCTGTAGCCGACGTGCTCGATCCCGATCGCGGTCCAGTTGAGGCCAACCGTGTGGCGGCAGCGGGTGCGGAGGTTGACTAGCCGGAAGATTCGCCCCGAGTCGGCGACGACGAAGTGCGAGCAGACGTTGGGCAGCTCGTGCAGCTCGGGGTCGGGGACGTCGCGGGCGAAGGTGTTGCGCACGGCGGCGGCGCTGCCGCTCTGGGCCATGTGCTCGACGATCACCCGCGGGTGTCGCAGCCGCCAGGTCCCTTCGCCGTAGTGGCGCTGCGAGTACTGCGCCATCTCGTGCTTGCGCTTCTGCCCGTAGGGGATCGGCCACGCCTTGATCGGGGGCGGCGGGGGAGAAGGAAGGGAAAGGCCGGCGCCTGCCAGCGCCGCCGCTGCGAGGAGGAGCAACTTCACCCGCGGGATGGTAGGCCGATCCAGTCAATACGCTCCCGCACCGCAGTTTCACCCCAATTGCGCTGGGTAAATAAGCGCAGCAACGAAGCGAGACTGAGGAGGCGCAATTCGCGATGGCGGATATGAACGAGCGTGACGCAAAGCTGGTCCAGTACCTGAGTGAGGCTTACGGTAAGGAGCGCGAACTGGAGGCTTCCCTGGGGGCCCACATCGCGATGACCGCCAAAGGGCCCTACAAAAAACGGCTTCAGCAGCATCTGAAAGAGACGAAAAACCACGCCAAACAGGTCGAGCGCCGGATCAAAAAACTCGGCGGCGGCGGCCAGACTCTGCAGAGCGCGGTTGGCAAATTGACCGCGGCGGCGAAGGGCCCGCTGCACGCGATCCGTGGCGGCGGCGAGCAGGAGAAAATGCTGAAGAACGCCAAGACCGAGTACTTCAACGAGCACGAGGAGATCGCCACCTACCTCGCGATCGAGACGCTGGCGGAAAAAGTCCAGGACTCCGAGACGGCAAAACTCGCGCGGGCGATTCGGCGCGAGGAGGAAAAAATGGCGAACTTCCTCCAGGGCCAGATCAAGTCCCTGACCGGGGCCGTCGCCCGCGAGGACATCCCCGCTGCGCTGCGCCGTGCCGCCTCGCCGAAACGCAAAGCGAAACCCAAAAAAGCGGCGAAAAAACCGGCTGCGAAATCGAGCTCAAAATCGTCGGCGAAAAAATCAAGCTCGACGAAATCGGCCTCGAAAAAAGCTAGGACGAAAAAAGCCCGGCCGAACCCGCGCCCGAAAAAAGCCGCCAAAAAAGCGAAACGCTAGGCGCTGACCGCCACCGCCCGCGGCGCCTCGGGACTGCCCGAGGTCGCCCGGGGGCGGATGGCGAGGACGACGAGGTCGTCGCGGAGGCGGCCGGAGCCACGGCCGACCGCGTCGGCGCGTAAACGCTCCGTCACCTCGTCGAGCTCCAAGCCGGCAAGCGCCTGCGTCATCTCGGCGAAGGCCTCCGGCCCCTGGTGGGCGTTGACCGGGCCGACCTCGAGCCAGCCGTCGGTGCAGAGGGCGAGGGTCTCTTGCGGCGCCAGCGCGCGTTCGTGGCGCTCGACGTTGGCCTCTCGCCAGGCGCCCAGGACCGAGCCGCCCCCGAGCAGCTGCGGTCCGGAGTCGGTGGCCAAGACCGCGGCAGGGTGACCGGCGGAGGCGAGGGCGATGCTCCAGACCTCACCGTGGCGCCGTAGGCGCGCCAGCATCGCGGTCGCGAAGTCGTTGAGGGTTTCGCCACTGAGCAGAAGGTCGTTGACTCGGCGCAGTACCTCGTCGGGCTCGTCAATCTCGCGCGTCAGCCCTCGCACCGAGTGCCGGACAGCGACCGAGACCCCGGCCGCGGTGCTCCCCTTGCCGGCGACGTCGCCGACGAGGATCCAGCAGCCGTCCTCGGTCGGGATCACGTCGTAGAGGTCGCCGCCGACCTCGATCCCCTCGCCCGCGGCCTCGAAGATGACCGAGACCTCGAGGCCCTCGACCTCTGCTGGGTGGGGCGGCCGCAGCCCCCGCTGCAGGTTTTTGGCAACGCGGTCGCGCTCCTGGTAGAGGCGGGCGTTGTCGAGCGCTAGGCCGGCCCGCTCACCGAGCTCGGCGAGGAAGTCAAGGTCCCCCTGGTCGTAGCGGAGGTCGCCGTGGGCGTGGAGGAAGGAGAGGGCACCGATCGTGCGCCCGCGCGCGGCGAGCGGCACCACCGCGGCGGAGTTGTAACCGGCGTCTTGCATCAGCTGCAGGTGGTCGGCGCCCTGCGAGACCTTGTCGATTACCTCGGGGGCCTTGAGGTCGCGCCAAATCATCGGCTGTTTCAGTCGCAGCACCTGCGCCACCGGGTGCTCGCCAGCCGGGTCGAGCGGCTTCTCGCGGCGGATCCGTTCCAGCCTTTTCGCCATCTCGGGATTAGCGCCGGCGACGACGCTGTCGCCGAGCCAGCCATCGGGCCGGCGGAAATCGATCAGGCAGAGCTCGGCCAGCTCCGGGACCGCGGTGGAGACGATCGTCCGTGCCGTCTCGATCGGGTCGAGCGAGCTGTCGATCAGGCGGCTGGCGGCGACAAGGAACTCCTGGGCGCGGCGGCGGCGGACGTCGGCGGTGATGTCGCGGGCGACGACCGAGGCGCCGATCAGGCCTCGCAGGGGGCTGCGGATTGGCGAGACGGTGAGGGAGACGGAGATGCGGGTGCCGTCTTTTCGAAGCCGCTCGGTCTCATAGGTGTCGAGCCGTTCCCCGCGCTTGACCCGATCGAGGATCACTTTCTCCTCGTCTTTGTGGTCGGGCGGGACGAGGAAGGAGATATGGCGGCCGATCGCTTCCTCGGGGCCATAGCCGTAGAGCCGTGAGGCGGCTGGGTTCCAGCTCGTCACGACCCCGTCGAGGTCCTTGCTGAGGACCGCGTCCTGGGTGCCGCGGACGACCTCAGCCAGGTGCTGGCGGAAGCGCTCAGCTTCGGCGCTCTTCGCCTCGGCGCGGCGCCGGGCGACGAAGCTGCCGAGCTGCTCGGCAAACCCCCCAAGTAGGTCCATCAGCTCCTGCGACTGGGCTTCGAAGGAGGTCGTGTGGAACTCGGCCACCGCCAGCACCTTCTCCGGAGAGCCGATCGGGACCGGGATCGCCAGCGCCGCCTCCAGCCCCAGTTCGGCTGAGACTTCGAAGCGGGGGGTGGGGGTCGGGTACTGGCTGTAGTTGGGGGCGAGCGCAATCTGCCCGGTCTCCCAGGCGTCCCCGGGCAACCCCGTCCCGCGCCTGAAGGTCAGCTCGCGGCTGCGGCGCCAGAGCGGCTCGGCATCGAGCTCCGGCGTGCTCCAGGCGGCGATCAGCTGCAGCGGCTCGTCTTCGCCGGCCACTTCCCAGATCGCCCCGGCCTCCCAACGCAGAAGGTTGGCGACGATCTCCAGGAACCGGGGCGCGACCTGGGCCAGGGACTCGCCCTCGATCAGGCGCGCCGCCAGCTCCCGCTGGCTCCTCAGGTAGCGCCGCAGCTCCAGTTCCTGCGGCTCTTGCATTCCTCCCCGAACGCTACCCCGTGAGCGCCCACTCCATGCCGCCGCCCCGACTGCCAATCCTGGAAAACGTCTGTTTATGGCAATTAGCCGAAGGGTAAAAGTGCGCTCGACGGGTTTATACGAACGGGAAGAAGAAGATCATGTTTCGGTGCGATAACTGCGGAAGCGGATATTCCAGTCAGGCAGCCTCCTCGTGGACTTCTTGTCCGCGTTGCCTCGCCAAAGAGAGGATCCAGGTGCCGCTGACTTTTGAGCTCGGTTGGCAGCGTCAAGCGGAGCCGGTTGTAGATCGTTTGGTGCCCCAGGCCGAGGGTAGCCGGGAGGTGACTCAGACCACCTAAGAACTGATCGGAGGCAGCAATGTCCGACCGTCTGCAGGGAAAGAAAATCGCCTTCTTGAGCGCCAATGAGGGGGTCGAGGAGGTCGAGCTGACTGAGCCCCTCAAAGCAGTGCGCGAGGCGGGCGCCGAGGTCGAGCTGCTGGCGCCCGAAGCCGGCCAGATTCAGGCTTTCAACCACCTCGACAAGGGCGACACCTTCGACGTCGACCGCCGGGTCGACGAGGCCGACGCCGGTGAATTCGACGGGCTCGTCCTCCCCGGTGGCGTCGCCAATCCGGATCAGCTGCGGACGAAACCCGAGGCACTTGAGTTCGTCCGTGGGTTCTTCGCCGCCGGCAAGCCGGTGGGCGCCATCTGTCACGCGCCCTGGACGTTGATCGACGCTGGGGTCATCGAGGGTCGGACGCTCACCTCATGGCCGAGCCTGCAGACCGATCTCCGCAACGCCGGCGCGAACTGGGTTGACGAGGAAGTTCACGTCGACCAAGGCTTGGTGACGAGCCGCAAACCGGACGATCTTGAAGCCTTCAACGCGAAGATCGTCGAGGAGTTCGCCGAGGGCGTCCACGAGGGTCAACGCGAGAAGTCAAACGTCGGCTGAACGAGGAGGTAGCGATGCCACCGCGCGGAGTGAAAAAAGGCAGCAAACGCGACCGCCAGTACAAACACATCAAAAAGAGCGAGAAGGAAGCAGGCCGCTCGACGAAACGAGCCGAGGAGATTGCCGCCCGCGCCGTCAACAAGGAAAAGGCGCGCTCGGGCGAATCAAAAACCTCCTCGCGCAGTTCGACCCGCGGCCGCTCCGCCAGTAGCCGCGGCGGCAAACAATCCGGCAGCGGCCCCGGCGGCCGCACCCGGGAACAGCTTTACAACGACGCCAAGAAGCTCGGGATCGAAGGTCGCTCGAAGATGAGCAAGAACGAGCTGCAGAAGGCAGTGGCGGGCGCTAGCTAGGTCGACTGCGCGAGGAGGGGCTCGAAGTCGAGCTCGGCGATCGATTCAACGACCTGGGAGGCGCCTGCCTCCCTCAGCTCCGCCTCCGAGAAGCCGCCGGTGAGGACGGCGAGGGTCGAGACGTCGGCCGCCTTCGCCGCCTTCACGTCCCAGACGGAGTCGCCGACCATCACCGCCGGTCCGTCGCTATCCGCCTTCTCCAGCGCCGCCTTGATCAGGTCGGGATCGGGCTTGGTGCTTTCGACGTCGGCGGAGGTGGTCCAGTCGTCGACCAGGTCGCGGGCGTCGAGTAGGTCGAGGTAATGGTCGACCTCCTCTTCCTTGGCCGAGCTGGCGAGGATCACCGTCGCCCCGTCTTCGCGCAGCCTCTCGATCAGCTCGCGCGCCCCCGTCATCGGCTCGACTTCGTCGATCAGCTCGCCATAAGCCTCGGCCTCGGCGTCGCGGATCGCGTCACCCTGCTCGGCGGCGGCTTCCTCGCCGATCAGCGCGTCGAGGATCTGGTCGCCGCCCATCCCGATGTGGCGGTGGACCTTCCACATCTGAACGGGGTGGCCGTGGGCGTGCAGGGCCCGGTGCCAGGCCAGCGCGTGGTGGTAGTTGGTGTCGACGAGGGTGCCGTCGACGTCGAGGATCGCGATCAAAGACACGCGCGTCGAGGTACCCGGCGGCGCCGGCCGGGTAAACGAACAAGACCATGAAAGATGTGCGCATCGGTTGCTCAGGCTGGGTCTATGCCTCCTGGCGGGAGGGCATCTACGAGGGGGTGCCGCAGGCGCGCTGGCTCGAGCGCTACTCCGAGGTTTTCGACACCGTCGAGGTCAATGCGACCTTCTACCGGCTGATCAAGCGCTCGACCGTGGAGGGCTGGGTGGAGCGCACGCCGCCGGGGTTTCTCTTCGCGGTCAAGGGCAGCCGCTACCTCACCCATATCCGCCGGCTGCGGGATATCGAGCAGGGGGTCGAGCGCTTCTGGGAGCCGCTGGAGCCGCTGCGCGAGAGCGGCAAGCTGGGCCCGGTCCTCTGGCAGCTGCCGGCGAACTTCCACCGCGACGACGCCGTCCTCGCCTCCGCCCTGGAGTTGCTGCCGCCCGCCCGCCACTGCTTCGAGTTCCGCCATCCGAGCTGGTTCTCGCCAGTGGTGATGCGGGTGCTGGAGGAGCATGGCGCCTCGCTGGTAATCCCCCACGACGCCCGCCGTCCGCTGCCGGAGGCGCGGCCGGTGGGGGAGGTCGCCTACCTGCGCCTCCATCACGGCGCCCGCGGCCGCAACGGCAACTACTCGGCGACCGAGCTGGATCGCTGGCGGCGGCGGATCGCCGCCTGGCGTGCCCGCCGCGAGGTCTTTGCCTATCTCAACAACGACTGGGAGGAATTCGCTCCCCCGAATGCGATCTCCCTGCGCCGGGGCCTCTCATCACCGCAGTTGGTGTAGGCACAGGCGCCCGGGGTACTGGTCGGGCATGTCAGCAAAAAACACCCTCGCCCGAAAGGTCGTCAAGGCGACCGCAAAGCACACCGCCCGCGGCACCGCCTCGAAGGTGAAGCGGGACCCGATGCGGGCAGCGACGCTACTCGGCCTCGGCGGTGCGGTTGGCGCCGTCGCCGGTTGGATCGCCGCTCGCGCCGCGACCGGTACCGCCTCGGTCAGCACCGGCTCCTAAAGCAGCACCGGCTCCTAAAGCGCCGGCCCGGCTTCCACCGGGCCGGCAATTGATCCTCGGGCATCCCTCAGGAAGCGAGGCGGGAGCGCAGCACATCCTTGCCCTGCTCGGCTCCCTTGCGGCTGGTCTCCTGCGCGCGACGGAAGAAATCGGCGAGGTCGGAGTCGCCCTCGCGCTCCGCGTCTTCGATGTAGGTCTCGAGTCGAAGCACGTTGCTGAGGCACTGCTCGACGAACCAGATGACGTTGTAGTCCTTGTCCTTCGTGCCGGTGACTTGACCGGTCTCCTGGGTACCCATCGTCACTCCTCCGGGTCGTTTGCTCTTCACCTTGCGACTACCCATTCGCCGCCGCGGGGAAAACGATCAAGCGAGTTTCGTGCCTGCATGGCAGGGGTACCGGTCCGGCATGTACGTGATCCCGCTTGTCCTCATTGTTCTGTTGGCGCTGATCGCCGTCGCGTGGTCGCCGGTCTTCGCGCTCGTCTTCTTCGTCATCGGCTTCATCGCCTTCCTCGCCTACGCTGGCCTCAACCGGCGGGCGGATGAGAAACTGACGCCGCCTGAGCAACCCGGACGTCAGCCACAACACGAGGCCCAGGGCGACACCGGCCTCTGGGGAGAGAGGAAGGCCTGATGACCGAGAACGCACCGGATCGCGACCCCATCGCCGAGGAAGAGGCCGAGGCGGCGGCGGCCGAAGCCGCCCGGATCGGCGGCCCGGCTCCCGGTGACCCCATCGAGGATCCTGCCCAGCGGCCGGTGGCCGAGGCTGGCGGGGGAGAGTCCGAGGGCTTTGAGCTCGCCGAGGAGGAGCTGATCGACAACGCTTCCCACGGCGACCAGAAACGGTTCCCCGGCCGCGACGCCCCGCCACCGGAGGAGCCAACCGATACGGCCTTCGGCGAAGCCGACGAAGAGATTCCCCGCGACGCCGACGAGTCGATTCGCAAAGACGAGTAGGAGGCCAGCCATGACCCGCCGAGTGATCGCGATCGTCACCGACGAGCTGCACGGCTCCGAGCCGCTGGACCAGATCCAGGCCAACGCCAACGGCGAGGGCGTCGAGGTGCGGGTCGTCGTCCCTGCCGTCGAGGCGACTCCGCTGCGGCACACCTTGGGGGACATCGAGGGCCCGCGGGAGCGGGCCGAGAACCGGCTGGAGCGCAACCTGAGGGCGCTGCGCGACGGCGGCGTCGACGTCAGCGGTGAGGTGGGAGATCCGGACCCGGTCCAGGCCGCCCAGGATGCCTTGCTGAAAGCGCCCGCCGACGAAGTGTTGATCTTTACCCACGCCGAGGGCCAGACGGAGTGGTACGAGAAAGGCCTCAACCAGCGCGCCGAAGAATCGATCGAGCCGCCGCTGCGGGTGGTCGCTTTGGAGCACGCCGAGCAGGAGCCCGACCACGTCGTCAACGTCGAGGAGACCGGTCGCGGCACCGTCAACCCAATCGCCGACAAGGAAGTCGCGGGCGGCACCTACATCCCCGGCATGACCCGCTCTGACCTCGCCGGGATGATCGCCGGCATCCTCGGCACGATCGTCGTCGCGATCCTCGCCGCCGCCATCGCCTCGGGCAACGGCCACGAGTCCGGCTGGGAAGCAGTGGCGATCCTAATCGCGATCGGCGTAGCCCTCGCCAACCTCGCTCACGTAGTCGGGATCGGCATCTTCGAGAGCATCCGCTACCGAGGCGGCTTCGCCAAATTCTTCCGTTCGGTGGCACTAGTCATCACGCCGCTAGCGCTAGTGATCAACCTTGCGATCCTGATTTTCGCCGGCGACTGACCCGCCCTACTCCTGCCGCGTTTCCGCCGTCGCCGGTTCCGAACGTCGCAGCGCCTCCAGTACCTCCTCGGCTAGCCGCGACCCATCCTCGGGGCGCAGCGGCGTCGCGTTGACGCGGAAGACGACGGCGTCGCCGTCGAGCTCCTCCAGAGCGACGCTTGGCTTGTACCGGGTGGGGACGGTGATCGCCGCCAGCAACCGGTCCTCGATCTCTTTCGGGTTCGCTTGGACGGGGAAGCGGACGCGGACGTCGACTTTGTCGGGCTCCCGCAGCGGCACGACGACGAGGCTGAGGAGGACGTTGTTTGGCACCAGCAGCCGGTCGGCCCCCTGGCTCAGGGTCGTGTAGAAGAGGCCGAGGGAGGTGACGGTGCCCTCGAGCGAACCGGCCAGGGCACCGCCGACGAGGCGGACTCGTTCGCCAACCCGGAAGGGTCGCGTGCTCTGGAGGACGATGCCGGCGAAGATCCCGCTCATCGCCTGCTGGGCGGCGAGGCCGAGGAGGACGGCGGTGAAGGCGCCACCGACGGCCAACGTGCTGGCGTTGACCCCGGCGATCCGCAGGGCGAGGATCACGACCGCCGCCGTCGCCAAGAGGCGGACGACGAAGCCGGCGGTTCCGGCGGTTGCCGGGTCGAGGCGGCGGTAGAGCGGGGGCGAGAGGCCGCGCACCAACCAGTGGGTCGCCGTAGTGCCGACGAGAACGAGGACGACCACCGTCGCGTAGCGGATCCAGGGCCCGTAGCCGGGGGCGATGTCGTGCCGGTTGTAGTAGACGAAGAGCGTCCCGGCGATCACCAGCAGGGCCAGGAGCAGCCCGCCAAACTGCCGTTTGGAGAATCGCGGCGCCAGCTCATCGCCCAAGCCGAGCGAGTGCCAGGCGTGGCTGCGGGTCTCGAACAGCTCCCGCGGGAGCCGGGGACGGCGACGCGGAGGAGGGGACATCAGGGTTCGGCTACCCGCGGCCGCCGCTCCCTACGCAATTGGAAAAGAGCCTCGAACTAAGAAGCGATCGCGGCCAGCGCCTCGTCCCGGGTCGAGTGGACCGGGATCGAAAGCTCAAGGCCAGTGATCTCAAGCACCCGGCGCACCTGTTCGTTGTGGCTGCAGATCACCAGGCCGCGCCCGTTGCCGCCGCTGTCGAGGCGCTGCCAGGCGCGGACGATGAGGGCAATCCCGGTGGAGTCGATGAACTCACACTGGGAGAGATCGATGAGGACGGAGCCCTCGCCGCTGTCGAGCGCCTGCTCCAGGGGACCCTCGAGTTCCGGTGCGGTACTCAGGTCCAACTCTCCGTGGACGGCAATCGTCCGCACGCCCTCTACGAGCTCGCCGACCTTCACCTCGAACGGGGCTGGGTTCACGGCTCGATGCTACCGCAGGATGCCGTGTGAGCTGCACACTGTTTTGCGTGCCTGTGGCGGGGTAAGCAGGCTTTGAAGCGACACAGCAAGTTATGCTCGCGCCCCCGAAGACGAGCCTCAGCGTTCCTGAGGGCAGGCTGGAACTTTGAATACCTCAACCAACGATCGCTCTGGGCTCCAAATGTCCCTTCCGGCAAAGGCCGAGAATGTCGCGGTCGTCCGCCACGCCCTCGCCGGACTGGCCGAACGCCTGGGGATGGACGAGGCCTCCCTCGCCGACCTGAAGACCGTTGTCACCGAGGCCTGCATGAACGTCGTCGTCCATGCCTACGCGGGTGCTGACCCCGGGCCGCTCGAGGTCGAGGCCGAGAGCGATCTGGACGGGGTCACTGTGGTGATTCGCGACCACGGCAGCGGGATCCGACCGCGCCCGGACTCCGACCGGCCGAGCCTGCGGATCGGGCTGACCCTGATCGCCGCGCTCTCCAGCAGCTTCGAGATCAAGGGCGGGGCGGACAAAGGCACCGAGATCCGCATGCACCTGCCGCTCCAGGCCCGCGAGGACAGCGCCAAGACCGGCTCCACCTTCACCGTCACCGCCGACGAGGAGACCCGCATCCGCGTCGGCCCCCCGGAGATCGTCGGTCCGGTCCTCAGCCGCGCCCTCTCTGCCCTGGCCGCGCGTCAGGACATCAGCGTCGACCGGCTCTCCGACACGATGCTGCTCAGCGACGCGATCTCCGCCCGGGCCCCCCAAGGCTTCACCGACGGCCACGTCTCGCTCAGCATCGCGGAGCGCCCCGAAGGAATCCAGCTCAAGGTAGGGCCGATGACCCATGGCGGCGCCGAGCGCCTCCGCGCCAGCTTCGAGTTGCCCGAGGTCGGCGGCTCCCTGGAGAAGCTAACCGACGAGTTGCGGATCGAGGACGGCGACGAAGGCGAGTACCTCGTCGTCGGCATCTCCTCGCTCTCTACGACCTGAGCAAGACCCTCGTCACTCAGCGCTGCTCGCGGCCTCGCTCTGCTCGGCCACCTCAGCCCTGATCCGCTCCAAGGTCCGCCGCAGGATGCGGGAGACATGCATCTGGGAGTGGCCGATCCGCTCGGCGATCTGCGACTGGGTCAGGTCCTCGACGAAGCGCAACTGCAGGACGAGGCGCTCGCGCTCGTCGAGGTGGGGGAGGGCGCCCTCGAGCGCGAGTTTGTCCTCGACCAGCTCGTAGCCGGCGTCTTCATCCCCGACCCACTCTGAGGCGGGCGATTCTTCGGAGTCCTCGCCGCCGACCGGGCGGTCGAGGGAGAGCGGGCGGCGGTTGTGGTTTGCCTCGAGGACCTCGAGCACGTCGGTCGGGTCGACTTCGAGCCGCTCGGCGATCTCCGGCACCGAGGGCGAGCGCTGCAGCTGCACGGTCAGCTCGGAGATCGCCTTCTCGACCTCGGCCATCCGGTCGTGCAGGCCGCGGGGGACGCGGACGGTCCAAACGCGATCGCGGAAGTGGCGCTTCAGCTCGCCGAGGATCGTCGGCGAGGCGAAGGCGGTGAAGGGGGCGCCGCGGTCGGGGTCGAAGCGGTCGATCGCGTTGACGAGGCCGAGGCTCGCCACCTGCAGGAGGTCGTCGAAGGACTCGCTGGCGCCGCGATAGCGGAGCGCGAGGTTCTTGGCAAAGGGCAGGTAGCGGCGGACGAGCTCCTCTCGGATCGCCGGATCGCGATCTTTGACGTAGCGCGCCCAGAGCACGCGCTCACTTGCCAACCCCTCTCCGGGGCCAGGGCTCGACTGGTCGTTGTTACGCGGCTCTTCGCTGTTCACAGCAGTGGTCGTTCAATTAGGCGGCGATACTTATCTAACGTCGCTGCCCTAAGAGCGTCAGTCCGAAGCCGTGCAGCGCGGCGAGAGAATCTTCGCCGTCGCAGCAACCATAGCGAGAGTCCCAGTCGGGGTCCCAGGGGGAGGCTGAAGAGAGGCCATGCCGACGGCGCCGCCCGGGCGGGAGCGGCACCGTCGCCATGTTAGGGGCGCGTCAGGAGGAAGCTGGTCCCGGCGATTTGAAGTGAAGAATCAGAGCCCGGGAGTGAATCGGCTCCTCGCCGCTCTCGGACATCCGGGTGGCTGCTTCGCCCTGAATCTCGATCAAGCGCTCAAGCGCGTCCGCCAGCACGCCGGCGGCATCTTCCCAGCCCTTTTTGTCGACCGCCATCGGCGTACGGCTGAGGTGGCTGTCGTCGAGCTCGTCGAAGGTGTTGGCGTCGAGCGCCTCCTCGACATCGTCGAACACCGGCTTCAGCATCGCGCCGGAGAGGCCACCGCGGAGGCCTTTCGGCAGTCGCGACCACTCGTTGTCGGTGAGGAACTGGCGGCGGGTGGCTCGGTAGAAGTGCTCGGTGGCTCCGCGTCGCTGCTTCGTGTCAACGAGCTCGATGCAGTCGTATTTCTCGAGCACGCGGACGTGGTAGGCGACGAGGTTGAGGCTCTGATCGAGGTGCTGCGCGAGCATATTCGGGCTCGCGACCTTTTCATTCAAAATGATCAGGATCTGCACCCGCAAGGGGTGGGCGAAGGCTTTAGCAACAACCTGTTCTACGCCCTCTTTTTTGTTCTTGGTCTTCGGCATGGCCTTTTCTTTGGATTGTTTCCAGGGGTAATGGCCGATACCAAGACTTTACACCTTGTCAATCAGGATTTTCACAACGCTCCCGCGTTTTCCGATTATTGACGAGTTTTACTGGTCAAACCTTGAATGCTGGAATTTATTCCAGTATTAAACGCTCAATCACTTTAGAGCGATGCCGCAAGACGGCGGAGCTTGGCTTTCGAGGGAGAGAGGGGAGGTGGACTCGTGACGTTCGCAATCGGGGAGCGCGTGGTGCCGGTAGCCGTGATCAGGAAGGGCTACTAGGGAGTTTCAGAAGGCGGCGGTCGCATGCGAGGCTGGGAGGGGTGACTCCTTGGAAGATCCCCCTCGTCGTCGCTGCGATCGCCGTCCCGATCGCCGTCTCCTTCGTCACCGTGGGTCCCGCCCTCGGGATGGCGGCGGGGGCATTGGCAGCTGTCGCAATCGTCGCGGTTGCGGCTAACCAGCAACCGCGAGGGACAATCGGAGGCGAGGATGGCGCCGACGTCCGGCGCGTGCTCGTCGTCGTCGGCGATCCGCTCGAGGACACGGCTGCGGTCGAGGAGGTCGCTGCCGTCGTCCGCACCAACGGCGCCTCCGAGGTGATGGTCCTGGCGCCGGCGCGGATCGGCTTCCTCGATCGCTGGGCTTCTGATGTCGAGGCGGCGCGGCGAGACGCTCAGCGCCGGCTGGTGATCAGCGTTGCTTCACTAGCGGCTGCCGGGGTCGAGGCCGAGGCGCGGGTGGGCGACGAAGACGTCGTCCAGGCGGTCGAAGACCAGCTCGGCAGCTTCCCCGCCGCGGAAGTAATCCTGGTCAGCGCTGGGGGTGAGGAAGACCCGGCGGCAGCCGCAGCCGCGCGCGAGTTGCGCTCGCGACTGCGGGCGAAGTTCCGCTGGATCCTCAGCGGTCCTGCAGCTCACTGAACCGCAGCGCCGCCCGGCTCGGGCCAACGAAGCCCTCGCCTTCGTGTAAAAGCCCGGTGGCGGAGAGGTTGCGGACCGCCCGTTCGACCGAATCCCGTTCGGCAAAACCGGCGTGCTCACCGGCCAGCTCGCGCACCAGCTCCGCCAGGGTGAGGCGGGTGGGATGGAGATCGAGCAGTTGCTGCAGGACCGCCGCCTCCACGTTTTCGTCTTCTGCCCAGGTCGTCTTGCTCTCCGCGATCGCTTGCATCGTCCCTCCCGTCTCTGGTCGGCCTCCTGGCGGTTCAAGCGTCGTCACCGAACTCTCAACCGTTCGTGACACTTTAGGCTCGAAGAAGTATGTTGTCTGTAGATCTTTTGTCTACGACAGAATCATGCCGAACGCGTCAGACGTTCTCGCCGACGCCGCCCATCTCGGTGAAGACCGCCGTGTAGCCACCGTCCTCGCGCCGTTCGTCGGCGATCACGTGGGAAACGGCGTTGATCAGGGCGAGGTGGGTGAAGGCCTGCGGGAAGTTTCCGAGGTGCTGGCCCGACTCGGCATCGAGCTCCTCAGCGAAGAGGTCGAGCCAGCCGGCGGCCTCCAGTAGCCGTTCGCAGAGCCGGCGGGCGCGGGCGCGCTCGCCGATCTCCGAGAGCGCCGAGACGAGCCAGAACGAGCAGATCAGGAAGGTGCCCTCGCGGCCTTGGAGGCCGTCGTCGGTCTCGTCGACCTTGTAGCGACAGACCAGCCCGTGCTCGGTTAGGCCCTCGGCGATCGCGTTGACGGTGTCGCGAACGCGGGGGTCATCGGGGCGAAGGAAGCGGAAGAGCGGGATCAGCAGCAGCGATGCATCGAGCGCGTCGGTGTCGTAGTGCTGGCGGAAAACGCCGTCGCGGACGCCGCGCTCGAGGATCTCGGCTTTGAACTCGTCCGCCTTCGCCTGCCACTCCTCGGCCAGCTCCTCAAAGCCGCCGCTGCGGGCGAGGCGGGCGCCACGGTCGACCGCGACCCAGATCATCAGCTTCGAGGAGACGTAGTGCTGCGGCTCCCCGCGGGACTCCCAGATCCCCTGGTCGGGGTGCGGCCAGGCCTTGATCGCCGCTTCGACCTGGTAGCGGATCAGTTCTCGCGTGCCCTGGTCGCCGCGCCCCCGCAGCGCCTTTTCGTGAATGTAGAGCGAGTCGAGCAGGGAGCCCCAGACGTCATTCTGGCGCTGGTCGAAGGCGCCGTTGCCGATCCGCACCGGCTGGGCGCCGCCGTAGCCGCCGAGGTGGTCGAGCGTCTCCTCTGAGAGGTCGCGCTCGTGGCCGATCCCGTACATGATCTGGAGGTCCGGGCGGTCCTTGCAGACGTCGACGATGAAGCGCATGAAGTCGCGCGCCTCGCGGTCGAAGCCGAGCGTGTGCAGGGCCCAGAGGGAGAAGGTCGAGTCGCGGATCCAGCTGAAGCGGTAGTCCCAGTTGCGTTCGCCGCCGGGCGTCTCCGGCAGCGAGGTGGTGGGGGCGGCGACGATCGCCCCGGTCGGCGCGTAGGTGAGGCCCTTGAGGACGAGGGCCGAGCGCTGCAGGTGGATCCGCCAGGGGTGGTCGGGGAAGTTGCCGTCGCGCAGCCATTCGCGCCAGAACTCTTCGGTTGAGTCGATCCGCTCCAGCGCCTCCGGGGCGCTGCGGGGGCCGCCGAGTTCGCCGTCGGTCCAGGTGATCGCGCAGAAGCCGGACTGGTCTTCGTGCAGTTCCACCCTCCCGCGGCAGACCTCGCCGTCGAGCTCCAGCTCCATGTCGCTGGTTAGCTGCAGCTCGGTGCCGTCCTTAGCGGTCGCGAGCGCTTCGCCGAGCTCGCCGCCGCTCCAGTTGGCGCCGTCGCGGGCGTAGTCGAAGCGCGGGGCGCATTCCATCTCCATCTCGACATAGCCGTCGATGCAGGTGATCGTCCGCAGCAGCGAGGCGTCGGACTCATGCCCGGTGTCTGGCCTGCCACGCACGTCCGGCGGGCCTCCTTCCGGCGTCACCCAGTCGGCGATCGTCAGTGCGTCCTTGACCACCGCCCAGCCCGTCTCCGTCACCCAGGTCGTCTCGATCACAAGGGTGCCGGGGACGTAGCGGCGACTGATCGGGACGATCACGCCCTTTGGCCGCAGGGTCATCTGGCCGGCGCCGCGGTCGAGCAGGGCGGCGAAGGCGCTGGGGGAGTCGAAGCGTGGGAAGCAGAGCCACTCGACGCTGCCGCTGAAGGAGACGAGGGCGGCGGTGTGGCAGTCGGAAAGGAAGCCGTAGCTCCCGATCGGGGGAAAGCGGTGGTTCTGGGAGCTCACGGCCGAGCCAAGCTACCAGCGGGCTACGCTGAATTTGCAATGAACCTTCCGCTCGCCCACGTCAGCGCCGCCTTCGCCCCGCTCGAGGTGCTGCCGCTGCTCGTTGCCGCCGCGCTCTACGCGAAGCGCTCGATCACCCTGGCCGAGCGCGGGCGGCCGGTGCCGCTCTGGCGCCAGCTCTGCTTCGCCGCTGGGCTGCTGACGATCGTTATCGCCCTCGTCTCCCCGATCGCCCACATCGCCGAGGAGCTGGTGATCGCCCACATGGTCGAGCACCTGCTGCTGGGGGACATCGCCACCCTGCTGCTGGTCCTCGGGCTGACCGGACCGCTGCTGCAGCCGATCCTGGCGATTCGCGTCTTCGACCGGCTGCGGATCCTCGCCCACCCGCTCGTCGCCTTCCCACTCTGGATGGTCAACTTCTACGTCTGGCACATCCCGGCGTTCTATGACGCCGCCTACGGGGGCGCCTTCGTGCACGCGCTCGAGCACACCAGCTTCATCTTCTTCGGCTGCCTGATGTGGATGCCGATCTTCGGGCCGCTGCCGAAGCCGAGCTGGTTCAACGCCGCCTGGAAGGTCGGCTACGTCGTCGCCGTCCGCTTTGCCGGGGCGATCCTCGGCAACGTCCTGATGTGGTCGGGAAGCGTGCTCTACCCGAAGTACGCGGCGGGGGAGGCCTACTGGAACATCACGCCGATCGCCGACCAGAGCACGGCCGGGGTGGTGATGATGGTCGAGGGGACCTTTCTCGGCCTCGGCCTGCTCGCCTGGGTCTTTTTCGAAGTCTCCCGCGAAGGGATCGAGAAGCAGCGGCTGCTTGATCTAGCGAGCGAATGCGGGGTCGAGCTCGACGAGGCACGGGCGCAGCGGGCGGTCGCGGCGGGGCAAGCCGAGCGCCTGGAGCGGCAGCTGATCGGCGCGGGCGGCGAGCGCGATGAGTGACTTCGGCGAGCGCCTGCGTGCCTGGCTGGTGACGGGTCCGATCGGGCGCGGGCTGGCCTTCGGGATCGACTTCGCGGTCGCCTTGCGGACGATGCTCTCCCAGCGTCGGTAGACGGTCGCAATCATCTAGGGTCATCCGTTCTATGCAGACCACCTTCAAGGAGCTTCCGAACAGCCGAGTCGAGGTCGAAGCGGAGGTCCCCGCCGCCGACATCGAGAAAGCCACTTCCCGCGCCGCCCGCGCGATGGCGAAGGAAATGCGGATGCCGGGCTTCCGCGCCGGCAAGGCGCCGCCCTCGCTGGTGATCCAGCGCCTCGGCTTCGCCTCGGTCCTGCAGGAGGCGATCCGCGACGCGCTGCCGGAGTGGTACGAACAGGCCCTACTCGACACCGGCGTCTCGCCGATCGGCGACCCCAGCATCGAGATGGTCTCCGCCCCCGAGGACGAGGGCGAACCGCTCAAGTTCAAGTTCGAGGTTGGGGTGCGGCCGGAGGCCACGCTTGGCAACTACAAAGGGCTCGAGGTCGGCAAAGAGGAAAAAGAGGTGCCCGACGAAATCGTCGACACCGAGGTCGAGCGTGTCCGCGAAGGCTTTGCCCGGCTGGAGACGGTCGAGCGCGAGGCCGCCGAGGGCGACCTGCTGGTGATCGACTTCGAGGGCTTCCTCGACGGCTCGCCGTTCCAGGGGGGCACGGCCGAGGAGCAGAACGTGACGATCGGCTCCGGGCAGCTGATCCCGGGCTTCGAGGAGCAGCTCGTCGGCGCCAAAGCCGGCGAGGAGCGCGAGGTTAACGTCACCTTCCCCGAGGATTACCAAGCCGAGCACCTGGCCGGGAAAGAGGCGGTCTTCAAAGTCAAGGTCAAAGAGGTGCGGGAGAAAGTTCTGCCCGAGCTCGACGACGACTTCGCCTCCGAGGCCTCCGAGTTCGACACGCTGGAGGAGCTGCGGGCCGACATCCGCGAGAAAGTCGGGACGGCGCTGGGCAGTCGGGCCGATGAAGACTTCCGCGTCGCCGCGATCGACGCCGCCGTCGAAGAGGCCACGGTCGAGGTTCCCGAGGAGCTGGCGACGGCGCGGGCGACCGAACGCTGGGAGCGGATGGAACGCCAGCTCGCACAACGCGGCATGGATCCCAACCAGTTCCTGCAGATGCAGGGCAAAACCCGCGACGAGCTGATCGAGGAGACGAAGCCCGATGCGGAAAAAGAGCTGAAGCGCGAGGCGGTTGTGACCGCGATCGCCGAGGCCGAGGGGATCGAGGTGACCGAGGAGGAAATGCTCGAGGCCCTCGAGCACAGCGCCGAGCACGAACGCACGACCCCGGAGAAATTGCTGGAGCGCCTGCGCCAGAACGGCCGCGACGCGATGGTCAGCGAGGACCTGCGCGCCCGCAAAGCGATCGAGCTGGTCGCCGACGCCGCCAAGCCGATCCCGAAAGAGGAGGCCGACGCGCGCCAGGAGAAAGCCGAGGCGCGGGAGAAACTGCTGGCGCCCGAGGGGGAGGGCGAGGGCAAAGCCAAAGCCAGCGGCCTCTGGACCCCGGGCGGCGAGTAGGTCGGCGCCCCTCTATAGAGTGCGAAACATGAGTCCTCTGGTCCCGATGGTGGTCGAGCAGACCTCGCGCGGCGAGCGTGCTTTCGACATCTACTCGCGCCTGCTCGGCGAGCGGATCATCTTCCTCGGGACCCCGGTCACCGACGACATCGCCAACCTGATCGTCGCCCAACTCCTGCACCTGGAGTCCGACGATCCGGACAAGGACGTCAGCCTCTACATCAACTCGCCCGGCGGCTCCGTCTACGCGGGTCTGGCGATCTACGACACGATGCAGTTCATCAAGCCCGACGTGCAGACGATCTGCGTCGGCGTCGCGATGAGCATGGGGGCGCTGCTGCTGAGTGGCGGCGCCGCGGGCAAGCGGATGGCGCTGCCGAACTCGAAGATCCTCATCCACCAGGTCTCCGCCGGCTTCCAGGGCCAGGCGACCGACATCGAGATCCACGCCAAAGAGATCATCGACGTGCGCCGCCGCCTCGACGAGATCATCGCCCAGCACACGGGGCAGTCGTTCGAGAAGGTCACCAACGACACCGAACGCGATTACTTCATGAGCGCGGAGGAGGCGAAGGAGTACAACATCGTCGACCGCGTGATCGAGCACCACTGAGGCGCACTCTCCTCCTTGCCGTCCTCCTGCTGATCGCGTCGATCGCGCCGTCTGCAGCGCAGAGCGCCGGTCGCGACGGCGGAGTCCCTTACTACGGGCACGTCTTTCCGGTCCAGGGTCCGCACGGAGTGCGGGGGGCGATCGGGGAGTACCACGCGCCGCGCAGCGGCGGCCGCATCCACGACGGGTTCGACATCACCGCCCGCTGTGGGACGCGGCTGGTCGCGGTCCGCAACGGCCGGGTCCTGGGGCGCGGGTTCGACCCTGTCCTCTACGGCAACTACTTGCTCATCCACGGGGAGGGGGAGCGGCGGAGCTACTTCTACGCGCACCTGGTTCGGCCCGCCCAGGTGCGGCGCGGGGAGGAGGTGCTGGAGGGGGAGGCTGTGGGCCGGGTCGGTGAAACCGGCAACGCCGCCGGTACCGGCTGCCACCTTCACTTCGAGATCCACGCCCGCGGGGTGCCGGTCGACCCCGAGCCCTCGCTGCGGCGCTGGGACCGCTACAGCTAATCCTCCGGCTGGAGCGAGCGTTCGAACCAGAGGTCGGCTTTGGGGTTCTCGTTGTAGGCGGGGACTTCGCGGTAGCCGGCGCCGCGGTAGAGGCCGACGGCGGGGGTGAGGTAGTCGCTGGTGTCGAGGCGGACGGCGCGGCAGCCGTGTTCGAGCGCGATCTCGTCGAGGCGGGCGAGGATGCGGCGGCCTAGCCCCGACCCGCGGAAGGCAGGCGCGACGTACATGCTCTTCACCTCGGCGACCTCGGTGTCGAGGTGGCGGACCCCGCCAAGGCCGGCCGGCTCGCCGTCTACCCGGGCCAGCAGGAGGATGCCGTTCGGCGGCACCAGGTCGGTTGGCGGTCCAGCGGCGATCTCCTCGTCGAGGTCGATGCCGCTGCCCTCGCGGTCATAGACAAGCGGCCCGTCGGCCTCGCGGACGAACTCGGCGTAGAGCTCCCGCACCCGCGGATCGTCTCGGTCGATCGGGTCGAGGGAGAAAGTCACGGAGCTGACGCTAACGCGTTGCAGAATTTCTTCATTCTGCGCGCGATGCGTACGGTCACGCCTGGCAGAATCCCTTTCGTGACCGAGAAGGAACTGTCTGCAGTCTTGACGGAATGCGCCGCGCGCACCGAAATCGCGCGGGCGGGCGTCGAGGAGGCGACGCGGAAGCAAGAGGCGGCCATCGCGAAGCACGAAGCGGTGGCCGCGGAACAAAAAGCGCTAACCGCAACGCTTGAGAAAGAGCGGGCTGAGGCAGATGCCCGGTGGCAGGAGGAAAGTGTGGTGATGCGCCGGGAGGCCGAGCGCCGGAACAAGTTGATGGAGGAATCCAGTCTCGAGACCAGGGCGATCATTGCCGAGCTGAAAGAACATCGAGACGAGCGGCGGGCGCTGATCGAGGCAATCTTCAGGGTGATCGACCGGCTAGACGGCGGTCAGACCCGTAGTTCGTAGCTGAACCACTCGGTGCGCTCGGCGCCAGTGGAGTCGTAGAGGCGCTGCGCGGTCTCGTTGTCGGGCGCAGTCGACCACTCGACGAAGGGGACGCCGCGTTCGCGGGCGACTTCGACGGTCGCTTCGATCAGGGCGCGGCCGACGCCCGTACCGCGGGCATCCTCGGTCACGAACAGGTCATTCATCAACACGCTCTCGCAGGCCTCGAGGGAGCTGAAGTGCCAGTAGAGGCAGGCGTAGCCGACGAACCGACCGTCCCGGCGAGCTCCCAGCAGCAGTCCGTCCTCACTGGGCGCGACGAAGCGGCGGAAGAAGGTGCGGTTGCGCTGGTCGTCGACGTCCTTGACTTCGTAGAAGCGCTGGTAGGCGGCGATCAGCGGCAGCAGCTGCTCGAACTCCTCGACGGCGACCGGCGCGATCTCCAGCTCAGCGGGCATCGCCCCACGGTAGCGGCACGCAAGGCTGCGCTCACGTGAAGGGACCGCCGGGTCGATGCCGTAAACGGTCTCACGAACCGGTGCAGGTCCCCCTCTAACCTTTGGGGCGCCGCCGGAGGCAAGAGATAGTCCCGTTAGGAGGGGATCCCGCTGGCACGTCCTTCAGATTCGAACGAGCAACTTCTCTGCAGCTTCTGCGGCAAGTCGCAGCGCCAGGTGAAAAAGCTGATCGCCGGCCCCGGCGTCTACATCTGCGACGAGTGCATCGACCTCTGCAACGAGATCATCGACGAGGAGCTGACGGCGCCGCCCGTCTTCGAGCTCGAGAACCTGCCCAAGCCGCAGGAAATCTTCGACGTGCTGCAGGAGTACGTGGTTGGCCAGGACGCCGCCAAGCGCTCGCTCTCGGTCGCGGTCTACAACCACTACAAGCGGGTCCAGATCGCCCAGTCCGATGAGACCGAGGTCGAGCTGCAGAAGTCGAACATCATGATGCTGGGCCCGACCGGCTGCGGCAAGACGCTGCTGGCGCAGACCCTGGCCCGGATCCTCAACGTGCCCTTCGCGATCGCCGACGCGACCGCGCTGACCGAGGCCGGCTACGTCGGCGAGGACGTCGAGAACATCCTTTTGAAGCTGATTCAGGCCGCCGACTTCGACGTCAAGAAGGCCGAAACGGGGATCATCTACATCGACGAGATCGACAAGATCGCGCGCAAAGCCGACAACCCGTCGATCACCCGCGACGTCTCCGGCGAAGGCGTCCAGCAGGCGCTGCTGAAGATCCTCGAGGGGACCACCGCCTCAGTGCCGCCGCAGGGCGGGCGCAAGCATCCCCACCAGGAGTTCCTGACGATCGACACCACCAACATCCTCTTCGTCTGCGGCGGCTCCTTCGCCGAACTCGACAAGGTGATCGAGCGCCGGGTCGGCGACCGGGGAATCGGCTTTGGCGCCGAAATCTCCTCGCGGGAGAAAAAAGACACCGGCGAGTGGTTCGAGCAGGTGCTGCCCGAGGACCTGATCGAGTACGGCCTGATCCCGGAGTTCATCGGCCGCCTGCCGGTGATCACCGCGATCCACCAGCTCAGCCGCGACGACCTGACCACGATCCTCACCGAGCCGCGCCACGCCCTCACCCGCCAGTTCCAGCGCTTCTTCGAGTTCGATGACATTGAGCTCGTCTTCTCCGAGGACAGCCTCGAGGCGATCGCCGACAAGGCGTTGGAGCGAGAGACCGGCGCCCGCGGTCTGCGCTCGATCCTCGAGGAGACCCTGCTCGACGTCCAGTTCGAGCTGCCCTCGCGCCGCGACGTGACCAAGTGCGTCGTCACCAAGGAGACGATCACAGAGGGTCGTCGCCCGACCCTGGTCACCGAGGCCGTCCAGCAGGACATCGGCCCGGCGGACCCGGGGCTCAGCGAGGAATCCGCTTAGCGTCTTTAGACTCGGCCCCGTGAGCGCGGGGGACCGGCAAAAACTCGAGAGCACGACGCGTTACGACCCGACCGAGGTTGAGGCTCGGGTCTTTGCGGAGTGGATCGACGGGGGGTACTTTCACCCGGAGGCGGAGGGGTCGCCGGTGGAGAATTTCTCGGTGGCGATCCCGCCGCCGAACGTGACCGGGGCGCTGCACATGGGGCATGCGCTGAACGGCTCGATGCAGGACGCGCTGGTGCGGATGAACCGGATGCGGGGCAAGAACACGCTTTGGATCCTGGGGACCGACCATGCCGGGATCGCGACCCAGGCGGTGGTCGAGAAAGACCTGCGGAAAGAAGGGAAGAGCCGCCACGATCTGGGGCGGGAGGCTTTCGTCGAGCGGGTTTGGGAGTGGAAAGCCGAGTACGGCTCGCGGATCGTCGAGCAGTACAAGCGGCTGGGTGCCTCCTGCGACTACGAGCGCGAGCGCTTCACCCTCGACGAGGGCTACGTCAAGGCCGTCTACCGCGTCTTCAAACAGCTCTTCGACAAGGGCTACATCTACCGCGACAACTACATGGTCAATTGGGATCCCGGCTCGCACTCGGCGATCTCCGATCTCGAGGTCGAGAACCGCGAGGTCGAGGACGTCCTCTACTCAATCGACTATCCGGTCGAGGGCTCCGACGAGGTCCTGACCGTCGCCACGGTGCGGCCGGAGACGATGCTGGCCGACACCGCCGTCGCCGTCAACCCCGACGACGAGCGCTACGGCCACCTCGTCGGACAGCACGTGGTCCTGCCCCTGGTCGGTCGCCGCATCCCGGTCATCGCCGACGAGCACGTTGACGTCGAGTTCGGCACCGGGGCGCTGAAGATCACCCCCGGCCACGACCCCAACGACTTCGAGATCGGCCGCCAGCACGGGCTCGAGGAGATCGGCGTGATCGGCCCCGACGGGCGGATGACCGAGGAGGCGGGGAAGTTCGAGGGGCTTACGGCGGCCGAGGCGCAGGCGGCGGTCGTCGAGGCGCTGCGCACCGAGGGCCGACTCCGCGCCGAGGAGCCCTACACCCACTCGGTCCCCTTCTCGCACCGCTCCGGCGAGCGGATCGAGCCGTTGATCTCGCTGCAGTGGTTCTGCCGCATGGACGAGCTGGCGCAGCCGGCGATCGAGGTGGTCGAACGCGACGAGGTCCACATCACGCCGTCGCAGTGGAAGCGCGTCTACCTCGACTGGATGGGGGAGATCCGGCCCTGGTGCATCTCCCGTCAGCTCTGGTGGGGCCACCGGATCCCGGTCTGGTATTGCGACGCCTGCGGGGAGGTCTACGTCGCCGAGGATCCGGCGGCGGTGCCCGAGCGCTGCGGCTCCTGCGGCGGCGAGCTGCGCCAGGAGGAGGACGTCCTCGACACCTGGTTCAGCTCGGCGATCTGGCCGTTCGCGACCCTCGGCTGGCCCGACGACACCCCGGAGCTGCGCGCCTTCTACCCGACCAGCTTCCTGACCACGGCGCGGGAGATCCTCTTCCTCTGGGTGGCGCGGATGATCATGACTGGGATCGAGTTCCCGGGCGCGATCCCCTTCCGCGACGTCTACGTCCACTCGGTGATCCAGGCCCGCGACGGGCGGCGGATGTCGAAGAGCCTCGGCACCGGAATCGACCCGCTGGAGGAAATCGACGTCCACGGCGCCGACGCGCTGCGCTTCGGCCTGCTGGCGATGTCCTCGACCCAGGACGTCCGCTTCTCTGACGCCAAGGTGCAGCAGGGACGCGACCTCGCCAACAAGCTCTGGAACGCGAGCCGGCTGATCCTCCTCAACACGGTTGAGGTCGAGGCGGCGCCGCGGCCGACCTGCGTCGAGGACCGCTGGATCCTCTCGCGGCTGGAGCGGACGATCGCCTCGGTGACCGAGAAGCTCGAGACCTACGACCGGTGCAGGAGGCTTACTCGTTCTTCTGGCGCGACCTCTGCGACTGGTACCTGGAGATCGCCAAGCCGCGCCTCTACGACGGCGAGGAGGAGGTCTCGGCGACGCTCCTCTACGCGCTCGAGCGGGTGCTGGCGCTGCTGCACCCGACGATGCCCTTCGTCACTGAGGAGATCTGGAACTTCCATCCCTCGCGCCAAGGACACCTCACCGTCCACGCTTTCCCGCAGGCCGACGAGTCGCTCTTCGACGAGGCCGCCGAAACCGACGTCGAGAGCGGCATCAGGCTGACCCAGCGGCTGCGCGCCTGGCGCGATCTCGCCGGCGTCCCCGCCGGGGCGAAGCTGGCGGCGGTGATCGACGGGGTCGAGCCGCCCCCCTTTGTCTCCCGCCTCTCCCGGGTCGAGTTCGACGGCATCGGCGCCGAGCCGGTCGCCTCGATCGGCCCGGTGCGGGTGCTCGACTCCGACCAGCTCGACGCCGCGGCGGTTGCCGAGCGCCTCGAGAAGCGCCGCGCCGAGCTGCGGTCGGAGGTCGAGCGCGGCGAGCGCAAACTCGGCAACGAGGGCTTCGTCGAGAAGGCGCCGGCCGAGGTGGTCGAGGAGGAGCGGGGGAAGCTGGAGCGCTACCGCACCGAACTCGCCGAGCTGAGCTAGGCGGCGCGAACGCGCCGCCGACTGATCTTGGAGCCCGACGCCTACCTCGAAGCCCTCGAACCGGTCGGCTGGCGACTCGGCCTCGAGCGGATGCACAAGCTGACGACGGCGCTGGGCCTGCCCCAGCACCGCTTCGCCTCGATCCACGTCGTCGGCACCAACGGCAAGTCCTCGGTGACCCGGATGACGGCGGCGCTGCTGGAAACGCACGGCCTGAGGACCGGCGCGGTTGTCTCCCCGCACAGCGACCGCTGGGCGCAGCGGACGTTGATCGGCGGGCAGGAGGTGGGCGAAGAGGCCTGGGCGGAGGCGGTGGAACAGGTCGCGCGGGCTGCCGAGGGGGTCAACCGCAGCCTCGAAGAGGGCGATGCGATCACCCAGTTTGAGGCGGCGACGGCGGCAAGCTTCGTGGCGCTGGCGAACGCGCGGGTCGAGGTGGCAGTGGTGGAGGCCGGGCTGGGGGGAAGGCTGGACGCGACCAACACGATCCCGTCCCGGGTCACCGTCCTCACCTCGATCGGCCTCGATCACACCGAGTGGCTGGGCGAGACCGAGGTCGAGATTGCCGCCGAGAAGCTGGCGGTCCTGCGCGACCAGACGACGCTGGTGCTGGGGAACGTCTCGCCCGACGTCCTCACGCTGGCGACGAGGACCGCCGCAGAGCGGGGCGCAGCGGTCGTCCAGGTCGGGGCAGACGCAGAGATGCCGACGCGCGCCCCCGGCGCCTTCCAGCGCCGTAACTTCGCCACCGCCTGCGCCGCCGCGGAGGCGTTCCTGCAGCGGCCCCTGGATCGCGATCTGGCGGAACGGGTGGCGGCGACGGTGACGGTGCCGGGGCGCCTCGAGCGGATCGCCGAGCAGCCGGCGGTCTACATCGATGCGGCCCACAACCCGGCCGGGGCGGCGGCGCTCGCCGAAGCGCTGCCCGCAGTAGGCGGCGGCAGGGTGGTCGGCTGCCTGGCGATCCTCGCCGACAAGGATGCGGCGGCGATGATCTCGGCCCTCGCCCCAGCCCTCGACCGGGTCGTCTGCACCGAGCTGCCGGCGGCCGCCCTGGAAGGTCACGGGCGCCCCGGCGCCCGCTCGCATCCCGCCTCGGAGTTGGTCGCGCTCTGCGAGGAGGCAGGCCTGCGAGGCGAGTCCGAGCCGCAGCTGGCGGCCGCCCTGGAGCGGGCGCGATCGCTCGCGTTGGAGCCTCCCGAAGGCGTCGTCCTCGTCGCCGGTTCCCACTATGCAATCGCCCCGGCGCGGGCGATCCTCGGAACCTGACTATGCGAGGATTCGGCCATGGATCGCCCTCGCAGCGCCGGTGCCGAATTGCTCTCGATGATGGGGTTGGTCGCGGCTGTGGTGGCGATCGTGATCCTCGTCTTCTTCGGAGTCGGCTACCTGTTCGGAAGGCTGTTTCTCTAAAGAACAGGGTTGACGTCGGCAACGGCGAAGTAGACTGCCGCCCCCGCGGCGTCCGCAACCCCCTTTTCTACTTATGCCCCTAGCGATCTTCGGCATCACCAACGACGGCCTCAATTTGGTCGCCACCCTCTTCCTGCTGATGCTGGTCGTGCTCTGGCTGGCGCTGATCGTCTACACCTACCTCGACGCCCGCCGCCGGATCTCCGACCCGTTCCTGGTCGCCTGCGCGACCGTCGCCTCCTTCTTCCCCTTCATCGGCACCGCCGTCTACGCGATCGTCCGCCCGCCGGAGTACCTGGAGGACGCGCACGAGCGCGAGCTGGAGATCAAAGCGGCGGAGCTGCGGGTGCGGCAGCTGGAGGACCAGTCCTGCCCCAACTGCGAGTACCCGATCGAGAAAAGCTACCTGCGCTGCCCCAACTGCCAGCGCCGGCTCAAGGATCCTTGTCCGACCTGCGGCAAGCCGGTCGACCCGCGCTGGGGCCTCTGCCCCTTCTGCGAGACGAGCCTCGGCGGCGGTGGCGAGCGGCCGCGCCGCAAACGTAGAGACCCCGAAGAGCGCCAGGCGCAGCCGCAGCAGCAACGCCAAGCGCAGCCGCGCCGCAGGAAAGCGCCGCCGGAGGCGGACCAAGGGGCACAGCCAACCAAAGAGCAAAGGAGCCCCCGCCGTGAGCCGGACGCTGATCCTCGTCAAGCCTGACGCCTTCGAACGCGCCCTGACCGGAGAGGTGATCGCCCGCTTTGAGCGCAAGGGGCTGCGAATCGCCGCCCTGAAGACGATGCGCGCCGACGAGTCGATCGCTAACCAGCACTACGCCGAGCACACCGACAAGCCGTTCTTCGGCGAGCTCGTTTCGTTCATTACCGGTGGGACGCTGGTCGCGATGGTGCTGGAGGGGCCCGAAGCGGTGAAGGCGGCGCGGCAGTTGATCGGGGCTACTAATCCGGTCGAGGCGGCTCCCGGTTCGATTCGTGGGGACTTCGCGCTTGAGGTGACCTTCAACATGGTTCATGGGTCCGATTCGGATGAGTCGGCTGAGCGTGAGATCGGGATCTGGTTCCCAGAGCTGTCCTGAGGGTCACGCTTGCATCTGGGTCTCCGCAGCGGCGGGAGATCCTGCAGAAGCTTGGGTTGGAGTTCGACGTCGTTGTTCCTGGCGTTGAGGAGCTGACTAGCGGAGACGCTGAAGAGTTGGTTCGCTTGAACGCGCTCTCTAAGGCGAGGGCGGTGGAGGGCGACTTCGTCATTGCCTGCGACACCGACGTGGTTCTGGATGACGTCGTGCTTGGTAAGCCGGCGGATCAGGATGAGGCTCGGGCGTATTTGGATCGGATGAGTGGGCGGGCTCATACGGTTATGAGTGGGCTCGTTGTTGTTGCGGATGGAGAAGAGCGGGTTGGGGTTGAGAAGACGACGGTGGTCTTCAAGGAGTTGAGCGAGGCTGAAAAGGAGCGGTACGTTCGGTTTGGGGAGTGGGAGGGGCGATCCGGGGGGTATGCGATTCAGACGCTTGGATCTAGCTTGGTGGAGCGGGTTGAGGGGAGTGTTTCTAACGTGGTTGGGCTGCCGGTCGGGTTGCTGGCTGAGCTGGCTCCGGAGTTGTTCGAGCGCGCCTAAATGGGGCTCACAGAACGCTAAGACGCGTTTGCCATCATCGGCCCTGTCAATGGGCTTCCTCGCCAAGATCGGAATCGGGGGCCGCGATATGGCCGTCGACCTCGGCACCGCCAACACCCTCGTCTACGTCCGCGGTCGCGGCATCGTCCTCTCCGAGCCCTCGGTGGTGGCGATCGACTCGGTCAGCGGTCAGGTCCATGCCGTCGGGGCCGAAGCGAAGCGGATGCTCGGCCGCACGCCGGGGACGATCACGGCGATCCGGCCACTGAAGGACGGCGTCATCGCCGACTTCGACGTCGCCGAGCAGATGCTCCGGCACTTCATCGCCTCGGTCCACTCCAATCGCTTCGCCCATCCCCGGGTCGTCGTCTGCGTTCCCTCCGGAGTGACCGGGGTGGAGAAGCGGGCGGTGGAGGAGGCCTGCCTCTCCGCCGGCGCCCGCCAGGCCTATCTGATCGAGGAGCCGATGGCGGCGGCGATCGGCGCCGGCCTGCCGGTCGCCGAGCCGACCGGGTCGATGGTCGTCGACGTCGGCGGCGGCACGACCGAGGTGGCGGTGATCAGCCTCGGCGGCATCGTCGTCTCGCAGTCGATCCGGGTCGGCGGCGACGAGCTCGACGAAGCGATCGTCAGCCACTGCAAGCGCGAATACAAACTGGCGATCGGCGCTCAGACCGCCGAGGCGGTCAAGCTCGAGGCCGGCTCGGCCTCACCGCTGCCGAAAGAGATCCGAACCGAGATCCGTGGTCGCGATCTCGTTTCCGGGTTGCCGAAGACGATCGAACTCACTTCCGAGGAGGTGCGAGGCGCCCTCGAGGAGCCCGTCAGCCATGTCGTCGCCGCGGTCAAGGAGACTCTCGACCGCACTCCCCCGGAGCTCGCGGGTGACATCATGGACCGCGGCATCACCCTGGCCGGGGGCGGCGCCCTCCTGCAAGGACTGGAGCAGCGCCTGCGCGACGAGTGCCAGATGCCCTGCCAACTGGCAGAGTCGCCGTTGACGTGCGTGGCGGTCGGCTCGGGCATCTCGCTCGAGGAGGTCGAGACGATCCACCGCGCCGGCAAGAACAACGGAGCGCGGCCCCGGCGTTAGCCACCGCCATGCGAACGAACTTAGGTCTAGAACGTGTATCGAAAGCAAGTACGCCGCCGTAGGGCGGTCCTCGCGCTGCTGATAGTCGGCTCGTTCGCTCTGCTCACGATCACCTACCAGCAGGGCAATGACGGGATGCAGCGCGGCGTCAGCACCATCTTTAGCCCCCTCGTCTCCGTCGCCGATCGCGCCCTGAAGCCGGCGCGCGACATGGTCAACTGGTTCGACGAGACGTTCGACGCGAAGGGGCGCAACGAGCAGTTGCACTCCGAACTGGAAGTCGCCCGTAAGCAGGCGGTCGGGGCGAAGGCGGCGCTGGCCGAAAACGAGCAGCTGCGGAAACTGCTGGGGCTCGACAACAGCGGCGCCATCCCCGGTGGCTACACGCCGGTGACCGGCCGCGTCATCTCTCGCTCTCCGACCGTCTGGTTCTCCGACGTCACGATCGACGTCGGCTCCGGCGACGGCGTCGGGGTCGACGATCCGGTCGTTAACGGCGACGGCCTCGTCGGCACCGTCGCCGCGGTAACCGGCGGCACCGCCCGGGTGACCCTGATCGTCGACCACTCCAGCGCGGTTACGGCCAAGCTCGTCCCGAGCGGGACCCAGGGGCTGCTGAAACCCTCGGTCGGCGACCCCGAAGACCTCGTCCTCGACTTCCTCGCCAGCGAAAAGCTGGTCGGCAAAGGCCAGTCGGTCGTCACCTCCGGCTTCCGCGCGATCGGCTACGAATCCGGATACCCGCCGAACCTGCCGATCGGTGAAGTCGTAGAAGCACCGCTGGTCGAGCAAGAGGCCCAGCAGCAGGTCCACATCAAGCCCTACGCGGACCTCCGCAACCTCGACCTGGTCCAGGTTCTGACCGGGGGCTCGCGCGGGTGATCCTCACCCCGAACATCCTCGCCCGCCTGGTCGCGATCGTCGTCGGCGGCGTAATCCTGCAGCTGACCTTCTTCTCCCAGGTCTCGATCTTCCACGTCAGCCCCGATCTGCTGCCGGCGCTGATCGTCGTCCTCGGGCTGCTCGGCGGCTCCCTTACCGGCGCCGTCTGCGGCTTCTCCGCCGGCTTCCTGCTCGACTGCCTGCTGATCGTGCCGCTCGGTGGCGGCTCGCTCGTCCTCCTCGCGACCGGCTACCTCGCCGGCCTCTTCCGCGAGCGCTTCGAGATCCACAGCGTGCTGGTGCCGCCGCTCCTCTGCATGGGACTGACCCTGTTCGCCGAGCTCGGATTCGGCGCCGTCGAGTTGATGCTCGGGATCGACGCCCCCGTCAGCACGCTCGTGATCCGCGACATGCTGGTGAAGAGCGTCTTCGCCTTCTTCGCCGGCTGGGCGATCTACATCGGCGTCAGGCGGGCGCTGCGCCCGGCCCTGGTCGAGGAGCCGGCGCTGCGACGCAATCGCCGCCCGACCGTGTTGGGAACCTAAGACCATGTATCTGCGCAACGACTCGAAACCCCAGGGCAGCCGCCTCTCGCTGCGGGTGGCGGTCGCCGGCGGCGTCGGCGCCGTCCTCTTCGCGGTTCTCTTCTTCCGGCTCTGGAACCTGCAGGTGCTCTCCGGCGACGAGTACCTGGCCGAGGCGCAGAACAACCGCACCCGCGAGATCAAAGTGATCGCCCCGCGTGGCGACATCCTCGACCGCAACGGCGAAGTCCTGGTCGACAACCGGGCCAGCCTGGCGCTGCAGCTCAACACCACGAAACTGCCCGAAGACCCGGCCGAGGAAAAGGCCGAGCTGGCGCGGCTGGGGGAGCTGGCGCACATGTCCCTGCGCAAGGTCCGCCGGACGATCGCCGAAGAGGAAGAAGTCGCCGCCGGCGCCCCGGTGACGCTGCGGCGCGACGTCGGCTTCGAGCTGATCGCCTACATCGAAGAGAACCAGGAGGAGTTCCCCGGCGTCTCGGTGGAGCGGGTCTTCGTCCGCAACTACCCCGACGGAACCCGCGCCGCCCACCTGGTCGGCAGCGTCGGCGAGGTCGACAAGGAGGAGCTGAAGGAACCCGAATTCAAGGACCTGGAACCCGGTGATGAAGTCGGCAAAGGCGGGGTCGAGTACTCCTATGACAAGTTCCTTCGCGGCGACCCGGGCCACACCCGGATCCAGGTCAACGCGCTGGGGGAGCCGACCCCGGGCGGCCAGCTGGTCTCCGAACCACCGACGCCGGGGAACAACCTGAAGCTGACGATCGACGGCGAGGTCCAGGCTGCCGGCGAAGGCGGGCTCGGCGCCCGCGGTCTGCCGGGGGCGTTCATCTCGATGAACATCGACAACGGTGAAATCCTCGCGATGGGCTCGAACCCGACCTTTGACCCGAGCGAACTGATCGAACCGAGCCAGGCGCAGGTCGACCAGCTCTACCGCGACCCGGTCCTGGCGCCGCTGGTCAACCGCGCGACCGAAGGCGCCTATCCGACGGGATCGATCTTCAAGATCATCACCGCCCTGGCGGCGCTCGAAAACGGCCAGATCACGCCGGACACGGTGGTCCAGGACAACGGCCAGATCGAAGTCGGCACCGACACCTTTGAAAACGCCGGCGGGGTCGCCCACGGCGCGGTCGAACTGCGGCGCGCCCTCCAGGTCTCCTCCGACGTCTACTTCTACCTGCTCGGTCTCGACATGTGGAAGACGAACGAGCTGCAGGAATGGGCGCACAAACTCGGGATCGGCCGGCCGGCGGGGCTCGACCTGCCGGAGGAAGGCGAAACCCTGCTGCCGGACAAGCAGTGGCGCAACCAGCTCTTCAAGGAAAAGTTGACCGATCGCCCTTGGTCGGCCGGCGACAACATCCAGCTTGCGACCGGCCAGGGCGATCTACAGACCAACCCGCTGCAGATGGCGCTGGCCTACGCGGCCCTCGGCAACGGCGGCACGATCCCGACCCCGCATGTGGGGCTGGAAGTCGAGGACGCGGCGGGGCGGGTGCTGAAGGAATTCAAGTTCAAGCCGCAGCGCAAGATCCACATCGACCCCGGCTTTCGCACCGCGATCCTCGAAGGCCTTCACGCCGCCGCGCAAGAAGGCGACGGCACCGCCGCCGGCGTTTTCGGTGGCTTCCCGATCGAGATCGCGGGCAAGACCGGGACCGCAGAACGTGATGACCACGCCGACCAATCCTGGTTCGCGGCGCTCTCCCCGTACCCCAACCCGCGTATCGTGACTATTGCCACCGTCGAGGAAGGCGGCTTCGGAGCCGAATCCGCAGCCCCCGTCGTCCTCGACATCCTCGAAGCCATCTACGACAAACAGGCCTCGGCAGTCTCGAGCGGCGGTGGCGCTGAATGAACACCTACGCAACCCGAACCAGGAACTCGCGGCCGGAGCCGTTCGCCGTCCACGTCGGTCTCGGCGAGCGCCTCGGCCTCGCCCACATGGACTGGCCGCTGACGATCGCCGCGGTCGCCCTGATCGCCTTCAGCGTCTTCACGCTCGGGCAGGCGACGCAGAACGACGTCCCCGGTGACCCCAACTACTTCCTCGAGCGGCAGACGATCTACGCCCTGCTCGGGATCGTCGGAATGTTCGTCCTCACCCGCATCGACTACTCGCGCTTCCGCGAGCTGCGGGTCGGGATCTACACCTTCCTCTGCACCACCGTCACCCTCGTTTTCTTCTTCGGCTTCGCCGCCCGCGGCTCCCGGCGCGCCTTCGAACTTCCCTTCTTCAGCTTCCAGCCATCGGAGCTCGGCAAGCTCTTGCTTGTGCTCGCGCTTGCCGGGTTCGTGATCGATGGCGCCCGGCGGGGCTCGGAGGTCCAGCGCACCGTGCGCTACCTCTGCCTCGGCCTTGCACCGGCCGGCCTCGTCTTCCTGCAACCCGACCTCGGCACCTCCTTGGTGTACGTGGTCGCCACCCTTGCCGTCATGTACTTCGGAGGCGTCCCCTGGACGCACTTCGCCGTTATCGGCGGCGCGCTTGTTGCCTTGATCGCGCTGGTCCTGGTCGTCGCTCCGGCGGTCGGGACCCCGATCCTCAAGGGGTACCAGGAGGAAAGGCTGACGTCTTTCCTCAACCCCGACGAGCATCAAAGCGGTGCGGGCTACCAGCAGAACCAATCAGTGATCGCCACCGGCGCCGGTCAGTTGTCCGGCCGTGGCGACAAAGCCACCCAGACGCGGCTCGACTTCGTCCCAGAGCGGCACATCGACTTCATCTTCGCGGTGATCGGTGAGCGCTACGGGTTCATGGGAGACGCGTTCGTCCTATCCCTTTACGCCCTGCTCTTCTGGCGGGCGCTGCGGATAACGACGCTCTCGAAGAACTCATACGGAACCCTGGTAGCCGGCGGCATCGCCGTCGCGCTGCTGTTCCAGACCTTCGTCAACGTGGGGATGAACCTCGGGATCATGCCGATCACCGGGATTCCCCTGCCGTTGATGAGCTACGGAGGGTCCTCCGTCCTCGCTACGTTTCTGGCGATCGGAGTTCTTCAGAGCATCAACGTCCAAGCGCATCTCAGCCAGAAGGGAAGGTTCGCCTGGTGATCTCTGGAAAGAGATCCGGCGATGCGTACCTAACCGAACTGAGCTGACTTACAAATGAAAAAAACGATTTTGGTCTCCGCCGAGCGCGGCGAGACCCGAGTGGCCGTCCTCGAGGCAAAGCAGAAGGGCGGCAAACGCGATGTGGCCGAGCTCTACATAGAGCGGCGGGGCCGACGTTCGATCGTCGGCAACATCTACAAGGGGAAGGTCGACAACGTCCTTCCCGGTATGGAGGCCGCCTTCGTCGACATCGGCCTCGAGCGAAACGGCTTCCTCCACGTCGACGAGATCGTCCTCCCCAACGGAGAACAGGCGCCGAAGCGCGGCCGCGGCAGCGGCCGGCGCATCAACGAGCTGATCAAGCCGGGCCAGGAGATCCTGGTCGCCGTCGTCAAGGACCCGCTGAAGACGAAGGGCGCGAGGCTCTCGATGAACCTCTCGATCGCCGGTCGCTACCTCGTCTACGCGCCGCAGGGGAGCGGGGTCGGCGTCAGCCGCCGGCTCTCCGACAAAGAGCGCGACCGCCTGCGGAAGATGGTCGACCGCACCTATAAAGGCCCGGGCGGGCTGATCGTCCGCACCGCCGCCCACGGGGCGAAAAAAGCCGACTTCGTGCGCGAGATCGGCTACCTGCAGAAGCTGAACGAGGTGCTGGTGCGGCGGGCTGAGTCGACCAAGGCGCCGTCCCTGGTCTTCCAGGAGGCCGACCTCTCGGTCCGCGTGCTGCGCGACGTCTTCCTCAACGAGTTCGAAAAGGCCGTGATCGACTCGCCGAAGCAGTTCGAGCGGGTGACGAGCTTCTTCCAGCGCACCGCCCCCGAGCTGGTCGACGGGGTGGAGCTCTACGAGGGCACGAAGCCGCTGTTCGAAAAATGGAAGGTCAACGAGGCGATCGAGTCGACCCTGAACCGGCGCGTCGACCTGCCTTCCGGCGGCTACCTGATCATTGACTACGCCGAGGCGCTGACGGTGATCGACGTCAACAGCGGCTCCTTCACCGGCCGCGGCAAAGGCGGCCTCGAGGAGACGATCACCAAAGTCAACACCGAGGCGGCCGAGGAGGCGGTGCGGCAGCTGCGGCTGCGCGACATCGGCGGCATCATCGTCATCGACTTCATCGACATGGCCCGGGCCAGCAACCGCGACAAGGTCCTGAAAACGATGCGCAAAGCGCTCGACACCGACAAGTCGAAGAGCTACGTGGTCGAGGTCTCACCGCTGGGCCTGGTCGAGATGACCCGCCAGAACGTCACTGACGGGGTGCGGGAGATCCTGACGGCGCCCTGCCCCACCTGTCACGGGGAGGGGGTCGTCCTCTCGGCCGAGACCGTCGCATTGGAAGGGCTGACGAGGATGCGCGACATCGCCGCCGAGAAGGCGGACGCCGAGGCCTTCCTGCTGCGCGTCAACCCGAAAGTCGCCCACGAGCTGACCGATCCCGACAGCGGTCTGACCGAGCTCGAGGAGGAAACCGGCAAGCGGTTCCACTTCGAGGGCGGCGAGGCGCTGCCGATCGACACCTTCGAGCTGATCGAGTCCGGCAGCCGCAGCGAGATCGAGGAGCGGGCGCTGCCGTTCAAAGTCGGCGAGGAGGTGCTGGTCAAGATCGACGAGCCCCACATGTACAACGCCGACGACGCCGTCGCCCGGATCGACTCCTACATCGTCAGCGTCACCGGCGGCGGCCGCTTCGTCGGCGAGCGCAAGCTGGTGCGGATCGACGAGGTCGAGCGTTCGGCGGCGATCGCCTCGCTGCTGGGGGGAGATTCCCCCAACGGGTCCGGAGGAGGCGAGGAGAACGGCTCCCAGCTAGAATCCTCCGACTCTTCGCGCAAACGCAGCCGTGGCCGCCGGGGTGGTCGTGGGCGTTCGCGCGCCAAACAAGGCAGCAAGGACGAATGAGCACTTACGCAGTCATAGAGAGCGGTGGCAAGCAGTACAAAGTCGAGGAGGGTTCGTCCCTGCTCGTCGACCGGCTAGACGCTAAGGAGGGAGACAAAGTCAACCTCCGCCCGGTCCTCTTCCGCGGCGACGACGTCCTCGCCGGCGGCAAAGACTTGGAGAAAGTCAAAGTCGAGGCGAAAGTCACCGAGCACCTGCGCGGGCCCAAGATCAAAGTCTTCAAATACAAGGCGAAGAAGGGCTACCGCCGCCGTGCCGGCCACCGTTCGGAGTTGACCAGGCTCGAGGTCACGAAACTGAAAGGGAAAGGCTAGGCATGGCGCATAAGAAAGGCCTCGGCTCTAGCCGTAATGGCCGCGAATCTAACCCGAACATGCTCGGCGTCAAGGTCTTCGCCGGCCAGCGCGTCAGCGGCGGCGAGATCATCGTCCGCCAGCGTGGCACCCGCTTCTGGCCCGGCGATGGCGTCGGCATCGGCCGCGATCACACGATCTTTGCGACCCGTGAAGGGGTGGTGGAGTTCAAGCCGTCCCGCAAGGGTCGTACGATCAGCGTCCTCCAGGACTAAGAAAGGAACTCCATTGTCGCTCGCCACTGAGCGCAGGGGCCGGTTCTTCACGGTCTCCGCGTCGATCGTCCTCGTCCTCCTCGCGATGCTGGCGCTAGTCAGCCGCGCCCAAGCCACCGAAACCGTTTTCTGGGACAACTATTCAGGTGAACCCGAGAGCATCGGCTATTCCGACATCAGCGGTGCTGGGGGTGGCGCGCTCAACCTCAGCGGCGTCGACCTGGCGGGGCCGGAAGGGATGGCCTACGACTCGGTCACCGGGCGCATCTTCGTCGCCGGCTACGAAAGCGGCCTCGACAAAAAAGGCCAGATCATCTGGGCCAATATCAACGGCAGCGGCGGTGGAGTGCTGAACACGACTGGGGCCCCGGTGGATGAACCGATGGGAGTCGCTGTCGACCCGGTCAACCGGCTGATCTACTGGCTCAACACGGATGGCCCGGGCAACGGCTCGATCGGCTTCGCGCGTCTAGACGGCAGCGGCGGCGGACAGCTGAACACCGCAGGCGCCCCCGCGTTCGATAGTCCGTATCGGCTTGGCTTTGACCCGGCGACCGGCAAACTCTTCTGGTACGACGAAATTGGCACGACGGACACCATCGCGTTCGCCAACGTCAACGGCAGCGGCGGCGGCACCCTGGATCTCTCCGGCGCTCCCACGCTCGGTGGCGTCAACGGCTTCACGGTCGATTCAGCCGCTGGCAGGCTCTACTGGACCGAAGGGGACGATCTCAACTACGTCAGCGTCAACGGTGGATCGGGCGGCACCGTCAACCTCACCGGCGCCGACATCCGCAGCGCCTACGGCCTTGCGCTGGACCCGGCGAATGGGACCGTCTACTGGGGCAACTACGACAGCGGCGACGGCGAAAACGCCGGCGCCATCGGCTTTGTTCGCCTTAGCGGCGGGGGTGGCTCGATAACGCCGTCTCCGGCGGCGCCGGTGAAAGGCCCTCAAGATCCAGTGATCGTCAAGAGTCCAGCCGGGACTGGCGCTCCCGCGATCACCCGTAGTCCGGGCAATCGCGCTGAGCTGACCTGCTCTAGCGGGAGTTGGGGCGCCGACGCGGTCGGGGGCAACGTCTACCAGGCTCCCAACGCGTTTGCCTACCAGTGGCTCCGCAACGGCGCGCCGATCACCGGTGCCACGGCCCCGACGTTGGCCGCGCAAGCAGCGGGCCAGTACAGCTGCACGGTCACGGGCTCCAACCCCGTGGGTTCGGCTGCCCAGGTCAGCGCGGTAATGAATGTCAAGGCTTCGAAATTCAAGGTGACGACCAAGAAGAAGGCCAAGGCTGACGCCGGCGACCTCGTCACCTTCAAGGTCAAGGCCGTTAATCAGGGCGACCTGAAGCCGAAGAACGCGAAGCTTTGCGTGAAGCTGCCGAAGGCGGCCAAGGACGACCTGAAGGCGCCGAAGTGCAAGAAGCTCGGCCTTAAAGGCGGGGCGAAGAAGACGCTGACGCTGAAGGTCAAGGTGAAGCCGGCCGCCGACGAGGGGACCGACAAGCTGACCTTCCAGGTCAAGGGCACCGCCGGTAAGGCGGCAAAGTCGAAGATCACCGTCAGGTAGGACTTACCCGAGGGAGGGCGTACGCCCTCCCTCGGGTTTTTTCCACTTCCGTCGCAATGTTGGCGCGCAGCGATCCGCGCGGAGATGAAGGGCGAATTTCAGGCTGTGCGGGCCGAGATGAAAAACGAATTCCGCGCTGTGCGCTCTGAGATGAAAAGCGAATTCCAGGCGGTTCGAACGGAGCTGGGTGGTCAGATCGCAGCGCTGCAGCGGATGACCTCTCAGCTCTTCGCCGGGATGATCGTCACGCTCCTCTTGGGGTTTGCCGGAATGATTTTCGCGCTCCTCGCTCAATCCTGAAATCCGGGATGCTCTCCCGGTGTACGACAAGGCGAAAATCTGGGTTGAGGGCGGTGCCGGTGGTGACGGCTCGATCTCATTTCGGCGCGAGGCCCATGTCCCTCGCGGCGGACCCGATGGCGGTGACGGCGGGCACGGCGGCGACGTGGTCCTCGTCTGCGACGCTTCGCGGCGCGACCTCGGGGCCTTGAGAGGGAGCAAGCACTTCCGGGCGCAGCGAGGGCGTCATGGGGAAGGGTCGAACCGACAGGGGGCGCGGGGGGAGGACAGGGAGATCCCGGTGCCGCCGGGCACGCAGGCGACGGCGGTCGACGGCAGCTCAATCGATCTTGTGGCGGCGGGACAGCGGGCGGTGGTGGCGCGCGGCGGTCGCGGCGGGCACGGGAACCGACGCTTCACCAGCTCGACCCGGCAGGCGCCTCGCTTTGCCGAGAAAGGCACGGCGGCTGAAGCCGACTGGATCGAGCTGCGGTTGAAACTGCTCGCCGACGTCGGTCTGGTCGGCCTCCCGAACGCCGGCAAGTCCTCGCTGCTCGGCCGGCTGACGAGGGCGGCGCCGAAAGTCGCCGACTATCCGTTCACGACTCTCTCGCCGGTCCTGGGAACGATCGAGGGAGAGGACCGCCAGGCGATCGTCGCCGACATCCCGGGCCTGATCGAAGGCGCCGCGGCGGGGGCCGGCCTCGGCCACGAATTCCTCGCCCACGTCGAGCGCTGCTCGATGCTGGTCCACCTCGTCGACGTGGCGCCGATCGAAGGCGACCCCGTCGCCAATTACGAGACCGTTCGCGGCGAGCTTGCGGCCCACGGTGCAGGCCTCGAGGCGCTGCCGGAGCTGGTCCTCCTCAGCAAGCGCGACCTGCTGCCGGCAGAGGACGTCGAGGCGGCGGTGGGGGAGTGGCAGCAGCGGGTCGGAGCGCGGGCGCTCGGAGTGCTTGCCGTCTCCGCGGCGACGGGGGAGGGACTGGACGAGCTGCGAGGGCGGATCCTCGCCCAGCTGTCCGAGCTCCAGCCGCCGTCACCCGCGCCTGGCGCCGATCCAGGCGACGGCGAATTCGAGGTCGAGCACCGGGTCTACCGGCCGGCCGGAGAGGGCGGCTATTGGGTCGAGCGCGAGGCCGACGGCGGCTTCCGCATCCTCGGTCGCGGCGTCGAGATGCTGTTCGAACGCCACGACACCAAAAACGAAGAAGCGCTCGCCTACCTCGAGCAGCGCCTGAAGGAGATGGGCGTCCTCGCCGCGCTAGACCGCGCCGGCTTCGAACCCGGTGACGACGTCCGAGTCGGCGAGCACGAGTTCGAGTTGCACATCTAGCTGAGACTCGAAAGGCCCGCCGCGACGGCGAAGCCGAGGACCGTGACTAGGCCGGCACCGCGGCCGGCGTCTTTGCGGGCGTCGGGGATCATCGAGTCGATCAGCATCACCAGCAGCGCCCCGGCTGCGAAGCCGTCGATCGCCGCCTTGGCGTTGCCGCGGACCGCATCGGCGAGAAGGTAGCCGACGAGGCTCGCCAGCGCGCAGATCGCGGCGACGAGGAGCCAAAGGCGGAGGATCCGCTCGCGCGGTTTGCCCTGCTTTGCCATGTCGTCGGCCGAGCCCAGGGCCTCGGGGAGGTTGGAGACGAAGATCGCGACCAGCAGCGAGACCCCGACGCCGCCGCCGGCGGCGATGTTGATCCCTAGTACGAGCTGCTCGGGGATGCCGTCGAGGAAGGCGCCGAGCGCTAGCGCCGTGCCGCTCCCGTCTCCCTCCGTCCGGCCCTTGCGGCCGCGGCCGGTCGAGTGGCGGCGGGCGATCAGACCATCGAGGAGGAAATAGGTGACAGCGCCGACGCCCAGACCGAGACCAGTGATTGGCGCCCCACCCACCTCGATCCCCTCGGCCGCGAGCTCGAAGCTGACGGCGCTGATCAGCGCCCCGGCGCCGAAGGCGAGGACGTAGCCGACCTGCCGCATCGACCACTCGCGGGCGAAGCTGAGGGCGGCGCCGATGACGAGGGAGCTTGCGGCGAGCGCGCCCCAACCGATTGCGGACCCCATCTCGGCTACTTTCACGGCCATGACCCTGGTCGTCAAGCTCGGATCCTCGATTGTCGCCGCCGACGACGGCGAGCTGCGCACGGACGTGCTCGACTCCGTCTGCGAGCAGGTCGCGCAGCTGGAGCAGGAGGGAGAGCGCGTCGTCATGGTCACCTCCGGCGCGATCGCCCGCGGCATGCGGCTGATGGAGCTGCCGGCGCGGCCGCGGGCGATGGACGAGCTGCAGGCGTCCTCGGCGGTAGGCCAAGGCGACCTCTTCCGCGCCTACGAGACCCGCCTCTCCGGCAACGGCACTCGCGCCGCCCAGGTACTGCTGACGGCGGCCGACATCGGCTCTCACACCAACTACGTGAACGCGCGCCAGACGCTGCGCCGACTGCTGGCGTGGGGGGTGGTCCCGGTCGTCAACGAGAACGACACCACCGCCACCGACGAGATCACCTTCGGCGACAACGACTTCCTCGCGGCCCAGGTGGCGATCCTGCTGGAAGCCCGGCTGCTGGTGCTGCTTACGAACGTCGACGGACTCTACGCCCGGGACCCGGACCTCGATCCGGATCCGGAGCTGATCAGCGAGGTGGCCGCGCGCTCCGATCTTCGCGGCTTGGCGATTGGAGACCGGACCTCAGCCTTCGGCTCTGGTGGCATGCGCAGCAAGGTCGCGGCAGCGGAGATGGCGAGCGAGTCGGGGATTCCGGTGACGATCTGCAATGGGACCGAAGCAGGCACGCTGTTCGCTGCGGCAAGGGGGGACGAGGGTGGTACGCACTTCCTCGCCCAGACGGGCAAGGAGTCGAGTTTCAAGCTCTGGCTGAAATACGGGAAGCCGATCCGCGGAAAGGTCGAAGTCGACGATGGCGCTGCTCGGGCCCTGCGCGACAGCGGTTCCAGCCTGCTGCCGGTGGGGGTGTCCGACCTGCACGGGCCCTTCGAGGCGGGTGACGCGGTCTCCGTGGTCGGAAGCGACGGCGAGATCGGCAAGGGCATCAGCGACTACTCCTCGCGGGAGCTGATCCGCGTCAAAGGGATGAAGACGGAGCAGGTTCGCGAGCTGCTGCCCCATGCCCCCGCGGAGGTCGTCCACCGCGACCGCTTCGTCCTGCTCTAGGCCCCAGCTACCCTTATCCGATGGCTGTGACCGAGACCACCGTTGCCGAGAGCTGCGCTGCTGCCAAGCGCGCGGCCCGGCGGCTTGCCACCGCTTCGACCGAGGCGAAGAACGCTGCGCTCGAGGCCACCGCGCGGCTGCTTGAAGAGCGCAGCGAGGCGATCCTCGAGGCGAACGCCGGCGACCTCGCCGACGAGCGCGCTGTCGGGCTCACCGAGGCGCTGCGCGACCGACTGGCGCTGACGCCCGAGCGGGTGTCGGCGATGGCCGAGGGCGTGCGGGTCGTCGCCGCGCTTGAAGACCCGGTCGGCGAGGAGCTGGAACGCAAAAGGCTGGATAGCGGCCTCGACCTGCGCAAGGTGCGGGTGCCGCTGGGAGTCGTCGCCGTCGTCTACGAGGCGCGCCCGAACGTGACCATCGATTGCGCGGCGCTGACGATCAAGAGCGGCAACGCGATCGTCCTCCGCGGCTCTAGCTACGCGGAGCGCTCCAACGCGGCGTTGGCGGCCGTCGTGCGCGAGGCGCTGGCCGAGGCCGGCCTGCCGGAGGACGCTGTTCTCTCGCTCGGCGGCGGCGGCCACGAGGAGCTGGCCGAGCTGGCGACGCAGGAGGGTCTGGTCGACTTACTGATCCCCCGCGGCGGCGAAGGCCTGAAGGCGGCGATCAAGAAGGTGGCGACGGTGCCGGTGATGTACGCGGCGGCCGGCAACTGCCACGTCTACGTCCACGCCGACGCCGACCCGGAGATGGCGCGCCGGATCGCCGTCAACGCCAAGGTGCAGCGGCCCGGTGTCTGCAACGCCGCCGAGACGCTGCTGATCGATGCCGCGATCGCCGATCGCTTCGCCCCGGCCGTGCTCGCCGACCTCGCCGACGCCGGCGTCGAGCTGGTCGGGGACGAGCGGATCCGCGCCGCCGCCGGCTCGGTTGCGGTGGGGGAGGCGGTCGATGAGGATTGGGATAACGAGTACCTCGGCCTGAAGATGGCGGTCGCCGTCGTCGACTCGGTTGAGGACGCGGTCGACCATGTCAACGCGCACGGCACCGGCCACTCGGAGGCAATCGTCACCTCTTCCGGGGAGGCGGCAGACGCCTTCGTCAGCGGCGTCGACGCCGCCGCCGTCTACGTCAACGCCTCGACCCGCTTCACCGACGGCTTCGAGTACGGGATGGGGGCGGAGATCGGAAACTCCACCCAGAAGCTGCACGCCCGCGGCCCAATCGGGATGCGCGAGCTGACGACCTTCAAGTACGTCGCCCACGGCGACGGCCAGGTGCGTGAGTAGCGCCGGTGGCGCCGCGATCGGCGTGCTGGGGTCGGCCTTCAACCCCCCGCACCTCGGTCACCTGGCGCTTGCCCAGGAGGCTGCCTGGCAGCTCGGGCTGGAAGAAGTGATCCTGGTTCCCACCGGCAACGCCCCGCACAAGCGGATCGCCGAGGACCCGGGTCGCGAAGTGCGGATGGAGATGACCGAGCTGGCGGCCGCGGACGACGACCGCTTCTCGGTCTCGGCCCTGGAGGTCGAGCGCGAGGGGCCGTCCTACACGTATGAGACCTTGGAGGCACTTGCAGAGGAACGGGCCGACAGGGAGCTGGTGTTCGTGATGGGGGCGGATGCTGCGGTAGGCCTGGAGAGCTGGCGGCAGCCGGAGCGGGTTGTCGAGCTGGCGAACATCGCTGTGGCCCGGCGCGCCGGCGTCTCCGACGCCGAGGTGGCGGCGACGATGCGCAGTCTCGGCTGCGAGGGGCGGGCGACGATGCTGGAGATGCCGCAGTTCGGGGTTTCCTCCTCGACCGTGCGCGAGCGCGCCGGCCAGGGACGGCCGCTGCGCTACCTCGTCCCCGATGCCGTCGCTGAGATGATCGAAGAGAGGGGGATCTACCGGTGAGGGAGGCGCAGTCAGAGGAGCTGGCACGTCGCCTGGCGGCGATCGCCGACTCGAAAAAAGCCGAGGACCTGGTCGTGCTGGGGATGCGCGAGCTTGTCGCCTACACCGACTTCCTGGTCATCTGCACGGCGCGCAACGAGCGCCAGGCGCGGGCGATCGTCGACGAGGTGCGGGTCCAGGTAAAGCGCGACGCCGGCCTGCTGCCTGGCGGAGTAGACGGCGGCGGCGAAGCGGGGTGGACGATCCTCGACTACCTCGACTGCGTCCTCCACGTCTTCACCCCAGAGGCGCGGCAGCGCTACGGGCTTGAGGAGCTGTGGCGCGACGCGCCCCGCCTGGAGCTCGATCTCGAGGCGCCGGAAGCGCCCGAAGCCGCCAGCACAAATACCGTCCGAGCGCCGGATTACGGTGCCCGTCCATGAATGGGTTCAAGCGGGCGCTGCTTGGGTATCGGCGCGCGGAGGTGGAGGATGCGATCTCGATGCGCGACGCGCGCATCCACGGTCTGCAGCTGAACACCGACGCGCAGCGCCAGACGATCACCGAGCTGGAACGGGAGAGCACGACGCTCTCCGGAATGGTGCTCGAGCGCGAGCGGGAGATCAGGGTCCTCGACCAGCGCCTGCGCGAGGCGAACGAGTGCCACGACCGCAGCATCGCCTCGCTCGACGCGATCACCGTCCGCCTCGAGGAGCTGGAGGCGCAGGCCCGGGGCCAGGCGACCCGGATCCGGATGAAAGCCCTGCGCGAGGCGGTCGAGGTGAGCAAGAAGGTGCAGGCGCTGACCGAGGCTGAATTGGCTGTCGGTGCGGACTCGCCGGCGGAGGCTGACGACGAGAGCTTGCAGGCCGGCCGGGTCAAGCTCGAGATCGGCCCGCTCGGCGACTTCTCTCAG
>VAYN01000005.1:0-82525 GCA_005885405.1 Actinomycetota bacterium | reverse complement strand
AGGGCCGGGCGACTCTTTCGATGAATCTCGACCAGCCGGTCGACCTGCTGCGCGAGCTCGAAGAGCTCTCCAGTCTCGATTTCAGGGTTCGCCACAACGCTCCGGACAACCTGATCCTCGATGTCGATGAGGATGCGGGTCCCGAGCAGCGCGCCGCCTGAGCTGTAAGAACACCGGCCCTGGCCACGGAGATAGAGGCAGCGGATGCTGCTTCTTCACTCCACACGGCTAAAATGGGCGGAGCACCGATTCGGGGCTGTAGCTCAGCTGGAAGAGCGCATCGCTGGCAGCGATGAGGTCAGGGGTTCGAGCCCCCTCAGCTCCACTTGGAAGCCTCCCTTTGCGAAGGGGGGCTTTCTTTTTGCCCGGTCACCGGGCGTAATCGGCCGTACCGGAACGCGCATGTCGCGGGTTCCTTCGCTCAGCTTGAGTTCGCCTCTATGGACCTGGCGGCGGCCGGTCAATTCCCTGCGCTAGATGCCGCGCCGCGACGACCCCCAGATCGGCCTCGGGAAGGCCATCCGCAGCCTCCGAACCGAGGGCAAGCTGAGCCAGGAGACCCTCGGCCACCGGGCCGAAATTCACCCGACCTGGATCTCCCACATCGAGTCGGGCCGGATCAACCCGACCTGGGGCAATGTGCGGCGGATCGCCAAAGGCCTGAAGGTCGAGCTGGCCCAGCTCGCGGCGCTCGCCGAGGAGTTCGAGCGCAAGCTCGGCGAAGCCTGACCCGAGGCAAATCAAGTCTCAACCGGAGGGGGCTCTCTGCCGATAGGTCATTACCGATGAGCGCGGCAAACCAGCATGTCTTCAGCCACGGCATGCGAGACACGCGCGCCACGCTGGAGATGTGGAGCGCCCGCCCCTGGCACGTGCTCGGCGCCTGGGCCGCACTCAGCCTCGCAATCGCGCTGGCGCTGCTGGCCGCGACCTGGGTCGTCGCCGGGTTGCTCACCCCGGACCTGACGCCCGTTCACATCGCCGGCCTTACTTATCCCTCTTCGCCAGACGACCTGCTGCCGATCCTCTGGCGCAACTCGCTCGTCCTGGCGCTGCATGGCACCGCCTGCATCGCGGGGTTCATCGCCGGCGCCTCGATGCCGATCGCGGCGGCCGAACGGACCGGGCTCAGCCGCTGGATCCACGTCAAGGCCGGCGAGTTCGCGATCCTCTTCGTCTGCGCCGTCACCCTCTTCTCGCTCTCTACGCAGGCGCTCTACCTCGGCTTCCAGGGCTCGACGATCGCCTATCAGCTGCAGATCACCCGCTTTGAGCTGATCCTCAGCGTCCTCCCGCACGCGCTGCCGGAGCTGACTGCGCTCTTCCTTCCGCTCGCTGCTTGGCTGATCGCCAGCCGCCGCGGCGAGTGGAACCAGCTCCTCGCCGCCACCTTCATCACCGTCCTGCTGGCGATCCCGGTCCTGTTGGTGGCGGCGACGATCGAGGTCTATGTCTGGCCGCAGATCCTCGAAGTGCTCTCGCCGGGCCTGCGCCCGCTCACCTTCTAGGGGTGGCCTGACGCGCCGCTGCACCCTGCCCTCGTAAGATCGCGCCTCCATGGCGGGTTACGAGCCAAAAGCGATCGAGCAGAAGTGGCAGGCGGTCTGGGCCGAGGAGAACACCTGGGAGGTCGCCAATCCAGGGCAGCCCGGCTTCGAGGAGGAGAAGCCGAAGTCCTACGTGCTGGAGATGCTGCCTTACCCCTCGGGAGAGCCCCACGTCGGACACCTCAAGTGCTACGCGGTCGGCGACGCGATCGCTCATTTCCGCCGCCGCCACGGCTTCCAGGTGATCCACCCGATGGGCTACGACTCCTTCGGGCTGCCGGCGGAGAACAACGCGATCAAAACGGGAGAGCCGCCGCGTGTCGCGACCGAGCGCTCGATCGCCTCCTTCCAGCGCCAGTTCCGCGAGTGGGGGATCTCGATCGACTGGTCGCGGGAGCTGGCGACGCACACGCCCGAGTACTACCGCTGGACCCAGTGGATCTTCCTGCAGCTGTTCGAGCGCGGTCTCGCCTACCGAACCGAGGCGCCGGTGCAGTGGTGCCCGAAAGACGCCACGGTGCTGGCCAACGAGCAGGTCGTCGATGGACGCTGCGAGCGCTGCGGGACCGAGGTGATCCAACGCAACCTCGAGCAGTGGTTCTTCCGCATCACCGATTACGCCGATCGCCTGCTGGAGGACTTCGAGCTGCTCGAGTCCTGGCCCGAGCACGTGATCACGATGCAGCGCAACTGGATCGGCCGCTCCGAAGGGGCCGAGGTGGTCTTCCGCTGCGAGGAGGTCGACCTCGACTTCCCGGTCTTCACCACCCGTCCCGACACCCTCTTCGGGGCCACCTTCTTCGTCCTCGCGCCCGAGCACCCGGAGCTGGAGCGGCTGGTCGCCGGAATGCCCGCCGAGGAGGAGGTGCGCGAGTACGTCAACCGGGTCGGCCGCGAGTCGGCCGAGGAGCGGGGGGCGGAGGATCGCGAGAAGACGGGAGTGCCGCTGGGGCGCTCGGTCGTCAACCCGGTTAACGGCGAGGAGATCCCGATGTTCGTCGCCGACTACGTGCTGATGGAGTATGGGACCGGCGCGATCATGGCGGTGCCGGGGCACGACTCGCGCGACTATGAATTCGCCCAGAAGTTCGGGCTGCCGGTGGAGCGGGTGATCGAGGGCGAAGATCCCGAGCAGGCGCGCGACGAGCAGGGGCTGCCCTACTCCGGCGACGGGCCGATGACCGGCTCCGGCCGCTTCGACGGCAAGCACAACCGCGAGGCCTACGAGGAGATCGTCGCCTGGCTCGAGGGCGAGGGCCGAGGCAAGCCCGCGGTCAACTACCGCCTTCGTGACTGGTTGGTCTCGCGCCAGCGCTACTGGGGGGCGCCGATCCCGGTCGTCTACTGCGACGCGTGCGGGATCGTCCCGGTGCCCGCCGAGCAGCTGCCGGTCGAGTTGCCGGAGATCGAGGACTACGCGCCGCAGGGCAAGAGCCCGCTGGCGGCGGCCGAGGACTGGGTGGCGACCGAGTGCCCGCGCTGCGCCGCCGCCGCCCGCCGCGAGACCGACACGATGGACACCTTCGTCGATTCCTCCTGGTACTTCCTCCGCTACCTCGATGCGCAGAACGCCGAGGCGGCCTGGGACCGTGCCGCGAGTGACTACTGGATGCCGGTCGACCAGTACATCGGTGGCGTCGAGCACGCGATCCTGCACCTGATGTACGCCCGCTTCTTCACTAAGGCGCTGGCCGACCTCGGCCACCTCGGTGTGCAGGAGCCGTTCGCCAACCTCTTCACCCAGGGGATGATCACCCGCGACGGGGCGAAGATGTCGAAGTCGAAGGGCAACACCGTCAGTCCCGGCGACTACGTCGAGCGCTACGGCGCCGACACCGCCCGTACCTACGTCTGCTTCATGGGCCCGCCCGAGCGCGGCGGCGACTGGACCGACGAGGGGGTTGAGGGTGTCAATCGCTTCCTCTCACGGCTTTGGCGCCTCTGCGAGGAGGTCGAGGCACGGACCGAGCCGGCGGAGCCGAGCGCCGCTGAGGGCGCTGCGCGCGAGCTCTTGGCGAAGGCGCACTGGGCGATCGAGAAGGTGACCCGGGACTTCCAGCGCGGCTTCCAGTTCAACACCGCGATCTCGGCGGTGATGGAGCTCGTCAACGATGCTTACAGGCTCAAGGATGGCCTTTACGGGACGGCGGAGGGTGATGCCGTGGTTCGGTTCGCGACCGCGACCGCGGGCTCGTTGATCTTCCCCTTCGCCCCCCACTTAGGGAGCGAGGTCTACGAGCGGTTGGCCGGGGGCCGGGTCTGGGAGCAGCCGTGGCCGCAGGCGGATCCGGATCTGCTCGTCAGCGACACCGTCACCCTCGTCGTCCAGGTCAATGGCAAGCTGCGTGACCGGATCGAGGCCCCGGCCGAGGCGCCCGAAGAGGAGCTGCTGCGGCTGGCGCGGGAAAGCGAGAAGGTCGCCAAGCATCTCGACGGCCAACAAATAGTCAAGGAAATTGTAGTTCCCGGCAAGCTGGTCAACCTGGTGGTCCGATAGCGCCCTCCGCGGGTGACTGTCGTTCTGCTAGAAAGCCGCGAAATGCTGGTTCGGCGAATGGAAGACGCGGCGGTGGAGGAGTGGCACCGCCTCCGCGCCCACGTGCTCATGGACGCGGGCGAAATGGGCGCGCGCAACCTCTCCGTCACCTGGGTGACGGTGCCCGGTGGGGCGAAGCAGACGCTGCACTCCTCGAGCGAGGCCGAGCAGGCCTACGTCGTCGTCCGCGGCAGCGGCACGATGTCGGTCGCCGGCGACACCCAGGAGGTCACCGAAGGCGACCTGATCCTGGTCCCACCCGCGACCGAGCATTCGATCGGTAACGAGGGCAGCGACGAGCTCGCCTGCGTCTCGATCCAGTCGCCGCCGGTCTCGGCGGCAGAGCTCTACAGCGATCAGCTGGCAGAGGTCGCGGGTTATGACGATGACGACGACTACTAAGTCGCCAGTTCGTCACTCCCTCTCTTGAGAATTTTTTGATCTAGCGCGCCACCTGTGCGCCGGGCCGATTCACGATCGGCGGGTGCCGGAGATGAGTCGGAGTCAGATGGTCGTCTACGCGGCGGTGGCCGTGGCGCTGCTGTTGGTCGGAGCGCGGGCGATTCGGGGCGAGGAGGCGGCTGAGCCATCGTTCGCGGCAGCCTCGGGCGGGGGGAAGGAAGCGAGCTTCTCGGTCGGCGGCTCCGGTGGCGATCTCGTCGTCCATGTCGCCGGCGCGGTGCGGCGCCCGGGGGTCTACACGATGCCGGCGGAAAGCCGCGTCGACGACGCCGTCAGCCGCGCCGGCGGAGCGGCGCCGCGGGCGGAGCTGGAAGCGATCAACCTCGCCGCTCGCCTGGCTGACGGTCAGCAGATCGTGGTACCCGAGCGGATTCCCGGTGGAGGCGCCGTGACGACGGCGGCCGGCGGTGAAGAAGGGCCGATCAGCCTCGGCACGGCGACCGTTGAGCAGCTAGAAGAAATCGAGGGGATCGGGCCGGTGACGGCGGGGGACATCGTCGAGTTCCGCGACGAACACGGCGGCCTCTCCTCGATCGACCAGCTCGACCAGGTGCCTGGCATCGGACCGGCGACGATGGAGTCGCTGCGGACGCGGCTGCAGCCCTGATCCTTCGTGGGACGAGTCCGGCCGCCGCTGCCGCTCCTGCTGGGGATCGCCCTCCTGACCCTGGTCGCGATCGGCAAGAGCGGCGAGATCCGTGAACGGGCAGCGGACGGCCTCGGCGAGGGGATGCCACCACGGGAGGCGTCGCTGGCCCGTGGCTTCGTCCTCGGCGAGGACGAGGAGATCGATGAGGGGACGAAGGAAGACTTCCGGCGAGCGGGGCTGAGCCACCTGCTCGCGGTCTCCGGGCAGAACGTGACTCTGCTGGCGTTGCTGGCGATGCCCGTCCTCGGAGCTCTCGGGATTTCCCTGCGGCTGCGGTTGTTCTGGGTCCTCGGCCTGATCGCCGTCTACGTCCCGGTCGCGGGCGCCGGACCGTCGATCCAGCGGGCGGGGGTGATGGGTGCGCTGGGGCTCCTGGCGACGTTGGCCGGCCGCCGCAGCTCCCGGTTCTACGCGCTGGTCGTGGCGGCGGCGCTGACGCTGGCGATCGATCCCGGCATCGCCGCCGATATCGGCTGGCAGCTCAGCTTCGCCGCCGTCTTCGGGATCCTGATCCTGGCGGCGCCGCTGGCGCGGGCGATCGCCTCGCGGATCGGATCGGGCTCCTGGCGTCGAGCCCTCGCCGAGGGGATCGCGATGACGACCGCCGCGACGCTCGCGACGGCGCCGCTGATCGCCTTCCACTTCGAAACCCTTTCGACGACCACCATGGTCGCCAACGTGCTCGCGCTGCCGGCGGTGGCCCCGGCGATGTGGCTCGGGATGTGCGCTGCCGGGTTGGCTCAGGTGCCAGGAGTGCCGCTGGAGCCCTTGAACGGGCTCAACGCACTTCTCCTCGCCTACATCGCAGAGGTCGCCTCCTGGTGCGCGACGCCGGACTGGGCGGAGGTCCAGGTTCACCTCGACGGTCGGGGGCTCACCGCTGCCTACCTCGCGCTGGGTCTCGGGATCCTGGCCTGGCGTCGGTGGCCGCGGCAGTGTCTGGCTCTCTCCGCCGCGGCGCTCGCCCTCTGGTTACCGCTGCCGCGTGGGATCGGGGAGGGCGGCGCGACGGCGGCGCCGACCCATGGGCTGAGAGTCGAGGTGCTCGACGTCGGCCAAGGCGACGCGATCCTCTTCCAGTCCGCCGCGGCGCCAGCGGTGCTCGTTGATGGCGGCCCGCCGAGGGCGGGGCTCGAACGCAAGCTCGAGCAGGCCGGGGTGGAGCGCCTCGGCGCGGCGGTGGTGACCCACGATCAGTCCGACCACGCCGGCGGAGTCGAAGAGCTGCTCGGGTCGATGCCGGTCGATCGGCTGCTGATCGCGCGCGCTGGCCGCGACTTGGTCGCTCGGGCGAGAGCGGCGGGTGCGACGGTGGAACGTGTCGCGGCGGGCCGTGAGATGCGAAGCGGCCCGCTCCGGTTGCAGGTCCTCTGGCCGCCCCCGGACCTAGCGGCGGCTCCCGGGACCATCGCGGACCCGAACCAGCTGGCGCTGGTGATCGAGGCGCGCTGGGGCGAGTTCTCGATGCTGCTGACCGCCGACGCTGAGGCCGAGGCAGTGCCGCTGGACCCGGGCCCCGTCGACGTCCTCAAGGTCGCCCACCACGGCAGCGATGACGCCGGTCTCGCCGCGCTGCTCGAACGCACGCGGCCGCAGCTGGCGGTGATCTCGGTCGGCGATGGCAACCCCTACGGTCACCCAACGGCGGGGACGCTGGCGACCCTGGAGCGACACCGGGTGCCGACCCTTCGCACCGACGAGGACGGCACCGTGGTTATCGACGTCTACCGGCACTCGTTTCGCTTGGACGGATGATCGAATCGAAACTTGAGGAAACCAATCCAATAGCTCGCGGCGCCTGCCCACCTGTCGATGCACGAACTGGTGCTCTCCAACCTGAAGATCAGAACTTCGCGGGCGTTTCACCTGCCCAGCCTCGCTGGCACCGGCTTGCCGGAACGGATGCGCACCACCGCCTTTGCCTTTCTCGGCTTAACCGCGGCCGCCGGCCTGGCGCTGGTTGCGATCTTCGCCCAGATCAGCTTCCACGTGCTCTCGCCGGCGCCGTTGCCGAGCGAGCCTGCGAGGGGGAACGCGGTCGCCGAGGCGGTGGCGCTGGATCACAGCCCGGTCGGCTTCATCCCGGCGGGATCGCGTCAGCGATCTGACGCCGGGAGCGACGGCGGCGCAGGCGCTTCCTCAGGCAGCCCAGGACCAGACAACGATGGCGGCTCGACCCCCGGCGGAGCACCGGCACCGGCGGCTCCCGCTCCGAGTGAAGGCGGTACGGGCACCCAACCGGCCGCGACGTCCACTCCCCAGCCAGCACCCGCTGCCGCCGGTTCCTCGCCCGGTCCCGCAGCGGCCCCGGATTCGACGACGGTCAACGAGCCCGGCGCCGGGTCCTCGGGCCCTGCGCCCAAACCCGCACCCACCCCGGCTCGACCCGCCTCGCCGGACCCGCCGGCCCCTGCCGCTCCCGGCAACTCCTCCTCCAGCGCCGCGGCTGCCCATGCCAGCGATCGCGGGGTCGAAGCCTCGTCAAAGTCGTCGGCGACGGTTGAACCCCCGCCTGCGAGTACCAGCTCGACCCCGCCGCCGAGCACGACCACCGGCTCGGATAACGGCAACGGCAAAGCCCTCGGGCACACGAAGTAGTCAGCGGTCGGCAGAGCCGGGCCGATATCTAGACTCGGCCTATGGCCGAGGAGATGCAGCCGCTGTACCTGATCGCCGGCAGTGACACGGCGAAAATTGACGCTACTCGAGCCCGCCTGCGGGCCAGGGCCGAACGCGAGGGCGGCACCGCGGCCCTGGAGGTCTTCGAGCCCGGCGAGGGCAGGGGGATGCCGGATCACGAGGCGCTACTGGGAGCGATCCCGGCGATGTCGCTGATGGATTCACGTCGCTACCTGCTTGCCGACGGGATCGAGCGCTGGCGCGACAAACAGCTGGAGGCGGTGGCCGCAGCCCTGGCGGAGCTGCCCCCAGACCTGACCCTTGTCCTGATCTGCCGCGACAAGCCGGCGGCGAAGCTGCTGAAAGCGGTCAAGGGGGCCGGCGGCGAGGTGCACGAATTCGAGGCGCCAAAGGCGCGGGACATGCCGCGGGTCCTGGTTGCCGAGGCGCAGCGCCTTGGTCTGCGCCTGGAGCCGGCGGCGGCGCGGATGCTGGTCGATCGGATGGGGGCAAACCCGGTACGGCTGCGCAACGAGCTCGAGCGCCTGGCGCTCTGGGCCGGTGAGGGAGGGGGCGTCACCGCTGCGGACCTCGAAGAGATGATCACCGACACTTCCGAAGCCGCCGTCTGGTCGCTCTCCGACGCGCTGATCGAAGGGGACACCGCAACTGCGCTCCGGATCGGCGAGCGCTTGATCGGCCAGGGCGAGAACGTCACCGGATTGATCTACGGCCTCGCCTCGCGTCTGCGCAGCGCCTGCGCGGCGGCCGCGCAACTGGAGGAGGGAATTCCCCCGAACCAGGTCGAGTCGTCACTGAAGATGCACCCCTACGCAGCCAAGCAGCTGGTGCGCCGCCTGGGCGGGACTGATCTCGCCAGCCTGCGCGCGGCGATGGAGACGCTCGCCGACCTCGAGCTCTGGTGCCGGGGCGGCGCCGACTACGGCGACGAGCTGGCGCTAACGATCGCGCTGCGGAAAGCTGCTGCGGGCGCGGCTTAGGAAGCCGAACCGGAGGCGATGCGGGCGGCTTTTGCCTTCTTGCGTGCGCCGGTGTTCTTGTGGAGTGCACCCTTCTGGATCGCCTTGTCGATCTTCGAGACGAGGGTGCGCTGCTCGCTGGCGACGTTATCGGCGTCGCCTGCCTCCACCGCGCTTTCGAGGCGGCGGAAGTGGGTCTTTACAGAGCTGGTCAGCAGACGGTTCTCCGTCCGCTCACGCTCGCTGCGCAGTATCCGCTTCTTCTGTGAGGCTATGTTGGCCATGTCAAGTTCCCGAGCGGGCGCCGTGCCGGCTCCGGGCGGCCGCTGACTATAGCGATTGAGACGAAGCTTGGAGACGCCCAGGGCGCCTGACACCCCGAACCCCGACGAGAGGGCCATCAATGCCGAGGAGGCAGAGATGCGCTCCGACGTCGGCGTTCGCGAGGCGGAGGGGTTCGACCCGGGGGAGGAATTCGGCGCCGAGCCGGCGCCGGGCAAACAGGCGGGGCGCCTCGCCCGCTCGACCGCCTTCTTCTCGATCGCCACTGCGGCCTCGCGCGTCGCCGGGCTCGCGCGCGAAGTCGTCGCCGCCGGCTACTACGGGATCAGCGGCCCGATGTCCGCGTTCACGATCGCCTTCCAGGTGCCGAACCTGATCCGGGCTCTTTTCGCCGACGCCGCCCTGCAGCCCGCCTTCGTCCCCGTCTTCACCGAACTGCTCGGCAAGAAGGCCTACAAAGAGGCGTTCCGCCTTGCCTCGACGATGCTGCTGCTGGTGACGATGGTGCTGGGGGCGATCACTGCGCTCTTCGTCTTGCTGGCGCCGGTGCTGATGCCGCTCTTCGCCCCCGGCTTCGAAGGGGAGATCCTCGACCTCACCGTCTCGCTCTCGCAGGTGCTGTTCCCGATCCTTGTCCTGCTTGGGGTCAGCGGCATCGTCGTCGGCATCCTCAACAGCTACGACCGCTTCGGCGCCTTCGCGATCTCGCCGCTGTTCTGGAACCTGACGATCATCCTCGTCCTCGTCGTACTAGAGCCGATGTTCGAGGGACAGGACCGCATCTACGCCTACGCGATCGGCATCCTCGTCGGCACCGCGGTGCAGCTGCTGATCCCGGCCTGGGATCTGCGCAACACCCCGTTTCGGTTCAAGTTCAGCTTCGACTGGCGCCACCCGGGGGTGCGGCGGGTCCTTGTCCTGATGTTGCCGGTGACGATCAGCCTCGGGTTGATCAACTTCAACCTCCTGATCAACAGCTTCTTCGGCAGCCTCGTCTCCGAGGAGGCACCGGCGGCGATTGACAAAGCCTTCCGCATCTACCAGCTGCCGCAGGGGATCTTCTCGGTGGCGATCGCGACGGTGCTGTTCCCGACTCTGGCGCGCTTTGCCAGCGCCGGAGCGATCGACGACCTGCGGGCGACGATGGCGAACGGGATGCGGCAGATCCTCTTCGTCCTGGTGCCGGCGGCGGCGGCGATCCTCGTCCTCGCCGACCCGATGATCCGGCTGATCTACCAGCGCGGCGCGTTCGACTCGCACGAAACCGAAATCGTCGCCACCGCTCTCTTCTGGTTCGCCTTCTCGCTGCCGACCAACGGCCTCTTCCTGTTGCTGACGCGGACCTTCTTCAGCCTCCAGAAGCCGTGGATCCCGACCTGGATCTCGGCCGCCAACCTCGCTGTCACCGCGCTCGCGGCGCTCGCCCTCTACCACCTCGGCGTCGGCGGCATCGTCGCCTCGACGGCGCTTGCGACCGCCGCCAGCGTCGTCGCCCAGGGGGTGATCCTGCGGCGGATCCTCCACGGCCTCGAGCTCGGGCGCCTGATCTCGGCCGCGGTGCGGATCTCGATCGCCGCCGCCGGGTTGGCGGCGATCAGTTGGATCGTCTGGGACGTCCTCGACGAACTGCTCGGGCGCGGGCTCCTGGGGCAGATCGCCTCGATGAGTGGCGGGCTGGCCGCGGGCCTCGCCGTCTACCTCTCGGTGGCGAAGCTGCTTCGCGTCGCCGAGCTCGAGCAGATGAGCCGCCTGCTGCTGCGGCGGGGCCGCTAGCGCCGGATGCTCGGATCGGGGCGGTACCTGCTGGGCGTTCTAGAGGTGCTGCTGCTGGGCGGGTTCGCCTGGCTGGGCGGGGACGCGGTGCGCAGGAGGCTGTTGCCGCGGTTCGAGGGGGCGCCGGCGTATCTGGCTAGCGCGGTGGTGGCGCTGGCGTTGCTGATTTGGGGCGCGGAGCTGCTCGGGAGCTTCGGCCTGTGGGAGCCGGTGCCGTACTTGGTGCTCGTTGGTGCAGCGGGGCTCGGTCTTTGGAGGTTCTTGCCGCGGTCCGAGGGGGAGGGGGGTCATCCGCACCCTACTTCGCAGGTAAGGGTGCGGATGACCCCCCTCCCGGCGGCGATTGCGTTTGTTGTTGCCGGGATCGCGGTCGCTCTCTTTGCCTGGGAAGCGAAGTCGAAGCTTTCGACGGGGATGACCGGGTTCGACAGCACCTGGTACCACGGGCCGTTCGCGGCGGGGTTCTATCAGAGCGGCGACACGTGGAATCTGCTCTTCATCGCTCCGCAGTTCCTGGCCTGGTTCTACCCAGCGAACGGAGAAATCTTCCACGCGGCCGGGATGCTGGCGTTCGGCCGGGACGTGCTATCGCCGCTGCTCAACATCGGCTGGTTCGTGGGGTGTTTGGTCGCGTGTTGGTGTATCGGGCGCCCCTATCGAGTGGCGCCGTGGTCGCTGGCCCTTGGCGCCATCGCGCTCAGCGTTCCGGCGCTGGCGGACCAGGCGGGGGAGGCGAGGAACGACATCGTCGGGATCTTCTTTCTGCTGAGCGCGGTGGCGATCGCGCTCAACGCCTGGGAGGGTTCGGCAGCCGAACGCACTTATCCCCGCATACCGGGGACAACTGCGTTCGGGTCGTATCTCGTGGTCGGTTTGTGCGCGGGGCTGGCGGCGGGGACGAAGCTCAACTTCCTCCTGCCGGCGGCGGTGCTGGTGTTCGGCGTTGGTCTTATCGCGCCGCGCGGCCTAAAAGGCCGCGCGGTTGGCGCCGCGGCCTTGGCCGCACTGGCCGGCGGCGGCTACTGGTACCTCCGCAACCTCGCCCACAGCGGCAATCCGCTCCCTTGGATCCGCCACCTCGGTCCGATCGATCTGCCCGCGCCCCAGCAGGCCCTCGGCGGCCGCGAAGCCCACTCCGTCCTCGGCTACCTCAGCGACGGCAGCGTCTGGTCGGACTGGTTCCTCCCTGGTCTCCACGACGGCCTCTGGCTCCTCTGGCCGCTCCTGCTCGCCGCCGCCTTGGCCGGCCTGATCCTCGCCGTCGTCCAGTTCCGTGGTTCTTTTGTCCGGGATATCAGGACAAAGGAACCACGGAACGATTTGACGCTGGCGCTGGCGGGCGCAGTGGGTTTGGCGACGGCGCTGGCGTGGCTGGTGGCGCCGACGTCGGCCTCGGGTCCGGACGGGATGCCGCGTGGCTTCGAGTCCGGTCTCCGCTACCTCGCCCCGGCCCTGGTCCTCGGCCTCGCCCTGCTGCCAACGGCCCCCCGCCTCCGGGTGTGGTTGAGCTTTGGGGCGGATAGCGCCACGAAGCTCAACCACACTCCGCGGAGAGGCGGTCAATGGGCTATCGCGGGTGGAGCCGCGGCGCTCCTGCTGGCGATCGCGGTCGGTTACCCCGTCCAGCGCCACTACCTGGAGGGCCGGTACGAGGACCCGAGCTTCACCTCGGCCCCAGGCCTCAACGCGGCTTTCGCCTGGGCGCGCGAGGTCTCCGACGCCCGCATCGCCACCACCAGCACCCGCCAGTACCCCCTCTTCGGCACCGACCTCTCCAACCACGTCCAGTACCTAGGCATCGAGCAGCCCCACGGCGGCTTCGAGGCCCCAACCACCTGCGAGCAGTACCTCCAGCTACTCAAAGAGGGCGACTACGACTACGCAGTAGCCACCCGCGACCGTCTGGAACCCGGCAAGCCTCCATACCCACCCGCAGCCAAGTGGATCGAGCGCATGGGAGGCAAACTCATCTTGAAACAGCCTCCCACGGCAGTCCTCCAACTGCCCACCAACCTCGGTCCCTCGGGGTGTAGCTAGGCGGCCTCTCGCGCGGGTGGCGGGGGGTCCGGGGGTTCGTCGCCAGACACTCAACATGAGCCATAGGCGAGATGTGTCTGGAGATGGACCCCCGGACCCCCCGACGGGACCCGCGCGCCAACCACCCCCGTCCCTCATACTCATCCCCCGCCCATGGACCACATCCGCAACTTCTCGATCATCGCCCACATTGACCACGGCAAGTCGACCCTGGCCGACCGCATCCTCGAGCTCACCGGCGCCGTCGACCCGAAGAAAATGCAGGCGCAGCTGCTCGACTCGATGGACCTCGAGCGAGAGCGCGGGATCACGATCAAGGCGCAGGCGGTGCGGGTCGAGTACACCGCGAAAAACGGCGAGACCTACCACCTGCACCTGATCGACACGCCCGGCCACGTCGACTTCTCCTACGAGGTCTCGCGCAGCCTCGCCGCCTGCGAGGGCGCCCTGCTGGTCGTCGACGCCGCCCAGGGAGTCGAGGCGCAGACCGTCGCCAACACCTACCTGGCGATCGAGAACGGGCTCGAGCTGATCCCCGTGATCAACAAGGTCGACCTGCCTGGCGCCGAGCCCGAGCGGGTCGCGCAGGAGATTGCCGACCTGCTCGGCGGCGACCCCGAGGAAGCGCTCTGGATCTCCGCCAAGACCGGGGAGGGCGTGCTCGAGGTGCTGGAGGCGATCGTCGAGCGGATCCCGCCCCCCGGCGGCAAACCCGACGCGCCGACCCGCGCCCTCATCTTCGACTCCGAGTTCGACCCCTACCGCGGCGTCATCGCCTACGTGCGGATGGTCGACGGCTCCTTCAAGAAGCACGGGCCGATCCTGGCGATGCAGAACGGGACCGAAGCCGACATCGACGACATCGGCTTCTTCCGCCCGACGATGATCGGCGTCGAGGGGATGGACGCCGGCGACGTCGGCTACCTGATCACCGGGATCAAGGACGTGACCAAGCTGCGGGTCGGCGACACCCTCACCTCGAAGGGGAACCCGGCCTCCGAGCCGCTGGAGGGCTACCGCGAGGTGCGGCCGATGGTCTTCTGCGGCCTCTTCCCGATCGACACCGACCGCTACGAAGACCTCCGCGACGCGCTCGAGAAGCTGTCGCTGAACGACGCCGCTCTCTCCTGGGAGCCAGAGACCTCCGAGGCACTCGGGTTCGGCTTCCGCTGCGGCTTCCTCGGCCTCCTCCACATGGAGATCGTCCGCGAGCGGCTGGAGCGCGAGTACGACCTCGACCTGCTGGCGACGACCCCGAACGTGCGCTACGAGGTCAACCTCACCAACGGCGAGCACAAGGAGGTCCACAGCCCGACCGACCTGCCCGACCCGGGAGTGATCGAGACGATCGAAGAGCCCTATATCCGCGCCACGCTGATCTGTCCGAAAGAGCAGGTCGGCGCGGTGATGGAGCTCTGCCAGCAGCGCCGCGGCACCCACGTCGACATGCACTTCCTCAGCCCCGAGAGGGTGCAGATCCGCTACGACCTGCCGCTGGCCGAAATCGTCCTCGACTTCTTCGACCTGCTCAAGTCCAACACCCGCGGCTACGCCTCGCTCGACTACGAGCCGATCGGCAACCGCGTCTCCGACCTGGTCAAAGTCGACATCCTCCTCGCCGGCGAGAAAGTCGACGCGCTCTCGATCATCGTCTTCCGCGACTTCGCCTACGAGCAGGGCAAGCGCCTCGTCGGCCGCCTGCGCAAGACGATCCCGCGCCAGCTCTTCGACGTCCCCGTCCAGGCCGCGGTCGGCTCCAACATCCTCGCCCGCGAGACCGTCAAGGCCTTGCGCAAGGACGTCACCGCGAAGCTCTATGGCGGCGACGTCACCCGCAAGAACAAGCTGCTGAAGAAGCAGAAAGCGGGCAAGAAACGAATGAAGGCCGTGGGCCGGGTCGAAGTGCCGCAGGAGGCCTTCCTCGCGGTGCTGGAGATCGACGAGTAGCGGCGCTCCCTTCCTGGCCGGACGGCCAGTATTGTCCCCGGCCATGGCACTCAAGACCGATGCGGTAGGCAAGGAATGGCCCGGCAGCACCTACCAGGTGGGCCGGGAGAAGATCAAGGAGTACGCGAACGCGCTGGGGATCGACAACCCCGTGCATCACGACGTCGAGGCGGCCCGCGCCGCCGGTTTCCGCGACGTCGTCGCGCCGCCGATGTTCGCCGTCGTCTACAGCAGCCCGGCGGTGGCGCCGGCGATCCTCGACCCCGAGGTCGAGCTCAACTTCGCGGCGATGGTGCACGGCGGCCAGGCCTTCGAGTGGGACGAGCCCGCCTGCTCGGGCGACGAGATCACTACTTCCACCAAGTGCCTCTCGATCGAGGAGAAGGACGGCAAGGGCTTCTACGTGTTCGAGACCAACAGCGTCAACCAGGACGGGGGCCAAGTCGCCCGCGGCACCTGGACGCTGATCGTCAGGGGGGTATGAAGATGACTTTGAACGCAGGCGACCAGATCCCGGAGCTGCGGGTCACCCCGGACAAGTACCTGCCGCACCGCTACGCCGGCGCCTCGGGTGACTTCAACCCGATCCACATCGACGACGAGTTCGCGAAAGCCGTCGGGCTGCCGCGGAACATCCTCCACGGCCTCTACTCGATGGGGTTGGTGGCGAAAGCCAACGCGGCCCTCGCCGACGGCGACCCGCGGGCGCTGAAGCGCCTCTCGGTGCAGATGCGTGGGATGGGCGTCCCCGAGCAGGAGATCGTTGTCACTGGCACGGTCAAATCGGCTGAGGGCGGCCGCGTCGTCGTCGATACCGTCGCCACCCAGGGCGAGACGGCGCTGATCAAGAACGCTGAGGCCGAACTCGAGCTGTAGAGGAGGGGCGTTGGGCGCCCCTCCTAGAATTGCTCGCATGCTGAGCGAGCGCCAAGAGCTCATCCTTCGTCTGGTCGTCGAGGGCTACCTCGAGTGCGGGCGGCCTGTGCCTTCTAAGGAGGTGGCGGAGCGGCCTGGGGTTGAGTGGGGGCCCTCAACCGTGCGCTCCGAGCTGGCGGCGCTGGAGGCGGCCGGGTATCTCACCCATCCGCACACCTCCGCCGGCCGCGTCCCGACCGACACCGGCTACCGCCGCTACGTCGACGCGATGCTGGCGAGCGGGCGCGTCCCGGCCGAGCCCGGCCCCGAGCTTGAGCTCTCGCAGCTGCGACGCGAGGTTGACGAGGCGATGCGGGAGACCACCACCGCGCTGGCCCAGGTCACCGACCTGGTCGCGATGGCGACGGCGCCGCAGGCCAGCCTGACGGCGACGATCCACCGGGTCGAGGTCCTGCGCTTGCGCCCGAACGAGGTGGTCGTAATCGCGATCGCCTCGACCGGCGACGTCACCCGCCGCGTTTTCGCCTTCGACCGCGCCGTCGATAACGGCCTCGTCGAATGGGCTTCGAGCTATCTGAACGAGAGGCTCTCCGGGCTTGGGGTGGGCGCGCGGATGATCGAAACCCGCCTCCGCGACCCCGAGCTGAGCGGAGTCGAGGCCGACTTCGTCGCCACCCTCGGCGCCACTTTCACCGACCTCGTCGCCGACGACGGCGGCCAGCTGTACCTGGAGGGGACCTCGCGCCTGCTCTCCGATGCCCACCTGCCGGACCTGCCCCGGGCCGATCGGCTGATGACGGCGCTCGAGCGCCGCGCCGACGTGCTGGACATGCTCCGCTCCTCGCTCGATGAGCGCAGCGTCTTCTTCTGGATCGGCGGCGAGAACCCGCAGCCGGAGCTGCGCACGGTCAGCGTCGTCGGGGCCAACTACGGGCTCGGCCACCGTAACCTCGGCGCGGTCGGAGTCGTCGGCCCGCTGCGGATGGACTACGCGCTTGCGATCGCTTCGGTCCGCCACGCCGCCCGCGAGCTATCCCGCTACTTCGAGTCCGTCTACTCCGACTAGCCGATGGCACGCGACTACTACGAGGTGCTCGGGGTCTCCCGGGAGGCCAGCGAAACCGAGATCAAGAAAGCGTTCCGCCGCCTCGCCCGGGAGCTGCACCCCGACGTCAACCAGGCGCCGGACGCCGAGGAGCGGTTCAAGGAGGCGGCGGAGGCCTACGAGGTCCTCTCCGACGCCGAGCGTCGCCGCACCTATGACGCCTACGGCCACGAGGGCCTGCGCTCCGGCGGCTTCGACCCCGGCGCCGGCTTCGGCTCGATCGACGACATCCTCCAGGCGTTCTTCGGCGGCGGGAGCGGCGGCTTCGGGTTCGGCGGCGGTGGACGTCGCGCGGGCGGCGGAGACGTTGGCGTCTCAATCGAGGTCGAGCTCGCCGAGGTCGCGACCGGTACCCGTCGCGAGATCACCTACGACGTCGTTGGCTCCTGCGAGAACTGCCACGGCAACGGCGCCGAGCCGGGCACGCCGATCACCACCTGCGAGCGCTGCGGCGGCGCCGGCGAGCTGCGCCAGGTAACCCGCACGCCCTTCGGCCAGATGGTCCGCAGCGCCGCCTGCGACGTCTGCGGCGGCGCCGGGAAAATCGCCGAGACGCCGTGCAAGGTCTGCGGCGGCAGCGGCCGCACGCGCCAGAGCCGGACCAGCATGATCGACATCCCAGCCGGGATCGAAGACGGGCAGCGGATGCGGATTTCGGGTGCCGGCCACGCGGGTGAGTCAGGCGCCCCCGCGGGCGACCTCTACGTCGAGGTCCGGGTGGCCGAGGACGAGCGCTTCGAGCGCGACGGCCCGGATTTGATCAGCGTCGTCTCGATCCCGGCGACCGAGGCGATGCTGGGGACGACGGCGACGGTGCCGACGCTCGACGGTGAGCAGGAGGTCGAGGTCGAGCCGGGGACGCAGCCGGGGACCGAAAAGGTCCTGCGCGGCGCTGGCCTGCCGCGCCTCAACAGCAGCCGCAGGGGAAGCCAGCGGGTGATCCTCGAGGTCTTCGTCCCGACCAACCTCGACGAGGACCAGCGCGAGATCGCCGAACGCCTCGACGAGAGTCTCGGCGAGGAGAACCTCAACCCCCGCCACGGCGAGGGGCTCTTCAGCCGACTGCGGCGAGCGTTCGGTTGAGATTCCTGTTGTGAGGACCACTTGATCCGTCTCGCGGTCCGCTGTGCCCCCGAGCAGGCCGATCTTGTCCTCGCCGAGCTGACGGTGTTGGCCCCAAACGGGGTCGAGGAGGAGCGTGGACCTGGCTACGTCGAGTACGCGATCTATGGCGGAGAGGGGGAGCTGCCGGAGCTGGGCGACCTCGACGCGACGATCGCCGGCGGCCGGGTCGAGGTCAGCGCCACCGAGATCCCCGACGACTGGGCCGACCGCTGGCGCGACTTCCACAAGCCGCTTCTGGTCGCCGACCGCCTCTGGCTTCGCCCGTCGTGGGAGCCGCCACGCGAGGGCACGATCGACATCGTCGTCGACCCCGGCCAGGCCTTCGGCACGGGAGCCCACCCGACCACCCGCCTCTGCCTCGGATACCTCTGCGAACTGGAACCGGGGGGAGAGCTGGTGGATCTCGGCACCGGCTCCGGCGTCCTCGCCATCGCGGCGTCGAAACTCGGCTGGGGGCCGGTTCGCGGCTACGACCACGAGCCGGCGGCGATAGAAGCCGCCGCAGCCAATGCGGCGGCCAACGAGGTTGATCTCGATCTGGAGCGCGCCAATTTGCGGGAACAGCTGCCCGCGCTGGCTCCGACCGTGGTTGCGAACATGACCGCGCCGATCCTTCTGGCCGTGGCCGAACTTCTCAAGGACGTCCCGCAAACGCTGGTCTGCTCGGGTCTGCTTCCTCAAGAGATCAATCAGGTCTCCGGCGCATACGCTCGAGTCGGGTTGAAGGAGGCCGACCGGCGCCAGGACGGCGACTGGGCCGCCCTGTTGCTGCGTCAGGGCTGAGATATAGGGTTCCGCGCATGCCACTTGCCTCGATTGTCAGCGCCGACTACAAGATCGCGCTGTTCCTGCACATCCTTGCCGTCGTGCTGGCCTTTGGGCCTACCTTCGGTTACGGGATCCTCTTCTCGGTGCTGCCAGACCACCCGCGGGCTACGCCGACTGTGATCGCTGGCATCCAGAAGATCGACCGCTATTTGGTTACGCCGGGAATGGTCGTCGTCCTCCTCGCCGGGATCTACCTGCTGATCGCCAGCGATGACGCCTGGGACGGCAGCGAGGCGTTCATCACGGTGGGCTTCATTGCGATCCTCGCCTTGTTCGGGCTTCAGCACGGGTTCTTCCGGCCGCAGACCGCAAAGGCTCGGGCTCTGGCCGAACGCGATCTGAAGGCGGGGGACACGCTGAGTGAGGAGTTCGACGAGGTTTCGCAGCGGCTGGCCAAGGTCGGGCCGATCGCCGGCCTGATCGTGGTGATCGCGATCTTCTTCATGTCGTACAAGCCGTTCATGTGATCTCCGCCGAGCTGCCGGTCGCGATGTTCGACTCCGGCGTCGGCGGCCTTACGGTCCTCCACGAGTGCCTGGTTTCGCTGCCGCAGGAGGACTTCGTCTACCTCGGCGACACCGCGATGTTCCCCTACGGGGACAAGAACCCCGACGAGCTGCGGGCACGGATCCGGCGAATTTCCGAGATGTTGCTCGACCGCGGCGCCAAGCTGCTGGTGATCGCCTGCAACACCGCGACTTCGGTCGGCGCCGACGTGACTCGGGAAGTCGCGGCGGAGCGCGGGGTAGAGGTGGTGCCGGTGGTTGAGCCGCAGGCGGAGATCGCCGCCGCAATCACCGCCAACGCCCGGGTCGGGGTCTTGGCGACGCCGAACACGGTCGAGAGCGGTGCCTACCGGCGCGCCCTCGAAGCGATCGGCCGCGGTCTCGACGTGATCGAGGTCGCCGCCCCCGACCTCGCCCCCTTCATCCAGGACGGCTCGCTCTTCGACGAGGAGACGATGACGATGGCGCGCTCCTACTGCCGCCCGCTGATGGAGGCCGACGTCGACACCCTGATCCTCGGTTGCACCCACTACCCCTTGGTCGCGCCAATGCTGCAGCGGATCCTCGGCCGCGACGTCCGTCTGGTCAGCGGCGGTCACGCCGTCGCTGCCGCCGTCCAGCGCACGCTCGAGGCCGCAGGCCTCGCCCGCGAGCCCCGCGGCGAGGGACGCTACGACTTCCTCTGCACCGGCGACTGCGAGTCCTTTCACGCGATCGGCACCCGCTTCCTGCAGATGCCTCTCGGTGAGGTCGAGCGGGTCGAAATCTGAGTCCTGCGCAGAAGTCGGAGCGAAATTGACCCGATCTGCGCGCCACGTGTGCGTCCCGACCCCTCACGATCTGCCCATGCCCGTTTTGACCGCCGGCAATACCGTATATACTCACCCCGTGGCCAAGGTGATGATCTCCATTCCCGACAAGCTCCTGGAGCGCCTCGACCTCCGCGCTAAAGAGGCGGGAGAGAGCCGCAGTGGCTTCCTCCAACACCTCGTCGAGCGCGAGGTGGAGGCCTCCGAACGGCGTCGGCGGGAGGAGCTCAACCGGCTCTGGGACGAGGTTCGGATCGAGGTTCCGGCAGACAAACCCGAGCTGTTGGACGTAGTCCAGCTGATCCGGGAAGACCGGGAATCTCACTAGTTGCTCCTCCTCGACGCGAGCGTCTGGGTGGCGGCAGGCATCTCGACCCACCCCTCCCATCAAACGGCGTCGCCACTGGTGCGCGGAGAGGTGGCGGTTGCCGCGCTCGACCTGACCCTCTACGAGGTGGTCAACGCGGTTGCAAGGCAGTACCGCCAACCCGAGCAGGCGCAGAGAATCGCGCGAGCCGTCCTCCGTACCTGCGGGGATGAATTAGCCCGGATGGATCATGCGTTGGGGGAGGAAGTGGTCAAAGTGGTCTCCGAATACGGCCTCACGGCCTATGACGCCGCCTATGTAGCCGCCGCCCGTCGCAACGGCTGGCAACTGGTCAGTCTCGATGTCCACGACCTCGTCTCCAAGGGCCTCGCCGTCACTCCCGACGCCGCCCTTTACCCTTAGGCGATGCCCGTTCTCGATCAGGTTCAAGACGACGTCAAGACGGCGATGAAAGCGCGCGACCGCAAGCGCGCTGGCGCGCTGCGACTGATCGTCGACGTTCTCCAGCAGGACGCGAAGTTCGGCAAAGGCGACGAGGTCGCCGTTCTGCAGCGCGAGCGCAAGAAGCGGGTCGAGGCAGCCGAGGCCTACGAGAAGGCCGGCCGCGACGAGCAGGCTGCGGCGGAGCGCTTCGAGGCGAAGCTGATCGAGGGCTACCTGCCCCAGCAGCTCTCCGACGAGGAGCTTGCAGAGATTGTGGCTGCCGCCGTCGAGGAGACGGGCGCGACCGAGCAGCGGCAGATGGGCCAGGTGATGTCGGCGGTGATGCCCAAGGTCGGCGGCCGCGCCGACGGCAAGCGGGTTAGCGCCGCGGTGCGAGAGAAGCTGGGTGCCTGAGTTTTGGCCCGTCGCCAGCTGACCCTCGACAACAACGTCGCTGCCGAGCTGGCGGGCTCCGAGGACAGCGTCCTCCGCGCTCTCCGCGGGCGCCTTGACGCCGACCTGCACCTGCGGGGCAATGTGCTGACGCTCGAGGGCGACGCCGACGACGTCGCCGCCGCGGCGACCGTGGTCGACGAGATGGTCGAGCTGATCGAGCAGGGGCACGACGTCGCCCCGGGCACGATCGAAGCGGTAACCGGCGCTCTTGAGGCCGACGAGAGCCCGGCGGAGATCCTCGACGACGTCGTCTGGCGTCACCGCAACACGAAAGTGGCGCCGAAAACTCTGAACCAGAAGCGCTACGTCGACTCGATCCGCCGCCACACGATCACCTTCGGGATCGGGCCCGCCGGCACCGGCAAGACCTTCCTCGCTGTGGCGATGGCCGCCGCGGCCCTAACCGAACGGAAAGTGCAGCGGATCATCCTCACCCGGCCCGCGGTGGAGGCGGGTGAGCGCCTCGGCTTCCTCCCCGGCGACATCCAGGCCAAGGTCGACCCCTATCTTCGCCCGCTCTTCGATGCCCTCTTCGACATGCTCGACCCCGACCGCGTCAACGGCTACTTCGAGCGCAATGTGATCGAGGTGGCGCCGCTCGCGTTCATGCGCGGCCGCACCCTCAACGACTCCTTCGTGATCCTCGACGAGGCCCAGAACACCAGCCCCGAGCAGATGAAGATGTTCCTCACTCGGCTCGGCTTCAACTCGCGGATGGTGGTGACCGGCGACGTCACCCAGATCGACCTGCCGACCGATCAGCGCTCCGGCCTAATTGCGGTTAGCGACATCCTCAGCGACGTCCAGGACATCTCCTTCGTCCGCTTCGGCGGCGAGGACGTCGTCCGCCACAAACTCGTCCAGCGGATCGTCGCCGCCTACGACGAGCATGGCCGCGAGCAGGGAGCGCGCGCCGAACACGGGCCGACGCCGCGTTCGTGAGCGTCGACCTCGCCGACGTCCCCGCCGAGCTCCGCAGCGCCGTCGCCGCCGCGCTGGAGGCCGCCGGCGTCGAAGAAGGCCACCTCGGGGTTGAGATCGTCGCGCCCGATCGCATCCAGGAGCTCAACAACCTGTACCGCGGGGTGGACGCGCCGACCGACGTCCTCGCCTTTCCGATCGACGAACTGGGGCCGGTGGCGGGGCCGCGCGAGCTCGGCGACGTCGCGATCTGCCCTGAGCACTGCTCCGACGTGACTGAGGCCGCGGTCCACGGTGCCCTTCACCTCTGCGGCTTCGACCACGAGACCGACGAGGGCGAGATGCTGACGCTGCAGGCGCGCGTTCTGGCGGGGCTGCGATGACCCGCTCCGGCTTCGTCGGCCTCGCCGGCCGCCCCAACGTCGGCAAGTCGACCCTTGTCAACTCCCTCGTCGGGTCCCACGTCGCGATCGTCTCCAGCCGGCCGCAGACGACCCGCCGGGCGATCCGCGGCGTCGCCACCGACACCGAGAAGGAGCTACAGCTGGTGCTCGTCGACCTGCCGGGCGTGCAGCGGCCGCGTGACGTCCTCACCAAGCGCATGCAGGGGCGGGTCGAGCGCGAGCTCGCCGACTCCGACGTCGTCCTCCTCGTGATCAACGGTGAGGAGGGGGTGGGACCCGGCGACCGCTTCATCGTCCGGGCGCTGCTCGGGGCCGGGACCGGGGTGCCGGTCCTCTGCGCCGTCAATAAGGCCGACCGGCTCGGCCCCAACGAGCTGGTGCCGGTGCTGACTGAGGCCGCCGAGCTGGCGGGGATCGACGAAGTCTTCCCGATCAGCGCCCGTACCGGCGAGGGATTACCGCCGCTGCTTGATCGGCTCGCCGAACTCATCCCCGAGGGTCCGTACATGTATCCGCCGGAGGACAGCAGCGACCAGTCGAGCGAGCTGCTGCTGGCGGAGCTGATTCGCGAGCAGGTCCTCAACCGAACCCGCCAAGAGATTCCGCACTCGGTTGAGGTCTCGGTGCTCGAGGTCGAGCCGCGCGAGGACGGGTTAGTCACGGTGAAGGCCGAGATCTGGGCCGAGACCGAGTCGCAGAAGGGGATCCTGATCGGCCGCGCCGGGGCGAAGATTGGCGAGATCGGAGCCGCCGCCCGGCGCTCGCTGGAGCGCGAGCTGGGCTCGCAGGTCCACCTCGACCTGACCGTCCGCGTCCGCCGCAACTGGCGCCGCGACGAAGACCTGCTCGACCGCCTCGGCATCGAGTAGGGACCCGGCGTTTACGATTCCCCCGATGTTCGCCGAAATCGAATTCGATCAGCAGGGTCTGGTGCCCTGCGTCGTCCAGGACTTCGCCACTGGCGAGGTGCTGATGCTCGCCTACATGAGCGGCCAGTCCCTGGAGATGACGCTGGAGACCGGTGACCTCCACTTTCATAGCCGCTCCCGTGACGAACTTTGGAAGAAAGGCGAAACCTCGGGCAACTTCATGCACCTGCGCCAGCTCCGCTACGACTGCGACGGCGATTCCCTTGTGGCCCTGGTCGATCCGGCGGGGCCCGCCTGCCACACCGGCGAGCGCAGCTGCTTCTACCGCGAGGTCCTCGGTTCGGCCTCTCCGCGCAAGGATGCGCCGGCGGCTCCCGGCGAGCCGTTCCCGGTCACCTTCGAAGCGCTTTCGGCGCTGGAGCGGACGATCCGCCACCGGGCGCTGCAGCGACCCGACGGCAGCTACACCGTGACCCTGCTCGACGACCGTGAGCTGATCGGCGAGAAGGTCGAGGAGGAGGCGGAGGAGGTCGTCCGCGCTGCCCGCGAAGAGACCGACGAGCGGGTCGCCGAAGAGGCCGCCGACGTCCTCTACCACCTCAGCGTGCTGCTGGCTTCGCGAGGGATCTCGCAGGCGAAGGTGATGGAGGTGCTGAATGCGCGTAGCGGCTAGCGAGTCACGGGTGCGAGCGCCCGACCTGGGCGAGCTGCAACTGGAGCCGAGCCTGGAGGAGACGCGGCAGCTGGCGGCCAAGGGCAACGTCGTGCCGGTGCGGGCGCGGCTCGTCGACGACTGCGAGACGCCGGTCTCCGCCTTTCTCAAGCTGCGCGCCGGGGAGCCCGAAGGGGCGCCGTGCTTCCTGCTGGAGTCAGCTGAGCAAGGGCAGGTCGGGCGCTACTCATTCGTCGGTCTGCGGCCGCGGGCGCTCCTGCGCTGGAGCGACGGCGTGCTCTCCGAGTGGAGTGGCGGGTCGAGCCCGAGCGACGAGCCGAGCCATGCCGAGGCGGCGCCCGATCCCTACGGGGCGCTTGCCGCGCGCCTGAAGCGCTACGAGCCGGCCCCGGTGCCGGGGCTGCCGCCGTTCGCCGGCGGTGCCGTCGGTTTCTTCGCTTACGACTTGGTGCGCACGGTGGAGCCGCTCGGCGAGCCGAACCCGGACCCGCTCGGCCTGCCCGACATGGCGCTGATGGTCACCGATGCGATGGTGATCTTCGACCACCTGCGCCACGAGCTGACGATTCTCGCTTGCGCTTTCGTCGAGGAGGACGGCGTAGTGGAGGAGGCCTACGAGCGGGCGGCGCAGACAATCGCCGAGATGCGCGAGCGGCTGCGGGGGCCCGTGCCCGCTCCGGCGAGACCCTCGGTCACCGAGCCGCCGCAGTTCGAGTCGAACATGAGCCGAGAGCAGTTCGAAGGGGCCGTCTCCCGCATTGTTGAGTACGTCCATGCCGGCGACGCCTTCCAGGTCGTCCCCTCGCAGCGCTTCTCGGCCCCGGCCCCGGTTGAGGCCTTCTCCGTCTACCGCGGCCTCCGCGCCGTCAACCCCTCCCCGTACATGTACTTCCTCGAGTTCGGTGACTTCCAGATCGCCGGCGCCTCTCCCGAGCCGCTGGTCAAGGTGATCGGCGACCGGGTCGAGGCCCGCCCGATCGCCGGCACCTCGCCCCGCGGCGGCAACGAGGACGAGGATCGTCGCTTCGCCGAGCGCCTGATCAACGACCCGAAGGAGCGAGCCGAGCACGTAATGCTGGTCGACCTCGGGCGCAACGATCTCGGCCGCGTCTGCGAGTACGGCAGCGTCAAGGTCGACGAGCTGATGGTGGTCGAGACCTACTCGCACGTCCTCCACATCGTCAGCCAGGTTTCCGGCAAGCTCAAAAGCGGGGTCAGCGCGATGGACGTGCTGCGCTCGGCGCTCCCGGCGGGCACTCTCTCCGGCGCCCCGAAGGTACGGGCGATGCAGATCATTGACGAGCTCGAGCCGATCAAGCGCGGTGGCTACGGCGGCGCCGTCGGCTACCTCTCCTGGAACGGCGACCTCGACACCGCGATCCATATCCGCACCGTCGTCGTCAAGGACGGGCAGCTGCACGTCCAGGCGGGCGGCGGCACCGTCGCCGACGCGAAGCCCAGCTACGAGTACACCGAGTCGGTCAACAAGGCCCGCGCCGTCTTCCGCGCGGTCGAGGTTGCCTGCGAACAGCCGGACTGGACCTGAGCGGATGCGCGTCCTCGTCATCGACAACTACGACTCCTTCACCTACAACCTCGTCCAGTACCTGGGCGAGCTGGGGGCGGAGGTCGAAGTCGTGCGCAATGACAAGGCGACGGTGGCGGAGCTGCTCGAGCGCAAGCCCGACCGCCTCGTCGTCTCACCCGGCCCCTGCACCCCGGCCGAGGCCGGCATCTCCGGTGAGGCGATCAAGGCCTTCGGCGAGGTGGGGACGCCGGTGCTCGGCGTCTGTCTCGGCCACCAGGCGATGGTCGAGGTCTTCGGCGGCCGCGTCGTCCAGGGGGAGCCGATCCACGGCAAGGATGCCGAGGTCACCCACGACGGCAAGTCGATCTACGCCGGGCTGCCGAGCCCGATCGTCGCCGGCCGCTACCACTCGCTCGTCGCTGACCCCGAGCTTCCCGCCGAGCTGGAGCTGACTGCAAGTCTCGGCGAGGTGGTGATGGGGGCACGCCACAAGACGCTGCCGGTTGAGGGGGTCCAGTTCCACCCCGAGTCGGTCCTGACCCCGCAGGGCAAGCACCTCCTCGCCAACTTCATCGCCGCGGGGTCGACCGATGCCAAATGACGTAGTCAGCCGCGCGATCGACGCGGTCTGCGCCGGCGATCACCTCACCGCCGACCACGCCTCTGCCGTGCTCAGCGAGATCATGGAGGGACGGACCGACCCGGTCCAGACCGGGGCCTTCCTGATCGCGCTGCGGGCGAAGGGGGAGACGGTTCCCGAGCTGGTCGGCCTGGCGCGGACGATGCGCGGCCTGGCGGCGCCTGTCCCGACCAGCCGCGAGGATCTCGTCGATACCTGCGGCACCGGCGGTGGCCCCTCGACTTTCAACGTCTCGACCACGGCGGCCCTGGTCGCAGCCGGCGCCGGCTGCGCCGTCGCCAAGCACGGCAACCGCTCCAACACCAGCAAGTGCGGCTCAGCCGACCTCCTCGAGGCGCTCGGGGTCAACATCGAGATCGAGCCCGAGCAGGTCGGCCGCTGCATCGACGAGGTCGGCTTCGGCTTCATGTTCGCCCCGAAGCACCACGCGGCGATGAAACACGTGATGCCGGCGCGCAAAGCGCTCGGGGTGCGGACGATCTTCAACTTCCTCGGGCCGCTGACCAACCCAGCAGGGGCCAACCGGCAACTGCTCGGGGTTGCCGACCGGCGCTACCAGGAGACGATCGCCGAGGCGCTGATCGGCCTCGGCAGCGAGCGGGCGCTGGTCGTCTCCGCCGAGGATGGCCTTGACGAGCTCTCCTTGGCCGCGCGCACCCGCGTGATCGAGGTCGCCGACGGCCGCACCTCGGAGTGGTTTGTCGAGCCGGACCAGTTCGGCCTCGCCCCGGCTGAGCTCGACCGAGTGGCGGGTGGGACGCCGGAGGAGAACGCCGCCGTCAGCCTCGCCGTCCTCGCCGGCGAGCCCGGCCCACATCGCGACCTGGTCCTCCTCAATGCAGCCGCGGCGCTCTACGTCGGCGGCCTTGCTGCAGACCTCGAGGAAGGAGTCGGCAAAGCTGCCGAGGCGATCGACTCGGGCGCGGCGGCGAAAGTGCTGGAGCGCTTGCAGGCGGCCACCGTCGCCCCCGCCGGGTAGGAGTCATCTAGGCTTTCGGGGCTCAAGTGGGAATGATGGACCAGCTGATCGCAGGGGCCCGGGAGGGGGTCCGGGAACGCCGCGCCGATGTCTCGCAGGGCGAGCTCGAGTCGCGCCTCTCCGCCCGCGGAGAGGATCGCCCCTTCAGCGAGGCCCTCGTCCGTCCGGGCATCTCCCTGATCGCCGAGTTCAAGCGCCGCTCGCCCAGCGCCGGACAACTGGCGCCGGAGGCCGTCGACGTGGCGACGCAGGTGGGCGCCTATGAGCGCGGTGGCGCGGCGGCGCTTTCGGTGCTCACCGACGAGCCGCACTTCGGGGGCTCCCTAGCCGACTTGCGGGCCGCCCGCGCCGCCTGCGACCTGCCGATCCTCCGCAAGGACTTCATCGTCGACCCCTACCAGCTCTACGAGGCCGCGGTCTACGGCGCCGACGCTGTCCTCCTGATCGTCGCCGCCCTCGGCGACGCGGACCTGCGCTCGCTGCACCAGGAGGCCCGCTCGATCGACCTCGACATCCTGGTTGAGGTCCACGACGCCGAGGAGCTCGAGCGGGCGCTGGAGGCCGGGGCCGAAGTCATCGGGATCAACAACCGCAACCTCGATGACATGAGCGTCGACATCGACACCACCTTCGAGCTGATGCCGAGCGTGCCGGCCGGGAAGACGGTCGTCGCGGAGTCCGGGATCTCCGGGCGCGGCGAGCTGGAGGAGCTCGACCGGGTCGGCGTCGACGCGGTCCTCATCGGCGGCGCCCTGATGACCGACCCCGAACCCGAAGCGAGGGTCAGGAAGCTGGCGGGCGGCGAAGAGGGCACGCGGGAACATCTTGTCTAGCCGGCCCTCGCGAATTTAGAAAAAATTTCAAGAGCATTTAGGGGTCGGACACCTGTTTCCGGCATCCTGCCTTTCATGTCCAAGCCCAAGCAGAACCTCCGCAGCCCGTTCTTCTCCGCCCTGCTCGGCGGCCTAGTCGTCGCCGTCTTCGGCTTTATCGCAATCGCCGCAGGTTGGATCGAGTCCGATGGAGGTTCGACTACGACCGTCGCCGCGCCACTGACGGCGCCGGTTAAGGACAGCTCGGGCGACGGTGACACCAACGTCGTCAACCAGATCTACAAGACCGACGGCGAAGGGGTGGCCTTCATCGAATCCCAGATCGAAGCGCCGGAAACCGAAAGCTTCAGCCCTTTCGGCGAAGTCGAACCTGAAGGCGGCGGCACCGCTACCGGCTCGGGCTTCGTGATCGACGAAGAAGGGCACGTTCTGACCAACAACCATGTGATCGAAGGCGCCAGCAAGGTGACGGTGAAACTCGGCGACTCCGAAACGAACTACGACGCTGAAGTGGTCGGAGCTGATCCCGGCACCGATGTCGCCCTGCTCAAGGTCGACGCCCCGAAGAAGGCCTTCCACCCGCTGACGCTGGGACGCTCCGCCGAGATGGAAGTCGGCGACCCGGTGGTCGCGATCGGCAACCCGTTCGGCCTCGACCGCACCGTCACCAGCGGCATCGTCTCGGCGGTGCAGCGCAACATCCAAGCTCCCAACGGCTTCTCCATTTCCCACGTGATCCAGACCGATGCCGCGATCAATCCCGGCAACTCGGGCGGGCCCCTGATCAACGCCGAAGGGGCGGTGATCGGGATTAACGCCCAGATCGCCACCGGTGGCGGCGGCAACGGCAACGTCGGCATCGGTTTCGCGATCCCGATCGACACGGTCCGCGCCGAGATCGAGCAGCTGAAGACGACGGGCGAAGTCGAACACGCCTTCATCGGCATCAGCGGTGGCACGATCACGGCTGAACTTGCCAAGGCGCTGAACCTTCCGGTCGACGAAGGCGTGATCGTCCAGTCGGTGGTCAAGGACGGGCCTGCCGACAAGGCCGGAATCGAAGCAGGTGGTACCGAAGCGCAGATCAACGGCGAAGAAGTCCGGCTCGGCGGCGACATCATCACCGAGGTCGACGGCAAGACGCTGAAGACGATGGACGAACTCGTCGAAATCATCCAGGGCCACGAGCCCGGAGACGAACTTCAACTCACCCTCCTCCGCGACGGTAACGAGAAGACCGCCGAGGTCACCCTGGGGACGCAGCCGCAAGGTCCCTCCGAATAGCGCAGACGGGGCTGGACTCCTCTCCTTGGTCCAGCCCCTTCTTCGCGTACGCTGGCTCTGTGCGAGTCAAGTTCTGCGGAATCACCAACATCGATGACGCGGCCGAGGGCGTGCGCCTGGGGGCGTGGGCGATCGGCCTGATCCACTTCCACGGTTCGCCGCGGAACGTCGACCCCGCCGTGGCGACGCAGATCGCGGCCGCCTTTCGGCGCAAGTGCGAGGTTGTCGGGGTGTTCGTCAACCCGACCCTCGACGAGGTGACGCGGGCGGTCGAGGACGAGGGGCTGACGATGGTGCAGCTGAACGGCAACGAGGGGGCCTCGTTCTGCGCCGAGGTAAAGCGGCGGACGGGCGTGAAAGTGGCGAAGGCGATCCACGTCGCCAGCGCCGCCGACGTCCACGGTGCCGAGGCGTTCCGAACCGACTTCCACCTCTTCGATCGTCGAGCGAAGGGCGCCTGGGGCGGCACCGGCGAGAGCTTCGACTGGGAGCTCTTGCGCAACCACCGCTCTGAGGTGCCGGCGATCCTCGCCGGCGGCCTGCGCTCGGAGAACGTCGCCGAGGCGGTCGCCATCGCCCATCCCTTCGCGGTCGACGTCGCCAGCGGCGTCGAGCTCGAGCCCGGGCGCAAGGACCACGCAGCGATGTCGGCCTTCTTCGAGGCCGCGAACTCGGTCGGCGCCAAAGCGGCATGAGCGCGATCGAGCAGAGATTCGGCCCCTACGGGGGCCGCTACGTGCCCGAGACCCTGATACCGGCCCTGGATGAGCTCACGGCCGCCTGGGCCGAGGCGCGCGAGGACGCAGAGTTCATCGCCCGGCTGGAGCAACTGCGGCGCGACTTCATCGGCCGACCGACGCCGCTCTACCTGGCCGAGCGGCTCTCCGAGCGGGTCGGCTCGCGGGTTTACCTGAAGCGCGAGGACCTCGCCCACACCGGCGCCCACAAGATCAACAACGCCGTCGGCCAGGCACTGCTGGCGGCACGGATGGGCAAGCCGCGGGTAATCGCCGAGACCGGCGCCGGCCAGCACGGCGTCGCCACCGCCACCGCCTGTGCCCTGCTCGGGCTCGAGTGCGTCGTCTACATGGGGACCGAGGACATCCGTCGCCAAGCCCCCAACGTCGAGAGGATGAAACTGCTCGGGGCCGAGGTCTCCCCGGTCGAGGCCGGCGCCCGGACGCTGAAGGAGGCGGTTAGCGCCGCGATCCGCGACTGGGTCGCCAACGCGGCCACCACCCACTACGTGATCGGCTCCGCGGTCGGCCCGGCCCCCTACCCGGCGCTGGTCCGCGACCTGCAGCGGGTGATCGGCGAAGAGGCGCGCGAGCAGGCGCTGGCGGCCGAGGACGCCCTGCCGAGCCGGGTTATCGCCTGCGTCGGCGGCGGCTCCAACGCGATCGGCATCTTCACGCCCTTTATCGACGACGCCGAGGTCGGGCTGGTCGGCGTCGAGGCGGCGGGCGAGGGGCTCGACACCCAGCGCCATGGGGCTTCCCTGCAGGGGGGCGTCAAAGGCGTCCTCCACGGCTCCCTCTCCTCGGTGATCGCCGACGAGGAGGGGCAGATACTCGAGGCGCACTCGATCTCCGCCGGCCTCGACTACCCCGGCGTCGGGCCCGAGCACGCGCAGCTGCGGGACAGCGGCCGGGCCAGCTACGTCGCGGTCACCGACGATAAGGCCTTGGCGGCGTTCCAGGAGCTCTCGCGGCTGGAGGGGATCATCCCGGCGCTGGAGTCCTCGCACGCGATCGCCTGGCTGCTGGAGAACGCGCTGGAGGGGGACGGTTTTGACGTGCTTTGCCTTTCCGGGCGCGGCGACAAGGACATGGCAGAGGTGACGGCCCGGGTGAAACCCCCGAGCGAGCTCATATGAGCGGCGAGGAGCGGATCGCGGCGGCCTTCGAGGCGGCCGCGGACGAAGGGCGTGCGGCTTTGATGCCGTACATGATGGCCGGGTATCCCGATCGGGAGACGGGGTTGGCCGTGGCAAATGCCTATGCCGACGCGGGTGCGGACCTGATCGAGCTCGGGGTACCGTTTTCCGATCCGCTCGCTGATGGGCCGACGATCCATGCGGCGGCCACCGAGGCGCTGGGAGCGGGTGCCACGTTGCGGACCGCTCTCGAGGTTTGTGAGGCGGTTGCCGATCGCGTCCCGGTTGTCTTCATGGCCTACGCGAACATGGTTCTTGCCCACGGGGGTTCGGGGAAGTTCGCTGAGATGGCGAGCGCCGCCGGTGCCGCCGGGGTGATCGTGCCCGATCTGCCGCTCGACGAGGCCGGCGAGGTGCGGGAGGCGTTCGCTGGCGAGGGGCTGGCGCTGGTGCCGCTGCTGGCGCCGACGACTCCGGCCGAGCGGCGGCGGCAGATCTGCGAGGCGGCGCGAGGGTTCGTCTACGTCGTCTCCACCGTTGGCACCACCGGCGAGAGGACCGAGATCCCGGCCGCCCTGACCGAGCTGGTCGAGGCGACGAAGGCCGAGGCGGCGACGCCGGTGGCGGTCGGTTTCGGGATCGGCACGCCTGAGCAGGCGGGGCAGGTGGGCGAGATCGCCGATGGCGTCATCATCGGCAGCCGCCTCGTCCGCGCCGCCGGCGAGGGCGGATCGCCGCGGGGCGCCGCCGACGCGGTCGGCTCATTTCTGGCAGAGACCCGCGACGCGCTCGGCGCCGGGTCGATCCAATAGGATGCGCCGAGATATGGGCATGGTCGTAACTCTCTTTTTGGCGATCGCCGCGATGGTGATCGGCTATGCAGCCTTCGGACAGGGCGGCGGCGTCGCCGGCATGATCTTCTTCGGCGTCCTTCTGATCGGCGCCGCGATCCGCACGCTCCAGTCGACGATGTCGAACTCAGAGCTGCGCTAAGCGCGCGTCGCCAGAACCTGCAGGTATTCGGGCTCGACTACGAGGGCCTTGTCGCCGCCCGTGCTGAGTCCATCGAGGACGCGTTCGAGGTCGGCGGTGAGCTCCTGTTCGCCCTCCGGCCCGACAGCCTCGAAGGCGGTCTTGATTGGCCCGAAGTAGTCGCGGAAGAAGTCGATGTAGTGCTCCGCCGAGCGGAAGGCCTGCCGTGACTTCAGCCGTTCGGAGCGCAGGTCGGAGACGGAGTCGCCGAACAGCTCGCGCACGTGCGCCTCGTCCCCCCAGAGGACGGGTGGGACGGCACCGGGCGGCGGGCCGCCGGTGTGCTTGACAATTGCCGCGAAGAAGTCCTGCAAACCGCCGTCCGGGCACCAGCTGGCGACGCCGATCCGCCCGCCGGGTTTGGTCACCCGCAGTAGCTCGCCGGCTCCCTGCTGGTGGTCGGGGGCGAACATGACGCCGAAGATCGACATCGTCACGTCGAAGCTGGCGTCGTCGAAGGGCAGGTTCTGCGCGTCGGCCTCGACGAACTCGACATCGAGCCGTTCGGCGGCTGCGCGTTCGCGGCCGCGCTCCAGCAGCGCCGGCACGAAGTCGGCACCGGTCGCCTTGGTCCAGGTGCGGCGGGCGGCAGCGATCGCGCCGTTGCCGCTGCCGCAGGCGACGTCGAGGACCCGCTCGTCGGGGATGAGCTCCAGGGCCGCGGCGAGGGTCTCGGCGACTGGGACGACTAGGTGGGCGACCTCGGCGAAGTCGCCTTTCGACCACATCGTTTGCTGGGCGTCGGTTGCTGCTTTGAAATCAGGCTGATCGTTCATGGCGCTCACCCTCTCACGTGAAGAATCGTTTGGCTATCTCCAGCACGCCAAGGTCGACCTCCTGGACCTTTACCGCCTCCTCCAGCGGCACCGAGGTCATCGTGCGGCCGTGCAACGCCGCCATGCGGCCGAATTCGCCGGCTTTGGCGAGCTCGTAGGCCTGGGCGCCGTAGAGCGAGGCGAGGACGCGGTCGGTTGAGGTGGGGGTGCCGCCGCGCTGGACGTGGCCGAGCACGGTGACGCGGGTCTCGTAGCCGGTCAGCTCCTCGAGCTCGCTCGCCAGCGCCGCCCCGATCCCGCCGAGTCGCGGGTAGCCGTATTCGTCGCTCTCCTTGACCGGCTGGATCAGCCGCTCTTCGCCGTCGGCGAAGGCGAGCTTGGCGCCCTCGGCGACGACGATGATCGAGAAGTCCTTGCCGCGGTCGTGGCGGCGGGTGACGTCGCGGCAGATTTCCTCGACGGTGGTGATCTGCTCGGGGATGACGATGCAGTCGGCGCCGCCGGCGAGGCCGGCGTAGGCGGCGATCCAGCCAGTGTTCCGGCCCATCACCTCGACGACCATGATCCGGTCGTGGGACTGGGCGGTGGTGTGGAGGCGGTCGATCGCGTCGGTGACTACCTGCACCGCGGTGTCGAAGCCGAAGGTGAAGTCGGTGCCCCCGACGTCGTTGTCGATCGTCTTCGGGACTCCGACCAGCGGCAGGCCGTGGTCCGTGTGGAGCTGGCGGGTGATCTCCATCGTGTGCTCGCCGCCGATCGCGACGACGGCGTCGAGCCGCTGCTCCTCGAAGGCGGCGGCGACCTTTTCGACCGCGCCCTCGCGGATCGGCTCGAAGCTCGAGGTGCTGAGGATCGTCCCGCCCTGGTGGAGGATCCCCGAGACCCTGAGCATGTCCAGCGGCACGTAGTCGTCCTCGGCGAGCCCCTGGTAGCCGCGGCGGATCCCGATCGCCTCGTCGCCCTGCTGGATCGCCGAGCGGGCGACGGCGCGGATCGCGGCGTTGAGGCCGGGGCAGTCTCCCCCTGCGGTCAGGACTCCGATGCGCATCCGAGCGAGTTTAGGATCGACGTCCATGTCGCGCCTCCTAGTCGTCCCGGTCCTCCTCCTGCTGATCGCCCTTGCGAGCGGCTGCGGCGAAGAGGGCGCCGCGGGCGGGGCTACGGTCACGGTTTACGTCAGCGCGCCGTTGCGGGGGGCAGGGGCGGAGGCGGGGCGGCGCCTCTGCGACGAAGCGCGCGAGCAGGCGAGGCAGGGGCGTGGAGGCGAGGAGCTGCGGCTGCGGGTGGTGTGTCTCGACGCGTCGGGTCCCGATGGAGGCTGGACACTGGCGCAGGTGGGGGCGAACGCGCGACGCGCGACGGAGGATTCGACCGCGGTGGCCTACGTGGGCGAGCCGGACCCCGAGGCTCGGCGCCAGTCGCGGCCGATCGTCGACGCGGCCGGAATCGCCCAGCTCGGCGGGATCTCGGGGCGTGAAGCGGTGGCGGCGGTGAGAGCGGCGATCGCCGAAGGCAATGAATCGGAGCCGCGCCAGGCTGTGTTCGCCGCGGAGGGGTGATGGAGCGCGTCTCGGTGGTGGTGCCGACGCGGGAGCGACCGGGGGCGTTGGTGCGGTGCCGGGCGGCATTGGAGCGGCAGTCCATCCCAGTCGAGGTCGTCATCGTCGAGGACGTTGAGGGGCGCGGCCCGGCCTGGGCAAGAAACGAGGGCGTGCGACGGGCGACGGGGGAAGTGGTCTGCTTCACCGACGACGACTGCGAGCCCGAGGCGGGGTGGGCCGAGGCGCTGACGGGTCCGGTGCTGGCCGGGGAGGCGGAGGTGACGACCGGGCTGGTGCGGATGGGGAATGGAGCCACCGCTGCGGACAAGGCGTGGGGGGCGATCGTCAACTACCTGCAGGTGAGGGCGGCGGCGCCCGGGAGTGCGTCGCCGGGATTCGCCGTCACCGCCAACTTGGCGGCCAGGCGGTCGTTGCTCAAACGGCTGCCCTTCGATGAGGCGTTCCCGGCGGCGGCGGGCGAGGATCGGGATTGGGGCGAGCGGGCGGCAAGGGGGGGCGATGCGCCCCTGTTCGTCCCTGAAGCCATCGTGGAGCACCAGACCGGGATGAGGATCAGGACTTTCCTTTGCCAGCAGTTCCGTTACGGGCAAGGAGCCGCTCGGTACCGGAGGGCCGCAGCGGGCCGCCGCCCCGGCTCCATCACCTTCTACCTCGGCCTGATTCGCGCCGGCTTCCGCGCCGGCCTCGTCCCCGGCCTCCTCCTCTCCGCCGCCCAGATCGCTACCGCTGCAGGAGCGGCTCGCCGCTGAGACCTTCGAGCGGTACGTCGCTCGCGGCAGCGACCGTGGCGGTGATGTCGGTGACCTTTGCCTGGCGCCCCAGGTCGCGGACGCGGGCGCTGCGGGGGGCGAGGATCGCCCAGGCGTCGCCGTCGGTGTGGTTGCCGGTGCGGCCGCTGCCGGCGCCGTGGCGGCGCACGGTGCCGAAGCTGGGGGAGTGGACCGCGTCGAGGGCGACCGAGGAGGTGGGGCGCCAGCGGACGACGAGGTCGGGGAGGCGGTCGGCCGCGGCTCCATGCCAACGCTCGCTGACGGCGTCGACCGCAGTCACCGCCGGCTGTCCGTCGGGGTCGCGGAAGTCGAGTAGGCCCTCGCGGATCTGCGCCGCCAGCTCCTCCGCCTCGCCGCTGCCAACGATCCCGTCGCGCTCGCGCCCGGTGCGGTTGAAGCGGATGTAGCCCTGGTTGTCGGCCGGGTGGGCGAAGGCGCGGGTCGAGCTCCAGTCGATGCCGCGAAGCTCCAGCCGCGCCGTCAGCTCCAGCGCCATCCGGTCCGGCATCGCGGCGGCAATCCGGGCCCGCATCCGCCCCGAGAGCGCCCCGCGAAGCCGCCATATCGCCCCAGAGTCGGAGTCCTCCGAGTTCCGTGGTTCCTTTGTCCTGTTATTCCGGACTAAGGAACCACGACTTTGCCTGGGGCCGGCTAGGACGGCTGAGAGCATCTCCGGCAGGAGGTCGGCTCGGCTGGTGTTCTCATCCATGCCCAAGACTGAGCAGGCGATCACGTCGCAGTCGTCCGCCAGCGCCTCGAGGACGCGGCCGAGCTGGGCGTCGACCTCCTCGTAGATCTCGGTGAGGGCGTCATCTCCCCAGAGGCGGTGGCCGGCGAGGTGGGGGGCGGCGAAGACGATCCAGGCGAGGTCGAAATCGCGCTCGCGCAGGCGCTCGATCGCGAGGTCGGCGACGCGCTTGGGCGCCGCCAGGAAGCGCTCGCGCAGTTGGCGCAGCTCCTTTGGCGTTTGCGCGCCGAAGACCTCGGTGACATCGGGCGGACGGCCGTGGCGACGGCGCGGCCCGCGGTCAGCTCCGTCCGGCACCGACCAGCGCTCGAGCACCACCCGCTCCCGCATCCCCCAGCCGTCGAAGAGCTCCCCCCGTGCCTCCCCTGGTCGGTGGCACTCGTAAGGGTCGATTGCGAGGGTGCTGCGGCCGGCGCGGCCGAGGCGGTCCCAGATCGGTGGCGGCGCCTCGAAGGTGCCTGCCAGCCGCACCCGCTGGTCGTCGCCGGCCCACTGGAAGGGGTAGAAGAGCCCGTGGTCGCCGACCTCGACTCCGCGGTAGAGGTCCTGATAGGCGCTGGCGGGGAAGTGTTCGGCAGGGGTCTCCAGAGCGATGCGGGTTCCCCGCGCCTGCAGCGCCTCCAGGTTTGGCAGGCGGCCTTCGTCCCCGAGCCGTTCCAGCAGGCGGGCACTGGCGGCGTCGAACTGGATGACGGCGATCACGCGGTGGCCTCGGCCTGCTCGACGGTGACCTCGGCGCCGTTCAGTTCAGCGGAACGACGTGCTGCCTCGACAACAGCCAACGCGGCGACGCCATCGGCTGCTGTGGCGAGGCGATGGGGGTATCCCTGCTGGACAAAATGGGGAGGGTCCATCAGGGACACCCCCACCGCCTCTAGCTGACGTTGCAGGGAAACGACCAGTGGGTCGGGCCTCCCGATCAGACCCGCGAGGCGGCCGCCGATGCCGCCCCAATGCGACCGGGCCAGTGTCCTTCCAGAGCGGTCGGTGACCCTGATCGCCTCGCGGTGCGATCGATCCGTCGCGCAGCTGATCCGGGCGCGGCCCCGGGCGAGCTCCACCTCCAGGTCCGCCCGCTCGTGTTTCACCTCTGCGCCGCGGACGGCGATCGGGGCCGAATCGGTGAGGAAGCAGGCGAGGTCAATCAGATGGATGCCGGCATCGAGGAGTGCCTCGTCGTGCGCCTCGTGGGCGCCCCAGCTGTCGCGGCGGAAGCGCAACTCCAGGTCGAGCTCCAGCCATCCTTCGGCGGGGATCGAGTCGCGCAGCTCGGCGCCCTGGAGGAAACGGCGGTTGAAGGCGATGAGGGGTTGCGGGTCGAGGTCTGCCAGGCGGCGCGCGCCCTCGAGGTCGGGAGCGGGCGGCTTCTCGACAAAGGACCTGACTCCAGCCGCGGCCGCCTCTGCCGCCAGTGCTTCGTGATGGTCGGCGGGTGCCGAGACGACGAGCAGGTCGACCGCGACCGACGCGAGCAGCGAGGCGACGTCGGCAAAGCCTGGAGCCTCGTCACCCTCCTCCGCCCAAAGCCGCCGACAGCGATCGAGCCGCTCGCCGTCGGGGTCGGCGAAGCCGGCGATCGTCACCCCCTCCGCCGCCAGCGCCGCCGGCACGTAGCCGCGTTCGGCGATCCGGCCGCAGCCGGCAATCCCGATCCTCATCAGCCGCGCCGCCCGTCGATCGCATGGAGGACGACGGCAGCCGGAACCGAGGCCGTGGCGCAGAGCTGGTGGAGCTGGTGGAGGGAAACACCGGCGAGAAGGAGCTTCGGCCCGCCGCGGCGGAGCAGCAGCGCGTAGAGGTGGCGGTCGAGAACGAGGTTCGCCGCCAGCGCCCCCGCCGCGAGCCGTGGTCGCCGCGCGACGAGCGAGGCCAGCAGTGCAGCGCTGGCGGCGGCGCTGGCGCGTCGCCGCCAGCCGAGGTTGAGGGCAGTGCTGCCGCTGCCCTCCTGTAGGAGCAGCCGCGTCCACGGAACGCCGCGGCGGGCGAAATCGGTGCGGGCGATGCTGAGCGGGGTCCAGCGCTTGAGGTGGCGACCGCGGATCCGGGGATCGAGGGCGATCCGGGCGCCGCGGCGGCGCAGCCGCATCCCCAGCTCGATGTCCTCGATGCTCGGCTGCGGGTAGCGGTCGGCGTCGAAACCGCCGGCTTCTTCGAAGCGCTCCCGCCGGATCGCCCCGAGGCCCGCCCAGAAGGTCTCCGCATCGCCGGGGGCGCCGGTGTGGACGTGGTGATGGAGGAGGTTGCGGTACTGGGAGGGCAAGCCGGGGTCCGCCGGGGAATCGTCGTAGGCGCCGAAGAGCGCCACTAGCCCTGGATCCGCATTGAAGCGCCGCTCAATCAGCTCCAGGGCGTCGCCATGGACCTCAACGTCGGAGTCAACGAAGACGAGCACGTCGGCCTCGCTCCCGGCCGCAGCGCGGTTGCGGGCGGCAGCGGGGCCGGTGCCCTCGCGCTGAACGATCAGCTGGTCGGGCCTGCGGGACCCAGTTTCAAGCGCCGTCCGGGCCCGCGCCAGAGTCGGAGGATCGTCGGTCGCCGGTACGATCGCGGCAAGGATGAGCGGGCGCGCGGGGGTGCCCTCTGAGCCCGGGGTGGAGGCTGGCATTAGGGATACCTAATAGCATCTCCTCTCTCGATGTCGGCTGCCGCCACCAGACCGGATTCCGCGCCGGTCGCCGTGCTCGGAGCCGGTCCCGCCGGCCTCACCGCTGCTTACCGTCTGACCCAGCGGAACATCCCGGTAATCGTCTTCGAGGCCGACGCGCAGGTCGGCGGCCTCGCCCGCACCGTGGTCCGCGACGGCTACCGCTTCGACCTCGGTGGCCACCGCTTCTTCACCAAGAGCGCCGAGGTGGAAGAGCTCTGGACGGAGCTGCTGGGCTCGGAGATGCTGGTGCGACCCCGCCTCTCCCGGATCTTCTGGCGCGGTCGTTTCATCGAGTACCCGCTGCGGCCGGCCGACGTCTTCGCCAAGGTTGGGCCGCTGGAGCTGCTCCGCAGCCTCGGCTCCTACGCCCGCGCCCGGCTGCGGCGGCGGGGGGTCGAGGAGAGCTACGAGGACTGGGTCACCGCCCGTTTCGGCCATCGCCTCTTCGAGCTCTTTTTCAAGACCTACACCGAAAAGGTCTGGGGGGTGGGCACCGACGAGCTTCGCGCCGAGTGGGCGGCGCAGCGGATCTCGGACCTCTCGGTCGGCTCGGCGCTGCGGGCGGCTCTGCCGGGTGGTGGCGAGCCGCCGAAGAGCCTGATCGAGGAGTTCCGCTACCCGCGGTTGGGGCCAGGGCAGATGTGGGAGGAGATGGCGGGACGGATCGAGCGGGACGGTGGCGAGATTCGGCTCGGCGCCGCGGTCGAAGGGCTCGAGCACGAGGACGGGCTCTTGACCGCTGTTCGCGCCGGCGGCGAGCGGGTGGAAGTCAGCGCCGCGATCTCCTCGATCCCGCTGCGGACGACGGTCGGCGTCGCCGAGCCGGCTCCGCCGCCGGCGGTCACCGAAGCCGCCACCGGCCTTCGCTACCGCGACTTCCTCACCGTGGCGCTACCGATCGATGGCGAGCCGCCCTTCCCCGACAACTGGGTCTATGTTCACGATCCGCGGGCACGCGTCGGCAGGATCCAGAATTTCCGCGCCTGGAGCCCTTGGATGACCCCGGACCCGGGGCGCTCCTGTCTCGGTCTCGAGTACTTCTGCTTCGAAGGCGACGAGCTCTGGTCGGCGAGCGACGAGGAGCTGGTGGCGCTGGGTCGCGAGGAGGTGGCGGCGCTGGGGCTGGTCGAACCGGGCCGGGTGGCGGGCGGCCACGTCGTCCGCGTTCCCAAGGCGTACCCCGTCTACGACGCCGAGTACGCGGGGCGGGTCGGGCGGATCCGCGGCTGGCTCGACGGTTTCTCGAACCTGCAGCAGATCGGGCGCAACGGCCTCCACAGGTACAACAACTCCGATCACTCGATGCTGACGGCGATGCGGGCGGTCGAGAACCTCTGCGATGGGGCCGAGCACGATGTCTGGACCGTGAACGCGGACAGCGTCTACCACGAGCGGGAGGACGCGGCCGAGCAGCCCTACCGGGCGGCTCCGGAGACTCCGGCCATGGCGCGGCCGCTGGCCGAGGTCAGCGAGTAGGGCAGGGGAAGCGGGTCGCGCGCCAGCCGCCGGCGTGCGCGATCACGTCCCCGCCCGGCAGCGGTTTGGTCGAGAGAGCGACGCCGAATTCAGGAAGTCGCCGGATTGCTACGGAGGAGATCGGCTCATCGAGCTTCCAGGCCAGCGCGGTCTGCTCGCGCACCCGCGTCATCCGCACGTAACCCTGGCAAGAGAGCAGCCGCGTGTCGCCGGTCTTCTCGACGAGGTCGAAGAGATGGTCAATCGAGCTGGTCTGGCGCTCGACGACGCGGACGTCATCGGGGATCTGGGCGACGCGCCAGCCGACGCCGAAGGCGGCGAGGAGGAGCGTGGCCGCAACCAGTCCCCGAAGGGGTGTAATTGAGCTTTGTGGCGGATAGCGCCACGAAGCTCGACCACACCCTGCGGCGGCGCGGGCGACACCGACGCTGCCAAGGACGGCGACGATCGCGGTGGCGGGGGCGAGGAAGCGGGGGAGGCCGGCGAAGCCGACGATCGCCATTACGGCGACGAGGAGGATCCAGGCGGCGGCGCCCGACAGGAGGATCTTCATTGTTTGCTCCAGGTCGCTTCGTTCTCGCCAGAGCAAGACGCCGAGGCCGATCCAGCAGGCCAGGAGGGGGGCGGCTAAGGCTCGTCCCAAGACGTCAAGGCCATCGAGGGGCTCGATGCCGCCGGCGCGCGCCGTCTCGCCGCCCTCTAACGGCGTCCCGGCGCCGACAATGTCGGGGACGAACCAGGCGAAGGGGATGAGGATCGCGCAGGCGATCGCGGCGGCTCGCAGTTGGGGCCGGCCGCGGCTCGCGAAGTAGGCCCAAAGGGCGAGGAAGGGCCAGACTTCCGGGCGCAGCAATGCCGCCGCCGTTCCCAGCCCCAGTACCCAACCGCGGCGCTCGTCGAGCGCGGCCCAGATCGCTCCCAGGACCAGCGCCACCAGCAGCGGCTCGGAGAGGCCGCCGGTGAACTGGCGCAGCGGCGGCGTGAAGGAGTCGGCGGTCAGCGCCACCGAGGCCGCCGCGATCGCCGCCGCGACCCAGCGCCAGCGGCCCGTCTCCCTGCCGCTCAAGCGCCAGGCCAGCATGCCGGCCAGGAAGGCGGCGCTGAACCAGCCGGTGCGGGCGACCAGCAGCCACGCCTGCGGGGCCGCGTCGCCGAGCAGCGAGAGCGGCGCGTCGACGAGGACCGGCAGCGGCTTCCAAGACGGCCCCGCCGCGGTCTCGAAGGCGCCGTGAAACAGCTCCCGGCCCCAGACGAGCCAGGCCCAGGGGTCGTAGACCGGGTGGTAGGGGAGGGTGAGGGAAGCGGCGGCCAGAACCAGCGCCGCCGCGACCGCCAGCGCCGGGCGGGGTCTCAGGCTCACCGGCTCAGGAAGGCGCCGCGCCCTGCTCGCTCAGCAGGTAGACGGGAATCGCCGCGACCGCCAGTAGGACCAGGGCCGGGATTGCGCTCGCCTCGTAGAAGCCGTAGGTGGTCTGGGTCCAGATGTCGGTCGCGAGCGTTTTGAAGCCGATCGGCGAGAGGATCAGCGTCACCGTCAGCTCCTTCATCGCGTGCAGGAAGACGAGCGCGGCCCCGGCCATCATGCCGCCGCGAGCGAGCGGGATCGTGATCGTGCGGAAGACCTCGGCCGGGCCGCGGCCCATCCCGCGCGCCGCCTCTTCGATTCGCGGCGAGAGCTGGACCAGGGAGCTGGCGATCGGGCCGACCGCCAGCGGTAGGTAGTGGATCGTCATCGCGAAGACCAGCAGGGCGATCGTCTGGTAGAGCGCCGGCACCGCCCGGGTGGCGAAGAAGACGAGGCCGAGGGCGACCAGAATCCCGGGCAGCGCGTAGCCGGCGTGGGCGAGGCGCTCGATCACCCTGGTCACCCGCGACGGGTACCGCACCGCCAGCGCCGCGACGATCAGCGCCGCGATCGCTCCCACCGCCGCCGCCCAGACGGCGATCAGCAGCGAGTTGCCGCCTAGCGCGGCGATCGTGTTCAGCGAGGTGCTGCCGGTCGAGATCCCTTTCGAGGCCCAGTAGATGAGGACGCCGACGGGAAGGATGAAGGCGACGAGCACGATCAGCGAGCAGAAGGCGAGCGCCGGCCAGCGCCAGCGGCCGAGCTTGTAGGGCTGGGTCGGGCGCAGCGTCCCCGGGCCGAGGCGGTGGACTCGCCGCGCCCCACGCACCCGCGAGCTCGCCAGCAGCAGCACCAGCATCGAGACGACGAGGACGGCGCCGAGCGCGGCGGCGGCAACGCGGTCGAAGCTCGACTGGTAGGCGACGTAGATCTCGGCGGTGAAGGACTGGAAGCGGAGGATCGAGACGGCGCCGAAGTCGCTGATCGTGAACAGGGCGACGAGCAGCGAGCCGGCGGCGAGGACCGGCCAGAGCTGCGGCAGGATCACCGTGCGGAAGACCTCGAGCGGGCCGCGCCCCATCGCCCGCGCCGCGTCCTCCAGCTGCGGGTCGATCCGGCGCAGCGTCGCCCGCAGCGGGATCAGGACCAGCGGGTAGGTGAAGAGCGTCAGCACCAGCCAGGCGCCGGTGAAGCCGTAGATCGAGGGCAGGCGGTCGACCCCGAGCGCTTCCTGCAGCATCCCGTTCGGCCCCAGCGCCGCAACCAGCAGGTAGGCGCCGACGTAGCTCGGGATCACCAGCGGCAGCGTGCAGAGAACGGCCCAGAGGCGGCGAGCTGGGAGGTCGGTTCGGACCGTCAGCCAGCCGATCGGCAGCGCGATCGCAACCGAGGAGACGACGACCGCGGCGGTCAGCGCCGCGGTCCGCAACAGGGTTTCCAGCGCCCGCGAGGAAAGCGCGGTTTCCAGCGCCGCCGAGAGGTCGCCGGCGATGACGACGACGAGGTAGGCGGCGGGGAGGACCGCGGCGGCGCCGATCAGCGCCCCGGCGGCGAGGAGGCCGAGCGGCGCCCGGCGCGCCGCGGCCACTAGAGCGCCCCCGCTTCTTTCATCAGTTCGATCGTCCCCTGCAGCTCCTTGAGGTCGACCAGGCTCGAGTCGGAGACGGGGATCTTGTCGATCGGCACGTTCAGCGAGGGGTCCGGCGCCACTCCCTTGGCGAGCGGGTACTCCTTGCTGCTCGAGGTGAAGAACTGCTGCGACTTCGGCGAGAGCAGCGAGCGGACGAAGGCGAACGCTTCCGGCTTGCGGTCGCTCGATTCGAGCACGCCGACGCTGGTCAGCAGCATCAACGAGCCGAGCCCGCCGGGCGGGAAGTAGACGGCGACGGGGTAGTCGGGCCCTTCTTCGGAGATCGCCTGGGCGACGTAGTAGTGGTTGATCAGGCCGACGTCGATTTCGCCTTTGGCGATCGCATCACGGATCGTCACGTTGTCGGGGAAGGCGACGGCGCCGTTGTCGACCATTTCTTCCAGCCACTGCTTGGTCCGGTCGTCGCCATATTTCGCGCGCAGCGCGGTCACGTACTCCTGCATGCTCGAAGAGGCGGGGCTCCAGCCGACCCGGTCCTTCCACTTCGGGTCGGTGAGACCGAATGGCGAGGGCGGCAGTTCGGATTCGGAGACGGCGTCGCGGTTGTAGGCGATCACGCGGGCGCGGCCGGTGACGCCCACCCAGCGACCTTCCGGGTCGCGGTAGCGCGCCGGCACCTGGTCGAGGATGTTCTGCGGCAGCTTCGTCAGCAGCCCGGCTTCGGCGACGGCGGCGATCGCTCCCGGCTCCTGGGCGAAGAAGACGTCGGCGGGGGAGGCGTCCCCCTCCTCGACCAGGGTCGCGGCGAGGTCGGCGGTTTCGGCGAAGCGGACCTGGACATCGCGGTCGGCCTGCTTCTCGTAGCTGTCGACGGCGGGGCCGATCGCGGCCGGGATGCGGCCCGAGTAGAGAGTGATGCCCTCAGTGCCGGGATCGTTCGAGCCGCCGCCGTTGTCTTCGGTGCTGAAGCCGCAGCCGGCCAGCACCAAAGCGGCGAAGACGACTAAGGCGGCGAACAGCCGCTTCTGTTGCGGGGTGACGGAGATCATGGAGGAGCCAGTTAGGTTGCCCTAATCTTATGGATTCCTCTGCTCATGGAGTACGAAGAGTCCAATTCAACCCCCGGGCTGCGCCTGCGCGGCCTGCGCAAAGCCTTCGGCGACGTCGTCGCCGTCGACGGCCTTGACCTCGACGTTCCCGAGGGCGCGATCTGCGCCTTGCTCGGCCCCAGCGGCTGCGGCAAGACGACGACGCTGCGGTTGATCGCCGGGCTCGAGCAGCCGGACGCCGGGATGATCGAGATCGGCGGCGAGGCGGTCAGCGGCAGCGGCCGCTCGGTCCCGGCGGAGCGGCGTCGGATCGGCATGGTCTTCCAGGACTACGCGCTCTTCCCGCACATGGACGTCGCCGCCAACGTCGGCTACGCGCTCGGCCGCAGGCCAGACCGCGCCAAGGTCGAGGGGGCGCTGGAGACGGTCGGCCTCGGCGGCCTCGGCAAGCGCAACCCGCACGAGCTCTCCGGCGGCCAGCAGCAGCGGGTGGCGCTGGCGCGAGCGCTGGTCGCCGAGCCGCGGGCGCTCCTCCTCGACGAGCCCTTCTCCAACCTCGACGCGGGGTTGCGGGCGCGGGTACGCGAAGAGGTCCGCGAGATCCTCGCCGAGCAGAAGCTGACCTCGGTCTTCGTCACCCACGATCAGGAGGAGGCGCTGAGCGTCGCCGACGTCGTCGCCGTCGTCAACGAGGGCAAGGTCGAGCAGGTCGGCACGCCGGAGGACGTCTACTCGCGCCCGACCACCCGCTGGGTTGCCAGCTTCCTCGGCGAGATCGAGGTCTTGCCGGGTAGGGCAACGGACGGCAAAATCGAGTGCGAGCTCGGTCAGCTGCCGAACCGCGAGGGCCACAGCGGCGAGGTCGACGTCCTAGTGCGGCCGGAGTCGCTGGCGATCGGGACGATCGAGCCGCCCGACCGGCGCAGCCAGAAGGCAACCGTCGTCTCCCGCAGCTTCTTCGGCCACGACCAGCTGGTCGAACTGCGGCTGCCCTCGGGCAGCATCGTCAAGGTCCGCCGCCTCGGCTTCCCGGCCTGGCACCCGGGGGACAACGTGCGGATCTGGATCGAGGGGCGTCGGCTAGACGACGCTCTTCAGGGCCTCGTCGAGGTCTGGGTACTTGAAGGAGTAGCCGAGCTCCTGGGTCCGCTTCGGGATCGCCCGCTGTCCGCCGCGGAGGACCTGGCCGAACTCTTTGCCGAATTTGAGGTCGAGGACGAGCCCCGGCACCGGCATCACCGCCGGGCGGTTGAGGGCCCGGCCCAGCGCCTTCGAGAACTCCTTGTTGGTCGCCGGGTTCGGGGCGCTGGCGTTGACGGTGCCGCTGACGTTCTCGTTGTCCAGCGCCCAGAGCAGGATCCCGACCTCGTCGTCGATGTGGATCCAGGAGAGGTATTGATCGCCGCCCGCGAGCGGGCCGCCGACGCCGAGCTTGAACGGCGGCAGCATCTCCTTCAGCATGCCGCCGCTACGGGCCAGCACCTGGCCGGTGCGGACGACCACTAGGCGGACATCGCTGGAGTCGAGCTCGTGCGCCGCAGCCTCCCAGGCGACCGTCACCTGGGCGTCGAAGCTGTCCCCGGGGCCGTCGCTCTCGTCGACGACGTCGTCGCCGCGGTCGCCGTAGTGACCCACCCCTGACTGGCTGACCATGACCTTTGGCGGGGTCTCGAGCGCGGCGACCGTCTGCACCAGGTTGTGGGTCCCCTGGCGGCGGCTCTCCATGATCCGCTCCTTCGCCTCGTCGGTCCATTTCTGGTCGATCGGCTCGCCGAGCAGGTGGACGACGCCGTCGACGCCCTCGAAGGCGCTCGGGTCGGGCCGTTCCAGCGTCGGGTCCCATTTGTGCCAGGTGACGCGGGGGTTGGCGATGCGGGCGCGGCCTGTGTCGCGGGTGAGGCCGACGACGTCGTCGCCGCGGGCGAACAGCGCGTCACACAGAGCCGAGCCGATCAGGCCGCTGGCGCCGGTGACGAGGACCTTCAAGGGCTAGCTCGCCTCCACCGTGGCGAAGGTCCCGGTCTCCTCGTCGATCCGGGCGATGCCGTCGCGCTTTGCCTCTTCGACCACCGATTCGGCGACCTTCGGCGCCACGTCGCGGTTGAAGACGCTGGGGATGATGTAGTCCTCGGCCAGATCCTCCTCGGAGACCGCCATCGCGATCCCCTTGGCGGCGGCTAGCTTCATCTCCTCGGTGATGCTGGGGGCGCCGGCGTCCAGCGCGCCGCGGAAGATGCCGGGGAAGGCGAGCACGTTGTTGATCTGGTTCGGGAAGTCCGAGCGCCCGGTGGCCATGATCCGCACATAGGGAGCCGCCTCCTCGGGCATCACCTCTGGAGTCGGGTTGGCCATCGCGAAGACGATTGCGTCGTCGTTCATCTTGCCGAGGGACTCGGGCTGGATGATCCCGGGGCCGGAAAGGCCGACGAAGATGTCCATGCCCTCGATTACGTCGTCGGGATCGCCCTGGATCACGTCCGGGTTCGTCGTCTCCGCGTACCAGCGCTTGGCCTCGTTCATCTCGCCGGATTCGTAGTCCTCGCGCTTGGTCGAGACCGCGCCCTTGCGGTCGCAGCCGACGATCTGGGTGATCCCGGAGGCGAGCATCATCTTCGTCACCGCTACCCCGGCGGCGCCGAGGCCTACCACCAGGACGCGCAGCTCCTCGATCGGTTTGCCGGTGATCTTCAGCGCGTTGAAGAGCGCCGCCATCGTCACCACGGCGGTCCCGTGCTGGTCGTCGTGGAAAACGGGGATGTCGATGCTCTCCTTGAGCCGGTCCTCGATCTCGAAGCAGCGCGGGGCGGAGATGTCCTCGAGGTTGATGCCGCCGAAGGTCGGCGCCATCAGCTCGACCGCGCGGACGATCTCGTCGGCGTCCTGGGTGTCGAGGCAGATCGGGAAGGCGTCGACGCCGGCGAACTCTTTGAAGAGCATGCACTTGCCCTCCATCACCGGCATCGCCGCCTCGGGGCCGATGTTGCCGAGGCCGAGGACGGCGCTGCCGTCGGAGACGACCGCGACCGTGTTCTTCTTGATCGTGTACTCGAAGGCTTTGCTGCGGTCGGCGTGGATGTCCATGCAGACGCGGGCGACGCCGGGCGTGTAGGCCATCGAGAGGTCGTCGCGCGTTTTCACTGGGTACTTGTTGCGCATGTCGATCTTGCCGCCCCGGTGCATCTGCATCGTCCGGTCGACGTAGTCGAGCACCCGCGCCCCTCGAGTCGACCCGATCGCCCGCAGGATCCGCTCCCAGTGGTCCCGGTCGGTGGCATCGATCGTGAACTCGCGAACCCGTTTGCCCTCCGGCCCGGCGCCGGGAACGAGATCGACGCCCTGCAGCTGGCCGCCAGCCTCGGCGATCGCCGCAGTCAGGCGCCCCAGGGGCTCCTTGCGCGCATCGAGCTCGACCCGGATCGTGACGCTGTATTGAGCGCTGACTGCCATCGGCGGCTATCGAATCAGATTCGCGATGCGGGCTCGGTCGCCGGTCGCCCATAGGATCTTTGCTCGATGCGGCTGCGGGCAATCCAATTCCTCTGCTTGGCGGCACTTACCGCCGCGGTTCTCGCGCCGGCGGCATCGGCCGCGGGTGAAGAGGAGGCGGTTGCCTTCCCCTTCTTTCGCCTCCAGGGAACCCACGGATACGAGGTGCAGGTGCTGGGGACTTCGAAGTCGATCTTCGAGCACGGCGCGGTGTACGTCTATGTGACCAGCCGAAACGCGGCGGTCATCTATATCGCGCCGGCGAACGTGACCGGGACGACGATCGACGCCGACCTAGGCCCGCTGGGGAGGATCTCGGTCGCCTTCCAGCCCGAAGGCGAGCCGGAAACCATCCGCTCCAACTGCGCCGGCGGCGGAGGGTCAGTCGATGTCCAGCCGGGATCCTGGATCGGGACGGTCGATCTGACTGGCGAGGAAGGCTTCACCCATGCCGAGGCGAGCAGCGTTAAAGCGAGCGCCTCGCCGTTCCTCCACCTCGTCTGCGGGGGTGTTGGAATCGGCGAAGCCACCGGGAAGGGGATACCGGGAGCCCGTCTCATCGCTCGAGCGCCAATGGAGAAGGAGTCCCGTTTCCTCCAGGTGAACCAGAACCGGCCCGGTGGACCGGTTCGTGTCGAGGCGTCGACCGTGGAGCAGCACCATCGCTTGGTCGTCTCCCGCGAAGTCGTCTACCGCTATCGCGGCAACTCCTTCGACTTCGACGCCAAATTGCGATCGGCCGTCCTGGCCCCGCCGGCCCCGTTTTCCGGCCTCGCCACCTTCCACCGCGACGCAAAGCCGCGCAACCAATGGTCCGGCAGCCTCCTCCTCGACTTCCCCGGCCGCGCAAACGTCCCCATGGCCGGTGGCCATTTCAAAGCCGCTCTCTGGCACGCGAGCCGCACCGAAGACAAGTAAGGGGGGAGAACCCAGGGTCCCTGTCGACTTTGTATGGCTATGCCTTACAAAGTCGACACGCCCGATGCCGAGGTTTCTCGGATCGCCGCTGGACAGCACGGGGTAGTGACGGCGAAGCAGCTAGCGGCCGTGGGAATGGGACGGATGGCGATCTCGGAACGCTCGCGAAACGGGCGCCTCCATCGCATTTACCGCGGCGTCTACGCCGTCGGGCACCGCGGCCTGAGCCTCCACGGGCGCTTCATGGCGGCGGTGCTCGCCTGCGGCCCAGGCGCCGTCTTGAGCCACGTCTCCGCCGCGGTCCTCTGGGAGCTCCTGAAGCCGATCGACGGCCCCGTCCACATTTCCGTCCCATCCGCCTCGGGTCGCTCCCGCCGGCCCGGCATCCACCTTCATCGCACCCCCTCCCTCAATCCGCACCCAGAGCCTTCCCCGTCGCCCTCCTACTCGCAGCAAGAAGGAGGGCGACGGGGAAGGCTCCTAGTCACCCACCGCCACAACATCCCGGTCACGACCGTCGCCCGCACCCTCGAAGATCTCCGAAGCACCTCATTCCTCGAGCCCCACCTCCTCCGTCGCGCCACCCGCCAGGCCGAGCTCAAGGGCTACCGCCTCGAGCACCTGGCCACCGACCGCACCCGCTCAGACCTCGAGACCCTCTTCCTCGACATCGTCCACCGCTACGGCCTCCCGCACCCGGAGGTCAACGTCAAGCTGGGCCGCTGGACCGTGGATTTCCTCTGGCGTGACCAGAGAGTCGTAGTCGAGACCGACTTCTGGACCTACCACCGCGGCTCCGTCGCCTTCCAAGACGACCACGCCCGCGACCTCGACCTCCGCTCTGCCGGCTACACCGCTCTCCGCTACGACGACACGCAGCTGGAGAGCGAGCCGGATCGGGTTGCTGCGGACATTGCGGTGGCGCTGGCGGTGTCCGGCGCCTCGCGCGGCTAGAGTCGCCCCCGTGCCTGACGCCGCCGCGCCACAGCTCTTCCTGATCGACGGCAACAGCCTCGCTTACCGCGCCTTCTTTGCCCTGCCCGAGTCGATCGGGACGAGCGATGGGCGGCCGACGAATGCCATCTACGGGCTCGCCTCGATGCTGGTGAAAATCATCGACGAACACCATCCGCAGGGGGATGTCGTCGCCTGGGACGCTGGTTACAGCGGCCGCGAGGTCACCTACGACCTCTACAAGGCCCAGCGCAAACCGCGTCCCGACCTGCTGCGCGAGCAGTGGCCGCACCTGATGCCGCTGGTCGAGGCCTTCGGCTACACCAACGTCAAGGTCGACGGCTACGAGGCCGACGACGTGATCGCCTCGCTGGTCAAGCAGGCGCGCGAGCAGGGGATCGAGGTGATGGTGGTGACCGGCGATCGCGACGCCTACCAGCTGGTTGACGAGGGGGTGCGGGTGATGAGCACCTCGCGCGGGATCACCGAGACGAAGATCTACGACCGCGCCGCCGTCGAGGAGCGCTACGGCGTGCCGCCGGAGCTGATCACCGACCTGATGGGGCTGCGCGGCGACACCTCCGACAACATCCCCGGCGTCCCCGGGATCGGCGAGAAAACCGCGACCCAGCTGCTGCAGCAGTTCGGCTCGCTGGATGCGGTGCTGGAAAGCGTCGACGAGATCTCGGGCAAAAAACGCAAGGAAAATCTGGTCGAGCACGCCGACGACGCGCGCATGTCGAAGCAGCTGGCGACGCTGCAGTACGACATCGAGACCGGGGTGGACCTGGGGGAAGCGATGTCGAGCGAGCCCGACCGCGGCGCCCTGCGCGAGTTCATGCGGGAGTTCGAGCTGCGGGCGGTGCTGGAGCGGCTAGAAGAAGCGCTGCCCGAGGGCGACGCGGTGCCGGGCCGCCGGGTCGAGACCGAGCTTGAGGTCGCGGCAGAAGAGGGGAAGCCGGAGGACCTCGGCGATGGGCCCGTGGCCCTGGGGATCGCCGGCGGCCGCTGGGCGGCCGCCGAAGCCGAGCGCGTTCTTGCCGGCGACAACACCCTCGACGAGCTCGCCGTCGCCCTCGGCGGCAAGCCCTTCGCCGCCCACGACGCAAAGTCGATCGGCGGCGGCCGCCACGGCCTGCTCGCCGCCGCCGCCCGCGAGGGAGTCGAGCTCAACCTCGACCACGACACGCTGATCGCCGCCTACCTGCTGGAGCCGCAGCGGCGCACCTACGACCTGGTCGAGCTCGCCGCCGACGCCGGGATCGGGATCGCCGAGGGCGCCGCCGCCGAGAAACCCGAGGAGGACGACGGGCAGCTGGCGCTCGATCAGGAGCTGGAGGCCGGCCTCGACCCGGCCGAGGAAGCGCGGCTCGTCGCCGCTCTCGCCGCCAACCAGTCGCCGCGGATCGAGGAGCTGGGGCTCGAGCAACTGCTGCGCGAGGTCGAGCTGCCGCTGGTCGGGGTCCTGGCGGCGATGGAGCGCGAGGGGCTGAAGCTCGACGCAAAAAGGCTGGCCGAGGTCGGCGCCGGCTTCGGCGAGCGGATCGACACCCTCGAACGCGAGATCTTCGAGCTGGCCGAGGAGGAGTTCACGATCGGCTCGCCGCAGCAGGTCGGCCGCGTCCTCTTTGAGAAGCTCGGGCTGACCCGCAAGCGCCGCGGCAAAACCGGGTTCTCGACCGACGCCCGCGTTCTCGCCCAGATCCGCGACGAGCACCCGATCGTCGAGAAGATCGAGCAGTGGCGTGAGCTGACGAAGCTGAAGAACACCTACCTCGACTCGCTGCCGGAGCTGATCGACCCGAAGACCGGCCGCGTCCACACCACCTTCAACCAGGCCTCGACGACCACCGGCCGCCTCTCCAGCACCAATCCCAACCTGCAGAACATCCCGATCCGGACCGAGATCGGCCGCCCGGTCCGCGCCTGCTTCGTCGCCGAGGAGGGGGCGCGCCTGCTCTCCGCCGACTACAGCCAGGTCGAGCTCCGCGTCCTCGCCCACGTTGCCGACGAGGGCGTGCTCAAAGACGTCTTCCACAAAGGCGAAGACGTCCACGCCGCGACCGCCGCCGAGGTTTTCGAAATCGAGCGCGACGAAGTCGACGTCGGCCAGCGCTCGAAGGCGAAGATGGTCAACTTCGGGATCGTCTACGGCCTCACCGGGTTCGGCCTCTCCGACCGCCTCAACATCCCGCGCAAGGAGGGGGAGGAATTCGTCTCCCGCTACCTCGAGCGCTTCCCGGCCGTCCGCGCCTTCCGCGAGCAGGTGATCGAGCGCGCCCAGGAGGAGGGCTATGTGAAGACGCTGATGGGCCGCCGCCGCCCGATCCCCGAGCTGCGCTCCGGCAACCCCAACACCCGCCGCCTCGGCGAGCGCCTCGCCGTCAACACCGTGATCCAGGGCACCGCCGCCGACATCATCAAGGTGGCGATGGTCAGCTGCCAGAAGGCCCTGCGGGAGGCCGGGGGGGAGACCCGGCTCGTCCTTCAGATCCACGACGAGCTCCTCTTCGAGGGCCCGCCGGGAGAGATGGAAGCGGCGACCGAGCTGGTGGAGCGCGAGATGTGCGCCGCCTACCCGCTCGATCCGCCGCTTGAGGTCGACATCGGCGTCGGCCAGGACTGGCTCGACGCCAAGTAGTCGACCGGCCTGGCCTAGCTGTTGCTGAGGCCCCTCCCTGACAGCTCGACCTCCTCGAAGACGGCTTTGCCGTTTCGAATCTCCAGCTCGGCCTCCTCGACGGCTGCGCCCGGGACCAGCTCCGCGGTAGTGCAGAGGCGATCGCGGTCGTCGTCGCCCTCGTGGCCGGGACCGGAGTTCTCGCTGCCCGGGCCCGAGTTGTCGCTCGGCCCGGAGTTGTCGTCGCCCTCATCACGGTCGCCGCCGTTGTCGTCACCGACCTCGACGCCGTCGTCACCGTGGTCGTCACTGGGCTCTTCCTCGCCCCGGCCGCCGTTGTCGTCGCCTGCCTCTTCCTCGCCGCTGCCCGAGCCCTCGCTGCTGGCCGTGGCGGTGGAGGGGTGCTCGTCCTCGCACTTGATCTCGGTCGCGTCGGTGACGAAGCCGGCAACCGTGTCGGAGCCGAAGAGGTCGATCACCAGGCGACCGGTTTCGGCGTCGAAGGACGAGATCGTCCCGGCCTGCTCCTCGCCGTCGATGATGCCGTCGTCATCGCTGTCGTGGTCGCGCGGGTCATCACCGGCGAGGAACTCGGCGCGGTTGCGCAGGTGGTCGCGGTCCTGGTCGTGACGCGCCTGGTTGACGTCGAGCGAGAGTTTGTGGCGCTTCTCCCAGCGGTCCGGGATGCGGTCGTGGTTGCGGTCCTTGGCAGCGGCCAGGCCGGGCATGGCCAGGAGCGCGAGCGCTCCCAGCGCCAGCGCGAGCCAGGTCATGCCGAGGCGGGGTCGCCGTGATTGCTTCGGGGTCATGCCATTCCTCCTAGATTCGGGTGAAACTGGTTGCCGCTTCAACCCGAGGGGGCGTCCAAGATCACGGAGTCGTCATCGGAACCCGAGCCGGAGCTCTCTCCGCCGGAATCGGAGCTGTCGCCGCCGTCGTCCACGACGATGGGAGCGGTGGTCGGCTCGGTGATGACCTCATCGCCGCTCGAGCCCGAGCCGCTGCTGCTTCCGTCATCTCCGCTTCCAGGGCCGGAGCTTGACCCACCGTCGTCCCCGGAGGAGCCGCTGTGGTCGTCGAGGCCGCCGTCATCGGACCCCGACGAGCCGGGACCGCTGTGGTCGTCGCCGCCGTCGTCGCTCCCGCGACTCCCCGGCCCGGAGTTGTCGATCGAGCCGGAATCGGAGCCAGACCCGCCGTGGCCGCCGTCGTCGTCGCCAGAGGGGCCGGATCTCCCGCCCGAGTGATGGCTCCCGTCGTCGGAGCCGCTGCGGTTGCCGTCGTCGACGGACGAGGGACCGTCGTCTCCTCCCTCGCCGCGATTCCCGCCGTGGTCCTCTGGTCCCTCGCCTCGCTGCCGATCAGAGGTGATGTCAGGCGAGCCCGCGACGGTTGACCGAGAGGTCCCCCGCGGCTGTCCATCGCGAGGAAACCTCGCCGCCTCGGCGGCTTCGGGGCCTGCGCGCTCGCCGCCCCGGTGCTCGATTGCGACGCCCGCCCCAACCGTCCCCGCTACCAACACGGTCGCCAGCCCGACCTTGATGGCGCCCGCGGCAGCGCCCGCACCGGCCATTTCGCCGCCGTGCTCGGCCAGCGCCCGCAGTACCGGCATCGGCACCAGCAACCCGAAGCCCTCCCGCAGCGCCGCCCGCGCCCTGAAGATCGCCTGTCGCGCCGCGCCGCCGCTGACTCCGAGGGCAGCCGCGATCTCCTCGTGGCTCAGCCCTTCCAGCTCGCGCATCACCAGCGCCGCCCGCTGCGGCTCCGGCAGCGCCTGCAGCCGTGCCATCAGCTCCCGCAGCTCCTCCCGCGCCTCGACCTCGGCGGCGGCGCTGCGGCCTCCCGGCAGCGTCTCCGCCAGCTCCTCGGTCGCCGCACCGCGGTCGCGGAGGTCGTTGAGCGCCGTGTTGCGGACGATCCGGTAAAGCCACGGTCGCAGCTCGATCTCCGCCTCGGAGCCGCGCAGGGCCAGCAGCGCCTTCGAGAAGGCGTCCTGGGTGACGTCCTCGGAGCGGCCGCCGACGATCGCCGCGGCGAAGCGGTCCAGCGGCCGCCGGTAGCGCCGCACGATCTCCTCGAAGGCCGCGTCATAGCCGTCGCGGACGAGGTCGACCAGGCGGCGGTCCGGCTGCGCCCGTAGCGCCGGACCGAGGAGGGCCCGGGTAGGGAAAAGCTCTGCTGGCGGTGGCGGCATCTGAAGTTGCTTCGGCTGGTTGGTCTGACTGCGTTACTGATAAGAGAGCGGGGAGGTTCAAACCCCGCACTAATCGACCAACACATGTCCACGACGAAGATCACGCGGCGAGAGGAAGAAACCCATGGATAGAGGCTTGGCGGTCGCCCTCACCGCGGTCGCCGGCGGCCTGATCGCCGCCCAGGCGCCGATCAACGCCGGGCTCGGCAAGTCGACCGGCAGCATGGCCGCCGCCCTCGTCTCCTTCTCGGTCGGGACCCTGGCCCTGGCCGCGGTCGTCGTCCTCAGCGGCAAGGCCGGCGGCCTCTCCTCGACCTTCGACGTCAGCTGGTACTACCTGCTCGGAGGCTTCCTCGGCGCGATCTACGTCCTCAACGCCCTGATCGCCGTCAGTGTGATCGGCGCCGGCGGCGTCGCCGCGGCGACCGTCTTCGGGCAGCTAACCGCGTCGGTCGTGATCGACCGCTTCGGCCTCTTCGGCCTAGACCAGACTCCGCTCAGCGCCAGTCGCGTCCTCGGCGTCGTCCTGCTCCTGGCCGGGACCGTCCTGGTCGTGCGCTGAGCCGTCGGCCCATTTCGAGCCGGCGTACTCGGGCGGGGCGATCCGCAGGTAGTGATTGAAGGACCAGTCGACGAAGCGCTTCGTCCCCATCAGCCGGAGCAACGGCGCCAGGATCCGCGGCGGCACCCGCGGCACCAGCTTCTGCACCCGCAGCATCCACTTGAACTTCCACTCGTGGGAGTCGTGGAAGGAGGCGTAGCTCGCGGCCCCCTGCTCGCGGGTCTGTCGCCCCTCGACGACCCCGCGGAGCTCCTGTCCCAGCGCCATCCCAAAGTAGAGCGCGGTCCTGATTCCCTCGGCGCTGAGGGGCAGGCAGTGCCCGGCCGAGTCGCCGACGAAGAAGACCCCGCCCTCGGTGCCGCGGCGGAGCTTGTGGGGAATCCAGTTGCCCTGGTACTCGTTCGGCTCCTTGCCGAGGTCTTGGGTCAACTCAACCGTCGTCTTCTTGACGTGGAAGCGGGGGTCGAAGGAGCCGATCCCGATCCGCAGCTCGTCCTTTGCCGGGAAGGACCAGCCGTAGCCGGCGGGGACGTATTTGCGGTCGATCCAGATCGCCAGGTCCTCGGACTCGCCGCCGGGGTGGACCTCGAGGCCGCGCGAGAGTGGCGCGTCGGGCGGCTGGTAGCCGTCGCCGTTGGCCAGCATCCGGCGCCAGCCGAGCGCGTCGACGACCAGCGGCGCCGAGATCGTGCCGCGATCGGTCTCAACCGCGATCCGGCCGTCACCGTTTGCCGGTGCCGCTCGCCCGTTCACCTTCGCGGTCTCGAAGCTGGCGTCGCAGTCGCGCCAGAGCAGCTGGCAGAGCTCGCGGTAGTCGAAGGTCGAGAAGGTCCAGGGGAGCCGGTAGCGGCTGGTCCCGTGGGGGGTGTGCATGACCAGCGTGTCGAAGCGCTGGCGCTCGGCGGCCATCAGCCCCAGCCGCTGCAACCACTCGGTCGGGATTCCGCAGGCAGAGGTCTGGCGCTCGCCGATCTCGTAGCGGTCGACGATGAGAACGTCAGCTCCAGAGCCGGCCAACTCGCGTGCAACCGCGAGCCCGGCGAAGCTCGCCCCGCAGATGAGGACGTCTCGGTCGCCGCCCAGGGGCGTGCGTTCGTCGCCGCGCTTGGTGGCTCGGACCGGCATCGCGGCGGATTCTGCCATCATTCGCGCCCGTGTCCGCGACCGAGACCATGACGCCTGCACCCAGCGCCACCCCCGTCGAGGGTTCTGGGGGGCTCCTCCTCAACATCGACGGCAAGATCGTCCCGAATTACGCGGCGACGATGGTGTCGTTCGAGGAGGGCGACGTCGTCAAAGGCAAAGTCGTCCGGATCGACAAAGACGAGGTCCTGGTCGACATCGGCTACAAGGCCGAGGGCGTTATTCCCTCTAACGAGCTTTCGATCCGCAAGTCGGTCGACCCGCACGAAGAGGTCGAGCTGGGCGAGGAGATCGACGCCCTGGTCCTCACCAAGGAGGACTCCGAGGGCCGCCTGATCCTCTCCAAGAAGCGCGCCCGCTTCGAGAAGGCCTGGCGCAAAATCGAGGTCGCCGCCGATTCCGGCGAACCGGTCGAAGGCAGCGTCATCGAGGTCGTCAAGGGCGGGCTCATCCTCGACCTCGGCGTCCGCGGCTTCCTGCCGGCCTCGCTGGTCGACATCCGCCGCGTCCACAACCTCGAGGAGTTCACCGGCCAGACGCTCGAGTGCAAAGTCATCGAGCTCAACCGCAGCCGCAACAACGTCGTCCTCTCGCGCCGCGCAGTGCTGGAGGAGGAGCGCAAAGAGGTCCGCGAGCAGATCCTCGGCCGCCTCGAGCCGGGCCAGGTCGTCGAGGGCAAGATCTCCAACATCGTCGACTTCGGCGCCTTCGTCGATCTCGACGGGATCGACGGTCTGATCCACATCTCAGAGCTTTCCTGGAGCCACGTCAACCATCCCTCCGAAGTCGTCTCGATCGGCGACGACGTGCGGATCAAAGTCCTCGACATCGACCGCGACCGCCAGCGGATCTCCCTCGGTCTGAAGCAGACCCAGGAGGACCCATGGCAGCGGGTGATCAGCACCCACCGCTCCGGCGACGTGCTCGAGGGCACCGTGACCAAGGTCGTCGCCTTTGGCGCCTTTGTCGAAATTCTTCCCGGGGTCGAGGGCCTGGTCCACATCTCCGAGCTCGCCGACCACCACGTTGAGAACCCGAGCGAAGTCGTCGAGCCTGGCTCGAAGCTGAACGTGAAGATTCTCGAGATCGACGAAGAGCGCCGCCGCCTCTCGCTCAGCATCAAGCGGGTCGAGGGCCAGAACATGGCGATGGCGGGGCTGGGCGAGCAGATCGCGCAGGCCGAAGGCACCCAGGACGAGGGGACGACCGAGGCTCCGGCGGAGGATGTGGCTCCCCCCACCGGCCAGATGGCGGACGCGTTCGCAAACGCGACCCCGGCCGCCGAAGCCCCGGCGGAGGAAGTTCCCGCCGAGGAGGCTCCTTCCGAAGAGGCTCCCGGCGATCTGCCGACCGAGGTCGAGGCTTCCGAGGAGGCTGATCCCGCCCCGGTCGCCGAGGAGAACGGGACCACCGAGGAGGACCCGGGCGAGCATCAGGAGGGCGAATCGGTGCAGGACCGTCCTGATTCTCCGGACGATGTCGACGAGGCCTCCGGCGAGGATTCCTCGGGCGACGACGCGCAGACGGGCGAGTCGGACCAAGGCTGAGCGGCGCCGATGGCGCCGCTGAAGATCGGCCTCACCGGTGGTATCGCCGCCGGGAAGTCGGAGGCACTGAAGGCGTTCGCGCGCCTCGGGGCGGCGACGCTCTCCAGCGACGCGGTCGTCCACGAACTGCTCGAAGGCGAACCGCTGCGGGGGCGGCTGGCCGATCGCTGGGGGCCCGAGGTCGTCTCGGACGGGGCCGTCGACCGGGCGAAGATCGGTGAGGTCGTCTTCGCCGACCCCGAGGAGTTGACCTGGCTTGAGTCCCAGATCCACCCGCTGGTGCGGGAGCGGACCGCGGAATGGTTGCTCTCGCTGCCGGAGGAGACCGAGGTCGCCGTGGTTGAGGTGCCGCTGATGTTCGAGGTCGGAACGCCGACGAGGTTCGCCGCGAACGGGCCGCGGCCCGCGGGCACGCGCTGGTCGACGAGCGCGAGGCGCGCCAGCTGCCCCAGGCCGAGAAGGCGGAGCGGGCGGAGCATGTGGTCGAGAACGACGGCTCGGTGGAGGACCTGGAGCGGGCGCTGTCCGCGCTGCTCGCAAAGCTGCCGCGATGACCCGGAAGGTGCGCCGCCGCCGCAAGATCTTCGCCGTCGGCACCGCCGCGGTGCTGCTCGGGGTCCTGGCCGGCGCCCTCGTCGCCAGCGGCGCCTTCGACGACGCTCTGCAGGAGCTGACGCTGCCGCTGCGCCACGAGGACGTGATCCGCCAGCAGGCCGACGAGAAGGGAGTCGACGCCGCCCTGATCGCCGCCGTGATCTACTCCGAGTCCAAGTTCAGCGACCAGACGTCGAGCGCGGGGGCGCGCGGGTTGATGCAGATCACGCCGGAGGCGGCCGAATACATCGAGCGGCAGAGCGGGGGGACGACCTTTGAGCTCTCCGACCTGAACATCCGCTACGGAACTTTCCTCCTGCGGGAACTGCTGGAGCGCTACGACGGCGACGAGGCGGCGGCGCTGGCCGCCTACAACGCTGGGCCGGGCAACGCCGACGAGTGGGGCGGGTCGGGCCTCACGGTCGAGGAGATCCCCTTCCCGGAAACCCGCGCCTACGTCGAAGAGGTGCTCGAGAAGCGGGACGAGTACCGCCACGAGTACGCATCGGAGCTGGGCTATGCCTCAATCCCCTAGGCCCCGCGTCGCCGCCCTCGCGCTCGCGGTCGGCCTCGTCCTCGCCGACTCCTCGATCGTCGTCCTCGCCCTGCCCGAGATCTACCGGGAACTGGACACGAGCGTCTCCGGTGTCACCTGGGTCCTCGTCTCCTTCAACCTCGTGATCGCGCTGGCGGCGGTGCCGGCGGCGTTGCTGGCGCGACGGGTCGGGCCCGGGCGCTCGGCCGCGGTCGGGCTCCCCTGATCGTCGCCCGCTGCGTGCAGGCGCTCGGCGGCGCCCTGGCGGTGACGGCGGCGCTGGAGTTGCTGCCGGCGACGGTCGGCTCAGAGCGCCGGGCGGCGGCGGTCTGGGCCAGCGCCGGCGCCACCGGGGCCGCCCTCGGACCCGCGCTCGGCGGCTTCCTTACCGAGCTCGTCTCCTGGCAGTCGGTCTTCCTCCTCCAGGTGCCGGTGGCGCTGGTCGCCGCGGTGCCGATCTTCGCCGTCGCCAAGGACGAGATGGCGACCGGGATCATTGAGGGGGAGGTGCGCCAGACCGGGCGGCCGCACCTCTGGGCGAACCTCGCCCTGGCGATGGTCTCGGCGGCGATCGCCGCCGCGCTTTTCCTGCTCGTGCTGCTGCTGATCGAAGGCTGGCGCCTGAGCCCGATCGAAGCTGCCCTCGTCGTCTCGGTGATGCCGCTAGCGGCGGTTCTCAGCCGCAAGCTCGCCGAGCTCGTCCCCGATGCGCGCTCGCGAGCGGCGGCGGGGGCCATCCTCGTCTCCGGCGGGCTTGCCGGGCTCGCCTTCCTGCCGAAGGCGACGATCGCGCTGACGGTACCGCCGCAGATCCTGGTCGGGATCGGGCTGGCGCTGGTGCTCTCGGCGCTGACCGAGACGGCGCTGGGGGGGAGGGCGCCACAGGCGATCCACGGTGGTTGGACGATCTCCTCCCGCCACGCCGGCGTCGTGATCGGCCTGCTGGTGCTGACGCCGATCTTCACCGCCGACATCGAAGAGCAGCGCCACGACGCGATCAACGCCGGCACCGCGGTCATTCTCGATTCCTCGGTCAACCCGCTGCTGAAGCTCGACCTGGCGGAAAAGGTGAGCGAACGACTGGACGACGAGCGCGGCAAAGTGCCGACGATCGGACCGGCCTTCGAGCCGAAGCCGAGCGACCCAGGCGAGCGGTCCGAAGTCGAACAGCTGCAGGGCGAACTGCAGGATCAGCTCGACCGCGGCGCCACCCATGCTTTCAGCACCTCGTTCATCCTCGCCGCCCTGCTCGGGCTGATCGCTCTCTTCCCGATCGCGCTCTCGCGGAGGGTTGACCTTTGAGCGGGCAGGGGCGGCTCAGCGGCACCGTCCTCATCGTCGGCGCGATCGTCGCCTCGCTCGTCCTCGTCGGCGCCTATCTGGCCGCCGGCGGCTCCTCGTATGAGCCGGAGAAGGTTCAGGACCCCTGCCAGCCGCGGGAGTGGAGCGATCCCCACAACCTCGGCCAGATCGCAAATCAGTTCACCATCTCCGCCCTCGACGGCGCCGCCTGTCAGCTCGGCGTCTCGCGGGAGACGCTGGCCCGGGCCCTGGCCACTCCCGAGGCTCGCGAACGCTTCGAAGAGCGCTACGACATCGACGACGAAAAGCTGGCGAAGGCGATCCGCGCCGGTCTTGTTCGTGCTGTCGACGATGCCGAAGAAGCGGGGGCACTGAGCCCGCTGATCGCGGGCCCGCTACGGGAGGCTGTCCAGCAGATCCCGCTCGAACAGGCGATCGAAATCATCAACAACGCGCAGGGTTTCCTCGGCGATGTCGACAGCTTCCTCGGCCCGGCCGACGACATCATCGAAGAACTGCTGCCGGGTGGCCTCGGCGGGCTCGTTCTGCCCTAGTGAACGGCGACTAGCTCGGTTCGTCGATTTTGTACTGGCGCGCTTTCGAGTCCCAGCCGATCCCCGCGCAGAGGGCTTCGGCGTTGGTTCCGAGGGCGGTCGCAAGCTTGATCATCGTCCCCAGGCGGGGTTCACGGCCGCCGCGCTCGAGCAACGAAACCTCGGTCCGGTGCAGTTCGCAGCGTTCAGCGAGCTCTTCCTGGGAGATGCCGGCATCCTGGCGGGCGCGGCGCAGATTCACGGCAAAGCGGTCACGTTTGTCCATTAATACGTCAGCTTCTGTCATAGAAGACAGAAGCTCTACAGACAAAACATGTAATCAAGTTGATTTCCCTGGACCTGCGGGGTGTCAGGAAGCGCGCGTCGCGCGCCAGACCCAGAGCATCGCCAGCGGCTGCAGCGGCAGCCGCGCCCAGAGTGCCCAGCGCGGGAACTTCCGCATGTCGAGGCCTTTTATCTGCTCCGGGCTGACCGCCATGTGGACGTTGGCAGGGAAGACCGCGACCAGGAGCGCCAGCAGCCACCAGCGCCCGAGCCGGCGCGAGGCGGGGTGGAGGACGAGCGCCGCGCCGGCGAGCTCGGCGGCGCCGCTAATCGCCACCGCCTCCTTTTTCTGCGCCTCGATCGCCGGCGGCACGATTGCTTCGAAGAAGCGCGGGCGCACGAAGTGCATCGTGCCCGTGAAGGTGAATAAGGCGGCCAACGCCGCGCGAGAAAGCCTCATCGAAGGCCCAGCATATGTGCCAGCTATGTTCTCTTCGTGCCTGATTTCAAGCTGAACCGCGCCTACACCCCGACGGCGGACCAACCGAAGGCGATCGCCGGGCTCGCGGAGGGGCTGCGCGAGGGCGAACGCTTCCAGACCCTGCTCGGTGCCACCGGCACCGGCAAGACCTTCACGATGGCGGCGACGATCGCCGAGGTGCAGCGGCCCTCGCTGGTGATCGCCCACAACAAGACGCTGGCGGCGCAGCTCTGCAACGAGTTCCGCGAGTTCTTCCCGGAGAACTCGGTCGAGTACTTCGTCTCCTACTACGACTACTACCAGCCCGAGGCCTACGTCCCCGCGCAGGACCTCTACATCGAGAAGGACTCCTCGATCAACGACGAGATCGACCGACTCCGCCACGCCGCCACCGCCGCCCTCTTCGCCCGCCGCGACGTGATCATCGTCGCCTCGGTCTCCTGCATCTACGGGATCGGCTCGCCCCAGGTCTACAACGAAAAAATGCAGCTCTTCAAAGTCGGCGCCGAAATCGACCGCGACGACGTCCTCCGCAAGCTGGTGAAGATGCAGTATCAGCGCAACGACCAGGTGCTGGGGCGCGGCGCCTTCCGGGTTCGCGGCGAGGTCCTGGAGATCATGCCCTCCTACGCCGAGTCCGCTTACCGGATCGCCCTCTTCGGCGACGAGATCGAGGGCATCCAGCATTTCGACCCGCTGACCGGCGAGGTGCTCGACGTGATCGACCACGTCTCCGTCTGGCCGGCCTCGCACTACGTGACCAAAGACGAGACGGTGGATCGCGCCGTCGACGAGATCCGCGCCGAACTGGAATCCCGCACCCAGGAGCTGGAAGCCGAAGGCAAACAGCTGGAGGCGCACCGGCTGCGGCAGCGGACGATGTACGACCTCGAGATGATCAAGGAGCTCGGCTTCACCTCGGGGATCGAGAACTACTCCCGGATCCTCGACGGCCGGCCCGCAGGCAGCCCGCCGCACACGCTGATCGACTACTTCCCCGACGACTTCGTCTGCTTCGTCGACGAGTCCCACCAGACGATCCCGCAGATCGGCGGCATGTACGAGGGCGACCAGTCCCGGAAGCGGTCGTTGGTCGACTTCGGCTTCCGCTTGCCCTCGGCGATGGACAACCGGCCGCTCAAATTCGACGAGTTCATGCAGCGGGTGAACCAGCTGGTGATGGTCTCGGCGACGCCGGGGCCGTTCGAGCGAGCCGAAGCGAGCCGCACCGTCGAGCAGATCGTCCGCCCGACCGGGATCGTCGACCCCGAGATCGAGCTGCGGGAGACGAGGAACCAGATCGACGACCTGATGAACGAGGTCAAGCGCGTGGCGGAGAAGAAAGAGCGCACCCTGGTAACGACGCTGACGAAGAAAATGGCGGAGGACCTGACCGCCTACCTGCTCGAGTACGGGGTCAAGGTCCGCTACCTGCACTCCGAGGTCGACACCCTGGAACGAATTCAGATCATCCGCGAGCTGCGGCTGGGCGAGTACGACGTCCTCGTCGGCGTCAACCTCCTGCGCGAGGGCCTCGACCTGCCCGAGGTCTCGCTGGTGGCGATCCTCGACGCCGACAAGGAGGGCTTCCTGCGCGGGGAGACGAGCCTTGTGCAGACGATCGGCCGCGCGGCCCGCAACGTCAACGGGCGGGTGGTGATGTACGCCGACAAGGAGACCGACGCGATGCGGGCGGCGATGCGGGAGACCGACCGGCGCCGCGCGATTCAGCTCGCTTACAACGAGGAGCACGGGATCACGCCGGAGACCGTCCGCAAAGGCATCTCCGAGATGTCCGACTTCCTGGCGATGGAGGACCGGGCGCCGCGCAAGCGTCGTCGCCGCCGAGCCGAGGAATTCGCCACCCCCGAGGAGCTGGAGAAGACGATCGTCGGCCTCGAGGAGGAGATGCTCGCCGCCGCCGACGAGCTCCGTTTCGAGGAGGCGGGACGGATCCGCGACGAGCTGAAGGAGCTCCGGCGCGACTTGGACGGGATGACGGCGGGTACCTGAGCGGTAATGCCAGTCGACGTCACCGAAGCGACCTTCCAGAGCGAGGTCGTCGAGCGTTCGCGGGAGCTACCCGTCGTCGTCGACTTCTGGGCCGACTGGTGCGGCCCCTGCAAAGCGCTGAGCCCGGCCCTCGAAAGGGCCGAGACCGCCCGCGCGGGCAAGGTGGTCCTCGCCAAGGTCGACGTCGATTCGAATCAGAATCTCGGCGCCCAGTTCCAGGTCCAGGGGATCCCGGCAGTGAAGGCCTTCCGCGACGGGACCGTCGTCGACGAGTTCGTCGGCGCCCTGCCGCCGGCCCGAGTCGAGGCCTTCTTCGACGGCCTCGTGCCGTCGCGAGCCGACGAGCTCCTCGCCGCCGGCGATGAGCTCTCGCTGCGCGAGGCGGCCGAAGCGGAGCCGACGCGCGCCGACATCGCCGTCGCCTTGGCCAAGGCCCGCCTCGAGCGCGGGGCCGAAGAGGAGGCGCTGGAAGCGGTCGAGAACCATGAGACCGACTTCGCCGCCGCCGGCATCGCCGCCCGCGTGCGCCTCGCCAAGGTTGGGATCGGGAGCGAGGGCTTCGCCGCCCTCGACCGCGGCGAACGCGAGGCGGCGCTCGATTCCCTGCTCACAGAGTTGGAGCTGACCCAGGGCGACAAATGGAGCGCCGGCGGCCTCTCCGCCGAGGACCTGCGCGACCTACTCCGCCGCGCGATCATCGGCATCCTCGCCGACCTCGACCCCGCCGACCCCGCCGCCCGCACCTACCGCCGCAAGCTCTCGGCAGTGCTCGGCTGATGGGAACATCTGTTCGTCTAGCTAGAATCGAGACGAGTGGCTGCCTCTGAGCGAATTGTCATCTCCGGCGCCCGGGAGCACAACCTCAAGGACGTTGATCTTGAGCTGCCGCGGGACGCGCTGATCGTCATCACCGGCCTTTCCGGGTCCGGGAAGTCGAGTCTTGCCTTCGACACGATCTATGCCGAGGGGCAGCGGCGGTATGTGGAGTCGCTCTCTTCGTACGCGCGGCAGTTCCTCGGGCTGATGGAGAAGCCCGACGTCGACTCGATCGAGGGGCTTTCGCCGGCGATTTCGATCGACCAGAAGACGACCTCGCGCAACCCGCGGTCGACGGTCGGGACCGTGACCGAGATCTACGACTACCTGCGCCTGCTCTGGGCCCGGATCGGGACGCCGCATTGCCCCGAGTGCGGCGAGGAGATCACCGGCCAGACGCAGGAGCAGATTGTCGACCGGCTGATGACGCTGGCCGAGGGAACCAAATTCATGGTGATGGCGCCGGTCGTCCGCGGCCGCAAAGGCGAGTACGGCAAATTGCTCGACCAGATGCGGCTCGAGGGCTACTCGCGGGCCAAGATCGACGGCGAGCTGCGCCGCCTCGACGAGGAGATCTCCCTCGACAAGAAGTACAAACACGACGTCTCGATCGTCGTCGACCGCCTGGTGATGAAGACCGACTTGCGCCGCCGCCTCTCGGAGTCGGTCGAAGCGGCCGCCGGCCTCGCCGCTGGGCTGATCGAAGTCGAGATCGTCAGCGGCGACCAGGAGGGTGAAGTCCTGCTCTTCTCAGAGCAGTTCGCCTGCCTCAACTGCGGCACCTCGATCCCCGAGCTGGAGCCGCGGATCTTCTCCTTCAACTCTCCCCACGGCGCCTGCGACCGCTGCCATGGCCTCGGCTTCCAGCGCGTGATCGACCCCGAGCTGGTCGTCCCCGACCCGACGCTCTCGCTTGCGGAGGGCGCGCTGCAGCCCTGGAACCGCGGCATCAGCGCCTATTGGAAGCGGCTGATCGCCTCCGTCGCCGAGTCCTACGGCGTCGACGTCGACAAGCCGTGGTCGCAGCTGTCCCAAGACGAGAAGGAGATCTTCCTCTACGGCACCGGCGACGAGCGCCACCACGTCACCTACACCAACCGCTTCGGCCGCCGCCGCTCCTACAAGGTCCGCTTCGAGGGGATCGTCAACAACCTCCAGCGGCGCTACGAGGAGACCGACTCGGAGTCAAACCGCGAGCGGATCGAGAGCTACATGGCTGAGCAGCCATGCCCCGCCTGCAAGGGGGCGCGGCTGCGCCCGGAGAGCCTCGCGGTCAAGGTCGGCGGCCTCAGCATCGCCGAGTACAGCGACCTCTCCGCCCACGCCGCCTCGGAGTGGATCCGGGAGCTGGAGATGACCGAGACCGAGCGGGCGATCGCGCGGCTGATCGTGCGCGAGATCACCGAGCGGCTCTCCTTCCTCGAGAACGTCGGCATCGGCTACCTCTCGTTGGCGCGGTCGGCGCGCACCCTCTCCGGGGGCGAGGCGCAGCGGATCCGGCTCGCGACCCAGATCGGCTCGCACCTGGTCGGCGTCATGTACGTGCTCGATGAGCCCTCGATCGGCCTCCACCAGCGCGACAACGAGAAGCTGATCGCGACCCTCGACCGCCCCCGCGACCTCGGCAACACGGTGATCGTCGTCGAGCACGACGAGGGGACGATGCTTGCCGCCGACCACCTTGTCGACCTCGGGCCGGGCGCCGGCGAACACGGCGGTCACGTGATCGCCGCCGGGACGCCGAAAGAGGTGTCGAAGAACCCGAGCTCGCTGACCGGCCAGTACCTCTCCGGCAAGAAAAAGATCGACGTGCCGGAGGAGCGGCGCGAGCCGAGCGGGACCCTGGTCGTCCGCGGCGCCCGCGAACACAACCTCAAGGACGTCGACGTGATGATTCCGCTCGGGGTCTTCTGCTGCGTCACCGGGGTCTCCGGCTCGGGCAAGTCGACCCTCGTCAACGAGACCCTGCATCACTCGGTCGCGAACCGCCTCCACCAGGCGAAGCTGCGGCCGGGCGCACATGACGGCGTTGACGGCCTCAGCCAGATCGACAAGATCATCAACATCGATCAGTCGCCGATCGGGCGCACGCCGCGCTCGAACCCGGCCACCTACACCGGCGTCTTCGACCACATCCGCTCCCTCTTCACCCAGACCCAAGAGGCGCGGGCGCGCGGCTACAAGCCCGGCCGCTTTAGCTTCAACGTCAAGGGCGGCCGCTGCGAGGTCTGCAAAGGCGACGGCCAGATCAAGATCGAGATGCACTTCCTGCCCGACGTCTACGTCCCCTGCGAGCAGTGCCACGGCAAGCGCTACAACCGCGAGACGCTCGAGGTCCGCTTCAAAGGCAAGAACATCGCCGACGTGCTGGAGATGGCGGTTGAGGAGGCGGTCGAGTTCTTCGAGCACGTGCCGAAGATCGCCCGTCGACTGCGGACGCTGAACGACGTCGGTCTTGGCTACATCCGCCTCGGCCAGCCGGCAACGACCCTCTCCGGCGGCGAGGCGCAGCGGGTCAAGCTCGCGACCGAGCTCTCCAAAGTCGCCACCGGCGACACCCTCTACATCCTCGACGAGCCGACTACCGGCCTCCACTTCGCCGACGTCCAGCGCCTGCTCGAGGTGCTCGGCCGCCTCGTCGACGCCGGCAACACCGTCGTCGTTATCGAGCACAACCTCGACGTGATCAAGACCGCCGACTGGCTCGTCGACCTCGGACCCGAGGGGGGAGAAGGCGGGGGGGAGATCGTCGCCACCGGCACCCCGGAGGAGGTCGCCGCCGTGGCCGGGTCCTACACCGGCCGCTTCCTCCGCGAGCTGGTCCGCCCGGCGAAGCCGAAACGGCGCAGCGCCAAGCGCGAGTTGTCCGCCGCGGCCTAACCGCTGCTACTTCCTCAAAAAAACCCCTGGTCATGGCGCATACAAGCGCTTAAGGTGGGTAGTGACCTCGCGGGAGCGGGGTTACAACAGAGGAGGAACGATGTCAGCACTGAGTTCGCGAGTTTGGTTCGCAGCGGCAGGCTTGGCCATCATCGCCCTGGTCGCGGTCGGCTGTGGCAGCAGCGACGACACGACCGGCGGCGGCGAAGGCGGCGGAGGTGGTGGCGGCGGTAGCGCGACGATCGCCCTTCTGCTCCCCGAAAACGAAACGCCGCGCTACGAAACTAACGACAAGCCTGACTTCGAAAACGCGGTCAAGGAAAAGTGTCCCGACTGCGAAGTCATCTACTTCAACGCCGGCGGCGACGCTGAAAAGCAGCAGTCCCAGGGCGAAGCTGCACTGACCAAAGGCGCCGAAGTTCTCGTCCTCGACCCGATGGACTCGAAATCAGCGGCAGCGATCGCCGAACGGGCGAACGCCCAAGGCGTCCCGGTGGTCAGCTACGACCGGTTGATCGAAAACAGCGAAGTCGATGCCTACGTCTCCTTCGACAACGAACGGGTCGGCGAACTCCAGGCGGAAACGCTGGCGAAAAAACTGAAAGAAGACGGCCACCCCACCGGTCCGATCATCAAGATCAACGGCGACCCGGCCGACCCCAACGCGGCGCTCTTCAAGAAGGGCTCGAACAAGGGCTTTGAAGAAGCCGGAGTGAAAGTCGCAAAGGAATACGACACGCCCGGCTGGACCGCCGAAAACGCCCAGCGTGAGGCGCAGCAGGCGATCACCGCCCTCGGCAACGACGGTTTCTTCGGGATCTACGCCGCCAATGACGACACCGGCGGCGGCGCGATTGCCGCGCTGAAAGGCGCCGGCCTCAACCCCGAAGAAGTGCCCGTCACCGGCCAGGACTCGACCGTCGCGGGTCTGCAGCGGATCCTCGCCGGCCAGCAGTACATGACCATCTACAAGGCGATTCCGCCGCAGGCTGAGATCGCGGCCGAATTTGCGATCGCCCTCGGCAACGACGAAGAACTGCCGCAGGACAAAGTCACCGAAGAAGTCAACAACGGCAAGACCGACGTCCCCTCGGCGATCCTCGAACCGGTTGCGGTGGTCAAGGACAACATCAAGGACACGGTGGTCAAAGACGGGTTCGTCGAAGCCTCCGAACTCTGCACCGGCCCCTATGCGGCCGACTGCAAAGAAGCGGGAATCTCAGGCTGAGATGGCCGCAGACGGCACTCCGCTCCTCGAGCTGGAGGGAGTAAGCAAGCGATTCGGCCCGGTCCAAGCGTTGGACCGGGTCGACTTCGCCGTCCACGCCGGCGAGGTCGTCGGCCTCGTCGGCGACAACGGCGCCGGCAAGTCGACGCTGGTCAAGGCGATCGCCGGCATTCACTCGCCCGACCAAGGGACGATCCGGTTCGAGGGCGAGGAGGTCCGGATCAAAGGCCCACAGGACGCCACCGACCTCGGCATCGCGACCGTCTACCAAGACCTCGCGCTCTGCGACAACCTCGACGTCGTCGCCAACCTTTTCCTCGGCCGCGAGCAGGTTTCCGCCGGTCCCGGCCAGGTTTCGCGGCAGCTCGACGAGGTGAAGATGGAGCACGAGACCGCCGACCTGCTCTCCAACCTCGCCGTGACGATCCCGAGCCTCCGCAGCGAGGTTGGGACCCTCTCCGGCGGCCAGCGCCAGCAGGTTGCGGTCGCCCGCTCGCTGCTCGGCGATCCCAAGGTCGTACTGCTCGACGAGCCGACCGCGGCGCTCGGTGTGCCGCAGACCAAACAGGTACTGGAGCTGATCCGGCGCCTGCGCGAGCGCGACCTCGGCGTCGTCGTCATCAGTCATAACCTGGTCGACGTCTTCGCGGTCGCCGACAGGATCTTCGTCCTTCGCCTCGGCCGCACCGCCGGGGAGTTCAAGGCCGAAGAAACCACCGAGGAGCACGTCGTCGGCGCGATCACCGGAGTCGGCGACGGCGGCGACAAGAACAACCATCACTCGGACGAGCAGGAGGGGGAGAAGCCATGAGCGCGACCGAGGCGGCAACCGCCGAGGAGGCGAACGAGCGCCGCCCGACCACCGGGGAAACCGTGCGCCGGATCGTCCAGGGAGACCTCTCCTCGGTCCGGGTCGTACTCGGCCTGATCGTGATCGCCGTCATCTTCCAGGTCCAGGAAGACCGCTTCCTCTCGGCCGAGAACCTGACCAACCTGATGCTGCAGATCACGACGATCGGCCTGATCTCGGTCGGCGTCGTCTACGTCCTCCTCCTGGGGGAGATCGACCTCTCGGTGGGGGCTGTGAGTGGCCTCTCGGCGGCGGTGATGGCGGTCCTAAGCGTCAAACACGGCTGGAACGCCTACCTGGCGATCGCCGCGGCCGTCGCTGTCGGAGCGGCGATCGGCTGCCTCCAGGGGTCCCTCTTCAGTCGCTTCGCCGTCCCGTCCTTCGTCGTCACCCTCGCCGGCTTATTGGCTTGGGAAGGAGCGCTCTTACAGGTGCTCGGGAAGACGGGCTCGCTCAACATCACCGACCCGAAGATCACCGGCCTCGCCAACATCTTCTACTCCGACACGGTCGGCTGGATCTTTGCGGCAGTGATCATCGGCGTCTATGGAGCTGCGCTCGCGGTCGGATACCGGCGTCGGGTCGCGGCCGGCCTCGGCGACACCAACCTGATCTCGATGATCGTCCGCTTCGTTCTCCTTGCGGCGATCGTGATCGCCGCCGTCGCGATCCTCAACTCCGACCGCGGCGTGCCGCTGGCGGTGATGATCCTGCTCGCCTTCGTCGTCGGCATGGAGTACGTCGCCAAACAGACCAGCTTTGGTCGCCACGTCTTTGCTGTCGGCGGCAACGCCGAGGCGGCGCGCCGCGCCGGCATCCACGTCAACCGGGTCCGGGTCGCGGTCTTCACGATCGCCGGCACGATGGCGGCGATCGGCGGCGTCATGGCGGCTTCGCGCCTGTTCGCCGTCAACCAAAACTCGGGCGGCAACGAACTCCTGCTGCTGGCGATCGCCGGGCCGGTTATCGCCGGGACCAGCCTCTTCGGCGGCCGCGGTTCGGTCTGGACGGCGCTGCTGGGAGCGCTCGTGATCGGCTCGATCTCCAACGGGATGGACCTGCTCTCGCTCTCCTCGGCGGTGAAACTGATGGTCACCGGCGGCGTCCTGCTGCTGGCGGTCTTGGTCGACGCCGTCGCGCGACAGCAGCGGCAGACCTCAGGCCGCGTCTAGAGCCTCGAGGACCGTCTTCACGTTCTCGCGGTGGACCCGCTCATAGGGTTCGAAGTAGCGCAGGTCGCCGGCCTCCAGCGGCGGGGCGAGCAGATCGCGCAGCGGTAGCTCGGGCAGGTCGGGCTCGGCCGGCATCCGCTGCAGGAGACGGATGTAGTCCTGGGTCGCGGTGATCAGGCCGCGCCCGTAGCCGCCGCCGGCGATGACGTCGGGATCACCGTGGCTGGGCAGGATCGCGGTCGGGTCGAGGCCGAGCAGGCGGTCGAGGTCGCGCAGGTGCGCATCGAAATGGTCAGGCTCCTCGACGTAGGTGACGGTGTCCTCGACCGTGTCGCCGGCGAGCAGCAGCCGCGCCTCGGGGTCCCAGAGCACGGCGGCGTCGTCGCTGTGGACGTCGACGTGGATTGCTTCCAGGCGGCGCGCGCCGACCTGCAGCTCGGTTCGCTCCTCGAAGGTCCGGGTGGGGTGGACGAGCGGACAGATTCCCGGTGGGCCCTCGTACCGTCCCGCTTCGATCTGATCCTGGTGATCCCTGAGCAGCTCGGCGGTGCGGGCGGTTGAGACGATTTCGCAATCGCGGAAGGCGGTGTTGCCGGCTACGTGGTCGAGGTGCCAGTGGCTGAGCAGGACCGTGAAGCTGCGAGCGCCCTCGGCTTCCAGCGCCGCCCGCACCTGGCGCCCGTGTTCGGGGGTGGTGTGGGTGTCGTAGACGAGCGCCTCGTCACCATCGAGGACGGCGAAGCTGGCGGTGCCGAGCGAGAGTGCACCCTCGTCGATCCAGTTCAACCGCGGCGAGAAGCGGTAGCCCTCGACCCGGCCGTCGTAGAAGGCGAGGACCCCAGGTGCCGGGCGCAGGATTCGCATCCGCGTCGCTCCGGCATCGTTCGGCCGCGCCGGCATCGGGCTAGCGGGAGACGAGGAGCGAGGCGCCGATCGCGCCGCCGAGGTCGCCGAGCGAGGCGACGCGGATCGCCGGCGGCCGCTCATCGACGAAGAGATGCTTGCCCATCTCCTCGCAGAGGGGGTCCATCAGCCGCTCGCCGAAGCGGATGCCGAGGCCGCCGCCGAGGATCACGGCTTCGGGGTCGAGCAGGTTGACGGCGGAGGCGATCCCGGTCCCGAGCGCCTCGACCGCGCGCTCGATCAGCTGCTCGGCGAGGTGGTCGCCATGGTCCAGCGCCCGCTCCCAGATGCCGCTGGTGAGGCGCGGTTTACCGTGCTTCTCCATCAGCTTGAAGAGGTCGGTCTTGTGGCCCTCTTCGTGTTGGCGCCGCGCCTCGGCTTCCATCGCCGAGCGCCCGGCGTAGGCCTCGAGGCAGCCCTTGCGCCCGCAGGGGCACTTGGCGCCGCCGCGCTTGACGACCACGTGGCCGATCTCGGCGGCCGCGCCGCGTCCCAGCCAGGGCTTGCCGTCGAGGATCAGGCCGCCGCCAACGCCGGTGCCCCAGAAGACGCCGATCAGGCTCTGGAACTCACGTCCGGCGCCGAGGTGGAACTCGGCTTCGGTCGCGACCTGGACGTCGTTACCGACCTTGACCTCGGTCCCGAGCGCGTCGCTGAGGTTCTTGGCGAGCGGGAAGCTGCCCTCCCAGCCGGGGAGGTTGCGGGCGCCGGAGACGACACCGGTCTTCTCGTCGGCATCGCCGGGGGAGCCGACCCCGACCCCGATCAGGTCCTTCGTCTCGACGCCTGCGGTTTGCGCAGACTCGCGCAGCGCCTCGGCCATCGCCGCGGCCACATCCTCGGGGCCACCGCTGGTCGGCGTCGGTCGCCGTGCCTCGCCGACCGCCTCGCCGCGTCCGTCGATTACCGCCGCCTGGATCTTGGTGCCGCCGAGGTCGATGCCGCCACGCAGGTCCGCCACGCCTGCGAGTCTACGGCTCGATGAGCGGCTGGAGGCTTTGGTGGGCGAAGCGGCGCTGGTATGAGCGCAACGGTCGCCTGCTGCGGCGCTGGCGGATCAACCGCCACGCTGCCCGCGGCGGCTTCTTCATCCGCCACCCGGTCGAGGGCGAAGTGCTGGAGGCGCTCGACGAGGGGCGGCTGGTGATCGGCGAGGGGACGCTGCTCGAGCCCGGCTGCTGGCTGACCCTGGCGCCGGAGGCGCGGATCGAGATCGGCGCCGGCTGCTTCCTCAACCGCGGGGTGATGATTGCCGCCCAGGAGCGGGTCGAGATCGGTGACCACACGATGTTCGCCAACGGCTGCTTCGTCGGTGACGCAGAGCACCGCTACGACGACCCCGAGAAGCCGATCACCTGGCAGGGGTTCACCTCGAAGGGGCCGGTGAAGATCGGCTCCAACTGCTGGTTCGGCGTCCACTGCGTCGTGACGAGCGGCGTTGCCGTCGGCGACCGCTGTGTGATCGGCGCCAACTCGGTCGTCAACCGCGACGTCGAGGCGGCGACGATCGCCGTCGGAGCACCGGCGAAGCCGATCCGCAGGATCGACTTCGCCGCGCCCGAGGGGTGACTACTGGAGGAAACCCGTTGCTTCGACCGCCTTCAGGACCTGTGCGGCCGTCAGCGGTTTGTCGAAGGCGCCGTTCGGGGCCTGGCTTGCCGCGGTCGGCTTCAGCAGCAAACCGGCGACGGAGGCGTGCCGCGCCTCGACCGAGTGGATCGAGAGCGCCGCGGCCACGTAGGCGGCGTTGCTGATGTTGAGCGCCTGGCCCGCGTAGGCGGCGACGCCGGTGTTCTCCAGCGCCACGGCGGTCTTGAGGAAGGCGTCGTGGTCGGCGGTGGTGTTGCCGAAGTCGACTTTCGGTGCCTTCACCGCTTTGCTCCCGAGCGCCTTTTTGAGGAAGGCGACGTGGGCGTTCTCATCGGCGGTGACCCGCTTTAAGAAGGCCTGCTCCTGGGCACCCTTGAGGAAGGTCTTCTTCTTGTTGTTGGCGGTCGCCTCGTTGTAGAAGGCGGCCTCGAGGTACTCGAGCGTGAGGGCGTAGTTGAGGATGCCGACGTCGCCCTTGCCGAATTTCGCGGGCGGACGTCCCTTGCCGGCAGCCATCGCCGCGGCTGGGGTGAGGGCGCTGAGCAGGGCGCCGCCGCCGACCAGTCCACCGCCGGCGAGCCCGGCCTTCTTCAGGAAACCGGCCCTGGTGTCGCCGTCGAGTGCCTCGGTCGCCTCGTGCGCTGCCTCACGCACCACTGCATCGATATCTGAGCTCATCGTTCTCCTCCGCGGTTTGGATCGCTTTCCCCAACTTGCGGAACGGCGGCGACGGCGGATCACCGGAATGGAAATCTTTTCGATACGAAATCGCCAAGAACGCCCCGAAGTGCGCCATACTTTTGTGCGTTGGCCGTGACCCCTAGGGCATGGACCTATGAACTCCAATCTCCTCCTCGATAACCCTCGTCCCACCGTGGCCGCCCCCGCACTGCGCACGAAGGCCGAGCTTCGCTCTGCTCTGGCGGATGCCCGCCGGGCCGGCCAGACGATTGGGTTGGTGCCGACGATGGGCTACCTGCACGAGGGGCACCTCTCGCTGATCCGGGCCGCCCGTGCTGAGTGCGACCTGGTGGTGATGAGCCTCTTCGTCAACCCGACCCAGTTCGGGCCCGGTGAGGACCTCGACCGCTACCCGCGCGACGAGGAGCGCGACCTGCGGCTCGCCGGCGAGGCCGGCGCCGACCTCGTCTTCGCCCCTCCGGTCGAGGAGGTCTACGCGCCCGGCGCCTCGACCGTGGTCGAGGTCACCGGCTCGCTCACCGGCGTCCTCGACGGGGATCCGCAGAGCCGCGGCCCCGAGCACTTCCGGGGCGTCACCACCGTCGTCGCCAAGCTCTTCAACATCGTCGGTCCCGACGTCGCCTACTTCGGCCAGAAGGACGCCCAGCAGGCGGTCGTGATCCGCCGCATGGCCCGCGACCTCGATTTCCCGGTGCGGATCGAGGTGATGCCGACCGTGCGCGAGGCCGATGGCCTGGCGATGAGCAGCCGCAACGCCTACCTCGAGCCCGCCGACCGCGAGCGGGCGACGGCGCTCTCCCGTGCCCTCGCCGCCGCCGAGCGCGGCGCCTGCGCCGGCTCCCTGAGCGGCGGCCTGGGGGCTGCCCGCCGCGAGCTCGAGGAGGCCGGAATCGAACCCGAGTACCTCGAGGCCCGCGACGCGGAGACGCTGGAGCCGGTGGAGGCGCTGGAGGGCCGCCCGGTCCTCGTCGCCGTCGCCGCCCGCGTCGGCTCCGCTCGCCTCATCGACAACGTCCTGATTCAACCTTCGAGTAACTCAAATTTCGACTCACCCAACTTTTGACTCACCCAACTCTGAATAAGCCAAGGAAGGGGACTCCGTGCAAAGACAGATGCTGAAGTCGAAGATCCACCGGGCGACGGTGACCGACTGCGACGTCGACTACATCGGCAGCATCACGATCGACACCGAGCTGATGGCCGGTGCCGACATGATCACTAACGAGCAGGTCTACGTCTGGGACGTCGACAACGGCGCCCGCTTCGTCACCTACGTGATCGACGGCGAGGCGGGCTCCGGGACGATGCAGGTCAACGGCGCCGCCGCCCATCTGGTTGAGCCCGGCCACAAGATCATCGTCGCCACCTTCGGCTCCTACGACGAGGCCGACCTCGAGCGCTACGACCCGGTCGTCGTCCACGTCAACGACGACAACGAACCGGTCGCGATCGACAGCCACCCGGAGGTGCTGCTCAAATGAGCTCCGGCGGCCGCTCCCACACCGCCCCGACCTCGGACCGCAAACCGGTCAGCCTGCCGCGCCTCGGCGAAATGAAGGCCAACGGTGAGCCGATCGTGATGGTCACCGCCTACGACTACCCCTCGGCGACGGTAGCCGAGGCTGCCGGCGTCGACATCGTCCTCGTCGGCGACTCCGCCGCCAACGTCGTCCTCGGCTACCCGGGGACCGAGATGGTCTCGATGGACGAGATGGTGATCCTCGGCAAGGCCGTCCGCCGCGGCCTGAAGACGCCGCTGATGGTCGGCGACATGCCGATGGGCAGCTACGAGGCGAGCAACGAGGAAGCGATCCGCAGCGCCCAGCGGCTGATCAAGGAGACCGGTTGCCAGGCCGTCAAGCTTGAGGCCGGCGGTGTCATCGTCGAGCGCGCCCGGGCGATCGTCAACTCTGGCATCCCGGTGATGGGCCACGTCGGCCTTACCCCGCAGACCGCGACCGCCCTCGGCGGCTACAAAGCCCAGGGCAAGAGCGCCAAGAGCGCGATCAAGCAGCTCGAGGACGCCCTCGCCCTGCAATCGGTCGGCTGCTTCGCGATTGTGATCGAGGCCGTGCCCTCGGCAATTACCGACGAAATCGTCAAAAAGCTCGAGGTGCCGACGATCGGAATCGGCGCCGGCCGCGGTACCAGCGGCCAGGTCCTCGTCTTCCACGACCTGCTCGGGATCACCACCGGCCACATGGCCAAATTCGTCAAGCGCTACGCCAGCGTCCACGAGACGATGGTGGCGGCGGTCAAGCAGTACGGCCAGGAGGTGCGGACCCGCCACTTTCCCGAGCCCGAGCACGTCTACAGCGTCGAGCCCGCCGAGCTCGACGAGTTCCGCCGCTACCTCAGCGAGGAGAGCCTGGCCAGCGCCAAGGGATGGGAGTGGGAGCCGCTCCCCTGAGCGGCGAGCAGCCTCGCTTCGGCCTGGCGGAAGCAGGGGCTGTGCGGTCGGAAGGCGCTGACGCGGCAGAGGCTTGCGTGGAAGCCCGGCCCCGTGAGGGGAAGGGCGCCGGTCCCCGGCAGCCGCACCACGAGGTCGCCTTCCCAGGAGGCGGGTGACTTCGCGGTCCCATCCCGGAAGAGGGCGGTGCCGCTGAAGGGCGAGTCGAGCGCCACCCGGGCCTTCGCAGGATGGACGCTGCGGCGGCTGATCGTCACCTCTCCGGGTCCGGCGCTGAGGAAGGTCGAGCGGAAGACGCGGATGCGGCCGACCCGCTCCTGGCGGTAGGCGGTGATGATCGAGATGCGCTCGCTGCGGGGGATCGGGATCCCGAGCGGAGATTCCAAGGTGATAGCGCTGAAGTGCGTGAGAGAACCGTCGGTTCGCCCCTGCGCGCTCAGCACTGCGATGGTGAAGCCGATCCCCGGGATCGCGGGTGGCGGAACCAGCAGACCTGCCGGTAGGAGCGGCGCAGTTCGCCCTCGAGTCCGCCGACGGCAAGGCGGGTGTAGAGGCGCTGGCCGTCGAATTCGACCGCGCCGCGGAACTCGCCGACTTCCCGTTCGGCCTTGCGCCCCCGGCAGCGACGCTGTTTGTCCTTGGGCTTCTGGGACTTTGACTTGACCGGGAACGGCTGCCGCTCGCCGTGAAAGTGGAGGTTGACGCGGCCGAAGCGCCCGAGATCGGCGCGAATGCGATGCCGGTTGACCTGGCCGCGGACGGTGTAGGTCGCCAGCTGACCGTTCTTTTCCGCGGTGAGGACGACCCGGTGATGGCCGAAGGTTTCGATGTCGACGACGTAGCCGCGGGTGGCAAAAGAGGAGGTCTCAAGGTGGAGGCTGCGCTGGTGGACCTCGGTTCCGGGCCGCGCAGCGGCGCCCCCGGGAAGGGCGAGCGCGGTGACGATGGCCGTCCCTGCCGTCAGCTTGGAGGTGCGCTTGAGGCGCCGCAGGCGCGTCGATGCATGCATGGCTATGGAAACTTCGCCTTTTCTGGCCGGTCTCCTACCGCCATGGCGCGAACTACGATGCGTGCTGGATGCCGATCTACGAGTTCGAGTGCGAGCAGTGCGGGACCAGGTTCGAGGAGCTGGTCGCCGCTGACGGCAGCGCCGCCTGCCCGTCCTGCGGTGCGGCAAGGGCCCGCCGGCTCTTCTCTCCGGTCTCGCCGCCGGGGCGGCAGCCGCGCGGCGCCGGCGTCCGCTCCGACGAATCGCGCCGCAGCGAGCGCGAAGCGGCGCGCCAGGACCGGATCGCCACGGCACAGAAGCGGCGGGCGGCGGGGGAGAAGCCGTGAGCGCGACGGCGGAGGAGCGGCGCCAGCAGCTGGTCGAGCTGTTCGAGGAAGTCAAACGCTGCGAAAAGTGCCCCCTGCACGAGACGCGGACGAAACCGGTCTTCGGCGCCGGCAACGCTGACGCCGACCTGATGTTCGTCGGCGAGGCGCCCGGGGCCGAAGAGGACCGCCAGGGCCTGCCCTTCGTCGGCCGCGCCGGCCAGCTGCTGAACCAGATGCTGGAGGAGATCGGGCTCGCCCGCGACGACGTCTTCATCGCCAACGTCCTCAAGTCCCGGCCGCCGGGCAACCGCGACCCGCTGCCGCTGGAGATTCAGGCCTGCGAGCCATACCTGCTCGAGCAGGTGCGGTTAATCGAGCCGCGGGTCGTCTGCACCCTCGGCAACTTTGCGACGAAGCTCCTCAGCGGCAGCCACCCGGCGGCGGCGTTGCGGACGCCGGCGGTGAAGGAGACCCTGCGGGCCGACTTCGCGACGATCCCGGATCTACTGCAGCGCCCGCTGCCCGGACCGATCCCCAGCTCCGAGGAACTGAAGGAGGCAGAGGAAGAGGGCGGCTCGACCCCGCCGCCCCCTAGCGACCAACTCGGCTTTTTCGGGTAAGCGGGCCAGAAGTCGTGGAGGTGATCGAGACGAACAGCGCTGCCGGGACCGAAGCCCTCGGCGCCCGCATCGCCGAGCGCCTCGAGCCCGGCGACGTCGTCCTCCTCTCCGGCGAGCTCGGGACCGGGAAGACGACCCTGGTCCGCGGCGCCTGCCGCGCCCTCGGCGTCCCCGGTCCGGTCACCTCTCCGACCTTCACGATCGGCCAGCGCTACGGCGGCGGTCGCCTCCCGGTCTCCCACCTCGACCTCTACCGCCTGCAGACGCTCGAGGGCGAGGATCCGGCCCTGCTCGAGGATTACCTGCGACCGGAGGGGGTCGCCTTCGTCGAGTGGCCTGCCGCCGGCTCGGGACGTCTCGCCCGCCCCGCGCCCGAGGTCCGTCTCGCGCACCTCGACGAGCAGCGCCGGCGGGTGGAAATCGAGTGGTAGGGGTTGATAAGCAGCGAAAAAGCGCAGCCAACGGTCGTCCGCCGTGTTCAGGGATCACTGCGCCCAGCTTGTAGCATCGGCGCTCGAAACTTCGATAGGAAAGGCAAGGACGGGATGAAGGGACTGAAGGCGCTTGCAGCAGTGATGTTGGTGAGCGGATTGCTGATCGCGGCGGTTCCCGCCACGGCCGGGGCTGCGGCCTACAAGCACTACGTCGGCTGCGGGGTGTCCCAGAACGCGAAACCTGCCCACGCCTGCCCGAAGAAAGCGAAAAAGGGCGCCTTCTTCAAAAGCCTCAACGGCGAAGTCTCCTACAGCGTCTGCGTCAAGTTCCCGAGCGGGAAAAACCTCTGCGCCAAAGCCCAGAAAGCCGAACAAGGGACCCTGTACGTGAACAAGATCACCTCGACCATCCCCGGTCGCCACGTCGTCAGCTGGTTCGTCAAAGGCCAGAAGGTCGGTTCCTGGGCGTTCCGCGTAACCGGGTAGCGCCGCTCTGATCCTCGTCGGCTTCGACACCGCGACGGTGGACACCGTCGCCTGCTGCTGGCGCGACGGCGAGGTTCTCCACGAGTCGCAGCTGGGTCTCTCCCCGCAGGGAAGGCCCCTGCACGCGACGCGCTTGCTGGAGGAGGTTGAGCGGGCCGCGGCCTCCGGCGGCGGCTGGGAGGAGGTTGACATGCTCGCGGTCGGCCTCGGCCCCGGGACCTTCACCGGGCTGCGGGTCGGGATCTCGACCGCCCGCGGCCTCGCGCTCAGCCTCGGGCTGCCGGCGCGTGGCGTCTGCACCCTCGATGCCCTCGCGGTGGGGATCGCGGAGGCCGGCGCCGAGGGCGAGCGGCTGGCTGTCCTCGATGGCTGGCGGGGGGACGTCTTCGCTGCGCTCTACTCCCCGGACGGGGAGCGGATCTGGGAGCCGGCGGTCTACCGGCCAGGGGATCTGGCCGAGCGCGTCGCTGCACTCGACCGAGCCCCAGCGGTGGCGGGCTCGGGGGCGGTACGATTTCGGCAGGAGCTGGCCCGAGATGGCGTCCGCATCGCGGACGATTCCGATCCCGTCCACCGGGTCGCCGGGCGCCACGTCTGCGCTTTGGCGGCCGAATCGACGGAAGAGGACCCGGACGGACTTGCCCCGATCTACCTCAGACCCCCTGACGCGGAGCGGTGGCGTGAGCGAGACGCTTCACAAAGAGCCGAATGAGCTAACCGAGGAGGTCGCGGTCCGCAGGCTCGCCTACAGCGACCTGCCGGCGGTGATCTCGATCGAGCGGCGTTCTTTCCCGACCCCCTGGTCGCTGGCGATGTTCGTCCTCGAGCTCTCCAAGCCATCGGGGATCTGCCTCGCTGCCCACGCCGGCGACGGGTTGCTCGGCTACGTCGTCTGCTCCCGCTACGACCAGGTCTGGCACCTGATGAACATCGCCGTCGCCCCCGAGCACCGCGGCAGCGGCGTCGCCGGGCAACTGCTGCGCCGCCTGATCGCCGAGTCGGAGGGCAAGCTGCCCTTCACGCTCGAGGTCCGCGTCACCAACCACCGCGCGATCGGGATGTACGAACACTTTGGTTTCCGCTCCGCCGGCGTTCGTCCTCGCTACTACCACGACAACGGCGAGGACGCCCTGATCATGTGGCTCGATTGACGTGTCCCAATTGAGGTCCTGACCATGCTGCTGGCGATCGAGACCTCCTGCGACGACACCTGCGCCGCCGTCCTCGACGGACCGCGCATCCTCAGCAACGTGATCTCCTCGCAGGCGAAAGCCCACGAGGGCTTCGGCGGCGTCGTCCCCGAGGTCGCCGCTCGCCATCACTTGGAGCTGGCGACGCCGGTGGTCGAGGCGGCGCTGGCGGAGGCGGGGATGACCCTGGACGACGTCGAGGCGGTGGCGGCGACGGCAGGCCCGGGCCTGATCGGAGCGCTCCTGGTCGGGATCAGCACCGCCAAGGGGATCGCCGCGGCCCGGCGGCTGCCGCTGATCCCGGTCGACCACCTGCAGGGCCACGTCGCCGCCAACTTCCTCGAGCCTGAGCCGCTGGAGCCGCCCTTCCTCTGCCTGATCGCCAGCGGCGGCCACACCCTGCTCGCCGGGGTCCGCGACCATGAGGGCTTCGAGCTGCTCGGCCAGACCCTCGACGACGCCGCCGGCGAGGCCTTCGACAAGTCGGCGCGGCTGCTCGGGCTCGGCTATCCCGGCGGCCCGGCGATCCAGCGCGAGGCCGAAGGGGGCGACCCGGAAGCGTTCGAGATGCCGGTGGCGATGTCCCGCAACCCCGGCCTCGACTTCAGCTTCAGCGGTCTGAAGACGGCGGTCCTCTACCGCTGCCGCGAGCTCGGGCCCGAGGGGGTGGAGGAGCGCAAGGCCGACGTCGCCGCTTCCTTCCAGGCCGCTGTCGTCGGGCAGCTGACGGCAAAGTTGAAAAGAGCGCTGAAGGTGGGCGAGTGGGATGCCGTCGCACTCGGGGGCGGCGTCGCTGCCAACGGGCCGCTGCGGGAGGCAGTCGGGAAGCTGTGCGAGGAGATGGGGGTGCAGCTGAAGCTGGTGCCGATCAGCCTCTGCACCGACAACGCCGCGATGATCGGCTCCGCGGCGCGCTACGCGAAGCCGATTCCCTACCCGGACTACCTCGGCTACGACGCCTTCGCGAGCGGCGAATCCGCGACGCCTGCCGTCGCCCACTGAGCCCGATGGCAACCGTCGTCGTCTACTCCCGCCCGGAGTGCCACCTCTGCGAGGAAGCGATCTCCCAGATCGTCGCCCTGTACGAGCAGGGCTACCGTTTCGAGCTGCACGAGGTCGACATCGAGAGCCACGACCTGCTGCTGCGCCGCTACCTCGAGCGTATCCCCGTCGTCGAGATCGACGGAGCCGAGGTCTCCGAGCTCGTCCTCGACCGCGATGCTGTTACAGCCAAGCTCGATACTGTGGGGGCATGGTCGAGGTGATCGAGGAGTTTGACGCCGCAGGGGCGTTTCCGGTCGAAGGCGAAAGGCTCTCCCTGGGAGTCGCCGCCCGGCTGTCGCGCTACCTGCAGGTCCTAACCCAGGCGCGGAAGATGGGGCGGGAGACGATCTCCTCGCAGGAGCTCTCCGAGTACACCCACATCAACCCGACCCAAATCCGCCGCGATCTCTCCGGCTTCGGCAAGTTCGGCAAGCGCGGCGTCGGCTACAACGTCGACTCGCTGGTCTCGGAGATCCGCAAGATCCTCCGTACCTCCGGCCAGCACAACATCGCCCTCTTCGGCGCCGGCAACCTCGGCCAGGCGATCGCCACCTCCTCGATCTTCGCCGACCACGGCTTCCAGGTCGTCGCGGTCTTCGACTCCGACCCGAGCGTGGTCGGCAACCCGATCGGCGAGCTGACGGTGCGCGACATCGGCGACCTGCCCGCGGTCGTCTCCGAGGAGGAGATCGTCGTCGGGGTGCTGGCGGTGCCGGCAGAGGCGGCCCAGGACGTCGCCGACCGGCTCGTCAAAGCCGGGGTGAAGATCATCTTCAATTACTCCGAGCAGCTGCTCCAGGTGCCGCCGGAGGTGACGGTCCACACGTCCAGCCCGGCTGTCGACCTGCTCTACGCGCTCTACTTCTACCTGGCCTAACGGCAGGCGGATCTTGTCCCTGGACCTCGACCTCGCCCGCGAGAAGTTCGACGCCTCGCAGGACTTCACGATCGGGCTCGAGGAGGAGTTCGCGATCGTCAACCCGCGGACGCTGGAGCTGGAGCACCGCTTTGAGGACGTGATGGCGGGCTGTCGGCGCGACGAGGTCCTGGCCGAAGCGGCGGCGGGGGAGCTGATTGCCTCCGAGGTCGAGATCCGCTCCGGGCGCTCAGAGAGCTTCGCCGAGGCGGTCGAGCGCCAGCGCGAGCGGCGGACGCGGCTCTTCGACATCGTCGGCGGGCTGGGGCTCGGCCTAGCGGCGATGGGTACCCACCCCTGGGCCAACTACCTCGACCAGCGGATCATCGACACCCCGCACTACAACCGGCTCCGCAACGAACTCGGCTGGGTCGCGCAGCGCAACAACACCTGGAGCCTGCACCTGCACATGGGGGTGCGCGGGGCCGACCGCGCGATCGCCGTCTGCGACTGGCTGCGGGAGCTGCTGCCGCTGCTGCTGGCGGCCTCGGCCAACTCCCCCTTCCTCG
>VAYN01000027.1 GCA_005885405.1 Actinomycetota bacterium | reverse complement strand
GCACCAGCGAGGTGACCAGCTCGCGCACCGGCAGCGAGGACGGGTAGACCGTGTTGTCGGTGCGCGGGTAGGAGATGAAGCCGTCCATGTAGAGGTCCTCGGCGATCCGCATCGCGCTGGCGGGGGTGATCCCGAGGCGGCTGGAGGCGTCGGTGCTGAAGGCGGTGGTGTTGTAGGGCGTCGGCGGTTTGCGGGTGTTTTTCCGCGCCGTTACCGCTTTCACCGTGCCGGGGTTCGAGGTGCCGGCGATCGCCGCGTCGGCCTCGGCTTTCTCCCAGAATTTGTCGACCGAGTGGTGCGTCTCGAAGCCCCCGTCGGGGTGCTGGAACTTGGCGAAGACTTCCCAGAAAGGTTTGGCGACGTGGGCGCGCCGTTCCATCTCGCGCTCGACGATCAGGCCCAGGGTCGGGCTCTGGACGCGTCCGACCGAGAGGAAGTTGGAGCCGAAGCGGCGGCTGGCGAGGGAGACGGCGCGGGTCAGGGTCGCGCCCCAGAGCAGGTCGATGTCCTGGCGGGCGGCGCCGGCGTTGGCGAGCGGGTAGGAGAGCTCGTCGAGCTCTGAGAAGGCGCGGTCGATCTCCTCTTTGGTCAAGGCCGAGTAGCGGGCGCGCTGGATCCGCAGCGTTCCATCAGCGGTGCCCTCGCGCGAGCCCAGCGCCGGGTTGGCGTCGAGCATCTCCTCCAGGGCCTCGAGCCCGATCAGCTCGCCCTCGCGGTCGAAGTCGGTTGCGATTACCAGCTCGTCGGCCTCTTTCGCCAGTTTTTTGATCGCTTTGACGACATTTTTGTCGGTCGGTTCCTTGATCAGCTCGGCGTCGATCAGGTCGTGGAGGTCCGTCTTCTGCCAGTTCGAGTAGCCCTCGGGGAAGGCAGGGCCGAGGACGTGGCCCTTGAGGCCGACCGTCATGTGCTCGCCGCCTTCGGCGTCCTTCCACGTATAGAAGGGGACTTTGAAGGTTTTGTCCTCGCTGTTGGAACCCTTGCTCAGGGCTTCGGCGATCTTCTTGGCGCTGTTGTTCTTCTCAGTGACGATCAGTCGCATGGGGCGGCGAGGGTAGCAGGGGGCATCGGCTGCGCAAGCGGGCGACCATCCGTCCGATCTTCTCCCGCGGCCCCACCGATCTGCTTAGGATCACCGCCTGATGAGGTGTCTCGTAACCGGCGGCGCCGGCTTCATTGGTTCGAACTTGGTCGACGCCTTGCTTGCCCGCGGGGATGAGGTGACGGTGGTTGACAACCTCTCGACCGGGCGCCGGGTCAACCTCGAGCCGGCCCTTGCCGCGGGCGCCGAGCTGGTCGAGCTCGACATCCGCGACGGCGAGGCGCTGAGCCGGCTGGCGACCGAGAAGCGGCCCGAGCGGATCTTCCACCTCGCCGCCCAGATCGACGTCCGCAAGTCCCTCGCCGACCCCTTCTTCGACGCCGGCGTCAACGTCGGCGGCACCGCCAACGTGCTCGAGGCCGCCCGCGCCTCGGAGTGCGCCCGCGTCGTCTCGATCTCGACCGGCGGCGCCATCTACGGCGAGGGCGAGGGCCAGCAGCTGCCGCTGCCCGAGGACGCCCCGATCGCCCCGCTCTCTGCCTACGGCCAGAGCAAGTTCGCCGCCGAGGGCTACCTCTCCCTCTTCGAGCGCCTCTACGGGCTGTCCGGAGTCTCGCTGCGGCTGGGCAACGTCTACGGCCCGCGCCAGGACCCCCTCGGCGAGGCCGGCGTGATCGCGATCTTCTGCGGCCTGCTCAAGGAGGGCGGCCGGCCCAGGGTCTTCGGCGACGGCACCCAGACCCGGGACTACATATATGTAGGCGACGTCGTCTCCGCCGCGCTGGCCGCGGGCGAGTCCGACGCCACCGGCGCGATCAACATCGGCACCGGCGTCGAGACCAACGTCCTCGAGCTGATCGAGGCACTCAAGGGCCTCTCTGGCAACGAGAGCTTCGAGCCGGAATTCGCCCCCGCCCGCACCGGCGAGGTGCAGCGAATCACGATCGACGCCGGCCGCGCCGAGCGTGAGCTTGGCTGGCGCGCCGAGATGGGCCTCGACGACGGCCTCCGCGTCACCCTCGAGTCCATATAAGCGCCGATCGCTAGCCTTCATCCCATGCCCGCCCAGGCCTACGCCGGCAAGGAGTGCGTCTGCCAGTTCCGCAAAGGGATCTGCGATCAGTCCTGCGTGCGGGACATGCTGGAGACGCCCTTCTACATCGCGTGCCTGAAACTGACCGGCCGCAAGTGCGTGGTCGTCGGCGGCGGCGACATCGGACTGGAGAAGGTCGAGGGGCTACTCGCCTGCAGCGGCGACGTCACCCTGATCGCCCCCACCGCCCATCCCGAGCTGGAACGGCTCGCAAGCGAGGGCTCGATCACGTGGGAGAAGCGCGAGTACGCCGGGCCGGAGGACCTCGAGGCGGTCTTCATGGTGATCGCCTGCACCGACGACTCCGAGGTCAACATCGGCATCTTCTATGACGCCGAGAAGCGGGCGATGCTGGTCAACATCGTCGACGTGCCGCCGCTCTGCAACTTCATCCTGCCGGCGATCGTCCGCACCGGCCCGCTGGCGATCGCGATCTCTACCGCCGGCGCCTCGCCGGCGCTGGCGAAGCGGATGAAGCGCGAGATCTCCGAGCTCTTCGGCGAGGAGTACGCGCGCCTGGCAGTGATACTCAACGACGCCCGCGGCTGGGCGAAGGGGACGCTGCCGACCTACCAGGACCGCAAGGAGTTCTTCGAGGGGATCGTCAACGGCGACCCCGACCCGATCGTGCTGCTGCGCGAAGACCGCGACGCCGAGGTCCTGGCGATCATCGAGTCCGCCAAAGAGCGGGCCGCCGCCGCGCTCGCCTGATCAGGCGGTGCCGCAGGCCGAGCTGCGGACCTGCTCGAGCATCGTCCGCAGCTCTTCGGCCTGCTCGACGCTGAGATTGGCGCTGAAGGCGGAGGCGAGCTCGGCCCGGACCAGCGGGCGCATCTCGCCGAGCAGATCGATCCCGGCGGGTAGCAGCGTCGCGTAGCTGACCCGGCGATCGGTCTCGCAGAAGGTTCGCTCCAGCAGCCCCGCCTTGATCAGCCGGTCGACGAGCTTGGTGAGCCCGCCGCGGGTGATCACCAACGCCTCGGCCAGCTCCCCCATTTTCAGCCGTTTTTCGGGAGCGCGGTCGAGCGTCGCCAGGACCTCGAACCAGGGCAGCGGCGGCAGCTCTGCCGCGGTCAGGACCTCCTGCAAGCGCCCAGTCACGGCGGCGTGGGTCTGCGTGATCGCGATCCAGGCCTCGCGGTGGGGGTCGAAATCCTCTTTTACTTTCTGCTCTGCGACGGCCGTCGCTTCCACGCTCACGCCTAGATCTTCCCACACGATGGTTGATTTGACAATAGTTGACATGCAAAGCATTTCTGCTACGATTGTTTCCAGTTCAACTGTTTGAGCATCAACCACTTCGGGAAGGAACACCACATGAGCACCGAGACCGTCACCCAGCAGCAGGTCCCAGCGGGGACGTGGGCAGTCGACCCCGTCCACTCCTCGATCAACTTCGCCGTCACCCATAACGGGGTGACCACGTTCCGCAGCGGCTTTGAGCGCTACGACGCCCGCCTCAGCGGCGGCGAGCAGCCGCGGCTGGAGGGCACGGTCGAGGTCGAGAGCGTCGCCATCGACGACGAGATGCTGAAGGGCCACCTCCTCTCCCCCGAGTTCTTCGACACCCAGCGCTTCCCGCAGCTGCGGTTCACCTCGAGCGAGCTCAGCGTCGGCGAGGACGGCACCGCCCGCGTCGCCGGTGAGCTCGAGATCCATGGCGAGACCCGCAAGGTCGAGGCCAGCGGCCGCTTCGCCCACCTCGGCGAGGACGCCTACGGCAAAGCCCGCGTCGGCCTCTCGATCGAGTCGACGGTCGACCGGCGCGACTTCGGCCTCGACTGGCAGGCGCAGCTGCCGAGCGGCGGCGACGTCCTCGACTACGCGGTGACGATCTCCGTCGAGCTCGAGCTCGTCAAAGAGGAGGCATAGCGATGAGGGTCCTCGGCATCACCGGAAGCCTGCGCCGGGGCTCCTACAACCACGCCCTGCTGCGGGAGGCCGCCGAGCGGCTTCCCGCCGGGGTGGAGTTCGTCGAGTTCGAGCGGCTAGCGGAGATCCCGCCCTACGACGCCGACCTCGAGGCGGGGGTGACCCCGGCCGCGGTGACTGAGCTGCGAGAGGCGATGCGGGAGGCCGACGCCGTCCTCGTCGCCACGCCGGAGTACAACCACTCGATTCCAGGGGTGCTGAAGAACGCCCTCGACTGGGCCTCCCGCCCCGCCGGCCAGAGCGCCCTCAACGGCACGCCGGCAGCGGTGATCGGTGCCTCGACCGGGATGTTCGGCGCCGTCTGGGCCCAGGCCGAGACCCGCAAAGTCCTCGGCGCCCTCGGCGGCCGCGTCGTCGAGGCCGAACTGCCTGTCGCCAAAGCCGCCGACCTCTACCGCGACGGCCGCCTCGACCTCTCCCCCGAGCAGTCCCAGCAGCTGGAGGAGATCCTGGCGACGCTCGTCTCCGAAGTCGAGCAGCTACAGGAGAGCTTGGCCGCCGCGGCCTAGCCCTGCGGCAGGGCGAAGAAGGCGATCGCGGCGTACTGGGCGATCGCGGCGGCGATGACGAAGAGGTGGAAGACCTCGTGGTAGCCGAAGATCGCCGGGTTGGGGTTGGGTCGCTGGACCGCGTAGACGACCGCGCCGGCGGTGTAGAGGAGGCCGCCGACCGCGACCAGCAGCGTCCCCCCCGCACCCATCTCCGTCCAGAGGTCGGGGAAGGTGGCGACGGCGACCCAGCCGAGCGCCAGGTAGATCAGGGCCGAGGCCCATTTCGGGTGGTCAATCCAGATCATCTCGACGATCGCGCCGGCGATCGCGCCGACCCAGACGACGGCGAGGATCGTCATCGCCAGCGTCCCTTCTAGGACCAACAGCGCAAAGGGCGTGTAGGTGCCGGCGATGAGGAAGAAGATCATGCTGTGGTCGAGCCGGCGCATCCACTGGCGCCGCTGGGGCCGCGACCAGTTGACCCGGTGGTAGAGGGCACTGGTCCCGAACAGGGCCGAGAGGCTGAGCGCGTAGATCGCCACCGCCAGGGTCGCCTTCGGCGTCTCGGCGAGGATGATCAGGGTCGCCCCGAAACCGAGGGACATGAAGAAGGCCCACTCGTGGGAGACGCCGCGCAGCTTCGGTTTGACCGCCGCGAGCGCCTCGGCCGTCGCCTCTTTGGCCGCGGTGGCGCGCTCGCCGACAGCCTCTTTGGCAGCCGAGGCACGCTCGCCCATCGCCTCACGCGCAGCCGTGGCTTTCTCGCCCATCCGCTCTGCGCCCCTACGCAGTTCCTCCATGCCAAGAAGGCTACCCAGAAGTTCATGCCGATATTGCGGACTTGTCACCATTAGGAGAGCGGTTGCACCTGCGCGCGAAGCCTTTATTTGCGACTTCGGGCACTTTTTCCGACCGGCGAGTGAGCGATCCTGCTCAGTTACCGCCGAAAGCCGCCTAGATAGGAGCATTTTGATGTCGAAGACCGCACTTGCCAGCCCGAAAAACGGTCTCCAAGGCCTGTCTATCCAACGGCGATTTTCGACGCCCGGGGTCCACCCCTTCGACCAGGTCGAGTGGGAGATCCGCGACGCGGTGATCGGCGACCCGGCCAGTCCGGCCTTCGAGCAGCGCGGGGTCGAGTTCCCGGTGACGTGGTCCCAGAACGCGACCAACATAGTCGCCCAGAAGTACTTTCGCGGGCAGATGGGGAGCCCCGAGCGCGAGAGCTCGGTGAAACAGATGATCGGCCGCGTCGCCGGCACGATCGCCGGTTGGGGGCGCGAGGGCGGCTACTTCGCCTCCGAGGAGGACGCCGACGCCTTCGAGATGGAGCTGACCGCGATCCTGCTCAACCAGAAAGCGGCCTTCAACTCGCCGGTCTGGTTCAACGTCGGCTTCGAGGAGACGCCGCAGTGCTCGGCCTGCTTCATCTTGAGCGTCGAGGACACGATGGAGTCGATCCTCGACTGGAACACCAAGGAGGGCAAGATCTTCCGCGGCGGCAGCGGCTCCGGCATCAACCTCTCCAACATCCGCGGCTCGATGGAGCAGCTGCAGAAGGGCGGCACCGCCAGCGGCCCGGTCAGCTTCATGCGCGGCGCCGATGCCTGGGCGGGGACGATCAAGTCCGGCGGCAAGACGCGGCGGGCGGCGAAGATGGTCGTCCTCGACGTCGACCACCCGGACATCGAGCACTTCATCTGGTGCAAGGCCGATGAGGAGAAGAAGGCCGCCGCCCTGCGCGACGCCGGCTTCGACATGTCGATCGACGGCGAGGGCTTCACCTCGATTCAGTACCAGAACGCCAACAACTCGGTCCGGGTCACCGACGAGTTCATGGAGGCGGTCGAGGCCGGTGAGGACTGGGAGCTGAAGGCCCGCACCGATGGCTCGACGACGAAAACGCTCGACGCGCGCGACCTGATGAACCAGATCGCCGACGCCGCCTGGCGCTGCGCCGACCCGGGCGTCCAGTACGACACGATCATCAACCGCTGGCACACCTGCCCCGAGTCGGGCCGAATCAACGCCTCCAACCCCTGCAGCGAGTACATGCACGTCGACGACTCGGCCTGCAACCTCGCCTCCCTCAACCTGATGAAGTTCCGCCGCGAGGACGGCAGCTTCGACACGGCCGAGTTCGAGCACGCGGTCGACATCGTCTTCCTCGCCCAGGAGATCGTCGTCGGCTTCTCCAGCTACCCGACCGAGGGGATCACCGAGAACGCCAACAAGTTCCGCCAGCTCGGGCTCGGCTACGCCAACCTCGGCGCCCTGCTGATGAGCGACGGCCTCCCCTACGACTCCGATGCGGGCCGCAACGTCGCCGCCGCGATCACGGCGCTGATGACCGGCCGCGCCTACCGCCAGTCGGCGCTGATCGCCGCCGGCGCCACCGGGCCCTACGAGGAGTACGAGAAGAACCGCGAGCCGCACAACGGCGTCATGCGGATGCACCGCGACGCCTCCTACGAGGTCGACGGAACCGGGATCAAAGGCGAGCTGCTTGAGGCCGCACAGCGGGCCTGGGACGAAGCGGTCGAGCTCGGTGAGGAGCACGGCTACCGCAACGCGCAGGCGACGGTGCTGGCCCCGACCGGGACGATCAGCTTCCTGATGGACTGCGACACGACTGGGATCGAGCCCGACTTCTCTCTGGTCAAGTTCAAGGAGTTGGTCGGCGGCGGCTCGATGACGATCCCCAATCGCTCGGTGCCGCTGGCGCTGCAGACGCTCGGCTACGGCGAGGCGGAGATCGACCAGATCGCCGCCTACATCAAGGAGAACAACACGATCGTCGGCGCCCCCGGCCTCAAGGACGAGCACCTGCCCGTCTTCGACGTCGCGGTCGGCGAGCGGGCGATCTCCCACACCGGCCACATCGACATGATGGCGGCGACGCAGCCGTTCATCTCCGGGGCGATCTCGAAGACCGTCAACCTGCCGCAGACGGCCACGGTCGAGGACATCGCCGACGCCTACACGCGCGGCTGGAAGGGCGGCCTCAAGGCCCTCGCCATTTACCGCGACGGCTCGAAGACGGCGCAGGCCCTGCGCACCGACGCCCAGGACGAAAAGGAGGCCGGGGCCGAAGTCGAGATGGCCCAGCCGGTCCGCAAGAAGATGCCGCGCGAGCGCGAATCGATCACCCACAAGTTCTCGATCGGCGGCCACGAGGGCTACATCACCGCCGGCAAATACGAGGACGGGACGGTCGGCGAGATCTTCCTCACCGACATCGGCAAGGAGGGCTCGACGATGCGCGGGCTGCTCAACGCCTTCGCCACCGCGATCTCCCTCGGCCTCCAGTACGGGGTGCCGCTCGAGACCTTCGTCCAGAAGTTCAGCTACATGCGCTTCGAGCCGGAGGGGATGACGCAGAACCCGGAGATCCCGTTCGCCAAATCGCTGCCGGACTACATCATGCGCTGGGTCGCGAGCCGCTTCATCGAGGACACCGAAGTGCTCGAGGAACTGGGGATCATGACCACGGAGGTGCGGAGCAAAAAGGAAGCCGAGACCGCCCAGCTGGGCCTCGGCGTCCCCACCGACACCGCCGGTCCCGCCATCGGCAACGGCCACTCCAATGGTGGCAATGGCGACGGGACGCCGAAGCCGGCCGCCTCGGCGATGACCGAAACGCCCCCGGTTCGCCCGGCGAAGATGCAGGGCCTCGAACTCGGCCCGGCCTGCGAGCAGTGCGGCGGGATGATGCAGCGGACGGGCAGCTGTTACACGTGCAGCAGCTGCGGCAACAACACCGGCTGCGGTTGATCTAGAGCTCTACGCCCCGAGCTGCGAGCCACTCGGCTAGCGGCTCGGGGGGATTGCCCTCGAAGACGAGGCGGACGCCCTCGCGGAGGACGTGGTCGCCGTTGTCGGCCTGGCTGGGGTTGGTGGCGAGCCAGACGGCGGCGGCTGCAGCCGCGAAGGCGGCCGGATCGTCGCCCTCCGGGTCGATGCCGCGGACGGTGCTGAGCAGCTCGCCCTGCAGGTCCTCGGCGGCGGTCGCTGGTCGATCGTCGTCCTCGAAGCTCTCGAAGAAGCCGAGGACCGCGGTGTCGGTTCCCTCCGGGTCGCAGATCGCCGTCGCCTCACGGACGATCTCGGAGATGGTCGGGATGGTGTCGCGGCTGCCTGGCTTCATTGGGCAGATCCATACCCGGCAGTGGAGAAACGGGAAACCCCGTCAGCGCAGGATGACCTCGGCGTCGTGCCTTGGCGTCTCGGTGATGGCGCGGCGGTAGTTGCGCTCGGGCGCGGGGTCGGCCGGCTCGATCTGGCGGCGGCGGACGAGCTCGCGGAGGACGACGGCCATCTCGAACTGGGCGAAGGCGGCGCCGAGGCAGCGGCGAACGCCGCCGCCAAAGGGGATCCAGGTGTAGGTGCCGGGCGGATTGTCGATGAAGCGCTCCGGCAGGAAGCGATCTGGTTCGGGATAGATGTTCGGGTCGCGGTGGATCAGGTGGATGCAGGGGGTGACGCCGGCGCCGGCCGGCAGCTCGTAGCCGCCGAGTTCGACCGCCTCGGTCAGCTTGCGGACGACGATCACGATCACCGGGCGCAGGCGCAGCGTCTCCTGGATCGTCGCCGTCAGGTAGGCGTCTTCGTCGTCGAGCACCTCGGCCCGCAGCCGCTCCAGCTTCTCCGGGTGACGGGTCAGCCGCTCCATCGCCCAGGAGAGCGCGGTCGCGGTCGTCTCGTGGCCGGCGACGAGGAGGGTGAGGAGCTCGTCGCGGATCTCTTTGTCGCTCATCGGGCTGCCGTCCTCGTGGCGGGCCCCGACCAGCATCGAGAGCACGTCCTCGCGCTCGACCAGGTCCTCGGCCCGGCGGCGCTCGGCGATCTCGGTCGCGATCAGGCGGTCGACCCGCTCGACCCGGCGCCGGAAGGCCGGGATCAGGTTGACGCGGTCGGGACCGACCATCAGCACCGGCAGCAGCACCCGCGGGTTCGTCGTCAGGTCGAGGAAGTCCCGCAGGGCCTCGCGCAGCGGCTCCATCCGCTCGCCGTCGTGGACGCCGAAGACGGTCTCGATGATGATCTCCAGCGTGATCGCCTGCATCCGCGGCCGCAGCTTGTAGGGGACGCCGGTAGGCCAGCTCTCGATCTCGCGGGCGGCGATCTCGGTCATCTTCTCGCCGTAGGCCTGCATCCGCTCGCCGTGGAAGGGCGGCAGCAGCAGCTTGCGCTGGCCGATGTGCTTCTTCTCGTCGAGGACCAGGACCGAGTTCTCGCCGAGGATCGGACGCAGGATCTGGTTGCCCTCGCCGGCGTGGAAGACCTTTGGGTCGCCGGTGAAGACCTGTTTCACCAGCTCCGGGTCGGCGAGGACGACCCAGTCCCCTTCGTAGGCGATCTTGATCGAGAACATCGGCCCGAAGCGGGCGCGGCTCTGCTCGAGAAACCACTGCGCCTGGCGCGACCAGATCGCCGTCTGGGCAACCCGATGCATGCGCGGACCGGGTGGCAAACCCTTGAGCGGGCGCGGGCCGTGCCCGTTGACGGACGTCCGCGCCTTGGCTGCCGCCTCCACGTGTCGAGCCTATGCCCCTATTCCCGCACCGATGTGTGACTTTCGTACGGGGCCCCGGTTCTGTGGTTCCTTTGTCCGCCTATAGAGGACAAAGGAACCATGGAACGCTTAGCCTCGTGGCTTGGCTGCGCTGCCTCGCTTTCCGCCCGCTGTCGAGCACCGGATCCTGAAGCTGGTCTGCAACCTGCCGGCGCCGGTGCAGCGGCGGCTTTTCGGGCCGCCACCGCGGCGGGAGGGACGGGAGCTCGCTCCCGACATCCACGCCTTGATCTCGCTCGCCGCCCACGCCCGCAGCGACAGCCTCGAGGAGCGGGCCGACCCCGTCGAGGCGCGGGCGCAACGGCGCACTGAAGCGGCGATCGTCGCCGAGCGGCCGACGATCGCGATGGCGCGGGTCGAGCAGCTCACGATCCCCGGCCCAGGCCGCGAGCTCGACGCCCGCCTCTACGTCCCCGTCGCCGACCGCGCCGAGTCTCCCCCGCTCCTCGTCTACTTCCACGGCGGCGGCTGGGTGATCGGCGATCTCGAGACCCATGACAGCCCCTGCCGCTTCCTCGCTGCCCACGCCGGAGTGCAGGTGCTGGCTGTCGACTACCGCCTCGCTCCCGAGCATCCCTTCCCGGCTGCGGCCGAGGATGCCTGCGCGGCCTTCTTCTGGGCGAGCGCGAACGCTGCCCGCTTCGGGACCGAGCCAGGCCGGATCGCCGTCGGCGGCGACAGCGCCGGAGCCAACCTGGCGGCGGTCGCTGCCCTGGCGGCGCGGGACGAGGGCGGACCTGTTCCCGCGATGCAGCTGCTGATCTACCCGGTCGCGGAAACCGGGCGCGAGCTGCCCTCGCGCCAGAACCTCGGCGAGGGTTTCCTCCTGACCAGGCGGGACATGGCCTACTACGAGGATCGATACCTACCCCCTGGGACCGACCGCAGCAACCCACGGGTGGCGATCCTGCAGGCCGAAGACCTCTCGGGCTTGCCTCCCGCCTACGTCGCCATCGCCGGTTTCGACCCGCTCCGCGACGAGGGCGTCGCCTACGCCGAGCGGCTGCGCGAAGCGGGCGTCCTGGTCGCCCTCCGCGAACACCCCGGCCTCGTCCACACCTTCATCAACCTGACGGCAATCTGCCCGTCGGCCCGGCAAGCGGTCCTGGAAGCCGCGGGAGCGCTGCGGATGGGGCTCGCGCCCTAGCCCTACTCGGAGGCGTCGGGCAGCGCTTCGTGAGCGCTGGTCAAGACGGTCCCGGCGACCCAGAACTTGCGCTCGATCACCGGCTCATCGGCGGCGAGGTCACAGCTTCGGTCAACGATGCATTCGGTCCAAGCGTTGGCTGCGTAGATGTACTCGTTCAGCGCACCACCGGCGAGTCCGGCGGCGCCAGTCAGGCAGTTGAGGCTCATCCTCTCCCCCGGCACGCGGTAGAAGATCCTCTTGATCCTCTTCATTTCGTCGACGTACGCCTCATAGGGGAGACCGACGAGGAGCTTCTCGCGCAGCTCGTCCAGGGCGCCGAACAGCTCTTCGGTCTGGGCGACGCAGCCGCCCTTGGCCGCCGGCGCAGCCTCTCCCTGCGCGATGCCGTAACGCTCCTGGATAGCGATCGTCGAGAGCAGAACAAGCGCAACCGCCGCCGCCACAAAGATTTTCCTGCGCATTCAACAACTTTACGTGATATGACCTTGACCGGGATGGGGGTCGGGAAACCACTTGCCGCAGGCGTCGTCCTGCTTGCCGTGTGCCTCGTCTGCGGGGCGAGCGCGCAGGCAGCTTCGGTCCTCTACGTCGGCGACGAAGTCGCGGCGCTGACCGCTCCCGTTGTTGCGAAGAGACTCCCGGACGTCGAAGTCGTTGACGCCACCGGTGGTACCGACAGCTCTGACGCGCTGGAGGCAGTCAAAGCGTTTTATGACCCGGCCCAGCGGGTGGTTGTATTCGACGCGGGAATCAACGATGACCAAGAAGACTTCGTCAGCCTAGGCGGCAACCTGCCGCCCGCCGCCGAAGAGGTCGGCGACGCGTGCATGGTGGTCCCGACCATCCACACCCCCAGCGGGGAAGATCCCGAACCCTTCATCGCGAAGAGCAAGGAAGTTTTCGAATTTGCCGAAACGAGGCCGACCACCGAGACGCCCGAATGGGCCGGGGCGGCGGACCTCGAACCCGGGCTCCTTGATCCCGACGGAATTCGCCCGACCCCACGTGGAATAGAGGTGCGGGCGCGGTTGATCGCCGAAGCGGTGCGCTCGTGCCTGGCCCCGCGAGTGGCACCGCCGAGGCCTGCGCCGAAGACCGTTGAGGCGACCGCCGGCTTCGGAGACGAGATTCGCTCGATCTACGGTCAAATCAGCATGGACGTGGTTCGCTTCGCCTTCGCAACGGCGCTGATCAACGCGGTGTTTTGACGGCGCCTACCGGCTCACTCGTACTGGAGTGACTGCAGCACGTCGAGGCGAGAGGCCCGGCGCGCGGGCAGGATCGCCGCCAGCACGCCCGCCAGCCCGGCGAGAACGAGCAGGACGACGAGCGACACCACCGGGTAGGAGAGCGTGAAGCCTTCGTCCTTCAGAGGTTGCGCGATCAGGGTGGCGAAGATCAGGCCGAGGATGAGACCGAGGATGCCGCCGATCAGCGCCGTGATCACCGCCTCGTAGCGGATCATCGTCCGCACCTGCCGGCGCGACATCCCGATCGCCCGCAGCATCCCCAGCTCCCGCGTCCGTTCGTGGATTGAAAGGGCGAGGGTGTTGGCGATCCCAAACAGCGAGATCAGAATCGCGAAGACCAGCAGGGCGTAGACGAGCCTCACCAGCTGGTTGATCTGTTCTTCGCGGCTTTCCTTCAGTTCTTGCTGATTGAGGACTTCGGCGACGGGGAAGGCGAGTTCGACGCCTTTCGTCAGCAGAGCCTGGACCTGCGCCGCGTTGGCGCCGTCGTCGAGCTTGACGAAGTCGGTCAGGTCCTGGGTCTGGTCGAAGTCGCGCCCCATCACCCGCTGGGTAACGAGGACGTTCCCCAGCACTCCCAGCTTGGAGTCGAACTCGCCGACGACGCGGAAGCGCGGCCGCGCCCCGGTCTGGGTGAGCAGCCCGAAGCGGTCGCCGAGCTCGAGGTCGTGGGAGCCGGCGAAATCGTCGGAGACGACCGCCTGGTCGTCGCGGAGGTTTCGCAGCACGCTGGGCCCGCCCTGCTTCCATTCGATGTTCACGGTCTCGCCGATGTCGGGGCTGGGCGCGTTGACCCGCGTCTTCCCCCCCGCGCTGCGGCCTTCGAGGACCTTCGCTTCCGCCCCCCGGATCGTCGCCACCAGCTCGACCCCCGGCACCCGTTCGGCTGCCACAGCGGTCCCGTTGGGGATCGGCGAGAAGCCGTCGGTGTTCTGGATCACCAGCCCGCCGGCGAAATTTTCGTCGACCACCTGGGCGACGGTGCTCTTCAACCCGGCGGCGAAGACGGTGACGAAGGCGACGAGGGTGACCCCGATCATCAGCGCCGCCGCGGTGACTGCGGTTCGGCTCGGGTTGCGCTCGGCGTTCTCGCGTGCGAGGCGGCCGGTGAGGTGCCGCATCCGCTCCAGAGGCCAGCCGGCGACCGCGGCCAGCGGCGGAACCAGGCTCGGGCTGAAGAGCGAGACGGCGAAGACGATGGCGACCGCCCCGCCTCCCATCAGGCCGGCACGAGCCCCGGCGCTGCCGTTGCCGAAGAGGCCGAGCAGCACCATCCCCAGGCCCGCGACCGCGAGCAGCCCCGAAAGCGCCAGGTAGACGAGGCGGCGACGACGGGTCGGAGCCGGGCGGAACGAGTGCAGGGCGGCGATCGGCGGCACCCGAGTCGAGCGCAGGGCCGGGATAAGCGAGGAGACGAGGGTGACGAGGACGCCGACGAGCAGGGCGACGACGACGGTCCGCGTCTCCAGCACCAGGTTCGTCGTCGGCAGGTCGATCCCGAAGGCCTCGAAAAGGGCGTTGATCGCGGCGGCGATGAGGAAGCCGCCGGCGATCCCGAGCAGGGCGCCGAGCAACCCGATCGCCAGCGCCTCGACCATCACCGTGGTGAGGATCTGCGACCGCGAGGCGCCGAGCGTGCGGAGCATCCCGAATTCGCTGATTCTCTGAGCGACGGTAATCGAGAAGGTGTTGAAGATCAGGAAGGAGCCGACGAAGACGGCGATGAACCCGAAGACGAGGAGGAAGGTGCGGAGGAAGCCGAGCGCGTCCTTGATCTCGTCGGAATTGCGATCGGCGTTTTCCTGCGCGGTCTCGACCCTGACGCCGCCGGGCATCCTCCTGGCGATCCGGCGTTTCAGCGCCTGCGCCGAGACCCCCTCGTCCGCGGCGACGGAGATCTGGTCGAAGCGCCCCCGCTTGTGGGTGAGCCGCTGGGCGACCGGCAGGGTCACTTGGGCGATCGAAGCGCCACCGAAGGAGGCGCTGCCGAGCTGGCTCAGCCCAACCAGTCGGAAGGTCTCCAATCTCCCTTGGCCGATCAGCTTGATCTTGTCGCCA
>VAYN01000026.1 GCA_005885405.1 Actinomycetota bacterium | reverse complement strand
CGTCGGAGCAGACGATCATCGGGTCCTTGCCACCGAGCTCCAGCACCGAGCCCTTGAGGTCGGCGGCGCAGACCTCGCCGACCTTACGGCCGACGTCGACCGAGCCGGTGAAGAAGACCTTGCCGACGCTGGAGCGGCAGAGCGCGTCGCCGACGCGGCCGCCGCCGTGGACGACGCGGACGAGGCCCTCGGGCAGACCGCCCTTCTCGAAGACCTTGGCGATCCGCTCGCCCAGCAGCGGCGTCAGGCTCGCCGGCTTCAGCACGACGCCGTTGCCGGCCATCAGCGCGATCGCGACCTCGCCGAAGGGGATCGACCAGGGGTAGTTCCAGGGGGCGATGACGCCGACGACACCGATCGGCTCGTAGCTGAAGCGGCCTTTCTTGGAGAGCGTGAAGGCCTGCGTCATCGGCACCTTCTCGTCAGCGAGAATCTTCGGCCCCTGCTTCGCGCACCAGTGCAGCGCGTCGACGGTCGGCAGCAGCTCCATCGTGTAGCTCTCCGCCCGCGGCTTCCCCTGCTCCTTCGTCAGCAGCTCGGCGATCTCGTCGATGTCGTCGAGGAGCGCATCGGCTGCGCGCCGCATGTAGGCGGCCCGCGTCTTCGTCGGCAGCTCCGCCCAGGCGGGCTGGATCCGCGCCACGTCGTCGACCACGCCCTGCACTTCCTCCGGGACGATCGTCGGCACCGAGCCGACCAGCTCACCGGTCGCCGGGTTGAACGACTCAAGGGTCGAGGTGGGCTGGGTCTGGGTAGGTACTGCCGTAGCGCTCTCCATACTTCGATTCTACGGTGGCCGATCAACTTTTCGATATGGGCGAATCCGGAGGGAACGGAACCCCGCCGCCGTCCGCCGACGCTCCGCTCGCCGTTCGCATGCGGCCGCGGTCTCTCGAGGAGGTGGTCGGGCAGGAGCATGTGCTTGGGGAGGGGTCGGCGCTGCGGAGCGCGATCGAATCCGGGAAGCCGCACAGCGCGATCCTCTACGGGCCGCCGGGGGCGGGGAAGACGACGCTGGCGCGGATCGCGGCTGCGGGGGCCGACGGAGCCTTTGAGGAGGAGTCGGCGGTCAACGCCGGCAAAGCTGAGATCCGTGCGGTGATCGAGCGGGCGCGGGAGCGGCGGCGGGGCAGCGGCCGGCCGACGATCCTCTTCCTCGACGAGATCCACCGCTTCAACAAGGCCCAGCAGGACGCGCTGCTGCCGGCGGTTGAGGACGGGACGCTGACCCTGATTGGGGCGACGACCGAGAACCCCTACTTCGAGGTCAACTCGGCGCTGCTGTCACGGGCGCAGATCTACGAGCTGCGGCCGCTGGAGCCGGCCCAGGTCGAAGAGCTGCTGCGGCGGGCGCTGAGCGATCCGGAGCGGGGGATCGCGGACCCGCCCGCCGTCAGCGCCGAGGCTCTGGCGATGCTGGCGCAGCGCAGCGGCGGCGACGCCCGGGTCGCGCTCTCGGCGCTGGAGCGGGCGGTCGAGCGAGCCGACGGCGAAGTCGACGTCGCCGCGGTCGAGGACGCGCTCCAACGCAAGGCGATCGACTACGACCGCACGGGGGACCGCCACTACGACTTCGTCTCCGCCTGGATCAAGGCGACGCGCGGCTCCGACGTCGATGCCTCGCTCTACTACCTGGCGGTGATGCTGGAGGGCGGCGAGGACCCGCGCTTCATCGCCCGCCGGATGGTCATCCTCGCCTCCGAGGACGTCGGCAACGCCGACCCGCAGGCGCTGCTCGTCGCCGACGCCGCGGCGCGGGCGGTAGACAGGGTCGGGATGCCCGAGTGCGCGCTGAACCTCGCCCAGGCCGCCGTCTACCTCGCCCTGGCGCCGAAGTCGAACGCCTCCCACAAGGGCCTCTCCAAGGCCCGCGCCGAGGTCCGCGAGAACGGGGCGAAGACGCCTCCCGACTACCTTCGCGACGCCCACTATCCCGGCGCCGCGAAGCTCGGCCGCGGCGAGGGCTACCGCTACCCGCACGACGAGCCCGATGGCGTCGGCGACCAGCCGTTGCTGCCCGAGGAGCTGCGCGGCCGTCGCTTCTACGAGCCGACCGACCGCGGCTTCGAGGAGGCCCTCGGGAAGCGGTTGGCGACCTTTAGAAACAAATTAGACAACCTGTAAACCTGGCGCGCAACTTCCCGGTCCTCTTGGGGTTTCTATAGGCGGCTCACCAAGCTCAGCCAGGGAGAGCCGACAACCCGGCTGGTGACTCTGACTGGGGGGCACCAGCCGGGCCTGTTGACACAACAGGGGGAACGAGGGCGTCGAGTGGACTGGGCTCGACGCCCTCACATTTTTTGGCGTTCGTCCTTTATTCGCCGCGAGGTGAACAAAGGACGAACGCCGATGCGGTTCATCGCCTATCTTGGGTCGATGGCCGATGAGCAGTCGCAGAAGCTTCGACTTGGGGGAATGGCCCTCCGCAACGGGCTGCTGATTCACGGGCCGACCCATTGGGCGGCCGCGGTGCGCAAGCGCGACGGTGGGATCGAAGTCGCCTCGGAGCGCAAGCCCGAACTTGCTCCCGGCCTAGTTGCGAAAGCGCCGGGTCTGCGCGGGCCGGTGAAACTCGCCGAGGCCTTGGCCGTGCTGCCGTTGGCGCGACGGCGCCTGCCCTCGGCGCGGCTTCCCTTCGAGGACCCGCGTGTGCTCGCCGCCGCCGGGGCGACGATCGTCGCAACCTCGCTGCTGCGCAAGCGTGCCCCCGCCACGGCGATGCGCGAGGGAATCGTGCAGGCGCTCGGCGTCGTCCCGGCTCTGGTCGCCCTCGGCGACCGCGACCTCGCCGCCTACCACGGCGCCGAGCACAAGACGATTGCCGCCTACGAGCGAGACCTGGTCGATGACGTCGCCTCGGTGCCGAAAGAGCACGACCGCTGCGGCTCCAACCTGATCGTGCCGATGATGCTGCTCTCCGCCGGCGGCACCGTCCTGCTCGAGCGCCTGGTCGCAAACCCGAGCTCCGTCGCGCGCGCCGGCGTCGGCCTCGGCGGCGCCTCGCTCGCGGTTGAGATGTTCGCCTGGAGCGACCGCCACCACGGTGACCCGCTGGCCGAGGCCTTCCACACGCCGGGCCGCGAGATCCAGCGCCACTGGGCGACGAAGGAGCCGACCCCCGAGCAGCTCGAGGTTGCGGTGGCGGCGCTGGAGGAGATCCTCCGGGCCGAGGCCGCATAGACTTCGCGACCTTGTTCGGAAGGATCGACCACATCGGAGTCGCCGTCGAGGACATCGACGCCGCGATTGAGCTCTACCGCGACGGCTTCGGGATGGAGCTCGCCCACCGCGAGACGGTGGAGTCCCAAGGCGTCGAGGCGGTCCTGCTCGACGTCGGCGACGGCCACGTCGAGCTGCTGGCGCCGCTCGGTCCCGACACTCCCGTCGGCAAATACCTGGCCAAGAACGGGACCGGCCTGCACCACGTCGCCTACGCGGTCGACGACATCGACTCGGCCCTGGAGAAGATCGCCGCCGCCGGGATCCAGCTGATCGACTCCGAGCCGCGCGTCGGCATCCGCGATAGCCGCGTCGCCTTCCTTCACCCCCGCTCCACCGGCGGGGTCCTGACCGAGATCGTCGAACCAGCGGGGGGTCACTGATGGCGGATGCGCAGCGAGTCGAGATCGGCTTCGAGGGGGGCCAGGTGATCTCCACCCGCCTCGGCGAGGCGGACCTGAAGGACCTGCGCTCTAGCCTTGAGCAGGGCGGCTGGTTCGACCTCCACACCGAGGAGGGGACGATCGCCCTCTACCTCGGCAAGGTTCAGTTCGTCCGGGTTGAGTCCGGCGAGCACCGCGTCGGCTTCGGCGGCTAGGAGCGGCATGCGCCCCCGGCACCTGCTCGGAGCAGCTGCCGCGGCAACCCTGGGCGCCGCCCTCTGGTGGCGCAAGAACCCTTCCGCCTGTCCGTACGGCCAGCGCTTCTGGGTCGAAGCGCCGCATCCGATCATCACCCGTGACCGTCTCCGCTCGGTGCTGCGGCCGCAGCCCGGCGAGCGCCTGCTCGAGATCGGAGTCGGCACCGGCTACTACAGCCTCGACCTCGCCGAATGGGTGGCGCCCGACGGGACCCTGGAGCTCTTCGACCTCCAGCAGAAGTTCCTCGACCACGTGATGCGCGCAGCCGAGGAGCGCGGCCTCTCGAACCTCGTCCCGACGCAGGGCGATGCGACCGACCTCCCGCACCAGGACGCCTCGGTCGACGCCATCATCCTCACCGCCGTCCTCGGCGAGATTCCCGATGCCGCCGCTGCCCTGCGGGAGATCCGCCGGGTGCTCAGGCCGGGCGGCCGCCTCATCGTCGGCGAGCTCTTCGGCGACCCCCACTTCACCACCCGCTCCAGCCTTGAGCGGATGGGGCGAGACGCCGGCCTGCAACTGGCGGAGACCTCCGGCAACTGGTTCGGGTTCTTCGCCCGGCTAACGCCGCAGTAACGAGCGAGCGCGCTCGTACCGCAGCGCCGTCCGCGCCGCGTTCCCGCCTGGCCCTCCGTGCAGACCGCCGCCGGGGTGGGCGGAGGAGGAGGCTAGATAGAGGCCGCGGACGGGGGTCGTCGGGCGGCCGAGGCCGGGGAAGGGGCGGAAGATCGCCTGCTGGTAGAGCTGGGCGGTGCCGCCGTTGATCGCGCCGCCGACGAGGTTGCGGTTGAGGCGCTCGAGGTCGAGGGGGGTCTGGATGTGGCGTTTGATGATGCGCTGGCGGAAGCCGGGGGCGAGGCGCTCGACCTCCTCCTCCATCCGGTCGGCGAAACGCTCGCCCTCCTCCGCCCGGCTCCAGTCGCCGCTGAGCACGCCGGCGGCGTCGGTGCGCGGGCTCTGCGGCACGTGGGTGTAGGCCCAGGCGGTCTCGGTCCCCTCCGGCGAGCGCGAGGGGTCGACCATCGAGTACTGCCCCAAGACGAGGAAAGGGTGCTCGGGGATTTCGGCAGCCGCCAGCTGCGTCGTCGCGTGAGTCAGCCCGTTCATCCCTTCGGCGACGTGGACGGTCGAGGCGCGGCGGGCGTCCTCGGCGCTCCAGGGAATCGGCTCACGCAGGGCCCAGTTGACCTTGAAGGTCGAGTTGTCGTACTGGTAGTTGCGCAGGTCCTCGCGAATCCGCTCGGAGACGAGCTCTTCCGGCAGCATCTTCAGGAACAGGGCCGGCGCGCCGCAGTCGGCGAGGATGGCGCGCCTGGCTTCGAACCGCTGCCCGTCGGCGGCGACGGCGGCTCGGGCGCGCCGGCCCCGCACCTCTATTCGCTCGATCGGGGTCCCGCAGATCACCTCGCCGCCTCGGTCGCGCAGCCGCTCGACCAGCGCCCGGGTGATTTCGCCGGCTCCACCCTCGGGCACCGGGTAGCCGTGCTGCTGGCCGAGCCCGCAGAGGACCCAGCCGAACATGCCGCCGCCTGAGCTCTCCGGCGTCAGGTCGGCGTGAAGGGCGTTGCCGGCGATCAGCCAACCGCCACCGTCGCCCTTGAAATTCTCCTCCGCCATCCGCCGCGCCGGCAGCAGCGAGAAGCGGGCAAAGTCGGCGAGGCCGCGGGGGCCAAGCGCGTTCAGCATCCCCAGCCCCGGGCGGATCGGCGGCAGCGGCGTCAGCAGGGAGCCGACCAGATGCGGCCCGGCGCGGCGCCAGAGGTCGAAGAGCCGCCGCCACGCGTCGCCGTCGCCAGGCGCGAAGGCATCGAGCGAGGCGCAGGTCTCCTCCAGGTCCATCGAGAGCAGCGCGCAGCGGCCGTCGGGGTGGGGGTGGGCGACGACGCCTTTCGCGCTCAGCCAGTTGACCCCGTAGCGCTCCAGCTCCAGCGGGGCGATGTGGCGGGAGGCGAGGGTGAGCGGATAAAAGGCGCTGTAGAGGTCGTGGACGAAGCCGGGCTCGGTGACTTCGCCGCTGCGGACGGCGCCGCCCGGCTCGGGTTGCTCCTCGCAGACGACGACGCTCCAGCCGGCGTCGGCGAGGTGGTTGGCGGCGATCAGGCCATTCGGACCGGCGCCGATGACGACGGCGTCTGCATGCATCAGCCTCTTCCGATTACCCGCAGCATCCCGTCCCAAGCGCCGAGCGCTTTGACGGCTGCGCTTTGACGGCCGCCGAAGCCCCCCTCGGTCTCGCCGGCTCCCTTGCCCTCGCGCAGCGCTCCCTCGCCTGCGGGGCGGTCCCCGGCGGTGTGCTCGAGCCGAGCCAGGGCCTGCATCGCCCGCTTGGCGACGCCGCCGAAGTAGGAGTAGAAGAGGACCTGGGCGCGGGCGAGGCCGCCCGCCGTGAGCTCGTCGCGGGGATGGCGAATCGTGGTGATCACCGCTGCGGCCACCGACTCCGGCGAGTAGACAGAGGGGAAGGGGGGTTCCGGCGGCAGTAGGCCAGTCGAGCTTTCGAGGTTGCTCCAGAGGGGGGTGTCGACGGCGCCCGGATTGACCAGCGAGAGCGTTACCGAGGAGCCGGCCTCTTCGAGCTCGATCCGGACCGTGTCGAGGAAGCCGACCAGCCCGTGCTTGGAGGTGGTGTAGGCGGCCATCCCCGGCAGTGGCATCCGCCCCGCGATCGAGCCGACGCAGACGATCGCCCCGCGCGAGCGCTCGAGGTGGGGGAGCGCTGCGCGGACGGTGTCGACGGTGCCGCGCAGGACCGTGTCGACGGTTTGCTCGAAGTCCTCCGGGTCGGTCTCGGTGAAGCGGCCGAAGGAGAGGCTGGCGGCCGAGGTGACGAGGACGTCGAGCCCGCCCATCTCACCCACCGCCTTCTCGATCCCGGCGGCGAGCGCCTCGCGGTCGGTGACGTCGGCGGCGATCGTGATCGCCTCGCCGCCCTGCTCGGCGAGCTTGCGCTTCGCCGCCGTCAGACCGAGCTCGTTGCGGGCGAGGATCGCCACCTGCGCTCCCTCGCGGACGAGCCCTTCGGCGACGGCGAGGCCGATGCCGCTGCTGCCGCCGGTGATGAGGACACGTTGGCCAGGCAGCGAGCGCTCGTGGATTGGTTCGCCCTCCGGGGTTCCCTCGACCAGGCGTTTCAACCGTGCCAGCGCCTCGGCATTGCGGACTCGCAGGACGGTGTCGGCGACCGGGTTGCCGACGAAGAGCGAGGTGAGGCGGTCACCGGGCACCTCCTCCATCTCCACCTCGGTGCCGCCGGCGCTCTCGTGCAGATCGATCTCGATCGTCGCCGTCCCCAGCGGGCGCGCCTTTGCCTTCAGGACGATCCGGTGCGGTGGCTCTACCTCCATCACCTCGGTGTAGTCCTTGACCCCAACCGGCCAGGACCCGACCTTGTGGTGGAAACGGGAACCGACGGCGGGGAACTCGGAATCCTCGTCGCGTATCCCGGCCGCCCCGACCACCCAGTCGGGGTAGCGCTCGGGATCGGCGAGGACCGCGAAGACCTCCTCGGGGGTGGCGTCGACGTGGACCCGGTTACGCGCCATCGCCGTCCTCCGCCAAAGCCATCACTCCGCCCTCGGCGCCGTCGCCGTCGCGGAAGAAGTTCCAGAGCTCGACCCGGTTGCCCGCGGGATCGGAGAAGTAGACGGAACGGTCGCCGCCCTCGTGCTCGACCGGGCCCTGGACCTCGACCCCGCGCTTGCGCAGCCTCGCGGTCAGGTCGTCGAGGTCGTCGCGGTCGACAGAGAGGGCGAAGTGGACGTGGCGGCCGCCGCGGTCGTCGAACTCCTGCTCGCCGGGGGGCCAGATGCCGAGCCGGCAGCGCTCCCCCAGCGCCAGCCAGACCCGGTCGTCTTCCTCCAGGACCAGCTCTAGGCCGAGCTCCCGATAGAACGAGGCAAGGCTCCCGACGTCGTCGGTCTCGAGGACCAGCTCGCAGATTCCGCTCAGTTTCATGCTCATCGTTTCCCGGTTGCCCCTTGCTTCAAGCCTCGCCCTGGAGTGACGAGAGAAGTCGCGCCGTGATCGCGCTGGAGAGCCGCAGCTGCTTCTCCGGCAGCGGTGGTGGCAGCTGCTCAAGGTGCTCGCGCGCCCGCGCCGCCAGCTCCGGGGCGATCGGCGCGGCGAGGGCCGTGGCCGTCTCCGCCGCTTCGCGTACCACCGACGGCTCAACGCTCAGCAGCAGCTCGAACTCGCGGGCGTCGCCGGGACGCGTGCGCCCCGGCGGCTCCCACGCGACCATGCAGGCGCCGTGTTCCGGCGCCGCACAGACCAGCGCCCACTCCCGGCTGACCGGGTGCGAGCGGTCGATCGGCAGCTCGGCCGGCGCGTCCGCCGGCTCCTGCAGCCGCTCGAAGTCGGCAAAGACGAAGGCGTTCTCGGCGCCGCGCGCGAGCTCGCGCCAGCGGCGCTCGCTCTGGCGGTAGTAGCGCTCGCGCTGGAAGGAGCCGATCAGGAGCGGCCGCTCGGCTCGGGCGGCGCTCTCGTCCTCGATCGCCCGGGCGAGCGGGACCAGGTGTCGCTTGCTGACCGTCATCGGCTGCAGGTCGGGGCGGCGCTCGCGTAGCTGCGCGAAGAGCGAAGGGACGGCAGTGGAGGCGGCGCGGGCGCGTTCGATCGCGACCGGCAGCGCGATTCCCCGCTCGCGCTCAGCGCTGACCCGGAGCAGGCGCGCGACTTCGTCGGCGGCGTAGCGGCGGTGGCCGCTCGGTTCGCGCTGCGGCTGGGGGAAGCCGTAGCGGCGCTCCCAGGCGCGCAGCGTCGCTTCACCGAGGCCGGTGGCGCGGACGACGTCGCCGATGCTGAGTGCGGGTTCTTCTTCAACTCTGGACACGAGGTACAGGTTTACCTTGACAGGAAGACGGATACCCGTGTGGTGAGCAATCAATCACCGAGGAGGCAGAGAAATGTCCACCATCGAGGAGTCGATCGAGGTAAACGCGCCACTGCGCAGCGTCTACGACCAGTGGACCCAGTTCGAAGAGTTTCCGCGCTTCATGGACGGGGTCGAAGAGATCCGCCAGATCGACGACACCCACCTGCACTGGGTCGCCGAGTTCGGCGGTTCCCGCCACGAATGGGAGGCCGAGATCACCGAGCAAAAGCCCGACGAGCGCGTCGCCTGGCGCAACGTCGAGGGCAAGGAGAACGCCGGCGTCGTCACCTTCCACCGAATCGACGACGACACCACCCGGGTGATGGTCCAGATGGACTTCGTCCCCGAGGGGATCAAGGAGCGGATCGGCGACGCACTGGGCGCGGCCGACCGTCGGGTCCACGGCGATCTCGAACGCTTCAAGGAGCTGGTCGAGACCAACGGCGCCAACGGCGGCTGGCGCGGCGAGGTAAAACGCCCGGACGAGTCTTAATCTCTCCCGCCCGGTTGGCCGGTCAGGAGAGATCCTGGCCGGCCAGCGCTTTGACCAGCAGGCCGTGCAGCTCGGCCCGCTCGGCCTTGCTGAGGTTGCAGAGGACCTCGTCCTCGAGGTCCTCCATCCGCGACTCGGCCTTCTCCAGAGCCCGCAGCCCCGCCGGCGTTATCTCGACCATGTGGCGGCGCCGATCCTCCGGGTCGCGGCGGCGCTCGATGTAGCCGTGGACGTCGAGGTCGTTGAGCAGGATCACGCAGTTGTTCGGGTCCAACATCAGCGACTGGCCGAGCGCCTTCTGCGGCGTCCCCTGGTGCTCGCGCAGGTAATCGAGTGCGATCAGCTGCTTCAGCCGCATCCCCAGAACATCCTCGGTGGCGCCGCGGAAGACGAGACGCGAGAGGCGCGTAATCAGGCTCATCGAGCCAGTTGCAGTTGCCGGGTTCATTCGCAAGTTCCCATCTTGTTAATGATCTTAACGCAGCAGATGATAATCACTGATACAGTGATGATCCTATGTCAGTTACTAACTTCACTTTACCCAAGTCCGATGCAAACTCCGACCGCTCCCGCTGGATGGCGCTTGTCGTCCTCTGCGTCGGGATGCTGATGATCGTGCTTGACGCGACCATCGTCAACGTTGCCCTCCCAGTAATCCAGGACGACCTCGGCTTCTCCCAGAGCAGCCTCGCCTGGGTTGTCAACGCCTACCTGATCGCCTTCGGCGGCCTGCTCCTGCTCGCCGGGCGCTTCGGTGACCTGCTCGGCCGCCGCGACGTCTTCCTCTCAGGCCTCCTCCTCTTTACCGCCGCTTCCCTGTTCTGCGGCCTGGCTCAGAGCGAGGCGATGCTGGTCGGCGCCCGCTTCGTCCAAGGAGTCGGCGGCGCCCTTACCTCCGCCGTCATCCTCGGGATGATCGTGACCATGTTCCCGGAGCCTCGGGAGCAGGCGAAAGCGATCGGCGTCTACAGCTTCGTCGCCTCCGCCGGCGGCTCGATCGGGCTCCTGCTCGGCGGGGTCCTCACCGAGGCGATCAGCTGGCACTGGATCTTCTTCGTCAACCTGCCGATCGCCGTTCTCACCGGCGTGCTGGCGCTGCGGCTCCTGCCACGGGACTCCGGCCTCGGCCTCGACAAAGGGGCTGATGCTCCGGGCGCACTGCTCCTCGTCTCCTCGCTGATGCTCGGCGTCTACACGATCGTCGAGGCCAGCAACTACGGCTGGGGCTCGGCCCACACGCTCGGCTTCGGCGCCGGGTCGCTGGCCCTGCTCGCCGGCTTCATCGCCCGCGAGGCGCGGGCCGCCAACCCGCTGGTGCCGCTGCGGATCTTCCGCTCGCGGAACCTGACCGGAGCCAACGTGATCCAGGCGCTGATGGTCGCCGGGATGTTCGGGATGTTCTTCCTCGGCGCTCTTTACCTGCAGCGCGTGCTCGGCTTCGACTCGCTCGAGGTCGGCCTCGCCTACCTGCCGGTCACCGGGATCATCGGCATCCTCTCGCTCGGCTTCTCGGCGAAACTGAACCTCCGCTTCGGGCCGCGGGCGACGCTTTTGCCCGGTCTCGGCGCAATCTCCCTCGGCCTGCTGCTGTTCTCGCGGATCTCGGTCGACGGCGATTACCTGACGGACGTGCTGCCGGCGATGGTCCTGATCGGGACCGGCGCCGGGCTCTCGTTCCCGTCGCTGATGAGCCTGGCGATGTCCGGCGTCGCCCGCGAGGACGCGGGCCTCGCGTCCGGCCTGGTCAACACGACCCTGCAGGTCGGCGGCGCGATCGGGCTGGCGGTGCTGGCGACGATGTCGACCAACCGCACCAGCGACCTGCTGGCCGGCGGTGCCTCCGAAGCTGTGGCGCTGACCGACGGCTTCAAGCTCGCCTTCCTGATCGGCGCCGGGATCGCCCTGGCGGCGGTTGTCGTCGCGGTGACGGTGCTGAAGCCCGCCGAGGCGGCAGCGCAGGAGGAGCCGGTGACCGAGGGCGAGTTCGGCGAGCCCGAGCCTGCCTTCAGCTCCGAGGCGGCCTAGCGCTCACCTGGCGCGAGCGATGTAGACGCCCTTCGTGTGGTCGAGCTCGTGGAGCGGCTGCTTCGGGACCGCATCGTCGTGGTGGCCGTAGACGTCGAGGCACTCGAGGCCCGCCCGCTCCAGGGCCTCGAGCACCTCGGCTTCGGGGAAGTGGCGCTCGCGGTGTAGCTCAGGTGCGATCGAGGCGGCTGCTTCGGGGTCGAGTGCCTCGACCTCGAAGCTCGCCTCGGCAATCGAGGAGGGGGGCTGGTCGGGGGTCGAGCGTCCCTTCCAGATCATCCGGAAGCCGTCCCGCTCGACCACCACTTCTTCGGCAAAGAAGGTCCGGTAGGCCTCGAGCGTGTTGACGTCGAACATCAGCAAGCCCCCAGGGCCGAGGTTGCGCCGCATCCCCGTCAGAGCCTGCTCCAGTTCCTCGGTGCCGAGGAGATAGTTGACGGCGTCGTCGAGGCAGAAGACGAGGTCGAACTCGCCGAAGACGGGGAGGTCGCGCATGTCGGCTACCGAGAGCTTCGCCCTGTCGCCGACTTTCTCGCGCGCGATCGCGACCATCTTCGGGGAGATGTCGCAGGCGGTCACCTCCCACCCTTTCTCCAGCATCGGGATGAAGCTCTTGCCGGTCCCGCAGGCGACGTCGAGCAGCCTCCGCCCCGGAATCCCGTATGGCTCCACCTTCGGCAGCAGCTGACCCAGCCAGAGGTCGTAATCGTGGTGGGCGGTGAACTCGTCGTAGACGGGCGCGATCGCCTCGTAGGCGATTTCAGCCCATTGCGGGCGCTCTTCCCCCTGGTCCCCGGCCACGAAAACAAGACCTGCGCAACCTCTGAACAGTTTCTAAAACAGAGGTGGCAATCTGGTCCACCGCTTATGTAGGTTCGTTCAATCAGTACTCCAAGAGAGCACCGTCGCGGGAACGACGATGCCTGGGAGTGGGGAGAGGCACAAAGGGTTTGTCTTCGAATGGCGTATCGCTACGCGAGCAATCCGGGCGACGCCGAAGACATAGCTCAGGATGCCTTACTTCGCGCCTGGCGTCGGCGCTCGACCCTGCGTGATTCCGGCAGCCGCAATCAGTGGCTGGCGGCGATCGTCCGCAACGAGGCCTTTCGCCAGCATTCGCGGGTGCGCCCCGACCTGACAGAGAAGATCGAGCTGCGGGAGGGGGCAGAGGACGAGCGGGTACTCGCCGCGGTTGAGCTCGCCGACCTCCACGCCGCGCTCGCCGGGCTGAATGAACGCGATCGGCGTCTGTTGGAGATGAAATACGAGGAGGACCTGACCCAGGCGACGATCGCCCGCCGCCTCGGGATCCCTGAAGGGACCGTGAAGGTGCGGCTGCACCGGGCCCGCAACAAATTGCGCCTGCTGTACGCGGGGGCGAGCGCGACCGGCTGAACTTCGGACCGCTGTACAACGACTGCGCGGTCGCCCGCGTCGAACATTTCTCCATGGATATGGCACCGCGTCAGATCGTCGCTTTCGGCGGCGGCGGCTTCTCAATGGAGTCGGGAAACCCGCTGCTCGACGACTATGTGCTGGGGCTGACCCGGGCGGAGCGGCCGCGGGTCTGCTTCTTGCCCTCGGCCAGCGGCGACGCCGACCACTACATCGTCCGCTTCTACCGCGCCTTCTCCGCCCACCGCTGCGAGCCGAGCCACATCTCGCTCTTCCGCCGCGAGCAGGGGCCGAGCGACCTCCGCCGCCATCTCCTCTCCCAGGACCTGATCTACGTCGGTGGCGGCAGCGTCGTCAGCCTGCTCGGCGTTTGGCGCGCCCACGGGATCGACTCGATCCTGCGCGAGGCCTGGGAATCCGGCGTGATCCTCTGCGGCCTCTCGGCCGGCTCGCTCTGCTGGTTCGAGGAAGCGGTGACCGGCTTCCACGGCGAGGCGAAACGGCTGCGCGGGCTCGGGCTGCTGCCCTTCAGCAACTGCGTCCACTACGAGCGCGGCGCCAAGCGCGGCGAGGCCTACCACCGGTTCCTGCGCGAAGGGATGTGCGGGGGCTACGCCGCCGAGGATGGGGCCGCCCTACATTTCGTCGGCCCGGAACTGAGCCGGGTCGTCGCCTCGAGGCCGCAGGCGCGCGGCTACCGACTCGACGTCGCCGGCTCGCGGGTGGTGGAGATGCAGATCGCGACCACCTACCTCGGCGACCGGGACGCAGTCCCCGCGGCTCCGCTGCCGGAGGCGCTCTCGACTGCACCCGCCGCCTGATGGCCGTCGACGGCGTAAGGGCGAGGACGGGGACGCCGGTGCGGCGGATCCTCGCCCTCGGCGGCCACGAGTTCAGCTTCCGGCCGCCGGACCGGGCGGTCTGCGAGTTGCTTCTGCGGCTGGCCGGCGAACAGGGCGGCGAGCGGCCGCGGATCTGCATCCTCCCGACTGCCAGCGGCGACACCTCCGAGCAGATCGCCGGCTTCTACTCGGCCTTCGGCGAGCGCTCCTGCGAGCCCTCGGATGTCTCGCTGTTCCGGCTCGGGCGGCGGCCAATGGAGCTGCGCGACCACCTCCTCGCCCAGGACCTGATCTACGTCGGCGGCGGCAGCCTCGTCAACCTGCTCGCCGTCTGGGAGGCGCACGATATCGCCTCCATCCTCAGCCTCGCCTGGCGGCAGGGGATCGTCCTCGCCGGCCAGAGCGCCGGCGCGATGTGCTGGTTCGAGGCCGGCATCACCAAGTCCTCGGGCCGCCCGCTGGCGGCGGCCGGCCTCGGTCTGCTCGGGGGCAGCCTCTGCGTTCACTACAACAACGAACCGGAGCGCCGGGCCGCCTACCTCGACGCGGTCGGCGACGGGATGCCGGGCGGCTACGGCCTCGACGACTACGCCGGCCTACTCTGGGAGGGCGAAGGCAGCCCCTCGGCGGTGACCGCCCGCCGCGGCGCTCGCGCCTACCGCGTCAGCAAGGGCGGCGGCAAGGTCGCCGAGTCGCCGCTGCCGGCCCGCTTCCTGCCGGCCCCGGCCCCGGCCGCCCTGCGCGAGGACATCGCCGAGTTCCGCCGCATCAAGACGATGCGCAAACGAGCCGGCTGGCTCGGCTGAAGTCACGAAGCCGGCGCATTCTCGCCCTCGATAATTTCGTTTCCGCGCATAAGCTGTAGAAACCTTTCGTCTACATTCGTGCCACCATGGCGGTGTTGAAGATGGAGCGGCCGATGGACAACTGGAACGATGACCGGCTCGACGAACTGAGTCGGCGCATGGATGAAGGCTTCGAAGAAATGCGTGAAGGCTTTGCGCGGATCGACGGGCGCTTCGAGCGATTGGAACGCAGCATCGACAAGCGCTTCGAGCGTCTCTACCTCCTGCTGATCACCGCCGCTGTCGGCGTGGTTGCCAGCCAGTTCCTCACCGGCTGACCGAATCTGCAGTCACAGCTTCCAGCGGAAGCCGATCTCCTCGATCGCCGGCTCCAGCGGGCTGGTCGGCAGGCCCGGCTTCGTCGCCTGCTCGGGGTCGTTGTAGCCCCCCGGGGCGACGTCGTTCGGAGTGTCGGGATGGAAGATCGAGGCGAGGTACTGGATCTGGCCACGGCCCTGGCCGAGCTCGGTCTGGCCGCCGCCGTAGGCGCCGATGCCGCGCTCCTCGCAGTAGTCGTAGGCGGCGAAGAGGTTGCGGATCGGGCCGAAGCGCGAAGGCTTGACGTTGACCGTCTTCGGTGGCGACCACGGCATCGCCTCGATGTCGGCGATCGAGTGGATCGGCGCGTCCCAGGTCACCCGGTCGGAGACGGGATCGAGCAGCGGCTTCGTCTCCTCGGTCACGTCGGGATCCTCGAGCCAGGCCTTTGGGAAGGTCTCGATCAACTTTGCGTAGAGCTCGGGGTCGGTCTCGACATCGACCGGGGTCCCTTTGTAGAAGCCCTTGAGGTCGAGCGAGTCAACCGCCCCGGTCTCGGCCAGCGCCGCGATCAGCTCGTCGTCCCAGTCGTTGGCCGGGTCAAGCTTGAAGCGCAGGGTCGGATAGGCGGCAAGCCGAGCCCGCAGCGGCTCAATCGAAGACCGCGCCCCCGCTTCGAACGGCGCCAGCCGCATCGAATTGACGAAGTTCACCGGCCGCGGCTCGCGCCCCAAAGCCTCAGCCAAATTCGTTCCCGCCTGCCGCAGCGCAAGGTCCAAAGCCGCCGACTCAAATGCCCAGCGCCGGTAATCCCGAGAAACATCCTCCCGCTCCGGCGCCGCCGCAGGAAACAGATCGATCCCGTCGAGATGATCAGAGAACTCGGCGAACGTAAAGCTCCCGGTCAACCCCTCCGGAGGCCCGTGGTCCTGCTGAGCGATGTGATCGACCGCGTCGTAAACGACGTCTTCCCCGATCCCCTCCTCACCACCACCGCGGAGTCTGACGATCGTGGTCAGCCGTTCAAAAGCCCCGGCATCGAGGCTAAGCCCCTCGAACTCACACCCCTCAATCCGAAGGGGCAAGTCCGCAATCGAGTCGAAGCTAGCCACGGCTTGAGCCTAGAGGAGAGGGGTGGGGGTCGCCGTCTCCTCTTCACAAAGCCACCCGAAGCGTCTTCAGCTCCCGGTCGCTACCCCCACGGACATACCCGCCGTGATCCAGGCTTTCCCGGATGAACTCAAGCGTCTCCGGAGTAAGCCGCTCCCCAGGCAGCACGTTCGGAATCCCAGGCGGATAGGCGGCAAGCCCCTCAGCCGCAACTCGTCCCGCCGCAGCCTCAAAAGGAACGACCTCCTGCGGCCCAAGAAACGCTTCCCGCGGCGTCAGCACCAGCTCGCCCCAGGGCGGCGCCGGCGCCAGCTTCTCGTCCGGCGCCCCCGGCGTCTCCTCCAGCTGCGCGACCGCCTTCCGCAGACCCTGGACCAACCGCTCGCCGCTCTCCTCCGCCCGCTCGCCGACCCCGAAAATCGCGACGACGACGTTGCCCGAGTAGAGCTCGAGGTCGATCTCGCTGACGTGGAAGGCGGTTTTCCAAAGTCGCTGGGCGCTGGAGCCGGTGCCGCGGACGTCGATTCCAAGGCGCAGCGGGTCCCAGCCGGTCACCCCCGGCCGTCCCACCATCCGCTCGTCGAGCACGTCCAGGCCCGGGATCTCCCGGATCTTCTGCCGAGTCTTCGCCAGCCCGGCCATCGCCTCGCTCAGCATCTCCTCGCCGTGCACGTACATGAAGCGGCGGGCCGCGTCGAGCGAGCCCGCGAGGAGGCCGCTGGGGCTGGTCGTCTCGACGAGGCTGACGCAGCGGTCGACGACGGCTCCGTCGATGCGGCCGCCGCGACCGAGGTGCAGCATCGCTGACTGGGTGAGGCTGCCGATGATCTTGTGGGTCGAGGAGGTGACGAGGTCGGCGCCGCAGGCGAGCGCGTCGGTTGGCAGATCGGGGTGGAAGTGGAGGTGCGCCCCCCAGGCCTCGTCGACGACCAGCGGCACCCCGCGCGAGTGCGCCACCTCGGCCATCCCGGCGACGTCGGCGCAGGCGCCAAAGTAGGTCGGGGAGACAACCATCGCCGCCACCGCCTCGGGCGTTTCGTCGAGCGCCGCCGCCAGCGTGTCCGGCGTCAGTCCGTGGGCGATGCCGAGCTCGGGATCGAGCTCCGGCGCGACGAAGGTCGGCCGCATGCCGCTGAGGACGAGCCCGTCGATCACCGAGGAGTGGACGTTGCGCTGGACGACGACCCGGTTGCCGCCGTGGGCGAGCGCCATGCAGGCGGCGTGGTTGCCCTGGGAGGCGCCGTTGCCCAGGAACCAGGTGCGACCGGCGCCCCAGGCCTCGGCGGCGAGCTGCTGGGCCTGCTGGAAGGGAGTCGGCTCGGGGCCGACGTCGACTCCCTCGGTCACCGAGGGAATGTCGTTTTGGAGCCCCACCTCGCCGACCAGCGCGATCTCGGCGGGATCAGCGCCGATGCCGCCCTTGTGGCCGGGCACCTGGAAGCGGCCCGGATCGCGCTTCGCGTAGGCGAGCATCGCGTCGACGTAAGGAGTGGAGGCCTGACCATCTCCTGGCATCGATCCGAGTCTACGGGTCGGCCTCAGGAGGTCTGGATAAATCGGCGACCGATCTTTAGACAGAGCCGATGACGCGGGTGCTGGAGAATCCGAGGATGCAGCACACCCGCCTGGGCTACTGGATCGAGGAGGCCGGCAAGCCCGAGCCGCGAGGGCCGCTCGGCGACCGGGTCGACGCTGACGTCCTCGTCATCGGCGGCGGCTATACGGGGATGTGGAGCGCTTTGTACGCAAAGCAGCTCGAGCCCGAGGCACGGGTCGTCCTGCTCGAGGCCGAGCCGGTCTGCGGCCGCGGGCCGAGCGGGCGCAACGGCGGCTTCTGCAACGCGATGTGGTTCTCGCTTGCCTCGATGCGCGAGCGCTGGGGAGACGTGCCGGCGCTGCAGGTGGCGCAGGCGGCCGAGCAGGCGGTGGCGCGGATCGGTGGCTTCTGCGAGGAGCACGGGGTCGATGCCTGGTTCAAGCCGGCTGGCTACCTCCAGGTCTCCACTGCACCCGCCCACGACGGCTCCTGGGGCCGGGCGCTGCAGGCGTGCCGCGAGCTCGGGGTGCCGGAGATGCTGCAGCCGCTGAGCGCGGCGGAGGTGGCGGCGCGCTGCAAGTCGCCGGCCTTCCGTGGCGGCGCCGTCTCGCCGACGTCGGCGACGGTGCAGCCGGCGCGCCTGGCGCTCGGGCTGCGAGAGCAACTGCTGGGGGCGGGGGTGGAGGTCTTCGAGTCCTCGCCGGTCAGCTCGTTCCGGGAGGGCGACGACGGGGTCGAAGCACGGACCGCGGGCGGGTCGGTTCATGCCTCCCGCGGCGTCCTCGCGATCGGCAGTGCCGCCAAGCGCGGCCCATTGCGCAGCCGCCTCACCGTCGCCTCCTCCCACATCGTCCTCACCGAGCCGGTGCCCGAGCTGCTGGAGGAGATCGGCTGGACCAACGGCGACTGCATCACCGACTCCCGTTCTCTGCTCCACTACTTCCGCACCACCCGCGACGGCCGCATCGCCTTCGGCTGGGGAGGCGGCCGGATCGCGATGGGCGGCCGGACCAAGGGCCGCGCCGAGGTCGACGCCGACGTCATCGCTGCCGCAACCGAGCACCTCTACGACTACTTCCCCGCCCTCCGCGGCCGCCGCATCTCCCACGCCTGGGGCGGCCCGATCGACGCCTCCCCGACCCACCTCCCGGCTGTCACCACCCTCCCCGGGTCCCGTGCCTGGGTAGCCGCCGGCTACACCGGCAACGGCGTCGGCCCCTCCAACATGGTCGGCCGCACCCTCGCCTCCCTCGTCCTCGGCCGCGCCGACGAGCACACCAACCTCGCCTTCGTCGACGCCAAGGCCCCCCGCGTCCCTCCGGAGCCCTTCCACTGGATCGGCGGTGAGGCGATCCGCCTCGGCCTCCTCAAGAAGGAGGAAGCGGAGATGGACGGCCATCAGCCCGGCCGCGTCGCTTCAGCCGTGGCGAAGGTGCCCGAGCTGATCGGTTTCCACATCGGCCGCTAGGTCGCGGCCGGAGCACCGGCCGGCACTCCGGCCCCGACGCCGCCCTCTTGTTCGGGCCGCACGCTCGTCAGCTTTTCGGCCCGGCGCTGCTGCCAGGTGGCGAACCCCATCGTCGCGCAGGTGAAAAAGAAGAGGATCATCGCAATCACGTTGACCTCGACCGGAATCCCGCGCTGGGCGGCGCCGAAGATGTAGAGGGGGAAGGTGACGGTAGTGCCGGAGTTGAAGTTGGAGATGACGAAGTCGTCGATCGAGAGGGCGAAGGCGAGCATCGCGGCGCCGAAGATGCCGGGCATGATCAGCGGCAGGGTGACCAGGCGGAAGGTCTCGAAGGAGTTCGCCCCGAGGTCCTTCGCCGCCTCCTCGAGATTGCGGTCGAAGCCGATCAGTCGCGAGCGGACGACGACGACGACGAAGCTGATGCAGAACATGACGTGGGCGATCAGCAGCGTCTGGAAGCCGAGGCTGAAGCTGCCGATCAGCAGGAAGAAGGAGAGCAGGGCGGAGCCCATCACTACCTCGGGAGTCGCCATCGGGATCACGATCAGGAAGTTGGCGGCGCGGCGGCCGAAGAAGTCGTAGCGGACCAGCGCCAGCGCCATCAGGGTTCCGATCACGGTCGAGATCAGGGTCGCCAGCACCGCCAGCTTCAGGCTCGTCACCAGCGCTTCGTTCAGCTCCGGGATCCCGAAAGCGTTGCTCCAGTGCTCGAGCGTGAAGCCGACCCAGGTGAAGTTGTAGCGGCCGGCCGGATCGTTGAAGGAGAAGCCGAAGATCACCGCAATCGGGATCAGCATGTAGAGGACCACGAGCACGGCGACGATCTGGACCGCGTGCTCGCGCAGCCAGCGCCACGTTCCGCCGCCGCTCATCAGACCGCCTCCTCGCCCATCAGCGCCTCGGAGCCGGCGAAGCGGATGTAGATGAGGACGAGGACGAGGATCGCCGCCATCAGCACGAAGGAGAGCGCCGCCGCGGCGGGGTAGTCGGACTGTTTGAGGTATAGCGACTGGATCACGTTGCCGATCATCTGGTTGCTGGCGCTGCCGAGGAACTGGGCGTTGACGTAGTCGCCGGAGGCGGGAATGAAGGTCAGCAGCGTCCCCGCCACCACCCCCGGCGCCGAGAGCGGCAGCGTCACCCGCAGGAAGGTCTGGGTGGCGGAGGCGTAGAGGTCCTTCCCGGCCTCGATCAGCCGCGCGTCGATCCGCTCGAGGCTGGCGTAGATCGGCAGCACCATGAAGGGGAGGAAGTTGTAGGTGAGGCCGGCGACCACGGCGCCCCCAGTCGCCAGCACATGCCCTTCCGGCGCCAGGCCGAGGAAGTCGAGCACGCTTACCACCGGGCTCTGGTCGGAGAGGATCGTCTCCCAGGCCAGGGTCCTGATCAGGTAGGTCGTGAAGAACGGGGCCACCACCGCGAAGAGGAAGACGTTGCGCCAGCGGCCGGCCTTGAAAGCGATCGTGTAGGCCAGCGGGTAGGCGAGCAGGAGCGCGAACAGCGTCGCCAGGCCCGCGTAGACGAACGAGCGCACGAACTGGGTGTCGTAGAGCTGCAGCGCGTCGGAGTAGTTCTCCCAGTGCCAGCTGAATTCGTAGGAGCCGAAGACGCCGGCGTTGAGCGAGAGTTTCGCCAGGTAATAAAGCGGGATGACGAAGAACAGGAGGAGCCAGGCCGCTCCCGGCCCGAGCAGGAAGTAGGGAGCGACCCGGCGTCTCATCGGCTCAGCCGTTGAGCACCGCGTTGAAGGCGCGGTTCAGGTTCTGTTCTTCTTCCCCGGTCGGCGACGGCTGGATCGTGCAGTTCTTGGTGAAGGACTGATCCGGGAAGATCAGCTGGTTCTTCGCGACTTCCGGTTCTTCCTTCAGCAGGATCGGTTTCACGTTTTCCACCGGGCTGACGTAGTTGACGTAGGCCTCGATCTGCGCCTGGTTTTTCGGGTCGTAGACGTAGTTCATGAACGCCTCGGCCGCGGTCGGGTTCGGCGCCCCGACCGGGATCACCATGTTGTCCGACCAGAGGATGCAGCCCTCGGTCGGCATCCGCCATTCGATGTTCGGGTTGTCGGCCTGCAGCTGGACGGCGTCGCCGGACCAGCCGATCACCGCGACCGCGTTGCCGCTGGTCAGGTCGCCGCCGTAGTCGTTGCCGGTGAAGCGGCGGATCTGCCCCGAGTTGGCGGCGGATTCGATTTTGTCGATCGCCTTCAGCCAGTCCTCTTCGCTGGCGTTGGTGGGATCGATCCCGAGGCACTTCATCACCAGCGGCACCGTGTCGCGGAGTTCGTTCAGCATCTCGACCTTGCCCTTGTACTGGGGGTCGAAGAGGTCGCAGATGGATTTCACGTCCGGTGCCAGGTCTTTGCGGACGATGATCCCGGTCATCCCGCTTTGCCAGGGAGCGCTGAATTCACGCTTCGGGTCGTAGGCGGGTTCCCTCAGGTTGGCGACGAGGTTCTTTTCGAAGTTCGGCAGCGCCGACTTGTCAAAGTTCTGCAGGTAGCCGAGTTCGTGCATTTTGTTCGCCATCCAGTCGGTGACGACGAAGAGGCTGCGGCCACCCGATTCCCCCTGTTTGAGCAGCGGGTCCATCTTCGCGAAGAACTCTTCGTTGGCGTTGACGTCCTCGATGTATTTGACCGAGACGCCGGTTTCCTTTTCGAAGTCCGGCACGGTCTGCTTATCGATGTAGAGCGGCCAGTTGGAGATCGTCAAGTCGCCCGAGGCTTTGCCTTCGAGCTTGACTTCTTCGGATTCCGTGTCGCCGCCGTTGATGCTGTCGCCGCCACCGCAGGCAACGAGCCCGAGGGTCAGCGCCGCGATCGCAATCAGGACGGCGAGCATTGCCGGGCTCCTGCGTAGGTCCTTCTTGCTGCTCAACATCTGCGGGTCAACCTCCCTGGCTCGTTTCCAGTTTCTGCGACTGGTCCTCGGCGCTGGCGCCGTCGGTACTTCCCGCGGGTGCGCCGTTCGGCGACTCGCGGACAAGGTGCATGTGCTCGGGCTCCCAGCTGAGGGCGACGCGGGCGCCGCCGCCGGGCAGGCGCTGGCGCTCGGCCTCGTCGGCGTTGGGGACAAGGACGGTCATCCGCACCCCCTCGCCGAGGTCGACCGCGATCTGGGTCGCGGTGCCGAGGTAGAGCGAGCTGGTGACGGTGCCCTCGACCCGCGGCAGCTCGGCGCTGCCGTTGCCGTTGCCGTCCGTCTCGACCCGCAGCTTCTCCGGCCGCACCACCGCATGGCAGCGATCGCCCTGGGAGAAGCCGTCCGTAGAGGTCGAGATCGTCGTCCCCTCGTCCAGCTTCACCTCCTGGCCACCGGTGACCGTCGCCGGCATCAGGTTGGAGACGCCGATGAAGCCGGCGACGAAGGTCGTCGCCGGGCGGTCGTAGACCTGCTCGGGCGCCGCGATCTGCTCGACCCGGCCGCGGTTCATCACCGCGATCCGGTCGCTCATCGTCAGCGCCTCCTCCTGGTCGTGGGTGACGTAGACGAAGGTGATGCCGACGTCGCGCTGGATCCGCTTCAGCTCGACCTGTAGTTCCTTTCGCAGCTTCAGGTCCAGCGCCCCGAGCGGCTCGTCGAGGAGGAGGACCTTCGGCAGGTTGACCAGCGCTCGCGCCAGCGCCACCCGCTGCTGCATGCCGCCGGAGAGCTGCGAGGGGCGGCGATTGGCCTCGGCGGCGAGCCCGACCCGCTCAAGCTCCGCCTTCACCCGTTCGGCGATCTCGTCCTTGGCGATCTTCTTCCGCTTCAGCCCGAAGGCGACGTTGGCCTCGACGCTGAGGTGGGGGAAGAGCGCGTAGCTCTGGAAGACGGTGTTGGTCGGCCGCTTGTGCGGCGGCATCCCGGCGACCTCCTCGCCCTCGATCCGGATGTGGCCCTCGGTCGGCTGCTCGAAGCCGGCGATCATCCGCAGCGTCGTCGTCTTGCCGCAGCCGCTCGGCCCCAGCAGGGTGAAGAACTCCCCCCGCTCAAGCTCGAGGCTGAGGTCGTTGACCGCGACGAAGTCGCCGAAGCGTTTGGTCACGCTCCGCAGCTCGACGCTGGGGGTCTCTCCGTGGTGGTCGTCCATTCCGGTCTATCAGCCCCCTTCTCGGTGGTTTGGCTACCCGGATTCCCTAACTACCTATCCGCGACGGTAAGCCCCGGTGGATCACCGCGCAAGGGGCGAATGTCCTAAAAGCACAGGAATGACTTGTACACCACGTACAAGTCCGCTTCCAGTCCTTGACCCAAAGACCACTTGCGATTGTTGTTCGGGGGCTCTAGCTTTGTCCATAACGTCGTAATCCGGAGAGGAGGGCGCGATGGCCACTGCGTCACAAGCCCCAGCAGGTACCGATCTCCAGCAGATGGCCCAACGCCACCTCTGGATGCACTTCTCGCGCATGGGGGGCTATGGGCCCGACCACGAGATCCCGATCATCACCCGGGCGGAGGGGTGTTACGTCTACGACGAACGCGGCAACCGCTACCTCGACGGGCTCTCGGGTCTCTTCTGCGTTAACGCCGGCCACGGCCGCACCGAGTACGGCGAAGCCGCGGCGCGCCAGGTCGAAGAGCTCGACTTCTACACGCTCTGGAGCTACGCCCACCCGAAGGCGATCGAACTCGCGGCGCGGCTCGCGACGATGGCCCCCGGCGACCTCAACCGCGTCTTCTTCACCTCCGGCGGCTCGGAGGCGGTCGAGTCGGCGCTGAAGCTCGCCCGTAACTACCACCGGATGCACGGCAAAGGCCAGAAGCACAAGGTGATCGCCCGCGAGGTCGCCTACCACGGCACCTCCCTCGGCGCTCTCTCGGCAACCGGCATCACCGAGCTGCGCAGCCAGTTCGAGCCCCTAACGCCGGGCGGCTGCCACGTCCCCAACACGAACATCTACCGCTGGCCCGAGGAGCGCGACCCGCTCTGGGCTGCCGACGCGATCGAGGAGCGGATCGTCTTCGAGGGGCCCGAGACGGTCGCCGCGGTGATCCTCGAGCCGGTCCAGAACGCCGGCGGCTGCTTCGTCCCGCCCGACGGCTACTTCCAGCGGGTGCGCGAGATCTGCGACCAGTACGACGTGCTGATGATCTCCGACGAGGTGATCTGCGCCTTCGGGCGCCTCGGCCACTACTTCGGCTGCGAACGCTTCGACTACGTCCCGGACATCATCACCATCGCCAAGGCGCTGACCTCGGCCTACGCGCCGATGGGCGGGATGATCGCCTCCGACAAGGTCGCCGAGCCGTTCATGGAGGGGGACGCTTCCTTCTCCCACGGCTTCACCTTCGCCGGCCACCCGATCGCCGCCGCGATCGCGATGGCCAACCTCGACGTCTTCGAGCGCGAGGATCTCCCCGGGCACGTCCTTCGCAAGGAGGGCGAGTTCCGGCAGATGCTCGAGTCCCTGCACGACCTGCCGATCGTCGGCGACGTGCGCGGCGCCGGCTACTTCCACGCGGTTGAGCTGGTCAAAGACAAGGAGACGAAAGAGAGCTTCAACGACGAGGAGTCCGAGAAGCTGCTGCGGGGCTTCCTCTCCGGCGAGCTCTACAAGCGCGGGCTGATCTGCCGGGCCGACGATCGCGGCGACCCGGTCGTGCAGCTCTCGCCGCCGCTGATCGCTGATACCGAGCAGTTCGAAGAGATCCACGACGTGCTGCACTCGGTTCTCGCCGAAGCCTGGGACCAGGTAGTCGGTTAGGAGCGAAAGTGCTCACCGTCCAGAGCCTGCTTGACGAGCTCGACCTGGAGCTGGCGGCGGGCGCGGACGCGGCCGCGGCGCCGGTGCGCTGGGTCCACATCTCCGAGCTCGAGGACCCGACGCCGTGGCTCTCCGGCGGCGAGCTGATGCTGACGACCGGGATCCCGCTCAGCTCGGCCGCGAAACAGCGCGCCTTCATCCGCATCCTCGCCGACCGCAACCTCGCCGGGCTCGGGTTCGGGACCGGCTTCAACCACAAATCGCTGCCGAAAGCGCTGGTCGACGAGGCCGAGAAGCGGGACTTCCCGCTCTTCGAGGTCCCCTACTCCGTTCCGTTCATCGCGATCACCGAGAAAGCCTTCGCGCGGCTGGTCAACGAGCAGTACGAGGTGCTGCAGCGGGGGATCGCGGTCCAGCGCCGGCTCGAGCGATTGGTCCTCGAGGAGCGCGGGCTGGAGGAAATCGCCGCCACCGTCGCCTCCGCCGTCGGCGGCACCGTCGCCGTTCTCGACGGCCGCGGCGAGCGTCTCGCCGGCAAGGGCTTTCGCCGCCAGCTCTCGACCGAGGCGATCGGCGCGATCCGCAAGGAAGCGCTCAGCCACGTTGGCGACGGCCACCCATTCGTCCCCAGCCACCCCACCGTCGCCGGGAGGGCGCTGGCCCACCCCGTCATCTCCCCCGGCGGCGGCCCGCCCCAGGCCTGGGTCGTGATCGTTCGCGACTCCGGCGGCCTCGGCGACTTCGAGCGGCTGATCCTGCAGCAGGCGGTGGCGGTGGTGGCCCTGGAGCTGATGCGCCGCCGCGTCGCTCAGGAGACCGAGCGGCGCCTCGCGGGCGACGTCGTCGCCGCGGCGCTCGGCGGGCGCATGGACGCGACCGAGCTGCGCCGCCGACTCGAGCCCTTCGGGATCTGGAAGCATCCCTCGCCGCCGAAGCCTGCCCCGGCGTCGTCGCCCCGCACAGCACCGGCGGCCGCGAGCTCCTCTGCGCCGTCGTCGACTGTGCCGACCGCGACCCGATCGACGTCGCCACCGCGGCCCGGCGAGAGCTGGCTCGGGAGCGCGGCGGCGTCCGCGCCGCCGCCAGCCGCCCGGCGCCGCCCGAGCGCCTGCGCCACTCCTTCCACGAGGCCCGCTGCGCGCTGGAGGCGACTGCCTTCGACAACGGCTCGGCCCCGGAGGTCGCCTCCTGGCGGGACCTCGGCGTCTTCACGCTGCTGCTCTCGATCCAGGATGACGACGCTCTCGACCTCTACTGCGACAGCGTCCTCGGGCCGATCGAGCGCGGCGACGAGGAGTACGGCGGCGAGCTGCTGCGCTCACTCGAGGCCTTCATCGAGCAGAACGGTCAGTGGGAGCGGGCGGCTCGCCAGGTCTACTGCCACCGCCACACGCTGCGCTACCGGATGCGCAAGGTGGAAGAGCTGACGGGCCGGGACCTCTCCCGCGCCCATGACCGCATCGAGTTCTGGTTGGCCCTGCGAGCGAGGGAGCTTGTCGCATGAAGATTGGAGTCCCGACCGAGATCAAGTCCGACGAGTACCGCGTCGCCGTCACCCCGGCGGGGGTGCGCGAACTCTCCGAGCACGGCCACGAAGTGCTGGTTCAGGCCGGGGCCGGGGAGGGCAGTGCGATCACCGACGCGTCCTACGAGGCGCAGGGAGCGACGATCGTTCCTGATGCCGCCGCGGTCTTCGAGTCGGCGGAGATGATCCTCCACGTCAAGGAGCTGCAGCCGAGCGAGATCGAGATGCTGCGCCCGGGTCAGCTCCTCTTCACCTACCTGCACCTGGCGCCCGACCCCGAGCAGACGCGCGGGCTCTGCGGCGCCGGCGTCACCGCGATCGCTTACGAGACGGTTGAGGACGCGCACGGGCGGCTGCCGCTGCTGGCGCCGATGAGCGAGGTGGCGGGAAAGATCGCGACCCAGGCCGGCGCCTTCATGCTGGAGAAACCGATGGGCGGGCGGGGGATCCTGCTCGGCGGCGTGCCGGGGGTGGCCGCCGCCAACGTGATGGTGATCGGCGGCGGAGTCGTCGGCATGAACGCCGCCTTCATCGCGATCGGGATGGAAGCCGACGTCTTCGTCTACGACCGCTCGATCGACCGCCTGCGCGAGCTCGAAGTCGACTTCGGCGGCCGCTGCTCGACCGTCTACTCGACGACGCTGGCGATCGAGGAGATGCTGCCGAACGCCGACCTCGTGATCGGTGCCGTGCTCGTCCACGGGGCGCGGGCGCCGTACGTGATCCGCCGTGAGCAGCTGGCGCTGATGAAGCCCGGCGCGGTTCTGGTCGACGTGGCGATTGACCAGGGCGGCTGCTTTGAGACCTCGCGCCCGACGACGCACCGCGACCCGACCTTCGAGGTCGACGGGATCACCCACTACTGCGTCGCCAACATGCCCGGCGCGGTCCCGATCACCTCTACCCACGCCCTCACCAACGCGACGCTGCCTTACGCGCTGGCGCTTGCCGACCTGGGCGTCGAGGAGGCGATTCGACGCGACCCGGGCTTGCGGCTCGGGGTCAACGTCGCCGGCGGCAAGGTTACGCACCCGGCTGTGGCCGAGGGAGTGGGGATGGAGTACGTGCCCGTCGAGGGTGCGCTCGGGCTAGAGCAGCCCGTGAAGGGGTAGGACAAACTTGGAAACGAACATCCACAGGGAGAGCTGAAGATGAGCACGTACGCGGTTGTCAACCCAGCCACCGGCGAGACCGTCAAGGAGTACCAGGAGATCTCAGACGACGATCTCCGAGCGGCGATCGACCGCTGCGACCAGGCCTCCCGCAGCTTCCCGAGCGAGACCAGCGTCGCCGACCGCGCGGCGATGATCCGCAGGGTCGGCGAGCTGCATTCCGAGCGCCGCCAGGAGCTCGCCGAGATCATCGTCCGCGAGATGGGCAAGCCGATCGAGCAGGCGCTGATGGAGGTCGACTTCGCGGCGGAAATCTACGGCTTCTACGCCGACAACGCCGAGGATCTGATGGCCGACGAGCCGATCAAGTTGCTCGGCGGCGAGGGCACCGCGGTGATCCGCCGCAGCCCCTTCGGAGTCCTGCTCGGGATCATGCCCTGGAACTTCCCCTACTACCAGGTGGCCCGTTTCGCCGGCCCGAACCTGGTGATCGGCAACACGATCCTGCTCAAGCACGCGCCCCAGTGCCCGGAATCGGCCGAGGCGATGCAGAAGATCTTCGACGACGCCGGCGTCCCCGAGGGTGCCTACGAGAACATCTACGCGACCAACGAGCAGATCGAGTGGGTGATCGCTGACCCGCGCGTGCACGGCGTCTCGGTCACCGGCTCCGAGCGCGCCGGCGCCGCCGTCGCCTCGATCGCTGGCAAACACCTGAAGAAGGTCGTGCTCGAGCTCGGTGGCTCCGACCCCTTCATCCTGCTCGGCACCGATGACATCGACGGTGCCGCCCAGGCGGCGGCCGAAGCACGGCTCGACAACACCGGTCAGTCCTGCAACGCGGCCAAGCGCTTCATCGTCGTCGACGAGCTCTACGACGAGTTCCTCGAGAAGTTCAAAGAGCAAGTCAGCGGGGCGAAGCCGGGTGACCCGACGTCCGAGGACACCGCGGTCGGACCGCTCTCCTCGCAGACGGCGGCGGACCGGCTCGAGGACCAGGTCAAACGCGCGATCGACAACGGCGCCGAGGTCGTGGTCGGCGGCCAGCGCGACGGCAACTTCTTCGAACCGACGATCCTCACCGGGATCAAGCCCGGCGACGAGGCCTCCCAGGAAGAGTTCTTCGGCCCGGTCGCGCAGGTCTACAAAGTCGGCTCCGAGGAGGAGGCGGTCGAGCTTGCCAACCAGACCCCGTTCGGGCTCGGCTCCTATGTGATGAGCACCGACAAGGAGCAGGCCGAGCGCGTCGCCGACCGGATCGAAGCCGGGATGGTCTACGTGAACTTGGTCGGGGCCGACAGCCCGGAGCTACCGTTCGGCGGCTTCAAGCGCTCGGGCTTCGGCCGCGAGCTCGGCCGCTACGGGGCGGACGAGTTCGTCAACAAGAAGCTGATCCGCAGCGCCTGACTTCGTCGCCTGATCTGACGGATACGATCCAGCCCTCGTGAGCCGACGTACCTGGGGGGTCATCGCTGTGCTGCTGCTGGCGTCTGCCGTCTTCGCGGCGATCGCCAGCGCGGCCGACAACGAGGGCGACGACGTCCCCCGCTGTCATGGCCGCCAGGCGGAGATCGTCGGTACCGAGGGCGACGACGACCTGCGGGGTACGCCCGAGCGCGACGTGATCTGGGCCGGCAGCGGCGACGACATCGTCTTCGGCAGCCTCGGCAACGACCTGCTCTGCGGCGGGCCGGGAACCGACGAGATGCACGGCGGCCGCGGCAACGACGAGGTCTTCGGCGATGCCGGCGACGAGGACCAGGTCAACGGCAACCTCGGCGACGACAAGATCCTCGGTGGGCCGGGCGCTCGCGATGAGGTCGCCGGCGATCTCGGCATCGACATCGTCAACGGCGGGCCGGGGGCGGAAGACCTCGTCCATGGCGACTACGGCTACGACCGCATGTCCGGCGGCGCCGGGCCCGGCGACATCGCTTCTTTTGCGACCGCGCGTGCCGGCGGTAAAGGCAGCGGCGTCTGGGTTTCGCTGAAAGCCCACCGGGCCTACGGCGACGGACACGACAAGCTCTTCGGCTTCGAGAGCCTCGAAGGCTCGGCCTTCCGCGACACGCTGATCGGCAGCCCGCAGGCGAACGTCATCTACGGCGGCAGCGGCGACGACCACCTCGTCGGCGGCGGCGGCCGCGACGTGGTCGAAGGCGCGCAGGGGAGCGACGGCTGCGAGGGTGCCAAAGGCCGTACCAGCTCCTGCGGCAAGGAAGCGCCGCCGAAAGCCACCGCCCTCGTCCAGCTGAACCCGACGCCGGGCGGCGGTGCCGGCCTGCAGATCATCGGCGGCGGCGGCCGCGACCAGTTCGTCGTCGCCTACGACGAAGCGGCGGACATCTTCAGCGTCACAGCGAAAAAAGGAGTTGCGATCGGCCCCGGTTGTCTGCGGCCGACGAACAACCCGCTGACCATCGCCTGCCCGGCGAACGGCCCAGGCCGCTGGCTGATGGCCGACCTCGGGCCGGGCAACGATAGCCTCCGGGTTGAAGGGACGCTGGAGTCGATCGGCAGCGTCCGTTTCGCTGGTGGCTTCGGCAACGACACGATCAAAGCCGGGCCCGAGGACGACCTCGTCGAGGCGGGCCCAGGGGCGGACAAGCTCTACGGCGGCGACGGCGCCGACGGCCTCGTCGGCGGCCTGCCCGGGCCGACCTACCTATATGGAGAAGGCAGCGGCGACCTGCTGGCCGCCGGCGGCGGCTGCGCTGGCGGGGCGATTGTCGGCGGCCCCGGCCGCGACGACGCCTCCTTCGCCGAGACCCAAGCCCACCCCGGCCTCCTGATCATCTCCTTCCTCAAACACGAGGCTTGGGTCGATGAGGAAAAGAACTGCGACTCGGTCCACCTTTCGCCGACCAACGAGGACATGGAGGGCTCCTTCGACTGGGACGTCCTGATCGGCGACGGCGGCCCCAACGCGATGCTCGGCCAGCCCGGCGAGGACCGCTTCTACGGCAATGGCGGCGACGACATCATCGACGCCCGCGACGGCGTCAAGGACTTCTCGATCCAGTGCGGCGCCGGCCGTCCCCCCGAAAAAGTCACCGTCAAAGGCAAAGGCGGCAAACCGCAGACGAAAGAAATTCCCGGCACCGGCCAACCCGCCGGCCGAGCCATCACTGACTCCTATGACCCGGAGCCGTACAACTGCGAATTCGTCAAGTACGGCACCCCAGTCCCCGGCCTC
>VAYN01000028.1 GCA_005885405.1 Actinomycetota bacterium | reverse complement strand
GAGGTCCGGAACGTTGTCACAGCCCGACTCGGAGTACAGGATCGTCTGGCCGTCGGGGGACCAGGTGGGGGCGACGTCGTACGTGCACTGGTCCGGCTTCGTCAGGGTGCGTTCGCCTGTGCCGTCGGCGTTCACGACGCGAATCTGCGAGGGGCAGCCGCCACAGCTCAGGCCCGTGAGTTGGGCCCAGGAGTACGCGATGTGGCTGCCATCGGGAGAGAGCGCCGGCTCGATTGCATAGGGCTTGGCGCCCGGGAGCTCTCGCGGTGTTCCCCCGTCAGGCGCGACCGCGTAGAGCTGCGAGAACGGCTCGTAACAGAGACTCGCGTAGAGAAGCGATCTGCTCCGGCCCACGAATTGAAGCGAGTCCACCGCGGCGCCCAACGCCATGTCCGCGTAGCAGCCGGGGACGTGTCCATAGGTCTTCGCGGCGCCTCCGGCGGTCGGCGCCACCTCGATTGCGAACCGGCTGCCGGCCCTCCGAGTTTCGACCGCCTGCTTCCTGTCAGCCGACAGCGGCGCGAACCACAGGTCCGATGCGCCCGAGATCGTTCCGGTGCGGATGTCCACGCTCTTCGCGCCTTGGCACTCGCAGCGGCCGAAGCCGCCGAGCACGACGCGACCGTTCCCGTTCCAGACGAGACCGTGATGGCCTGAGAACGGCTTCCGCAGCACGACCCCGCCCGTCTGCGTCAGCACCTCGAGCTTGTTCGCGACGAGCGCGGCGAGGAGGTCGCCGTCCGGCGACCAGGCGGGTCCGCCCGAGACCTGTCCACTCGCTGCGAACCGGCGACGGCCGCTCTCGTCGTAGACGCCGAGCCCCGGTTTGGCCGCGATTGCCAGCAGACCCCCCGACGACCAGCGCGAGAAGTTGCTCGCGGCCGGCACGGTGAACAGTGGCCGCCCGCTCGGCGAGACCGCCACAGCCGTCCGCCTCCCGTACGTGTAGACGAGCAGGACACGCCCATCCGGCGACCAGCTCGGCTGGACGGTGCCGCTGGCGCCCCGCACGCGAAGTGGCATGTGGCCAGCGCCGAGGATCCAGAGACCCGCCTGCGGCGACGACGCAGTGCCGCCGCCCGTGAACGCGACCAGGGTCCCGTGCGGCTGCCACGCGAGGTACGGATACTGCCCCTGCGGCGACAGCGACGGGCCGATGCGGACGAGACCGCGGCCGTTGATCCCCATCTCGTAGACGCTGACCGAGTTGCCGCGCTGGCTCAGGAACGCGACCGTCTTTCCATCCGAAGAGACGACTGGACGGGTGTCCTGGTACGGGCTGTGGGTGAGGTTGACGCGGTGCCCGTTCGGGTCGACCCGGTAGATCTCGCCCGAGACGGACGGTGCGCGGTCGGCCGAGAAGACGATTAGTGACGGTGTTGCAGCGCGCGTCGCGCCGACCCCGAGTGGGATCGCGAGCAGCGCGGCCAAACAGGCGATTCGTCTCCGAGGCACGTCCGCAGGGTAGGCAACGGCCCTAACGGTTACCTAATTCGCGGCGACCAGCTCCAGCCGGTTGCCCCAGGGGTCGGCCGTGTAGAAGCGCCTGACGCCTGGCAGCGAGTCGTCCCACTCGACGCGCTCGCCCGCCGCTTCGAGCCGCTTCGCGAGATCCTCGAGTTCCTCGGCTGAAAGGCGGAATGCGGGATGCGCCTTCCGCGCTGGGGCGAACGGGTCTTCGATGCCGATGTGGAGCTGGCCTCCGTCACCGACTGCAAACCAGGCGCCGCCACGCGCGCGCAACGACTCGGGCTTCTCGAGCTCCTCCAGGCCGAGCAGATCGCCGAAGAAGCGGCGCGCTTCCGGCTCGCAGCCCGGCGGCGCGGCGAGCTGGACGTGGTCTAGCTCGATGGCTTCTCGGCCTGATCGGCCGGCGCGTCCTCGGCGGGAGTCTCGGCCTTCGTCGCCTGAGCCTCGGGCTTCGTGCCGCCGCCCTTGCGCCTCCGCCGCCGGCGCCGCTTCGTGCGGCCGCCGCCCTGCTTCGGTGCGGGGAGGTTCTCCGCGAGCGCGAGCGCGACCTCCTGGACCGTGCCGAGCCGCTCGCGCGCCTCGTCGATGAGCTTCGTCGCGCGCGGCGTGTACCCCTCCGCCGACGCCAGGAGCGCGGCGCCCACCGGCACCGGCAGCTCGAGCGCGGCCTTGACCAGCTTCGCGGCGTTCTCCTCGTGCCGGTGTCCGCGCGAGTTCGCGAGGGCGCCGAGCAGGCGTTTCGCCTCCGGGTACTCCGCTGAGGCGCGCCGGTCCTGCACCTTGCGCGTCGCCCGCGCCAACCGCCAGGTCCAGCGGGCGAGGATCTGCTCCGGCGCGTCCGGTTTCTCGGCGCCGATGGCCCGCAGGAGGATGCGGATCCCCGCGAGCCGTTCCTTTTCCCAGGTCGGCGCCTGCGTCACGAGCGTGACGAGGTCGTCGAAGTCGGCACGCTCGACGCGCATCGAGACGCGGTCCTGCAGCGCCATCATCCGCAGTCGTCGATTCGGATTCTCGGCTGCGGCCGTGGTCAGGAACTGTTCGAGCGCCGCCTTGCTCGCGCTCCGGTCCGTCAGCTTCTGGACGAACGAAGCGCGCTCGTCGAAGCGGATCTGGCGGCCGGCGATCATCGCCCAGGCGCGCTGCTCGTCCTCGTCGAGGTACTTCGGATCGATGCGCTGCCACTCGCGCTGGATGACGCCGTAGCGGCGGCGGACGTCCGGCGTGACCGGTACGAGCCACGGCGCCGGCGTCAGGCGGCGGCGCGCGCGGCGCTGCGAGCGGCGGCGCGGCGCCGGAGTGACGCGCGCCCCCTCGCGGTAGAAGTCGGCGTCGAGAAGCGAGTGCAGTGAGACGACGCGCTCGTTGTGGGTCGCGCCCTTCGGGACGAAGTCGACGACGATCCCCGCCTCCTTGCGCGGGTGGAGGCGCATGATGCGGCCGATCCGCTGCTGGTACACGCGCTTCGACGCCGTCGGCGCGAGGTGCATGCACACGGTCGCCCGCGGCGAGTTCCAGCCCTCGGCGAGCAGCTGCGCGTTGATGAGGACGTTGATCTCGCCGCGCTCATAGGCCGCTAGCGTCTCGGCGAGGCGAACCGGCGGGGTGCGCCCGGAGACCGCCTCGGCTTTCAGGCCGGCTGCGCGGAACTCCTTCGCGAGGTTGTACGCGTGGTCGACGCCGGCGGCGTAGACGATGCCGGGCGTGTTGTCGAAGCGGTCGCGGTACATGCCCGCGGCGGCCTGGTTCAGGGCCTGGTGGTCGAGCGTCTTGGCGAGGATCTCCTGGTCGAAGTCGCCGCCGACGATCGGCACCGCGTTGATCGCGGTGACCGGCGGCACGCGCAGGTCGCGCAGCGGCGCGATCAGGCCCCGGCGCGCGGCGTCCTGCAGAGGCAGGTCGTCGACCGAGGCCGGGAACACGTCGGAGACCTGCTTCGCGATCAGCTGCTCCGTCGCCGTCATGCCGATGTAGATCGGCTCGGGGAAGGAGCGGATCGCAGCCGAGGTCTTCTCCCCGAGCGCCGTGTGCGCCTCGTCGCAGATCACGAGCTGGTACGCGTCGCGGTCGATCGAGTCGACGTGGCGCGCGAACCATGCGTACGTCTGGATCGTCAGATCGTGAGCGGTGCCTTCTTCCCGCTGCGGCTGTCCCGCGTGATCACATCGGTGAACCGTTTGCCGTAGCCCTCGGTGGTCAGATCACGCGTGAACTGGGAGACGAGGAGGCGTCGGTGCGTGAGGATGAGGACGCCCAGGGTGCGGGCCGCCTCGACGAACCCTGCCGCGGCGATCGTCTTGCCCGAGGCTGTCGGGT
>VAYN01000004.1 GCA_005885405.1 Actinomycetota bacterium | reverse complement strand
GTCGCCGGGCGCCGCCAGCTGGTAGGCGCGGTTGAGTGATTTGCAGGGAGCTGAGGCCGTGCACCCAGCCGAGTCGGAGCCCCCGGCGGAGAGGTAGAGGTCGGCGTTCCCGCTCGGTTCCGTGGGTGGAGTGGGTTCCGCGGGCGGTTCTTCTTCTGGGGTCGGCGGCGGCGTCGGTTCGGTCGGCGGCGTCGGCGCCGGACTCGCACCCGTCTCGTCGGCCCCCGCATCGGGAGCAGCACCGGCCGGCCGGACGTCGCCGTCGATGTCGCGCGCCGGCGAATTGGCTGGGTCACCGGCGTCGATCGCCGCGGCTCCGGCGCTGAGGTGGAAGTCGAGCGCGGCGGCGTTGCGGAAACCCGAGGGTGCCACCTTGTCGCTCGGCCCCACCTTCGAGCCGGCGTACCAGACGTTGTGATCGACTTCGATCCCAGCGGGCTTTGGCGCCAGGTTGCCGGTGCTGCCGCTCCAGAACTTCACCGCCGGCCCGACGTTGTTGAGGATCTTCACGTTCGAGTAGGGAACGCTGGGGTCGGGGTTGATCTCCTTGTTCAGCGAGTTATTGCGGATCGTCACGTTTTTCCAGCTGGTGCCGGCATGGTCGCCGAAGCGGATCGCGTAATAACCGCTGCGGCAGCAGTCGAAGAAGTTGTTCTCGATGAGGATGTTGCTCGGGGTCGCCGCCGAGCCACCCGGCAGCTTCTGGAGGAAGATGTCGAACACCTCGCAGTTGCGGAAGGTGCTGTTTCGAATCGTCAGGCCGTCGACCGCCCAGACCTGCAGGCACTCGACATGTGCTTCTGATCCGGGCGTCACCGTGAAGTCGTGAAAATCGACTCCTTCGATCAGGATGTTCTTCGGCGAGGCCGAGGTCGAGGTGCCGTTCGAGGCGATGCGGCTGTTCTCGTTGGCGGAGGGACCGATGCTGCCGCCGATGAACGAGATGTCGTGGGAGGACTGGGTGCCACTGGAGTAGAGGTCGAAGTTCTTCAGGCTGTTGTTGCGCAGGGTCAGATCAGCTGCGCTGGCTTCGATCCAGAGCTTGCTGGTGAAGTGCATCCCCCGCAGTTCGAGGTGCTGGGCAGAGATGTGTAGCTGCGCAGAGAAGGTGACGTTGCTCCCCGCCGCCGGCTGGAAGACGACGTCCGAGGTCGACGTCTTTGCAGAGTCGGGCGAGATCGAGGTGTCGGTGTAGGTGCCTGCGGCCAGCTCCACCGTCTGTCCCGGGGCCGCCAGCTTGTAGGCGCGGTTGAGCGTCTTGCATGGTTTGGCGACCGAGCAGGTGTTGGCGTCAGACCCAGAGGGGCTCAGGTAGAGGGCAGCGGCTTCCGGTTGCGGCTGCGGTTGCGGTTCTGGTTCCGGCTCGGGAGTCGGTTCAGGTTCCGGCGTCGGTTCCGGCTCGGGGGTCGGTTCAGGTTCTGGCTGCGGTTCCGGAGCCGGTTCGGGGGTGGGCGTCGGTTCCGGGGTCGGTTCGGGCGTCGGGGTCGGTTCGGGCGCCGGCTTGGGCGGCTTGCCTTTCGGGCTCTTCGGGTCGCGCGGATCGCTTCCGCGCCTCACCTCGACGCCGTCGCTGAGACTGTCGCCATCGGTGTCGAACTTATGCGGGCTAGTCCGGGAGCGCAGCCTCTCGAAGCGATCGGTGAGGCCGTCTCGATCGGTGTCGGCTGCCCGTTCGCGAGCCTGCGCATTGATTCGCTGGCCGAAGGCGGGCTTGCCGTCGATCACCTTGGTCGCCGCTGCAGCTACCGCAGCCATCGCAAAGATGACCACCGCCAGGGCAGCAAACGAAAGACTGGTCTTGAGGCGCCTCCCCTTGGTCAGCATGCCTGCACTGTCGGTACCCGAGAGTCACCCCGTGAAATCGGCACCCCCCATTCGACAAATGTCCTAAACCGGCCCTCGTCGCCTGGTTTGCAGCGCTTTTATGTAAACCGCTTTTTTGGGGCTAAATCCCGCGGTCAAGCCGGACCGGGGAACTTGCGTCTCGGACCAGCAATTGCGGCTCTCCGCTCCCGTCGGCGGGAACGGTGTAGAGATCGTCTTCGTATGAGTAGACGAGGGTCTCGTTATCAAGCCACTCCACCTGATCGTCAACCGAGCGGGTCTCCGCGACCGCGTGGTCGGCAAGGGTCTCGACGTCGAGAACCCGCAGCCGCCAGCGTTCGCTGCCGGCGACTCGGCTCTTGAAGACGATCTGTTCGCCGTCCGGGGAGAGCGACGGACACTCCACCCCGTCCCGCAAAACACGCATCGAACGGGCGGCGATGTCACCTTCGACCAAGTAGTGACTACCGCCGGTGCCGAGCGTCGCGTAGTAGCGACTGGAGTCGCCCGGTACGAAGGTGACACCCCAGAAGTTGAAGTCGACGGCATCGAACGGCTTGCCGTCCTTGGTCACGTCGAACTGCTCGAGCTGCCCTACCCTCTCGCCACTGCGGAGGTCGACGATCACGGTGCGGGTCGAGAAGGCGCTCGGCGCCTGCAGATAGGAGTCGCCGCTGACGAACACCGTGGTCGCTCCATAGCGCCCGTCGCTGGAGACACGGGCCCGCGAGGGGAAGCCGGTCAGAGCGAACTCGTGGACCGGCCGCAGCTGCGAATCAAAGATCTGAGCTCTGTAGTCGACCCCGGAAGGCGCGACACCCATGCAGATGCCGCGTCCGCCCGCAAAGTAGACGCGCTCGCAGGCAAGGTCGCCGGAGCGCCGTCTCGCCTTACCGCCGTCGATCTCGTAGACCCGCCCGTTGAGGCGCGGGTTGGCCGGATCTACGGCTCGGACCATCAGGTGCGCGTGGGCGAGCACCGCACCATCGACCTGTGGCCGGGCCTCCGTAGTCGTCTCGTCTGGTCCGAGGGCGGCGGCGACTACATATCCCGCTCCGACCAAGAGGCAGACGCCGACAAGCGCAAACAGGATCTTGCCGTTGCGGCTACCCATTCGGCGCGATGCGCTGGGCGCGGAAGAGCAGCGGCGCCGCGACCGCCATCGCCAGGCCGAGAGCGGCGACGAAGACCAGGACCGCGCTCTGTAGCCCGATCGCAAACCAGAGCGCCCCGAAGGCGAGCGAGGAGACGAGTCGGCCAAGGCTGACCACGGTGATCAGTATCCCGATCCCGCTCGCCTGCAGCTTCTCCGGCAGCAGAGCTCCGGCCAGTGCCGTCAGCACACCTTCGGTGGAGGCGAAGTAGCCACCGAGAGCGACCAGGCACACGGCCAGGGCCAGATACCCGACTGAGGTCATCAGGAGGACCCCGTAGACGACGAAGAGGAGCGCGTGGCCGGCAAGCAGGACCGGCACCTTGCCGACCCGGTCGGCGAGCTGACCGACCGGAATCGCCAGGGCCATGAAAGAGACCGCCGTCATCACGTAGAGCAGCGGGAACACGGCGGGCTCGAAGTCGATCGTGCGCTGCAGGCCGACGTAGATCAGCGCGTCGGAGACGCTGGCGATCGAGAGGCCGGCCGCAGCCAGCAGCAGGGGCGCGAAGCTGCGGTCCTTGAGCAGGGCGAGGGCGGCGCTGAAGCGCGGTGGTGCGCCCTCACGCGGCGCCCGCCGCGGCTTGCCTTCGACGTTGAGGAAGAGGACCGCGAGGCCAAGCACCGCGAACAGCGTGCTGACGACGAAGACGGCGTCGAAGCGGGCCGGGGCGAGCAGGAGGATGCCGAAGGCGATCAACGGACCCAGCATCGCGCCAACGCTGTCCATCGCGCGGTGGACGCCAAACGAGGTAGCGAGCCTGTCCTTGGCACTGGAGAGCGAGATCAACGCGTCGCGGGGCGCAGTTCGGATCCCCTTGCCGACGCGGTCGACGGCGACGATCGCCCCCACCCCACCAATCGTGTTGCCGGCGGCGACGAGCGCGACCTTGCCCAGCGCCGAGAGGCCATAGCCGAGCCCGGCAACCTCCTTATGACGGCGCCAACGATCCGAGGTGAAGCCGCTGAGGACCTGGACCAGCGCAGCGGCCCCGCGGTAGGTGCCGTCGATCGCCCCAAACGCCAGCGGGCTGGCGCCAAGGGAGAAGACCAGGTACATCGGCAAGACCGTCGCCACCATCTCCGACGAGATGTCCGTCAGCAGGCTGACGGCGCCGAGCATGATCACGTTGCGCGGCACCCGCAGGCGGGAGGACTGCCGGGCCCAGAGGCGCGGCTTCAAAAGGGCTTTGGAGGCTTCGACCTGGTACATGGCTTCTCACGAGAGCCAGCACCTGAACGGCATCCGGACCCTCTAGGTATGCAACGTGCCGACTAGTCCTTTTCTCGCACTCTCCTCGGCGGGTCGACCGGAAAGGCCTAGACGCTCGGCGACTTCGACGGCGACCGACTCGGCGAAACCCATCACCGAGTCGCCGTTGAGGAGCTGGGGGTAGATCTGCGCATTGGAGGCGAGGGCCAGTCCCCCCACCCCCGGCCAAATCGGAGCGATGCGGGTCGTGCCCGCGGGCTGAACCTGATGCACGGGCTCGACCAGCTTCGCCCGCTGCACAGTCCAATCGACGACCTCCTCGCGGCTAAAGCCGGGTGAGAGGCGGCCCAGGTAGTCGGTGAAGCGGCGGTAGACCGCCTCGTCGTCCTCGCTCTGCTCCGGCGCCGCGGGATCGCAGTACTTGGGCAGGTAAACCAGCTGCAAGCCATCGGTGTGGTCGGTCCCGAGCACCTGGGTGGTTTCGACGGCGCTGGTCAGCGGCGTGCGCTCGGTGATGTTGATCGCGTAGTAGGGCAAGAGCCGACGGCGCACCTTGATGATTGGGCAGACCACTCCGAGCCAGCGCTGCGGGTAGCGCTCGAGCAGGTGCTGGTGGCGTCCCCCTCCAGCTCGACCCCGGTGACCGAGCCGTCCTCGGCCAGGGCGAGGCCGGTAACCGGTGCATCGGTCCGCGCCTCGACGCCGAGCTCGCCCGCCCGCGCCACCATCGCGTCGATCAACCGCTGGTGGCCGCCGACGATGTGGCCCATTTCCTCGCCGCCGCGCCCCTTGCTCTGGCGGGCGCCGGACATCCGCCGCGTGCGGGCCCAGAGGTAGGTAGCCGGCAGCCCCGAGGGGTCGCCGTCGAAGCGCGTGTCGAGCAGCGGTTTCCAGATCCGCTCCCAGACCTGGTTGCCGCAGATCCGCCGCAGCCAGGTCTCGAGCGGGATCGTCTCCAGCTTCTCGTAGGAGCTGCGCAGCTGGCACTGGGCGACGAACCAGCCCAGCCGCAGCCGCGCCGGCGGGCTCAGCGGCGAAAAGCGGAGGAGGTCGCCGATGCCGTTGAAGTCGTGCATCTCGCCGTCGCTGAAGAAGCCGGCACCGACCGGCGTGAAGCGCAGCTCCTCGCCGAGCCCGACCTCCTCGGCCATCGCGATCATCCGCTCGTCCGAGGGGGTGATCACGTGGTAGAAGCGGTCGACCTCGTGGCCGCCGAAGTCGAAGGTGCCGGCGAGGCCGCCGAGGCTCGGGCCACGCTCGATCACCGTCACCCGCGCACCCTGCTGGGCGAGGCGGAGGGCCAGTGAGACGCCGAGGACGCCGCCGCCGACGATGCCGACGCGGGGCGCGACGCGGTCCATCAGCCCTGGGTGACGGGGGCGCGGCCCTCAGCCGAAGCGCCCTCGATCGCGGTCGCCGCCGCGGGCTCCGGCAGCCCTTGGGGCGCGGTCGCCTCAGCCAATGGCGAGACCGGCGGGGGCTGGATGCGGCCGACCATGTGCGCGGCCATCACCCGGAAGTAGGCGACGACGGTCGGTTTCAGCTGCATCTTCGACTCGCCTTTGCGGGTCGTCCAGTCGTTCACGGTCGGCACCTCGGCAACCGAAGCACCGGCGTTGAAGAGCTTCAGCAGGAGCTCGACGTTGGCGGCAAAGCCCGGCTCGCGGACGAGCAGGTAGCCGTAGGTGTCAGCCGCCTTGCGCAGCGTCCCCGCCCGGTAGACGCGGTAGAGCGAGGAGAGCGTGTGCATCTCGCGCAGGCCGCCCAGGTAGCGGAAGGTGTTGGAGACCGATTTGCTGGCCAGCAGGCGCCAGCCGGCGACGCCGACGATTTTCCCGCCCGGCGCGTAGACCGAGGCGAGGACGACGTCGTTGCCCTGCTCGAAGAGCTCCAGCATGCGCGGCAGGTCGGAGAGGTCGGAGGTGGTGTCGGCCTCGAGGGTGACGATCGCGTCGTCATCCGAGGACTCCTTCAAGGCCGAGCGGATGCCGGTGTTGATCGCGGTGCCGAGACCGCGGTTGACGGTGTGGGTGACGACCGCAAGGTGCATATCCTGGGCGTGTTCGCGGATCACCTCGCCGGTGCCGTCGGTCGAACCGTCGTCGACGATGATCACCCGCGCCCCGAGCTCGCGCGCGACCGGCGCCAGATCCGAGAGCAGGCGGGGGATGTTTTCGGCCTCGTTGTAGGCCGGGATCACAAAGCGGATCATGCGAAGACCTCCAAGGGCCGGGGAGCGGGGATATCGAGCAGCTCGACCGGCCGCCGCACGGCGGCCGACTCGCGCACAGCGAGGGCGGCGGCGAGCGCCTTGACCCCGTCGTGGGCGCTGACCGGCTCGGGCGTGTCGTCGAGTACACAGCGGCAGAAGGCTTCGAGCTCGGCCCGCAGCGGCTCCGCCTTGGCGAGCGAGAACCGCACGGCGGCGCCCTCGCCGTCGCCGCGCAGGACGGAGAGCCCGTCCCACTGCAGCGGCGCCGTCGTCGACTCGACGAACCAGACGTCCTGGGTGATGTAGCTGGCCCGCAGCAGCCCGTTCTCGCCGATCAGGGCGATCTCGCGCTTCTTCTCCGGGGTCAGCCAGTTGACGTCGAGCAGGCCCAGCGTCTCCGCCCCGCCGGCACCGCCGAAGCGGGCGAGGCAGGTGAGCAGGTCCTCCTGGGAGCTGTGCTGGAAGCGGCCACCATCGGCGTAGATCTCATGGATCGAGCAGTCGAGGACGTACTGCATGACGTCGAGGTCGTGGGTGGCGAGATCGATCGCCACGCCGGTGTCCTGGATCCGCGTCGGCAGCGGCCCGACCCGGGTCGTGTGGGCCCGGTAGACCCGCCCGAGCCGGCCGTCAGCGACCAACTCGCGCAGCTTCTCGACCGCTGGGTTGAAACGCTCGACGTGGCCGACCATCAGCTTGCGGTCGGCCTCGATCGCCGCACCCCGCATCCGCAGTGCGTCGGGGAGCGTGGTTGCGATCGGCTTCTCGACGAGAACGTGAAGGCCCGCCGCCAGCGCCTCCAGCACCACCTCGGCGTGGTGCTCGGAAGGACAGGCGACCGAGACCGCGTCGAGATCGTCTGCGTCTTCGATCAGGTCCCGCCAGTCGGAGAACTCGAGTGCCTGGGCGCCGGCCAGGGCGCGACTGCGCGCCTCCGGATCTGGATCGGCCACCGCAACCAGCCGGGCACAATCCAGCTGCGCGTAGTTGCGAACGTGGAAGGCGCCCATCCGGCCGCAGCCGATGACACCGACTCGAAGCTGTTCAGACAAGGGACTCCTCCCGCGAGCGGTCGAGGTGGGAAACGGTCAGCTCGGCGATCCGCTGCGCGGCGCGACCGTCACCGAAGATCGGCGGGCGCTCGGCGGGCAGGGGCTT
>VAYN01000025.1:45397-75625 GCA_005885405.1 Actinomycetota bacterium | reverse complement strand
CTCGGTCGCGTTGCGGACGAAGACGACCTCGCGGCGGTCGGCGGCGCCGATGTGGTCGGCGACCGTGGCCCGCGCCCCCTCGTAGGCTTCGGTCGCCTCGGCCGAGAGGGTGTGGGAGCCGCGGTGGACGTTGGAGTGGTGGCGCCGCTCGTAGCGGTCGACCGCCTGGATCGAGGCCAGGACACGTTGGGAGCTGGCGCCGCTGTCGAGGTAGGCGACCGGCTGGCCGTTGACCTCGCGCTCGAGCGCCGGGAAGGCGGCGCGCACCTTCTCGATCGAGAACGGTGCCGCCGCGGCGGGGCTCTCTGCGCTCACCGGCTCCATATCTGCGAGGTCAGGCTGCCGCGCCTGCCTCGAAGCGGGCGGGCGGGTCGGCGTAGTTGATCCAGCCGTAGCCCTTCTCCTCGAGCACGCCGACCAGCTCCGGGCCGCCTTCTTTGACGATCCGGCCCTGATACATGACGTGGACCGAATCCGGTTTCACCATGTGGAGGATGCGCTGGTAGTGGGTGATGATGAGGACGCCCATGTCCGGCCCAGCGAACTTATTGACGCCTTCGGCGACGGTGCGCAGGGCGTCGATGTCGAGGCCGGAGTCGGTCTCGTCGAGGACCGCCATCTCGGGTCGCAGGAGCGCCAGCTGCAGCAGCTCCATCCGCTTCTTCTCACCGCCGGAGAAACCGTCGTTGAGGTAGCGGCTGGAGAAGTCTTTGGGGATGTTCGCCAGCTCCATCGCCTCCTGGGCGACGCGGGCGAAGTCTTTGATCTTGATCTGGTCCTCGCCACGCGCCTCGCGCTGGGCGTTGATGATCATCCGCAGGTACTTGCTGACCGAGACACCGGGGATCGCGACCGGGTACTGGAAGGCCATGAAGAGGCCCGCCTGCGAGCGGTCCTCGGGAGCGGCCTCGGTGATGTCCTCGCCCTTGAAGGTGATCGAGCCCTCGGTCACCTCGAAGGCCGGGTGGCCCATGATCACGTTGGCGAGGGTGGACTTGCCGGAGCCGTTGGGGCCCATTAGCGCATGCACTTTCCCCTTCTCGACGTCGAGGTCGAGGCCTTTGAGGATCTTCTTGTCCTCGACCTCCACGTGCAGGTTCCGTATCTCCAGCTCAGCCATTTCGCTCCGTTTCTGGGGGTTTCTGAAGTTCTTAAGCAGCGCTGCCGATGGCGGCGACGCGCTTCTGTGCGCTCTGGTCGGAGAACTCGACCAGCTCGGCCAGGGTGGTCCCGGCCAGCGCCTTGGTGACGCCGCCCTGGACTCGCATCCAGAGCAGCTTCGTCGAACAGGCCTGGTCGCCGTCGGACTCGTGCGAACAGAGGACTTTCCCTTCGGGAGAGTCGTGGAAGCACTCCATCGGCGCGATCTGTCCTTCCAGTGCCTCGACCACCGCGTCCATCGTGATCTCCTCGGCGGGCTTCGCCAGGCGGTAGCCGCCGTGGGCGCCGCGGGTGGAGGTGACGAGGCCGGCCTTGCGCAGTTTCGCTACCAGGTGCTCCAAGTAGGAGAGCGGCAGGTTCTCCGCTTCGGCGACGGAGCCCAGCGAGGCAGGTTGCGAGCCGGGCTGGCGGCCCAGCTCGACCATCAGGCGAACTCCGTACTCGGCTTTGGTCGAGAACAGCATCGACTTCAAATCCTACTGAAGCGGTCGGTTATGCGTTTGCGCGCGAAGCGCGCGCTGTTATGGCTCGATCAGGCCGCGGCGGATCGCGTAGCGGACGAGCTCGACCCGGTCGCGCATCCCGAGCTTGCGCATCGCGTTGGCGCGGTGATTCTCGACCGTCTTCTCGGAGAGGTGGAGGACCTCGGCGATCTGCTTGGTCGTGTGCGCCTCGGCGACAAGCTTGACGATCTCCTCCTCGCGCGAGGTCAGCTCCTCTTCGCCGCTGGAGCCGCGCTCGAGCACGTCCTTGATCAGCGTCCGCTGCGCCTCGGGGGTGAGGAACGGCTCGCCCCGCTCGACCGCCCGGATCGCCGCCAAGAGATCGGTGTCTGCCTGTGCCTTCAGCACGTAGCCGGAGGCGCCGGCTTTCAGCGCCTCGAACAGGTAGCGCTCGTCGTCGTGCATCGAGAGGATCAGGACCGAGACCTCCGGTGCCTGCTTCTTGATCTCCCGCGTCGCCTGTAGCCCCGTCAGCTTCGGCATTTTCACGTCGAGGATCGCCAGGTCGGGCCGCTCCCGCACGGCCAGGTCCCGCGCCTCGGCCCCGTCGCCGGCCTCGGCGACGACCTCGATGTCCGGCTGGCGCTCCAGCAGCAGCCGGAGCCCGGAGCGGACGATGCCATGGTCGTCGGCGATCAGCACCTTCATCGGGCTGATTCTCCCGGCACGGTGAGGCGGACGGTGGTGCCGGCATCGGGGCGAGACTCAATCGTCAGCTCACCGCCGACGAGGAGGGCCCGCTCGCGCATGCCACCAATCCCGAGGCCGTGCTGCTGGGCGTCGAAGGCGAAGCCGCGGCCGTCGTCGGTGACCTCGAGAGCGACGCCGCCGTCGCCGGCGCGGCGCAGCCGCACCTCGATCCGCTCGGCGCCGCTGTGGCGGGCGGCGTTGGACAGCGCCTCCTGGGCGACCCGGTAGACGACGAGCTGGGCGTCGTCGCCGAGGTCTGAGAAGTCACCGTCAACTTCGAGACGGGCATTCATCTCACCGCGGCCGAGCTGCTCGACCTGGCCGCCGATCGCCGCCGCCAGGCCGAGGTCGTCCAATGCCGTTGGGCGCAATTGACGGGCGAGGGAGAGCAGCTCTCTCATCGCTTGGTTGGCGAGTGCCTTGGTGTCGGCGATTTCGGCCTCCAGCTCCGGCGGCGCCGCCTCGCGCGCCGCCTCCAGCCGCAGCAGCAGCCCGGTCAGCGACTGGTTGACCTCGTCGTGCAGGTCCCGCGCGACCCGCGCCCGCTCCTCCTCCTGCGCGTGCAGCGCGGCCGATCCGGCGCGCCGCCGCTCGGCCTCGAGCCGCCGCATCATCCGCAGGAAGGCGAGCTCGATCCGCTCGACCTCCTCGGTCTCGCCGACGCCGTCGATCGAGGGGGGGAGGTGGAGGCGCGGGGAGGAGAGGTCGACCTTCTCCATCGCCTCGATCAGGTCCTCGAGCGGTCGCAGCCGCCGCCGCTCCCGGACGAGCGCCAGCGCCAGCGCCAAGACCACCAGGCAGAGCCCGATCACCAGCAGGGTCATGCCGCAAGCCTAGGGGTCGCCCCCGGCCAGGTAGGGGGATTCCACCTATAGGCGAATTCCCACTTCCGCCGCATACTTGACCGACATCCCGACTCTCAGGAGCGACTACTAGATGACCACCACCAAGCAATCCACGTGGGGCGCAACGCTGCGGACCACGATCCTGATGGCCGCCCTCGGTGGCCTTCTCGTCGTCATCGGCGCCGCGATCGGCGGCCCGAGCACCGCGCTCACCTTCCTCTTCATCGCTCTGGCGATCAACTTCTTCGCCTACTTCTTCAGCGACAAAATGGCGCTGAAAATGAGCCGGGCCGAGCCGATCGACGAGTCGGAGGCGCCGCGGCTCTACCAGATCGTCCGCGAACTGACGACGCGCGCGGACCTGCCGATGCCGCGCCTCTACATGATCCCCCAGGACCAACCGAACGCCTTCGCCACCGGCCGCAATCCGAAGCACTCGGCCGTCGCGGTCACCCGCGGGATCACCAAGCTCCTCTCCGAGGACGAGCTGCGCGGCGTCCTCGCCCACGAGCTCACGCACATCCGCAACCGCGACATCCTGATTCAGTCGGTCGCCTCGGCGATCGGCGCGGCGATCACCTACCTCGCCTACATGTTCATGTGGTTCGGGAACGACGACAACTCGCCGCTCAGCCTCGTCGCCGGGCTGGCGATGGTCCTCCTCGCCCCGATCGCGGCGAGCATCATCCAGCTCTCGATCTCGCGCCAGCGCGAGTACGCAGCCGACGCCGGTGGCGCCGAAATCTGCGGCAACCCGGAGTCCCTGGCGAGCGCGCTGCTGCGTCTCGAGCAGGGCGCCGCAGCGATGCCGATGCAGGTCAACCAGGCGGCCGAGCCCCTCTACATCGTCAAGCCCTTCTCGGGCAAGGGCATGGCCGCTCTCTTCTCGACCCACCCGCCGATCGAGGAGCGGGTCCGCCGCCTCCGCCAGATGCGCCCCAGCTTCAGCTAGGGCAAGAGCTTCTCGGCAGGCCAAGCGGCCTCGGGGCTCTTCCCCGGGGCCGTTTTGTGGTGGCCTTAGCAGCAATTCACGTTGGTTGTCTTTGGGAATAGCTAGGGTGCTCGCCGATGCTGAGGGAGAAGGCTCTAGCGCTCGGTCGTTTCGCATTAATAAATGCCGACGGCGTCCTCGTGGTCTTAGTCGCCTTCGGGGTGGTTGCCCTTCAGATAGTGGGCAATCCGTCCAGCGAAGTCGTGAGCGCTGCAATTCTCAGCTTGTTGGGGACGATGGCGATCGTCCTGCTGCGCAATCGGGCGGCAAGAGATGAATTCTCAAGCCTCCGGCAACTGGCGGACGATGCGATCAATGACAGGCCGTATCAGGTCGTCTGGCAAACCGTCCACTGGGATCTACATGATCGCCACAACACGACCGTGAAAAACACGGAACAACTTCGCTTCACGCGAAACGATGTGGCAACGAACTTCCACTGGAGTTCCGGGGATGGAACCGTTCAAAGGACCGTCGCAAGGTGGCAGCGGGAAGACGGGAAACCATGGATAGAGGCGAAAAAGGTCTATGAGTTCCCAGTCCGCAACGGGATAAAGACCATCTTTTGCTACGACGAGGAGCACAGCAGGGGGGACATGCTCAACTGGTGCATCGAGCGGGAGACGGTCGATCGATTCCCGACCAGTCACGAGGGCGTGGAATTCACGCCCCGCGTAAAGGCAGATCATCCGCGGGTGGCGAAGATCAGCTGGCCCCGCGACTCCCCGCCCACTCATGTCGAGATGCGAAGAGGCAGCGGGCCGGCTCAGCCTCTTACCGTGCAGCAGGAGAATGGCCGCTCCTATGTGGAAGTGAAGATTCTCGGCCAAGCCATCGGGGAAGACATAAGAATCGATTGGACGTGGTAACTAGTTGAGAACTGTCGAGCATTGATTTCTGTTCCCTGAGCATTAAGCTAGACAGCTGAGGCTTAGGCAGGAAGCCAGAAAGGAAGACGTCTATGAGGCTTGACGAAAAAACGGAGATTTAGTTCCGGCAGCTGTTCTGAAGAGCCGCCACGAAAGACGTTTGGGAGAGCCCCTCGCCGATGAAGTCGGGGGGCTTTGGCGTTCTTAGGCTGAATTCGCTCCTCGCCACAACAAGCTATGGCCCCGAAATGAGCGGGCTTAAACGGCGCGCTATACTTTTTGAAGTTAAAGCTGATCCGAATTAGGGGATTTCAAGAAATGGCCATCGACACCGAGCGCGTACAGACGATCGAGGAGATCGAACCCTTTGAGGCCGCCGAGGAGATCAACGGCGGCGACGTCGTCCTGATCGACACGCGCGAGCCGCACGAGTACCAGGAGGCCCACCTCGAGAACGGCAAGCTGGTGCCGCCGGGGCTGCTGGCCGACGAAATCGCCACCGCGGCGCCCGACAAGTCGGCGCGCACGATCCTCTACTGCCGCTCGGGCAACCGCTCGGCGCTCGCCGCCGCGCAGCTGCAGCAGCTCGGCTACGAAAACGTCGCCTCGATGAGCGGCGGCATCATCCAGTGGCAGGAGCAGGGGCTGCCGGTCGTCGCCGCGCACGGGATGACTCCCGAGCAGCGCGAGCGCTACTCGCGCCACACGCTGCTGCCCGAGGTCGGAGTCGACGGCCAGGTGAAGCTGCTGAACTCGAAGGTGCTGCTGCTCGGCGCCGGCGGGCTCGGCGCCCCGACCGCGCTCTACCTCGCCGCCGCCGGCGTCGGCACGATCGGCCTCGTCGACGATGACGTCGTCGACGCCTCCAACCTGCAGCGCCAGGTGATTCACAACACCGAGCGGATCGGGATGCCGAAGACGACCTCGGCCCGGATCTTCATCGAAGGGCTGAACCCCGACGTCAACGTCGTCGAGCACAACGGTCGCCTCGACGCGAGCAACATCCTCGACGTCATGAAGGACTACGACATCGTCGTCGACGGCGCCGACAACTTCCCCACCCGCTACCTGCTGAATGACGCCTCGGTGCGGCTGAAGAAGCCGGTCGTCTCCGCCTCGATCCTCGGCTTCGACGGGCAGATCTCGACTTTCGTCCCCTTCGAGGGCCCCTGCTACCGCTGCCTCTACCCGACGCCGCCGCCGGCCGAGCTGGCGCCGAGCTGCTCCGCCAACGGGGTGCTCGGAGTGATGGCCGGGACGATGGGCACGCTGCAGGCCAACGAGGTGATCAAGCTCGTCCTCGGCAAGGGCGAACCGCTGATCGGCCGCCTGCTCCTCTACGAGGCCCTCGGCACCCGCTTCACCGAGCTCAAAGTCCGCCGCGACCCCGAGTGCCCGATCTGCGGCGAGAACGCCGAGGAGATCCCGGAGTCGGAGATGGGCCAGTTCCCCGACTACGACGCTTTCTGCGCCGGAGCCGGCGGCGACAGGCAGTCGATCGCCTAGGTAGGATCACCGCTCCATGGCGACCGTCCGAATCCCCCCAGTGCTGCGCCCGAAAACTGGTGGACAGGCCGAGGTCGAGGCCGGCGGCTCCGACGTCGGCGAGGTCCTGCGCTCGCTGACCGGCGAGTTCCCCGACACCCAGTCCCAGCTCTTCGGCGATGACGGCGAGCTCAACCGCTACGTCAACGTCTACCTCAACGACGAGGACGTGCGGGTGCTGCAAGGTCTCGAGACCGCGGTCAAAGACGGCGACTCGGTTGTGATTCTCCCCGCCATGGCCGGCGGCGCCTGCGCCGCGTAGCGACGCGTTTTCAGCGGTCCAGGACCAAGCCGAGGAACTGTTTGGTCCGCTCCTCGCGCGGACTCTCCAGCACCTGCGCCGGCGGGCCCTCCTCGACGATGACGCCGCCGTCCATGAAGACGACGCGGTCGGCAACCTCGCGGGCGAAGCCGATCTCGTGGGTGACGACGATCATCGTCATCCCTTCCTCGGCCAGCTCCCGCATCGTGTCGAGTACTTCCTTGACCAGCTCGGGATCCAGCGCGCTGGTTACCTCGTCGAAGAGCATCACGTGCGGGTCCATCGCCAGCGCCCGGGCGATCGCGACGCGCTGCTGCTGGCCGCCGGAGAGGCGTTCGGGGTACTGGTCGAGCTTGTCGCCGAGTCCGACCCGGTCGAGCAGCTCTTTCGCTTTCGCCCGCGCCTCCTGACGTGACCGTCCCAGCACCTTCTCCTGAGCGAGGGTGACGTTTTCCAGCGCGCTCTTGTGGGGGAAGAGGTTGAACTGCTGGAAGACGATCCCGACCCGCTGGCGGACGAAGTCAAGCTCCCAGCTCTGCTCCCCGGTGCCAGAGCCCGGGCCCTTGCAGATGTCGTGCCCTTCGATGTAGATGTCGCCCTTCTCGGGCGGCTCGAGCAGGTTGACGCAGCGCAGCAGGGTGCTCTTGCCCGACCCGCTGGGGCCGAGGATGCAGACGACTTCTCCTTTGGCGACGTCGATGTCGACCCCTTTGAGCACCTCGAGGTCACCGAACCGCTTGTGGATCCCGTCCAGCCGGATCATCGCCTCGGCCACGGTCACGCCACCTCGATGTGGGCGCCGCGGGTGATCTTGCCCTGGTTGCGCTTGATCAGGACGTCGACCAGGCGCGCTGCGGGCAGGGTGATCGCCAGGAACATCAGCCCGGCGAGGATGACGGCCGAGCTGTTGAAGGTTTCGGCGAGGATTTCCCGGCTGACGAGGACCGACTCGCTGAGGGCGACGACGCTGGCCAGGGTCGTGTCCTTGAGCAGGGAGATCATTTCGTTCAGCATCGGCGCGGGGATCTTCGTCACCGCCTGAGGGACGACGACGTGCCGCATCGCCTTGCCATAGCTCATACCCAGCGAGCGGGCCGCCTCCGCCTGACCCGGCGGCACCGCTTCGATCCCCGCTCGGTAGACCTCGGCCATGTAGGCGCCGTAGACCATCGTCAGACCGAGAACGCTGTACCAGAACGGGTCGGGCTGCCCGAACCAGTTGGGGATGCGGATGTCCTTGGGGATGAACTCGAGGTAGGGGATGCCGCCGGAGATCAGCAGCAGGATGATCAGGATCGGGATCGCGCGGAGGACGTCGATGTAGGCGATCGTGAGGAAGCGGAGGGGGGCGAATTTTTTGCCGGGGAGCTGGCGGATCAGGGCCAGGACCAAGCCCCAGAAGAGGGCGAGGATGACGACGACGGCAAACAGGAGGAGGTTTTTGAAGAACCCTTCCAGCACTTCGCTGAAGTGGTCCCCCATGATCGTGAAGTCGAAGTATTGGTGGAAGAATTCACTCATCGCCGTCTCCTGCTGGCTGGCCTAGAAAAACGAAGGGGCGCCATGATGGCGCCCCTTGCGTCTCATCTCAAATCCAGGCTTCGTGGCTATTCGGCTTCGTGGGTGGCCGAGAAGATCGCCTTCGGCGGTTCGAGCTTGAACCACTTTTCGTAGATCGTTTTGTAGGTCCCGTCGTCGAGAACTTCTTCGAGGCCCTTGTTGATTTCTTCGAGGAGCTCGGTTTCGCCCTGGCCGACCGCGATTCCGTACGTTTCTTCGGTCGGGACTTTTTCGGCGATTTCGACGCCACCGGATTTTTCGACCGCGTTCTGGGCGACCGGCGCGTCGATGATCACGCCTTCGACGGTCCCGGACTTGAGCGCGTTTACCGCGTCCGGTCCTTCGGGATAGGGCCGGATTTCGCTGTCGCCGAGTTCTTCCTTGGCGAGTTCGAGCCCGGTCGTGCCCTGCTGGGCGGCGACCGTCTTGCCCTGGAGGTCTTCGAGCGACTTGATGTCGCTGCCTTCTTTAACCAGGACCGCCTGTTCGGAGAGGTAGTACGGGTTGGAGAAGTCGACTGCCTTCTCGCGTTCTTCGGTGATCGTCGCGGCCGAGATCACAGCTTCGAACTTGCCCTGCTGGACATCACGGAAGATGGTTTCGAACGACGTGTCCTGGAATTCCGGCGTGCGGCCGATCTTTTCCCCGATCGCTTCCATCAGTTCGATGTCGAAGCCTTCGTAGTTGGGCGCCTTCCCCTGCTCGAACGGCGGATAGGGGATGTCCGAGCCGACGGTCAGCGGCTCACCGCCACCGCCTCCTCCGCTGCCACCACCGCCGGTGGTGTCGTCGCTGCTCCCACAGCCTGCAACGGCAAGCGAGGCGAGGGCCAGAAGGAAGACCGCCAAGAGGGCAGTCAGCCGGGTCGTTCTCATCGAAACTCCTCCGATCGAGTGGACAGACGCATGTAGATATACACGCTGCACCGTTGCATCTCCGTTACACGAGCTTTCTAAACGGGAAGAGGCGGTTGGCAGACCCCCGCTACACTTTTTGAAGTAAGGGCAGCCATGGCGCGAGAGCAACTACTCAATAAACCCTGCGGAGGCCGCTTCGGCAACATCGTCGAGTCGATCGGCAATACGCCGTTGGTCGAGCTGCCGCGGCTCTCGCCTAAGCCCGACGTTCGCATCTACGCGAAGCTCGAGGGGCATAACCCGACCGGGTCGGTCAAGGACCGGGTCGCGAAATCGATGATCGAGGCGGCCGAGGCCGAAGGGGCGATCGAACCGGGGCACACGATCCTCGAACCGACCTCCGGCAACACCGGCATCGCCCTGGCGATGATCTGCCGCCGCAAGGGCTACCCGCTGAAGGTGGTGATGCCCGACAACGTCACCGAGGAGCGGACCCAGCTGCTGCGCATGTACGGGGCGGAGATCGTCTACTCGGAGGGCGCCAAGGGCTCCAACGGCGCCGTCGAGGTGGCGCTGGAGCTGTCCCAGGACCCCGGCTTCTACATGCCCTACCAGTACGGCAACGAGAACAACCCGCTCGCCCACTACAACGGCACCGCGGTCGAGATCCTCGAAGAGCTCGACGAGGTGACCGCGTTCGTCGGCGGCCTCGGCACCGGCGGCACCCTGATGGGCAACGGCCGCCGCCTCAAGGAGGCAAACCCGGAGACGCTGATCGTCGCCGCCGAGCCCAAACAGGGCGAGCTCGTCCAGGGCCTGCGCTCCCTCGACGATGGCTTCATCCCGCCAATCATCGACATCTCACTCTTCGACCGCAAGATCATGGTCGACAACCGCGACGCGATCGTCTGGACCAAGAAGCTGCTCGACGAGGAGGGCATCTTCGCCGGCGTCTCCGGCGGCGCGATCGCCGCGATCGCCGCCCGCATCGCCGGCGAGCTCGACTCCGGCAACGTCGTCTTCCTGATCCCCGACGACGGCTGGAAGTACCTCTCCTCCGGCGTCTACACCAAACCCATCGAGGAGATAGAGAACCTCGATTCGACGGTTTGGTGGTAGGAGCCGTCTGAGCTTCATCTACCGCAACTTCTTTCGCGTGGTCGGTGTTGGAGGGGCGCAAGGGACTCGACGGGAGGAAGCGATGCGAAGGCTATGGATTGCGGTGGCGTGCGCCGGGCTGTTGACGATGGCGATCGGCGCCGGCCCGGCGGCGGCGGGGCTCGACCCGGGCTTCGGGGAAGGTGGCGTCGTCGAGGTCAAGCCGCCGCTGCCCTCGCCGTGGGATGCGCAGTACGTTCTGGAGATGGCCGCCGCGCGCGACGGCAGCAGCTACGCCCTCGTTCAGCGCTACTGCCGCGAACAGTCACGCTGCGCCCTCGCGGTCGCCGTCGTCCGCTATGCCGCGGACGGCAGCATCGACACGAGCTTCGGCTCTGACGGTTCCTTCACGCTTCCCCCGGAAGCCGAAACCGTCTCGACGATCGCCATCGACTCGGCCGGTCGTCCGCTGATCGCTTCTGCGGGCGACACCGGTGTGGTGGTTCGGCGCCTTACCCCGGAGGGCAAGCTAGACAGTGGTTTCGCCGTCGGAAGCATCTCTTCGCCCGCCTGCGGCTGCCACTACAGGGAAGCGAGTCTGACCCCGGGTCCCCGGGGCGCGGTGACGATCTCGCTGCCCGGCTCCCCAAACGGCACCCTGTTCCGGCTGAAGGCTGACGGCACCCTCGATCAGGGCTTCGGCCGGGGCGGTGCGCTCTCACTCGGGACGCGCGGCGACGGAAGCTTCGGTGCCGTAGCCGTCGGCAGGGGCGGGGCGCTGTACCTCTCGGGAGCGACCTGCTGCAAAAACCGCTTCCCGTTCCTCCTCCGGGTCTCCGCCGCCGGCAGGCTGGATACCCGGTTCACGAGGGCGGCGATACGAGCTCTGCGCCAAGTCGACATGTCGGATGAATTCGGCGCCCGCGTGAGCGCGGTACTGGTGCGACCGCGCGGCACGATCGACGTGCTTGGCAGTACCGGCTTCAGCAAGGGGTTCCTGCTGCGGATGCGCCCTAACGGCCAGCCGCTTCGGAGATTCGCCGACAATGGCCTGAAGCCGCTGCCGCTGCTCGCCGGCTCGGCGGCGATCGGCAGCGACGGCGCCATCGTCGCCGTGGGCGAAGGCGACATCAGAGGGTTCGGCGCCACTGTCTTCCGCATCCTCCGAGGCGGCCGGATCGACAAATCCTTCGGCTTCAAGACCGTGCCGCGCGCCGCCGACGACCTTGGGTTCTCGATCGTCGCGCAAACCGGGAGGAGGGCGCTGGTGCTCGACCTCGGCCTGCATGAATGTCGTGGAGCCTGTCCGAGCACGCCGAAGCTCATCCGCTACCTCGAAGACTCGAGGCGGCGGCGCTAGATGCGTGCCAGCCGCACGTGGCTGGGTGGCCTGGTCGTATCTGGGGTTCTTGCCTTTGCCTGTTCGGTCGGCGCTCCTGCTGCGCAGGCGACTTCCCCTGGGAAGGTGTTCTTCGGGGTTGCGCCGCAGACCAACCTGTCAAGCGCCGACTTCGCCCAGATGCAGGGAACGGTCGGGACCGTGCGGCTTCCCTTCAACTGGCACGAGCTCGAGCCGCGGCCCGGGGGCTACGAGCTCGGGGCGATCGACGAGGAGGTTCGCACCGCCGCGGCGAATCGGATCGTCGTTCTCCCCGTCGTCTACGGGACGCCTGCTTGGCTCTCGCCCGATCCGGCCAGGCCGCCGCTTGCATCAGCACGGGCGCGCGGAGCCTGGATGGCATTCCTGCGGACGCTCGTCGGTCGCTACGGGCCGGGTGGGTCGATCTGGACCGCGGCACAGAAGCGAGCCCCGATCCGCTCATGGCAGATCTGGAACGAGCCAAACTTCCGGCTCTTCTGGCATCCGCATCCTGCGCCCTGGGGCTACGCCAGGCTCCTCCATATCTCCGCTCGGGCCTTGCGGCGGGCCGACCCACGGGCTCAGGTCGTTAGCGCCGGGGTCGCGCCCGTCGGGGCGGGCATCCAGCCCTGGTATTTCCTCAGGAGGCTCTTCAGGGTGCCGGGGGTGCGACGGAACGTCGACGTGGTCGCCCTGCATCCCTATGCGGCGACGGTCCACTACATGGCGAGGGAGGTGAAGGCGACGCGGTTCGTTCTCGACGAAGTAGGTGCCCGCCGTCTCCAAATTCTCGTCAGCGAGCTAGGCGTGGCCTCCTGGGGCTCATTCCCCTCCGCCTTCGTGCGGGGCGAGGCGGGGCAGGCGGCCTTCCTCAGGGGAGCACTTTTCTGGCTTGTGCGCCATCGCCTCAAGCTGGGGATCGCCGGGGTCGACTGGTTCACCTGGCAGGACGTTCAGCGCCCCGACCGCCACTGCTCCTTCTGCCAGGGAGCGGGACTGCTGGACGTCGACGGGCGACCGAAGCCGGCGTGGGGGACCTACCGCCAAGCGGTGGCGGCGGTTCGGGGCGTTAGTGCGCCCACCGGCAGCAGCCGCTAGCCTCGCCGCGTGAAGATTTCTCAGCAATTGATCGACGAGATGGTCGCGCACGCGCGCGAGGATCTGCCGAATGAGTGCTGCGGGATGATCGGCGGGCGCGACGGCATAGCGAGCCGGGTGGTGCGGGTGGAGAACTCCGCTGCCAGCCCGCTGCGCTACGAGATGGATCCGCAGGGGCAGTACGACGCGCTGAAGGCGATCGAAGACGCCGGCGAAGAGCTGATCGGGATCTACCACTCGCACACCCGCAGCGCCGCCTATCCCTCGCAGACCGACGTCAACGAGGCGCGGATGTGGCCCGAACAGGCCTACGTGATCGTTTCGCTGGAGAACGAAGAGGCGCCGGACGTGAAGGCCTACGATCTCGCTGACCTAAAGATCGCCGATGTCGAGCTCGACGTCGCATAAGCAGAAATCAAGCGGTCACGCTCGTGGTGCCCACGGGGGCGGCGGTTCCGGCGGTGGCGACGAGGGTGGCGGCGGAGGAGGCGGCGGCAACGGCGAGCGGATGGTCAAGGTCGCCTTTGCCCGCACCCAGCCCGAGGCCGAGATGCTGCAGGGCCTGCTGACCGAGGCCGGCATCCCCTCGATGCTGAAGCGCAGCGGCGGCTTCGACAACCCGGAGTTCCTCCCTAACGGTCCTCGCGACGTCCTCGTCCGCGCCGACAGCGCCAAGCGCGCCCGCGAGGTGCTCGCCGACGTGATGATCGAGGACGAGCATGACGAGGCGACGGAGCTGGAAGAGGAACGGCGCCTCGCCCGCGGCGAAACCGGCGTCACCTCGGCGGGTCGGCTCGCCTTTTGGCTGATCGCCGCGGTGGTCGTCGGCTTCCTCCTGATCTGGGCGCTCTACCAGGCGACTTGATGCCGTGACCGATCTGGTCGAGGTGGCCTTTGTGGGGGACGAGGCTCAGGCGGCGATGATTCAGGCCCTTCTGGAGGAGCACGAAATCCCTAGCCTGCAGCAACAGGTCACGCCCAGCGGGCCGCAATTGGGCTATGGCCTCCTCAACCCGGGAGGTGGGGCGCGTCGTTTGATGGTGCGGCCCGAGCATGCGGATCGGGCCCGGGTCCTGATCGAAGCGACGAAAGCGGAAGAAGAACAGACGGCGCCGGAAACGATCAACGCCCGTTACTTGGAAGAGGTCGAAGCCGGACGCGGGCCACGCAATTACGGCGTGATCGGGGCCTACGCGCGCGCCTACCTGGTGGCGTTCGCCGTCTTCGCCCTTTTCTTCGTGATCTGGATGCTGAACCGCTTGTTCTTCTAGACCGCGACCGGGCCGCGGACCATCTCCCGCAGGTAGTCGCGCCAAGCGTCTTCGATGTCACGAAAGCGGGCGTCGAAGGCGTCTTCGAGCTGGACCTCGGGGCCCTGGGGGAGGAGTTTGGCGACGAGCCGCTCGCAAGCCTCGGGGCCGCGCTCGTTCTCGAGCAGGTCGAAGATCGTGCCGCCGAGGATGACGGCGTCGCGGCGCGAGGGCGGGAAGGAGGGGCGGGAGCTCTCGCGCAGGCGCCGAATCGTCGCCGCCCGGTAGAGCCCGACCTGGCGCGAGAAATACTGGGCGCCGCCTTCGACCAGCCAGGCCCAGCGCAAGTAGCGGAGGAAGCGACGCGGGGTCCAGGAGGGGGGGAGGGCGGTGTTGTTGGCGGCGATCACCATCTGCGCGTAGAGGCGCTCGGCCGTCCCCCGCAGCGCTTCGTAGGAGTCGTCGCCGGCGGCGCGGCGTTCCATGTGGGGGTCGTTGAGGACGTGAAGCTCGGTCGACATCGGCCAGCCGGCGAGGTAGCGGCGACCCGCCGGCGCCGCCGACCAGCGGGCGGCGGGGAGGAACGGGTGCGCCGCCGTCAGCCAGACGGGGTTGGTGTGGACGACGACGGTCGCCTCCTCCGGGACCTTCTCGAAGCGGTCTTCGAGCCGCAGCCGCAGGTGCTCGAGCCGGTCCAGCGTCCGCTCTGCGTAGGCGGAGTCGTCGGAATCGTGGCGGGCGGTGAAGCTAAGCGACTCGGTCTCGACCCAGGACACGAGGCGAGGCTAGCGAGCGCGGAGGTTGGCTAGACGAGCGCGGGTTCGCCGGCGCCGGCGCGGTTGCGAATCTCTTCGCGCGCGCGGTCGAACTCTTCGTCGGCCATCACCGGCGTGCCCTCGAAGGGCAGTTCGCGGTCGATCTCGACCCAGGAGCGGCAGCCGTGGTACTCGTCGCGGACGCGGACCGTGACCGGGCGCGGGATCCGGTGGACCCGCAGCAGCAGAACGTGGAGCGGATGACGCCGCTTCCAGGCAAGCCGCTTTTCGGCGTAGTCGGGGGTCCAGATGTAATACGGCGAGAGCGCGTCGAGAGAACGCCGGTCGTTGATCGTGACGTGGTCGACGACCTCGGCCCAGGCGCGCAGCCGGACGCGATCGGGCTGGGGGATGCCGCCGTCCTGGAGCAGCGCTTTCGGCGGCGGCTCCTCGTCGGGCCAGACACCCTCCTCGAGCGCGCGGCGCAGCTCGGGGTGGTGGGATTCGCGGACCAGGTTGTTCCGCTGGTGGTCGAAGGTCGGGTAGAGGAAGAACCGCTCGTGCTCAAGCTCGAAGTGCTTGTTCTCCTCGCGGATGCCGCCCTTACGCAAAGTGAGCAGCTGCTCGCCCTCCGCGAGAGCGCGGACCGTTACAGCCCATTCCTTGAGAGCGATCGGCATTGAAGTAATCCAGCAGAAGTTTCGTAGTTAGAACCAGGGGTCGGGCCGTACCTACATGGCCTACACAGGCTGTCCACGCCCGCCCGGAGGCGCGCATTCTAGAGGAGTGCAGCGAAAACTCAACTAAAAAAGGATGAAATTTGGGAAATGTGACTTACGTCCACCCGCCGCCGCCCGGAGTTTCCACCTTTAAACGGTCTCCGGAGCGTAAATCTCCCGCTGCCTTGCTGGGCAGGGGATCGCCGTTGAGCAGGTTGACACCCGAGGCACCATCCTCGCCCTCGCCATGGCCCCGCGGCGCATGCCGGCGGCGCTCGGTGATCAGGGTGAACCGCATCGGCGCCAGCGCTTCGATCTCGCGAACGACCCCCTCGCCGCCGCTGTGGCGGCCGGCGCCGCCGCTCCCCTGGCGCAGCGAGAGCTCGCGCACCCGCAGCGGGAATTCCGTCTCCAGCGCCTCGGTCGGCGTGTTCAGCGTGTTCGACATCGCAACGTGGATCGCGCTCGGCCCATCGGCGTTTGGGCACGCTCCCTGGCCGCCGCCGATGGTCTCGTAGTAGGTGAAGTCGTCGTTGGCGAGGGTGAGGTTGTTCATCGTCCCCTGACCCTGGGCCGGCCCCGGGAGCGCTTGCGAGAGCGCGGCGAGGACGAGGTCGGCGACGCGGCTCGAGGTCTCGACGTTGCCGGCGGCGACGCCGGCGGGGAAGCGGGCATTGAGGAGGGAGCCCGCCGGCGCCACCACCTCGATCGGCCGGTGGGCGCCGGCCGAGGGCGGCCCCTCGGGGTCGGTGAGGACGCGGACGGCGAAGAAGGCGGCGGACTTCGTCACCGAGAGGGGGCAGTTGAGGTTGCCGTCGACCTGGTCCTCGCTGCCGTTGAAGTCGAGCCGCAGGCTCTCGCCGGCAATCGTCGCCTTCAGCCGCAGACGCAGGTCGCGCTCCTCGCCGTTCCAGTCGCCTTCGAGCACGTCTTCGGCCTGGTAGCTGCCGTCGGGCAGCTCGGCGATCGCGACGCGGGTGCGGCGCTCGCTGTAGGCGAGGATCTCCGTCATCCCGGCCCGAAGCGTCTCCGCACCGAGGCGGTCAGAGAGCTCACCAAGCCGCAGCTCGCCGACGCGGTTGGCGGCTCCCTGGGCGCGCAGGTCCGCGAGGCGCTGGCGCGGCGCTCGCATCTGTGCGGCCAGGGCCGCCAGCGTTTTGTCGTCGGCGATGGTCGGGGGGATCACCACGCCCTCTTCCTCCAGCGTCCGCGAGAAGGCCGGCATCGAGCCCGGCGTCGGGCCACCGACGTCGGCGTGGTGGGCGCGGCTGGCGGCGAAGCCGAGCAGCTCCCCGCCGGCGAAGACGGGGGAGATGAGGGTGATGTCCGGCAGATGGGTGCCGCCGCGGTAGGGGTCGTTGAGGATCCAGCTGCGGCCCGGCCGTTGCTCCTCGTCGACCACCGCGGCGACCGCGTCCGGCATCGAGCCGAGGTGGACGGGGATGTGCTCGGCCTGCATCACCAGCTCCCCGGCCGCGTCGAAGAGCGCGGTCGAGCAGTCGTGGCGCTCCTTGACGTTGGCCGAGTAAGCGGAGCGGATCAGCGTGGCCCCCATCTCGTCGCAGGCCGCGCGCAATGCGCCGACGAGCACCTGAAGCGTTATCGGGTCCATCGTGCCTCGATCGTTCCGTGCTCGTCCACGCTCGTCATCCAGCCGGGCGGGACGACGAAGGTCGCCTCGGGCAGCTCGAAGACGACCGGGCCCGTGACCTCGGTTCCAGCGGCGGGCTCTCCCCGGAGGACCGACGTCTCGATCCACTCGCCGCCGAAATGGACTCGCCGGGACCCTTCCTCGACGGCTGCGGCGGAGGCAGCCGGCTGCGGCGCTGGGCCCGGGACAACCAGCGCCAGGTCGATATCGACGAGGACAACTTCGCCCTCGGGGTCGCGGTGGCCATAGCGCTCCTCGTGCAGGCGCTCGAACCCAGCCACCAGCTCGTCTGGGTCGGGATCGACCGGCCCGGGCACCGGCAGCTCGAAGGCCTGTCCCGCGTAGCGCAGCTTGTAGACGACCCGCGCCTCGGCCTCCTCGTCCATCCCGCCGCCGGTCTCCCCGAGCACCGCCGCCACCTCGTCGGCGAGCCGCGCAGCCGTCAGCTCACTGCCGCCCAGCATCACCGTGCGGGCGGTGTCGCGGCGGCGCTCCGACGCGCAAAGCCCGAGCGCCGAGAGGACGCCGCCGGCGCGGGGGCAGAGGATCGTCTCGACGCCGAGCTCTGCGGCGATCGCCGCCGCGTGCATGGGGCCGGCGCCGCCGAAGGGCAGCAGCGCGAAGCGGCGGGGGTCGATGCCGCGCTCGACGGTGACGACGCGCAGCGCCCGCACCATCTCCTGGTTGGCGACGCGGACGATCCCGGCGGCGGTCTCCAGTGGTTCGAGGCCGAGCGACCGGCTGAGCTCGGCGACGGCGCGCCCGGCGGCTTCGGCGTCGAGCGCGACTCCGCCCGCCAACTCCGAGTCGCCGGCGAGGTGCCCGAGCAGGAGGTTGGCGTCGGTCACCGTCGGCTCGCTGCCGCCGCGTCCGTAACAGGCGGGGCCCGGCTCGGCGCCGGCGGAGCGGGGGCCGACCCGGAGCGCACCGCCCCTGTCGCGCCACCCGATCGAGCCGCCGCCAGCGCCGACGGTGTGGACGTCGACCATCGGCAGCTGGATCGGCCGACCCCCAATCTCGCGCGCGTCGGTGCGGCGGACCTCGCCCGCCTCGACGACGCAGACGTCGCAGGAGGTGCCTCCCATGTCGAAGCCGAGGGCGTTGCCGTCGCCGCTCAGGCGCGCCAGCAGGCCAGCGCCCACGGCGCCGCCGGCCGGCCCGGAGAGGACGCTCCAGGCGCCGCCGCGGGCAGCCTCTTCGGCTGGCGCTACTCCGCCCGAGGAGCGCATCACGAGCGGCTGGGGGAGTCCTGCTTCCGCGGTCGCCTCACCGAGGCTGCCGAGGTAGCGCCCCAGCAGGGGGCTGAGGTAGGCGTCGACGACGGTGGTCGAGCAGCGCTCGTACTCGCGAAAGCGGGGGAGTACCTCGTGGGAGGCGGAGACGTGGACGCCCGGCAGGCGCTCGCGCAGGTGCGCGGCGATCCGTTCCTCATGGCCGGGGTCGAGATAGGAGAAAAGGAGACCGCGTTGACGACGCCCTCAGGTCCGACCCGCTCGGCCGCCTCGAAGCGCAGGTCCCGTTCCACTAGTGGCGTCGGCTTCGGGGCACACAGGCGGTAGAGGTCGGGCCGGTCCTGGCGGCCGATCTCCAGCAGGTCGCCGAAGCCGCCGGTGGCGATCAGTGCCGTCCGCGCTCCCCGTTCCTCCAGCAGCGCGTTGGTGCCGACGGTCATCCCGTGGGCGAAGGACTCGACCGAGCCTGCCTCCGCGCCTGCGCGCTCCAGCACCGCCGCGATCGCTCGCATCACCCCGACCGACTCCTCGCGCGGCGTCGTCGGCACCTTGGCCGTGTGGACCGCGCCGCCGTCGAGCAGGACCGCGTCGGTAAAGGTGCCACCGACGTCGACCCCCAGGAGCATCTAGTGCCACTCCTCCTCGGTGACGCTGCCGTCGGGGTGCACCACCACGTGGATCCCATCCAGCGCAGGGTCGGTGTCCGGGCGGTCGCGGCGCAGGTGGCCGCCGCGGGACTCGGCGCGGTCGAGGGCGCTGGCGCCGATCGCCCGCGCCAGCGGATACGGGTTGGAGATCAGGCGCGCCAGGTCGTCCGGGTTGCGCATCGGCCCGGCGTAGCGCCAGACGGCGTCCCGGGTCTCGTCACTCGGCGGCTCGAACCGCCACTGCGGCGGCTCCGGCTTGGTCCCGACCGCCTCCTCCTCGATCGCCGCCGCGGCGGCGCGGCCGCCGAAGACGAAGCACTCGCTGAGCGAGTTGGAGGCGAGGCGGTTGGCGCCGTGGAGACCCGTGCAGGAGCACTCGCCGACCGCGTAGAGGCCCGGCAGGGAGGAGCGGCCGTCGACGTCGACCGCGATCCCACCCATCGTGTAGTGGGCGGCGGGGGCGACTGGGACCGGGTGCGAGCCCGGGTTGAGCCCCGCGCGCGCCAGCGAGGCGAAAACGTTGGGGAAGCGGGCGGGGTCGATCTCCCGCAGGTCGAGGTCGACCGCCGCGGTCCCCTCGCTTCGCATTTTCTCCAGGATCGCCGCGGTCACCGCGTCGCGCGGCGCCAGCTCGTCGGTGAAGCGCTCGCCGTCGGCGCCGAGCAGCTTCGCGCCCTCGCCGCGGATCGCCTCGGTGATGAGGACGCCATCGTGGTCGGTCCCCGGCAGCGCCAGCGCGGTCGGGTGGAACTGGCAGAACTCGAGGTCGGCGAGGTCGGCCCCCGCCAGTGAGGCGAGCACCGGACCGGCCCCGATCGCGCCGCGAGGGTTCGTCGTCCGCCGCCACAGCGCCGCCGCGCCGCCGGTGGCGAGGATCGTCGCCGGCGCCGCGATCGCACCCGCGTCGGTGATCACCCCGTGGCAGCGCTCGCCGTCGCTCCAGAGCGCCACCGCCGAGGTCCGCTCCTTGACCTCGACCCGCCCCTCGGCGTCAACCCACTTCGCCAGCTTCGAGGTCAGCTCGTAGCCGGTCTGGCTGCCGCCGGCGTGGACGATGCGGCGGTAGGTGTGGCCGCCCTCCAAGCCCAGCGCCAGCCGTCCCTCGTGGTCGAGGTCGAAGACGACGCCGCGCGCGATCAGGTCCCGCACCGCTCCCGGCGCCTCTTCGACCAAGGCCCGCACCGCCGAGGTCCGGCAGAGGCCGCGGCCGGCGGCGATCGTGTCGGCGGCGTGGCGCTCGGGCGAGTCGTCGGGTTCGAGCGCTGCTGCCAGCCCGCCCTGCGCCCAGTAGCTGGCGCTCTGAGAGAGCGGCGTGCGCGAGACGAGGCAGACCCGCGCCCCCAGCTCGGCCGCCCGCAGCGCGCTCCAGAGGCCGGCGGCGCCGCCGCCGACGACGGCGACGTCGAACTCACCGACGGCGGTTATCGCCCCTCCGTCTCCCGGCGCAGCGAATCCAGCTGCCCCTGGAGCCAGCTCGCCGCCCCCTCGCGGGCGCGCGCCAGCTCGTCGGCGACGGTCTCCTCGGCGGTGGCGGCGCGGCGCTCGGCCGCCTCAACCCGCTGCTCGGCCGTCTCCACCTGGGCCTCGATCTCGCCGAGCCGCTCCTCGGCGGCGGCCAGCGCCTTCTCCTTCTCCTCGCGCTCGCGCTCGAGGTCGGCTTCCAGCGCCTCGATCTCGGCTTCGGCTCGTTTCTCGGCCTCGGCGGCAAGCGTCGCGGCCTCGTCCAGGCGCCGCTCCGCCTCGCGGATCCGGCTCTCGAGGTCCTCGCTCGCTGCACCTGGTTCGGCGCTCATCGCGTCAATCTACCTCTGCTCCGTCGAGGACCGCCTCGTAGGCCGCAATCACCCGCTCCGCCATCCCGGAGGCGGAGAGCGTCTGGGCGCGGGCGGCGCCGGCGACGCGCGGGTCGGGCGCCTCCAATGCTCGCCGCGCGACCGGCGCCCAGGTCTCGACGTCAAATGGCGCGCAGAGGCAGCCGTCGATGCCGGCGAGGGCGTAGGGGGCAATGCCGACCGGGGTCGAGAGGACAGGCACGTCGCAGGCGAGCGCCTCGATCGCGGCCATTCCGAAGCCCTCGTAGTCGGAGGTGACGACCACCGCATTGGCGGCGTTCATCCACAGCGGCATCTCCTCCGGTTCTATCGATCCTCCGGCGAGCAACTCACCTTCGCAGGCAAGCATCAGCTCGGTGGCGCGGTCGGCACGCTTCTCCGGCCGCAGCGTGTTGGCGGGAAAAAAGAGGAAACGCCCGTCGCTGGGAAGGCCGAGCGCTTGCCTTGCCTCCGCCCGTGATTGCGGCCCAAACCGCTCCAGGTCCGGACCGCACGGCAGCACCGCCGAGCCCGGGACCGCCGGCAGCCCCGGTCGCCCGTCCTCGGGCTCGAACAGCGCCCGCGAGACGCCGGCGACGAGGTCGGCACGCCAGGCGAGCCGGCGCGAGAGGTGGCCGACGATGTGGTGGCGGACGTCGGTGCCGTGGAAGGTGACGATCAGCGGCTTCGCTCCCGCCAGCCGGGCCACCCAGCCAGCGAGGCCATAATGGGCGTGGACGAGGTCGAAGCGCTCGCGCCGCAGCAGCGCCCGCAGCCGCCGCGTCGCCGGCAGATACTCACTGCGCCCCGGCGGGAAAGCGAAGAGGTCGGCTTCGACCCCGCGCTTGCGCACCTCGTCGACCTGGTCCCGCACCCAGCGTCCCCGCTGCGGGGCCCCGGCGTCGGGCATGAAGTTGGTGACGACGAGGACCCGCACCGAGCTGAGGGTATAGCCGGGCGCCGAACTGGGTAGACGCAGCGTCAACGTGAGAGGCAAACGTCCGTCTGCTCCAGTCCTCGCTCTCGCCGGCCTCGGCGCCCTCCTCACCGGTGCCCTCGCCGCCTTCGCAATCGGCTACCTGATCGGCCACGCCAACAGCGATGAGAAGACGGTGACCGAAACCGTCGCCGCCCGCTCCGCGGCGCCGGGAGGCGAGACCGTTGGTGATATCGCCAAAGCGCCCGCCTTCACCGCCGAGGAACTCGCCGCCGACCCGCGCCAGAACTGGCTCACCAACGGCGGCGCCCTCTCCAACGCGCGCTACTCACCGCTCGACGAAATCGACAGCGACAACGTCGAGGACCTGAAGGGCGTCTGGATGACCCACCTCAACGGTTCCGCGGAGGCGACCAAATACTCGGCCGAGGCGACGCCGATTGTCTACGAAGGCGTGATGTACGTGGTCACCGGAGCCGACGACGTCTTCGCCGTCGACGTCGAGACCGGCAAGAAGCTTTGGGTATACGAAGCAAAACTGCCGCCGGAGATCGACACCGTCTGCTGCGGCTGGACCAATCGCGGCGTCGCGATCGGCGAGGGGATGGTCTTTCTTGGCCAGCTCGACGGCAGCCTCGTTGCCCTCGACCAGACGACCGGCGAAGTGAAGTGGAAAGCGACGATCGGCGAATGGCAGAAAGGCGAAACGGTCACCTCGGCGCCGCTCTATTACAACGGCCGCGTCTATTCCGGCGTCTCCGGCGGCGAGTTCGGGATCCGCGGCCGCCTCACCGCCGTCGATGCGAAGACGGGGCAGGTCGACTGGAAATTCTGGACGGTCCCCGGCCCCGGCGAAAAAGGGCACGAGACCTGGGAAGGCGGCAAAGGCTGGAAAGAAGGCGGCGCACCGATCTGGAATACGCCGGCGGTCGACCCCGAACTGAACATGCTCTATTTCTCGACCGGCAACGCCTCGCCGGACCTGAACGGCAGCGGCCGCCCCGGCGAAAACCTCTTCACCGCCTCGATCGTCGCCCTCGACGCCACCACCGGCAAATACAAGTGGCACTTCCAGGAGGTTCATCACGACATCTGGGACTACGACGCGCCAAGCCCGGTCGTCCTCTGGAACGCCAAGATCGACGGCGAAGAGGTCAAGGGCCTGAGCCAGCCCGGCAAGACCGGATGGCTCTACATGCTGAACCGGGAAACCGGCGAGCCGGTCCACAAGATCGTCGAGAAACCGGTGCCGCAGAACAAAGAGCAGCAGGCGACCTGGGAGACGCAGCCCCATCCGCTCACCGAGCCGTTCACTCCCCACGATGTCACCGAAGGCCAGTTCAAGGAAATCGAGGAGCTGGCGAAGGAGACCTTCAAGGGCGAAGACATCGACGTCAGCCCGGGGGAGCTCTTCGATCCCTTCGGCAGCAACATGAAAGTCCTCTCGCCCGGACCCTCCGGCGGCACCAACTGGCCGCCCTCGAGCTTCAACCGCAACACGGGCGACGTCTACATCTGCGGCATCTCCGGTTACGCCGGCTACATGACCCACGCGCTGGAAAAACTCAGCCTCGGTGACGTCTACCTTTCGAGCGTGCTGACGCTGACCGGATTCGGCACCTACGACGGCACGATTACCGCGCAGGACGTAGAGACCGGCGAGATCGAGTGGCAGCGCGAACTCGAAGGCGAATCCTGTTACAGCGGCACCACCACGACTGCCGGCAACCTCGTCTTCGTCGGCCGCTCCAGCGGTGAGCTGACCGCGCTTGACGCCGAGACGGGCGACGAACTCTGGTCCTTCCAGACGGGCGCCGGCGCCCAGGAGTACGTCGCCTTCTACGCCGGCGGCAACTCGCTCGCCGCCAGCGCCCACGGCGACAACCTCTGGCTCTTCTCGCTTGAGGGCGAAATGGAAGAGGTCGAAGGCGGCGGCAAAGGCGAGCAGGGCCAGCACGCGGGCGAGGAAACCCCGCAGGCAGAGGTCGAGGAATCCGAAGGCTCGCCCTCCGAAGCTGCCGGCGGCGGCAAAGAAGGCAAAGAAAACGTCGAAGAGGAATCAGCCGGCGGCGACGCGATGGCCGGGAAAGCCGTCTTCTCGGAAAACTGCTCGGTCTGCCACGGAGCCACTGGGATGGGCGGCAACGGCGGCCCCGACCTGACCACGCAGCCGAAAGCGAAGACGCTCAACGGCTCGATCGAACAAGTCACCGAAGGCGGCGGCGGGATGCCGGCCTTCGCCGAATTGCTCTCGACCAAGGAAATCGAAGACGTCGCCGCCTACGTCGTCGAAGTGATCAACGGCAAATAACGCGGCCGGGTTTCCGCCAATGCGTGCTGGGTATTTGAGCGATCGCTAGTCGCCGATGGGCACGAAGGTGGGAGGAACACATGGAGGCGAGCGGGAGCGGTCCGTCTTTGGTCTTGGTCGAGCAGCACGAGGCTCTGCGCGACGGCCTCGCGGTGCTGCTCGAACAGCGGGGATTTTCGGTGCTGGGATGCGCCACCACCGCCGCCAGCGGCGAGGAGGTGATCTCTAAGCGCCACCCCGACGTCGCCGTAGTCGGCGTCGACCTACCGGACGAGCGCGGGACCGAGCTGGTCCGGCGCCTCAACGGCCAGATGAACGGGACCAAGTTCGTCATCTACACCGGGCTCAGCGACCCCGACCTCCTCGGCGCCGCTTTCCGCAGCGGCGCCCGCGGCCTCGTCGCCAAGCCCGCTGGGCTCTCGGTCCTCGTCGATGCGCTGCGCGAGGTCTGGCGCGGCGGCCGCTTCTTCGACCCGAGCTTCGCGAAACCGAGCAACGGCCACGGCAACGGCGCGGCGAAGGCCCTGAGCGAGCGCGAGGCGGAGATCCTGGCGATGCTCGCCCGAGGCCTCACTGGCGAGGAAATTGCCCAGCGGCTCGTCCTTTCTCCAGAGACCGTCCGCACCCACGTCCGCAACGCGATGGGCAAGCTCGAGGCGCGTACCCGCACCGAGGCAGTGGTGAAAGCGCTCGAACGCGAAGAGATTCAACCCGGCTGACTCAGCCGAGTTGAGGGATCCGTCTCAAAAGCGGCTCAGTTTCGGCGCACCTGCGTCTTGTTCCGTGCGCCGACCCGGCTGAGCATCCCGCCTCCACGTAAAACGAAGGGAGGCTTCGATGGTCTACAAGCTGATGGGGTACCTGCACGCTTCGATCTCGCGTCGCGTCGGCGAGCTGCGCCGGCTGGCGGGGGAGACGGGGCAGGGGACGGTCGAGTACGTCGGCCTGATCCTGCTTGTCTCGCTGCTGATGGTGGGGATGGTCGGCGCAATGAAAGGTTTTAACGGCAAGCAGGGAACCGAGTTGGCCGACGTCATCGTCAACAAGATCAAGGAGGCGGTCGACAAGGTCGCCTTCAAATAGATCGGGTGGCGCTTTTGTGGACCATGGGGCCACAAAAGCGCCATCGGCCGTCCGCATGAGAAACTCGCGCGATGCCAGCTTCACGCAGCTACGACAGGGCGCCCGCCGACATCCGGCCGGTGACGATCGACCCGGGATACGTCGGCAGCGCTGACGGCTCGGCCTTGATCTCGATCGGGCGGACGCGGGTGATCTGCACCGCCTCGATCCAGGAGCAGGTGCCACGCTGGATGACCGGCAAGGGCAAAGGCTGGGTCACCGCCGAGTACGCGATGCTGCCCGCCTCCACTGGTGACCGCAAGCAGCGCGACATCTCGAAGGGCAAACAGGACGGGCGCGGGGTGGAGATCCAGCGTCTGATCGGCCGCTCGCTGCGCGTCGTCGTCGATTTCAGGGCGATGGGGGAGCGCAGCGTCTATGTCGACTGCGACGTGCTCGAAGCCGACGGCGGCACCCGCTGCGCGGCGATCACCGGCGGCTACGTTGCCCTGCGCCAGGCCTTCCAGAAGCTGGTCGACAAGAAAGCGCTCGACGCGCTGCCGCTGACTGGCTCGGTCGCCGCGGTCAGCGTCGGCATGGTCAACGGCCGCGCCCTCTGCGATCTCGACTACGGCGAGGACTCCAACGCCGAAGTCGACGCCAATGTCGTCATGACCGGCGACGGTGGCCTGGTCGAGGTGCAGGCGACGGCCGAGCGGACCCCGCTCTCGCGCACCTCGCTCGACGAGCTGCTCGGGCTCGCCGAGCTCGGGATCGGCCGCCTGCGGGAGGTGCAGGAGCGGGCGGTAGCTTGATCCTCGCTACCCGCAACCAGCACAAGGTGCGGGAGATGGCGGAGCTGCTCCGGGGGGTCGAACTGCGGCCCCTGCCCGACGAGATCGCCTCACCGCCGGAGACCGGCGAGAGCTTCGAGGCGAACGCGCTGATCAAGGCCCGCTCGGCGCACGCCGCCACCGGCGAGGTGACGATCGCCGACGACTCCGGGATCGAAGCCGCCGCGCTAGGCGGCGCCCCGGGCATCTACTCGGCCCGTTACGCCGGTGAAGGCGCCAGCGACGAGGCGAACCTGGAGAAGCTGCTGCAGGAAGTCGACGCGGCCGGGGTTGACCGCCGAGCCGCCTACGTCTGCGCGATCGCCCTGATCGACGAGGCGGGCCATGAGTACGTTTTCGAAGCCCGCTGCGAGGGCACCCTGCTCCCAGAGGGACGCGGCAGCGGCGGCTTCGGATACGACCCCGCCTTCGTCCCCGATGAGACCGGGCACAACGACCCGCGGACCATGGCCGAGCTTTCCCCCGACGAGAAGAACGCGATCAGCCACCGCGGCAAGGCGGTGCGGATGCTGGCGCGGCATCTGGGCCTGGAGGCCGAGGCAGGACCATGATCCGAACTAAAAGCGGCGCCGCCGCGCTCTCGATCGCCTCCAACTCGATCCTGATCGCGCTCAAGCTCGCCGCCGGGGCGATCACCGGCTCGATCGCGATTATCACCGAGGCGATCCACTCGCTGATTGACCTCGTCGCCTCGGTGATCGCCTTCATCTCGGTCCGCAAAGCCGATGAGCCCGCCGACGAGGAGCACCCCTACGGCCACGAGAAGGTCGAGAACCTGGCCGCCAACATCGAGGGAATCCTGATCCTCGTCGGCGCCGCGGTGATCGTCTACGAGGCGACCCACCGCCTCGTCGCCGGTTCGCAGGTCGAGGCGCTCGGGGTCGGGATCGCCGTCATGGGGTTCTCTGTCGTCGCCAACCTGGTCGTCTCCGCCAACCTCTATCGACAGGCGCGAATCCACGAATCCCCGGCGCTGGAGGGCGACGCGGCTCACCTCCGCACCGACGCCCTCACCTCGGCCGGCGTCCTCGTCGGCCTCGGCCTGGTCGAGATCACCGGCGTCGTCGCCTTCGACTCGATCACCGCCCTGCTCGTTGCCGGGGCGATCGTCTGGGCCGGGATCGCGATCATCCGCCGCTCCTCCGGCGTCCTCGTCGACGAGACCCTGCCGGCGGCGGAGATGGACCGGATCGAGCAGGCGATCGCCACCGCCCGCACCCCCGAGGTAGCCGGCTACCACAAGCTCCGCGCCCGCCGCGCCGGCCGCCGCCGCCACATCGACTTCCACGTCCAGTACCGCTCCGGCACCAGCCTCGAGCGCGCCCACGAGCTCGCCCACGAGATGCGCGACTCGATCGAGGCCGGGATCCCCCAGGCCGAGGTCCTAATCCACGTCGAGCCGGAGACCTCCTACCGCGAGCGCGAAAGCGGCCCGTACCGCTCCGGCTGAGCGAATGTCGACTTATGCGCCCATATGAACGCAGAAGTCGACACGCCTAAGCGGGCGGGAGCAAATTGACGCTTGCGGCTAGCCCAACGGCGACCAAGGTGATCGCGTAGCCGGTGTAGCCGCTGAAGGCGAAGAGGACGGCGGCGATCGCGCAGATGACGACGGTGATGATCCAGGAGGCTCGGGCGAGGGTCACGGTCGGTATCTTCGCCGACATGCCTGACGCTGCCCCAGCCGCCCCTCCCTCGGCGGAGTCCGCGGGGGCGGCGCTCGCCTTCCTGACCGAGATGTCGCCGGACCTGCGTGGGGCCGCGATCCTCGGGGCCGACGGCGCGGTGCTGGCGGCGACCGGGGAGGAGCCGGAGCGCTGGGGGGAGGACGCTGCCGCGCTCTTTGCCGCCGCCGACGGTGCCGAGGACCTCCCGGTCGAGCAGGTCCACATCGCCACCGAGCAGGGGGAGGTCTTCGCCGTCCGCAACGCCGGCCTCGCCGCGATCACCGTTAGCGACCGCTTCGCCCTTGCCTCGCTGATGCTCTTCGACATGCGCTCGACCCTGCGGCGGCTCGCCTCTACGGACTTCGGTGGGTCAGAGCCCCCACAACCTCGGAGCGGCGGCTGATGCCGGCGAAGCCGCACCGGATCCTGCTCGACCGCGTCTCCGTCTACGCCGACGAGGCTGCCGCCTTCATGCGTCGGCGCCGGATCTCCCGCCGGCCCTTCGCCCGCCTCTACTACCCGCACGGTCGCAGCGCCGACCACGCTCAGGACTCGAGCAGCGGCGCCGAGCTCTTCGTCGCCGCCGGTCGCCTGATCGAGGTCGCCGGCAAGAAGGAGAAGGGATGACCGAGCTCCTCGACCAGGGCGTCGCCGAGCGCGTCCTCGCGCGGGCGCTAGCCAACGGCGGCCGCTTCGCCGAGGTCTTCGCCGAACGCCGTCGCGGCCAGTCGATGACGATCGACGAGTCCCGGATCGAGGCGGTGCAGTCGGGCGCCGAGGAGGGCGCCGGCGTCCGCGTCGTCGACGGCAACACCACCTACTTCGCCCACGTCGACGGACTCGACCCCGCCGACCTCGAGCGTGCCGCCGACGAAGCCGCGGCGGCGCTGCGGGCTGAGCGGCGCGAGCCGCAGCCATTGCAGGCACAGGAGGTGGCGCCGATCGCGATCGAGCGCCGACCCGAAGACGTCCCGGCCGAGCGCAAGGCCGAGTTGCTGCGCGAGCTCGACGAGCGGGCGCGCGGCAAGGGCTCCGAGATCGCCCAGGTCACCGCCGTCTACGCCGAGGCCCGGCGTCAGGTCACCGTCGCCAACTCGGACGGCCTCTTCAGCGGCGACGACCGCACCCGCACCCGGATCGCCGTTCAGACGGTCGCCCAGCGCAACGGCACCGTCGAGACCGGGGCCGAGACGCTCGGCGCCCACCGCGGCTTCGAGCTCCTCGAAGACAATCCCGGCCAGATCGCCGAGCAGGCGGCGGGCAAGGCGCTGACCCTGCTCGACGCCGTCCCCGCCCCCTCCGGCTCGATGCCGGTCGTCGTCGGCGGCGGCTTCGGCGGCGTCCTCTTCCACGAGATGACCGGCCACGGCCTCGAGGCCGACCACATCCAGAAGGGCGCCAGCGTTTACGTCGGCAAGCTCGGCGAGCAGGTCGCCCAGCCGCTGCTCAACGCCTACGACGACGGCCGCCTGCCGAGCGAGTGGGGGTCAGACGCGATCGACGACGAGGGCCGGCCGACGCAGAAGACCCAGGTGATCGAGGAAGGGCGGCTGACCTCCTACCTCTACGACCACCTGACCGCAGAGCGCGATGGCGTCGACTCGACCGGCAACGGCCGCCGCGAGACCTTCCGCCACTTGCCGATCCCGCGGATGACCAACACCTACATCGCCCCCGGCAACGCGACCCCCGAGGAGATGATCGCCGAGGTGCAGCGCGGCTTCTACGCGGTCTCTTTCGGCGGCGGCCAGGTCGACCCGGCGACCGGCGACTTCGTCTTCGGCGTCTCGGAGGGCTACCTGATCGAGAGGGGCAAGGTGACCAGCCCCTGCCGCGGCGCCACTCTGATCGGCAACTGCCTCGACGCCCTGGCGGCGATCGACGCGGTCGGCGACGACTTCTTCATGAAGACCGGGATCTGCGGCAAGGGCGGCCGCGGGAGCGTGCGATGTCTGATCTCAGCGCGGTCGCGCGCCGCGCCGTCGAGGCGACCGTCAGCGCCGGGGCAAGCGACGCCGAGGCCTACGTCTCCCGTGACAGCGGCCGCACCGTGCGCGTCCACGGCGGCGAGGTCGAGAGCCTGACCGCAGCGATCCAGACCGGGGTCGGGGTCCGCGCCTGGCACGGGCAGCGAGTTGGCTACGCCTATGGCACCGACCTCTCCGATGGGGGCGTGGGGGAGCTCGCCGCCCGCGCCTCCGAGGCCGCCGCCGCAGCCGACGAGGATGAGTTCGCGGCGCCGCCGCAGCCGGCCGAGTTCGAGGCGCTGCCCGGCCTCGGCGACCCCTCGCTCGCCGAGTGGGACACCTCCCGCATCGCCGATTTGGCGCTGACCGTCGAGCGGACCGCGCTCGACTCAGACTCCCGCCTCGTCGGCGTCGAGGTCGCCGTCTACGCCGACTCCGACGAGCAGGTCGCGATCGCCTCCTCGACCGGCGTCGCCGGCGAGTACGAGTCCTCCAGCTGTTACGCCTACCTCTCGGCCCTGGCCGA
>VAYN01000025.1:21829-45380 GCA_005885405.1 Actinomycetota bacterium | reverse complement strand
CCAGAGGCGATCGGCGCGGAAGGGGCGCAGCGGGCGCTGGCGATGATCGGCGCCGGCAAGCCCAAATCGCGCTCTTGCCCGGTCGTTCTTGACGAGACCGTTGCCGCCAGCTTCGCCGGCCTGATCGGCGGCGGCCTCGGCGCCAAAGCCGTCCAGCGCGGCCGTTCGCCCTTCGCCGGCCGGCTCGAAGAGGAGGTTGCGAGCGAGGCCTTCGCGCTCCACGACGATGGTCGCGACCCGGAAGGCCCCGCCTCCGCGCCCTTCGACGCCGAGGGGGTGCCGCGTCGGCGCACGGCGCTGATCGAGGGCGGCCGCCTGCGCTCCTATCTCTTCGACACCTACACCGCCAACCGCGAGGGAGCCACTTCGACCGGCTCGGCTTCCCGTAGCGGCTACCGCTCCCTGCCCTCGGTCTCGCCTTCGAACCTCGTTGTCGCGCCCGGCTCGCTCTCGCTCGAGGGGCTTCTGGCCGCGGCGGGGGAGGGTGTCTACGTCACCGACGTCGCCGGCCTCCATTCCGGCGTCAACCCCGTCACCGGGGTCTTCTCGGTCGGCGCTTCGGGCCGGATCATCCGCGACGGAGCCCTCGCCGAGCCCGTTCGCGAGTTCACGATCGCCGGCGAGCTGGTGTCGATGTTGGGCGCCGTAAAGGCGGCCGGAGCGGAGGCTCGCTGGGTCCCCTTCGGGGGCTCGGTCAGCACGCCGCCGCTGCTGATCGCCGAGATGGCGATTAGCGGTTCGTGACATCTGGCTCTAGACCGCGAATTTCTTACGCCGTGGGCACTGTTAGATTGCGGCCGTCTTCAAACCCCGAGGAGGATTTACGACGTGACCAAGGCTGAGTTTCTGGACCAACTTGCCGGCGATGACCGGCTCGGCAGCAAAAAAGCGGCGAGCGACGCCGTCGATGCCGTGCTCGACGCGATCACCGGTGCACTGAGCAGCGGCGAGGAGGTCGCCTTCACCGGCTTCGGCAAATTCCACGTCGCCGAGCGCGGCCCCCGTCAGGGCGTCAACCCCCGCACTGGCGAAAGGATCACCATCCCGGGCGGCAAAGTTCCGCGCTTCTCCGCTGGCTCGGCCCTGAAGACCAAAGTCAAGGGCGGCTGATTCGCTGACTGGCTTTTCCGATCGGCTTGCGGCGCTCGTCGAAGAGCGTCGCAGCCAGATCTGCCTCGGCCTCGACCCTGATCCGGCCAAGCTGGCCGGGGAGGGGCCGAAGGCGGGGGACCCCGAGGCGCCGGCTGCTGAGCTCGCCGCCGCCGCGGTCAAGCCGCAGCTCGCGTGCTTCGAGCGCCTCGGGGCCCCCGGCATAGCCGCCCTGTACGCCGTGGCGGAGGCCGCGCGCGAGGCTGGTCTGCTCGTGCTGGCGGACGGCAAGCGCGGCGACGTACCGGTCACGGCGCGGGCGTACGCACAAGCGCTGGTGGGGTCCACGCCCGGAGAGCTCGGGGAGGTGCCCGGCCTCGGGGCGGACGCCTTCACCGCCAACCCGCTGCTCGGGCGCGACGCGCTAGAGCCGCTCCTCGTCGCCGCCGCCGAGGCGGGAGCCGGGATGTTCGCGCTGGTCCGCACCAGCAACCCCGGCGCCGCGGACCTGCAGGACCTGCCGGCGCCCGAAGCGCCGCTACACGAGCGGCTCGCCGGCCTCGTCGACGAGCTCTCCGGGCGCCTCCTTGGGGAGTCCGGCCTAAGCGGCATGGGCGCGGTCGTCGGCGCCACCGAGCCCAAGCACTTCGCTCGCATGCGAGAGCTGATGCCGCGCTCGATCTTCCTCATCCCCGGGGTCGGCGCCCAGGGCGGCAAGCCGGAGCTGCTCGGGGCGGCGTTCGCCGCGGGGCGCGCCGCCGGCCTCGTCGCCGCCTCGCGCGGGATCGCTGCCGACCCGGACCCCGCTGCCGCCGCCGAGCGCCTGCGGCAGACGGTCTGGGACATATCGACCGCCTGAAGACGTCGTTCGCTACTACGATCAGCCCGCCCCAACCCGATCCATCCACTCGGTCCCATGGAAAAACGCTCCAGCGCCGCATCTCGTCTCCTCGCCGCCCTCGCCCTCGTGGCGGCGGTGATCGTCGTCGTCGGCGTGGTCGCGACGGCGATGAACAGCGACTCCTCCTCGAAGGGGGGAGAGCACAGCTCCGAGCCCGCGCACAAGCAGAAGAAGCAGCGGACCAAGGCGAAGACCTACACGGTCGAATCGGGAGACACCTTGACCGCGATCGCCCACAAGACCGGGGTCCCGGTCGCCGAGATCCTGGCGCTGAACCCCGAAGTGGATCCCCAGATCCTGATCGCCGGCCAGACGCTGCAGCTCAAGTGAGTCAACGGCGCCACGGCGCCATCGCTGCGCTGTTGGTGGCGCTGGCGCTCTGGCTCGTCCCGCAAGCCGCGGCGGCGCCCACCGGCCCACAGGGGATCTACGCGAAGTCCTGGATCGTCGTCGACGCCCGCAGCGGCGACGTGCTCGCCTCCCACGCCGCCCGCGAGCACCTTGCGATCGCCAGTACGACCAAGCTGATGACCGCGTACGTGGCGATGCGGGAGCTGCCGCTGGAGAAGATCGTCCGCGCCGCCCCTTACTCGCCGATCTACGGCGAGTCCCTACTGGGCCTGCGGACGGGGGAGAGGGTGAGCGTCCGCGACCTCCTCTACGGGCTGATCCTGGTCAGCGGCAACGACGCCGCCCACACGCTCGCGGTCGCCGCGGCGGGCTCCCAGGCCCGCTTCGTGCGGCAGATGAACCGCTACGCCGCCGCCCTCGGCCTCTCCGACACGCACTACGCGAACCCGATCGGGCTCGACCAGCGCGGCAACTACTCCTCGGCGAGCGACCTCGCCACCCTGGCGCGCCGGCTGCTACGCCAGCGCGCCTTCGCCAAGATCGCCGACTCGGAGACGGCGCTGCTGCGCAGTCTGCGGCCGCCGCGGCGAATCGACACCCTCAACGACCTCCTCTACATGGCCCCCTGGGCGACCGGCGTCAAGACCGGCCACACCTTCGACGCCGGCTACGTCCTCGTCGGTTCCGGGCAAAAAAAGGGCGTCAGCCTGGTCTCGGTGGCGATCGGCGCCCCGACCGAAGAATCCCGCTTCACCGACAACCTGGCGCTGCTCGAATGGGGCTTCTCCCAGTACCGGCGGCAGCTGCCGGTGCGGGCCGGCCAGGAGCTTGCCGAACCGGAAATCCGCTACTCGGGCGGCCATCTGCCGCTGCGGGCCTCGCGCTCGCTCCAGGTCGGCGTCCGCCGCGGCCAGAAGATCGAGGTGCGGGTGCGGGCGCCGGAGGAGGTCGAGGGCCCGATCGGCCGCGGCGCCCGCCTCGGCTCTGCGACGGTCTTCGTTGCCGGGCGCAAGGCCGGTGTTGTCCCGCTTGAGGCTGGCCGCAAGGTCGCGGAGGCGAGCACCTTCGACCAGGCCCGCAGCTTCGTCGCGGACAACTTGATCCCTATCGCGATCGCAATCTTCGTGATACTCATCTGCGGGCTGGCGCTGCGGCGCCGGCTGGCCCGCGGAAACGAGTCCAGGAGCAGAAATCGGGTGAAGTCCAGGTGATCCTGACGGTGACCTTGAACGCGGCCATCGACCGCACCGTCGCGGTTCCGAATTTCCGCCTCGGCCGCCGCCATCGCGCGGTCGAGAGTCGCACCGTCGCTGGCGGCAAGGGGATCAACGTTGCCCGCGCCCTCAGCCTGCTCGGCCGCCCGGTGATCGCCACCGGCTTTGCGGGCGGCCCGACGGGCACCCGGGTGCTCGAACAGCTGCACGAGGAGTCGGTCCTCACCGACTTCACCCGGATCGCTTCGGAGACCCGGATCAACCTCGCGGTGATCGACCCGACCTCGGGCGAACAGACCGAGATCAACGAGCGCGGCCCCGCGGTCAGCGCCGAGGAGGTGAAGCGCCTCTTCGACCGGATCGGCTACCTCGCGAGCGGGGCGAAGATCTGCGTTCTCGCCGGCTCGCTCCCGCCTGGTGCGGGTGACGACCTCTACGCGCGCCTCGTCGACGACCTCAGCCGCCGCGGCGTCCCCGTCGTCCTTGACGCCGAGGGGGAGGCGATGCTGGCGGGGGTGCGCGCCGGCGCCTCGATGGTGACCCCGAACGAGGCCGAGGCCGAGGAGCTGGTCGGGCAGGAGTTCGCCGACCGCTCCGACCTCGCCCAGGGCCTGCTGGAGCTGGTCCGGCTGGGAGCGACCGAGGCGGCGATTACCCGCCCCGACGGCTGCGTCGCCGCCGTCGGCGAGGGCAGCTCCCGGCGTTTGCTCGAGGTCCACACCGAGCCCTTGGAGCCGGTTTCCTCGGTCGGCTCCGGCGACGCTTTCGTCGCCGGCTACGTCGCTGCCCGCTACGAGGGCCGTTCCCCCGAGGACTGCCTCGCCTATGGGGTCGCCTGCGGCGCCGAGTCGACCCAGCATTTCGGCGCCGGCACCGTCGACCGCAACCAGGTCGAGCGCCTGCTCGGCGAGGTCTCGGTCCACGATTTGGAGGTCCCCGCCGAAGTGTAGGCTCAGTGGTTCAACGCCACGCCTTGGAGGATTAACTTGGAAATCGAAATCGGCCGCGGCAAGAAGGGGCGCCGGGCTTATGGATTCGACGACATCGCCATCGTTCCTTCCCGTAGAACGCGCGATCCCGACGACATCGATGTCAGCTGGACCCTGGGTCCCTATCGCTTTGAGATTCCGCTCGTCGCCTCGGCGATGGACGGGGTCGTCTCGCCGGATACCGCTGTGCGGGTCAACGAGCTCGGTGGGCTCGGAGTCTTGAACCTGGAGGGGATCTGGTCTCGCTTCGAGAACGCCGAGGAGAGGCTGGAGGCGATCGCCGCCGCTCCCAAGCACGAAGCGACGCGGCTGATGCAGGAGATCTACACCGAGCCGGTCAAGGCCGAGCTGATCGCCAAGCGGGTCGAGGAAATCAAGGCGCGGGGCGCGGTCGTCTGCGGTTCGCTGACGCCGCAGAAAGTCCGCGAGTACTACGAGGTGGCGGTCGAGGCCGGCCTCGACATCCTCGTCATCCAGGGCACGGTGATCTCGGCCGAACACGTCTCGACCACGGTCGAGCCGCTGAACCTGAAGGAGTTCATCGCCGAGGTGCCGGTCCCGACCGTAGTCGGCGGCTGCGCTTCTTACTCGACCGGGCTGCATCTGATGCGGACCGGCGCTGTCGGCGTCCTCGTCGGCGTCGGGCCCGGCGCCGCCTGCACCACCCGCGGCGTCCTCGGCATCGGCGTCCCGCAGGCGACGGCGATCGCCGACGTCGCCGCCGCCCGCGCCCAGCACATGCTGGAGACGGGCGAGTACGTGAACGTGATCGCCGACGGCGGCATGCGGACCGGGGGGGACGTCTCCAAGGCGATCGCCTGCGGCGCCGACTCGGTGATGATCGGCTCGCCGCTGGCCCGGGCCAAAGAGGCCCCCGGCCGCGGCTTCCACTGGGGGATGGCGACCTTCCATCCCTCGCTGCCGCGCGGCACCCGCGTCTCGACCAAGCAGGACGGGACGATGGAGGAGATCCTCCTCGGTCCGGCCAAAGAGAACGACGGCACCTTCAACCTGATGGGGGCGCTGAAAACCTCGATGGCGACCTGCGGTTACGAGGACATCCGCTCCTTTCAGCGGGCCGAGGTGATGGTCGCGCCGGCCCTCATGAGCGAGGGCAAGAAGCTCCAGAACGAGCAGTCGGTCGGGATGGGTTCGAACGGGCGGGCCGCCGTCTCGACTGGAGTAGCCGTCTCGGATGACTGAGCAGGTAGCCGCCAGGATCGGCGACGAACCGATCGTCGAGCCTGGCGGCGAGCTGCCCGCGGAGGACACGCGCGCGGTCGAGGAGGTGTTGGTCCTCGACTTCGGCGGCCAGTACTCGCAGCTGATCGCCCGTCGAATCCGGGAATGTGGAGTGTTCGCGGAGCTGTTGCCGGCAAATACCCCGCTGGAGAAGATCCGCGAGCGCAAGCCGAAGGGGCTGGTGCTCTCTGGTGGGCCCGCCTCGGTCTACGAGCCCGAAGCGCCGAAGTTCCCGACCCAGTTGCTCGACCTCGAGATTCCGACCCTGGGCATCTGTTACGGGATGCAGGCGATGGCGCTTGCCCTCGGCGGCCGGGTTGAGTCGGCGGAGACGGGGGAGTTCGGGCGCACCGACCTCGTCCTCCGCGACGACGGCGGCCAGTTGCTCGGCGGGCTGCCGGAGGAGCAGAGCTGCTGGATGAGCCACCGCGACGCCGTCTTCGAGGCGCCCGAGGGTTTCACCGCCCTCGCCTCCAGCCCCGGCTCCCCGGTTGCCGCCTACGAGTTTCCCGACCGCGGCCTCTACGGGATCCAGTTCCACCCCGAGGTCGTCCACACCCCTTACGGGACCGAGATCCTCACCCGCTTCCTCCGCGACGTCGCCGGCTGCACCGAGCAGTGGTCGCCGCAGTCGGTGATCGCCGAGCAGGTGGAGAAGATCCAGGCGCAGGTCGGCGACGGCAAGGTGATCTGCGGCCTCTCCGGAGGCGTCGACTCCTCGGTCGCGGCGCTGCTCGTCCACAAGGCGGTGGGAGACAAGCTCACCTGCGTCTTCGTCGACCACGGGCTAATGCGGATGAACGAGGCCGAGCAGGTGGTCGAGGCCTTCAGCCAGTTCGGGATCCCGCTCGTCCACGTCGACGCCGAAGAGCGCTTCCTCGCCAAACTCGCCGGGGTCGAGGATCCCGAGACGAAGCGGAAGATCATCGGCACCGAGTTCATCCGCGTCTTCGAGGAGGAGGCGGCCAAGCTCGAGGACGTCAGCTACCTCGTCCAGGGCACGCTCTACTCCGACGTGATCGAGTCCGGCGGCTCCGACCACGCGGCGACGATCAAGTCCCACCACAACGTCGGCGGGCTCCCCGACGACCTCGAGTTCGAGCTGGTCGAGCCGCTGCGGATGCTCTTCAAGGACGAGGTGCGGGCGGTCGGCGCCGAGCTTGGCCTGCCCGAGCGGATGGTCTGGCGCCAGCCGTTCCCCGGCCCCGGCCTCGGGATCCGGATCGTCGGCGGCGAGGTCAACAAAGAGCGGCTGGACATCCTCCGCGCCGCCGACGCGATCCTCCAGGAGGAGATCCGCGCCGCGGAGCTCTACCGCCAGCTCTGGCAGTCCTTCTGCGTCCTCCCGGTAGTCCGCTCGGTCGGCGTCCAGGGCGACGGCCGCACCTACGCCTACCCAATCGTGATCCGCGCCGTCACCTCCGACGACGCGATGACGGCCGACTGGGCCCGCCTCCCCTACGACCTCCTCGAGCGCGTCTCCAACCGCATCATCAACGAGATCCGCGACGTCAACCGCGTAGCGCTGGACATCTCCTCAAAGCCGCCGGCGACTATCGAGTGGGAGTAGCGGGCCGCTTGCGGTAGGGAGGGACGGGTGTCCCCTGACCTCCCTGGGTTCCTCGCCGGCGCGTGGCATCTCTCTAGGAGTGGATAGGGCGAGGAACATGACGCCGGTCGGCCAGGGGACACCCGTCCCTCCCAGCGACAGTCTCTGAACTTCAGTTCTTTACCGAGACCGCAAAATCCCGAAGCAGGACAGCTGTCGCGGAGGGTGTCGGTGGGGGTCTCCTGGGCACTTAGCACGAGGCGGGCCAGCCACGATGGGGCGTTAGCAACAGAACGCCGACCCGCCGAGCTGCGCCCAGGGGACCCCCACCGACACCCTCCCTACCTAAGCCGCTTCGACCGACTTCGCAGTCTCGAAAGCCGCCTGACCTACGACCGTCGAGACCGCTCCTTTGCCTCCGTTCTCCGCGAGCCGATCCTGGCTGCGGAGGTGGGCGGCGAGCATCAGTTTGGTTGCCTCTTCCATGATCGCGACGACCTCTTTCCAGCCCCGTTCGTCGAGGTGGAGCGGCATCCAGCGGAAGACGGTGTCCTCGCGGCCATCGAGGGTGCCGGCCTCTAGGGCGGCGATTGCCTTGTCGAGGAAGGTCTGCAGAGTCGCTCCCGAAATACCGCCGCGGAGCGATTTCGGGACTTTGCGCCAGAGCGGGCCGCCGACGAAGGCGCCGGGCTTTGCCTTGTAGAAGTGCTCGGTCGCCCCCCGCCGCTGCGCCGTTTCGATCAGCTCGAGGGCGCCATAGCGATCGAGCGCTCGCGTGTGGTAGGCGACGTCGCCGAGGGCTGCCTCCAGTTCGTTTGCGATCGCGTTCGGGCTTGCCACGTGATCGGTGAGGAGCTCGAGAATGCGAATGCGGAGGGGATGTGCGAGCGACCGGACGAGGCGTTGGTCGATGAGATCGGGAACTGGCTCCTTCATGATCCGCTCCTTGGGTGAGATGGTCAGTACTGCTGCGTTCGCAGTTACACCAAATACGTATAGACCATTCAGCTAGATCAATCTAGAACACGAGGTTCTTCTAAAAGTGGCGTTTCCCTGGTTGCGGGCGCCCTCAGGAGTAGGCGTCCCACTTTTCCAGGTAGCCGAGGGGGTCGAACGGCGACCCTCCCTCGTACCAGCCGGGCGCGCCCCACATCTCGAAATGGAGGTGGCAGCCGCTGGCGTCGCCCGTTTCACCGACCACCCCGATCGGCTGCCCGGTGCGGACCGTGTCGCCGGTGGCGAGCGGCGAGGGTTCCGCCAGGTGCGCGTACATGAAGTCGTTGCCGGTGCCGCGGCCGTCGATGACGACGTAGTTGCCAGCGGCGCCCTGGTAACCGGAGTACTGGACCTTGCCGCCGCGGGCGGCGACGAGCGGGGTGCCGCAGGCCACTGCGGCCGGCGCCGAAGCGGCCGGCGCTCATCCCATATTCGTGGCCACCAAGAATCGGGAAGGCGTAGCCGTAGAAGGCAAAGGCAAGGCTAAGGGTGGTCGAGCTCGAGGCCTTGCGCGCGGCCGGAGCAGTGGCGGTAGGGGACTGCGGGCTGATCCGGAAGCTGTAGCGGCCGTTGCGGGCTGGGCGGCCTTCGCTCGTCGTCCCGTCCCAGCGGACCTTGTTCTCGACATCCGGGGCGACGTTTTCCCGGTAGAAGGTCTTAACGACTTCGCCGGCCGAGTTGACGACGTCGATCTGGAGGTCGTTTTCAGCCTGCGTGCTGGCGATCGTGTAGCTGAGGCGGGGGTAGCGGTAGCCGAAGTAGAAGGATTTGCGCGGGCTGGTGGCGCCGGCGACAAGGGAGATCGCTCCCGCGCTCGGCGAGGCGGCGGGGGCTCCGTCAGGGCTGCCCTTGGCGGTTGGCGCCGCGCCCGGCGTACCGGCACCGCCAGTGGTCGCCGCGGCCGCGCCGGTGAAGCAGGCGAGCACCGCGACCAAGGCCGCTACGCATATCTGGCCGGCCACGCTGCGCCGGACGAACCCTTTGTCCAAACCGCTAAGCCCTCTCTTTCCATCGCCTGCGGAGTTAGCTGACGGGCTCGCGCTGAAAGAGCTGCGCTACGGACTGATTTCGTCCGATTCGCCCCTGAGACCTGCAAGGCCTCTTCGGTTCCTCCGCTCCCGCACAGTGGCCTGCACGGGATTCGGCTATTGCTCGGGCGGCAGTATAAGCAACCCTTCGGAGACCCCTGCGGGTCGCGATGCGGCTATCATCCCCCGGCCGCGTGGGAAGAGCCGCGCGGTTTTTGCGCGATGAAGACCTTTGTAGCCACTCCCGCCAACCGCCAGCGCGACTGGTACGTCGTCGATGCCGAGGGTAAGACCCTGGGCCGGCTGGCGACGCAGATCGCCGACACCCTGCGCGGTAAGCGCAAGCCGGAGTACACCCCGCACATCGACACCGGCGACTTCGTCGTCGTCATCAACGCGGAGAAAATCCGGGTCACCGGCGACAAGCTGGCGCAGAAGACCTACTACCGCCACAGCGGCTACCCCGGCGGGATCAAGTCCCGGACGCTCGGCGAGATGCTCGACCGCAAGCCGGAGGAAGTGATCCGCAAGGCCGTGAAGGGGATGCTGCCGCGCAACCGCCTCGCCCGCCAGCAACTAACGAAGCTGAAGGTGTACGCCGGTCCGGACCACCCACACGCGGCGCAGCAGCCGAAACCGATGGAGACCGACTGAACTTGATGGACGACGAGCAGCGCAAAGACGAGACGACCGAGGAGCACGAGCCCCAGGCCGAGGCAAATGAGGAGCCCCAGGCCGAGGTCAACGAGGAGCCGGTAGCCGAGGAGGTCACCGCTCCCGAGGCCGACCAGGAGCCCGTCGTCGCCGAGCAGACCGAGGAGGCCCCCCCCGAGCCCGAGCAGGCCGAGGAGGCCGCCGAGGAGCCCGAGGCTGAGAAGCCCAAAGCCGAGGAGAAGAAAAAAGACGTCATCCCCGGCGCCGACCTCGAGCCGATCCTGGTCGAGCCGGACAAACCCGAGCTGAGCGCCGAAGAGCGCGCCCGCCTGGAAGCCGAGGAAGAGGAGAAAGCGCGGCGCGAAGCCGCGCTGGCCGCGACCGAGGAGGACGACACCGCCGCGAGTCGCGCCCCGGCGAAAATGGAGAAAGGCGCTCGCTTCCTCGCTACCGGAAAGCGCAAGAGCTCGATCGCCCGCGTCACCCTGCTTCCCGGCAAAGGCGAGATCACGATCAACAATCGCAGCCTTGAGGAGTTCTTCCCGCGGCCCCTGCACCAGACGATGGCCAAGCAGCCGCTCGCGGTCTCCGGCTACGAGGGCAACGTCGACGTCCGCGTCCGTGTTCACGGCGGGGGCATTAGCGGCCAGGCTGGCGCCGTCCGCCACGGAATCGCCCGGGCGTTGACGGAGATCGACTCCGAGCTTCGTGGCGACCTCAAGCGCCGCGGCTTCCTCACCCGCGACGCGCGCGTCAAGGAGCGCCGCAAGGCGGGTCTGAAGAAGGCTCGTAAGCGGCCTCAGTTCAGCAAGCGCTGACGAGGGCGGCTTGACGACCGCGCGCAAGCTCTTCGGAACCGACGGGGTCCGGGGGGAGGCTGGCACCTTCCTCACCGCCGAGTTGGCGACCGCCCTGGGCCGGGCAACGACCGCTTCGCTGGAGGCGCAGCGCCCGCAGGTGCTTATCGTCCGCGACACTCGCGAGTCGGGCCCGATGTTGGAGTCGGCGCTGGCTGCCGGAATCGCCGCCGCCGGTGGCGATGCGCTCCTCGGCGGAGTCCTGCCGACGCCCGCGGCGGCGATCCTCGTCCGCCGCCTTGGTCTCGACCTTGCCGCCGTCGTCTCCGCCTCCCACAACCCCTTCCACGACAACGGGATCAAGTTCTTCGATGGCCGCGGGGTCAAGCTCGCCGACGAGGCCGAGGCGCGGATTGAGGCCCTGATCGAGGAGGCGCCGGCGGCCGAGCAGGCCGGCCACGTGCGCGAGCTGAACGGCGGCCTCGACGACTACCTGCGGGAGCTTGAGGCTGCCTTCCCATTCGACCTCTCCGGCCGCAAGGTCGTCCTCGATTGCGCCCATGGCGCCACCTTCCGCGCTGCGCCGGCGATCTTCGAGCGCCTCGGCGCCGAGGTCGAGACGATCGGGGTCGAGCCCGATGGCCGCAACATCAACGCCGGCTGCGGCTCCACCCACATCGAGGCGCTGGCCGAGCGGGTCGCCGCCTCCGAGGCGGAGATTGGCTTCGCCTTCGATGGTGACGGCGATCGGGTCCTCGCCGTCGACGGCTCCGGCCGCGTCCACGACGGCGACGAGCTGATCGCCCTCGCCGCCCGAGGGATGGCGGGGCGGGGCGAGCTGAACGGCGGCGTCGTCGTCACCGTGATGAGCAACTTCGGCTTCCATCAGGCGATGGAGGAGGCGGGGATCGAGGTCGCGGTGACCCAGGTCGGCGACCGCTACGTGATCGACGAGATGAACCGCCGCGGTTGGCCACTTGGCGGCGAGCAGTCCGGCCACATCATCGCCTCCGACTTCGTCTCCACCGGCGACGGGATCGCGGCGGCGCTGATGACGATGCGAGAGCTAGGCGGGGCTCGCCTCGAGGATGCCGTCCCGATGGAGAAGCTGCCGCAGGTCCTGATCAACGTCAAGGTCGCCGAGCGCGAGGCGATCGCCGGCGCCACCGCCGTCTGGGAGGCGGTCGAGCGCGAGGGCGAGGGGCTAGAGGGCCGCGGCCGCGTCCTCCTGCGTCCCTCGGGGACCGAGCCCCTGGTCCGGGTGATGGTCGAGGCGCCCACCGCCGACGAGGCCGAGGGAACCGCGCAGCGCCTGGCGGATCTCGTCCGCGCCGAGCTCGCCTAGAGCTCCGGCGAGCGCCGCCCTCTACCCTTACTCGCCTTCTATGTGCGGCATCGTTGGATATGTGGGCGCCCGCCCCTGCGAGGAGCTCTTGCTCTCAGGGCTGGAAAAGCTCGAATACCGGGGATATGACTCGGCGGGTCTCTCCGTGCTCGCCGACGGCGAAGTTGAGAGCGTCCACGCGGTCGGCAACCTGGCGAACCTACGGGCGGCGGTCGAGGCCCGCGCGAACAACGGCGCCGGGGCGCTGCCTCCGGCCGAGACCGGGATCGCCCACACCCGCTGGGCCACCCACGGCAGGGTCACCGAGGCCAACGCCCACCCGCACGACGACAGCTCCGGCCGCGTCCACATCGTCCTCAACGGAATCGTCGAGAACCACTCGGAGCTGCGCCGCCGCCTCCAGGACGAAGGCCAGGACTTCACCTCGGAGACCGACGCCGAGGTCGTCGCTCACCTGATCGCGCGTCACTACGACGGCGACCTCGCCGCTGCCGTCCGCGCCGCCTACGCCGAGCTGCGCGGCCACTACGCCTTCGTCGCCATGCACGCCGACGAGCCCGGGCGCCTGGTCGGCGCCCGCAAGGAGTGCCCGCTGGTCGCCGGTCTCGGCGAGGGCGAGGCCTTCCTCGCCTCGGCGATCCCCGCCTTCCTCGCCGACACCCGCACGGCGATGCCGATCGAAAACGGCGAGATCGTCGAAATCGAAGCCGGCGCAGTGCGGGTGACCGACACCGAGGGCAACCCGGTGGAGCGGGGCACCGAAGAGGTGACCTGGGACGCCGACGCCGCCGAGAAGGGCGGCTACGAGACCTTCATGTTGAAGGAGATCCACGAACAGGCGGACGCCGTCGCCGAGACCGTGACCGACCGCCTACCCGAGGCCGACGGGGTCGACCTCTCCGACGTCGACCTCTCCGACGAGTTCCTGCGCGAGGCGAAACGGATCGTGATCGTCGCTTGCGGCACCTCTTACCACGCCGGCCTCGTCGGTCGCTACGCGATCGAGGAGTGGGCGCGGGTGCCGGTGGAGATGGACATCGCCTCCGAGTACCGCTACCGCAACCCGGTCGTGGGGCCGGGGGACCTGGTGATCGGGATTACCCAGTCGGGCGAGACCGCCGACACCCTGGCGGCGATGCGGCTGGCCCGCGACGCCGGCGCCACCGTGCTCGCCGTCACCAACATCATGGGCAGCCAGGCGACCCGGGACGCCGACGCCGTCCTCTACACGCGGGCGGGGCTGGAGATCGGCGTCGCCGCGACCAAGACCTTCGTCGCCCAGGTCGCAGCGATGTACCTGCTGGGCCTGCGAATCGCCGAGCTGCGGGGGACGCTGCCGGCGCAGCGGCTGGCGGAGCTGGTCGCCGAGATGAAGAGCCTGCCTTCGAAGATGGAAGAGACTTTGGCCGTAGCCGAGGAGCCAGCCCGGGCGATTGCTGAGGCGCATGGCGACAAGGAGTTCTTCCTCTACCTGGGCCGCCACATCGGCCTCCCGATCTGCCTCGAGGGAGCGCTGAAGCTGAAGGAGATCAGCTACATCCCCACCGACGCCTACGCCGCCGGCGAGATGAAGCACGGGCCGATCGCCCTGCTCGACGAGAGGACGCCGGTGATCTGCATCGCTACCGAGAGTCCGGTCCTGGAGAAGGTCCTCTCCAATGTCGAGGAGGTGCGCGCCCGCGGCGCGCAAACGATCGGGATCGCCACTGCCGGCGACAGGCGGGTGGCCGAGGTCGCCGACGAGACGATCGAGGTCGCCGCCACCGACTGGATCCTGCAGCCGATCGTCGCGATTCTGCCGCTGCAACTGCTCGCCTACGACATCGCCCGCAAGCGCGGCCTCAACGTCGACCAGCCACGGAACCTGGCCAAGACCGTCACCGTCGAGTGACAATTCGTCCGGCCGGCGGCTGGTCGAATGAACTCGTCCAAAACGGTCGCTAGGATGCCCGCCTCCGTGAAGCTTCGCCTTCTCATTTCAGTCCTGCTCGTGGCCCTCGCCGCGCTCGTCGCCGCCGGCTGCGGCAGCTCGGACGACGGCGGCAGCGGCGAAACCGATCCGGCGAGTGTTGCCCCCGCCAAAGCGCCGGTCTTCATCGGCTTCACTGTTCGACCTGAAGGGGAAACGAAGGCGAACATCGAGGCGCTGGCGCAGAAGATCGCCGGTGTCGACGACCTCGGCGACCTGATCATCGGCGAACTCGAAAGCGAGGCCGCCGACGAAGGCGAAGAGTTCGACTACGAAAAGGAAGTCGAGCCCTGGCTCGGGGAGGAAGGCGGCATCTTCCTCCAGGACTACGAAGACGAAGACTTCGAAAGCTACGGCGCCGCGATCCAGACCTCAGACGAAGACGCCGCCCGCGACTTCGTTAACGAGAAGATCGAGGCCGACAAGGATGAAACCGCCGAGGACGGCTCTTACGACGGAGTCGACTTCAAGGTGCAGGAAGACGAAACCACGATTGGCGTCTTCGACGGCCTAGTCGCTTTCGCCGAAGACGAAGCCACCTTCAAAGCGATGGTCGACGCCTCTAATGGTGAGAACCTCGCCGCCGACGAGGACTTCAGCGCCGCCATCTCGCAGGCGCCGGAGGACAGCGCCGCCGACGTCTTCGCCGACATCGGCGGACTGATCGAAGAAGCCGGCGGCAAAATCGACGCCGAAACCGAAACCTTCCTCGACGCCGTCGGGATCGAACCGGACGAAGCGACCGCGGTCGCCAGCCTCGTCCCCGGCTCCGACCAGATCGAGATCGACCTCAGCACTGACGTCAGCGGCGACAACCCGCCTTCGGGCGACGCCTCGGAGCTGCTCGGGTCGCTCCCCGCCACCTCGGTTGCCGCCTTCGCCTCGGCCGAATTCGGCAAGCGCTTCAACGAAGGCATCGACCAGATCGACAAGGAAGGGATCCCGGGCGAGATCCCGCCGAACCAGCTGAAGAAGGCGCTGAAGCAGGCCGGCATCGACCTCGAATCGATCGCCTCTTCGATCGGCGACGTCGGCGGCTACGTCACCGGCAACAGTGAAAAGACCCTCGGCGGCGCCGTGATCATGGCCACCGATGACGAAACGCAGGCGAAGAACACGGTCAACAACATCGGCCTTTTCCTGCGCTCAACCGGCACGCCCGGCATTACCCAGATCAGCAAGGGCGCCAGCGGCTTCTCGATCCGCGCCCCTGAACTTGGTCGCCAGCCGGTGGTCGTTGTCGCCAAGGGAAGTCGGATCGCGATCGGCTACGGCCTCGCACCGACCCTCGCGAGCTTCCAGGAATCCGGCAAGACCCTCGCCGACTCGGCCCCGTACAAGGAAGCGCTCGAAGCCCTCGGCAGTACCCCGCCGGCAATGTTCGTCAGCGGCCCCGCGGCGCTCCGGCTCGCCAAGAACCTGATGCCCGGCGACGAAGGGTTCGAAGAAGCAGAGCAGTACCTGCGGAAGATCGATTACCTGGCGCTGGGGTCCGAAGCGTCGGATGAGCTCGCTACGGCGAAGCTGATCGTCGGCGTCAAGTAGACGTTCGGGCGGCTTTCGGTAGGGCGGGAGGGGGTGCCCCCTGACCTTCCTGGGTTCCTCGCCGGACGCGTGTCGTCTCTCTTGGAGTGGATAGGGCGAGGAACAGGACGCCGGTCGGCCAGGGGGCACCCCCTCCCGCCCAGCGACAGGATTTGTCGTTCGTCATAGGCTGAGCGCATGGAGAGCTGGCTGAAGTCGCTTTACGACGCCGAGGGGATGCGGGGGGTTGATCGGTGGGCTATTGAGGAGCTTGGGGTTCCTTCGCTGGAGTTGATGGAGGCTGCCGGCAGAGCCGTGGCTGAGGCTGTGGCTGGGCTGGCTCTCGATGGGCCCGTGCGGGTGGTTTGCGGGAAGGGGAACAACGGGGGGGATGGGTTCGTGGCGGCTCGGTTGCTGCGGGCGATGGGGTTCGAGGTGGATGTGTTGTTGCTCTGGCCGGGAGAGGAGCTTCGGGGGGATGCGGGGATCAACTACGAGCGCTCTGGGGGGGATCTGGTCGAGGGTGATCTTTTCGGGCGACTGGCTGGATCCGGAGCCGTCGTCGACGCGATCTTCGGGACCGGATTTGAAGGGGCGCCGCGGGAGCCTGCTGCGGCGGCGATCGGGGCGATCAATGGGTGTGGGGCTCCGGTGGTTGCCTGCGACATCGCTTCCGGCGTTGATGCGTCGACCGGTGAGGTCGAGGGTGAGGCGGTCGAGGCCGCCGTCACCGTCGGCTTCCACGCGGCCAAGGTCGGGCAGCGGGTCGCGCCCGGGAAGTGGCACACCGGCGAGCTGCGGGTGGTGCCGATCGGGATTCCCGACGGCGCGCCTGGTGAGGCGACGACGGGGGAGGTCGACCCGGCGGTGCTCGCTCTGGCTCCCCGCCGCGGGCCCCACTCGACCAAGTTCACTTCAGGTCAGGTGGCGATTGCCGGTGGCTCCCGCGGGCTGACGGGGGCGGTTCGGATGGCTTCGCTGGCGGCGATCAGGGCCGGGGCTGGCTACGCCACCGTCGCCGTCCCCGCCGATCTCAACCTCGTTTTCGAGATTGCCCAGCCCGAGGTGATGTCGGTTGCCTGCCCTGGCGGTGACGGCTGCCTCGTGCCCGCATCGGAAAAGGCCGTTCTTCGTACTTTCGAGCGCGCTGCAGCGGGGATCTTCGGCCCCGGGCTGGGAAAGGACCCCGGCTCCTTCCAGCTCGCGCGCGACGCGGTGCCGAAGATCGAAGCCCCGCTCGTCCTCGACGCCGACGGGCTCAACGCTTTCGCCGGTCGGCTCGGGGACCTGGCAGGCCGCGACGCCCCAACCGTCCTCACCCCGCACGCGGGAGAGCTGGGTCGATTGCTCGAGTGCGATTCCGAGACGATCAACGCCCACCGGCTCGCCACCGCCCAGGAGGCCGCTTCGGCCGCGAATGCGATCGTCGTCCTCAAGGGGGAGGACACGATCGTCACCGATGGCACCCGCACCGCGGTCAATGCGATCTCGGCGCCGGCGCTCGCAACCGCCGGCAGCGGCGACGTCCTCTCCGGGATGACCGCCGCCTTCCTCGCCCGCTTCGACGACCCTTTCACCGCCACTTGCGCTGCCGTCGTCGCTCACGCCCGTGCTGGCCTGGACGCCGCCGCGCGCGTCGGAGCCGCCGAGTCGGTGATCGCCACCGACGTGATCGCCTCGATCGCCGCCGGGATACGCCCCGACAGGCCGGTCGAATAACCTCGCGGCCATGAAGACCGCTGGAGAGATCATGGACCGCGAGGTCCCGACCGTCACCCCCGACGATGACGCCAGGGCAGCGATCGACCTGCTCGCGAAGAGCGATCTCGGTGCGATTCCGGTCGTCGACAGCGGCAACAAGGTGGTCGGGATCGTCAGCGAGTCCGACCTGATCCTCAGCGAGGAGGAGTCCGATCTCCACCTGCCGCTTCGAGGAGCGGCTCGAGAAAGCGTTCGCGACCAAAGTCTCCGAGTTGATGACCGCCGACCCGATCGTCGCCCACGACTACGAGGCGGTCGACCGCGTGGCGAAGAAAATCGCCGACGAGCACCACAACCACCTGCCGGTAATCGACGCCGACGGGTACTTGGCCGGCATGGTCACCAGGGCCGACGCGCTCGCCGCTCTGGTCGCCGACCCGGAGTAGCCCGATGGAGCGGGCTGCCGCCCGGATCGACTTCGACGCCGTCCGCGTCAACTGCGCGCGGCTTGCCGCCGAGTTGAGCGGCGGAACCGAGCTCTGCGCCGTGGTCAAGGCCGACGGCTACGGCCACGGCGCCGATGGCTGCGCGGAAGCGGCCCTCGCCGGGGGGGCGACCCGGCTCGCGGTTGCCACTGCGGCAGAGGCCGAGCAGATCGGCCGTCGCCTCCAGCAGGTGCCGCTGCTGACGATGGGGGCGCTGACGGCCGAGGAGGTGGACACGGCGATCTCCGCCGGTTCCGAACTTGCCGTCTGGCGCGAGGACTTCCGGCGCCTGATCGCCGACCGCGCCCGCGCCCACGGGCACCCGGCCCGCCTCCACGTCAAGTACGACAGCGGCATGGGTCGGCTCGGGAACCGCGACGCGCAGGAGGTGCTCGACCTCGTGCGGGCCTGCGCCGAGGATCCAGACGTCGAACTTGCCGGTGTCTGGACCCACTTCGCCACCGCCGACGAACCCGACTCCTCCTACTTCGACGAGCAGCTCAGTCGCTTCGACGAGGTGGCGACGGCGGTAAAGGCCGAGCACCCCGATGTAACCGTCCATGCTGCGAACAGCGCCGCGGTGCTGCGGGATAAACGCTCCCACTACGACATGGCTCGCTGCGGCGTCGCCATCTACGGTCTTGACCCCTTCCAGCGCGACCCCGCCGAGCAGGGGCTGCGCCCGGCGCTGTCGCTGCGCTCCCACGTCGCCGACGTCAAGCGCTTCCCCGCCGGCGCCAGCGCCGGCTACGGCCGCAAGTGGAAGGCGGCGGTGGATACCTGGGTGGGCGTCGTCCCGCTCGGCTACGGCGACGGCGTCCGCCGCGCCCTCAGCAACAACGCCGAGGTTCTCGTCGGCGGCAGGCGCCACCCGCTCGTCGGCACCGTCTCGATGGACAACATCACGATCGACCTTGGCCCCGAGACCGAGGTAGAGCCCGGCGACGAGGCGGTCCTGATCGGCAGCCAGGGCGAGGAGACGATCCTCGCCGAGGAGATGGCGGCGCGGTTGGAGACGATCAACTACGAGGTGACCTGCGCGATCTCGGCGCGGGTGCCGCGGCGGTCCGCTTGACCGCGGAGTCCCTCGCCGACGCGCCGGTCGTCGCCGCGGTTCGCGGTGCCTTGGCCAAACCGGAGGAGGTGTGGATCGTGGGCGGCGCGGTGCGCGACGCCGCCCTTGGCCGCGAGGTCGCTGATCTCGACCTCGCGGTGGCCGGTGACCCGGGCACCATCGCCAAGGCAATCGCGTCGAAGCTCGACGAGCACGCGTTCGAGCTCTCGGCCGAGTTCGGTACCTGGCGCGTCATGGCCAAGAGCCATGGCTGGCAGATCGACGTTACCTCCTTGCGGGGAGAGACGATCGACGCCGATCTGGCGGAGCGCGACTTCACGATCGGCGCGATCGCGGCGCCCCTTGGCGGTGGCGAGCTGGTCGATCCCTATGCCGGCCTCACCGACCTCACCGACAGGCGCCTCCGTGCCGTCTCCGAGCGCAGCTTCGACGAGGACCCGCTGCGGCTGCTGCGGGCGCCGCGCCTGGCTGCCGAGCTGGAACTGGAGATCGAGCCGCGCACCTCGGACCTGGCCCGCGCCGCTGCGCCCCGGGCCGCCGACCCGGCAGGGGAGAGGCAGCTGGCCGAGCTGCGCCAGCTGCTGGGCGGACCGGATCCCCTCCGCGGGCTTGAGCTGATGGGCGAGCTTGGCGTTACCGCTGCCGTCCTCCCTGAGTTCGAGACCCTGCGCGGGGTCGAGCAAGGCCCCAACCACCACCTCGACGTCTACGACCACACGATTGCCGTGCTCGAGCACACGCTCGAAGTCGAGGCCGACCTCGAGCGCTTCGCCGGCGAGCGCGCCGCCGAGGTCGAGGCGTTGCTCGACGAGCCGCTCGCCGACGAGATCAGCCGCCGCGCCGCGCTGCGCTTCGGCGCCCTCTTCCACGACATCGCCAAGCCGGCGACGAAGGCCGAATTCAACGGCTTCGTCGGCTTCAAAGGCCACGATCGGGTGGGGGCGGAGGTGATCGCCGGGATCTGCAAGCGCCTGCGCGCCAGCCGCAAGCTCACCCAGCACCTGCAGGGCCTGACCCTGCACCACCTCCGCCTCGGCTTCTTGATCCCGGAGATGCCGCTGTCGCCGCGGCGCGTCCACGCTTACTTGCGGGCGACCGAACCGGTCGCCGTCGACGTCACCCTGCTCACCGTCGCCGACCGCCTCTCCGCCCGCGGCGCCGGCCCGATCGCCGCCCCTGAGATGGTCGCCGCCCACTTGCAGCTGGCCCGCGAGATGATCGCCGCCGCGCTCGACTGGCGGCGTGAGGGACCGCCGCAACCGCTGCTGCGTGGCGACGAGATCGCCGCCGAGCTGGGGATCGAGCCAGGGCCCGAGCTCGGCTCCGCCTTGGCCGAGCTGGAGGCCGCGCAGTACGCAGGCGAAGTGACTGATCGCGCAGGTGCCCTCCAACACCTGCGCCGTTAGATACGCTCCGCGCGCATGGCCAAAGAGGAAAAGATCGAAATGGAGGGAGAGATCACCGAGGCTCTCCCCAACACGATGTTTCGCGTCAAACTGGACAACGGGCACGACGTGCTCGGCCACATCTCGGGAAAGATGCGCCGCCACTACATCCGCATCCTCCCCGGCGACCGCGTGAAGATCGAGCTTTCGCCATACGACCTGGATCGTGGGCGAATCACCTACAGGTACAAATAGTCCCTCGGTGGCGGGTCCGCCAGCTCGGCTATGAGCGATGACCAGGCGAAGTCCTTCGCCCCCATGCCCCTGCCGTCCCGCGGGTCGTAATACTCGCGCAGGCCTTCGCGGGCGACGGCGCCGATGACGCCGTCGGCGAGGCGCTCGGCCTCTGCCTCGTAGCCGAGCCGACGCAGGCCAAGCCAGACGAGCCAGGCCGAGTTGACCCAGGTCGGGCCGCGCCAGTAGCGGCGGATCGGACCGTGGCCGCCGCCCGGTTCGTAGGTGCGCTCGCCGACCGCTACCGAGGGCGGCGCCACTGGGGTCAGGAACTCGCTCTCGTCGAGGAGGTGCTCCTCGACCAGGCGCCGCCCGATCGCCTCCGGCAGGTCGGGCAGCGCCAGCGGCGCCAGCGACGCCCAGGTCACGGTCCGGGGCCGCACCCCTCCTGGCTGCGCCTCGTCGACGAAAAGGCCGCGTCGCTCGTCCCAGAGCCGCTCGACCAGGGCCGGCGTCGCCGAGGGCTGCCCGCTCGCCTGCAGCGACAGCGACCAGAGCGTGTTGACGAGCGTTTCGCAGAGGACGGGCTTTCCCGCGTCGCGGATCCGCCGCGCGTTCCAGCCGTGCTTGCGGTTGCGGTGGACCAGCAGGGGGAAGCCGACCCGCCCGTTCGCGCGCCATCCCCAGACCTCTTCGAACTTCGGCGAGGCGTCGAGGCCGGACTCGTCCGGCTGCACGATCCAGAGCAGACCGTCTCCCTCGAGGTCGCGGTTGGTCCGCAGCCACTCGATCTGCTTCGCGATCCGCGGCTCCTCGCTCGGGTCGCCAACGGCGATCCGCCAGGCCCAAGCGAGCAGCGGCGGCTGGATCGACTCGGTCTGCTCGGTCCTGCGGCTGGCGACGTTGTAGAAGAGCAGCCGCGCCCCGCGGACGTGGCTGCGCCAGAAGATCGTGTGGCCGACGAATCCGTCGGGCCGCTGCAGCGCCAGCAGGCTCTCCAGCTCAGCCCGCGCCCGCGCCGGCTCGAAGCGCCGCCAGACGATCGCCGCGAAGCAGGAGTCCCAGTACCACTGCCAGGGATAGCGGCCGGGGCTCGGCTCGGTGTAGCTGAAGTCGATTTCGCCGCGGCGGCCGACGACCCAGTTCTGCCGTAGGACGCGCTCGGTCTCGGCGAGGACGGTCTCCCGCTCAGACATTCGTGCGGCGCATCTCCCGCAGGGCCAGCGCCCCCAGCACGGCCAACAGCCCCGCCAGCGCCAGCAACCCCGGCCAAGTGTCCGCCCAGGTGACCGAGCCGACGAAGCCTTGGCGCGCCGCTTCGACCACGTGGGTGACTGGGTTGATTTCGGCGACCTTCTCCAGCCAGGGCTGCAGCAGTTCCAGCGGCGCGTAGGCGGGCGTCAGCAGGATCAGCCCCATCATCCCCGCTTGCATCAGCGGCGCTGCTGACTGGCTCTTGTAGTGGAGGGCGAGCATCGAGCCCCAGCAGGCGGCGACGGCGGCCATCGCCGCGACCATCAGGTAAGTGACGAGAAGCCCGTCGAGGCCTGGCCAGGGGGCGCCGATCGCGAAGGCGATCGCCAGCACGAAGGTGGCGGGGACGAAGGCGCGGACGCTAGCGGCGAGGACGTTGCCGGTGAGCAGAACCCAGCGCGGGGTGGGGGAGACGAGGAGGCGGTCGACCCAGCCCTGCTCGTAGTCGCGGGCGAGGTTGACCCCGGCCGCGGCCCCGGTGAAACCGGCTCCCTGCAGCATGCTGACGGGAACGATGAAGCTGACGTAGGAGTTGGTGTCGAAGCCGTTGAGGTGGATCAGGCTGCCGAAGACGCCGTTCAGCCCGAGGAAGAAGATCGTCGGCGCCAGGACCCCGGGGATCGCCGCACCCGGGACCCGCACCAGCTCGTTCTTCGCCCGCGCGATCAGGGCGCCGACCGTCGCCAGGTTCGCCCGCCAGGGAGAAATCGCCGCCGCCTCCATCAGCCCACCCGCAGCCGGTGCCGGAGGGCGCGGGCGCTGAGTACGAGGCCGAGGACGACGATCCCGGCGATCGCCGCCACCGCCTCCAGGGTCTGGGTGAGGTCGATGCCGGCGATAATCGGCTCCCGCACCCCTTCGACAATGAAGCTGAGCGGGTTGTATTCGGCGATCGTCTTCGCCGGCTCGACCATCAGATCCTGGGGGAAGAAGGCCGAGGAGAGGAAGAGGACGACGAGGACGAGCGGGAAGAGCCCCTGGACGACGCTGGCGCTGCCGGTCCGCAGCGCGATCGCGGCGCCGATCCCGCCGACCGCGAGCGCCGAGGTGGTGACCAGCGCGATCGCCAGCAGCGCACCGGGGACGCCGCCCTCGATCTCGGCGCCGAAGATGAGCCCGATCGCGAGGAACCAGAGCGCCGCGAAGAGCCCTAGCGCCGCCGTCCCCGCGAGTCGGCCGAGGACGATCGCGAAGCGCGGGATCGGCGAGGCGAAAAGGCGGTCGGTGAAGCCCATCTCGATGTCGACCGCGAAGGCGATGCCGCCGCTGTTGCCGGCCAGCATCATCGACTGCATCATCGACCCGGCCAGCATGAACTGGAGGAAGCTCTGGACCGGCGGGAAGCCAGGGAGTTCGATCCCGGCGCCGGCACCGCCGGTCTGGATCGCCAGCAGCAGGGTCGGGAAGACGATGATCGGGCTGATCAACTGCGGCCGGCGGAAGGTCTGTCGAATCGAGCGCGCGCCCAGCGCCCTCACCACCCGCGCCGTCCCCGCCAGGTCACTCACGCCGGCGCCCGCTCCCCGCTGTCGTCCTCGCTCTTCTCGCCTTCGAGGTGGTGACCGGTCTTGGCGACGAAGACGTCGTCCAGGGTTGGGCGCACCAACTCCAGCCCTTCGACCTCGATCCCGGCCTCGTCGAGCGCCCGCACCACCCGCGGGATGTCGGCGCTGCCGTTCTCGACCTCGACCAGGACCCGCTTGTCGTCCTTCGGCGGCAGCAGCCGGCCGAGCTCGCCGCAGACCTGCTCGGCCTCGGCCACGGCGCCC
>VAYN01000025.1:0-21787 GCA_005885405.1 Actinomycetota bacterium | reverse complement strand
CCTCCGGCGTCCCCTCGGCGACAAGGCGGCCGCTGTCGATGATGCCGACGTTGTCGGCGAGCTGGTCTGCCTCCTCGAGGTACTGGGTGGTGAGGAAGACGGTGGTGCCGTCGTCGTTCAGCGCCCGCACCTCCTCCCAGATCGTTTTCCGGCTGACCGGGTCGAGGCCGGTGGTCGGCTCGTCGAGGAAGAGCACCCGCGGTTCGTGGACGAGCGCAGCGGCGAGGTCGAGCCGGCGCTTCATGCCGCCGGAATAGGCGCCGACGCGGCGGTCGGCGGCGGCGGCGAGGTCGACCCGTTCGAGCAGCGCGTCGGCCCGTTTGCGGCCCGCCGCAGGCGGCAGCCCCTGCAGCGTCGCCTGCAGCCGGATCAGCTCCCGCCCCGTCATCAGCGGGTCGAGCGCCGCTTCCTGCAGGGCAACGCCGATCGTCGCCCGCACCTGCCGCGCTTCGGCGACGACGTCGTGACCGGCGACGCTCGCTTCGCCGCCGGTCGGCAGCAGCAGCGTCGTCAGCATCCGCACCGTCGTCGTCTTGCCGGCGCCGTTGGGGCCGAGAAAGCCGTAGATCTCGCCCTCGCCGACCTCGAGGTCGATCCCCTGCACCGCCCGAAAATCGCCGAAAGCCCGTTCGAGCCCCGCGACCTCGATCGCCGCCATCGCTTAGGCCTCCAGGGTCTCGGCTCCGCGCGCCGGTGGCGGCACCGCCTCGACCCAACGGCGCCCATTTGCCTGCTCGAGCGCCTCGGCGGCGTCGAGCAGGAGCTCGTCGCGCCCCCAGGCGGCCTGCAACTGCAGGCCGATCGGCAGCCCATCGGAGGAGCCGACCGGGACGCTGATCGCCGGGATCCCGGTCAGATTCGCGAGTGCGCCGCCGCGGACGTTGGCTTCGTCGGCGGTGAGCGTGCCGGAGGGCAGCTCGACCATCGGCGCCTCCAGCGGCGGTGCCACCGCGGGAACGGTCGGCCAGGCGATCACGTCGACCCCCTCGAACACCTTCGCCAGGGTGTGGCGGGCGAGCGTCCGCAGCTGCTGGGCCTTGATCGTCGCCACCGCCGGCAGCAGCACCCGGTACTTGAGCAGCCCGCGCCCGAGCGGGCTCAGCTCCGGGTCGAGGCTGTTGAGGCGCTCTGGGGTGATGCTGCCGAGGCTCTCGCTGTTGGCGATCAGGACCGTGGCCAGCGTCGCCGCCGCCAGTTCCGGCAGCTCGACCTCGCGGACCTCGCCGCCGGTTGCCTCGCGCAGGTCCTCGATCGCCGCCTCGCAGGCCTCGCGCACGGCCGGGGCGACGTCCTCGGCAGGCTCGTCGCGGATGACGCCGATCCGCAGCGCCGGCGGCTTGCCCGCCTGTAGCTCTTCACCGAAGAGGACCGAGTCGAGCAACCGGCAGTCGGCGGCGTCGGCGCAGAGGGCGCCGGAGACGATCGTGGTCGAGAGCTCGGCCATGTGGTGGCCGGCCATCGCCGAGCGGCCGAAGGTGGGCTTGAGGCCGGTCAGCCCGCAGTAGGCGGCGGGGTAGCGGATCGAGCCGACCCCATCGGCGCCGACCGCGCCGGCGACGAGGCGCGCGGCGACCGCTGATGCAGGCCCGCTTGAGGACCCACCGGGGCAGCGCTCGGGGTTCCAGGGGTTCCGGGCCGGGCCGTAGACCGAGACGTTGCCGGTGCTGCTGGCGCCGAGCTCGTGCATATTGCCGACGCCGACGATCACCGCGCCCGCGTCGCGGAGGGCGCGGTAGGGCGCGGACTCGCCGGGCTCGGGATTGGCGAGCATGTCGGCGGCGCCGAAGCGCTGCGCCCGCCACGGCAGCGGCCACTCGTCCTTGATCACGACCGGGACGCCGTGCAGGGAGCCCTGGGGGGCGGAGGCGAGCATCTCCCGCGAGTGGGTCGGGAAGGTCTCGACGATCGCGTTCAGCGCCGGGTTGCGCTCCTCGATCCGCTGCAGGGTTGCCTCCAGCAGCTCGGCCGCGTCGGCTTCGCCGGCGGCGATCGCCTGCGCCTGCGCGCGCAGCGGCAGGTCGAGCGCCTCGCTCATCGGCTCGGCGGCGCCTGCGAGAGGTCGGGATTGCGCTCGACCGGCACGGCGCTGGTGTCGATCGAGAGCAGCTCGAGGATCGGCGGCCAGAAGAGCTGGTGGGCGGCGTTGATCACCGCCAACTCGATCTCGTCGGCCTCGATTCCGAAGGCGGCGAGGCCGGCGGGGATGAAGTCGTCTTGGCTTGCGGCGGGGTCCATCGGGCGTCGCAACCCTATCTGGCGCGGTCGGGCCGCTTGGCCGGGATCGTGCAAAAGGCTCCGCAGCGGCGCATCCGACGGGCGCGGGCGCCAAGATTGGCGCCGCAACCGGGGACTCGACCCCGTGTTTGCCTGATCGATGCCGCACGCAGAAGCCAAAACCACCTTCGGGCGCCTCTGGGCGCTGATCGCCGCTGCCTGCCTGCTGGCGGGCCTCGTCGTCATCGCCGCTCCGAACGTCGCCGACTCGGCGCCGCTCCGGGTCGTCACCCTCGGCCAAACCCCGGAAACGCCGCCCGCATCCTGCCCGGGCGAAATCGTCAACGGGCAGGAGCTGACCCCCTGCCGGGTCGAGGGACACGTAACCGGGTTCCAAGCGATCGCCGACGGCATCCCGCGTCCCTACGAGGCTCCCTTCGAAGGCAAAATCGTCGCCTGGTCGATCACCCTCGCCAAGCCCTCGACGGTAGAAACCAAAACGACCACCGATGAGGTGGGCTTCTTCAATGACTTCCTCGGAACTCCGTCGCAGGCCCGGATCGGGGTCCTGCGCCCGGTCGAGGACAGCAAGCCGCCGAAATACACGCTCGTCCGCCAGAGCCCGATCGAGATCCTCAATCCCTACTTCGGCAGCACCCCGGTCTTCGCCCTCGACCACCCACTCACGGTCCTCAAGGGCCAGGTCGTGGCGCTGACGATCCCGACCTGGGCGCCGATGTTCGCCTTCAACGTCTCGGCTGACAACACCTGGCGCGGCAGCCGCCTGCCCGAGCACTGCATCAACCGCGAAGACATCCAGGGCGGCCACCCGCAGCAGGGAGTCGGCAAGACCAAGACCTACGGCTGTTACTACTCCAACGCGCGGCTCCTCTACACCGCGACGCTGGTCAAGAAGCCCTAGTCGCGACTGTTTAGAGCGCTTCTTGCCTTAGCCCGCAGTACGGGCAATCAGAGACGTCGAGGCCGATCAGCTGGTCGCAGCGGCGGCAGGAGCGGAGGTTCTCGGGGCTGCGCGGCAGCGACGAGACCGAGGGCGCCAGGGGGAGGACCTTGGCGACCGGCTCCATCTCCTCGCCGGTCTCGCGATCGACGTAGCGGGAGCCTGGCTCAGCGTGGGCGATCGCCTCGCGGCCGGAGGCCGTGGCGCGCATGCGGTAGAGCTGCTTCTCGTTCATCGCCGGGGAGACTAATACCTTGGGCGGCTCCGATGCGCGTCCTCATCTTCCACGGCTACATGCTGCGAGGCACCGGCAGCAACATCTACAACGTCAACCTGGCGCGGGCACTGGCCCAGCTGGGGCACGAGGTGCACCTGCTCTGCCAGGATCGCGAGGTCCGGATCGAGGGTGTGCAGATCCACAATCCCGACATCGACGGCCTCCTCCCGGTCTACGTCAAAGACCCCTACGAGGGGTTCGAGGTGAAGACTTTCCCCGAGCTGAGCGACGCAGAGCTCGACCGCTACATCGACGCCAACGTCGCCGCTGTGCGCGAGGTGGCCGAGCGGGTGGGGGGGATCGAGCTCGCCCTCGCCAACCACCTGGTGATGGGCCCGGCGATCCTCGCCCGCGCCGACGTCGCCCCCTTCGCGGCGAAGATCCACGGCTCGGCGCTCGAGTACACGGTCAAACCGCACCCGCGCTTCCTGCCATACGCCCGCGAAGGGATGGAGGCGGCGCAGGGAGTCTTGGTCGGATCCGGCCACACCGCCGAATCCCTCTGGGCGACCCTCGCCGACCTGCCGGACCTGCCAGAGAAGACGCGGTTGGGGCCGCCGGGGGTCGACGTTGAGGAGTTCCGCCCCGGCGGCGGGCGCGAGGAGCTGGTCGCCTTCGTCGGCAAGCTGATCGTCTCCAAGGGGGTCGATTTGCTGCTCGCCGCCTGGCCGCTGGTCCGTGCCGAGCATCCGCGAGCCCGGCTCGAGGTCGCCGGCTACGGCGCCTTCGAGGACGGCCTGCGGCGGCTGCTGGCGGCGCTGGACCGAGGCGATCTCGAGGACGCTCGCGAGGTCGCGCGACTCGGCTGGGGCCTCGAGGGTGGGGAGGAGAAGCCGCTGCCGATCCTCTCGGCCTTCCTCGCCGACCCCCCCGCCGGCTACGCCGAGGCGGCGCGGGCGGCGGCCGGCTCGGTCGAGTTCATTGGCCGGCTCGAGCATGCCGAGGTCGCGACCTTCTTCGGGCGAGCGCAGGCGATGGTCATGCCCAGCACCTTCCCCGAGGCCTTCGGGATGGTCGCGGTCGAGGCGGGCGCCTGCGGCACCCTGCCGGTCTCGGCCGGCCATTCGGGGATGCTCGAGGTGTCCCGGCAGCTGCAGTCGAGCCTCCCCCAAGAGGTTGGGGAGCTGACTTCGTTCCCGGTCGAGGAGGGCGCGGTCGAGGCGATCGCCGCCCGGCTCAACCGCTGGCTGGCGCTGCCGGAAGAGCAGCGCGAGGATGCCCGGGGTCGTCTGGTCGAAGCCGTCGCTCGGCTCTGGAGCTGGGAGGGAGTGGCGCGCGGGGTGCTCGCGGCGGCTCGGGGCGAGCTGGCGGATCTACCCCGTCCCGGCAGCTAGTACCAAGCGTCACCTGGGACCCGCAAAGCCTCCCGCCGCCGCTTCAATAGAATGCCCGCCGCCCCAATGTACGGCCGCCTGCCCATAGTGAAGATGCTGCTGGTGACGATCGCCCTGACGGTGGTCATCTCGGCGGTGATGGTCCCGATCAACTGGAATGGTCAGGGCGCCTCAACGGCTGCCCCGAAGATCGACCATCTCCTCAACGTGATGATCGTCCTTTCGTCCTTCGTCTTCTCGCTGGTGATGGTGATGCTCTTTTACGCCCTCTGGAAATTCAAAGCCAAGCCGGGCGATGAGTCAGATGGCGAGCCGATTCACGGCAACACCCGCCTCGAGATCGCCTGGACCTTGATCCCGACCGTGATCGTCCTCTTCGCCGGCGGCTACAGCTGGAAGGTCCTCGACGACATCGAAGATCCGGTCAAGGACCACCTGACGGGCTCGGTCTTCTCCCAGCAGTACGCCTGGAGCTTCGCCTACCCGGGCAAAGACTATGTCTGGAGCGAGGGCGAGCTCCACGTCCCGGTCAACCGCCAGATCCAGTTCAAGATGCACGCGATGGACGTGATCCACTCCTTCTGGGTCCCCGAGTGGCGGATCAAGAAAGACAACGTGCCGGGGATCACGACGACGGCGATCGTCACCCCGGACAAGGTCGGGACCTACCAGCTCGTCTGCACCGAGCTCTGCGGCTTCGGGCACGCAACGATGCGGGCGAAAGTGGTCGTCGAGTCTCCGAGCAAGTTCAAGGAATGGGTCGACGGACTCGAACAGAAACTCCCGGAACCGTATATGGACGTACTCAAGGAAGAGAGCGTTACCAACCCGCCGGCGCTGGGGGCCGGCGGCGCGTAAAGGCATAATGGAGTGAGCTGATGGCTGCCGCGATCAAGAACCCCGGCTGGTGGCGCGGACTCTTCGGAGCCGTTGCCTTCGGCGCCTTCGGATTTGGCCTCGTTATCGCTCTGCGGGCGATCTCTGACCTGCCGCTCTACCAGACCGAACAGACCGGCTACCCGCACGTGATCGTGCCTGCGATCACCGCTCCGCTCGGCTTCCTCTGGGGCTTCGGCTGCTTCGATTACTGGCTGCGTTGGGCGGCCGGGCTGCCGACGATCCCCGACGATCACTCCCAGCACGGCGCCAAGAGTTGGAAGGACTACTTCAAATTCAACACCGACCACAAGGTGATCGGTGTCCAGTACGTCGTCACCACCTTCATCTTCTTCTTCCTCGGCGGCCTGATGGCGATGCTGATCCGAGCCGAGCTCGCCCAGCCGGGCACCCAGATCGTCGAAGCGGCGACCTACAACAGCCTCTTCTCGACCCACGCGGTGTTGATGATCTTCGTCTTCGTGATCCCGGTCTTCGCCGGTCTTGCGAACTACGTCCTGCCGCTGATGATCGGCGCCCCGGACATGGCCTTCCCGCGCCTCAACGCGCTCAGCTTCTGGATGTTGCCCCTGGCCGGAATCCTCTTCATCGGCAGCTTCCTCGCTCCCGGCGGCGCCTTCGACGCCGGCTGGACCGGCTACGCGCCGCTCTCGACCGGAGCTCCGCTGGGGCAGTCGTTTTTCAACCTCGGCGTCCAGTTCGCAGGTGCCTCGTCAATTGCGACGGCGCTCAACTTCCTGGTCACGATCATCACCATGCGCGCGCCCGGGATGACCTTCTGGCGGATGCCGCTGCTGGTCTGGGCGAACCTCTCGACGTCGCTGCTGGTCGTCGCCGCGACCCCGTTCATCGCCGGTGTCCAGTTCATGGTCCTCTTCGACCGCGCCCTGCACACCAACTTTTTCGACTTCGGCGCCGGCGGCGACGTGATCAGCTACCAGCACATCTTCTGGTTCTACTCCCACCCGGCCGTCTACATCATGATGTTGCCCGGGTTCGGAATCGTCTCCGAGGTGATCTCGACTCACGCCCGCAAGCCGATCTTCGGCTACCGCCTGATGGCGCTGGCGCTGATCGGGATCGTCGTCCTCAGCTACTCGGTCTGGGCGCACCACATGTTCGTCGCCGGGATGTTCTCCTGGCTGCGGGTGCCGATGATGATCACGACGCTGCTGATCGCGGTGCCGACCGGAATCAAGATCTTCTCCTGGCTGGGGACCCTCTATTTCGGCAAGATCCACACCTATTCGACCGCGATGCTGTTCGCGCTCGCCTTCATCGTCACCTTCACGATCGGCGGGATCTCAGGCGTGATGCTCGGCATGGTGCCGATCGACATCCACGTTTCCGACACCTACTTCATCGTCGCCCACATCCACTTCGTCCTCTTCGGCGGCTCGGTCTTCACGATCTTCGCCGGTGTCTACCACTGGTTCCCGAAGATGACGGGCCGGATGTACGACGAGAAACTCGGCCGTGTCCACTTCTGGGGCACCCTCGTCGGCACCTGGGGCACCTTCATCCCGATGCACTGGGTCGGCATGGACGGAATGCCGCGCCGCGTCGCCGACTACGCCGAGCAGTTCGGCAACTGGAACTTGATGATCAGCGCCTTCGCCTTCCTGCTCGGCGCCGTCCAGCTCGTCTTCGTCTACAACATGGTCGTCAGCTGGCGCTTCGGCCCGAAAGCCGGCGCCAACCCCTGGCGCGCCAACTCGATCGAGTGGCAGGTCTCCTCGCCGCCGCCGATCTTCAACTCCACCGAGATTCCCCGGGTTGTCGGCGGTCCCTACGAGTTCGGGATCCCCGGCGCCAAACACGCGATCATGGCCGGCGAAGGAACCGAGGGCGCCGAGGTGCCCGCCGGTGAGAAAAGCGTGGTGGGTACCAGCCCATGACCCCAGAGGTGGCTGAGGACCGTAAGCCGCTGCTGGTCTTCCTCAACGAGGTGGCCGGTGGACGCAAGCTGCTGCAGGCAGTGCGCGAGCGCCAGGATCAGGTATCCGGCGTCGTCGTCACGGCGCCGCAGAACCAGCCCTCGGTCGGTCAGCTGATCGATTCCAGCGAAATCCGCGAGGCGGCCCGAGCCCGCGTCGAGGTGACGATGGCGCTACTCAGCGAGTTCGGGATCGAGTCCGTCGGCGAGGTCATGGACCCGGAGCCAGCCCTTGCCCTCGACGACGCCGTCCGCGCGCACCGGCCCGGGGAGGTTCTGCTCTCCTGCCTTTCCGATACCCGCTTCGGCTTCATGCGCCGCGACCTCGTCGAGTGGGTGCGCGAGCGGCTTGAACCGGAGGTGAAGCTGACCCACATCCCCGTCCGGATCGAAGACGACGCGATCCGCTGGGACCTCAACCACACCTTGGTGGTGGCGACGAAGACGGTTGCCGCTCCCGACCTGATCAACCGTCTGAAGGAGCGCGCCGGGATCCGGCCGCACCGCTTCACCATCATCTGCCCGCGGGCGGAGGACGTGAGCGAGGCGCAGGTCGTCCGCGATCTCGCCGCGACCCTGGCCGAGCTCTACCGCGCCGACATCGACGCCACCGGCCAGCCGATGAGCCCGGACCCCTTCCACGCCGTCAAGAATGGGATTGAGCACTACCGGATCGACGACATCCTTATCTCCACGTTCGCGGGCGAGCGATCGCAGTGGCTCGAGGACGACCTGATCGGCCGCGTGCGTGAGATCACCGAGAAGTCCGTCGAGCACATCGAGGTCGGCCGGTCCGCGACCGCAGTCGCCGCCGCCGTCGCCGAGGGTGAGCCACAGGCGGTCCAGGGGAGGGAGGACTGATGGAGAGCGCCACCGTAGCCGTCAGCCACGCCGATCACCACCACGGCCCGCCCGAGGCCAACCAGAGCTCGCGGATCGACCGCCAGACGCTCGGCATCCTCCTTTTCATCGTCTCCGAGGTGATGCTGTTCGGTGCCTTCTTCGCCTCCTACTTCTTCCTCCGCGTCGTCGTCGACCCGCCGAGCTGGCCGCCGCACCCCTACGAGCTGCCGGTCGCGGTGGCGGGGATGAACACGGCGATCCTCGTCTCCTCGAGCTTCACGATCCACTACGCCCTGGAGTCGATCCGCCGCGGCAACCGCAACGGCCTCAAACTCGGCCTGGTTGCAACCTGGCTCCTCGGCGCCACCTTCCTCTTCATCCAGATCAACGAGTACGTGCACCTCGGCTTTAGCGCCCGTGACCTCAGCTTCGGCTCGATCTTCTACAGCCTCACGGGGCTCCACGGCGCCCACGTCTTCGTCGGCCTAATGCTGCTCTCGTTTGCGACGATCCGCGCCTTCCGCGGCCACTTCGGGCCCGAGGAGAAGGACCACCTCGGCGTCGAGGTGCCAGGGATCTACTGGCACTTCGTCGACATCATGTGGCTCGTCGTATTCGTAACTGTCTACGTTCTCTGAGGCGGCTGCAATCAGCCTCGTGAGCCGATGAAACTCAACGAGGCGGCGGTCTTCAAATGGGTCGTCATCGTCGGGATCGCGGCCGCGGCGGTGATCACTGTGACGCTGCTGACGCGCCCGCTGATCGGCTCATTGCTCGGGTTGGTTCTAGTCATCGCGGGCTGCATCTACGGCTATCGCTGGATAGAGCAGAAGTGGCGCGAACTCGGCTCAAAGGATTTACATACGTAGACAAAATGTTGCAACTCGCTCTGTAGGGTGGCAACATGCATTTGATGACCGAGAAGTGGACCGACGGGCGGTTGGACGAGTTCGAGAAGCGGGTCGACGAACGCTTCGATCGAGTCGACGAGCGATTTGACGAGGTCAACAAGCGTTTCGAACAAATTGACAAGCGACTGGACAAGATCGACAGCAGCTTGGAGTCGATGCAAAAGACGCTCGTCTTCGGCGGGATCGCGATGACGTCCGCCTACATGGCCGGCTTTGCCGCCTTGGTCACCCAGCTCTAGCGCGCTGAAGCAGTTCCACCGCCGCCAGCGTCAGCGCGATCGGGACGGTCGCCGGGGTCTGGTCGACGAAGAAGAAGAGCAGGTCGAAAGCCGGACAGATGACGGCGGCTAGGGCGGCTCCTTGGAGCTGCAGGCGCCTGTCTGAGGCCAGCACGGCGCCGAGGGTGGCGGCGATGAAGAGGTCACCGAAGCCCATCACCGCCGAGCCGAAGGAGGCGTACTGGAGGCGGGGGAGGTCGGCCGCTGGCGCTGCGGCGTTGAGCACTGCGTTGGGCTCCTGCAGGAGGTTGGAGGCGATCAGCCAGGCGTCGATCGCTGCCATCACGTAGATCCCCAGCTTCAGCCAGCGCGGCGGGACCACACAGGCGATTAGCCAGCCGAGGCTGACGCAGGCGAGGGCGGAGAGGGCCAGGGCCGCCGTCTCGCCGCTGAGGGCCTCCTGGCGCGCCCAGGCGATCGCGAAGAGGGGGATGACGGCCAGGGCGAGGGGTGGCCGCCCGCCGCGCATCAGCCAGGCGAGCGCAGCCGCTGCCAGTGGTGGTACCGCTACCAGCGCCAGGTAGGTGAGGAAGCGGGCGCTGGCCGATTCAAGCGCGATCGCGGAGACGACGACGACGATCGAGAGCGGCAGGACCAGCGCCCACCAGCTGCTCTGCAGCCGCGTCAGCAGGGTTCGCGAGGGCGGCTTCGGCGCGGCGACTAGGGCAGCCTGGACGAGGCTGAGAAGGCCGATCGAGAGCCAGAAGGGGAGCAAGCCCTAGAGCGAGCCTGCCGGCGCTGGGGCCCGCGTCTCGGGCTCCTCAGGGCGGGCGCTCGCGGGCCGGTCGCGGGGCTCGAGGCGGCCTGCCGCCGCCACCGTCCACAGCATCGCCAGCCAGTTGCCGGTGGCGATGGCGACGTGGACCCAGACGATCCCGGCCGGAAGTTCGAGCGCCCACTGCAGCCCCCCGATCGCCCCCTGCAGGCCAAGGAGCCCGATCACCAGGGTTAGCGGCCTCAGCGCCCGTCCGTCAGCCCCTGGCCGGCGCAGCAGGAACCAGACCGCGATCGCCGCGACGCCGTAGATCGCCGCGATCGTCGCGTGGCGCTGGACGACCCATTCCAAGGTGCCCGTACCCTCGAAATCGAAGCGGTGGACGAGCTGCCCTTCGTGCGCCCCGGCGTGCGGGCCGGAGGCGGTGGCGATCGTCCCCGCCAGGATCGTCAGTTGGCCCAGCGGGATCAGCGCCCGCACCGCCCAGACGCTGAGGCGGTCGCCGGAGCGGCGCCGCTGCCAGGGTTCGTAGCGGGAGCACCAGGCAAGGGCGAAGGCGGCGTCCAGCAGCATCATCGAGAGGATGAAGTGGGACATCACCAGCCCCGGCGCCAGGTGGTACTTCACCACCAGCGCGCCGAGGACGGCCTGCCCGATCACCCCAAGCGGAAGCAGGGCTCCGAAGAGGGCGAGATGCCAGCGATAGGGCCGGCGGAACCAGGCGAGGACGCTGGCGGCGATCACGGCGAAGCCGACAAAGCCGGTGAGGAGCCGGTTCCCGTACTCGATCACCGCGTGGAATTCGATCGGCGGCGTCGTGCCGCCGTAGCATTTCGGCCAGTCAGGGCAGCCGAGACCGGACCCCGTAAGCCGCACCCCGGCGCCGGTGAGGACGATCAGGGAGAGGGCGGCAAGGGCGATTGCGGTCACCTGCGCGTAGCGGGCGGGGGAGATCTCGAGGCGGCTTCTCAGGCGGTCTCGCATCTGACATCCATGATGGCAGCGGCCCGGCGGCCGCCTTCGCTCAGCCCTTGGTTTTGCCGCCACCGGCGGCGTTTTCGATCAGGTACTTCGCCAAGTCTTCGATTTCTTTGGCGGAGAGGAGCTGTTCGTAATTCTGCGGCATCACGTTCGGCGGGTAGCCCTTGACGATTTCCGCGTTCGGATTCACGATCATTTCTTCGACGTGCGCCTGTTCCTCGCCCTGGAGTTCTTCGTCCAGGTTCGGACCGGTGACACCGCCGGCTTCGGCGGCGGCGAAGGTGTGGCAGCCGGCGCAACTGTTGTTGGCGAAGACCTGCGCCCCAGGCCCGCCGGGGACCTTCGGCGGGGCGGCGCCGGGAACGCCCGCCCATTCACCGACGTAGGCGGCGACGTCGTCCAGGTCCTGCCCGGTGACGATGTCGGCCGGCATCGAAACGGCCGAGTTCCCGTTGCTCTCGCGGGGGTACTCGACTTGCGCTTTGACGACGCCCTCGATCGTGTCGGAGTCGTTTCCTTCTTCACGCGCCGCCGCGAAGGCGTGGTCGAGGCTCGGGCCCACCTGGCCGACGGCCCCGGCCTGCGCGAGGGCGTGGCATTCGCTGCATTTCTGGATGAAGAGCGTGCGCCCGCGCTGGGGGTCGGCATCCGTGGTTCCGCAGCCCGAAGCAGCCAGGGCAAGGGCGGCGAGAGCCACGAGGGCGAGCAGCGGGGTGATGAGTTTGCGAACGCGAGCCATGGGGTTGAATGCGGGCGGAAGTCTATATGTCGGGGCAGGCGGGGAGCTTGCCGTGGAGGCGGCTTCGTTGGATACTCTTGAGGCGATCCGCACTAACACAAATCGCGAGCGATGGGAGGTCGCAAATGCAGGTGAGAGACGGTATGTCGGAGATCAGCCTCACCGTGGGCCCGTCTCACACGCTGCGTGAGGCGGCCGAGAAGATGGTCGAGCGGGGCACCGGCGCCGCGCTCGTGATCGACGGCGAGCTGGCGGCCCCCTCGATCGTGACCGAGCGCGACCTTTTAATCGCCGTCGCCCGGGGTCAGAACCCCGCCGACGAGCGGGTGGCCGACCACATGAGCGAGGGCGTCCTCACCGCCGCTCCCGAATGGAGCCTCGAGCGTGCTGCCGCGGAGATGTCCCGCCGCAACGTCCGCCACCTCGTCGTCTTCGACGATGGCGATGGACGAGCGACGGGGCTACTTCGGAAATGCCTTTGCCGAGCTGAGGGGCGGTCTCAGGCGCTGCTAGGCGCGCGGGGGTCCGCTGATCGTTTCTACTGGCAACGCTGCGCCACGGACCTCCTGGCGCCTCGGAAGCCGGTAGTAGTCGCGGACGGAACCGCGGACGATGCTGCGGAAGGCGGCGAGGAGGAAGATCAGGCCGATCAGACCCCAGATCTTCGGCGCGAAGATGAACCCGGAGGCGAAGGTGCCGCAGATCAGCCCGAGGGCGCCGATCGCGAAGAAGACCGGGCCCCAGGAAGGACGCGGCGCGTAGATCGTCTCGCCGGGCTCGGGAATGTGTCGGTGCTCGGCCATCGGCTACTGGGCGATGTAGAGGAAGGCGGCGACGAAGCTGAGGGCGAAGATGCCGGCGGCGATGCCACCTGCGACCAGCCCAGCTTTCATGTTGCGGCGTGCGGTCTCGCGGTCCATGAGGACGGAGTTCTATCAGGACTAGAAGGCGGAGTTGTGTGTCGAAGCGATGGGGGAGGGGGTACCCGCCCCTCCAGTCGGACCGCTTCAAAGTCCGCTTGCGCCAGGACTCAGTTTGCCCCCAGGCTGATGTTGTGGCCCAGGAGCGAACAGCAAGAGAAAAAGACCCGTGCCGCCCGTGTTTTCTTTAGGGAAAAGCTGTTGAACCCTGAGTACGAAGCTTTCAGCGGACCGGGTGGAGGGACAGGACACCCTCCCACAAAGGCTCAAGAAGCCACGGTGGCGCCCATAGGTCCGCGACAGCTGCGCGACGGTCTTTGGGGGAGGGTGTCCTGTCCCTCCCTAGACGAACCGAAGTTCGACCTAGACGTTGGCCGCAATAGCCATAGAGAGGAACAGCAACGCCAGGTACCCGAGGGAAAAGAGATACGTACGAAGCGCCCAACGCCGATCCCGGGCCCGGTAGAGCCGTGCCGCGAAGTAGATGAAGCCGGCGCCAAGGAGGATCGAGGGGATGACGTAGACGACGCCGAGGCCGCCGGCGCAGAAGGGGAGCTGGGTGACGGCGTAGAGGAGGACGGTGTAGAGGAGGATCTGGCGGCGGGTCTCCTCCTCGCCGCGGACCACCGGCAGCATCGGGATCCCGGCCTTCGCGTACTCGTCCTTCATCAGCAGGGAGAGGGCCCAGAAGTGAGGCGGGGTCCAGAAGAAGACGATCGCGAACATGTAGAAGGCCATGCCGCTGAGCTCGCCGGTGACGGCGGCCCAGGCCACGAGGGGCGGGACCGCTCCGGCGGCGCCGCCGATGACGATGTTCTGCGGCGTCCGTCGCTTCAACCAGAGCGTGTAGACGCCGACGTAGCCGAGGAAGCCGCTAAGCGAGAGCGTCGCCGCCAGCGGGTTGATCGTCAGCGACATCAGCAGGAACGATGAGGCGGCGAGGATCAGCCCGAAAGCGGTCGCCGCTTGCGGTGAGATCCGTCCCGCGGCGACGGGGCGGTTGGCGGTGCGCGCCATCGTGCGGTCGATGTCGCGATCGACGACGTGGTTGATCGCGCCGGCGCCGCCGGCCGAGAGGGCGCCGCCGAGGCAGGTGAGGAAGATCAGGCCCAGCGACGGGTCGCCGGCGACATACATCGTCGTCACCGTGGTGAAGAGCAGCAGCGACTGCACCTTCGGCTTCGTCAGCGTCAGGTAATCGCGGACGACGGAAGGGAGGACCGAACGGGTGGCAGCGGTCGGGTTGGGCGCGGTTTGCGCGCCGGCGCCGGATTGCATGGGGCTCAGGCTACCGGCTGCGATTCGCGTGCCGCGGCATCCTTGCTGCGGCGGGTGCGATGGCCGATCGCCTCACGGATGTCGCGCAGCGGACGCGGGCTGCGGACGTCGGGGAGGACGTCGAAGTTGTGCGGGTCCGGCGGCGAAAGCGTGAACCACTCGAGGGTGTCGCCCCCCCAAGGATCGTGGCCGGCCTCCGGACCGTTCTCGCGGCTGAAGATCGCGTTCAGGATCGTCAGCAGGATCCCGACGAAGAGGATGAGGACCCCGATCGAGGCGACGACGTTGTAGCCAGTGACGCCGGTGTCGTCGAAGTACTTGTAGGCGTCGACAACCTGGCCCTCGCCGGCGCCGGCGAAGAAGAGCGGCACGAAGCCGAGCAGGAGGCCGACGAGGATCGTCCAGAACGAGATCCGGGCGAGGCTCTCGCCCATCGTCCGCCCGGTCATCTTCGGGAACCAGTAGTGGAGCGCGGCGAAGCCGCCGAAGACCGAGCCGCCGATCAACGCGAAATGGGTCGCGGCGGTGGCATCGGTGGTGTTCTTCAGCTGCCAGGCGGCGGCGACGAGCGAGTGGCAGAGCTCGGCGGCGAGGCCGATTCCGATCGCGAAAATCGCGCCCATTGCGAACAGCAGCGGCGCCCGCATCCGCAGGGTGCCGCCGGCCAGGGTCGCGATCAAGTTGAAGAGGACGAGTCCGAAGGGGACGATCAGCGCCAGGGACATCAGCATCGCGAAGTACATCCAGCCGACCCCGATCGGTGCCGTCAGCATGTTCTGCATCCAGGCCAGGGTCCCGATCACGGCGATCGCCGCCAGCGAACCCATCACCACGTTGCGGTTGAAGAGCGGTTTGCGGGCGAAGGTGGAGGCGATTTCGGCGATCGCGCCGAAGGCGAAGATGAGGATCAGCATGTAGGCGCCGGTGTAGAAGATCCAGCTCAGGTGCTGCCAGAGGAGCGGCGCCCCGCCGGAGCCGTCGGCGAAGAAGATCCCGTCGTAGTTGCGGTCGATCATCAGCATCGTCAGCGCCGCCAGCAGGACCGAGCCGACGACGATCATCAGCCAGGAGGAGACGGTCGCGGCCCAGGCGAAGACGGGGACCCGGCGCCAGGCCATCCCCGGCGCCCGCATCACCCGCAGCGTCGCCAGCAGGTTGATCGAGAGGAGGACGAAGCCGAGCGTCGCCAGACCGGTCGCCGTCGCCCAGGCGTCGACGCCGTTGTTGGAAAGGAAGGCGACCTCGCTCAGCGGCGGCAGCGGGTTGACCCCGGCCTCGCTGGGAGTGAAGAGGAAGGTGGCGTAGAGCGCGGTCGCGCCGGCGACCCAGAGAGCCATGCCGACCTGCCCCAGCCGCGGCAGCGCCGTGCCGCGGGCGCCGATCTGCAGCGGCGCCACGTAGTAGAAGAGGCCGATCGCCAACGGCAGCGCGAAGAGGAAGATCGCGCTGGTCCCGTAGAGCGAGAGCATGCGGTTGAAGCCGACGGGAAGAGGAAGCCGAGGGCCCCGCAGATCAGGATCTGGCCGATGTCCTTGTGGTCGGCGCTGGTCGCCAGCTGCGCCCAGCGCGGGCGCTTGGCGTCGTAGCCGCCGGCGACGAGCTCTGGGCGCTCGCTGGGGCTCATGGGGTTTCTCCGTTTTCGATCAAGCCGACGACCCGTTCCTCGGCGGCGTCGATCTCTTCGCTCTGGGTTTCGATGAAGTCTTCGTATTCCTCGGGCGAGACGACCTTCACCTCGGTCCGCATCGCGGCGTAGGCCTGGCCGGAGAGGGTGGCCGAATCGCCCTCGTAGGTACCTTCGTCGCCGGTACTGAAGAGGACCTTGTTGGTCTTTCCAGGGACGGCGTCGGCCTTGCGGGCGAGTTCTTCGACGTTCCAGGTGTGGACGACGTCGGTGGAGACGACTTCGAGCTCGACCGCGGTGTCGACCGGCACTACCAGCTGGTAGTAGGAGAAGGCGCCATTGGGGTAGTCGTAGCGCCATAGCCACTGCTGGCCGGTCGCTTTGATCTTCAGCGGCTCGCCTTTCAGCGAAGCCAGACCCGCCTCGCCCGTGGTGGGCTTCTCGCGGGCATTGTCGGTGAAGACAACGCCGAGGATGAAGAGCAGCGCGGCGAAGATCGTGAGGACGCCGGCGACCCGGAACTGCAGGCCGCTGCCGGAGAAGAGCTGGCGCGGCTCGGCCCCGCGCTCGCTGCGGTAGCGGCGGGCGACGTAGAGCAGCGCGCCGGTGATCGCGATCATCAGGATCGCGGCGGCGACGAAGCCAATCCAGAGCAGGGTGTCGATCTGGTCAGTGCCAGGGGAGTGAGGCGCCAAAGCGCGGCCATTCTATTCACGTGCGGCGGCGCCGCGCCCTCCCGCGGGGTGTTGAGGAGGGCTGCGGGAGCCGGACCTATACTCGCGCTCCTCATGAGGAGGCGCTCGCGGCCATCGAATGGGCTTCGCTTAGCGGTGCGCGCAGGCGCGGCCGGGACGATCGTCGCGGCCTTCGCGGTTCCCGTTCTGCGCCGCCGTCTGCGGATCCCGGCTCAGGCCACGGTCGCGACTGTGGCCGCGGCGCCGCTGGCGCTGGCGGTGCTCTATCCGCGCTCGAAGCGGCGCGACGTAGCCCTCTTCGCCCTGCAGATGTGGGCCTTCACGGTCGCCCACGAGCTGCCCTATGACGACCCGGATCGCCTCCGCGCTCGCCTCCGCAGCCGCTACCCAATCCGCAGCGACCGCCTGATCGGGGCAGGCCGCCTCCCCAACGCCCGCCTCCAGCGCGCGCTCGCAGGGAAGCCGGGGGTCGAAGTCGTCAACAAGGTCCTCACCTGGACCCACTGGCTCTGGTTCATTGAGCCCTATCTCTCGCTTGCCCTGATCCTCGTCCGCTACAACGATCGCTTTCCGCGGGCGGCGCGGCAGATGGCCGCCGTCTTCGACCTCGGCTGCGTCGTCTACTTCGCGGTCCCGACGGCGCCCCCCTGGTGGGCGGCCGAGCAAGGCCTGACCGGGGAAGAGGTGCGGCGGATCATGGTTGAGGTCGGCGAACCGACCTGGGGTCGCGCCTGGGAGCGGATGTATGACGCGCTCGGCGGCAACCCCTGGGCGGCGATGCCCTCGCTCCACTTCGCGACCTCGTTGCAGGCGGCGCTGGCGCTCTCCGAAGCGGGCAAGGTCGAGGGGCGCCTGGCCTGGGGATACGCGGGCACGCTTGGCTTCGCCCTCGTCTACCTCGGCGAGCACTACGTCACCGACCTTCTCGCCGGCGCCGCCCTGGTTGCCGCCGTGCGCAAGGGTGAGCCTCTGGCAGAACCCCTCGTACGCGGGGTAAACGGAGCCCTGCAGCGTCTGGAGAGGATCGCCAACGGGTAATTTCTAGGCGTGTCTCCGGAAGACTCGGCGAACGGCAATCACCGTCCCGCCGAAATGCCGATATTCACGACCCGGCGGTTGATCCAGACCGTCGTCGTCGTCTTCCTCCTGCTCGGGGCGATCTACTTCCTTTTCCCGAAGCTGATCGGCCTCAGCGACGCCCTCGGCAAGCTCGACGAGGCCGACCCGGTCTGGATCGCGATCGCGATCGGGTTCAACGTCGTCGCCTACGCGACCTACATCGCCCTCTTCAAGGCAGTGGTCGGCGGCGACGCGCTGCGCCTGAGCTGGAAAGAGACCTACGAGATCAACATGGCCGGGGTCGCCGGGACGCTGCTCTTCTCGGCCGGCGGCGCCGGCGGCATTGCCGTCACCTACTGGGCATTGCGCAAAGCCGGGATGTCGCGGCGGGACGTCGCCCGGCGGATGGTCGCCTTCGTCTCCCTCCACTACGCCTTCTATCCCATTGCCCTAATCGTCTTCGGGATCCTGCTGCGGACCGGTGTCCTCAACGGCAAGAGCTCGGTCGAGCTGACGATCGTCCCCGCCGGCGTTGCCGGGCTGCTGCTGATCCTCGGCGTCCTCATCACCCTGATCCCGCCCGACGCCGAGCGCCGCCTCGCCAAGTACGCCCACGGCGAGCGCTCGCGCCACTGGCTGGAGACCGCCGGCAAAGTGCCCGCAACCCTGGGGGAAGGGTTCCGCTTCGCCGTCGGCCTCTTCGCCCATCCCCGCCGCGGCGGCCTCGCGGTGATCGGCGCCGCCGGCTTTTGGGCGGCGAGCATCGGAGTGCTGTGGGCCTCCTTCCACGCATTCGGGGTGCACGTGCCGCTGGCGGTGGTCGTCCAGGGCTTCTTCCTCGGCATGGTCGCCAACCTCTTCCCGCTGGCTCCGGCCGGGGTGGGAGCGGTCGACGCCGGGATGATCGGCGCCTTCGTCCTCTTCGGGATCCCGGAGGAGACCGTCTTCCCGGCGGTCCTGATCTTCCGGCTGGTCGCCTTCTGGATGCCGATCCCACCGGGGATCTTCGCCTTCTTCCAGCTCCGCCACACGGTCCACCGCTGGGAAGAGGAGGGCTTGCCGATCGATCGCGGCGGTGGCCCGCTGACCCCGGTGGAGGTCGAGGCGGCGATTGCCTTCGAGGGCCGAGAGAGCTACTATAAAAAGTAAAGTAATAGACTCCAGGCGGCAAGAAATGGCAGATATGGCAGAGCAAAAGAGGGTTGAGGACGTAATCATCGTCGGCGGTGGGCCGGCCGGTTACACGGCTGCGCTGTACACCGCGCGGGCCAACCTCGAGCCCCTCGTCTTTGAGGGCTTCCAGTGGGGTGGCCAGCTGCAGAACACCACCGACGTCGAGAACTATCCCGGCTACCCGGACGGGATCATGGGCCCCGAGATGATGGCCCAGTTCCGCGCCCAGGCCGAGCGCTTCGGGACCCGCTTCGTCACCGACGATGTCGACCGGGTCGAGCTCTCCGACGGCGGCGTCCACAAGGTCTTCCTCGGCGACGAGGAGCACCGCGCCAAGACCGTGATCCTGGCGATGGGGGCGGAGCCGAAACGGCTCGGCGTCCCCGGCGAGATGGAGCTCGGCGGTCGCGGCGTCTCCACCTGCGGCGTCTGCGACGGAGCCTTCTTCAAAGACCAGAACGTGATCGTCGTCGGCGGCGGCGACTCGGCGATGGAGGACTCGATCTTCATTTCCAAGTTCGCCTCGAAGCTGACGATCGTCAACCGCCGCGACGAGTTCCGCGCCTCGAAGATCATGTTCGAGCGGGCACGCGACAAGGAGAACATCGACCTGAAGACGCCCTTCGTCACCGAGGAGTTCATCGCCGGCGAGAGCGGAAAACTCGAGAAGGTCCGCCTTCGCAACACCGAGACCGGCGAGGAGGAGGAGCTGGCGACCGATGGCGCCTTCGTCGCGATCGGCCACGTGCCGAAATCGGAGATCGTCAAGGGCCAGGTCAACACCGACGAGGACGGCTACATCGTCACCGAGGCTGGCTCAACCCGGACCAACGTGGGCGGGGTCTTTGCCGTTGGTGACGTCGTCGACCACACCTATCGCCAGGCCGTGACCGCGGCTGGAACCGGCTGCATGGGCGCCCTCGACGCCGAGCGTTACCTGCGCGACGCCGACGTCCCGGTCGAGGCGCACTGGATGCCCGGGGGCGAGCCGGCCGAGATCGCCACCGGTTCCTGACCGCCCCTTGTTGAGTAAAGGGGATTTTCGCAACCGGCTCCGGTATATCTTCAGGCTGTGAGCTCTTCCTGTTCCCATCTGGACTCCGTCACTTACCTCGATCTCCCCGAGGGAGTTGAGGGTTGCGAGGAGTGCCTGGCGATGGGGATGAACTGGGTTCACCTGCGGATGTGCCAGACCTGCGGCCACGTCGGCTGCTGCGACAACTCGATCGGCAAGCACGCCACTGCCCACCACCAGGACACCGGCCACCCGATCATCCGCTCGGCCGAGCCCGGCGAGGACTGGAGCTGGTGCTACGTCGACGAGCTGATGATGCGCCTCAGCGCGGGCGCGGGCGAGTAGGCCTCGCCCTTCTCGGCCTGCAGCTCTTCCAGCAGGTCTGCCGCGCGGTCGGGCCCGATCAGCTCGGCGAAGCCAAGCGGTCCCAGCGGCCAGTTGAAGCCGAGTTTCATCGCCGTCTCCATGTCCTCGGGTGATGCGATCTCCTCTTCAAGGGCGAAGGCGGCCTCGTTGGCGATCTGAGCGAAGAGGCGGGTGAGGATTTGCTCGGCGGCGGGATCGATCTTGGCCAGGTGCTTGGGGTCGAGCGTCGGGGCGTCAATCCCTAACTCCGGATCAGGCTCGCGCTCCTCGCTGTAGTCGTGGTAGCCGCGCCCACTCTTGCGGCCGAAGCGGCCTTCGGCGACGAGGCGTTCTTGGATCGGGTGCGGACGCCAACGCTCCGGTTCACCCCCTTGGGCGAAGAAGGAGCGGGCGATCTCGAGGTTGACGTCGAGGCCGATCAGGTCGAGTAGCTCGAACGGGCCCATCCGGAAGCCGCCGCCGAGGCGGACGACGCGGTCGATCGTGGCGACGTCAGCGACACCGTCGCCGAGCATCCGCAGCGACTCCAGCGAGAAGGGGCGGGCGAGGCGATTGGCGACGAAGCCGGGGCTGTCCTTGGCCCGGATCGGGGTACGCCCCATCTGCTGCGCCACCGCGGTCGTAGCCGCCAGCGCCTGATTCGAGGAGCCCTCGGCTGCCACTACCTCGACCAGCTTCATCAGCGGCGGCGGGTTGAAGAAGTGCATGCCGACGACGCGCTCGGGGTGCGGCACGCCAGCGGCGATGTCGCCGACCCGCAGGGAGGAGGTGTTGTCTGCTGCTTCAGCTCGAGCTTCTCGGGCGCCGCCTCGATCACGAGCGCGCACCCGGCCAGCTCCCCTAGATCGGCGGTCGCCTCGACCCGTGCCGATGCCGCCCGCCCCTCGTCCTCGCTCCAGCGCCTGCGTGCCACGCCCTTCGCAAGCGCTTCGCGCAGGCCCTCCGCGCCGGCCGCGGCCAAATCGGGCGCGACGTCATAGAGCACCGTCTCGTAGCCGCCCAACGCGGCGAGTTGGGCGATCCCGCGGCCCATCGTGCCGGCGCCGACGACGCCTACGCGCGTAACCCTCACCGGCCCTGAAAACGGGGCTCGCGTTTCTCCAGAAAGGCGTTCATGCCCTCGACCCGGTCTTCGGTCGCCATCGCCTCGTCGAACAGCGCGCGCTCGGCCCGCAGGCCCTCGGCGAGGTTCGTCTCCTGCGCCGCCAGCACCGCCCGTTTGGCCAGCCGCAGCGCCAGCGGCGGCCGCTCGGCGACGATCCGTGCCAGCTCGATCGCCTCGGTCAGCCAGGCGCCTTTGCCGACCACCTTGTTGACGAGGCCCCAGCGTTCGGCGGTCTTCGCGTCCCAACGGCGCCCGGTGAGGACGTACTCCATCGCCCGTTGCTTGCCGATCGCGCGGGTGAGCCGCTGGGTGCCGCCGCCGCCGGGGATGATCCCGAGGGTGATCTCGGGCTGGCCGAACCGGGTCTTCTCGTCGCAGACGATCATGTCGCAGGCGAGCGCCAGCTCGCAGCCGCCGCCGAAGGCGTAGCCGGAGACGGCGGCGATCGTCGGCGTCCCGATTGCGG
>VAYN01000024.1:49772-66195 GCA_005885405.1 Actinomycetota bacterium | reverse complement strand
GCGGAGCGGGCTCCCGAGCTGCTGACCGAACTGTCCCAATTCGTCCTATCGCCGTACCCCGGTGTAGGAACGGTGGTGAACACCGGGAGGCGAAAGTGACAGTACGGTGCCAGACTTCATTCCTGCAATGGACGCCGACAGGGGAATCGAGAGGCTGCCACGGGGACGCCACGGCCTCTCGCCGGAGTTCGTCGCACAGAATCAGCGCCAGCGCCTGATCAACGGCCTCACCCAGGGCCTCTACGAGGTGGGGTACCAGAAAACCACTGTTTCACTCATTGGCGAGCGCGCGGCCGTTTCGAAGAGTGACTTCTACAAGCACTTCGAGAGTAAGGACGACTGCTTCGTTGCCGCGTATGACGCTGCGATCGATCGGATCCGCGGGCAGCTCGTGGCCGCTTGCGAGAAGGCCGGGACTCAACCTTGGTCGCAGCACATGTCCAATGCGATTGAGGCGTTGCTGGAGCTATTTGCCGCCGAGCCGGCGCTGGCCAGTATCGCGCTCGTCGAAGGACTTCGGGCCGGGCGTGGTGTCTACGACCGCTACCAAGCCGCGATCGAGTCCTTCGTCGAGCTGATGAAACAAGCTGAACCGCCCGCGGTCGAGGGCACTCAGGTCCCGGAGGCGACCGACGAGGCAATCGTCGGGGGGATCGCGGCGATGCTCGGCCGGCGCGTGCTCGCCGGCGAAACCGACGACTTGACTGAGCTTTTTCCGGAGATCCTCGAGTTCGTCCTCGGCGCATACCTGGGCGCTGAGGAGGCACGGCGAATAGTCTCCGCGGGATGAGCGAACCGCGGCGCGGGGTACTCCCCTCTCAGGCATTGAACGAGGCGATCGAGGAAGAGTGGGTCAGCTCCGGCGAATACCGGATCCGGCCCGACGCAGTGCAGCCGGCGAGCATCGACTTGCGGCTCGGCGACTTCGCCTGGGCGCTACGTTGCTCGTTCCTCCCCGACGTCGACTCGACGGTCGAGGAGAAGACCGAGGACGTCGCCTTTCAGCGCATCGACCTCCGCGACGGTGCCGTCCTCGAGCGGGACCGTCCCTACCTCGTTCCCCTGATCGAGGAGCTGAACCTGCCCGAGGGAGTAAGGGCCAAGGCGAACCCGAAGAGCTCGACGGGCAGGCTCGACGTTTTCACCAGGGTGATCACCGACCGCCACCACCGCTTTGATGACATCCGCGCGGGTTACCGGGGCAAGCTCTACCTGGAGATCGTCCCGCGCTCGTTCGCGATTCAGGTGAAGACCGGGCTCTCCCTGAACCAGCTGCGGCTGGCCCGCGGCGACGTGCGCCTCGGCGACGACGAGATCCGCGAGCTCCAGGATGAGTTCCCGCTCCTCTACCTCGACTCGCACGCCTTACGCCAGTCCGAGCTGGCGGTCTCCGACGGCCTCTTCCTCAGCCTCGATCTCTCGGGGCCGAAGGACCGGGTCGTGGGTTACCGGGCGAAGAAGAACAGCCTGCCGGTCGACCTCTCCCGGATCCGCGCCTACCGGTGGACCGACTATTGGGACCCGGTCTACCCCGAGCCCGGCGGCAGGGTCGTGCTGGAGCCGGAGATCTTCTACCTCCTGCTCTCCGCCGAGGGGGTCTGCATCCCGCCGCAGATCGCCGCCGAGATGATGGCTTACGACCCGACCGCGGGGGAGCTGCGGACCCACTACGCGGGCTTCTTCGACCCTGGCTTCGGCTACGACCCCGGGGGCGGCCGCCACGGCAGCAGGGCGGCGCTGGAGGTTCGTGCCCGCGACGTCTCCTTCATGGTCGAGCACCGCCAGCCCGTCTGCAAGCTCGGCCTCGAGTGGATGTCCGAGCCGGCCGAGCGCCTCTACGGCACCGACCTCGGCTCCAACTACCAGGGCCAGGTAACGATGCTCAGCAAGCACTTCGAGGAGCAGACTGCCGGCGTCGCCATCCCGGTCGACGTCTAGCGCTCCAGGTTCACAGTCTCGGTTTCGCGGAGCAGCGTCCGGGCGCGCCGCCGTCGCGTCAGCAGCTCGTCTTCGAGCTTCGCGATCTCCTCGCGCCGCCGCCGCACCAGCTCGAGCTGACGGGCGATGTAGGTGAGGGACTGCTCGAGGATCTGGCGGCGGCGGACCGGGTCCTCGACCCCTCCGCGCCACTCGCGGCGCAAAGCGGCACGCGCCCCCTCGGCCTCGACCAGCTCCTTCAACTCCTCGAGCGAGAGGCCCAGCAGGTCCTTAAGTCGCAGCAGCTCGGTAAGGCGTTCGACATCTGCCTCGGCGTAGGTCCGGTGAGCGCCTGGTGCCCGCCCACCCGGCGTCGGCAGCAGGCCGATCTCCTCGTAGTAGCGGATCGTCCGCGGGGTGGTGCCGGCCAGGCGTGCCACCTCGCCGATCCGCAGTTCCGGCTCGCCGCTCACGAGAGTGCCCTGGCCCCTTCGAGCTGCTCAGCGCGGACGTGCTTCGGGCGCAGCAGCGAGACGCCGGCGCCGATCACCGAGGTCGCGGCCAGGACCCAGAGCGCCTCGTGCATGTTGTGAATGAAGGGGTCGAGCTGGGCTGGGGAGAGGCCGGTCGCGAGCCCCGAGAAGATCGCGAAAAGGACGTCTTTGGGGATCGAGTTGGTGACGATCGCGAGCACGAAGGCGATCGAGATCACCGCACCGGTGTTCTGCAGCATCGTCCGGGCGCCGGCGGCGACGCCGCGGCGCTCGACCGGGACGGTTCCCATCATCGCCGCGGTGTTCGGCGAGTTGAACATTCCCGAGCCGACCCCGACCAGGAGCAGCCAGAGGCCGCCCTGCCAGTAGGGGGAGCCGGCCTGCAGGGTCGTCATCAGCGCCAGGCCGAGGGCCGTCACCAGCATCCCCGCCGCGGCGAGGGCACGGGAGCCGTGGCGGTCGGCCCAGACGCCGGCGAGCGGTGAGGAGACAAGCATCCCGATCGCCATCGGGGCGAGCTTGATCCCAGCCGTGATCGGGTCGTCTCCCTGGGCCCCTTGGTAGTAGAAGACGAAGATGAACATCAGGGCAAAGCGGGAGAGGCCGTTGATGAAGGCGGCCCCGGTCGCCGCCGCAAAGAGGCGGTTGCGGAAGATCGAGAGGTCGAGCATCGGCGCCGTCCCCCGGTGCTCGATGAGGACGAAGAGGGGGAGCAGCAGGGCGGCAACGATCAGCGAGCCGATCACGAGCGTGTCGTCCCAGCCGGAGATGCCGCCGCGCGAGATCCCGTAGACGAGCCCGGTCAGCCCGACGACGAAGGTGGCGGTGCCGGCGAGGTCGAGCCCGCGGACCCTGTCACGGCGGGCGAGCTCGTGGAGGACAAACCAGCCCCAAAGGCCGCCGGCAAGCGCCAACGGCACGTTGAACCAGAAGACCCACTGCCAGGAGATGGCGACGAGGACGCCGCCGAGCACCGGACCGATTACGAGGCCGATCGCCGCGACCATCGTGTTCGTCCCCATCGCCAGCCCGAGCTGCTCGCGGGGAAAGGCGTCGGTGACCAGGGCGGGCCCGTTGGCGAAGATGAAGGCACCGCCGATCCCTTGGACGATCCGCCAGAGGATCAGCTGGGTGCCGTCAGCGGCGAAGCCGGCGCCGAGCGAGGCGAGGCCGAAGACGGCGAAGGCGCCGACGAAGGCGGTCTTGCGGCCGAAGAGGTCGGAAAGGCGGCCGGCGGTGAGGACCAGCACGGTCGAGGAGATCATGTAGGCGAGGATCACCCAGACCAGTTCCAACAAGCTCGTGCCGAGCGCCCGCTCGAGATCTGGCAGGGCGATGATCAGCGTGCCCGAGTTCGTCGCCACCAGCAGCATCCCCAGGCTCGTGCAGGAGAGGGCCCACCACTTGTAGTGCTCGTGGTCGGCCTCGACCCGGCTGAATCTCTTTCTTACGTTCACGTCAAAATAAAATACCAGCCCGAGGAGGTCGCTCGATCTGGCCCGTCTGAGAAAGATCTGCGACTTCCAGGGGTCGGCGACGGCACCGTAGTTCGCACCTTCGACGCGCCGGAGGCGATGGGGATCAACTTCCACGAGGTCCGCGCCCGCTCGGCGCTGAACCATGTGCCGGGAAGCCGCTACGGGTTCAGCTGGACGATCAACCAGTACAGGGGCTGCACCCATGCCTGCACTTTCTGCTTCGCCCGGCGCACGCACAAATACCTCGAGCTGGACGCCGGCCGAGACTTCGAGCGGGAGATCGTCGTCAAGGTGAACATCCCGGAGCTGCTGCGGGCCGAGTTGGCGCGGCCGAGCTGGCGGCAGGAGCTGGTCGCGCTGGGAACGAACACCGACCCCTACCAGTGGGTCGAGAGCCGCTACCGGATGATGCCCGAGATCCTCGAGGCGCTGGAGGTGGCGCAGACGCCGGTCTCGGTCCTGACCAAGTCGCCGTTGGTGATGCGCGACGTCGAGATCTTCGAGCGGATGGCGGCCAAGGGCCTGCCGGTCTCGGTCAACCTCTCGGTGCCGACGCTCGACGAGGAAGCATGGCGAGCGACCGAGCCCCACACCCCGAGCCCGGCGGCGCGCCTCAACGCCGTCGAAGAGCTGCGCAAGCGCGGCATCGACTCCGGCGTCCTCATCGCCCCGCTGATGCCCGGCATCAACGATGACCCCGACCAGGTCCGCCCAATCGTCGAAAGAGCCAAAGCCGCCGGCGCCACCTTTCTAGGCGGAGTAGCCCTCCACCTCCGCGACGAGGTAAAGGACGTCTTCTTCGCCTGGCTAGAGGCAAAGAGGCCTGATCTCTTACCCCGCTACGAGGCCCTCTACGGCAACAGGGCCTACATGCGCCCCGAGCAACGAAAACACACCACGAGAGCCATCAAAGGCTGGGGCAGAGGAAGAGCGTCTCGGCAGTCCAATCCTCGGGCGGGTGGCACGGTAGGGGGGACCATGTCTGAGGAAGCTTTAGCTACCGGAAGACATGGTGGGTCCCCTGCCGTGACAGGACCCGCCCGCCAACCCGCTCCCGTCCAGCAAAGCTTCTTCTAGCCACCTTCATCCAGCTGCTCGAACCGACACTCGGACGGCTCTTTGTCGTCCCGGAACGCATGAAACCGAGCCCCATGCCGGATCCGCCCGGACGCCGCATGGTCATACCCAACCTCAATCACCAACTCCGGCCGCAACTCAACCCACTCCAGCTCGCGGCCACCCGTCCACCGACTCGGCTCCGCGCTCCCGCTCTTGCCGGTCTCGAGCGGCGCCAGCATCGCCCGCATGCTCTGTTTCGCCGCTTTCGAGAAGCCGGAGATGTGGCCGACCGTGCGCAGCTCGCCGCCGTCGTAGAGGCCGAGGATCAATGAGCCGACCGTGCCCTCTTCTTTGCCGGGACGCCAGCCCATGACGACGCAGTCGATCGTCCGCTCGCGCTTGATCTTCGCCATCCCTTTGCGCTTGCCTTGGACGTACGGCGCCGTCAGGTCCTTCGCCATCACCCCCTCAATGCTGTTCAGCCACCGCTCCGCCTGATCGGCGTCGGGGCTCAGCGTCGTCAGCTCGAGACCAGCCTTCTCGGCGATCGCCTCGAGGCGATCGCGCCGCTCTTGCAGGGGCCGCTCGCACAGCACCTCGTCCCCCTCGGCGAGCAGGTCGAAGACGACGTAGGAAGCCGGGATCTCCTTCGAGAGCATCTCGATCCGCGACTGCGCGGGGTGGATCCGTTCCTGCAGTGAGTCGAATTCGAGGTTGCCGTCGGCGTCGCGGATCACCAGCTCGCCGTCGAGCACCCAACGCCCCGGTGCGAAGCTGAGCTCCGGGAAGTAGCGGTTGAAGGGTTTGCCGCCGCGGGACTGGACGTAGAACTCGTCGCCGTCGACGAAGACGATCGCGCGGAAGCCGTCGAGCTTGGGCTCGTATGCCCACTCCTCGCCTTCGGGCAGCTGTTTGCGGGTAAGCGCAAGCTGCGGCTTGATCGGCGGCGCGAGGGGAAGCGGCACCTACTGGACGCTACCGCTGTGCCGCTCGCGACTCTCGCGTGGGTCGGGGATCGGCACCGCCGCCAGCAGTTTCTTCGTGTACTCGTCCTGAGGGTTCTCGCAGACCTGATCGGCACTGCCCTGCTCGACGATCTTGCCCTCGTTCATTACCGCGATCCGGTCGGAGATGTGCCGGACGACGCCGATGTCGTGGGCGACGAAGAGGTAGGCGAGGCCGAACTCGTCCTGGAGGTCGTCGAGCAGGTTGACGATCTGCGCCTGGATCGAGACGTCGAGGGCGGAGACCGGCTCGTCGCAGATGACTAGCTTCGGTTTCAGCGAGAGCGCGCGGGCGATCCCGATCCGCTGCCGCTGGCCGCCGGAGAACTCGTGCGGAAAGCGGTTGTAGTGCTCGCTCGAGAGCCCCACCCGCTCCAGCAGCTCCTGCACCTGCCGCCGCAACTCCGAGCCGGAGGCGATCCCCTGTCGCTTAAGCGGGTCGCCGACGATCTGGCCGATTCGTTTGCGCGGGTTCAGCGAGGCGTAGGGGTCTTGGAAGATCATCTGCATCTCGCGGCGCAGCGGCCGCATCTCCCGGCGTCCGATCCCCGAGATCTCCCTGCCCTCGAACCTGACCGAGCCCGAGGTCGGCTTGATCAGCTGCAGGACGGCCCGGCAGGCGGTCGACTTGCCACTGCCGGACTCGCCGACGAGGCCGAGGGTCTCACCCTGCTCGACCCGGAAGCTGACCCCGTCGACGGCCCGGACCTGATCGACCTCACGGTCGATCAGGATCCCGCGCTTGATCGGGAAGTGCTTGACGAGGTCGGTGACCTCGAGCAGAGGCGCGCCGGGGTTGGTGGAGTCCCTCATGCCTGCCGCACCTCGGGCGGCGGCTCGAGCCCGATCTGTCCTTCGACTAGGCGCTTTGCCTTCTTCTCCTCCGGGGTCAGCCAGCAGCGGTCGCGGTGGTCGGCGGCTTCGGGCAGGCGCGCCTCGAGCCCCGGGTACTGCGGGCATTTAGAGAACTCGTGCGGGCAGCGGGGCCGGAATGGGCAGCCATCGGGCAGGTCGAGGAGCGAGGGGGGAGAGCCGGCGATCTGCGGCAGCCGGTGTGGCCGCGGCCGGTCGATCCTGGTCAGCGAGCCGAGCAGGCCCCAGGTGTAGGGGTGCTGGGGGTCGTAGAAGATCTCGTCGAGGGTCCCTTCCTCGACCACTTTCCCCGCGTACATGACCAGCACCCGGTCGGCGACCTCGGCGACGACACCAAGGTCGTGGGTGATCAGGATCGTCGCCAGGTTCCGCTCCCGGTTCAGCTGCTCAAGCAGGCCGAGGATCTGGGCCTGGATCGTGACGTCGAGCGCGGTGGTCGGCTCGTCGGCGATCAGCACCTCCGGCTCGAGCGCCAGCGCCATCGCGATCATCGCCCGCTGCCGCATGCCGCCGGAGAACTCGTGCGGGTAGTCGTCGACGCGGCGCTCGGCGTTGGGGATCCCAACCGCTTCGAAGAGCTCGACGACGCGGCGCTTGCCCTCGCTCTTCGAGGTCTCCCGGTGGGCGCGGATCGCCTCAACGATCTGGTCGCCGATCCGGTAGACCGGGTTGAAGGAGGTCATCGGGTCCTGGAAGATCATCCCGATCCGGTCGCCGCGGAGGCGGCGCAGATCGCTGTCGCTGGCGCTGAGCAGATCCTCACCCTCGAGCTTCACCGACCCCTCGATGCGGGCGTTGTTGGCCCGGGTCAAGCCGATGATCGTCTGCGCGGTGACGCTCTTGCCCGAGCCGGACTCGCCGACGATCGCCACCACTTCCCCCGGCCGCAGGTCGAAGCTGATGCCGTCGACGGCCTGCACGACTCCTTCTTCGGTCGCGAAGCCGACCCGCAGGTCGCTGACGGAGAGAAGCGGCGCCGGGCTCATTCGGAAGCGCTCTCCCCGAGCCGCACCCGGGGGTCGAGGTAGGCGTAGGCGATGTCGACCAGGGCGTTGAGGAGGACGACGAAGAAGGCGCCGTAGAGGGCGACTCCCATGATCGGCGGCAGTTCGAACTTTTTCACCGCTTCGGCGGCGTAGTAGCCGACCCCGTCAATCGAGAAGATCGCTTCGGTGATGATCGCGGTGCCGGCGATGGTGGCGCCGAAGTCGAGGCCGAAGAGGGTGATCACGGGGATCAGCGAGTTGCGGAGGACGTGCCTCGTCATCACCTTGCGCTCGCTCAGCCCCTTCGCCCGGGCGGTGCGGACGTAATCCTCGTTCATCACGTCGAGCATGTTCGAGCGCAGGACGCGGCTGTAGAAGCCGATCGAGAGCAGCGCCAGGGTGAACCAGGGCAGGATCAGGTGCCGCGCCCACTCGTAGGGGTCTTCGCTGAAGGGGACGTACTGGGCGTTGGGGAAGATTTCCAGCTTGTAGGAGAGGAAATAGAGCAACACCGGGGCGAGGAGGAAGACCGGGATTGAGATCCCGGCGATCGAGACGCCGGTGAGGATGCGGTCGAGCCAGCCGCCGGCGCGGATCGCCGAGAGGTACCCCAGCAGGAGCCCGAAAAAGAGCCAGATCACCGCCGCCCCGACCGCCAGTGAGAGGGTCGCCGGGATGCCTTCGATGATCCTGTCATCCACCGGCAAGCGCGGTTTGTATGAGGTCAATTCGCCGGTGAAGACCTTCTTCATCATCGTCGCGTACTGGACCGGGAGCGAGTCGTCGAAGCCCCATTCCTCTTCGATGTTCTTGACCAGGCCGGGCGTCGCGTTCTTGCCGGCCAGAGTCTGCGCCGGGTTCTGTTTCGGCAGGACCATGAAGACGACGAAGACGATCACCGAGACGGCGAAGAGGACGCCGATCATCGCCACCAGGCGCCTAACGATGAAGCGGGTCATCAGGCCGTCGCCCCCTGCTGGCCCGTGGCGATGCCGCCCTGTGCCTCGAACTCGAGCGCCGCGTCCATCCGCGCCTTGCCGCGGGGGTCGAGCGCGTCGCGGAGGGCGTCGCCGACGATGTTCAGGGCCAGGACCGTCAGCATGATCATCAGGCCGGGGAGGATCGCCAGCAGCGGCTGGATGTTGAGCAGCTCGACCCCGACCGTGATCATCGTCCCCCAAGAGGAGTTGGGCGGCTGCACGCCGGCCCCGAGAAAGGAGAGACCGGCCTCGAACAACATGCTGTTGGCGATCATCAGGGTGAAGAAGACGATGATCGTCGAGGCGAGGTTGGGGAGGATCTCGCTGAACATCACCCGCACTGGCCCTGCTCCCTGCGCCACCGCGGCCTCGACAAACTCTTTCTCGCTCAGCGCCAGCACCTGGCCACGGATCGGCCTGGCGATGTAGGGGACGGTGAAGATGCTGATCACGAGGATCGGGTTCCAGATCGAGCCGCTGGAGAGTTCGAGTGGTCCGATCTTGAGCCCGCCCACCGCGAGGGCTATACCCAGCGCCAGCCCGATCAGGAAGACGGGCAGCGACCAGATCGTGTCCAGGGTGCGGGCGATTAAGCCGTCGACCCAACCGCGGAAGTAGCCGGCGAGGAGGGCCAGAACGACGGCGAGGATCGTCGCGATCAACGCCGCCGTGATCCCGATCTGCAGGGAGGTGCGGCCGCCGTACATCAGCCGCACCATCTCGTCGCGTCCGAGGCGGCCGTCGGCGCCGAGGAAGAACTTGCCGTCGGCGCCGAACCACTGCGGACCGATCGGCTTGCCTTCAGGGGTGACGACGTCCTTCTTTTCGCCGTCGACCGTTATCTGTTCAACCGTGTGCTCCTCGTTCGGTCCGGTGTGGGCGACATTGTCGGCCCACAGCGGCGCCGCCAGGACGAAAAGGACGATGAGGACAAAGAGCCCGAGGAAGGCGACCGCGAGGCGGTTACGGAGGAACCGCCGCAGAGCGAGGGACCAGGGTCCTCGCTCTGCGCTCGGTTCGGTAGACACGAGCTTGTTCTACCCCAGCCCCGGCTACTTGAATTCGAAACTGCTCAGGTAGTGACCGAAGGTGGGGTTGAAGATGACGCTTTCGAGGTCGATCGCGTCGGAGACAAAGGTCGAGAGCGTCCGCGTTCCGTAGGGGGCCCACGGAGCTTCTTCCATGATTTCTTTGTCCAGATCTTTGTAGGCCGCTTCCTGGTCGGGCCCGAGCTGTTCTGCGCCCAGTTCTTTGATCTTCTTATTGACCGCGGAGTTGTCGAATTTGGCGAAGTTCCCGTTGTTGGTCGGGAGGATGCTCCCCCCTGCCAGAAGCGGCTGGAAGAAGTCGTTCGGGTGTGGGTAGTCCTGGAACCAGTCCGACCAGCCGGCATCTAGCCCCGGCGTCGTCGCGTTGCCGATCACCGTGAGGTAGTTGTCGGCATTGATGATTTTCAGCTGCGTGTTGAAGCCGAGTTCCTTGAGGATCTCGTTGAAATATTCGCCCGCTTCGTTGTTTGGGCTTTCGGTGTCGGTCCAGACGGTGATGTCGGTGTCCGACGGGTTGGCTTCTTTCATCAGTTCTTCGGCTTTGCCCATGTCGTGGGGGTAGAGCTCGAACTGTTCATAGCCCGGCATCCCCGGCGGCAGGATCTGCTGGGTGGCGACGATCTGGCCGGCGTAGATCCTTTCCAGCGCTTTCGCGTCGACCGCGTAGTTGACGGCCTGCCGCACCTTGACGTCGTCGAAGGGCGGCTCCTGGGTGTTCATCCAGAAGTAGTAGGTGCTGATCGTCGGCTCGACCCGGAACTGGGTGCCCTCGTATTTTTCCTTGACTTCCGCGTAGCGCGAGGAGGGCGGCGGGTTCTGCATCCAGTCGTAGGTCCCCTGCTCGATGTCGTCGACCTGGGACTGCGGGTTGCGGATAACCGTGATCTTGGCGCCGTCGACGACGCCTTCGGGCAGGTCCGGCATCGCCTTGCCGTTGGCTTTCTCCCAGTAGGGGTTGCGCTCGTATTCCCACCCTTTGCCCGGCTGCGATTTGGTGATCATGTAGGGGCCGGTGCCGGGGGGCGGGTTGGCGGAGAGGTCTTCGATCGGCGTGTCCTGCGGCAGCGGCGCCACGAACATCAGACCGAGCTCATTGGTGAAGGTGCCTCGCGGGCCTTCGAGGTTGATGACGATTTCGCCGGTCTTGTCGTTGGCTTTGATCCCCGGGATCGGCCCCTTTTTCGTTTCGGAGAATTTTTCCGCGCCTTCGATCGTCAAGTAGAAGGGCGAGCCGCCGGAGTTGAGCTCGATCATCCGTTCCACGGCGAAGGGGAAGTCGGAGGCTTTGACTGGGGTGCCGTCGGAGTATTTGAGGCCGGGGCGGAGTTTCAGCGTGTAGGTCTTGCCGCCGTTGCTGATTTTCGGCAGGTCTTCGGCGAGCCCGGGAATGACTTCGCTGCCTTCCTCGCCGTTCGCGTGCTTGTAGGTGAGCAGCGGGATGTAGACGTCGGCCATCGCCGTCCATCCTTCGGCCGTGTAGGAGAGGGCCGGGTCCATGTAATCCGGGAAGGAGGCGTAGGTGGCGTTGAGGGTTCCACCTTTCTGGCCGCTGCCGCCGCCGCTGGAGGTGTCGTCACCGCCGCCGCAAGCCGCCAGCCCGATCGTCGAGAGCGCTGCCAGAACGAGAACCGCGATGACTGCCCCAAGCTTCTTCAAAGTATTCCCTCCGAATCCGGATTGCCGGGCTTTTGTAACCCTGGAATCAACTCCACCACAACGTCGTCACGCCCGTCAAGCGACGCGTCTCCAGTCACTTCGTCGCGTTTCGCCCAATTCCCTCCCAGTAGCGGCGCCATCACGACAACGATGGCGACTACCCCGAGACCCGCGACAAGAAACGTCATCCGCGGGCTCACCGCTGCGGCGATCAGGCCGCCGAGGGCAAAGCCAACGCCGGGCATCGCCGCGCCGATTGACTCGAGCACGCTCATGACCCGCGCCTGCATGTTTTCTGCGGTCAGCTCCTGCACGGCGCTGATCGCCGCCACCCACTGAACGCCGTTGCCGGCGCCGCCGACGACGGAGACGAGGCAGGCGACCCCTAGCGTCGGCGCGACGGCGAGGCCGAGGTAGCCCGCAGCGACGGCGAGCGTGCTGAAAAGCAACAACAGAGCCAGCGATGACTGGCGCAGGCGGGCGAAGAGAAGGCTGCCGGCGACCATTCCGACCCCCCAGCTGGCCAGCATCAGCCCGTATCCGGTGTCGTTCGAGCCCAGCGTCTCCTTGACGTAGACGACCTCGACCGGGAGGACGGCGGCGAAGAAGACGAACGCGGCGCCCTGCGCGGTCAACAGCCGCCGCAGGATCGTCTGCTCCCGTATATAGGCGATGCCGGCCCGGACACGGTCGCGCATCTGCCCCGGTTCGGGCTCCGCCTGGGGCATGTCGCCTGCACTGAAGAGGATGCAGGCGACCACGTAGAAGGAGAAGGCGTCGAGGAGCAACGCCGACTGGACACCGAATCCAGCAACGGCGAGGCCGGCAAGGGCGGGGCCCACCGCGGCGCCGCCGGTAAAGGCGACGTTGAGGAGGGCGTTTCCGGCTCGAAGTTCGCCCGTTGGCTCCAGTGCCGTCGCCACCACGGCTCGCGTTAGCGCCCGGCCGGCAAGGGCCAGGGCACCGTCGACGGCGGCGAGGACGATCACCGGCGCCAACGAGAAGTCACCGGCGAGCAGCGCCAGCCCGCCGAAGGCCGCAGCCTCGCCGCAGTAGATCAGTGGCAAGGCGTAGCGCGGGGCCGGTTTCTCGGCCTGGGTAACCAAAATCGGGGCGAAGAGCGCGGGCAAGAACCGGGTCCCGAGAAAGAGCGCCGCCGTGGCCAGGGCGCTCTCGGTGCTGTCGTAGACCAGCACCGAGAGGGCGATGATCCCCATCCAGTCTCCGAGCTCGTTGAGCGCGTAGGAAGCCGCCAACCGCCTGAATAGAGGTCTGCGCAGGGGGTCGGTTAGGCGTGGGCTAGGCATGTCTTGGCCGTGGGTACTACTGCATTTCTGCACAACTTTTCCTGCAGATGCACAAGTTTCCGCAAAGCTGTGCTACAAAGTGCCCAGCGATTAAGAAGTTTCCACGATGCAGCGCACAACGTTGCGGGCTTCAACGACTACGGAAGGGGCAGAAAACATGGGCTTTCGTCACTAGGAATTCCCCCGCAGACCCACTGATCGGTCGGTCTGCATCAGTCTTGTGAAGGGCGTCCTGGATGGGGGCGCCCTTCTTTTTTTGGGCTTGAGCGGTTTTGGGCGAATTTGGCCATCTGGCTAAAGGTGTTGCCGATTCAATACATAGCGGTCTAACTTCTAAGTTCCCAGATAGCGGAAGCGGCAAGAAGCGGCTCTCCCGCAGGGAAAAAGAAGGCGCCCGTGAAGAAGCAGTAGTCGGACTGTCCGGCACGGCTTCCCGCAGTGCCCAATTCCAAATCGAAGATGGCAAAGACTCGTCCCACCCCAATCGCGATCGCCGTGATGATCGGAGCGTTGCTCCTGACGGTCGCAGTCGGCATCTGGGACGCCCCCAGGTCCAACTGGGACGTGGCTTTCTTCGCCGTCCTTCTCGCCTTCTCGATTTTCAGCGACTTGACCGCGGTGTCCACCGAGTCCAAGGTGAAGATCTCCGGCAGCTTCCTGGCGCTAGTGATCGCGATGGTCTTCCTCGGCGGCACCCCGGCGGCGCTGATCGGGGTGGCGACGATCCTCACCGGCTGGCTGCGCTGGCGCGACGAGTGGCACTACCTGCTCGACAACGTCCTCACTTATGCCTTCTTCCCGCTGGTCGGCGGCATCGCCTTCCACGAGGGGGTAACCGCGGCCGGGCTCAGCCCCGCAGAACCATGGTTCTACGCCTGCGTCTTCGCGCTCTTCCAGCTTGCCCTGGCGATCAACTTCGTGATGATCGCCAGCTACGGCTGCTACGTCGAGCGTTCCTCCTTCAAGACCAAGCTCCGGGTCCTGCCGCCGGTTCTGCCCTCCGAGTTCGCGAGCGCGATGCTGGCCGTCGCGGTCGCCTACATCTACCACGAGATCGGGATCGCCGCGATCGCCCTCTTCGGCGTCGTCCTCGTCACCTTCCAGTACCTGCTCGGCCAGCTCCTGCTCTCCCAGCAGCGGGCGAAAGAGCTAGAGCTGCGCTCCAAGCAGCTGGCGAGCTTCCAGGTCGGGATGTTGAGCGCGATGCTGCGCACCCTCGACCTGCGGGACCAGATGACCGCCCGCCACAGTGCCGCCGTCGCCCGCTACTCGCGAGCGATCGCGCAGCGCGCCGGCTACTCGCGCCGCGAGGAGGAGCTGGTCCATATCGCGGCGCTGCTCCACGACATCGGCAAGTTCATCCTTCCCGACCGCATCCTCAAGGCCAACGTGCCGCTGACGGACGAGGACTGGATGCTGATCAAGCGCCACCCGCAGCAGGGCGCCCGCGTCGTCTCCTCGCTCGACGGTTACGGGCCGGTGGCGGACATCATCCTCGCCCACCACGAGCGGATCGACGGCAAAGGCTATCCGCGCGGCCTCGCCGGGGATGAAATCCCCGAGCTGGCCCGGATCATCTCCGTCGCCGACACTTACGACGTGATGACCGCCCGCGATTCCTACCGGACCCCGATGTCCAGCTACGACGCGATCGTCGAGCTGCGTCGGGTCGCCGGCAAACAGCTGGACGCCCGCTTCGTCGAGATCTTCATCGAGCTGCTCGAGGGCAAAGACGTCTCCTTCCAGCACGGCGAGGCGGCCGACTTCGAGAAAGAGCTCGCGCTCGAGGCGCGGATCGAAGAGACCGCCAGCCCCGGCGGCGAAGCCAGCCGCTTCCAGGTCGCTGGCGTCAACTAGACGCAGACCGGTAGCGTTGCGCGCAGCATGCGCGCGGTCACCTTTCAGGCACCCGGGGAGGTGCGGATCGAAGAGAAGCCCGATCCCGAGATCGGCGCTCCCGACGACGCACTTATCTGGATCGAGGCGACCGGGATCTGCGGCTCAGACCTGCACATTTACCACGGCCGGGTGCCGGTCGAGCCCGGCTTCACGATCGGCCACGAGTTCGTCGGCACCGTCCTCGCAGCCGGCGACGAGGTCGAGCGGGTGGGGGTCGGCGACCGCGTCCTCGGCACCTTCCACACCGCCTGCGCGACCTGCGCCTCCTGTTTGCGCGGCGACTACCACCGCTGCCGCAACCAGCGGACCTTCGGCCACGGCTCCCACCTCGGCGACCTGCAGGGAGCCCAGGCGGAGCTGCTGCTGGTGCCGCGGGCGAACCTGACCCTGCGGCGGGTCCCGGACGGGATGTCCGCCGACGTCGCGCTCTTCGCGGGCGACGTGATGGGGACCGGCTACCACGCGATCGCCCATGCTGAGATGAAGGCGGGGGACACCGTTGCGGTGCTGGGCCTCGGGCCGGTAGGGCTGTGCGCGATCCAGGCAGCGCTCGCCGCCGGCGCCGTCAAGGTCTTCGCAGTCGACACCGTCGCCGAAAGGCTGGCGATGGCCGAGCGCTTCGGCGCTACCCCGCTGCACCTGACCGAGCAGGATCCGAAGAAGGCGGTGCGCGCCGCGACCGAAGGGCTGGGGGTCGACGTCGTCGTCGACGCGGTCGGCGACCCGGGACCGCTGGCGCTGGCGGTCAGCCTCGCCCGCGACGCCGGCACCGTCTCCGGGATCGGCGCCTATGCCGGCAAGGGCGAGATACCGCTCGGGCTCGCCTGGTTGAAGGGGCTGCAGCTGCGGCTCGGCCTCGCCAACGTGATCGCCCACGTCGACCGGGTGCTCGGCCTGATGGAGGCGGGGAAGCTCGACCCTGCACCCCTCGTCACTCACCACATGCCGCTCGACCAGGCGAGTGAGGCATACAAGGTGTACGACCAGCGCGAAGCGCTGAAGATCGTCCTCACGCCGTAGCAGCTGTACTAGTTGACTCACACAGCCACCGTCGTTACTGTGCGGGTTCTTGGCACAGCTCGCCAACCCTTTCCGAATTGATCCCACCGACGAGCTCCCGGTCGGGTTGCAGCTCGGCTGGCGGCTGCGGGCGCTGATCCGCACCGGCGAGCTAGGCGCGGGAGAGCGGCTGCCTAGCTTCCGCCAGCTCGCCGAGTGGGCGGGGGTCAACGTCGGCACGGTCCGCACCGTCTACGAGGGACTAGAGGGCGACGGTCTTGTCGTCACCCGCCACGGCCAGGGAACCTTCGTCGCCGAGGGTGTCGAGTCCGCTCCCCAGTTGGAAGAGATCGCGACCGAGGCGCTGCGGCGGGCCAGCGAGGCGGGGCTGGGGGCGCGCGACCTGGCGATCGTGGCGATGGCTTGCGCCAGCCTCCCGGACGAGAGCGAAACCCTCGAGGTGCGCCAGGAGCTGCGGCGCCAGATCGCCAGGCTCGAGGCGGAGCTGGCGAGCTACACCAGTCACCTGGCGGCGGAGCTGCCGACGGCGCCGAAGCGCGCGGTCGCCCATGTCGCCGGGGTCGAGGAGCTGGAGCAGACGCGCGACACCTTGATCGCGCAGCTGGCGGCGGCGCAGCGGGAGAGCGAGCAGGAGGTGCGGCAGCGGGCAGAGAGCCGCGGACCCCTCGGCAGGGCGATGAGCCGGTGGCGGGCGCGGTAGA
>VAYN01000024.1:42348-49766 GCA_005885405.1 Actinomycetota bacterium | reverse complement strand
TCAAGAACGTCTTCGAGCAGGTGGGGGTGATGATGATCCTCACCGTCAAGACGTTGATCTCGGCGGTGCGGGCGCCGTATCCCTACGGCGAGGAGCTGGTTTGGCAGCTCCTCTTCGTCTTGAAGCTCTCCTGGTTCCCGCTGATGATCTCCACCTTCGCGCTCAACCTCGGCGCCCCCGGTCTGCAGGCGGCCGGCGTCCTCTCCCTCTTCGGCGCCCTCGACCGGCTCGGCGGCTTCTTCGTCGTCATCGCGATCCGCTGGATCGGACCGCTTGTCACCGCCGTCGTCGTCGCCGGTGTCGCCGGCACGGCGATCACCGCCGACCTCGGCGCCCGCAAGATCCGCGAGGAGCTCGACGCCCTCCAGGTTCTCGGCGTCGACCCGGTGAAGAACCTGGTCGTGCCGCGGTTCCTGGCGCTGATGATCGTCACCGCCCTGCTCGACATCTTCGCGATCGTCTTCGGCCTCAGCGCCGGGATCGCCGCCGAGCTCCTCTACAACCAGCCGCTCGGCGGCTTCTTCGCCACCCTCTTCAGCAACGCGACGATCACCGACCTCTGGGCCTCGGTCCTGATGTGCACGATGTTCGGGGCGATCGTCGCCGTCGTCTGCTCCTACAAAGGGATGTCTGCCTCCGGCGGCGCCGCCGGCGTTGGCCGCGCCGTCAACCAGGCGGTGGTGATCTCCCTCGTCGCCGTCTTCTTCTTCCAGTTCGTGGTCAGCTCGATCCTGCTGGCGACCAACCCGGAATTGCAGGCGGTCCGGTGATCGGCTGGCTCGCCGTCCCCCGCGGCTGGCTCGACTCCTTCGGGGAGATCGGCCGCTTCGGCGTCCGCGTCGCCGGCCTCGTCTACTCGGGCCGCGTCTTCAAGTTCTTCGGCGAGGGGCTGCGGCAGGCGGGCATCCTGATCTTCGGCTCGGCCCTGATCATCTGGGCCTTCGTCTTCATCCTCGGCCTCCAGTGCGGGCTCCAGGGCGCCTACTTCAACCGCTCGATCGGCGCTCCGTCGCTGGCCGGCCTCTTCTCCGCCTACTGCGACCTGCGCGAGGGGTTGCCCTACGCCTTCGGCTACATCCTTGCCGCCAAGGTGGGGACCGGGATCGTCGCCGAGCTCGGGGCGATGCGGATCTCCGACGAGATCGACGCGCTCGAGGTGATGGGGATCCAGCCGCTCACCTTCCTCTGCGCGACCCGCCTGCTCGGGGCTTGGATCGCGATCCCGTTTCTCTACCTGGTCGGGATCGGGATCATCTACGCCGCCAGCTTCCTCTCGGTCGTCAACCAGGTCGGCGACGTCTCCTCTGGCGGCTACTTATTGATCTTCTGGATGTACCAGAGCCCTCCCGACCTGATCTTCAGCGTGATCAAGGGGATGACGATGGCCACCGTGATCGTGCTGGTCGGCTGCTACTACGGCTACACGGCCTCCGGCGGACCGGTAGGCGTCGGTACGGCAACGGCGAAATCGATGGTCTTCAACATCGTCGCCGTCCACATCATCGGCATGCTCGGCACCGTCGTCTTCTGGGGCGCGAACCCGAGAGCCCCGATCGGTGGCTGACTAGAAGCCTCTGGTCAGAAGCACCGAGACGAAGGTGAGGACGACGCCGAAGCCGATACGGGTGAGGTTCGCGTGCATCGCGACAACGCTCTCCTGAATCTTCGCGACGCTCTTCTTCAATTCTCCGATGTCGCTTTCCACCCGATTGAAGCGGAGGTTCGCTTCATCGAACCGCCGATTGGTCTCCTCTTTCGCTTCATCGAACCGCCGATTGGTCTCCTCTTTGGCTTCATCGAATCGCCGATTGCTCTCCTCTTTCGCTTCATCGAACCGCCGATTGGTCTCTTCCCTTCCCTCGGTGATCCGGCGGTTCGTTTCGTCGAACCTTTCATCAACTCGCGCGGCGCGCTCTTTGGATTCCCCGTTGGGCGGTGCCATGGTCTGCATGGATAGCACCCTAGCGAACAAAATGCAACATATTGTCTGAGAAAGTGACGGCTTTGAAAATCTTCTAGCCGCGTCGCCGGTGCTTGCGAAAAGTCTCCTCGACCCACTTGTAGCCGCGGCGGTCACTGAGGGTCTGGCGGAAGCGCTCCAGCGCCGGCGGGCGCGGCAGCTCCGGATCGAGCGGACCCTCAGGTGGGACGACCACCGGGTAGAAGAGCGAGGCGGCGGTGATGTCGGCGACGCTGAGGTGCTCGCCGACGATGAACTCACCGTTGCCCTTCTCGAGCTCCTCCTCCAGCTTGTCAAAGGCGGTGGCGATCCCCGCGCGCGCCTTTTCGGCCTCCCCGTCGCTGTTGGCTCCCCAGCGGACGCTGGTGTAGGCGCGGGCGTAAGCGCCGACGACTGGCTTTGCCTTGCCGAGCGGTCCCGGCACCGACTTGGCGGCAACCTCGGCGAAGATCTCGGGCTCCTGGATCAGCTCGTAGAAGGGCAGCAGGCGCGCCTGTGGCCCGAGGTTGTCGTCGAACCACTCCTCCAGCTCGATCGCCCGCGTCCGCTCTTCGGCGTCGATCGGGTAGAGCGGCGGCTCCGGGTACTTCGCCTCCAGGGCGGCGATGATCTCGGTCGAGTCGCCGATCGCCCGACCCTCGAGCTGCAGCACCGGGACGGTCGGCTTGGCGCCCTTGGTCATCGCCAGGGCGATCGGGATATGCGTGCCCGGGAGCAGCGAGCGGCGAACGTGGTCGACCCCCTTGTACTCGAGCGCCCATCTCACCTTTTCGGCGTAGTGCGAGATGTCGATCTGCCAGAGAACCGGCTTCTTCTGAGTTTGCGTGGCCATCGCTCGCCTGGCAGCATAAGCGCGGTGGCACTGTTGAGCGATGCGGAGATCGAGGACCGGCTCGCGGCGCTCTCTGGCTGGGAGCGCGAGGGCGATGCGATCGCCAAGAGCTTCAAGGGCGGCGACTTCGTCGGCAGCGTTCGTTTCGTCGACGCTCTGGTCGAGCCGGCGGAGGAGATGGGCCACCACCCGGACCTGGCGATCTCCTGGGACACCGTGACCGTCACCATCTCCACCCACTCCGAGGGCGGTCTCACCGCGGCCGACTTCGAGCTGGCGCAGAAGATCGACGCCCTCGCCTGACGTGGCGAAGCGAAAGAAGCAGCGGCGGCAGCGGGAGAAGGCGCCAACCGTTGATTACGCCGACCCGGAGGGCAACGTCCTCACCCTGCGGCAGACCCTCAGCGCCGGCACGATCGCCAAGGTGGGGGAGCCGCCGGCAGGCGACGCGACTTCCCAGGACGACGCTTGGCGGCGCCACTACGAGGTCCTGTTCGAGCGGCTCGCTGTGAATTGGGAAATCAGCGGGTTGCCGCTGGACGACCAGAAGATGCTGCTCGGTCGCTACCGGATGGCCGATGCCGAGACGCAGCGGTGGGTCCGCCGGGCGATCGCCGAGCACCTCGAGCGCCACATCCCCGAGCTCGCCGGGTAGGTCGGGCGATGGCGGAGCGGCTGCGGATCGACGAGCGGCTCTCGCTGCCGTTGGGCGAGATCGAGCTGCGGACCAGCCGCTCCTCCGGCCCGGGCGGCCAGCACGCCAACGTCACCGCCTCGCGAGTGGAAGCGATCTTCGACGTCGCAGGGTCGGCCAGCCTCGACGAGGCGCAGCGCTCGCGGCTGCTGGAGCGGCTCGGTCCCGTCGTCACCGCCGTCGCCCAGGACGCCCGGGGGCAGGCGCGCAACCGCGAGCTCGCCCTGGAACGGATGGCGGCGAAGATCGCCGCCGGCCTGCGGGTGCGCCGCAAGCGCCGGGCGACGAAGCCGAGCCGCGCCTCTCGCCGACGCCGCCTCGAGCAGAAGCGGCGGACCGGAGAAAAAAAGCGCGAGCGCCGCCGTCCGCCGCTAGAGTGAACTCGATGCTTGGGGAGAGCAAAGCGACGAGCGGCTTCGCGGTCCGGGACATGGCCCGCGCGCGGGAGTTCTACGAGGGGACGCTCGGGCTGCGGGTCGAGGTGCTCGACGAGCAGCACGGGGTAGCGGTGCTGCACCTCACCGGCGGCTACGACGTCCTCATGTACCTCAGCGCCGACATGACCCCGCCCAGCTACACGATCCTCAACTTCGAGGTTGACGACATCGACGCCGCCGTCGAGGGGCTCGCCGAGCGCGGGATCCAGATCCAGCGCTACGAGGACTTCGACCACGACGAGAAGGGGATCGTCCGCGGCCCCGGACCTCAGATCGCCTGGTTCGAGGACCCCTCGGGCAACGTCCTCTCAGTCCTGCAGCAGTAGCTCCCGCGCCACCGCATCGCGTCGGTAGTCGAAGATCTGCTTCAGGTCCCGTCGCACCAGCAGCCGGTCGGCGAGCTCCCCCAACGGCCCGAATGGGATCGAGTACCGCACCCGATCGCGGATCATCGTCGCCCCTGGTCCGTCCTCCTCAAACGTATGGGTGTGCTCCCAGAGCGAGTAAGGCCCCTTGATTTGCGCGTCGACGAACCGGTGCGGCGGCTCCCAAGCCTCGATCCGAGTCCGCCACCGAACCGGCACGCCGTGCAGCCGCAACCGGTACTCGATCAAGGTCCCGACCCCCATCTCGATCGGCCGCGGCGTCGTCACTTCGAAACCGAGCCAAGGCGGCGTGATCCTCTCAAGATTGTGGGCGTCTCCGTAGAAACCAAAGGCATCGTCGATTGAAGCTTGGATTCGTTGCCGGCGCTCCAGTATCTGGATCTGTGCCACCGCAGGGAGAGTAAACCTCGCTGGGAGTATTCCACCCGATGCTACAATCGGATGCCGAAATAGCGGGTCCGATATGGCGATCACCTCAAAACAAACTAACACCCCCTGGACGCTGGCTCCGTACACCCGGATCGAGCGAACGGCGCTCCAAGAGCAGTACGGCGGTCGCACCCAAGGCGGGATCGGGCCCTCTCGCAAGAGTCCCAACGTCTTCATATTTTCTGACCCGGTGGCAGGGGAGCCGCACGGCTACTATGACGGCTGGCAAGCAGACAAATGCTTTCATTACACGGGCGAGGGCCAGCGCGGGGACCAGCAGATGAAGTCGGGCAATGCCGCGATCCTCAACCACGCGGCTGAGGGCCGGGCACTGAGAGTTTTTGAAGGGGCCCGGGGAGTCGTGACCTACCTCGATGAGTTCGTGCTCGACGAAGAGGAGCCGTTCTACTGGACCGATGCTCCGGAGACTGGCGACGGTCCCCTCAGAGAGGTGATCGTTTTCCGTCTCAGGCCGATGACCATCGAGCCTCCACCGCCGAACTCAAAGTTGGCCGCGGTTCTCGCCGGCCCCTCAAGCCAGGATGTCCCGATCGAGCAGCAACAGACGGAGCGCGCATTTGTGGCGCCGAGTCACGAGCCCTACGAGGCCGAACGTCGCGAGCAAAAGCTCGTCTTGGAGCTCGAGGCGCATTTGCGCAAGCTGGGCCACGAGGTTGTTCGGCAGCGGATCGTCCCCGAAAGCGAGGCGCGTCCGCTCTTTACTGACCTCTACGACGCCTCCACCGGGACTTTGGTTGAGGCCAAGGGCACGGTTGAGCGGGGGGCCATCCGCATGGCAATCGGCCAGCTTGTGGACTACAAGCGCTTCGTAGCCGACGGTGCCCCCGCCCGCCTGGCCGTCCTCTTGCCGAAACCACCTCGCCCCGACCTAATCGATCTGCTGGGAAGCCAGGGAATCGATCTGATCTACCCCGAGGACGGCGGCTTTGTCGACTCAGTAGGCGGCGAGATCGTGGGTGGGGGCCGGTGAACGTCCGACGCATCGAGCAGTGCGAGCGCCCAGAGCCATCGGGGGTCTGGCTCGCCGCTGCCTTTGCCTGCCTCAGCTGCGCGGCGGCGGTCGTGATTGCCGTTCTGACCCTGGCGCCAGATGCTCCGGTCCGCTCCTCAGAGCTCTTGATTGTCGCGGTCAGCCTGATCGTGATCGCGGTGCTCTGCTTCCTTGCCCACTGGGATTCAAATCGAGGCCGTCGGCCGAGGCGCTACGAAGTCAAGGACGTTGCTGAAGACGATTGATGGGCACGGTTGGTTTCGAACCAACGACCTCTCGCGTGTGAAGCGAGCGCTCTCCCACTGAGCTACGCGCCCGGGGCGGAGATTGTACGACGGCGCCGGATCGATGACGCCGCTGCGTTCAAGCGGTTGCGGTTGCTGCGTCGCTGACCGGCTCCTTGCGCAGCGCCATGCCGACGAAGGGATAGATCAGAGTCGAGAGCATTGCGGCCCCGACCAGCCCGGCGGCGGTCGAGGGCCGCATCTCTCCCGCGTCGATCGCGATCGTCGTGATCGCGACGACAAGGGGGAGCTCGGTGGCGCTGTAGAAGGCGAGGGCGGCGCGTTCGCGGGCGCTGAGGAGGCCGCGGTAGAGGAGCATCGCCGGGGCCCCTCGCACCACCAGGAAGAGGCCGAGGAAGAGGAACAGCTTCGCGATCGCTTCCGCCGAGCCGAGGGCGGCGAGGTCGAACTCGATCCCGCTGGTGATGAAGAAAAACGGGACGAAGAAGCCGAAGCCAACGGCGGTCAGCTTTGACTCGAAGACCTGAAGCTCATGTCCCTTCAGGGCGAGGCGGGTGATCATCCCGGCGACGAAGCCGCCGAGCAGGATGTCGAGCCCGAGCTGGCCGGCGAGGAGGACGAGGCCGAAGACGAGCACCACCGTTACCCGCACCGCCAGCTGGCTGCTCGCCTCGAAGGTCCTTTCCAGCGCCGGCCAGCCGCGCCAGGCGTAGCGGACCGAGACCACGGCGAGGGCGATCGCCAGGGCGACGAAGGCGAGCAGGATCGCCGCCTCGTGGAACGGGTTGGTGGTCGAGAGGACCAGCGTCACCAGCAGGATCGGGCCGAACTCGCCGGCGCCGCCTGCAGCCAGCAGGTAGGTCCCGAAGCGCGTCTTCAGCTCGCCGTTGTCGCGGAGGATCGGGATCAGCGTCCCGATCGCCGTCGTCGCCATCGCCGAGCCGGTGTAGAGGAAGGAGACGACGACGCCGGCCAGCGCCAGCAGGCCGCCGAGGCCGTAGGCGATCGCGACCGAGAGGGCCCAGCCGAGCGCGCCGAGCTTCATCGGCTTCCCTTTGATCCGGTCGAAATCGATCTCGTAGCCGGCGAAGAAGAAGAGCATCCCGAGGCCAAGATCGGCGAAGAAGTTGACGAACTCGTCGCTGTGGGCAACGTCCATGACTTCCGGCCCGATCACGATTCCCAGCATCAACTCGAGTACCACGACCGGCGGCGCGAACTGCTTCGGGAGGAAGGCGACGGTGACCGCGGCAATCGCGGCGACGACGACGATCGCGAAGAAGGAGTCGGTGTCGACCGTGATCACGGCGCTGATCCTATGGCCGCGGCCCGCTAGGATCAGGCGTGGACCGTGCTAGGCGGGGTGTCAGCGGTGCCTTGTGACCCGAAATCCGCTTAGCGGGGCCGACTACCGTTCCGAGGG
>VAYN01000024.1:0-42296 GCA_005885405.1 Actinomycetota bacterium | reverse complement strand
GAAGCAGCCTTAAGCGGATGCCGCGGGTGCCGCAGGCGAGCCCGACCTGAGCCTAAAGCGACGGACACGCCCGGTGACCTCGTTTCGAAGGCGGGTGCACGGTCCATATACGTCGCTAATCGATCAGGCGCTTGCGCATCTGGTGGATCGCGACGCGCCAGGTCGCGACGGCGAAGACGACGAGGAAGGCGAAGCGCAGCAGGTCCTGCCACTCGAACCCGAAGGCGCCGCCGCGGACCAGTTCGACCAGCTGGTGCAGGGGGTTGACCTGCGCGACGATCTGGAACCCCTCGGGCAGGCCTTCGATCGGGAAGAAGGTGCCGGCGACGAGGAAGAGGGGCGTCACGAACAGCGCCGTCACGTAGTTGAACTGGTCGATCTTGGCGACGGTCGCCGCCATCGCCACCCCGAAGCCGGCGAAGCCGAGCGCGGTGACGAAGGCGAAGAGGGGGGTCAGCAGCATCCCGGGCTCGGGGTCGAGCCCCCAGAAGAAGGTGACGACCGAGCGGGTGCCGATCCAGAGCATCTCGGCGCTGACCAGCTCTTCGACGTCGACCGGTGCCGCCAGGATCGCTTCGTAGGTGTTCTGGAAGCGGTGCTTGACGAAGGTGCCGAACATCGCCGGCAGGGCGCTGGAGAAGATCACCGCGGTCGCCACCATGCCGGTGCCGACGAACTGGATGTAGGGGATGCCGTTGACTTCGTCGACCAGGGTGGCGCTGAGGCCGAGCCCGAAGGCCAGCAGGTAGACCAGCGGTTCGAGCACGCTGGAGAAGGTGGTCCCCTTCCAGTAGGTGCGGAAGTTGGCAACCTCGCGGCTCATCACCCCGGCGATCGCCGCTGGTTCCAGCCGCCGCATCGTCCGCCCGCGCGACTGGGCCTGGGTCGAGGCCTCCATCACTCGGCCTCCTCGCCGGTCAGCAGCACGAAGACGTCCTCGAGCGTTGCCGCTCGCACGACCGCGTCCTCGGGGACGGCGCCGTCGCGCGCCTGCTCGGAGCCGACGATCGCGATCGCCGGCCCCGCCGGCCGCACCTTCAGCCCGGCCGCCTCGGCGCTGACGCGCAACTCGGTCAGGCGCTGCGGCGGCGCGTAGACCTCGGCGGTCTGGCGGCCGGCGTGCTCGGAGATCAGGTCGGCGGGCCGGCCGCGGCTGATGATCTTGCCGCGGTGCATGACGGCGACCTCGTCGGCCAAGCGCTCGGCCTCCTCGATGTAGTGGGTCGACATCAGGATCGTCGTCCCCCGTGATTTGAGGTCGCCGATCAGCGTCCAGAGCTCGGTCCGGATCTGGGGGTCGAGGCCGACCGTCGGCTCGTCGAGGAGGACGAGTCGAGGTTCGTGGACGAGCCCGCGGGCGAGCAGCAGGCGCCGTCGCATGCCGCCGGAGAGTTTGTCGACCGCGTCGCGCCGTCGGTCTCGGAGGCGAGCGAGGTCGAGGCAGCGGTCGACGGCCGCGCCGACGTCCTTGACCCGGTACAGCCGGGCATAGACGGCGAGGTTGTCTTCGACCGTAACGTCGACGTCGAGGTTGTCGAGTTGGGGAACGACGCCCATTTCCGCGCGGGCGGGCTTCGACTGGGCGGGCAGCTCGTGCCCGAGGACGTGGAGGTCACCCGAGTCAGCGACCGCCTGCCCGGTGAGGAGCCGCATCGTCGTCGACTTGCCGGCCCCGTTCGGGCCCAGCAGCCCGAGACAGATCCCTTCCGGGACGTTGAGGTCAAGTCCGTCGACCGCGGTGATCGGCCCGAAGGTCTTGACCACGTTTCTCAGCTCGATAGCCGCCATGGCCTGATGGTTTCATGAGCGGACCTTTTGGCACATCCCGGGGGAATGGCAGACTGCCGCCGATGCTGGACGAGCGCTGGATCCGATCGCTGCACGTCGAGTCGATGCGGCGCGCCGACCTGCACCGGGAGCGCGAGCCGCACGTCCTCTTCCAGGCCTCGACGATCGGGGCGCTGCTCGAGGGGGCGTTTGAGGGCGACCTCACCTTCGCCGAGCTCGGCCAGCACGGCGACCTCGGCTTAGGGACTCTGAACCACCTCGACGGCGAGATGGTTGCGCTCGACGGCGAGTTCTTCCGCGCCGACGTCGAGGGAAGGATCCACCCCGTCGACCCCGGCGAGCGGACCCCGTTCGCGGTCGTAACCCGTTTCCAGGCGACGATCGGCGAGCGCCTGCCGGCGAGTGAGCGCTCGCACGAGGATCTGCTTGTCTGCCTCGACGAGCTCGTCCCGGTCGCCGCCTCGTCCTGCGCGATCCGCCTCGACGGCTGCTTTCCTCTCGTCCGCGCCCGCTCGGTGCCGCGGCAGGAGCCGCCCTACCGACCGCTGACCGAAGTCGTCGGCGAGCAGCACGTCTTCGAGCTCACCGACGTAGAGGGGACGATGCTCGGCTTCCGCTTCCCCAGCTACGCAGAGGGGATCGAGGTCGGTGGCTACCACCTCCATTTCATCAGCGCTGATCGCAGCCGCGGCGGCCACGTGCTCGACTCCCGCAGCGGCGAGCTGCGGGTACGAATCGACCCCTCCGACGATCTCCACGTCGAGCTGCCGCCGGCAGTCGAGCTCGGGGATCCGGATCTGGCCGCCGAGACCCACGCCGCGGTCGAGGCGGTCGAGCGCGGCTAGCCGCCTACGGGAAGCAGGGTTCCCACGGGCGGGCGAAGAGGTCGTAATCCTTATGGATGACGCTGAAGCGCAGGCGTTCGGCCTGGTCGCAGATCGCCGCCAGCGGTTCGCTGTATTCGGCGACAAAGACCGCTTTGCCCGCGCCGACGAAGGGGCTGAACTTGCCGCACTCCTCGTAGGCGAAGCATTCCTCGACGATGGCGAAGTCGAAGCGGCCGACCAGCTGCCCGACCTGCTCGGGGTCGTTCTTCAGCGCCACCGCCATCCCCCGCCGGTGGACTTCGCGGGCGACCCAGCGGTTGAACCGCAGCTGATCGGGGGCGGTGAGAGGGAACCCGGTCTTGTTTTCGTAGCCGGCGATGTTGTCGGGCTCGATCGCGTCGAACCCCTTGCGCCGGCAGCGGTCAAAGCGGCTGCGGAGGATCGGGGCGAGGATGTCGATGCGGCGGATGTCGAGCCAGCGCTCGTCGGGGTAGCCGGCGTAGGCGCGGCCGAGGACGGACTCGGGGAAGCGGTCGGCGTCCGGACGGTAGCTCTCCCAGGAGCCGACGTCGAGGTAACAGATCGCCCGCCGTCCCTTGCGGTGCAGCGCGGAAACGGTCTTGGCGGGAACTTCGAAGCCGTCAACCTCGTAGACGTCGGCTTCGATCGCGAGGTCAATCTTGCCCTGCAGCTGCCACTGCCAGGCGGCGGTCGTCGGCTTCGGGTGCCAATGGGCCCCTGCGGTTGAAGTGAGGGTGAGAGCTGCGGTGAAAGCGGTGAGAAGGAGGACGGCGAGCCTGCGCATGGTCACGAGCAGCGACGATAGACAACCCAGGACTCGTTGCTCGCAACCCGCTCGAAGCCCTGCGGTGGCGGGAAGGAGGGATCCGTCGGGTCGTTCGGGTCGAGGATGAAGTTGTGGATGACGAAGTCGGAGGCGGGGGCGACGAAGTAGCCACGGTGCGGCATCTCTTCCTCGTCCTCGCTGGCGCTGACGATCTGCGTCGGCTCGACGTCGAGACCGAAGGCGAGGCGGGGGACGGCGCGGTGGTTCGGCACCGCGACCTTGCCGCAGAGCGGCTCGAAGGCGCCGTCGTCAACGAGGTTGGTGAGGTCGTTCTCGATCCGGGCCTGGTTGGTGAGGTCGGTGTCGACGCGGGAGTCGAGATCCCACTGGTTCGGCAGCCAGACCAGGAACATCAGCGCGACGAGCGCCGCGAACGCCTGCCAGGGCCGCCGCCAGCGGTGTCCCGGCTCCAGCAGACGCCAGCCGAGCAGGGCGACGCCGAGGAAGATCGCCAGGATCGCTGCGGCGAGCATCGTGTAGCGAGGGAGGATCGCGAGGCCGCCGCAGGCGAGTAGGGCAAAGGCGGCGAGCGCGAGGGCCGCGGCGGCGACTCCGAGGACCGAGCGGCGGCGCAGGAACGCAAGCCCGAGAGCGACGCCGCCGAGGGCGCCGACCATCCCCGGCCACTGCAGCACCTCGCCGAGCCGGCGCGGCCCGTAGAGGACGAGGTCGACCGGCCCCGTCTGCCGTTCCAGCGTCTCGACCGTCTCTTTGGTCCCCGTCCACGAATAAGTCGGGCTGCCGGTCGTGATCCAGTCGAACAGCGCCCAGAGGATCGGCCCGGCGAGGGCGAGTGCGGCCAGGGGAGCGAGCTCTCGCTTCATTCGCGAGCGGTCGCTGCGGTCGGCCGTGTACGCCAGGTAGAGCCAGTAGGCGACCGCGAAGAGCCATGCCTCCGGGCGGAGGAGACCAGCAAGGGCAAGGAGGACGAGGACAGGCCAGCCGGCCCGGGGCCGCTTTGCCTCGACCAGTAGCGCCGCCAGGCAAAGGGCGATGTAGGGGAGGTCGATGTAGGCGCGCAGGCCGTTGGAGAGGAAGGGGGCGCGGGTGAGGACGATCGCCGCGGCGACGGCACCGATCCAGCGGTCGAACCAGATCGCGCCCAGCCGGTAGACGAAGAAGCCGATCAGTCCCAGCGAGACGTAGGCGCCGATCATCGTCAGGGTGATCATCCCGTCGCCCAGGGGAGTCGTCACCAGGCCCCAGAGCTCGGTCAGCGGATGCGGCGTCGGCGGCAGCGCCGCGCCGTAGTCGGGACTCTCACCGTGGGCGAGTTCCCGCCCCCAGACCAGCGCGTAGATCGTGTCGTAGTTGGGGAACCCGTAGGGGAAGAGCAGCAGCAGCGCCGCCGTGACCCCGGCCACCCAGGCGGCGGGTGACAGCCAGTTGCGAGCCCCCTTCGGCACTCCGGGGAAGCTATCGGTGCCGCCCCCGGAGCGGCCGGGTGCCCCTAGATACACTCGCTCGACAGCCGATGAGCGAGTCGACTTCCCTCTACCGCCGCCACCGCCCTGGGTCCTTCGACGAGGTCGTCGGCCAGACCCACGTCGTCCGCACCCTGCGCAACGCGGTCGAGCAGGGCAAGGTTCACCACGCCTACCTCTTCGTCGGCTCGCGCGGCACCGGCAAGACCTCGATGGCGAAGATCCTCGCCCGCTCGCTGAACTGCGAGCGCGGTGGCCCGACCGTCACCCCCTGCGGCGAATGCGAGTCCTGCGTGACGATCGCCGCCGGCACCTCGGTCGACGTGATTGAGATGGACGCCGCCTCAAACCGCTCGGTCGACGACGTCCGCGACCTCCGCGAGCGCGTCGCCTACGCCCCGGCCGGCGGCCACTGGAAGGTCTACATCCTCGACGAGGCCCACATGCTGACCAAAGAGGCCTGGAACGCCTTCCTGAAGACGCTCGAGGAGCCGCCGCCGAACACCGTCTTCGTCCTCGCCACGACCGAGTCCCACAAGGTGATGGCGACGATCGCCGACCGCTGCCAGCGCTTCGACTTCCAGCGCCCCTCGCTGGAGCAGATCTCCGAGGTACTGAACCGCGTCGCCGCTGCCGAGTCGATCGAGGTCGAGGAGGGCGCCGTGGCGATGATCGCCCGCTCGGCCTCTGGCAGCTTCCGCGACGCCCTCGGCACCCTCGACCAGCTCGTCGCCTTCGGCGGCAGCCACGTCGAACTGAAGGACGTGCTGGAGATGCTTGGGGCGGCGGACGCCGACCTCCTTTTCGAGACGATCGACGCCGTTGTCGCCGAGGACCCCAAGCAGGTCCTGCTGGGGATCGAGCGGATGGCCCGCTCCGGGCGCGACCCATCCCAGTTTGCCCGCGACCTTCTTGCCCACCTGCGCCACCTGCTGATCGTGCAGACCACCGGAGAAGTCCCAACCACCTTCGTCGTCACCGCCACCGACACCGGCCGCATGCAGTCCCAGGCCCAGGCGATCCAGCCCGCGAACCTCATCCGCACGATCGACGAGCTGGCAACTGCCCTCACTGCTGTGCGCGAGGGAGACGACGCCCGAATGGCCGTGGAGATTGCGCTGCTGAAGGCCGCGCGCCCGGATCTCGACCCGAACACGGAGGGACTCCTCAGGCGCATCGAGAGGCTGGAGCAAGGCGGCAGCGCTCGACCCGCGGGTCCTGTCGCCGCAGGGGACCCACCCCCAGCTGCAGAGCAGCAGGGGGTCCCCCCTACGACGCCACCCACGGGAGAGGCGCCTAGCCAAGGCGATCCACCTCCGGCCGAAGACCCACCACCCGCGGAAGAGGAAGAGACGGAAGCGGCCGCCCCGGTAGAGGAGCCCCCTGCACCGGAGGTGGCGCCGGCTCCGCCAACCGACCTCAATCTGGAAGAGATTCAGAGGGTCTGGCCCGCCGTCCTTCACAAGTTGCACGAGACCGCTCCGGCGCTCGCCGGTGCCCTTGAAGGAGCGCGTCCTGTCAGTTTCCATGGGGGGGCGCTCGAGGTCGGGTTCCCGCCCGACATGACCTTCTTGAAACGGAATGCCGACAGCCCCGAGAAGCGAGACACGGTGGCGGCGGCATTCGCCGCGGTTACCGGGGTCGGGCTGCGGCCCACTTATGTGCTGCTGGACGGGGAGGCGCCGCCTGATACGCCGGCCCCGGGCAGCGAGGAGATCGACGAGGAAGAGCTGCTGGAGCGGCTGAAGAGCGAGTTCGACGCGGAGGAGGTCAGTTAGGTGGCACGTGGAGGAGGGCCCGGCGGTTTTGACATTCAAGGCCTGATGAAACAGGCGCAGCAGATGCAGGCCGAGATGATGGAGGCCCAGGAGAAACTGAAAGACGAGGTCGTCGAGGCCAGCGCCGGCGGCGGCATGGTCAAGGTGAAAATGGGCGGCGATCTGACCCTGCGCGAGATCGTCATCGACCCCGAGGCGATCGACCCCGAGGACGCCGACCTGCTCCAGGAGATGGTCCAGGCGGCGGTCAACGAGGGGCTGCGGGCGGCGCAGGAGCTCGCCAGTTCGAAAATGGGCGGCATCGCCGGCGGCGACCTCGGCGGCCTCGGAGGCATGCTCGGTTGAGTGACGGCCCGGCACCGCTGGCGCGCCTCGTCGCCGAGCTCTCGCGGTTGCCGGGCATCGGCCAGCGGACCGCGCAGCGGCTCGCCTTCCACCTCCTGCGCGCCCCAGACGAAGAGGCGTTCGCGCTCGGCGATGCGATCCGCGAAGTGAAGGAGAAGGTCGGCCTCTGCGAAGAGTGCTTCAACCTCGCCGAGGGCCCGCTCTGCCGGATCTGTGGCGACCAGAACCGCGACCGGGCGACGATCTGCGTCGTCGAGGAGCCCTCCGACGTGATCCCGATCGAGCGCACCCATGAATATCGCGGCCTCTACCACGTGCTCGGCGGAGCGCTCTCCCCGATCGACGGCGTCGACGCTGAAGACCTGAAGATCGGCGAGCTGCGGCGGCGGGTCGAGCGCGGCGGCGTCAGCGAGGTGGTGTTGGCGACCAACCCGACTACCACCGGCGAGGCGACCGCGCTCCATATCGCCGAGATGCTGCGGGGTCAGGTGACCGTGACGCGGCTGGCCAGCGGCCTCCCGGTCGGCGCCGATCTCGAGCACGCCGACGAGGTCACGCTCGGCAAGGCGCTGGCGGGCAGAAGAAGCCTGGAATAAGCGGCACCGGATATCCGTCCTGGACGACCGTCGTCTCGCAAATAGCGGGTTTTCGAAAATCGAGCGTCCGCCGCTTTCGCGAAGGTCACTTCGTGTCTGACCAGTCCAACCTCGGCCGCCGCCGCGAAGATGCCTCGTCGGCAAGCAGGATCGCCCTCAAGGTGTCTGAGCTTCACGCCGATCTTCTAGGCAGCTTGCACGAGGAGATTGGAACCAATGGAGAGGACTTCGTTATTGCCGCCCAGCGGCTGGCGGGCGAGTTCGGGTCCGTCACGGCTGCCGCTCTGGAGGCCGCCCAGGCGAACGGGGGCCACCGGGACTTGACGCCCTCCAACGGTGATCACGCAACCGCGGTCGAGGCGCAGCTGGAAGAACTTCCCAGCCTTTACCAGCCCGGTCATATGCGGCGGCGGTTGGAACAGTTGTTGGAGACGAACCGGCGGTATGGGCATCCATTTGGATTGGCTGTCTTCGATGCCTCCGGTCCTGGGGTGCGGCCGCACGATGTTGCTGGGGGGCAGGAGACGGTGCTCTCGATCGTCGGGGCGGCGTTGCGAGACAGCGTCCGCATCGTCGACGAAGCCTTCCGCCTCGAGGAGGATGCGATCTGCGTCCTCGCTCCCAACATCGGCACGGTCGAAGGGGTGCAGATGTGCGAGCGGCTGCTTGGTCAACTCGACGACCTCGAGCGCGCCGGGGGCCTGCGGATCTCGATCTCGGCCGGCGTCGTCGCCTGCCCCGACCATGGCGCCGACGCCGAAGAACTTCTGCACAAGGCCGACGCGGCGATGTGGCGGGCGCGGGCTGTCGGGCAGCCCGTGGGCGTGGGCGCCTTGCAAGATCGCTAACAGTTTCTGCGAAATCTGTCGATAACCGGTGTAAACCCGGGAAATGGGTGGGAGAATCTTCGGCGTCTGTCGAATAGACGCGCAGTCCACCCGTTCGACCTTCTTATCTAAATGCCAGGAATCCGCACCAACGCCGCCGCCGAAGTCTTGGGCGTAAGCCCGAACACCCTGCGTAGCTGGGAGCGCCGCTACGGCTACCCGGTTCCGAAGCGGACCGCCGGCAACCACCGCAACTACGAGCTGGTGGAGCTGCAGGCGCTGCGGGACGCCCTGGCGGAGACCGGCAACATCTCCTCGGCGATCGAGCTGGCGCGCCAGCGCCAGGCGGCGCCGGCCAACGACGGCAGCCTTTTCACCGCCTTCGAGAACTTCGACGAGTCCGCCGCCGACCGCGCGGTGGAGGAGAGCCTTGCCCTGCGCTCGCTGGAGCGGACGGTCGAGGAGCTGCTGCTGCCGGCGATCGACAAGCTTGCCGTCGACCCCGAGCGCGAGGCCGAGCTCGAGTTCGCCTCCCGCTGGGCGACCGGTTGGCTGCACGGTGCCCGCCGTCTCGCCTCCGCTGCCGCCCGCCCAGCCGGCATCCTCCTGCTCGACTCCAGCCACGGCCAGGACGTCGAGGAGGTCTACACCCAGGCCCTCGACCTTGCCCTGCGCCGCGCCGGCTTCCGCGTCCTCGTCCTCTCCAACGAGCTCGGCGACGAGCGTCTTGACCGCGCCCTCGGCGCCCTCGACCCGACCGCGATCGTCCTCTGCGGCCCCGGCGCCGACACCCAGGGCGCCGTCAAGTTGGTCCGCAAGATCCGCGACCTCGGCTTCGTCGCCCCCCTCTACGGCTTCCGCGCCGACGGCCTGATCGGCGCCGCCGTCCCGTCCGCCGGCAGCCGCCCCAGCGAAGTAACCGGCATGCTCAACGCCGATCTCAGGCGCCGAGCGACCCAGGCTTTCGCCTAGCTCGGCGAATCAACCACTAACAGGTGCTGCTGCGGCCTCCTCGATGCCCGCTGCCGCCATTCCGTTGAGCAGCCGCGTCACTTTCTCGGTGTCGAGGTAGCCGTGGACTTCGACGCCCTTGCCCCAGCGGAGGCGGATCCAGTGGGCGCCCTGGTTGAGGTAGGGGGTGCCGTCGGCGGCTTTGCCCCGGTCGGTCCACTCGATCGCGACCGCGGTGTCCCAGGGCCAGCCGCGGACGGCGACGTCGTGGACTTCGAACTCGATCTCCGGGATCAGCCGGTAGAGCCGCTGCAGCCACTGTTCGAAGGCGGCTCGCGAGTGGCGCTCGCCGCCGAGGGCGTTGTCGCCGGCGAAGACGTGGTGGACGTCCTCGGCGAGGTCGGCGCTCACCGCCTCCCAGTCGCCGCGACTGAGCGCGGCGAAGACGCCGCGGGCCTTGCGCTTGACGATCGCGCGGTAGAGCACCTCAGGCCTCCGAGGCTCCCGCCACCGGTGGCTGCGTCGGGCCCGTCTCGCTGACTCCCCAGCGTTCGTGCAGTCGGCGCAGCGGCGCCGGTGCCCACCAGTTCCACTTACCGAGCATCTCCATCAGCGAGGGCACCAGCAGGGCGCGGATGATCGTGGCGTCGATCAGGACCGCGAGCGCGGTGCCGACGCCGTTCTCCTTGATGAAGATGATCTGCGAGGTGGCGAAGGCGCCCATCGCGACCGCGAAGAGGAGCGCCGCGGCGGTGACAATTCGCCCCGTCCGCTCCAGCCCGATCGCCACCGACTCCGATTCCGAGGCGCCGTTGTCGCGCGCCTCTTTGATCCGCGAGAGCAGGAAGACCGCGTAGTCGGTGGAGAGGCCGAAGGCGACGGCGAAGAGGAGGATCGGCATCGTCTGCTCGATCGCCCCCGGGCTCGAGTAGTCGAGGAAGCCCTCCAGCCGGCCGTCCTGGAAGATCAGCACCAGGAGGCCGAAGACGGCGCTGAGGTTGAGGAAGTTCATGATCAGCGACTTGATCGGCAGCACCACCGAGCCGGTCATCAGGAAGAGGATCAGCAGGGTCGCGAAGATCACGATGCCCAGCGCGATCGGCATGTGGCTCTCCAGGCTCGACTGGAAGTCGACGAAGTCGGCGGTGGCGCCGCCGACCAGGACCTCGGCGCCGGCGGGAGGGGGCAGGTTCCGGATCGCCTTGACCGTCGCCTGGCTGGCATCGGAGACGAACGGGTCGGTGGAGACGACCTGCACCGCGGTCACCCCTCGTTCGAGCGGCTGCGGCGGCGCCACTTCGGCGACTCCGTCGACGGTGCGCACCTCTTTCGCGAACTGAGCCGCGGCCTTTGGTCCGCCGCCTTCGACGTCGATCCAGATCGGCGTGTCGTGGTAGGGCGGGAACTGCTGGCTGACGGTGTCGTAGGCCTGGCGCGCGCTCGCGGTCTCCGGCAGCACGGTCGGGTCGACGGTGTTGAACTTGATCTGGAAGAAGGGCAGCCCAAGGACGATCAGGAAGAGGGCGCTGAGGGTCGCGACCGGCAACGGCCGGCGCATGACGAAGCGCGAGAGCCGGTACCAGAAGCCCTCCTGCGCGGGCCGCGCATCCGCCTCGGCCCGCCGCTGCAGGAACTTCGGCGCCCCGGCGTTGACCCGGTTGCCGAGCAGGGTGAGCACGGCGGGAAGGACGGTCAGGGAGATCAGCGCCGCAAACAGCGCCACCAGCGAGCCGCCGAGGCCCATCGAGTAGAGGAAGCGCTGCGGGAAGACGAGCAGGGAGGCGAGCGCCGCCGAGACCGTCAGCGAGGAGAAGAAGACCGTCCGCCCGGCGGTGGCGAGAACGCGGCGCATGGCTCCCAGCCCGGGCCCGCTCTTGGCGATCTCCTCCCGGTAGCGGGAGACGATGAAGAGGCTGTAGTCGATCGCCAGCCCGAGCCCCAGCGCCGTCGTCAGGTTGAGCGCGAAGATCGAGATCGAGCCGAATTCGCTGGCGATGCGGAGGATGAGGAAGGTGCCGACGATCGCGAGGCCGCCGATCATCAGCGGCAGGACCGAGGCGACGAGGCTGCGGAAGAAGAGCAGCGAGAGCAGGAAGAGGAGGGGGAAGGCGAGCAGCTCGGCCTTTTTCAGGTCTTCCTCGACCTGCTTGTTGACCTGCTCCTGGGCGACCGCGAAGCCGCCGACGACGACGCCGGGGTTTGAGCTCAGCTGGTCGGCGATCTCGTCGCCGGCTTCCTGCAGCTCTTTGTCCTCGGTCGCCTTCAGGGCGACGGCGAAGTAGGTCGACTGGCCGTCGCGGGAGACGAAGGCACGGGAGCCGGTGTCGTAGTAGCCGCTGACCGAGGCGACATCGGCGCGGGCGGCGACTTCGTCTTCGAGCTTCTCGACACGCTGGCGGGTCGCGGGGTCGGCGACGGGCGCGTCCTCGATCACCGCGAGCACCGCCGGCACCCGCAGCCCGGCGTCCTGCAGCTGCTCCCGTGCCTGCACGGTCTCGGTGTCGGGGTCGTCGGCGCCGTAGGGGTCGAGCCGGTCGGCGACCGAGCCGCCGACCGCGCCGGCGAGGAGGAAGAAGACGATCGCGAGCAGCCCCACCCGTTTCGCTTTGTTATTTGCCAGCCGCGCCAGGGAATCGAACATCACTCGCTCCTTTTCTCGAGAGCGGAATCCAGAAGCTGCGCTTCCATCCGCTCGCACCAATCCGCAAACCACTCGCTGAACTCGAGGCCGCCCCGCAGCACGATCATCGGGAACGGGTCCTCGATCTCGCCTTTCATCTGCTCGATCGCGCGCAGCCGCTCGTTGATCGCCAGCCGCTGCGCTTTCATCGAGCGCAAGATCTCCACTGCCTCATCCCGGGGGAGGGCGTCGGCGAAGAAGAGTTTCAGCAACCCTTCGTCGCGCATCTCGAAGGTCTGGGGTGCCTGCCGCAGCCAGGCCCGCAGCTCCTCCTCGCCGTCGGCGGTGATCTCGTAGACCGTCCGCTTGCGGCCGCCCGTCGGGACGTCGGAGCCGGCGATCAACCCCGCTTCGGCGAGCCGTTTTAGCTCGGGGTAGATCTGCCCGTAGCTGGCCGCCCAGAAGAACCGGGTCGAGTTGTCGACGACGGCTTTGATCTCATAACCAGACCGCGGCTCGTTGCGGACGAGGCCCAGAATCACGTAGGCGGTGGCGCTCAGCTGCTCCATCTCTTCACCTTATATATCCGCTTGATATATCCGCAAGTGTGATTGCGATCACTTATCTTCAGTGGCCGTGTTTTCAGCCAGAGAGGAAGGGGTGCCGGATGTCGCTTGACCAAAGCAAGGTGGGCAGGGTCGTCGCCGAACAGATGGAGGCGATCGAGAACGACTACGGCGACGACTGCGAAATCGGCGACGTCTGCACGATCGTCGAGGTGGTGGGGCCGCACGGCTCGCACGTGCGGGTGCGGAGCAGCGACATGCGCCCGCACAGCGGCCTCGGCCTGATCCGGATGGCCGAACAGGCGATGCTCGGGAACCTCGGGGGGACGGCGGAGTAGGCAGCGCAGCCAAGTAGCTCGGTTTTCCTGACTATCCTCAGGTCTCCATGTCAGGGGACGGATCCGACATCGTCGTAATGAAGTTCGGCGGCACTTCTGTGGCCGGCGCCGAGCAGATCAAACGCGCCGCGGCGCGGATCGTCGCCGCCCGTGAGGCGGGGAATCGCGTCGTCGCCGTTCTCTCCGCTCGCGGCAAGACGACCGACCAGCTGGTCGAGCAGGCGCATGAGATCTCCGACCGCCCGGTGGCCCGGGAGATGGACATGCTGCTCTCGACCGGGGAGCGGATCTCCTGCGCGCTGGCGGCGATGGCGATCCACGACATGGGCCACGAGGCGATCTCGCTGACCGGCTCGCAGGCCGGCATCGTCACCGACTCCTCCCACACCAAGGCGCGGATCATCGACGTCCGCGCCGATCGGATCTCTGAGGCGCTGCAGCAGGATCGGATCGTCCTCGTCGCCGGCTTCCAGGGCGTCTCCACCGACAGCCGTGATGTCACCACCCTGGGCCGCGGCGGCTCCGACACCACCGCCGTCGCCCTCGCGGCGGCGCTCCGCGCCAGCGTCTGCGAGATCTACACCGACGTCTCCGGTGTCTACAGCGCCGACCCGCGGATCGTCGCCGACGCCCATAAGCTCGACCGCGTCTCCTTCGAGGAGATGCTGGAGATGTCGGCCTCCGGGGCCGGCGTCCTGCAGTTGCGCTCGGTCGAGTACGCGCGTAACCACGGCGTCCGCATCCACTGCCGCAGCAGCTTCGAGGACGGTCCCGGTACCCTCGTCGTCTCAGAGGAAGAGACCATGGAGAACCCTTTCGTAACCGCAGTCACGCATTCCGACTCCGAGGCGCGGGTCACCCTGACCGGCCTGCGCGACGAGCCCGGCGTGGCCGGCCGCGTCTTCGGCGCCCTCGCCGACGCCAACGTCAACGTCGACGTGATCATCCAGAACGAGCCGGTGGGCGACGACAAACTCGCCGACCTCTCCTTCACCGTCGACCGCGCCGACCTGACGACCGCCAAGGACACGATCGCCGCCCTCGGCGACGTCTCGCTCGAAGTCCTCACCGACGAGCAGATCGGCAAGGTCTCGATCGTTGGCGCCGGCATGCGCTCGCACCCGGGCGTCGCCGCCAAGGTCTTCCAGGTCCTCGGCGAGGAGCGGATCAACATCGAGATGATCTCCACCTCGCCGATCAAGATCTCGTGCGTCATCGCGGCCGACCGTGTCAGCGACGCGGTCAACATCCTCCACAAGGCCTTCGACCTCGGCGAGGACGCGATCCAGCCCGAAGACCCGACCGGCCCCGGCCACCGGCCGACGGTCGCCGGCTGAGCCCGCGGAGGCGCGGATGAGCGACGGCTACAGAGTCGGAGTGCTGGGCGCGACGGGCCTCGTCGGCTCGACGATCATCGAGCTGCTGGGCAGCCGCGGTTTCCCGGTCGCCGAGCTGCGGCCGCTGGCATCGGAGCGCTCGGCCGGAAAGACGATCGAGTTCGGGTCGAAGGTGCTGACGGTCCAGGCTGTGAGCGAGGAGTCGATCCAGGACCTCGACCTCGTCCTCTCCTCGGCCGGCGGCTCGGTCAGCGCCGAGTGGACTCCGAAGATCGTCGCGGCGGGGGCGACCGTGGTCGACAACACCAGCTACTGGCGCATGCACGACGACGTGCCGCTGGTCGTCTCCGAGGTCAACCCCGACGCCCTCGAGGGCCACAAGGGGATCATCGCCAACCCGAACTGCTCGACGATGCAGATGGTCGTCGCCCTGAAGCCGCTCTACGACGCTGCCGGGATCGAGCGCCTGGTGATCTCCACCTACCAGGCCGTCTCCGGGACCGGCAAGGGAGCGATCGACGCGCTGCGGGCCGAGGCGCGCGCCGTCGTCGGCGGCTACGACATGCCCCCGGCCGAGATCTATCCGCACCAGATCGCCTTCAACGTCCTCGCCCAGGCGGGCAACTTCCCCGAGGGGGACGATCACACCGACGAGGAGCGCAAGCTGATCAACGAGACCCGCAAGATCCTCGGCGACGCCGAGATCAAGGTCAGCGCCACCTGCGTCCGCGTCCCGGTCGAGACCGGCCACTCGGAGACGGTCAACGTCGAGACCCGCGAGCCGCTCGACCCCGAGCGGGCCCGCCAGCTTCTCGCCGCCGCCCCCGGCGTGACCGTAGTCGACGACCCCGCCGCCGGCCGCTACCCGATGGCGATCGACGCCGCCGGCAAGGACGACGTCTTCGTCGGCCGCATCCGCCGCGACCCCGGCAACGAGCGCGCGCTCGACATCTGGGTCGTCTCCGACAACCTGCGCAAGGGCGCGGCGACCAACGCCGTCCAGGTGGCGGAGCTGCTCATCCAGCGCGGGCTGCTCGCTCGCGGCTGAGCCGCCGGAGAGCGAACGGCGCCACCAGCGTCGTCAGCACCGCCATCCCGACGACAACCGCAAACAGCTCCGCGTCGACGACTCCCTCGGCGGCGCCGATCGAGGCGACGACGATCCCGACCTCGCCGCGGGGAACCATGCCGACGCCGACGATCGCCGCTTCGTGGCGTCCGAGGGGGCGCGCCGCCAGGTAGGCGGGGACGAGCTTGGTCGCCGCCGCGAGGATCGTGATCAGCGCCAGCCACCAGAGGGCGTGGCCGTTGAACAGGGCGCCGAGATCGAGCTCGATCCCGATGAAGGCGAAGAAGAAGGGCGGGAAGAAGGAGTAGAGCGGCTTCACTTCTTCCTCGATCGAGGACTGGTCTTTGGTCTCGGCGACGATCATCCCGGCGAGGAAGGCGCCGATCAGGGCAGCGAGCCCGATGCTGGCTGCGAAGGCGGCGAGCCCGAGGCAGAGGAGCACCGCCGGCAGCAGCGGCGACTTGGCAAAGCGCGGCGCCTCCAGCAGCTGCGGCTGGCTTCGCAGCAGCCGCGTCCCCCCAAGCGCGACGAAGGCGACAAAGGCGACCGCGACCGCCAAGGCGAGGAGGATCTTGCCCGCATCGACACCGCCGTCGGCCGCCATCCCGACCGCGACCGAGAGCAGGAGCAAGGCCAAGATGTCGTCAACGACGGCGGCGCCGAGGACGGTCCGGGCCGCTCGCGTCCGGGCGATGCCGAGGTCGAGGAAGGTCGCCGAGGTGATCCCGGCGCTGGTCGCCGCCAGCGCCGCACCGAGGAAGACGCTGGTGTCGGTGTCTTCCCCGAGCGCCAGGCCGACGCCGATTCCGGCAAGGAAGGGGACGATGACGCCGGCGGTACCGACCGCGCCGGCGATCTTGCCGACCGCCCTCATCTCCGAGAGCCGCGTCTCCAGGCCCACCCAGAAGAGCAGGAAGACGATCCCCAACTCCGAGAAGACCCGCAGCACCTCGCCGACCTCGACCAGCCCTAAGACCGAGGGCCCGACGATCACCCCGCCGAGGATCTCGCCGACGATCGCCGGCTGCCGGATCCACTTGAAGACCTCGTCGCCGACCTTCGCGGCGAGCAGCACCACAAAGAGGTCGGTGAGGACCGAGGCGGTATCGGCGGCGGCTATGGGAAGGGCGGGGGTGAGGTCCAAGGCGCTTTCGGGGTCGGCTACGCGGGTGCCGACCAGTCTTCCCGGCTCACCTGACGCTCAGGCTATCCAAAGTCTCAAAGGTTTTTGAAACCTATAGGCAATACGTAACATTTTGTCTGCTAAAGTCCTCAGCATGGAGAGCAGCCGCGCTCAATGGATCGACGCCCGCCTGGATGACTTGGTGGGGCGGATTGACAGGCTCGAATCGAAAATAGATGCGCGCTTCAACTCGCTCGACGCCAGGTTCGACCGGCTGCAGCAGACGTTGATCGGCTCGATGGCGAGCGTGATGCTCGCGTTTGCAGCTCAGATCATCTTCGGCTAGGCCGCTGCGCCGGCAGTAAGCCGCTCCTCGACCCAGCCGGTCGAGGCGATGTGCTTGCTCATCCCCAGCTCCTTCGGCTCGGCGCCGAGGGCGAGGCCGACCAGCTGCGGCAGGTGGAGGACGGCGAGGCCGAGGTCGCGGTTGACGACCTTGGCCGCCTCCGGCTGCTGCATGTCGAGGTTGAGGTGGCAGAGCGGGCAGGGGGTGCATCGTGATCACGGGGAAGCCGCAGCACTTGCGCGCGCCCTCGTAATCGACCGCGTCGGCGCCGAGCGCCTCGATCAGGTACTCGAGGTAGTGATCGCGCTCGGGGTGGTCGCCGTAGCCGAGCCGGCTCGTGGGCCGCAGGACGTAGCAGCCGTAGAACGGGCCGACGCGCAGTCCGGCGAGCGGCCGCACCACGAGCTCGCGCAGCCGGTCGAGGCCGTAGTCCTCGACCAGCAGCCAGAGGAAGTTTTTGTTGGTCCAGCCGCCCTCCTCGCCCTTCTCGTAGGAGAGGCCCTGGCCGGAGAGCGCCTCGTTGACGTGGGCGCGGTAGGCGGAGTCGGCGTCGAGGCGCTGCTGGCACTCCGACTGCGCGCCCTGGCAGGTCGAGCAGATGTTCATCATCGAGAGGCCGGTCTGCTGGGCGAGGGCGAAGGTACGGGCGTTCAGGGTGTCGGCCAGCTCCTGGTTGTGCTCGGCGATGACGCCGGCGCCGCAGCAGTTGGCGCGGTCGAGTTCGACTAGCTCGATCCCGAGCTTCTGCGCGACCAGCGCCATCGAGCCGTGCAGCTCGGGCGTAAAGCCGCGGGAGACGCAGCCGGGCCAGTAGGCGACCTTGATGTTCTCAGCCATTTTTGACCTCCTGCGAAGTCTCCGGGTCGGTCGAGCGCTCGATGCCCTTCTCCACATCGTCCTCCGCGAGCTCGCCCTCCTCGCCCTTGATGTACAGGTTGAATTCCTCGTTGTGCTCCTCGGCGTGGGCGTAGATCGCCTTCACGTCGTCCTGGTCGGGGAGCTTCGGGTGGACGCCGGGGATCAGCTTGTGAAGCGAGCGCATCTTGCCCGTTTTGATCCCGCGGATCGCCGTCGGGATCGAGCCGAGCATTTCCCGGATCGCCCGTTTGCTCGGTTTCAGCTTGCCTTTGACGCCGGGCGCGAAGGACTCCTGCAGGAGCAGGGACTCGTCCAGGGTGCCCTTCTTTTCGATGATCTTGACGAAGGCGATCTCGTGGTCGTGACCGCTGTTGGGGTCTTCGATCCCCTCCTCGCCAGCCTTGCGGCGCAGGCGCATGATCTGGTCCATCGGCGCCACGCCCTTCGGGCAGGCGTCGATGCAGCTGAAGCAGTGGGTGCAGTCGTAGATCCCGTGCGGGTCGTCGGCGAGGTCGTGCAACCGCTCGTGGGTCTCGGCGTCGCGCGGGTCGCCGACGAAGCGGTAGGCCTTGGCCAGCGCCGCCGGGCCGATGAAGTCGGGGTCGGCTTCCATCGAGAGGCAGGAGGAGACGCAGGCGCCGCACTGGATGCAGGCCATCGACTGGGTGATGTCGATCATCGATTCCGGCTCGACGATGTACTCGCGCTCGGGCGGCTCGCCGTGCGGCAACAGCCACGGGGTGACGCGGCGGATCTTCGTCCAGTGGGTCGACTCCATGTCGGTGATCAGGTCCTTGATCACGGGCATGTTCCCCATCGGCTCGATCACGATCGAGTTGCCCTCGCCGCCGGAGCCGGTGGCGCTCGCCTGCTTGTCGGCCAGCTCCTGGGCCTCGCCGATCTGGGTCTTGCAACCGAGGCCGGACTGACCGTTGATCTTCATTCCGCAGGAGCCGCAGATCGCGGCCCGGCAGGAGCAGCGGACGGCAAGGGAGCCGTCCTCGCGGTCCTTCGCCTGCAGCAGTCCGTCGAGGACCGAGAGCGAGGGATCGAGGTCGACGTTGAACTCCTCCCAGTACGGGCCCTCGCCGCTCTCGGGCTGGAACCGCCGGACTTTGATCGTGTAATCGGCCATTTAGTAGGTCCTCTCTTGCGGTTCCCACTGGGTGATCGTGACCTCTGAGTATGAGATCTCGGGTCCGTCGTCGGTCAGCTCGAGGTCGATGTGTTTGAGCCACTCCTCGTCGTTTCGCTCCGGGTAATCGGTGCGGTACTGGGCGCCGCGGCTCTCCTTGCGCTCCAGTGCGGCGACGCAGGTGCACTCGGCGTTGTCGAGCATGTACCCAAGCTCGATGGCGGCAATCAAGTCCTGGTTGAAGACGCTGCCGTGGTCGTCGATGTAGGCGGTCTTCGCCTCCTCCTTGAGGCGTCTCACGATCTCCAGCGCCTCGGTGATCCCGGCCTCGTCGCGGAAGACGGCGACTTTGGCGTCCATCGTCTGCCCCAGCTCGAGCTTGATCTCGGAGATGCGGCGGCCCGAGCCCTTCTCGCGGCTGACGATGTCGGCGATCATCGCCTCCTCGTCCTCGAGCACCTTGCGCGAGATGTGCGAGTAGTCGGTGCGCTTGGCGCGGGCGGCGGCGTCGCGGCCGCTGCGCTTGCCGAAGATCAGCGTGTCCAGAAGTGAGTTGGCGCCGAGGCGGTTGCCGCCGTGAACCGAGACGCAGGCGGTCTCGCCGGCCGAGTAGAGGCCGGGGATATCGGTGCGGCCGTCGACGTCGGTCTTGACGCCGCCCATCGTGTAGTGGTTGCCCGGCTTGATGTGGATCGGTTCGCGGGTGATGTCGACGCCGGCGAAGTCGCGGCCGACGAGGACGATCTCGCGCAGCGCCTCGTGGACGCGCTTTTTCGGCACGACCGTGATGTCGAGCGCGACGGTGCCGTCGGGGAAGCCGCGGCCCTCGTTGATCTCGGTCTGCTCGGCGCGGGAGACGACGTCGCGCGACGCCAGCTCCATCTTGTTCGGCGCGTACTTCTCCATGAAGCGTTCGCCGTTGGCGTTGAGAAGGTGGGCGCCCTCGCCGCGGGCGCCCTCGGTGATCAGGAAGCCCTTGCCCGCCAGCGTCGTCGGGTGGTACTGGATCATCTCCATGTCCATCAGCTTGGCGCCGGCCCGGTAGGCCATCGCGATTCCGTCGCCGGTGCAGATAAGAGCGTTGGTGGACGGCTTCCAGACCATCCCGTTGCCGCCGGTGCAGAGGATCACGCTCTTCGCCTGGAAGAGCTCCATCGAGCCGTCGGCGACGTTGCGGGTGACGACGCCGCAGCACTCGCCGTTCTCGTCGATCGCGAGGCTGCTGCAGAACCACTCCTCGTAGCGGGCGATCTGCTCTGAGTACTTCATCAGCTGCTCGTAGAGCACGTGCATTATCGCCTGGCCAGTGATGTCGGCGACGTAGTAGGTGCGGGCGGCGGAGGCGCCTCCGAAGGCGCGGGTGCCCAGTTTCCCTTCCTCGTTGCGGTGGAAGGTGACGCCGAGGTGCTCGAGGTGGAGGATTTCCTCCGGCGCCTCGCGGGTCATGATTTCGACCGCGTCCTGGTCGCCCAGGTAGTCCGAGCCCTTGATCGTGTCGAAGGCGTGGGACTCCCAGGAGTCGCCCGGGTTGAGCGCCGCGTTGATGCCGCCTTGGGCGGCGTTGGAATGGGAGCGGACCGGGTGAACCTTGGAGATGATCCCGACCGATACGCCTTCCTCGGCGGCGGCGAGAGCGGCCCGCTGGCCGGCGAGTCCGGCCCCGATTACGAGAACGTCATGGGATGGCACGGGGGCGGATGCTATAGCGGGAAATCCCGAGCACGTAGTCGGGATTCGTCACTTTGTAATTCGTCACTTACAGCCAGCTTTTGCCCAGCCGGCGGACGGCGGCGTCCGAGAGGGTGATCGCCCGTTGGAGGGTGTCGAAGTTGACGTTCTCGGCGGTGTCGTTAGGCCAGTGGTAGCGACCCGGCTGCTTGTGGTCGGTGCAGCTGCAGAGGGCGACGGTTTCGTAGCCGGCGACCCGGGACTCGAGGGCGTCGGTGCCGTTGTAGGTGCGGAGGTTGGGGTAGAGCCAGATGTCTAGCTCCTCGGCGAGCCCCTCGACGAAAGCGAGGGCGCGGGGCGGGTAGTCGCGCATCTTCAGGAAGCCCTCGCCCTTGAGGGCGAGCAGGTGGGTGGCGCCGAGGGTCTCGAGGCAGAGGAAGAAGGTGCTCTCCCGCGGCAGCGAGTCGAAGTGGCGCTCACCGAAGGCTTTGATCCCCTCGCTGAAGCTCTCCTCCGAGCCGGTGGAGAGGAGGATCACCCGGATTCCCTGCGGCGGCTCGGCGAGGAAGCGCTGCGCCAACGCCAGCAGCGCGACGACGGCGGTGCCGTTGTCGTTGGCGCCGGGGACCGACTTGCGGACGCCGATGTCGGTCATCGCCGCGACCGAGCCGAGGCCGAGGACGAGGCCGATCTTGCTCAGCAGCTTGCGGCCGGTGGCTGCGCCGAGGGCGGCCAGCAGCGGCCCGCCAACCACCGGCGCCATCAGCGGCGGGCTGGTGTCGGTCTTCTCGGTCAGCCCGTAGCGGGCGGCAAGCTCGGGTATCGCGGGATGGAAGACGAGGCCCGAATGGGCGGCGTCGTGGTGGGAGATCAGCACGACCGTGCGCTCGGCCTCCGGGTCGCCGAGCTCGCAGACGACGTTGTAGGTGGTGCGGCGGGGGAGGAGGAGGCGGCGCAGCCGTCGCTTCCCCGGTGGGAAGTCATCGGCGATCCCGGCCGCGCCGAGGGCTCCCAGGAGCGTCCCGAGCAGGCGTCGGCCGCGCAGCCCGGCGATCGCGCCGAGCGCTCCCAGGGCGGCGCCGATCCCGAGCGGCCACCAGTAGGTGCCGTGGGCGTCCTCGGCCTCAATCCGCGCCTCGGCGCCGAGCTCGGCGAACTGCGCGACCAGCCACTCGGCCGCCTGCCGCTCGCCGTCGGAGGCGGACGGACGCTCGATCCGCTCCAGTTCCTCGAGGCGCTCGCGCAACCAATTCACTTCCTCGGCCATGGTTTCGGAACCTAGCCGCTTACCATGGGCAGATGTTCGGCGGTGGGCAGATCACCCTCTTCCACTTCCGCGGGATCAAGGTCACCGTCGATTGGTCCTGGTTCATCGTCCTCTTCCTGGTCATCCTCTTCATGGTCGGCTTCTTCGAAGACCTGCTCGGGGAAGGAGGGAGCACGCCTTTCCTGCTGGCTTTGCTCAGCGCCGTCGGCTTCTTCGGCTCGATCCTCTTGCACGAGTTCGGCCACGCGATCGTTGCGATGCGCAACGGGATCGGAATCTCCAGCATCCAGCTCTGGATCTTCGGCGGGATGGCGCGGATGGACCGCGAAGCCGACTCGCCCGGGACCGAGATGAAGGTGGCGCTGGCCGGGCCCGCAGTCACCGCCTTGATCGCGATCGTCCTCGGCGTCGGCGGGATCGTCGCCTCCGGCTGGACCGGGTTCCAGGAGGCGGTCCTGCTGGAAAGTCGCTCCGACGTCTCCGGTCCGATGGCGCTGGTCGCCTGGCTGGTGACGATCAACATCCTCATCCTCGTCTTCAACCTCCTGCCCGCCTATCCGATGGACGGCGGCCGCGTCGCCCGCGCGATCGCCTGGAAGCGCTCGGGGAACCGCAACTCGGCGACCCGCTTCGCCGCCAACCTGGGCCGCGTCTTCGGCTACCTCTTCATCGCCCTCGGTCTCGCCTGGGCCTTCAGCGGCAACGCCTTCGGCGGCATCTGGCTGGCCCTGATCGGGATGGTGATCAACGGCTCCGCCCGCGGCGCAGCGATGCAGACGGCGCTCGGGAGCCGCATCGGCGACGTCCGCGTCGCCGATGTGATGGATCGCGAGCCGGTGACGATTCCCGGCGACCTCAGCGTCGAGCGGGCGCTCGACGAATACTTCCTCCGCTACCGCTGGCCCTGGTTCCCGGTGGTCGACGCCGGCCGCCGTTTCCTCGGCCTGATCGAGCGCGACCGAGCCGACGAGGTCCCGGAGATCTCCCGCTCCAACTCCCACGTCTCCGAATATGTAGACCACGACATCGGTCTCTACGTCCGCGACGACACCCCCTTGGACGCCCTCCTCGCCAACCAAAACCTCCGTCGCCTCGGCGCGCTGATGGCAGTAGACGCCGAAGGCCGGCTCTCAGGCGTGATCACGATCGAGCAGGTGGGCCGAGCGCTCCGCAACGCCACGGCGCGCTAGCCGAACGCAGTTGTCCCCGGTATCCGGGGACAAACTTCCTTCGAATTAGTTGAGGGGGCGGTGCCGCTCGATGATGCGGCCGAAGTCGGTGCCGGCCGGGAGGGTGCCGAAGGCCTGGCCCCAGTCGCCGGAGAGGCGGGAGGCGCAGAAGGCGTCGGCGGTGGCCTCGTCGCCGTAGCGGACGAGGAGCGATGCCTGGAGGGCGAGGGCCATGCGCTCGACTACGCGGCGGGCGCGGAACTCGATCGTCTCGAGGTCACCGGGCAGCTCCTCCCGCAGCGAGGCGGTGAAAGCCTGGAGGCGCGGCTCCGCCGCTGCGCCCTCGCCGACCTCGGCGAAGAAGGCCTCCAGAGAGGCCGGGTCCTTGACCATGGCGCGGAGGACGTCGAGGCACTGGACGTTGCCCGAGCCCTCCCAGATCGAGTTCAGCGGGCTCTCGCGGAAAAGGCGCGGCAGGCCGGACTCCTCGACGTAGCCGTTGCCGCCGAGGCACTCGAGCGCCTCGCCGGCGTGGGCGACCGCGCGCTTGCAGATCCAGTACTTGAGGACGGCGTTGGCGACCCGCTTCAGATGCGCCGCCTCCTCGTCGCCGGCGATCGCTTCGTCGTAGGCGCGGGCCAGGCGCAGCGCCGAGATCGTCGCCGCCTCGGACTCGATCGCGAGGTCGGCGAGGACGTTCCGCATCAGCGGTTGCTCGACCAGCTCGCGGCCGAAGACCGAGCGATGGGACGCGTGGTGGATCGCCTGGGCGACCCCGGCCCGCATCCCGGTGGCGCCGCCGAGGACGCAGTCGAGGCGGGTGTGGTTGACCATCTCGATGATCGTCCGCACCCCGGCGCCCTCCTCGCCGACGAGCCAGGCGGAGGCGGCGTCGAACTCGATCTCGCTGGAGGCGTTGGAGCGGTTGCCGAGCTTGTCCTTGAAGCGCTGCAGGCGGAAGCGGTTGCGCTCGCCGTCCGGCGTCCAGCGCGGGAAGAGGAAGCAGGAGATGCCGCCATCGGCCTGAGCGAGGACAAGGAAGGCGTCGCACTGCGGGGCCGACATGAACCACTTGTGGCCGGTCAGCTCGTACTCGGCACCCGGGCCGCCGCCGTTGACTGGGCGGGCGACGGTGGTGTTGGCGCGAACGTCGGTCCCGCCCTGCTTCTCGGTCATTCCCATCCCCGCGAGGGCGCCCTGCTTCTGCGGCGCCGGCGCGTTCGTCGGGTCGTAGGTCGCGGAGAGGAAGCGCGGCTCCCACTCCGCGGCGAGCTCCGGCTGCGTCCGCAGCGCCGGGATCACCGAGTAGGTCATCGAGATCGGGCAGCCAATCCCGGCCTCGGCCTGCGACATGCACATGAAGGCGGCTCCCCGAGCGACGTGAGCGCCCGGCCGCGGGTCCTTCCAGGGGGAGGAGTGAAGTTCGAATCCCACCCCGACGGCCAGCAGCTCGTGCCAGGAGGGGTGGAACTCGGGGACGTCGACGCGGTTGCCGTAGCGGTCGTGGGTCTTCAGCTTCGGCCCGTTCTCGTTGGCAAGTCGGCCGAGCTCCTGGGCCGCCTCGCTGCCCGCGTACTCGCCCGCCGCCGCGATCCGCTGCAGGTCCCACTCCGCGCCCTCGCGCTTGACCGCCTCGACCAGCACGATGTCGCTCTCGAAGACGTTGTAGTCGACCAACGGCGGTGGCTGGTTGGCCACCTCATGGGTCCGCCCCGTAGTCGGCTGCTCGACCGTCGTCACGGTCCGATTCTCGCAGAGAGGTTGAAACTGCATCAACTTTTCCTCCCGGCGCCGTGGCGGTCTCTGCGCCACCGCAAGGGATCGTGAGAGGTCGTCGCCTGTCGAATGGTGCATTAGACTCCAGCCGCCCATGAGGCAGCAGGGACAGGCGGGCGCTCGGTATTTCTGTGCGGATCCTCAGGCCATCAAGCCGATCTCGGTGACGGTGCCGGTGGACTACGCGGGGGGCAGCTTGGTCTTCGTTGATCTGTGCTCAGATTTCCCGGGATCCGAGACGCTGGCGAACTGCTTCGAGAGGAACAGCTTCGCTTACGCGACCGCCGACCTCATCGTCCTCCGGGGCGCCGACTGGCACTTCGCCGAGCGGATCGAGACCACCGACGAGGTGCGGAGCCAGGTTCGGGAAGATCAGGGGGTTCTCTGCCTCGTCGGGGCCGCGGAGGCCGGCGGGGGTCCCACGGTGATCCGCCCTTCGTGGGCGCCTCCGATGCGGGAGGAGCCGAGCCTGGAGGACCTGCGGGCAATCGAGATGTACGGGCTGTTGGTCGGCCGGAAGGCGATCCTGGAACCAACGACCGGCCACTACGAAATCAGCAGCGGGGCCCACGTCCGTCGCTATGTCCGGCTTCGGAACGCGCTCGAATCCCCCCGCGACTGCCATCGGATTTGCGACTGGATCCTGCCCTCGATCCCCGACGGAGCGCAGATCATGATCGCCCATCGTGGCCTCGGCGTCCTCGAGGCGACCCTTGAGGCGTGCCTCATGGCCAGGTCGAAGGGCAAGGCCGAGGTGCACCGGCTTCCGCGCTATGACGAAAGCGAGGCGCGCGACTCGCGCGTCCCGGCCTCGATGAAGCCGGATGAATCGCGGGACCAGGTGATCGTGATCGGCGTCGACACGCGCGCCGGCGACCCCCTGCGCCCCGGCGGCGAGCGCGAGAAGGCGCTCAACCGCTTCGGCTTCGCGGGGGCGGCGAAGCTGTGCCTGGTCGACACCACCTGGCCGGACCCCGCGACCGACGCCTTCGTCCACGTGCCGATCGAGCGTCATCACGCCTCGGAGTGCGAGTACTGCAAGGTCGCGGCCGAGGGGGAACGGGTCCTCCAGAAGATCGACGTGGACGACGAGATACCGGAGCCGGTGGAAAAGCGCCGGACCCAGGTCAAGGTGAGCAAGTCGGGAATGCGGGAGGTCAGAGAGCTCTGGCAGGCGATAGACCGGACCCTCGCCGCGGCCGTACACGCCTCCGAGCGCTACGAGCATCCAGGGACGAGGGCGATGCGCCGCCATCGCGCGGTCGACATCGAGGTCGGCAAGCTCCTCGGCAACCCGAAATTCCGCGGCCAGTGCCAGGAGAAGCTGGCGCAGGCCCAGACGGAGGATTGCCTCGTCCTGATCCCGGATCAGGAGTGCGCCCCGGCGCTGAAGGCGCTGGCCGAGGCGGCTCTCCCGCACCCGAAGACCTCGGTGCACATCGTCCCCCGCCTCGATCCTGCCGCCGAGGTCGGTCCTTCCCTGAAGAAACGCGATCGGATCCTGCTCCTCGACGACATGATCGCCTCCGGCGCGACGATGGGATGGCTGTTCGAAGGGCTGAAGGTCCACCTCGGCACGGCTCGTCTCTCCGAAGTGGAGTTGAGCGGCTTCGTCGTTCTCGACTGCTCCCCCACCGACGACGAGCTGAACGCGGTCCGCAACCTCTTCTGGCCGGGATCCCGCGGTGGGCCTCGCTTCACCGCGTGCGAGCGCGTCCGACTTCCGCACCCCGACGACCGCTGCCCCTGGTGCGAGGAGCGCGAACGCTTGAAGAACAAGACCCGGCCGGAGCTGCACGACGCCCATTCGGAGTACTTCACCCGCAGGATCTCCGAGCTGGAAGAAACGCCCCTGTGCCGCATCTCACCGGTTAGGTCCGCGCCGACCGAGGTCGACGGGACCTTCGCCGGCGACATCTCCGCCTCGACCGCGTTCGTCCGCTGGGCCTCGGCTCTGCAGACGCACCGGGCCGAGGTCCAGATCCCGGGAGAAACCCAGCCGCCCAGCTATTACGTGGACGCCGGCTTCATCGTCTCGACCTGGCGGGACTGGCCTCAGTGCGGGGGGATCCTGCGAACCGCCAGCGAGAGCGAGCTCCGCTACACCTCGCAGGAGCAGAGATTCGAGCGCGAGTGGAAGAAAAAAGCGAACAAAATGGAAGTAGCCATCCTCGCGGAGTTCGGCTGGGCCGCCTTCGAAGAAAAGCTCACCGCCCCTTCCGTCTCGCTGGTGCTGAAGACGCTCGAGGAGCGGGCCGCGGAGGACGAGGCGATCGCCGCCCTCGCCGCCATCCTCGCGCCCCAGGCGCTGACCGCGAAACGCTGATCTAGGCCGCGAGCGCGTCCTGCCGCCGGCGCGCCGAGGCCTCCGGGGCGGTGAGAAGGTCTTCGACTCCCACCTGCACCGTTGCCATCGTGTCTCCGCACGCCGTGAGCGAGAGAAAGGTCGGATAGGCGCAGAGCAGCACTCCGTCTTCCGCCCGGACGTCAGCGGGGAACTCGAGCTGGCCGGCCTCAGACGGCCCGAGCAGCAGAGCGCCGGTGTGAATCCCCCCCACCGGGGCCCAGCCGCGACGGGGATCCTTCAGCATCAGGGGCTCTTGGACGGCGACGTAGCGAGCGCCGAGCTGCAGCCACTCGAGCCCGCTGACGATCCCGATCGGAGGAACGTGCTCTTGGCCCTGGAAGCGCAGCTGGAGGCAGCTGAACGCGTGGTCGACGAACACCGGTGGCCGGCGCGAGGTCAGCTCCACCTCGGCGAGGGGACCGGATTCCACCAGCTCGGAGGCCGGGAAGGGCGGTGGGTCAGCGGCGTGTTCCATGGCTCTTCATCGGCAGGGGGGCTTCGAAGCGCGAGTGTTCCATCTGGCTCTGATGGAAAAGGGATCGGCTGGAAGCCGAAAATGCGGCTTGCAGCTGTCCATCTCACTCTCCTCTACTTGTCGTCCCCACCCGCTCACAGGCGAACGCACCGGCGGCTCGGGGTCAAGGGCCGGCCCGCGTCGATAGCATCGCCCTCGGTGCCTGCGGACTCAAAGATCAAGGTCGAGAACCCGGTCGTCGAGCTCGACGGCGACGAGATGACCCGGATCATCTGGTCGTTCATCAAAGAGCAACTGATCCTCCCTTACCTCGACGTCGAGCTCGAGTACTACGGCCTCGGGATCGAGAGCCGCGACGCGACCGAAGACCGGATCACGGTTGAGGCGGCGGAAGCGATCAAGCGCCACGGGGTCGGCGTCAAGTGCGCGACGATCACCCCCGACGAGGCCCGCGTGGAGGAGTTCGGCCTGAAGGAGATGTACCGCTCGCCGAACGGGACGATCCGCAACATCCTCGGCGGCGTCATCTTCCGCGAGCCGATCGTGATCTCGAACATCCCGCGGCTCGTCCCCGGCTGGACGAAGCCGATCGTGATCGGCCGCCACGCCTTCGGCGACCAGTACCGCGCCACCGATCTGGTGGTGCCGGGCGAGGGGACGCTGACCCTTACCTACACCCCGAAGGACGGCGCCGAGCCGGTCGAGCTCGACGTCTACGACTTCCCCGGGGGCGGCATCGCGATGGCGATGTACAACCTCGACGACTCAATCCGCGAGTTCGCCCGAGCCTCGATGCGGTACGGCCTCGACCGCGGCTTCCCCGTCTACATGTCGACCAAGAACACGATCCTCAAGCGCTACGACGGCCGCTTCAAGGACCTCTTCGCCGAGGTCTACGAGGCGGAGTTCAAAGACGAGTTCGAGGCCGCCGGCCTCACCTACGAACACCGTTTGATCGACGACATGGTCGCCGCCGCTCTGAAGTGGGAGGGCGGTTACGTCTGGGCCTGCAAAAACTACGACGGCGACGTCCAGTCCGACACCGTCGCCCAGGGCTTCGGCTCGCTCGGTCTGATGACGAGCGTGCTGATGAGCGCCGATGGCAAGACCGTCGAGGCTGAGGCCGCGCACGGAACCGTCACCCGCCACTACCGCCAGCACCAGCAGGGCAACCCGACCTCCACCAACCCGATCGCCTCGATCTTCGCCTGGACCCGCGGCCTTGCCGCGCGCGGCCGGATGGATGACACCCCCGAGGTTTCCCGTTTCGCGGAGACGCTCGAGCGCGTCTGCGTGGAGACCGTGGAAAGCGGGAAGATGACGAAAGACCTGGCGCTGCTGGTGGGTGGCGACCAGGAGTACCAGACCACGCAGGAGTTCCTCGCCTCGATTGACGAGAACCTCCAGCGCGCGATGGCTTAACGGCCTTCCCCACCTTCCAAACCCCCGACTCCGAGGAGAGGATTCAGTGAGCACCACCCCTGTCAAGGTCACCGTTACTGGCGCCGCCGGCCAGATCGGCTACGCGTTGCTGTTCCGCATCGCCAGCGGCCAGATGCTCGGCCCCGAGACGCCGGTCGAGCTCAGCCTGCTGGAGATCCCGCCGGCGATCAAAGCCGCCGAGGGCACCGCGATGGAGCTCGACGACTGCGCCTTCCCGCTGCTCAGCAGGATCGACATCACCGACGATCCGAAACAGGCCTTCGATGGCTGCAACGTCGGCCTTCTCGTCGGCGCCCGCCCCCGCGGCCCCGGCATGGAACGCTCCGACCTGCTCGAGGCCAACGGCGGCATCTTCAAGCCGCAGGGCGAAGCGATCAACGCCGGCGCCGCCGACGACATCAAGGTCCTCGTCGTCGGCAACCCAGCCAACACCAACTGCCTGATCGCGATGTCGAACGCCCCCGACGTGCCGCGCGAGCGATTCACGGCGATGATGCGCCTCGACCACAACCGGGCCAAGACCCAGCTCGCTAACAAGCTCGGGAAACCGGTCAGCTCCGTCACCAACATGACGGCCTGGGGCAACCACTCGGTCACCCAGTACCCCGACCTGGTCAACGCGCGGATCGATGGCGAGAAGGCCTGGGATGCGGTCGACGATGAGGCTTGGATCGCCGATGAGTTCATCCCGCGGGTGGCAAAACGCGGCGCTGAGATCATCGACGCCCGCGGTGCCTCCAGCGCTGCTTCGGCCGCCAACGCGGCGATCGACCACATCCACGACTGGGTGCTTGGCACCCCCGATGGTGACTGGGTCTCGATGGGAGTTCCCGCCGACGGTTCCTACGGAATCGGCGAGGGGATCGTCTGCGGGATGCCGTGCAGCTGCAGCGGCGGCGAGTGGAACATCGTCCAGGGTCTCGAGGTTCCTGACTTCTCACGCGAGCGAATCGATCGCAGCGTGATGGAGCTGCAGGAGGAGCGCGACGCCGTCAATAAGCTCGGACTGGTCTAGATAGTGGAGAAATCTTCAGTGTTGAACTGGAGGTAAAAGCAAAAAAGAGGCCGGCATCTGCCGGCCTCTTTTTTTGCAGTAACGGTGGTGCTCAGCCGCCGGCTGGGTAGTACTGGCGGCCGTCCTTTTTCACCCTTCCCTCTTTCTCGAGGTCACCGAGGACCCGGTAGAGGTAGTTGGGCTTGATTTTCATGTTTTTGGCGACGTCCGAGGCGCTGATGCCGGGCTGCGCCTCGATCAGTTTCACCGCCTGGTCGCCGCGGGTACCGCCGCGGCGTTTACGGCGGCGACGCGGCGCACCGCTGCCGGTGCTGGTGGAGCCGGATGCGGCTTTTTTCGAGCTGCCACGGGGGCGGCCCGGGCGGCGGCGGCTACTTTTCCCGCCCAGCTCCGCAAGGGCGCGCTCGAGGCGCTTGCGCTCCTCGTCGAGGTCGGCGAGGCGTCGCTCTACGAGCTGCCGAGCCTCGTCGAGCACGTTGTTCGTGGGGGGCATCTAGTTCCTTTCCATCCAAAGTTAAAAATACCCGGGCGTCCAGTCTGCCAGAGTCACCCGAACTGTGACAGTTAGGTGCGGCAAATCAAGGGGATTATTCGTCTTTGCTCAGCGGACTACCGCTGAGCGCTAGTCCCTGTACTTGCTGCGCTTCTTGGGATACGTGCGGAAGACGTGATCCCAAATTGGGGAAGAGACGCCGTAGCCGTAGCTGTGGTCCTGGAAGTGGTGGCGCATGTGGTGTTCGCGCAGGCGCTTGCCGAAATCGGTCCGCGGGACAAAGTGGTGCACGTAGTAGTGCGTGTAGTCGTAGAAGAGGTAGCCGAGGATGAAGCCGGCGAAGACCGGGAAGGCGGCGTCGCCGAGGATCGCCCAGAAGGCGAAGAAGAAGAGAGCGGCGAGCGGGATCGAGACCGACGGCGGCATTACCAGCCGCATCTTGTCGTTCGGGTGATCGTGGTGGACGCCGTGGATGATGAAGTGCATGCGGCGGCCGAAGGCGTTATCGGGCTCCCAGTGGAAGACGAGCCGGTGCAGCCAATACTCGGTCAAGGTCCAGACGCCGACCCCGGCCACGGTCAGCAGCGCCAGCTGCCAGGCCGCGTAGCCGCGATCGACCCCGATCCACTCCATCGCCACCACCACCGGCAGGAAGATCGCCGCCGGGATCGCGGGGTGGACGCGGGAGAAGAAGTTGAGGAAGTCGCTCTTGAAAAGTGGGGGAGAAGCGGAGAGCTTCTCGGTCCTGGAATGACTCTCCATCGCTCTCGATATTAGCGCTGGGCACCCGCGTTCCCGCAAGACGCAGGGAAGCTGTGACGAAGCTGTTTCAAAGAGGTAGCGATTTGCGGAATCGGCCCCGACGCTTACCCGGCGTCGATGCAAACATGCGCCTCGTGCCGCGCAAGCCAAAGCCGCCGACGTGTGAGGACTGCTATTTCCGCAAAAATCTCCTCTGCGCCCTTGAGCTGAACGAGGCCTGCACGACCTTCCGGCCGAACCGCCCCGAGGGCCTGATCCCGCCCCGCCAGCCGGTGCTCCTGATGCGTGCACCGCGTTGGGCCTCGCGCCCGGCCTAGTCGCCCAGCCGCCATCGGCGCATTATGTTTTGGCGCGATGCCCCGCCGGGATCTTTACGTCGACTGGAGCCGCACCCGCTACGTGACCCGCCGCGAGAGCGGGTTCTCGCCCAACATCGACGTCTACTACTGCGGCGAACCGCAGCGGGCGATCGTCAAAGTTGACCTCGCCGGGGTCAAGCTCTCCGAGGTCGGGATCGAGGTCAGCGGCCGCCACCTGGCGATCATCGGCGAGCGCCACGTGCAGGAGACCGAGGGACGGGTCTACCAGCAGGTGGAGATTCCCTCCGGCCAGTTCCGCCGGGTCGTCGAGTTCCAGGTCGAGGTCGACGCCGAGGCGGCCAGCGCTACTTATGAAGACGGCATCCTGCGAATCGAGCTGCCGCTTCGCGATCCCTCCGAGACCACGCGCCGCGTCCCAATAGGGCGCAAATGAGCAAACACGAGTCAATCCTGACGGAGGGCGCCCCGGTCCTGGAAGTCGTCGACTCCCCGCTCGATGCCGAGGACGCGATCCGCGCCAGCCAGCCCCTGCCTGAGGCGCTGCCGGTGCTGCCGCTGCGCGACACCGTCGCCTTCCCGGAAACGCTGGCGCCGCTGGCGGTCGTCCAGCAGCGCTCGATCCAGCTGATCGACGACGTTCTCGGCACCAACCGGATGCTGGTGATGGTCGCCGCCCGCGACCCCGAGAACGAGGAACCGGGCCCGCAGGACCTCTACGACGTCGGCGTCGTCGGCGCCGTCGCCCGCATGGTCAAGGTCCCCGATGAAAGTCTCCGCGTCCTCGTCCAGGGGATGCAGCGGGTGAAGCTCGGCGGCTACGTCGCCGAGCAGCCCTACATGGTCGCCCGCATCTCGGCCTTGCCGGACGTGGTTGAGCCGAGCGCCGAGCTCGAGGCGCTGAGCCGCAACGTCCAGCGCACCTTCTCGGAAATCATCGAGCAGATTCCCTACCTGCCGGAGGAGCTGCAGATGGCGGTCGCCAACATCGACGACGCCGCCGCTCTCGCCCACCTGATCGCCGGGGCCCTGCGGATTGATACCGCGGAGAAGCAGCGGCTGTTGGAGGAGGTCGACGTCGCCAAACGGCTGCGCCACCTCTCCCAGCTCCTCGCCTCAGAGCTCGAGGTCGTCCAGCTTGGCACCCAGATCCAGACCCAGGTGCAGTCGGAGATCGATAAAGGGCAGCGCGAGTTCTTCCTCCGCCAACAGCTGAAAGCGATCCAGGATGAGCTCGGCGAGGGCGACGAGCAGCAGGCCGAAGTAAATGAATTGCGCGAGAAAATCGAGGCGGCGAAGCTGCCCGAGCAGGCGCTGAAAGCGGCCGAGCGCGAGCTCTCGCGCCTGGAGAAACTGCCGCCGGCCGCGGCCGAGCACGGGGTCATCCGCACCTACCTGGAGTGGCTGACGGAGCTGCCGTGGTCAGTCGAGACCGAGGACAACCTCGATCTCAAGCACGCTCGCGAGGTCCTCGACGCCGACCACTACGACCTCGAACGGATCAAGGACCGGATCCTCGAGTACCTGGCCGTGCGCAAGCTCAATCCCTCCTCGCCGGGCCCGATCCTCTGCTTCGTCGGCCCACCCGGCGTCGGCAAGACCAGCCTCGGCAAATCGATCGCCAAGTCGCTTGGGCGCGAGTTCGAGCGGATCTCGGTCGGCGGCGTCCGCGACGAGGCCGAGATCCGCGGCCACCGGCGCACCTACATCGGGGCGATGCCAGGGACGATCATCCGGGCGCTGCGTGACGCCGGCTCCCGCAACCCCGTGTTCATGATCGACGAGATCGACAAGATGGGTGCCGACTTCCGCGGCGACCCCGCCTCGGCGATGCTCGAGGTGCTCGACCCGGCCCAGAACGACAGCTTCCGCGACCACTACCTCGACCTCGAGTTCGACCTCTCCGACGTCGTCTTCATCGCCACCGCCAACGTGCTGGACACGATCCCGGGGCCGCTGCTCGACCGCATGGAGACGATCGAGCTCGCCGGCTACACGTTGGAGGAGAAGCGCCAGATCGCCCGCCGCTACCTGGTCCGCCGCCAGATCGAGGCGAACGGGCTGAAGCCCTCGCAGATTGAGTTCGCCGACGCGGCGCTGACGGCGATCGTCGAGGAGTACACCCGCGAGGCCGGGGTCCGCAACCTCGAGCGCCAGATCGGCACCATCTGCCGCAAAGTCGCCCGCGACGTCGCCGAGGGCAAGGCCAAGGGCAAGGTGAAGATCTCCGGCAAAAAAGCGCGGGAGCTGCTCGGCCGCCGCCGCGTCTTCGCCGAGCAGCGGCGCCGGACCAAAGACCCGGGTGTGGCGACCGGTCTCGCCTGGACGCCTACCGGCGGTGACGTCCTCTTCATCGAGGCGACCTCGATGCCGGGCTCCGGCAAGCTGACGATCACCGGGCAGCTCGGCGACGTGATGAAGGAGTCGGCGCAGGCAGCGCTCTCCTACGTTCGCGGGCACTGCAGTGACGTCGCCCCCGGGGTCGAAGACGACTGGTTCGCCAAACACGACATCCACATCCACGTGCCCGCCGGCGCCGTGCCCAAGGACGGCCCCTCCGCCGGGGTGGCGATGACCGTCGCCCTCTCCTCGCTGATCAGCGGCCGCGCCATCCACAACGACGTCGCGATGACCGGCGAGGTGACGCTGACGGGGCAGGTGCTGCCGATCGGCGGCGTCAAGGAGAAGTCCCTGGCGGCGCAGCGCGCCGGGATTAAGACGGTGATCCTGCCGAGCCGCAATGAGGGGGACGTCGCCGAGATCCCCGACCACGAGCTCGGCAAACTCAAGTTCGTCTACGTCGATGAGGTCTCCGGGGCCCTCGACGTCGCCCTCTCTTAGTGCGCAACCGCTCGCGCGCCTTCTGGATCGTCGTCGGGCTGACCGCCCTTGGCGCCGGCCTGCGCTTCGCCACCCTCGGCGTCCAGGCCTACCACCATGACGAGATCGTCACCGCCAGCCGAGTGCTGCGGGTCGGCTTCGGCCACGCGATGGACGCGGTCGGGTTCTCCGAGTCGGCGCCGCCCCTCTACTACGCGCTCGCCTGGCTCTGGACCCAGGTGGCGGGGACGGGGGAGTGGGGGCTGCGCTCGCTCTCGGCCGTCGCGGGGGTGGCGACGATCCCGGTCGCTTACCTGATCGGCCGGGAACTGCGCGGGGAGCGCGCCGGGGTGATCGCGGCGGCGCTCGTCGCCGTCAACCCGATGCTCCTCTGGTACTCCCAGGAGGCCCGCGCCTACTCGCTGCTCGCACTCTTCTGTGCGCTTGCGCTCCTCTACTGCGTGCGGGCGATGGAGTCCGAGCGCCCGGAGGAGAAGCGCGACTTCATCCTCTGGGGCGTCTTCTCGGCGCTGGCCCTGGCCACGCACTACTTCGCGGTCTTCCCGCTCCTCGCCGAGATCCTGCTGCTGGCCCGCCGGCGCGGGCGGGCGATTCTCCGCGGCCTCTGGATCATCGGCCTGGCGGCGCTTCTGCTGGCGCCGCTGGCCTACCACCAGATGTCCTACGGCCACGCTGAATGGATCGGCAAATTCAGCCTCGGGCACCGCCTCGGCGAAACCGCGATCACCTTCACGATCGGGGAGATCGGCGACATCATCGGCCGCGCCGAGCAGGTCGGCCCGGCACTCGTGCCGCTGGCGCTTATCGCCGTCGCCTTCGTCCTGCTGGTCTGGCGAGGGAGTCGCGAGGAGCGACGCGGGGCGGCGATCCCGCTCCTGGTCGGGATGACCGCGATCGCGATCCCGCTGCTGCTGGCGCTCGGGCCCGGCGGCAAGGACTTCGTCCTCTCCCGCAACCTGCTGCCGGCACTGGTCCCCCTTCTCGTCGCCGTCGCTGTCGCCCTCACGGTCGAGCGCGCCCGCCGCCTTGGCACCGCGGTCGCGGTCCTCCTCGTCGTCTACTCGTTCGGCTTCAGCGTCCATGCCAGCACCGACCCCGAGCTGCAGCGCCCGGACTGGGAGGAGGTCGCCAAGCACCTCGGCGAGCGCGACGGGCCGCGGGCGACGGTCACCTGGGTGATCGGCGAGGCGCCGCTCCGCTACTACCTCTCGACCGGGGCGATCCAGCTCAAAGCATCGGAAGGCTACGACTGGCTGGTCCGCGAAATCACCTTTGTCTCGATCGGCGAAGCGCCGCCGCCGCCGGCGCGCCTGCTCGGTCCGGGCTTCCGCGAAACCAGCCACGAAGAGGTCGGCGAGCTCTTCATCCGCCGCTACCGGGTGAGCGGTCCGGAGCTGGCGCCGCTGCGCCTGCGAGGCCTCCGCCACGCCCAGACGAATTTTCGAAACAACGGCGTGCTGTTGGACGGTGTTGGCCCCGGTTGATCCCGGGTAAGGGCCAGAGAGTTATTCTGGTGACGGCTACGGAACCCCAGTGAGGAGATGGCATGAGCAAGACGAAAACCGCGCGCGCCGGTGACATCTATGAGACCGCCCGCGAAAACCCTTATGTGCAGCGCCTGATGGAGGACGAAGAGCTCCGCGACAGCCTCAAGGACGCCTTCGAATCAGCCAAGAGCGCCTACGGCCGCGCGACCGGCAACGGCAAGGGCACGGTCAAGGCCGTGACCAGCGACAAGAAGGTCCAGAAGGACCTGCGCAAGGCTGCCGAGAGCCTGCAGGAAGCCTCCGAGAGCATTCGCAGCAAGCCGAAGCGCCGCAAGGGCGGAATCGGCCGCCTGCTGCTGATCGCGATCATCGGCGGCGCGATCGCCCTGGCCGTGAGCGAGGGTGCCCGCAAGGCCGTGCTCGACGCGCTCTTCGGCGCCGAAGAGGAGTTCGAGTACACCTCCACCACCAGCATCAACGGCTCCTAGCCTGACGGGCTCAGGAACCGCCATGCTGCGTCCTCCCTCGCTTGTGTGCAGAGCACACGGCGCTCACTGCGTCCTTGCCTGGCGGCCCCTGAGCCCGTCAGGTCGGGGACTAGACTGATCTGGGATGGAGGCTGCGACCAAAGAACGGGAGCTGAGCGGCGACAAGGCGCAGCGCATCGTCGACGCGATGCGGGATTCCGTAGCCCGGCGCGGCGCCGCCGGCTCCACCTTTGAGCATGTCGCCCGCGAGGCGGGCGTCAGCCGCGGCCTTCTCCACTACTACTTCGGGACGAAGGAGCGGCTGCTGGTCGAGGTCGTCCGCCGCGACACCGAGCTGCGGGTTGATCGTCTCGACGAGCGGCTGGCCGGGGCGAAGACGGTCGACGGCGTGCTCGACGCGCTCGTCGCCAGCCTCACCGACATGATCGAGAACGAACCCGGGTTCTTTCTCCTTCTCTACGAGCTCTTCAGCGCTGGCCGCCGCAACCCTGACATCCAGCGCGAGGTTGGCCAGCTCTTCGAGAAGACCCGCTCCCATGTCGCCGAGGTCCTCCAGAGCAAGGAAGAGGAGGGCGTGCTGAAGCTGCGATTCGCGGCCGAGGACGTCGTCTCCTACCTCTTCGCCCTCGGCGACGGGTTCGCGCTGCAGGCCCTTTCGGATCCCACCCGCGACACCACCGGCGCTTTCGCCGTCGGCGTTGCCTCGGCGCGCTACCTGCTCGGCTCCGAGTAGCGGCGCCTACAGCCAGCCAGCGCGCTTGAAGCGCCAGTAGAGGAAGACGCAGATCGCGAGGACGACGGCGAGCACGGTGGGGTAGCCGAAGCGCCACTCCAGCTCGGGCATCGTCTCGAAGTTCATCCCGTAGATGCCGGCGACCATCGTCGGCACGGCGGCGATCGCGACCCAGGCGGAGATCTTCCGCATGTCTTCGTTCTGGCGCATCGAGACTTGCGTCAGGTTCGCTTCCAGGGCACTGTCGAGGAGCTGGCGGAAGTTCTCGATCCGGGTGGCGACCCGGCGCAGGTGGTCTTCGACGTCGCGGAAGTACTCGTGCAGCGCCTGCGGGATCACCGTCCCCTCGGCCCGGCAGAGCTCTTCCAGCGCTTCGCCGAGCGGGACCGCGGCGGCCTGGAACTCGAGCACCTCGCGCTCCAATTTGTAGATCCGCTCGGTCGGGTTCTGGCCTTCGCCGAAGACCTGCAGCTCGACTTCGCGCACGTCCTCGTCAAAGCCGTGGCCCGCTTCCATGTAGCGGTCGACGACGTGGTCGCAGATCGCGTAGAGGACCGCGCCCGGCCCTTTCTCCAGCAGGTCGGGCCGCCCCTCGAGCCGCTCCCGCACCTTGGCCAGGTCGGCGTTGCCGTGGCGGACGGTGATCACAAACCCGGGGGCGACGAAGACCGAGAGCTCGCCGACTTCGATCACCTCCTTCGGGTCCACGTACCGGGCGGTCTTCACCACCACGTGGATCGTCTCCCCGTACTCCTCGACCTTCGGCCGCTGATGCGCCCGCACCGCGTCCTCAACTCGACAACACCGATCCAGACGAAGGTCCCCGCTTCGGAGGCCGCCTCGCCGGCGCGCTCCAGCGACAGCTCGCCCTCCCGCCGCCGTCCCCCCTCGTACGCCGCGCAGTCGACGATCATCGGCTCAGGGTATGGGTTGCGCGTGACGGCGCGCACGGAGTGATGCGGGTCACAGACCCGGGTCCCGCCGCCGCGGGAGGCTGGCAGAGGCTCAACCCGGCGACGAGGAGGTTCTGGCTGTGAAAGACGCGATGAGGTCACTGGCGCAGGTGCTCGGCAGGCGCCGTCGCTGGGTCGTCGGTGGGTGGGTGCTGATCGTTCTTCTGGCCTTGCCCTTCGCCTCGAAACAGACGGACCACTTGACCGGCGGCGGGTTCGACGTTCCGGGCAGCCAGTCGATGAAGGTGAGCGAATCGCTGCAGGACGACTTCGGCTCGCAGGCGGACGGGATCGCGGTGGTGCTGAAGGCGGAGCCGGATGCGAGTGCGGCCGATCGGGCGGCTGCGGTGGCGCGGGTGCAGGACGAAGTGGCCACGCTCGATGACGTCACCTTCCCCGCCCCGGCGGCCAGGCAGGCACGGCGGCAACTTCTCGCCGGTGAGGACGTAGTTCTGGTGCCGTTGCGCAGCGACCTCTCCTCCGACGAGTTGATCGACCCCGCCGCGACGCTGCGCGAAGACCTGGAACCGGGTTCGGCAGACGCCGGCGTCACGCCCTATCTGGTCGGGCAGCCGACGATCTGGGCGGGGATGCAGGAAATCTCCAAGGAAGATCTCGCCAAGGCCGAGGGGACCGGGTTCCCGATCGTCGCGATCATCCTCCTCGTCGTCTTCGGCTCCCTCGCCGCGGCGGCTCTGCCGCTGGCGCTCGGCTTCGTCAGTGTCCTCGTCACCGGGGCGCTGATCTACTTCTTCTCGCTGCAGCTGGAGACCTCGGTCTTTGTCACCAACATGGCTTCGATGATCGGGATCGGCGTCGCCGTCGACTACTCGCTCTTCATCCTCGCCCGCTACCGCGAGGAGCGCGAAGCCGGGCGCGAGCCGGCGGAGGCGCGGGCGCTCTCGCTCTCTACCTCCGGCCTCGCGGTCACCTTCTCTGGCCTCGCCGTGATCATCTCCCTGGCCGGGCTCTGGATGGTCGACAACCAGGCGCTGCGCTCGATGGCGCTAGGCGCGATGACCGTCGTCGCCGTCTCGATCTTGACCGCGACGACGCTGCTGCCGGCGCTGATCGCGATGCTCGGCGACCGCGTGTTGCCGGGCGGCGTCGTCGGCAAGGTCGAGCGCTTCTTCCAGCGTCGCTTCTACCGCCGGCGCACGCCCGAGCAGGCGGCGGCCGGGAAAAACCGCTTCTGGCGCGCCTGGACCGAACGGGTGATGGCCCGACCGTGGACGGCGATCGTCGGCGTCTCCGCCGTCCTCCTCTTGCTCGCGAGCCCGCTGCTCTCGCTCGAGACCGGGACCGAAGCCATCGCCCAGTTCCCCAAGGACAGCGACGTGCGGGTCGGCACCGAAATCGCCTCCGAGCAGCTCGGCGGCGGCACTGACCCGGTCCAGATCGTCGCCCGCTTCGACGGCCCCGCCAATGGTGAGGACAAAGCCGCAGTCGTGGGGTTCATGCGAGATCTCGAAGGCACGACCGGTGTGGCCGGGGTGGGTGTGCCCGCCTACACCGAGGACGGCGGCAGCGTCCTCGTCCAGGCGACCCCGAGCGCGCCGAGCGAGTCGGATGCCGCTGTGGCCCTGGTCGACCGTCTTCGCGACACCGTCGTCCCCGCCTCGGTGCTGGCGCAGCAGGCCGAAGTCAACGTCGGCGGTGAGACCGCGCGCGGGGAGGACGTCCGCCAGCAGGTCAGCGGCTCGATGTGGAAGATCATCCTCTTCGTCCTCGCGCTCAGCTTCCTCGTGCTGATGGTGATGCTGCGCTCGCTGCTCTTGCCGCTGAAGGCGGTGCTGATGAACCTGCTCTCGATCGGCGCCGCCTTCGGCGTCCTCGTCGCGATCTTCCAGTGGGGGTGGTTCGACGGCTTCCTCGGTTTCGAAAGCCAGGGGGCGCTGGACACGATCAACATCCCGCTGATCTTCGCGATCGTCTTCGGCCTCTCAATGGACTACGAGGTCTTTCTGATGTCGCGAATCCGCGAGCGCTACATGGTCCATGGCGAAAACGAACGCGCCGTCGCCGAGGGCCTCTCGACCAGCGCCCGCACGATCTCCTCGGCGGCGCTGATCATGACCTCGGTCTTCGCCGTCTTCGTCCTCACCGGCGTCCCCTCGATCAAGGAGCTCGGCGTCGGCTGCGCCGTCGCGATCGCACTCGACGCCACCCTCGTCCGCCTCATCCTCGTCCCGGCGGCGATGAAGCTGATGGGCAACTGGAACTGGTGGTTCCCGAGCTGGCTCGATCGGGTGGTCCCGGACTTCAGCTTCGAGGGCGGCTCGGGTGAGCCCGAGCCTGAGGGTGCGAAGGCCTGATCTGGCTGCCCGGCCAATAGGATGGCTGGGTGATCCCGGGTGGAGACGACATCGCTTTTGCCGGCGCTGCGCGGCAGGCGGAGATGGTTCGGGCGGGGGAGGTCTCCCCTAAGGAGCTGGTGCAGCTCAGTCTTGACCGGATTGCGCGGCTTGATCCTGAGCTGAACGCGTTTCGGAAGGTCTTCGCCGAGAAGGCGTTGCTGGAAGCCGAGCAGGCTGAGGCGCGGATCAGGGCCGGCGACGAGCGGCCGCTGCTGGGGGTGCCGATCGCGATCAAGGACGAAGTCGACGTCGCCGGGGAGATCAACACCCATGGCACCGATGCCTTTACCGAGCCGGCCAAGGCCGACGCCGAGTTCGTCCGTCGCCTGCGCGAGGCCGGCGCGATCATCGTCGGCTTGACGCTGCTGCCGGAGATGGCGATCTGCGGGTTCAGTGAGTCTGCGACTTATGGGGTGACGCGGAACCCCTGGAACCCACAGCGGACGCCCGGCGGCTCGAGCGGCGGCTCTGGTTCGGCGGTCGCCGCCGGGCTGGTCCCAATTGCCTCCGCCGGCGACGGCGCCGGTTCGATCCGCATCCCCGCCGCCTCCTGCGGCCTCTTCGGGCTGAAGCCGAGCCGCGGCCGCGTCCCGCTCGACCCCAATCTCGAAGGTTGGGGCGGGTTGGCGGTGGAAGGTTGCCTCAGCCGCTCCGTTCTCGACACCGCCCTCTGGCTCGACGTCGTCTCCGGTGGCTCCCGCGAGCCCGAGGCGCCGCCACCGCCCGAGCGCCCCTTCGTCGAGGCCGCGAAGACGCCGCCCGGCAAGCTCAAGGTCGCCTGGTCGACGAAGCCGCCCCGCGCAGCGGCGCCACCCACCGTCGACGAAAACGCCAAAGGCGCGGTCGCCGACGCGGTCGACCTGCTCAACGGCCTCGGCCACGACGTCTCCCGGCGCGACCCCGACTGGGGCAACATCGGTAACAACATCACTGCCCGCTTCCTCGGGGGCGTCGCCGAGACGGTCAAGGCTGTGCCCCACCCCGAGCGGCTGGAAAGCCGCACCCGCGGCTTCGGCCGGCTGGGCGGAATGCTTCCCAACGGCCTCTACGAGAGAGCCCGCAATGAGGGCCGCGCAGGCGATTCCGCCCGCGTCAACGCGATCTTCGAAGACCACGACGTCCTCCTGATGCCGGTGATGGGCGGGACGGCGCTGCCGATCCGCCGCTGGGAGGGCAAGGGCGCCCTGCAGACGGTGCTGGGGATGAGCCGCTTCTATCCCTACTGCGTCCCCTGGAACCACCTCGGCAACCCGGCGATGGCTGTTCCCGCCGGGTTCTCCGCCGAGGGGATGCCGCTCTCGATCCAGGTCATCGGCCGCCCCGGCGAGGAGGCGACGCTGCTCTCGCTCGCCGCCCAGATCGAGGCCGAGCGGCCCTGGGCGGACCGCCGGCCGCCGATCTCCTAGAAGCGCGGCGCTCCGCGCCGCATCCCTAGCCGAAGACTTTGCGGAACCGCGCCAGGTCGCGGACCTTGCCGCGGGGGCGGATCCGGCGCTGCAGCATCATCTTCAGCTGGTTGGCGTCCGGTTTGCCGGCGGCGATCCAGTCGGCCCAGCTGGCCTCGATGGTGACGTTCGGGTTCGGCGCCTGGCCTGGCTCGGCGCGGGTCGAGCCGTTGTCGAGGACGAGGTGCCACGGCTGCGCATCGGTGAACTGCCACTGCAGGACGAAGGGCTCGCCGTTGGCGGCCGCCGGGTCGGCGACGCGGCTGATCAGGTCGAAGTAGAGGCGCTGGATCTCGGGGTCCTTGCTTGGCGGCGGGCCTTCGGGCGAGCCGATCACGCCGGCCATCATCATCTCCACCTGGCGCTCCGCCACCTCCCGCTCGTCCTCGTCGGGTGGGAAGGGGAAGACGCCCGGGGGGAACTCCTCGGTCGGGAAGCCGATCGTCCGCCAGCGCTGGCGGATCAGTTTCATCCCGAAGGCGTAG
>VAYN01000023.1 GCA_005885405.1 Actinomycetota bacterium | reverse complement strand
ATCGCCAGCCAGGAGAGGCCGCCGTCGGCCATCGAGACGTCGACCATCTGCCCCTCGCCGGAGCGCTCGCGCTCGTGCAGGGCCGCCATCACCCCGAAGGCAGCCATCAGGGCGCCGCCGCCGAGGTCGGCGATCTGGCCCGCGGACTGGACGGGCGGGCCGTCTTTGGCGCCGGTCAGGCCGAGTAGTCCGACCAGCCCGAGGTAATTCATGTCGTGGCCGGCGCGCTGCGCGTAGGGACCGTCCTGCCCGTAGCCGGTAATTGCGCAGTAGACGACCCGCGGGTTTGCCTCCCGCATCCGCTCGTAGCCGACGCCGAGCTTGTCGAGGACGCCGGGGCGGAAGCCGTCGAGGACGACGTCGTGCTCGGCGATCAACCGCAGCAGCGCCTCCCTCCCCCGCTCGCTCTTCAGGTCGAGTCGGACCGAGCGCTTGCCGCGGTTGAGCGAGAGGTAGAGCGAGGAGCGGGTGCCGAGCGCCTGTTGCTCCTCAGAGCCGTAGTACGGGGGCGCCCAGCGGATGTAGTCGCCCATGCCGGTGTCCTCGACCTTCAGTACCTCGGCGCCGAGGTCGGCGAGCAGCAGCGAGCAGAAGCCACCCGGCAGCAGGCGGGTGAGGTCGAGGACCCGGACGTCGCTAAGCGGGAGAGCGCTCATCGTCACGCTGGCGCGCCGGCACGCCGAGCAACTCGCGCGCCTCGGCGACGCTGGCAGGGCGCCGGCCGATGTCTTCGGCCATCTGCCGCGCTTTCGCGATCAGCTCGCCGTTGGACTTGCACATCTCGCCGTTCGGCAGGTAGAGGTTGTCCTCGACCCCGGCGCGGACATTGCCGCCGAGGATCAGCGAGGAGGCGAGCAGCTTCCACTGGTCGCGCGAGATCCCGATCACCTGCCACTGGTTCGGCCCCTCCGGTCCGCCGGGGATCTGGTCGGACATCAGGGTGACGTTGCGCGGGGTCGGGCGGATGCCGCCGGTCACCCCCATCACCAGCGAGATCTGCAGCGGCGGCTCCAACAGGCCCATGTCGACGAGCGGGTCGAGGTTGGCAACGTGGCCGGAATCGAAGCACTCGTGCTCGGGCTTGATCCCCAGCTCTTTCATCGCGGTCAGGAACTCGATGATCGTGTCGAAGCTGTTCTCGAAGACGGCCTTGAAGACGAAGTCCTTGCGCCGGCGCGAGTACTTCGCGTAGTTCATCGAGCTCATGTTGAGCGCGGCGACGTCAGGACGGCAGGCGCGCAGGTACTCGATCCTCTTCTCGATCGGGATCCCGATCGCCCCGGTCGAGTAGTTGACGATGACGTCGCCGACCTCGGCCAGGATCGCCTCGGTGATCGCCTTGAAGTCCTCTACCTCGTACGAAGGCGTGCCGTCCGGTTTGCGGGCGTGGATGTGGATCTGCGAGGCGCCCTCGTCAACGGCGCGCCGCGCCTCCGCCGCGTACTCCTCCGGCGTATACGGGATCGCCGGGCACTGGTCGCGGTTGGCGATCACGCCGCTGATCGAGCAGCTGATGATCACCGGGTCGTCGAAAGAGCTCATCGCTTCCTCTCCTAGACCGGCATGACGCCGTGTCGTTTCTTCGGCTTCTCGACGCGCTTGTTGCGAGCCATCTTCAGCGCTTTGGCGATCGTCGGCCGCGTCTCCCGCGGGTCGATGATGTCGTCGATGACGGCGTTGCCGGCGGCGATGTAGGGGTCGATCTGCTGGCGGACCGCGTTCAGCATCGTCTCGCGGGTGCCCTCCGGGTCGTCGGAGGCCTCGATCATCGAGCGGCCGATGATTTCGACCGCGCCCTCGGCTCCCATCACCGAGATCTCGGCCCCGGGCCAGGCGACGATCAGGTCGGGCTCGTAGGCCTTGCCGCACATCACGTAGTAGCCGGCGCCGTAGGCCTTGCGGACGACTACGGTCACCTTCGGGACGGTGGCGCGGCTGACCGCGTAGAGCATCTTCGCCCCGTGGCGGATGATCCCCGCGTGCTCGACTTTCGAGCCGACCATGAAGCCGGGGACGTCCTGGAGGAAGACGAGCGGGATGTTGAAGGCGTCGCAGAGGTTGATGAAGCGGGCGGCCTTGTCGGCGGAGTCGTTGTCGAGCGTCCCGGCCAGCTGCTTGGGCTGGTTGGCGACGATTCCGGCCGGCTGGCCGCCGAAACGGGCGAAGCAGGTGATCACGTTCTTGGCGAACTTCGGCTTCAGGTCGAACCAGTCGCCGTCGTCGACGATCTCCCGGATCACGTCGTACATGTCGTAGGGCTGCCGCGGCGACTCGGGGACGATCTCCATCAGCTTCTCCGAAGCGCGCTCGATCGGGTCTGAGACGTCGACCACCGGCGGCCGCTCGTCGCAGTTGCCCGGGAAGTAGGAGAGGTACTTGCGGACGGCAGCGATGCACTCCTCGTCGTCGGCGACCTCGAGGTCCCCGACGCCGGATTTGCGGCAGTGGACCTTGGCGCCGCCGAGGTCCTCCATCGAGATCTCCTCGCCGGTCACCGCTTTGGTCAGGTGCGGACCGGCGAGCGCCATCGCGCCCTGGCCGGAGACCATCGGGACGAAGTCAGAGAGCGCCGGGATGTAGGCGGTGCCGGCGGCGCAGGGTCCCATCATCGCCGCGACCATTGGGATTACACCCGACATTTCAACCTCCTCGCGGAAGAGGAATCCCGAGCCGGCGAAGAGCGACCCCGCCGCCTCCTGGATACGGGCGCCGGCGGAGTCGAGCAGCCAGATGAACGGCATCCGCTTTTGCAGCGCCATCTCCCGCAGGCGGGTGACCTTGAGCTCGCCGGTCATCCCCATCGAGCCGGCCATCACCGTGAAGTCGTAGGCGGCGATGCAGGTGGCGCGGCCGTCGACGTCGCCCCAGCCGGTGACGACCCCGTCGGCCGGCGCGTCGACGCCGTCCATTGCCCGCTGGGCGAAGTGCGGCCGGCCGTGGATCCCCATCTCGACGAAGGTGCCCTCGTCGACGAGGAGGTCGATCCGCTCGCGGGCGGTCAGCTTGCCGCGGTCGTGCTGCTTGGCGATCTTCTTCTCGCCGCCGCCGAGCTTCGCCTTGGCCCGCCGCTCGTGGAGTTGCGCAGTCAGGTCGGCCAGCGGCGCCGTGCCGGGGAGCAAGTTGGTGGAGTTCTCCTCGGTCGCCATCAGCTCAGCGTCCTTTCCACTGCGGGTCGCGTTTCTCGAAGAAGGCGGTGACGCCCTCGACGATGTCCTCGGTCGTGAAGGTGAGGGAGAGCTGGGAGCGCAGGAACTCGAGCGCGTCGTCGAGAGCCATGTCCTGCTGGCGGTACATCGCGTCGTGGCCGAGCCGCATCAACACCGGGCTTTTTGAGGCGAGCTTGGTCGCCCACTCGGAGACCGCCGTCTCGAACTCTGCGGCCGGGACGACCTTGTTGGCGAGCCCGTACTCGACTGCCTGCTCGGCGGAGAGCCGCTCCCCCAGCAGCATCATCTCGTTGACCTTCTTCCGCGGGACGTTGCGGTAGATGATCGACATGATCATGTAGGGGAAGGCGCCGACGTTGATCTCGGGCGTGCCGAAGGTCGCTCCCTCCTTGGCGATCACCAGGTCGCAGGAGAGGGCCAGGCCCATGCCGCCGGCGAGGACGTGGCCATTGGCGGCGCAGAGCGAGGGCTTGCCGAGCCGCGGCATCAGCCGGAAGAACTTGAGGAAGAGGTCAGTGGCGAAGTGTTTGGCGACGAGCGGCACGTCGGCGGCGAACCCCCCGAGATCGGCGCCGGCGCAGAAGACCTTCTCGCCGGAGCCGGTGAGGACGACGGCGCGCACCTCCTCGGAGGCTTTGGCGAGCTTCATCGCCTCGACCAGCTCGCTCAGCATCTGGCCGGAGAGCATGTTGCGCTTCTCCGGGTCGTTCAGCGTCACCGTTGCGACGCCGTCGGCCACCTCGTAGGCGACCTTTTCGCCGCTCCACTGACTCTCTCCTTGGGGCATCCGCCGGGACCATAGCAAGCTGAAAGTAGGAAGTGCTACTGTCCACTTCGCTCGAGGGAACGAACCAGAGGAGAGAGACAGTGGCGACCGCAACCGACGGCTCCAGCGTCATCAAGCCCGACCACGCAGCAGGGCGCAAGCACTTCATCTTCAGCCAGGAGCACGAAGACCTGCGCGAGTCGATGGAGTCGTGGGTGAAAAGGGAGATGTGGCCTCACCGCAACGAATGGGAGGACACCTACTGGCCGAGCGAGAAGATGAAGCGCGCCGGCGAGCTCGGCTTCCTCGGCCTCTGCTTCCCAGAGGAGTACGGCGGCCAGGGCGGCGACTACTTCTACTCGCTGGTCCGCGCCGAGTGCATGAGCTACTCCGGCTCCGGCGGCACCAACATGGGCTTCGCGGTCCAGACCGACATGGTCCTCCCCCCCATCCACCTGCTCGGCACCGAGGAGCAGAAGCGCAAGTACCTCGAACCGGGCCTGAAGGGCGAGAAGATCGGCGCCCTCGGGATCACCGAGCCGGGTGCCGGCTCCGACGTCGCCGGGATCCGCACCACCGCGATCCTCGACGGCGACGAATACGTGATCAACGGCTCCAAGACCTTCATCACCAACGGGCCGCGGGCCGACTTCATCGTCCTCGTCTGCAAGACCGATCCGAGCGAGCGCCACGCCGGCATCACGCTCTTCGTCGTCGACCTGCGCGACGAGAACGGCGAGAAGGTCCCCGGCTTCACCGTCTCCGCCGAGCTGGAGAAGATGGGGATGCACGCTTCGGACACCGGCGAACTTGCCTTCGAAGACGTCCGCGTCCCCGCCGACGCCGTCCTCGGCGAGGTCGGCAAAGGCTTCTACCACATCGCCTGGGAGCTCCAGGGCGAGCGGCTGGTCGCCGCCGCCGGCTCCCACGCCGGTTGCGAACGGATGATCGAGAAGACCCTCGAGTACGCGAAGGAGCGGGAAGCCTTTGGCCGCTCGATCGGCAAGTTCCAGGCGATCCGCCACAAGTTCGCCGAGATGGCGACCAAGACCGAGGCCGCGAAGCAGTTCACCTACGCGACCGCCTGGCGCTTCGGCAACGGCGAGTACCCGGTGCGGGAGATCACGATGGCCAAGCTCTTCGCCTCGCGCGTCGGCTGCGAGGTCGCCGACGAGTGCATTCAGATCCTCGGCGGCTACGGCTACATGAAGGAGTACGAGATCGAGCGCGCCTACCGCGACGTCCGCCTCAACCGCATCGGCGCCGGCACCGACGAGGTAATGCTCGACGTGATCGGGCGGAGTTACGGGCTGTAGGTCAGCGCGTTACTACCAGGGTGGCGATGACACCGAGGGAACCGATGATCGTCGAGCCCCAGAGCTGGATCATCAGAGCCCGTAAGTCTCGAATGTCCCGATCCATCCGCTCCAAGGACCTGTCGACGTTGTCGAACCTGTCCTTCAATCTCTCGTCAGTCCACATCCGTCGCCTCATGCCTCCACGCTAGCCGAAAATTCTCATGTTTGAAATTAATTGTCTGCAACAAAATAGCACCATTTCTGTGTCATGACTGTCGTCAAGGACACCGGCGCCCGCGCCATCCTCCCTCCCTTCGGGGAGGAGCACGAGGAGCTGCGGCAGACCGTTTCCCGCTTCGTCTCCAAGGAGATCGCGCCGCACGTCGACGAGTGGGAGGCGGCGCGCGAATTCCCGCGTGAGCTCTACTCCCGCTGCGCCGAGCTCGGCTTCCTCGGCCTCAAGTTCCCCGAGGAGCTGGGCGGCCAGGGCGGCACCCACCTCCACGACGCGGTCTGGGTCGAGGAGCTCGCTCGCTCCGGCGGCTCCGGCGGCGTCGCCGCCGGCCTCAACGCCCACACCTCGATCGCGATGCCGCCGATCTTCAAGTTCGGGACTGAGGAGCAGAAGCAGCGCTGGCTGCCCGCCGGGATCGCCGGCGAGAAGATCGGCGCCCTCGGGATCACCGAGCCCGGCGCCGGCTCCGACGTCGCCTCCCTGACCACCACCGCGAAGCGCCACGGCGACACCTACGTCGTCAACGGCGCCAAGACCTTCATCACCAACGGCGTCCGCGCCGACTTCCTCGTCTGCGCCTGCAAGACCAGCGAGGAGGGCGGCCACGGCGGGATCTCCTTCCTCGTCCTCGAGCGCGAGATGCCCGGCTACGAGGTCAGCCGCAAGCTGGAGAAGATGGGCTGGCACTCCTCTGACACGGGAGAAATCTCCTTCACCGACGTCGAGGTCCCGGCCGAGAACCTGCTGGGAGAGGAGAACGGCGGCTTCAAGCTGATCATGGCCAACTTCGCCTGGGAGCGCCTATTGATGGCGATCGGCGCCGTCGGCGCAATGCAGCGCCTGATCGAGGTCACGGTCGCCTACGCCGGCGAGCGAGAAGCGTTCGGCCGCCCGATCGGCAAGTTCCAGGCGATCCGCCACCAGGTCGCCGAGATGGCGACCCTCGCCGAGACCTCCCGCGCCCTCACCTACAACGGCCTCCGACTTTTCCACGAAGGCCAGGACTGCATCCAAGAGGTCTCGATGGCGAAGCTCCTGACCCAAAGAGCTCTCCTGGAAATCGCCGACCAGTCCCTCCAGATCCACGGCGGCTACGGCTACATGCGCGAGTACGGCATCGAGCGAGCCGTCCGCGACGCCCGCCTAGGCCCGATCGGCGGCGGCACCGACGAGATCATGAAAGAGATCATCGGCAAGACGATGGGGTTGTAGAACTAGGCTGGCCAGACCCGCAGCCGAACATTCTCGGGAGGCGCTTGGTGCTCAAGATCTCGCTCACGGGATCGAGCTGCCTGAATATCACCAAATTGGGAGGGCGACTCCTGGCCCATCAGCTGGTCTGCGAAGAGGTCGATACCTTTATCGAGACTGAACACCCAGTAGTCAAATCGAATGTGCCTTGAATGTGAGGCACTTTGAAACACTCGATCCGGCACAAACGTTACTGAGAGGCTTGCAGGGGTATGCGCCAAGACACCTCTAAGTCCGAAGAGTTCGCGGAATGCCTCAGCCTTCCGATTGCTTCTACAAAACAGGTGAACGTGTCGTACTCCACTCTCTCCTAGACGAGACAGCAGCCACGCAAGTCCGCTCTCTTCCCCGCCCTGCGATCTCGCCCTATGTCTATGCATGACATATCGATCAACGATGGTTGCGCTTCGACTTTGCTGCGCGACCGGACCTAAACGCTCCCGCCACACAGCCTCCCTATCTTCACCTTTTCGTATTGCCTGCTGTGCAAGTTCAAGGAGGCGGGTAAATCGCTGCGACGCATGGATACCCTCCATGCGTACGAGTTCAATGCCTGAGCTGTCCAAAATTGCCGCACAATGTGACGGCAGTCCTAGCCCTTTCGCACGGAGCCGCTCTGCAAGGGCGACATTGATATCTCCGTTCCAACTCGTAGCTAGATCATGTTGGCCATCAATAACCGCCGCGAGACTGTACTCAATACGTCGAGACGCCACCGTCCATGGAAGCCGTTCTAGCGCAGTCGTCCAGAGGATTCGAATCGCTTCTGGAAGCTGCTCAATCTCTCGAAGAAACTCCTGCCGGTCTTGGTCATGGGCGAAAAGAAGGCTCCCATGTGCCAGCAGCATCATCAACAGCTCTTTATGGCGGGCCTCTTGCGCAGCAGGATCTTCTGGCTCAAGAAGAGCTAGTGAACTCGAATCGAGGGCAACCCTTGCCAGCATCCGTTAACCGAAGATCTCGTGGAAGCGCTCTTCGAAAAAACCTTCAGGCCACTCATCGATAAAGCCACCGTGCTCGTCCAGCGAGAGAGGCACAATTCGAGCTAGCCCGTCTTCATCCGTGTCGATATACAGCACCTTAATTTCGTCGGGCTTAATTTCCTTCGCCCTAAGACGACTTTGGATTCTGAGCATGATGTGCTCGCTGTGAGTCTCAACAACCAGTTGATTTTTCGGGCCTTTCAGCGCCGCCTCGATCAGCAAATCAGCGATGTGGCCCTGAAGATGTGGATGTACATGAATCTCCGGCTGCTCGACGCAGATCGTGCTGTTAGTTCCTCCTATTGCCTGAACGACTATTGGCAACAACTGGCTTATCCCAAAGCCGACATCACCGGGGCTCACTTGTAAGCCGCTTCGGGTATCGGTAAGAGCAAGAACCACAACATCTCCAATAGTGCTTGCCACCTCGGATTCTTGGACCCCGATGACAGTCAAGGTATACGGAACCTCTAGGCGGCCCAGCCATTTGTTCACTTCCGTAGTGAGCGCAGGATTTTGGTTCAGGATCTCGGCGGTGTACTCACCTTCCCTGCCGACGCTTCGGCGGCGAGCTCCCGACAAAACATGAAATCGCTCGGGTGCTCGACGGAGCGGGCCAAGGTAAATCAATGACTCGAGCGCTCCAGCGAGTTCAAACCTCAGAGACGACAGTACGTCCCACCACAAGTCCTCGCATTCACCTAAGACAGTCTTGTAACCCTCATCTTTTTGGCTGATTGGTTCCTTCAGGACAAAGCTGGGTCCATGGGGCAGGATTCCCCACGAAGCAGAAGTGAGCATTGCTCGCTCAGTGAAGACATCCACGAGATCCTCAATATCATCAAGTAAGGCTCTGGCATCGCTCCCAGGGCGCAGCCTGTACCGAGGTTGAGCCGCCAGCTCCGACAGAATCCACCTTAGAAAGGTTTCGCGGGCGTCTCTGCGGCCGATTTGAAAAGGCGTCTCTACTCGGGCACTCGCCGGTTCGCGACGTCGGGTATAAGCAGCGACGAGGCCGTTATCAAGTGAGACATCGATGCCCGTCTGCCGAACCGACCTGACCTCTTGGTCCCATTGGAAAGAGAGATTGACCCCGTAGATCTCGCTCGTTGCCCGACCGAAATGGTCCTTTGCATCAACTTCTGCTCCTAGCTTGAGTTCCAAATCCGTGTCATGGCCGGAAATGATGCCGGGAACACTCCCAAGGTCTGCAAGAGGTCCTCGTATAACTAACGCCGGGCGTTCAGGATCACTGCTCTCGATCGTCTGCTTCAGGAGCAACAGAGCCTGAAGAAGGCTGCTCTTTCCTGCCGAGTTCCTCCCATAAATGAGAGTAAGAGGAGCTAAATCGACGGAATGATCCCCCGAAAAAGCCTTGAGGTTTGAAAATTCGATTCGCCGGAACACAGCCGCTCCCGATTGGAAAACCTTCAGTGCTCAAGTCCTATCAGGAAGCCATGACATCAATCAACCTGGATGGCCTCGCTCTCAGGAACGATCCCGCTCTATTGGCCTCAGGTCTTCAGCAGTGTGACCCAGACCAAATCGTCCTCAACGCCGCGGCCCGGCGTTGCAGTTGTGCGACCTGCCCCAGCCTCTTTGGCCGTTGCAGTAGTCGTAGCCGGGGCCGCCGTATAGCTGGTCGGGTTGGGGGCCGCCGTAGAGGCGGTCGTTGCCGGGGCCGCCGTGGCAGCCGTCCTGGCCTGGGCCCATGATGCAGATGTCCCGGCCACGGCCTCCCCAGCAGCCGTCGCTGCCGGTGCCGTGGCGGCAGAAGTCGTTGCCGCCGCCGCCGACGCAGTCGGAGTTGCGGGGGCCGGTGATGCAGACGTCGTTGTTGCCCCGGCCGACGCAGCGGTTGCGGCGGGCGCCGCCCGGGAAACAGATGTCCCGCTCGGCGTTGCCGACGAACTTGTCAGAGCCGGCGCCTAGGTAGACCGCCCCATCTTGATTTCGATCACGCGTTTGTGCCGCGGGTTGCAGACGGCGACACGGTGGCCGTGCCTGAAGTGGCAGCCACGCGGGTGGTGGTGAGCCATCCTGCCGCGGACGATGATCTTGCCGTGCTTCTTGTGCAAGGTCAGGGTCGATCCCTTATTGGACCCGTAGATGACGATCTTGCCGGCGGTGGTGGCGCTGCCAGGCAGCGCCATGAGGGCAACCGCCACGAGGGCGATCGCCACGAGCACTCCGGCCGCCGACCTACGGCTGGGGGGCAAAGGCATCCGCGGCATCATAGACATGTGTATCGGCTAACAAATCGGCAACTTGACGCCTATACGCCGGAACTACCGAGGAAATGGGAAGGAAAACCGATCTAAGAGGGAACAGCGACGAGTTCGGAGGCGATTTGCTTCGTCCAACCGCGGATCTCGCCCCAGTCGCGGCGGTCGCGGTACTCCCTGGGGACGCCGTCGACCATCGCCTTCTCCATCATCCCCTTCGGTTCCGCCGGCAAGCAGCCGCCGAAGACCGCGTGACCCTTGCCCCCTAGGTCCTCGACCTTTTCCGCCAGCTTCGGGGGCTCGATCCAGTCGGGGTTGTCTTTGGCTGGATCGCCTACGGGTCCGGAGCTGAAGACCCAGAACGGCTTCTGGCGCAGCGCCTTGCGGTGCTTCTTGAGGAAGTGGCGCGCGTCTCCCTGCCAGCGCTTCATGTAGACAGCGCTTCCAAGCACGACGGCGTCGTAGCGGTCGAGGTTGCGCACGTCCTCGCAGCGTTCGAGGCAGACGCCGAGACCTTCTCGGCGCAGCGTCGCAGCCACGGTCTCAGCGATCTCGGCGGTCGAACCGCGTTTGGAGGCGTAGGCAACGAGGACTGTCATCGGTACCGATTCTGCCGCTTTTTGGACACGGTGTCATCGTGAATTGGCCACAGAAGGATTGGCGGGAGACTTCGGAGACTCTGCGGGTACCTCAATCAGCGCTACGTTTGTGTCACCCGTGAAGCAGCGCGTCAGCCTCATCACCCTCGGCATCGCCGATCTCCAGCGCTCCCGCTCCTTCTATGAAGCCCTGGGCTGGAAGACGAACGCCGCCCCAGAGGACGACGTCGTCTTCTTTCAGGCCGGCGACATGGTGATCGCGTTCTGGGACCGAGCACGGCTGGCGGAGGACAGCTGCGTCGAGGACGCCGGCGGCTGGGGCGGGACGACGCTCGCGCTCAACTTTGGATCCCCAGCCGAGGTCGACGAGGTGATCGAGGAGGCCCGTGCCGCCGGGGCGACGATCGGACGCGAGCCGGCCGAGACCTTCTGGGGCGGGTACAGCGGCATCTTCATCGATCCCGACGGCCACCCGTGGGAGATCGCCCACAACCCTCATTGGACGATCACCGAGGACGGCGGCACCCGCCTCAACTGAGGGCACAGGCGACCGACTGGCCGGTCAACCAGGAACTTTCCAATCCCGATAGCCTCCCGGCCCGACTTTTCATCGAGCGAAGGAGAGACGGAGCAATGGGACTTCTGGACGGGAAAGCGGCGATCGTCACCGGATCGGCGCGCGGCATTGGACGCGCCACCGCGGAAATGTTCGTGGCCGAGGGCGCGAAGGTGCTGATCAACGACCTCGACGCCGACGTGGCCGAGCAGGCGGCCGGCGAGATCAACGGCGAGACCGCGGTCTTCGCCGGCGACCTAACCAAGGAGGGCGCCGCCGACGAGCTGGTCAAGGCTGCCAACGATGCCTTCGGCGCGGTCGACATCTGCGTTAACAACGCCGGCTACACCTGGGACGGGGTCGCTCACAAGATGAGCGACGAGCAGTTCCAGGCAATGCTGGACATCCACACGATCGTCCCCTTCCGGGTCGCCCGGGCGCTCGCCCCGAGCTGGCGCGAGGCGGCGAAGGCAGAGCGCAACGAGGGCAAAGAGGTCTTCCGCAAGATCGTCAACGTCTCCTCGACCTCGGGGATGATGGGCAACGCCGGCCAGGTCAACTACTCGGCCGCGAAGATGGGCGTCGTCGGCCTGACCAAGACCCTGGCCAAGGAGTGGGGCCAGTTCAAGATCAACGTCAACGCGGTCGCCTTCGGCTTCGTCGAAACCCGCCTCACCCAGGCCAAGGAGCAGGGCGAGGAGATGACCACCCCGACCGGTGAGAAGGTCGAGCTCGGCATCCCCGAGCAGATGCGGGCGATGGCCTCGGCGATCATCCCGATGGGTCGCCCCGCCACCCCGGAGGAGGCCTCGGGCCCGGTCCTCTTCCTCTCCTCGCCGCTCGCCAACTACGTGCACGGCCAGGTGCTGAACGTCACCGGCGGCATGTTCGGGGGGATGTACACCTGAGCTCCACGGCGCCGGAGAGCAGGCCGAAGGTCCTCTACCTCGAGGTTGCGGACCGGATTTGGCCTGCCCTCCGGCACGTCGCCGGCCTCCATACCCGCGCCTACCGGGCGACGGGCGGGAAGGTCGGGGAGCGGATCCCGGGCGTGCCCGGGAGCATGTGCCTGCTCGACCACGTCGGGGCGAAGAGTGGGATCAAACGGACCGCGCCGCTGCTGTACGTGCGCGACGGCGAGAACGTCGTCCTCATCGCCTCAAAAGGCGGCTTCCCGAAGAATCCGGCCTGGTTTCACAACCTGAAAGGGAATCCGGATACGACCGTGCAGGTCGGCGGCGAGGTGCTGCAGGTGCGGGCGCGGGAGGCAACCGCGGAGGAGCGCGAGCGGCTCTGGCCGAAGGCCGAAGAGGCCTGGCCCGGATACCGCACCTACCAGAAGCGCAGCCAGGGCCGGGAAATCCCGGTCGTCATCCTGGAGCCGCGCTAGCGGCTCACTTCGCGCGCCGCTCCTCCGCCACGGGATCGCCCGCCTCGGTGGCGATCGCGTCCGGCGGCCACGGCCCCACCCAGTTGTCCCGCGCCCCGTCGAGGGTGATCGTCGTGCCGGAGAAGAAGTCGCCCGCCGGCGAGGCGAGGTAGGCGACGAGCCAGGCCATCTCCTCGGGGCGGCCGGCGCGGCCGATCGGGATCGAGCGCTCGAGATTGTCGACGACGACCTGCGGATACTTCGTCAGCAGCGTCTCGGTCGCGAACTGGCCGGCGGCGAGGGCGCAGGTCTTGATCCCGAACCGGGCCCACTCGACGGCGAGGGTTCGCATCATGTTCTCGACCGCCGCCCGCGCGGCTCCGGAATGGACCATTCCCGGCATCCCGTTGTGGGGCGAGAGGGTGACGCTGAGGACCTTGCCCTCGCCCCGGGGGATGAATGCCTTGGTCGCGGCGGCGTGGGTCATCAGCCAGGTGCCCATCACGTTGAGGTCGATCACCGTCTTGAACCCTTTCGGGCTGATCGCCTCGGCCGGGCTGAGGAACTGGCCGCCGGCGTTGTTGACGAGGACGTCGAGGCGGCCGTGGCGCTCCAGCAGGGCGTCGAAGAAGCGGCCGACCGGCTCCTCCTCGCGGATGTCGAGCGCTTCGTGCTCGAAGCTTCCCGGCAACCCCGCCGCCAGCTCGGCCGTCTCGACCAACGGCTCCTCGCGCCTGCCGCAGGCGACAACCGTCGCGCCAAGGCGCAGCATCTCCAGCGCCGTCTCGCGACCGAGGCCACTGCCGGCGCCGGAGACGACGCAGACCTGACCGTCGAGGAGGCCGTCCCTGAAGATCCGCGAACGGTCGCTTTCAGCCATCGACGGCGCAGCCTATCGGCAAGCGCAGGCGCGTAGATTCCCTTTGCGATGGGAGTTCACGCCGAACCACATCCCCTGCACGAGCCGCTCGCCGGCGGCACCCCGCGCGCCACCGTAACGGTCGAGCCGCTGATCGCCGGCCATGTCGAATGGTCGCGCTCGATGATGGTCAAGCCTGAGGGCCGGATGCTGACGGCGAAGCTGCTGCGGGCGCTGGTCAGCCCGAAGGACGCCGTCGAAGTGCCCTGCCCCGCCTTCCTGATCCGCCACCCGAGCGCCGGCGCGATCCTCGTCGACACCGGCCTCCACCCCTCGATCGCGACCGACGGGCAGGAGAACTTCGGCTCGCTAGGGGCCCGCTTCGGCAAGCCGACCCTGGCCGCCGGGGAAGACGTCCCCTCGCAGCTGCGCAAGCGCGGGCTCGAGCCGGGCGAGGTCCCGATCGTCGTCATGACCCACCTCCACCTCGACCACACTTCGGCGATCTCCGAGTTCCCCAATTCGACCTTCGTCGTCTCAGAGACCGAGTGGCAGGCGGCCGCCCATGGCTCCCAGCCGCTGCTGAACGGATACCGCCGCGCCCACTTCGACTACGCATTCGAGTACCGCACCGTCGACTTCGACCGCGCCAACATCGACTCCTACGCCAGCTTCGGCCGCACCTTCGATCTCTTCGGCGACGGCTCGATCCACCTCGCCTTCACGCCGGGCCACAGCCCCGGCCACATGTCGGTGATCGCCCGCCTCGCCGAGCGCGACTTCGTAATCGGCGGCGACGCGATGTACCTGCTGGGCCAGCTCGACGGCTCGGTGCCCGGCCCGCCGCGCCCCTACGACGCCCACAACTTCCGCCGCTCCCTGCAAGAGCTGCGCCTCTTCCGCGGCCAGTTCCCCGACGCGGTGATCACCCCCGGCCACGATCCGGAGTTCTACGCCGAGATCGAGCAGCGCTACGAGTAGCTACCGGCGCTGGTCGAGCCCTTCGTATAGCTCCCGCACCTTCCCGAAGATTTGCGTCGCGACCTCGAGCTGGCGCTCGCGGCTCGGGGCAGCCTCGACCGGATAGGTAACCGGCTCGCCGAACTGGATCGTCACCTTCGGGAAGCGCATCTTGGTCCACTGCCGCGCCCGCTCGGAGCCGTGGATTGCCACTGGGACGATCGGCACCCCGGACTCCAAGGCGATGCGCCCGATTCCTGGTTTCGGCTCGCCCAGCTGCTGGGAGCGGGAGCGGCCGCCCTCGGCATAAACGAGGAGCATTTCCCCTTGCTGCAGGAGCTCATGGACGGTCTCGAAAGCTTCCTCGTCGTGGTGCCCACGGCGAACCGGGAAAACGCCGCCGTGCTTGTAGATGTAGGTGAGGACCGGCGGGCCGAAGAGCTGGGATTTGGCCATGAAGCGGATCTTCCGCCGCAGGTAAACCCCGGCGAAGAAGTGGTCCATCTGGCTGAAGTGGTTGGGGGCGAGAACGAGCGGGCCGGTCTTGGGGACGTTCTCGACGCCGATCGCCTTCACCCGCCAGAGCAGGAGCGTCGGGACCGTCAGCACGACGCGCGCCAGCGCGTAGGTCCAGCCGACACCCTTGCGGGCCGCCTGGTGGAACTGGACGAAGTACTCGGCGGGGCGCGGGTCTTTGTAGACCTGAGGCTTTATCTCGCCCATTCGCGGGAACGCTCCACGGCTCGCTTCCAGTCGGCTAGCAACGCCTCCCGCTCCTCCGCCTTCATCTGCGGCTCGTAGCGATCGGCCTCGCGCCACATCTCCCCCACCTGTTCTGAGCTCCAGACGCCGGTCGCGATCCCGGCCAGGTAAGCGGCCCCCAGGGCGGTCGTCTCCGAGATCTCGGGCACGGAGACAGGTACACCGAGGACGTCTGCTTGGAACTGCATCAGCCAGCGATTTACCGTGGCACCCCCGTCGGCGCGCAGCAGCTCCAACCGCTCACCGGCCGCCGCCTCCTGGGCGCGTACCGCGTCGACGGTCTCATAGGCGATCGCCTCCAGCGCCGCGCGGGCAAGATGGGCGCGGCCGCTGCCGCGGGTGAGGCCGACGATCGTGCCGCGCGCATAGGGGTCCCAGTGCGGCGAGCCGAGGCCGGTCAGCGCCGGGACGAAGTAGACGCCGTCGTTGGAGTCGAGCGAGGCCGCCAGCGCCTCCGTCTCCCCCGCCTCCTCGATGATCCCAAGGCCGTCGCGCAGCCACTGCACTGCGGCGCCGGTGACGAAGATCGAGGCCTCGAGCGCGTAGGGCACCTGTTCGTCCGTGCCGGCCGCGACCGTGGCCAGCAGCCCCTCCGGCGCCGGCGGCGGCTCGGTCCCCGTGTTGAGGAGGACGAAGCTGCCGGTCCCGTAGGTGTTCTTCGCCATCCCAGGCCGATGGCAGGCCTGGCCGAAGAGCGCCGCCTGCTGATCGCCGGCGATCCCCGCCACCGGGACCTCGCCGCCGAACTCGGTGGTCGTCCCGAAGAAGCCGGAAGACGGCCGCGCCTCCGGAAGCCGCGCCGGGTCGACCCCAAGCAGACCGCAGAGCTCCTCGTCCCAGGCGAGCCGACGGATGTCGAACAACATCGTCCGCGAAGCGTTCGTGTAGTCGGTCAGATGCTGCCCCGTGAGCTTGAAGAGGAGCCAGGAGTCGATCGTCCCGAAGACCGCCCGCTCGGCGCCCTCGGCGTTCCGCAGCAGCCACTCGATCTTCGTGCCGGAGAAGTAGGGGTCGATCGTGAGGCCGGTCCGCTCCCGCACCAGCGCCTCGTGCCCCGCCGCCTTCAGCTCCTCGCAGCGCCCGGCGGTGCGGCGGTCCTGCCAGACGAGGGCCCGGTGGATCGGCTCCCCCGTCTCGGGATCCCAGGCGACCACGGTCTCGCGCTGGTTGGTGATCCCGATCGCCTCGAGGTCGGCGCCGTCGACTCCGGCGCCGGCGAGCGCCTCACGCCCGACGCGCCGCGTCACCTCCCAGATTTCAGCGGCATCGTGCTCGACCCATCCCGGTTGCGGGAAGTGCTGCTGAAACTCCGAGTAGGCGCGCCCCGTGATCGCCCCCTCGCCGTTGAAGACGAGGCAGGTGGTTCCCGTCGTGCCCTGGTCGATCGCGAGGATCAACCGCGAACCTGGCAGGTGCGGATCAAGGTGGAGCTGAGTTTACGACCGTCCTCGAAGGTCATCCCGACGCGCACGAACGGGAACACCCCGACGCTGAACCCGGTGGGAGCTCCACACGCCGCTGCCAGATAGCTGTGCTTCTTCCCCTTGTAGACAAAGTCGCGCCGCAAGTTGAGAACGATCCGTTTTAGGTAGCCGTTGCGGTTAAGCGCCTTCGGCAACGCCGCCGTGAGGACCGTCCCGAAAGTGCCACCGGATTCGTGGATGTGGAAGACGAAGATGCGGCTGTTGGGGTACGGCTTGTTGCCGTAGACGTGGGCGAGGATCGCCCGCTGTCCGTCGACGACGGCATTGAAGGCGAGGATCTGCCCCTGCAGGGGGAAAGTGGACTGTTCAGGGAAGGAGACGCCAGCCTTATAGCGGCCGCTGCCGACCAGCGCGTCGCCGCAGGCGGCTAGCGCACGCCGCGAAGTGGAAGCTTCGATCTCTGAGCGCCGACACTTGGGTAGACCCTCCGTTTCGATCCGACCGCCGCGGTTGATCGCGATCGAGATGAAGCGCAGCGCCGGGGGACGGTCGCCGGAGAGCGTCTTGACGGTGCCGTCGACGCGCACAGTGATCGGTGCATGTTCGTGACGCGGCAGTTTCGTCGGTTCGATCCCGCCGCTGAATTTGACGAACAGGTCCCCCCGCTCGACCAGCTCGGCGTTCGCCAAGGAGGCGCCGAAGACCAGCGCCGTGGCAAGCACGACGAGCACAGCGATTCTGTTCTTCCCTCTCAGCATCCGTCACCTCGCGGCCCCCTGGGCCCGCCTCCTTCGTGACCAGTAAACACGAGCGAAGTCCCGGAGCTGCCGCGCCCGGTGGAGGAACCCGGCAAGGCTCTTTCCCGTCGCCCGGTGCTCGAGGTCGAGCTCGTACTCGCGCAACCGGTACCCGGCCCGGACCGCATCGACGGTCATCCCGATCTCCATCCCGTAGGCAGGCGCGAAGGGAAGCGCCGCCCGCAGCACCTCGACCCGCATCGCCCGCTGGCCAGAGATCGGCGCCGCGGTCTCGGCGCCGCAGAGGCGACGGATTGCCCAGCGGGCGAAGCCGAGGGCAAGGCCGAAGCCGCCACCGACCCGGCGGCTGAAGGCGGCGATCGCGATGTCGCACTCGCCTGCCTCCACCGCGGCCACGAGCGGGGCGAGTCGCTCGGCCGAGGTGCCGAGGTCGCCGTCGCAGAGGAGGACGATCAGCGGCGGCGACGCGACGCTCAGGGCCGCCTCCGCGGCGGCGGAGACGTTGGCCCCCTTCCCGTGCGGGCGGCCGCGACTGACCACCTCGGCCCCGGCCGCCAGAGCGACCTCTGCCGTGCCGTCCGCGGAAGCGTCGTCGGCGACCCACACCCGGGCGTGAGGAAATGAGCGCTGCAGGGCCCGCACCGTTTCCTCAACCCGGTCGGCCTCGTTGCGGGCGGCGACGATCGCCGCCAACCCTTCCCCTCCTGCCGAGCTCTCGGGTCCCATCGTCGGGCTATTGTCCCCGGCCATGGCAGACATCGAGGCACACATCACCGGCAACGTCTGGAAAATCGAGGTCGCGGTAGGCGACGAGGTGGCCGATGGCGACACCGTCGTCATCCTCGAGTCGATGAAGATGGAGATCCCCGTCGAGGCCGAAGACGACGGCGTCGTCAAGGAGATCCGCTGCGCCGAGGGCCAGTCGGTATCAGAAGGCGACGTCCTGGTGGTGTTGGAGTAGCGCCGTGAGCGAGCAGCTCGCCGGTGGCAAGCTCCTCCTCGACCGGCCGGCGGAGGCGGTCGCCCGGCTGACGATCTCTAACCCGGAGCGCCGCAATGCCCTCGACCACGAGATCCTCGACGCGATCGCCGAGGTTCTACCTCAGCTCGACCGCGGGATCGAGACCCGCTGCGTCGTCATCACCGGCGCCCCTCCCCTCTTCTCCGCCGGCTACGACATCTCTGGCATCCCTGAGCAGACCTTCGAGCGCGATGCCGAGGCCCTCGTCGCCCATCCCTTCCACGCAGCGATGGAGGCGATCGCCAAGCACCCTTGGCCGACGGTCGCGGCGATCAACGGCCACTGCCTCGGCGGTGGTCTCGAGCTGGCGATCACCTGCGACCTGAGGATCTGCGCCGCCGGCGCCAAGCTGGGGATGCCACCGGCGAAACTCGGCTTGATCTACGGCCACACCGGTCTGCGCAAGTTCCTCGACACGATCGGCCTTCCGTACACGAAGGAGCTCTTCCTCACCGGTCGCAACCTGGCGGCGGCGCGGGCGGAGCGGATCGGGCTCGTCAACGAAGTCGTCGACAACGAGGACCTCGCGGACACCGCCGTCGCCCTCGCGGCCGCGATCGCCGAGAACGCGCCGCTCTCGATGCGCGGCAACAAGCACGCGATCGATCTCCTGCAGGCGAACCCCGAACTGACCGAGCAGCAGGAGGCGGGCCTCGTCGCCCTGCGCGAATCCTGCTTCTCCTCCGAGGACTTCCGCGAGGGGATCCGCGCTTTCGCCGAGAAGCGCCGCGCTCGCTGGACCGGTCGGTGAGCGCAAAGGCCCGCAAAGCACTCGCCGCCGCCGAACCGACGATGGCGGCGCTGATCGAGCGCGTCGGCAAGATCGACCTCGCGACCCGCCTCGAGCGCCGCAAAGAGGAGCGGCCCGCCGACGCCTACGGGGCGCTGCTGCGGGCAATCGTCGGCCAGCAGCTCTCGACGAAAGCGGCGCGGACGATCTACCTGCGCGTGCTCGACCTCTTCGACGGGCAGACGCCGACCCCCGAGCAGCTGCTGGAGGCGCGCGAAGAGGACCTCCGCGGCGCCGGCCTCTCCGGCCGCAAGACCGAATACATCCGCGACCTCGCCTCCCACGTCCTCGCCGGCGAGCTGGAGCTGGACCGGCTGGGGGAGCTCGGCGACGAGGAGGTGATCGAGGAGATCGTTGCCGTTCGCGGCCTCGGGCGCTGGACGGCGGAGATGTTCCTGATCTTCCACCTGCAGCGGCCCGACGTCCTCTCCGGCGGCGACCTCGGCATCCGCAAAGCGATCCAGATCGAGTACGGGTTGGAGGAGATGCCGCCGCCGAAGCAGGTGATCGAGATCGGCGAGCCGTGGCGCCCCCACCGCAGCCTCGCCTCGCTCTATCTCTGGGAGTCCTTGGCGGCGGTGCCCTCGTGAGGCGACGCTTCTGGCTCGGGATCGCCGCGGTAACCCTGATCGGCCTTGGGTCGGTGCTGGCGGCGGTCCTCGTCTACCAGGACGATCGCGACGACTTCCACCAGATGCAGCGCGAGGAGGCGATGCGGGCCGCGCACCAGATGGAAGCGGTGGCAGGGCTTTCGGTCAGCCAGCTGACAAGCGCCGCCGCCTTCTTCCAGGCCGAGGACGACCTCAGCCGGCACGAGTTCCAGACCTACGGCCGCTCGCTGATCAGCCAGGGCGCCCTCAGCGGCGCCGCCTTCATCCCGCGGGTGACGGCGGCACAGCGGCAGCGTTTCGAGCGCAGCCACGGCCTCACGATCTTGAAGCGGTCGGCGCCGCTCGATTTCCGCCGCTCCGGCCCCCGCGCCGATTACTTCCCGATCACCTACGTCGTCGCTGAGGAAGAGCAGGAAAACCGAAAGGCTCTCGGCTACGACCTCGGTCAGGACCCCGGGCGGGCGCCGTTCCTCGACCGTGCCAGGGACGCCGGTGCCCCGGTCTCCAGCACCGTCATCCCCCTGCTGATCGGCGGCCGCGGCATCAACGTCTTCCAGCCCGTCTACCGGGACGGGGCAAAGGTGGAGACGCGGGCACAGCGGCGCGCCGCCTTAGTCGGGTTCGCCGCCGGCAGCTTCCGGATCGGCGCCCTCGCCGCCGCCGCGACCGAAGCCGTAACCGCGGAGGACGAGGTGCAACTCGACGTCGGTGGCGAGACGGTCTTCGGGCCAACGGATGCGCTTGACGGTGCCTCGGTGCCGCTGGCGATCGCTGACCGCACCTGGGTCCTGACCGTCGATAGCCCTGGTGGTCCCGGCTTGAGCCTGCCGCTCGCCCTCGCCGTGATGGGGATCTCGCTGGCGGCGCTGCTCGGGGCGCTGATCCTCAACTGGGGGCGCAACGAACGGATTCAGGAGCTGGAGCGCCAGGCGAGCCAGGATTCGCTCACCGGCCTCAACAACCGGCGGCGCTTCGAGGAGGACCTGGCGGCGGCGATGGCGCGGAGCCGCCGCGACGGCTCGACCGGGGCGCTGTTGATGCTCGACATCGACGAGTTCAAGCGGGTCAACGACTCGCGCGGCCACCCGGCCGGGGACCGCCTGATCCAGGAGGTGGCCGGAGTGCTGCGCAGGCGCGCCCGCGAGAGCGACACCCTCGCCCGCCTCGGCGGCGATGAGTTCGCGGTGATCCTGCCGCGCTGCAGCCGCGGCGAGGCGCAACTGGCGGCCGAGGCGATCGCCGCCGAGATCCGCGGGCATCGCTCCGAAGAGGCCGGGGATGGAGTCACCGTCAGCATCGGGATCGCGATGTTCGGCGAGGACCCACGTACCGGAGTCGCCACGGTTGTCTCCGAGGCCGACACGGCGATGTACGCGGCCAAGGACGAGGGGCGCGACGCGGTCCGCGTCTTCGACCCGATGGCGCTGCGCGAGAACGTCTCGGACTGAGAGCGCGTCGTCAGCGGCGCAGTCCGGCGCGGAGCTCAAGCACCCGCTGCGCGGCCTGCTCGAACTGCGGCCGCGAGAGACGGCCGGCTTGGAGGCCGCCAGCCAGTGCCTTCCAGGCCCTCTCCGCCGGCCCCAGCCGGGCGAAGAGGAGCAGGTCCGCACCGGCGCGAGCGCCGGCAACGGCGACCTTGGCGGTGCCGCCGAAGTGTGCGACGGCGGGCGTTTCCAGCGCGTCGGTGATCGTTACCCCTTTGAAGCCGAGACGGTCGCGCAGCTCTCCGGTTGCGATCGTGCGGTTGAAGGCGGCTGGGATGTCCGAGAAGGCGGGGTAGATCGCGGTGCTGAGCATCACCAACTCCCCGCCCGCCGTCGCGAAGGCGGCGTAGGGCTTCTCGTCGACCCGACGCAGCTCCTGCTTCGAGAGGTCGACCCGTTCGACCGCGAAGTCGGTGTTTTCGGTCGCCGCGCCGAAGCCGGGGAAGTGCTTGCCGGTAGCGGCAACTCCCCCGGCCTGCAGCCCCTTCGCGAACGGGACCGCGGTCGCTCCGACGCGGGCGGCGGTGGCGCCGAAGCTCCTTTCGGTCTCGGCGATGACGCCGCCGGGGCGGCCGACGTCGAGGACCGGCGCGAGGTCGACGTTGATGCCGAGGTCGCGGAGGTTGGCGGCGGTTCTACGGCCTTCGCGCTCGCTGAACGCGCCGCCGCGAGCGCCCATCTCCCGGGCCGATGCACTCGGCGCGCCGTCCAGCCGCTTTACCAGCCCTCCCTCCTGGTCGGTCATCACTAGTAATGGGCTGCGCAGCTTCGGCGGCCGCGGGATCGCCTGCAGGCGGGAGATCAGGCGGCGGCCGGCGGCGCGGCCGGGGAGGTTTTCGGAGAAGAGAACGATCCCGGCGACGTGGCCCTCGGCGATCGCCTCGCGGAGCGCCGGAGAGATCGAGGTGCCGCGCAGGCCGGTGACGATCCGAAGCCCGGCCAGCTGCTTCGCCGGCAGCGTCTCGGCCACGCTCGGCTCAGTCGTCCCGCCGCTGTCGCCGAGCGTCGCTCCACACGCGAACGCCCCGATCGCGAGGCACGCCAGCAGACCCAAGGCCACCCCGCGCCGCCACCTAAGTCTGCGCTCCACACGCCGATGCTATGGAGTGTGGTTGAGCTTTGTGGCGGTATCCGAGACAAAGCTCAACCACACCCTGGTTCAGGCGTCCGAAACGATTCCTAGGGTGCGTGCCGATGCCCCCCTTGATCACCGCTGAGGAGGCCCTCGCCTACGGCCGCCTCACCGACCACGCCGAGATCGAAGCCCTCGTCGAACGCGCCTGGGAGGTGCGAGTCGAGAACTTCGGCGACTCCACCGACATGTGCTCGCTGGTCAACGCCAAGTCCGGCGGCTGCGCCGAGGACTGCGGCTTCTGCGCCCAGTCGCGCTACGCCGAGGCGGACACGCCGATGCACGCGATGATGGAGCCCGAGCAGATCCTCGAACACGCCAAAGCGGCCGAAGCCGCCGGCGCCCACCGCTTCTGCATGGTCACCCAGGGCCAGGGCCTCTCCAAGCGGGACTTCCAGAAGATCCTCGAGGGGACGAAGCTGGTCGCCGAGAAGACCAACCTCAAGCGCTGCGCCTCGATCGGCCACATGTCGGCCGAGCGGGCGAAGGCGCTGAAAGAGGCGGGGGTCCAGCGCGTCCACCACAACGTCGAGTCGGCGCGCTCCTACTACCCCGAGGTCTCGACCACGGTCCGCTACGAGGGCCGGCTGCGGACGATCCAAGCGGTCAAGGAGGCCGGGCTGGAGACCTGCGTCGGCGGCATCCTCAACCTCGGTGAGACCGAGGAGCAGCGGGTTGAGATGGCCTTCGAGCTCTCCGAGATCAACCCCACTTCGATCCCGATCAACCTCCTGATCCCGAAGGACGGAACCAAGTTCGGCGACCGCTCGGTGATGGACCCGTGGGAGGTCGTGAAGTGGATCGCGATCTTCCGCCTGATCATCCCCGGCGCCCTCTTCCGCCTCTGCGGCGGCCGGGTCGAGAACCTCGGCTCCCTGCACAAGCTCGCGGTCAAGGCCGGCCTCAACGGGGTGATGATGGGCAACTTCCTCACCACCCTCGGGGCCGAGCCGGCCGAGGACCGGGAGATGTTCGAAGAGCTTGGCCTCAACGTCGCCCGCCAGCCCGACAACGGCGCCAACCCGCGCCCGGACAACCGCTCCGGCTGGCTCGACGGCGAGACGCCGGCGACGCCGATCGACGAGCTGATCGACACCCAGGAGGAAGCGAACTTCTGGGACCCCTCGACGCAGCTGCGGGTCGTGAAGAAGGCGAAGAAGCCGCCTTCCTACCCACGGGCGGCGTGACCGAAGTCCACGAGCGGCTCGAGGAGCTCCGCGACCGCGGCCTCTACCGGCACCTGCGCCTCGTCGAAGGCCCCCAGGGCCCAACCGTCACCCTCGACGGGCGCCCCGTCCTCCTCCTCTGCTCCAACAACTACCTCGGCCTCGCAGACCGCGCCGAGGTCCGCGAGGCCGCCGCCGAGGCGGCCCTGCAGTGGGGTGCCGGCTCCGGCGCCTCCCGCCTGATCTCCGGCAACATGGAGCCGCACCGAGCGCTGGAGCGGCGGCTGGCCGCCTTCGAGGGCTACGAGTCCGCCCTCCTCTTCGGCTCCGGCTACCTCGCCAACAGCGGCGTCATCGCCGCCCTCGCCGGCCGCGGCGAGGTCGTCTTCTCAGATGAGCTCAACCACGCCAGCATCGTCGACGGCTGCCGCCTCTCGCGGGCCGAGACCTTCGTCTACCGCCACGGCGACCTCGAGCACCTCTCATGGGGGCTGCGTAAGGCGCGCGGGCGCGGTTCGCTGATCGTCACCGACGGCGTCTTCTCGATGGACGGCGACGTCGCTCCCCTGACGCAGCTGCTGGAGCTGGCGCACCGCCACGGCGCCCGGCTGATGGTCGACGAGGCCCACGCGACCGGTGCGGTCGGCCCCGGCGGCCGCGGCTCGGTCGCGGCCGCCGGCCTCAGCGGCGAGGTCGACATCGTCGTCGGCACCCTCGGCAAGGCGCTCGGCTCCTACGGCGCCTACGTCTGCGCCGCGGCGGAGCTCGTCGACCTTCTGGTCAACTCGGCCCGCTCGTTCATCTTCTCCACCGCTCCGCCGCCTTCTGCCAGCGCGGCCGCGGCGGCGGCGCTGGCGATCCTCGAAACGGAGCCCGAGCTCGTCGACAAGCTGCAGGCCAACGCCGCGCTGCTGCGCCGTTCCCTCGCCGCCGAGGGCCTCGAAGCTGGGCCGTCGACGACCCAGGTCGTCCCGGTCCACGTCGGCGAGGCAGAGGCGACGATGGAGCTCTGCGAGCTCGCCCTCGAGAAAGGCGTCTTCGCCCAGGGGATCCGACCCCCGACCGTCCCTGACGGATCCTGCCGCCTGCGGATGACCGCGATGGCCACCCACCGCCGCGAGGACCTGGTCGCCGCCGCTCACATGGTCGGAACCGCCGCCCGCGAAGTCGGCCTCGTCCGGGCCGAGCCGCTCGCCGCCTGAGCGCAATGGCCGACGGCGTCTTCGTCACCGGTACCGGCACCGAGGTCGGCAAGACCGTCGTTGCGGCGACGATCGCCCGCACCCTCGCCCGCGACGGCAAGCAGGTCGCCGTCTTTAAGCCGGCGGTGACGGGCCTCGACGAAGGGGTCGGAGGAGATCGCCCCCTACCGCTACGGACCGCCCGCTTCGCCGCACCTTGCCGCGGCGCTCGCGGGTGAGGAGATCGACCCCACCCGACTGCGCGAGGCGGCCGCGGCCGCGGCCGACGGCACCGACGCGATCGTCTGCGAGGGCGTCGGCGGCTTGCTCGTCCCGCTCGCTCCCGGCTACCTCGTCCGCGACCTCGCCGTCGACCTCGGCTACCCGCTGGTGGTCGTCGCCGCCCCCGGCCTGGGCACGATCAACCACACCCTGCTGACGATCGAGGCGTCCCGCGGCGCCGGGCTCGAGGTGGAAGCCGTCGTCCTCAACCCCTGGCCCGAGGCGCCTTCGGAGATCGAGCGCGATAACCGCGAGACGATCGCCGCCCTCGCCGACATCGAGGTTCTGACCCTCCCCCGCCTCGACCTCGCCGACCCTTCGTCCTGGCCCCAGCTGCGGATCTAGACGATCACGTCGAGGCTGTCGGCCGTGAGCTCGACGCGGAGACCGGCGGCCTCGGCTATCGCGGCGGCGCCTTCTGGGTCCCCCGGTGCCTTTTTCGCCGAGAGCAGCGCCCTGGCAACATCGCCGCGGCTCGCCTTCGCCATGTGGGAGACGGCCTTGCGCTCGCCGTCACGCTCGGTGAAGGCCCGCACCGCCAGCAGCGTCGCCCGCTTCGGCTTCCAGAAGGAGGCGTAGGCGCCCGATCGCATGTCGACGATCAGCTCACCCCTTTTGTCAGGCAGCGCCTCGGTCAGCGCCGGGCGCCAGTAGCCCGCTGGCGCCCCGATCCCCTCCAGCTTCGTCTTTGGCGACAGCTTGTAAAAGGGGATGCGGTCGTCGGGTCGCACCACGCCCCAGAGCGCGCTGAAGATCAGGACCCGCCGGCGCGATTTCGCCGGCACGGTCGGTAGCTCCAGCCGCTGAAAGAGAACCCCGGTGTAGACACCGGCCGCCGGCACCGCCGGCGCTTTCCGCAGCCCCGGGTCGAATGCGTCGAGCACCTGCTCCCGGCGCCCACTGAGCTCATCGGCAAAGGCGAGCGCGCCGAGGTCGACCGGATCGCCCGCGGCGGGCTCGGCCTTCCCTTCCGACGGCGGCAGCAGGACCAGCATCGGGCGGCAGCCTATGCCTCCGCCATCGCCACCTGAGAGCTGGTCGAGGTCTTCGCCTTGGAGCGGATCGCGGTCGCGCCGATCCCCGCCCCCAGCAGGGCGACGAAGCCGGAGACGGTCATCGCGTGGCTGAGGGCGTAGACGAAGGCCTCGTTCCCGGCCGCAACCACCCCTTTGACCTGGGACGCGTCGAGCCCCTGGACGTGGGGTGCGGCACCGCCGCCGAGCTGATCGGCGATCGACTGGCGCTGCGCCTCGGTGACGCCGCTGCCGCCAAGCAGCGAGTCCAGCTTCGAGCTGACCAGGCCCTGAAAGATCGCGCCGGTGACGGCGACGCCGAGGCTGCCGCCGACCATGCGGAACATCGAGAGGACGCCGGAGGCGATCCCAGCTTTCTGCACCGGCACCGCGTTCATCGCCGCGCTCGTCATCGGCGACATCGTCAGCGCGATGCCGATGCCGAGCAGCATGAACCCGGGCAGCAGGTCGAGGTAAGTGGAGTCGACCGCGATGCGACTGAAGCTGAAGAGCGAGGCGGCGACGATGACGAGGCCGCCTGCGATCAGCCAGCGCGGGCCGAAGCGGTCCGAGAGGCGACCGGCGACCGGAGCCACCCCGACGATCATCAGGGTCGAGGGCAGGAACCTCACCCCCGCCTCCAGCGGCGAGTAGCCGAGAATGTCCTGCATGTAGAGGGCGAGGAAGAAGAAGACGCCCAGCATCCCGAAGCTGATGATCATCGCCACGCAGACGGCGCCGAGAAAGTTGCGGTCGCTGAGCAGGTCGAACTGGACCATCGGCGCCTTCACCCGGTTCTCGACGTAGACGAAGAGCGGCAGCGCCAGCGCCGCGCCCGCGAGCAAGGCGATCACTTCGGTCGAGCCCCAGCCCCAGCTGTTGCCCTCAACCAGGGCGAGAATGAGCGCGGTCAGGCCGGCGGTGAGGACGGCTACGCCGGCGTAGTCGACCTCGCGGCCGACGGAGGTGTCGCGGGACTCGCGCACGGCGAACAGGGTCGCGACCACGGCGCCGATCGCGACCGGAATGTTGACGTAGAAGATCGCCCGCCAGCTGACGTGCTCGGTGAGGAAGCCGCCCAGGACCGGTCCGACGGCGAGCGCCAAGGCGGAGACGCCGGCCCAGGTGCCCATCGCCTTGCCGCGCTCGTGCGCCGGGAAGGCGTCGGTGATGATCGAGAGCGTCCCCGGCATCATCAGCGCCGCGCCAACGCCCTGAACGACGCGGCTGAGAACCAGCGCGGTCTCGTCAGGCGCGAAGCCGGCGGTCGCCGAGGAGAGGGCGAAGATGACAACGCCGGCGAGGAACATCCGCCGCCGCCCGAAAATGTCGCCCAGCCGGCCGCCGGTCGCAAGCAGCACGGCGAAGGAGAGCGTGTAGCCGTTGATCGTCCACTCCAGGCCGCTGATCGAGGCGCCGAGGTCCTTCTGGATCGACGGCAAGGCGACGTTCACGATCGTGTTGTCGAGCATGATCATGAACAGCGCGAAACACATCGCTCCGAGCGTCCACCACTTGCGGTTGTCGTCGGTGATCAGGTGGCGGTAGCGGGTCAAGCGCGATCACTTCCTTTCAGAGCCTCATAAGTCTGGGCGAGGTCCTCGCGGTCGAGCAGCGCCTCTACGGCGGCATCGAGCTTGCGCCGCTGGGCGGCGCCGAGAGTGGCAACGAAGGCCTCGATTCCGGTCATGCGAACGGTGACGAGCTTGGCGACGAGATCCTTGCCCTTGGCGGTGATCTTCACCCGGCGGACACGCCGGTCATCCGGGTCCTCGACCCGAGTCGCCAGCTTCGCCTTGACGAGGGAGTCGACGGCGCGGCTCATCGAGGGAACCGAAACGCCGAAGAGCTCGGCTAGGTCGGAGACCTGCCAGGCCCGGGCGTCGCCGCCGAGGCCACCGAGCTCGAGCAGGACCTTGCACTGGGTCATCGAGAGCCCGGTCTCCTCCAACACCCGCAGCTGATTGCCGCGGTCATAGAGGAAGAGGTGGTGGAGCAGAGCCCCTACCCGGGCAGCGGTGTCAGTCGCCTCTATCGTCGTGTTCATCACGACAATAGTTGCACACGCGCAACCTTTTCAGTGAGGCAATATTTGTTCGTGTGATCGATATCACTCGCCGTCGAAGTACTCCACCTTGCTCTCCCGCCGGACGATCACGTCGCTGTCGGGATCGCCGGTCCAGATCCCGACCTTGTCGCTATCTGGATAGACGGTGGCGCTGGGGACGACGACGGTGGAGAACATGAGGACGCGGACCGGCTCCTCGGTCGCGTTACGGACGCCATGGGCGCCGGCCGGGCCTTTTTCGAAGAAGACGACATCCCAGGGAGCGAGGCGTTCCGAGCCCTCCGGGTGGCGCAGAGTCGGCTCTCCCGCTAGCACCAGCAGCCACTCCTCCTCCCCGCACTCGTAGTGGTAGGGACAGATCGCTTGGCCGGGCGGCAGCTCGTAGACCGAGATCCCGGATTCCTTCGCGGCGTCACCGAGCAGCTTGCCGAGGCGGGCGAGGCCGCTGCGGAAACCGTCGGGGTCCTCCTGGTCGTACTCGAACGCGGGCGTGGAGATGTTGATGCGTCTCATGCAGCGACGCTAGCAACGCGCTAACTCGGCACTTTTCGGGCGCGGCTGCCGCCGCCGGCGAGACTAACTTCGGACCCATGCCGGACTACGCTCAGCTCGACCGCGACCACGTCTGGCATCCCTTCACCCAGCAGCAGGGTTGGAGCGAGGAAGAGCCGCTGGTGATCGAGCGCGGCGAGGGCTCCTACCTCTTCGACACCGACGGCCGGCGCTATCTCGACGGGACGGCGGCGCTGTGGTGCAACGTTCACGGCCACCGGCACCCGACCATCGACGCAGCCGTGACGACGATGCTCGGCCTCTCCCATCCCGGCGGGACGGAGCTGGCGGCGCGCCTGGTCGAGATCGCGCCAGCGGGTCTCTCTCGCGTCTTCTACTCGGACTCGGGCTCGACCGCGGCAGAGATCGCGCTGAAGATCGCCTTCCAGTACCAGCAGCAGCGAGGTGAGGAACACGCGAGGCGAACCAAGTTCGTGCGCCTGCGCGAGGCCTACCACGGCGACACGATCGGCTCGGTGTCGGTGGGAGGCATCGACCTCTTCCACTCGACCTACCGGCCGCTCTTGTTCGAGACCCATGTGGCGGAGCCGGGCGACGCTGCCGACCTCGAGCGGGTCCTGGAGGCGCACGGCAATGAGGTCGCCGCCGTGGTCGTCGAGCCGCTCGTCCAAGGCGCGGCCGGGATCCTCGTCCAGCCCGAGGGGTATCTGCGCGCCGCCCGCGAGCTCTGTGACCGCTTCGGAGTCCTGCTCGTCTGCGATGAGGTCGCGACGGGGTTCGGCCGGACCGGGACGATGTTTGCCTCTGAGCAGGAAGGCGTCGCGCCGGACCTGATGTGCCTGGCAAAGGGGATCACCGGGGGCTACCTGCCGCTGGCGGCGACGCTGGCGACGGAGGAGATCTACGCGGGCTTCCTCGGCAGCTACGAGGAGTTCAAGACCTTCTTCCACGGCCACACCTACACCGGCAATCCGCTCGCCTGCGCGGCCGCGCTCGCCAACCTCGACGTCTTCGAGCAGGAGCGGACGCTGGAGCGCCTGCAGCCGAAGATCGCCTTGCTCGAAGAGCTGCTGGCGGAGGTGGCGGCGCTGCCAGAGGTCGCGGAGGTGCGCCAGAAGGGCTTCATGGTCGGCATCGACCTCGGCGACCACGACGCCGCCCTGCGGATGGGCCACCGGGTCACGGTCGAGGCCCGCCAGCGCGGCGCCTTCATCCGCCCCCTCGGCAACACGATCGTCCTCATGCCCCCGCTCACGATCTCTGAGAGCGAGCTGCGCAAGCTCGTCGCGATCGCCACGGACGCGATCCGCGCAGCGGTTTCCTCAGCCCCCTCGCAGCTCCCCCAAGCGGCTTAGTACTACGTGGAAAATTCAGCGAGCGCTGAATATCCACGGCTATAGAGGGGGAAAATCAGCGAGCGCTGAATACTCCTGTGATGGATCCCGATCCTGGCCGTAGTACGGGCATGGAGCAGACGCTGGTGGCAGAGGCAAAGGACGCGCCGCGGGCGGGTGATCTCGCCTTCGAGCGGCTCTACCGCTCCAGCCGCGACGACGTCTATGCCTACGTCGCCGGCCTGCTGCGCGACTCGGCGGCGGCCGAAGAAGTCACCGCCGCCGTCTTCGAGCGCGCCTACCGCAAGCGCAACCGCTTCGACCCTGGGCGCGGCGAACCGCGGGCCTGGCTCTTCGGGATCGCCCGCAATGCGGCGCTGGACGAGCTGCGCCGCCGCGGGCGCCAGGCGGAGCTGACGACCGAGCCAGCCGATCTGGAGAGCCTCGACGCAACCGAGAGCGCCGAGGACAGCGAACGTCGCCTCGCGGTCTCGGCGGCCCTGGAGCGGCTGGACCCTCGCGAGCGCGAGCTGATCGCGCTCAAGTTCTTCGCCGGCCTCGCCAACGCCGAGATCGCCCACGTCCTCGGCATCGGCGAGTCGAACGCCGGCACCAAGCTTCACCGCGCAATGACCAAGCTAAGGGAGGCCTGCGATGGAAACGCCTAGGGACGAGCAGCTCGCCGCCGACCTGAAGGCGCTGCGGCCGACGCCGCGGCCGGAGTTCACCGCCGAGCTCGACAAACGTGCCGCCGCGGGCTTCCCGCGGCGCTCGCACTGGAGATGGACCCCGTTCGAGCGACTGCGGTCGGTGAAGCCGCGGCGCCTGCTGATCCCGGCGGGAGGAGTGGCGATTCTCGCGATCGCGATGGTCACGGCGGTAGTCGTTTCGACCGAATCCGAAGATAGCGCGGAGTCATTGTCTAAAAGCTCTGGAAGCTCGCGTGACTTTTCCGAGGAGAGCGGAACCGGGCTCCTCGCCAAGCCGGAACGGATTGCAAAGCCGGCGCCGGAGGCGGAGGGGGCAACGGAAGAAGCCGAAGCTGGCGTCTCATCCGCGGCCGCAGGGGCAGTGAGCCCGCCGGCCGTTAAGTACTTCGACGGCAGCGGTCCCTATATACCGGCCAACCTAAATCCTCAAAAGCGAGCCGTCGAACGCAACGCCGAGGTCGTCCTCGGGGCCGATCCCGCTGACGTAGCCGACGACTCCGCGGACGTTTTCGAAGCCGTCCACGCCCACGACGGCATCGTCCTCCGCTCCTCCACCCGCGAGGGCGAGCCGGGCCTCGCCGGCGCCCGCTTCGAGCTGCTGATCCCGAGCGGGAAACTCGGCGACGCGCTCGCCGCCCTCTCTGCGATCGACGAGGTGCGCACGCGGCACGAGGCGACGAACGACATCACCGCGCCGACCGTCACCACCGGCGAGCTCCTGCAGGACTCGAAGGCCCGCGTCGACAGCCTCCTCGCCCAACTGGAAGCGGCGGAAACCGAATCGGAGCGCGAAGCGGTCGAAGCCGAGCTAGCGCAGGAGCGGCGCCACCGCGCCCGCCTCCGCACCCAGCTCCAGCACCTCGAGCGCCGCGCCGACTTCTCCCGCGTCCTCGTCCGGATCGAGACCGGCGACTCGGAGCAGTCTGCTGATGAAGGAGGCGCCTGGGGCGTCGGCGATGCCCTCGACGACGCCGGCCACATCCTCGCCGTAGCCGCCGCAGTCGCCGTCGTCGCCCTCGCCATTCTCGGGCCGATCGCCCTGATCGCGCTCCTCGCCTGGCTCGCCCACCGCGCCTGGCTCCGCCGCGAGCGCCGCCGCGTCCTCAGCTGAGGTTTACGCTGCTCCGATGGAGGAGCGGCGACGGGGACCGGCGGAGATGCCCAACTTCGGGCCGCCCTCGACGCCCCGGCCCGCCGCCTCGGTAGTGCTGCTTCGGCGCGGCGGCAAGCACTCGCAGCGCGCGCTCGAGGTGCTGATGCTGCGACGCAGCGAGGAGGCGAAGTTCATGCCCGGCGTCTGGGTCTTCCCCGGCGGCTCGCTGGACGAGGTCGACGGCGCCGAGGAGACCGGCCTCCGCGCCTGCGCGATCCGCGAGCTGGCCGAGGAGGCCGGGATCGAGCTCGACGCCGGCGAGGAGCTCGTCCCCTTCACCCGCTGGATCACCCCCGAGGTGATCCAGACCCGCTTCGACGCCTGGTTCTTCCTCGCCCTCGCCCCCGCCCACACTCCGCCGAAACCGGACGGCGTCGAGACCACCGAGGCGCGCTGGTTTCAGCCAACCGCCGCCCTCAAGGCGCAGGAGGCCGGCGAGCTTGTCCTCTCCTTCCCGACCCAGACGCAGCTGCGCTGGCTGGCCGAGTTCCGCACTTCCGACGAGGCGATGACCGCCTACCGCGAGCGCACCCTCGAGCCGATCCTGCCGGTGGTGATCGCCGAGGACGCCGCCGAACCCCGCGTCGTCCTCCCCGGCGACCCCGACTACCCCGCCTGAGCCCCCGCGGGCGCGTCGGGGAACGGCTCCAGGCCGGCGTGCCAGGGGCCGGGCCGGTAGGTGTGGATGCCGCTCTCCTCCATCTCAATCTGCAGCCGTTTGAAGAGCTGACCGGCGTTCTTCAGCGCCGCCTTCAGTTCGTCCTCGCTGCGCTCGCGCAGGCGCCAGAGGAACCAGAGCTGGCGGTCGTTGACGCCGAAGTCGATCTCCCCGCCGATCGTCGTCACCCAGCTGAGGAAGCCGGGGCCGAAGAGCTCTCGCAGCGCCACCGGGTCATACTCGCTTGGCACCGTCGCCAGGAAGCGCCGGTTGAAGTCGATCGACTCGAACTCGACCTTGCGCTGGAAGCGCTGAGTCACCACCTCGTGTCCCTCGATCGACTCGACGTTGAAGGCGGGCATGACCTGCGCCAGGTCGGGCATGTGGGACTTGGCGAGGACCGCGGTCGGGACCACCGACTTGCTGAAGAAGCCGCCGACTTCCTTTTCGTCGGCGTCGCAGGAGGCGCCCCAGAAACCCTCGGCGAGCTGCCCCGTCAGCCGGTTGACGCCACCGACGCAGAGCGCGACCGGGCCGTCTTTCGGGTTGATCCCGCCGACCGGCTCGTAGGTGAGCCCGTTGCGCTCGCCGTAGCCGCGCACGATCTCAGCCCATTCCTGCGCTTCCGCCTTACCGCCCACGCCGCGATCCTACGCATCGGCGTTCGTCCTTTCCCCGACATAGACCATGAAAGGACGAACGCCGCGGCGTTAGGATGCGGCCAAGCCCGGTTCGACCACAGGAGCCTCAATGACCATCGTCATCATCGTCGTCGTCGCGATTCTCATCCTCGCGGTCCTCTACTACATCGCGAAGCGCAACTCGATCATCGCCTCGCGCAACCGGGTGGACGAGTCCTGGAGCGGGATCGACGTACAGCTGAAACGGCGCCACGACCTCGTTCCCAACCTCGTCGAGACGGTCAAAGGCTACGCCGAGCACGAGAGCGCGACCTTCGAGAAAACCACCCAGGCGCGGGCCGCGGCAATGCAGGCGCAGGGTGTCGAGGAAACCGCCAAAGCTGAGCAGCAGCTGACCCAGGCGCTGGCCGACGTCAAAGCGGTGGCCGAGAACTACCCCACCCTGCGGGCGACCGAGAACTTCCAGCAGCTGAGCCGCAACCTCTCCGAGCTCGAGGACGAGATCCAGGCTTCCCGCCGGATCTACAACTCCAACGTCCAGTCCTACAACACGGACATCCAGCAGTTCCCGGGCTCGATCATCGCCAACCAGGGTGGCTTCACCGCCCGCGAGTACTTCGAGATCGAGGACGCCAGCGAGCGCAACGCGCCGCAGGTCAGCTTCGGCAAATGACCGATTAAACAACTGGCCACCCAGCCAGGATCTCTAACATTCACCTCAATGACGACCGAGACGAAAGACGCAACCCTCTGGATCTGCGACAGCTGCGGGTTCATCTACGACCCTGCGATCGGCGATCCGGACGGCGGCATCCCGCCGGGAACCGCCTTCGAGGACATCCCCAAGGACTGGTTCTGCCCGGTCTGCGGCGCCCGCACGACGGATTTTCGCCCGCTCGAGCCCGGCGAGGCCTAGGCCACAGGTGAGGTCGAGTCGATGAGCCAGTACGACTACGACTGGATCGTCGTCGGCTCCGGCTTCGGGGGGTCTGTCTCGGCCCTGCGCCTGGCCGAAAAGGGCTACAAAGTCGCCGTCCTGGAGTGCGGCAAGCGCTTCACCGACAAGGACTTCCCGAAGTCGACCTGGGACATCCGCCGCTACTTCTGGGCCCCACGCCTCGGCCTGCGGGGGATCTTCCGGCTTTCGACCTTCAAGGACGTCTCCGTGGTCAGCGGCAGCGGCGTCGGCGGCGGCAGCCTCGGCTACGCCAACACGCTCTACGTCCCGCCGCAGAAGTTCTTCCAGGACCCGCAGTGGGCCGACCTCGCCGACTGGCAGCGCGAGCTCGCCCCCCACTACACCGAAGCGCAGCGGATGCTCGGCGTCGTTCACGTCGAGACCGACGACGCCGCCGACGACCTCCTGCGCGAGTACGGCGAGCAGATCGGCGTCGGCGACACCTACCAGAAGACCCCCGTCGGGATCTACTTCGGCGAGCGCGGCAAAACGGTCTCCGATCCCTACTTCGGCGGCGAGGGACCCGACCGCACCGGCTGCACCCTCTGCGGGCGCTGCATGGTCGGCTGCCCGGTCGGCGCCAAGAACACCCTCGTCAAGAACTACCTCTACCTGGCCGAACAGCGCGGCGTCGAGGTCATTCCCGATCGCACCGTGACCGAGATCCGGCCGATCGGCGCCGCCGACGGCAGCGACGGCTACACGGTCGCCAGCGAGCGCTCGGGGATGATCCCCGGCCGCGGCAAGCGCACCCTGCGGGCGCGCGGCGTCGTCGTCGCCGCGGGCGCCCTCGGCACCAACAAGCTGCTGCAGCGCTGCCGCCTCGGCGGCGCCCTGCCCCGCATCTCCGAGCGGCTCGGCGAGCTGGTCCGCACCAACAGCGAGATGATCCTCGCCGTCACCGTCCCCGAGGACTACCCCGAAGACCTGACCAAGCGGGTCGCGATCAGCGGCAGCATCTACCCCGACGCCGATACCCACATCGAGACGGTCAGCTACGGCAAGGCGGGCGACTCGATGAGCCTCCTCTACACCCTGCTGGTCGGGGACGGCACCCGCGTCACCCGGCCGCTGAAGCTGCTCGGCCAGATGCTGCGGCACCCGGTCCGTTTCGCCAAGGTGCTCTACCCGAAGAACTGGTCGCGCCGCACGATCATCCTTCTGGTGATGCAGACGCTGGACAACGCGATCGCCCTGCGCCCGAAGCTGAAACGCTCAGGCAACGTCTGGCTGCAGACCGAACAGGACCCCGAGAAACCGAACCCGACCTTCATCCCGGTCGCCAACGAGGCGGCGGAATGGCTCGCCAAGCGGACCGGCGGCGTCGCCCAGAGCTCGATGACCGAGGCGCTCTTGAACGTGCCGACCACCGCCCACATCCTCGGCGGGGCGGTAATCGGGCACGGGCCCGAGGACGGCGTCGTCGACGCCCGCCAGCGGGTCTTCGGCTACGAGAACCTGCTGGTCTGCGACGGCTCGGCGGTGCCGGCGAACGTCGGCGTCAACCCCAGCCTGACGATCACCGCACTCGCCGAGCACGCGATGAGCGAGGTTCCCCCCGCTCACGAGCAGCCGACCTACGAGGCGAACCTCTCCGCGACGTAGTCCCAGTTGACGACGTTCCAGAAGGCGTCGAGGTATTCCGGGCGCTTGTTCTGGTACTTCAGGTAGTAGGCGTGCTCCCAGACGTCGGCGCCGAGCAGCGGCGTGGTGCCGTCGGAGATCGGCGAGTCCTGGTTCGGGGTCGAGACCACGGCGAGGCCGTTTGAGTCTTTGACCAGCCAGGCCCAGCCGGAGCCGAAGCGGGCGATGCCGGCGTTTTTGAACTCCTCTTTGAAGGAGTCGAAGGAGCCGAAGGTGTCGTTGATCGCCGAGGCCAGCTCGCCGCTCGGCTCGCCGCCGCCATCGGGGCTCATCATCTGCCAGAAGAGGGAGTGGTTGTAGTGGCCGCCGGCGTTGTTGCGGACCGCGGCCTGCTTGTCGCCCGGCAGCGCCGAGAGGTTGCGGAGGACGTCCTCGACGTCGCGGTCGGCCCACTCGGTCCCCTCGAGGGCGCCGTTGGCTTTGTCGACGTAGGCCTGGTGGTGTTTGTCGTGGTGGATGCGCATCGTTTCCTCGTCGATGTGAGGCTCGAGCGCGTCGTACGGATACGGCAGGTCAGGCACAGAGAAAGCCATTGCAGCTCCTTGTTCTCGGTTGAAGTCCGAGTCGGAGCCTAACTATTCCGCCGCGGCTTCTTCACTCCGCGGCACAGGCGCTGCTTCTTCCTCGCGTTCTTCGTCGCGGCTGCCGATGCGCGGGACCGTGGTCGGATCGCCGCCGGTCCATTCGTTGAACCGGTACCAGGCGGGCTTCGCTTCCCGTTTGGCGTTCAGCAGACCGGCCGAGTGGCAAAAGACGCAGCTGCCGCCTTCGAGGCGGTCGGCCGAGAGCATCGCCATCGCCTTTGAGAGCTGGTTCGCCTGGCCCCAGAGGCCGCGCTGCCAACGCGTCGGGCCCGACTCCGACCCCCAGCCCAGCTCGGTCACGTAGAGCGGCGTCGCCCCGTCACCGTGGCGTCGCATGATCCGCCGCAGGTTTTTCAGCTGCGCACCCATCGCCCTCGCGTCGGCGACGTACGGGTGCAGGGCGACCCCGTCGAAGTAAGGCTTCACGTGCCGCGCCCGATAGAGGCGGGAGAGGAAGTCACCGGAGGCGATGTTGGGGGGGATCTGCAGCGGCCGCCCGAAGAGACCGCCGACGATCGCCTTCGATCCGGGCGCTTCGCGGTGGATCACGCGCCCGGCGATCCGCATCAGCACCGCGAAGCGCTTCGGTTCCGGGTTGGCATCGAAGCTGACGATGTTCTCCTCGTTCCAGATCTCCCAGCGGAAGATCGGCTCGTAGGGAAGGTCTTCTTCTTCGGTCCAGAAGCTGCCGCCGGGTCCGTAGCGGCGGACGGCCGCCCGCATGAACGAGGCCCAGGCGCGACGCTGCCAGGAGGTGGTCACCGGCAGGTCGATGCCGCGCGAAGCAACCCATTCCGGTGAGTTGACGACGACCGGAAAGATCTCCATTTCGGCCCGTGCCGCCAATCGCACCTCGTGGTCAAACGCCTCCCACCGTCGTTCCGTGAAGGCGGGGGTCTCTGGCTCGACCTGACCCCAGTTGAGCGGCTGCCGCACGCTCAGGATCCCTGCTTCCCGCATCAGCTCGTAGTCCTTGGCGGTGCCGCCGCTCTGCGGCGAGATTCCGACGAAGCCCGTCGGCAGGTACGCGGAAGCCACCGTCGGCATCGCTGCCAGCAGCAAGAGAACGAGGATCGGGATCAGCCTGCGCGCCATCTAAATCAAGAGGAACCGCTTCCCCCGGCAAAGTAGCGCTACCACCCCTCCCCGCGCCCCACCCGCCGCTCTGGGATAATCACCCCTCTCGGGGCGTGGCGCAGCCTGGTAGCGCGCACCGTTCGGGTCGGTGAGGTCCCCGGTTCAAATCCGGGCGCCCCGATGTAGACAACAGCATCCGGCCCATCTGTCATTCTGTGGGCATGGCAGATTCAAAGGAGAGCGAGCTCGACCTGATCGAGACGCCCGCAATCGACAAACGGATCTTTGTTATCCGCGGGCGTCAAGTGATGATCGACGAGGACTTGGCAGACCTCTACGGCGTGGACACTAGGGTCCTAGTTCAGCAGGTCAAACGAAACGCGAAGCGCTTCCCCGCCGACTTCATGTTTCAGCTGACGAATTCGGAGACGGAAGCTTTGAGATCACAAATTGTGATCTCAAACAAAGGGCGCGGTGGTCGTCGCCGTCAACATCGAGATCATGCGGTCTTTTGTCGAGCTTCGGCGGTTCGCGAGCTCCTACGCGGAGTTGCATGAGCGCCTCGAAAAGTTCGAACGCGACACGTTGGATCGCCTTGACGGACATGACGAGCAGCTGAAGGAGATCTTCAGGGATTTGCACCACTTGATCAATCCGCCGCCAAAGGCAAAGAGGGCGGTGGGCTTCAGGGTTCGCGAGGAGAACGACTAAGACGGCTATAGCCTTCAGCTATGGACTCGCTCTCGCAGTACCGATCTGCTTCTGAGGCGAACGACATCGCACGCCTGATGGAGGCGACGACGGCTGACGTCGAGGTCGTCTCGCCGATTTCCGGGCGGATGATCTTCAAGGGGCAGAAGGACGTCGAGTTCTTGCTGGGCGCTGTCTATGGAGTGCTGCGGGGACTGAAGTGGCAGGAGGAGATCGGTGAGGGCGATCGGCGTGTCCTCTACGGCGAAGCGCGGCTGCTGGGGGTTCGGCTGACCGATGCGATGGTTTTCGACCTGGCGCCGGACGGGCAGATCCGCAGGATCAGCCCGCACCTGCGTCCCTGGCTGGCGCTGACGCTCTTCGCGGTCGTCCTCGGGCCGAAGGTCGGGATCAGGCCCGCGGTCGTCTGGCGCGCGCTTCGCAACGGCGCCAAGTAGCGCCGTGTGGTTGCAGCGCCGGATCCAGTTTGAGGCGCGGCCGCGGGGGTTCCATCTCGTCACCGCAGAGGTGACGAAAGCACTACCCGAGCTGAATCAGGTCTCTGTCGGCCTGCTGCACCTGATGATCCAGCACACCTCGGCCTCGCTCGCCCTGAACGAGGACGCCTCGGCCGACGTCCGCCGCGACTTCGAAACCTGGTTCGACCAGGCGGTGCCGGAATGCGCGCCCTATTGGACCCACACGCTCGAGGGCCCCGACGACATGCCCGCCCACATCAAGGCTGCTCTTCTCGGCCCCTCCCTGACCCTGCCGATCAGCAACGGCTCCCTCGCCCTTGGCACCTGGCAGGGCATCTACCTCTGCGAGCATCGCGACCGCGGCGGCTCCCGCTCGTTGGTCGCCACGATCTGGGGCGATGCCGCCGAGTAGATCCACTGGCGGTCTAAGCGCGTCACTTCAAAGAGCGTCCGCGCCCCCGCTAGTGTCTTCACATGCCGCCCTCCCCCTCCTTCGAGGTCCACGAGGCGAACCTGCACGGGCACCGCGCCGTCTACCGGACCTGCGGCAGCGGGCCGACCGTGGTCTTGATCCACGGGATGATCAATTCCTCGCGGCACTGGGAGACGGTGGCGCAGAAACTCGCCGGCTCCTACCGGGTGATCGCGCCGGACCTGATCGGGCATGGCGACGCGGCGACGCCTCGGGGTGATTACTCGCTGGGCGCGCATGCGGCGAGCATTCGCGACCTACTGACGACGATCGGGGTCGAGCGGGCGACGATCGTCGGCCACTCGCTTGGCGGCGGCGTCGCGATGCAGTTCTTCTACCAATTCCCCCAGCGCACCGAGCGGCTTGTCCTCATCTCCAGCGGCGGCCTCGGCCACGACGTCAGCCCCCTGCTGCGGGGCGCGGCGCTGCCCGGCTCGGCTGCCCTACTTCGGCTGGCGACCCGGCCCCGCCTAGTCGGCGCCCTGGCCGCGACCGGCGCCAAGCTACGCGAGCACGGCAACTCCACCGGCGTCTACCTGCAAGCGGTCGCCCGCGCCCTCGGTCCGCTACAGGAGCCCGGCTCCCGTCGCGCCTTCCTGCAGACGCTGCGCTCGGTGATCGACGTGCAGGGTCAGAAGGTCAGCGCCACCGACCGCCTCTACCTGCTGAAGGAGATGCCGACGCTGATCGTCTGGGGCGAGCGCGACCGCACGATCCCGCTCGAGCACGGGCTGGAAGCCGAGCGCTCGATCCCCAACTGCCGCTTTGAGACGCTCCCCAAGGCCGCCCACTTCCCGAACCTCGAAGACCCTGAGGGCCTGGCCGGGGTGCTGAGCGACTTCCTCGCCACCACCGCCCCCGCCCACATCGTCGACTCCGAGTGGCGCGAAGTGATCGCCCCGCGGGCGCGGCTTCGCCGCGTGGCCTGAAGGCAGTCAGCCGGCGGCGGGCACGGCCCAGTACTGCTCGAAGGCGGGCTGTCCGGGCAACGTTTCGACCACCGCTTCCGTCGCCTTTGCCTGGTCGGCGACCGTCCCCTTCGACTGCACCAGCACGACACGCGTCACCGGTTCGTTCGGAGCCGCACCGAAGGTCCACATCGCCATCGCCGCCTCTAGCGGGGAGAGACTCGGGTTGTAGGCGGCGTTGTCAGCCAGCCGGCCGCTGAAGATCTGCGCGGAGGTTTCGATCGCCACCCCCGCGTAGCACGGGTGCGGCGGTTCGGTGTAGGGCGCAGGCGCGTAGCTCTGGTTGGCTGCCACCAGGGCCATGAGGACGGCGTTGTCTTCGGTTTCTTCTTCCAACCTCAGATCGTGGAACTGCGAGCTCATCAGCGCTTCCGCTTCTTCCACTCCGAGATCCTTGGGACCGAACGCCTGCGGTAGCAAGGTGGTCAACGGTTCGGGGTTTGAGCCGGCGAGGAGGATCTGCAGCTTCTTCGCCGTCGTGATCTCGTAGAGAAACTGTCTGCAGTAACCGCACGGAGCGGCGTTGACCGCGATTAACTTCAACCCTTCCTCTTCGTTGTTCCAGGCGTTGGCCGTGGCGGCCTGCTCGGCGTGCAGGGTGAAACTGAGGGCCTCGCCCGCAAACTCCATGTTCGCTCCCATGTAGAAGCTTTCAGTGCTGGCACCCTGCGCAATCGCCCCAACGTAGAAGTTGGAGATCGAGGGCACGGCATAGACCTTGGCGACTTCGGCGAGGGTGAGGAGGAGCTGGTTGAGCGAGATACCTCCCTTTGCCGCCAACTGCGTTGCTTCCTGTTTGGTGAGGACTCCCTCGAAACCCGTCTCGTTCACCATCGCCGAGAGCGCGTTGCGCAGCGGTTCGGAAGGCACTTTTTGCAGGACCGTCTTCAACAGCGGCAGGTTCGCGGGCATTCAAAGAACCTAACCGAAGGAACTATGAATAATCAATCCCTATTGCTGTATAGGTCCGGCGTGTCCCCTATTCGACTTCGCGGATCGCCGCTTCGACTTCGGCCAGCGACGGCCCTTCCTGCAGCGTCACCGTCCCGCCGGGGCCGTTGAGGACCATCCCCTGGCCGGTGCGGATCTCAAGGTCGCGGCCTAGCTGCTCGTAGTCTTCCAACCGCTGCTCGATCGGGCCGCCCTTCTGCCCGTTCTCTTCAAGGTCGGCCTCCCATTCTTCGATGTCGAGTTCCTCCGCCCCGCCGGCGATCGAGGCCAGGTAGTCGTCGTCGATCCCGACGCGTTCGGCTTCCTTCTGGTTGCGGAAGAAGAGGTAGATGTACTGCCAGGCGTAGTTCTGTTCGGCGGCCGCCTCGGCCCCGTAGAAGCCCAGCTGCTCGGTGTTGACGCTGTTGGAGTAGTGGCGCCAGAGCAGCTTCACCTCGCCGGGTCGGACGTACTGTTCGGCCAGCGCCGGGATCGTCTCGAGGAAGTCTTCGCGGCAGTCGTTGCACTGGATGTCGTTGAAGACCTGGATCGTCACCGGTGCGTCGTCGGAGCCGAGCCGGTCCCCTTCCTGCGGGATGCCGCCGAAGAGGCGCTGCGCGTCTTCGATTCCTTCAAGGCGGACGACGGGGTCCCCCGGCTCCTGGGTCGACATCTCGACGATCGTGTAGCCGAGGGCGAGCAGCCCCAGCGCGAGGAGGATGATCACCCAGATCCTGCCCCGGGGGGGCAGCGGCTTTACCGCGACTTCGGAGACTTCGGAGGCCAAGGGAGACATTTTCCCAGTTGACGGCATCCGACCGCGGCGATAGATATGGGCTACCTACTTTTCTCCGACCTTGGAGGTCCCCATGGCGCACCACCTGACGCCCGCCGAGCTCGCCGACCAGATGCAGATGGAGCGAGAGGAGGTCATTGGCAAATGCGTGCAGATGGGGGTGCCGATATACCACGGCCGGATCGACAGGACGCTGTTCGAAACGTCGCTGCGCAGCATCTCCTCGACGAAGGCCTCACAAGGATCGCGCCGCTCGCGACGCTGAACTAGACTCCCCCCGCAGATGCCGGGGAGAGGTACGCACTCGCAGACGATCGCCGACCTGCTGCCGAAGGCAGCGGAGCTCTACGGCTCCAAAGTCGCCGTCCGCTACAAGGAGGGCGACGCCTGGATCTCCAAGACCTTCGACGAGGTGCGGGAGATCGTCCGCCCGCTCGCCTTCGGCCTCGTCACCCTCGGGGTCGAGAAGGGCGACCGGGTCTCGATCCTCGGCAACACCCGCCCCGAGTGGACCTACTTCGACTTCGCGGCGCTCTCAGTGGGCGCCACCGTCGTCCCGATCTACCAGACCAACTCTCCCGAGGAGTGTCGCTACGTCCTCGAGAACTCCGACTCCAAGGTGGTCGTCGTCGAGGACGCCGAACAGCTGGAGAAGGTGCGCGCGGTCCGCGACCAGCTACCCCAGCTCGAGCAGATCGTGATGATGACCGGCAGCGCCGAGGACGCGATCTCGATGGAGGACCTGGCGGCCAAAGGCGCCGGCGGCGACGCGGCCACCTGGGAGACCCTCTACGGCGCCGTCGGCAAGGACGACATCTGCACCTTCATCTACACCTCGGGCACGACCGGCCCGCCTAAGGGCTGCATCATCAGCCACGGCAACTACCGGGCGATGCTGGACATGGTCAACGACGTCAGCGTCATCGAGGACGAAGACCTCGCCTACCTCTACCTGCCGCTCGCCCACTCCTTCGCGCTGCTGATCCAGTTCGGCACCTTCGACCTCGGCACCACCCTCGCCTATTGGGAGCGGGACCCGCTGAAGATCCTCCCGAACCTGGCCGAACTGAAACCGACCTACTTCCCCTCGGTGCCGCGGATCTTCGAGAAGATCTACACCGCCGCGACCAGCGGTATCGAGAAAGAGGGCGGGGCGAAAAAGGCGATCTTCAACTGGGCGATCAAGGTCGGGGCGAAGATGCGCGCGGCCGAACGCAGCGGCCGCAAGCCCGGCTTCCTGCTGCAGCGCCAGTACGCCTTCGCCGACAAGCAGGTGCTGTCGAAAATCCGCAACCTCTTCGGCGGCCGCATCCGCCTCGCCGTCTCCGGCGCCGCTCCAATCAACCCGGAGATCCTCCGCTTCTTCGACGCCGCCGGCGTCCTCGTGCTTGAGGGCTGGGGGATGACCGAGACCTCGACCGCGGCGACGATCTCCACGCCCGAGGACTTCAAGGTCGGGACGATCGGCAAGCCCTTCCCCGGCTGCGAGGTGAGGATCGCCGAGGACGGCGAGATCCTCGTCAAGGGCCCCAACGTCTTCCAGGGGTACCACAAGAACCCCGAGGCGACGAAGGAGACGATCGTCGACGGCTGGCTTCACACCGGCGACATCGGCGAGATCGAGTCGGATGGCTTCATCAAGATCACCGGCCGCAAAAAGGACATCATCATCACCGCGGGCGGCAAGAACATCACCCCCGCCAACCTCGAGGCCGAAATCAAGCAGCACCCGCTGGTCTCCCAGTGCGTCGTCGTCGGCGACCGCCGCCCCTACTTGGTGGCGCTGGTCACCCTCGACCCCGAAGAGGCGGTCAAATACGCGCAGGAGAACGACCTGCCCGAGGATCCCGTCCAGCTCTCCCAGAACCCCGACGTGAAAGCGGCGATCGAAGCCCACGTCGAGAAGATCAACGAGAACTTCGCCCGCGTCGAGCAAGTGAAGAAGATCTCCATCCTCCCGGAGGACCTCTCCCAGGAGTCAGGCGAGCTGACGCCGACCCTGAAGGTCAAGCGCGCCGTCGTCGCCCAGAAGCACGAAGACGCGATCGAGCAGCTCTACGCGGCGTAGGCCGCCGCTGAAGCCCTACTAGGAGGCTTCGCCGCTCTGCCTAAGCAGGACTGACGTCGTCTGCTCGAGAACCCGGCGCCAGGCGGACGTCTGCTCGGACTCCTCCTCGGAGGCCTGCTCGACGACTTTGCGGACCCGGCGCTGGGAGATTTCGAGGCCATGGCGCTCGGCGATCTCGGCGTAGCGGTCGTAGTCCTGGGCGAGGGTCGCGGTGACGGATTCGAAGCCGTGGCGGGCGATCTCCAGCCGCCGCGAGTAGTCCATGATCGGGGTGCCGAACATCAGCTCGTCGTTGGGAGACGGCTCGAGCAGGATGATGTCGACCCCGGGGTACTTCTCCTGCCACTGCTCGACCGCCTGGTGCAGGCGGGCGTGGGCGATGAGGCGGAAGGTCTGGTTGGCGATCGCCGGCAGCCCCATGTCGGAAACGCGGCGGACGCGGCGACCGAAGACGGTGGGGATCGTCTTCTCGAAGTCGTTGACGTAGGGGACGAGCGGGTTGACGACGACGATGAACTTGGCGCCCTTCTCGACCGCGATGTCGACGTTGGTGGTCGAGCGGATGCCGCCGTCGACGAACTGCCGTCCCTTGAGGTCGACCGGCTTGTAGACGATCGGCAGGCAGGTCGAGCACTCGACCGCTTTGGAGATCGGCACGTCCGACCAGCCCTCCTCGCCGAAGACGATCCGCTCGCAGGTGTCGAGGTCGGTGGCGGTGAGGTAGAGCTCGGGGTCGAGAAGGCGGAAGTCGTTTACCCGGTCGTCGCTGCTGAGCGCGTCTTCCACGTAATCGGAGAGGCCGGAGCCGGAGTAGAGCCCGGTCGGCAGCGCCTCGGCCAGACCGACCCCGATGTCCATCGCCGAAAACTCGCCGATCCGGACCAGCGAGCGCAGCAGCTCCATCGTGCGCAGCGGCAGGGCGACGCCCTTGGAGAGGAAGCCGAGGTAGTTGGGCTTGAGGACCTTGTCGAGGTCAAGGTCTTCGAGGCCCATGCTGTCGTCGGAATTGATCACCTGCATCATTTCCTCGGGGCTGACCCCGTTGGCCAGCATCGAGGCGACGAAGGAGCCGGCGCTGGTGCCGACGTAGACGTCGAAGTTGTTGACGGTGCTGTTGACAGCGAGCAGGTCGAGGGCGCGCAGGGCGCCGATCTCATAGACGCCGCCGGTAAAGCCGCCGCCGCCGAGGACCAGCGCGGTCTTCGAGGGCTTTTTGCGCCGTTTCTGCCGCTTTCGCGGTTTGGACTCGATGTCTACGACTTCACCCATACGTGCAGTATTCCAGGGCAAGGGGTCATCTTCGACCGCTACCTTCCTCATCTCGCGTGTTGGGAAACCCGGTGAAACGCATCCTGCTCCCGCTTTTGGTCCTCTCAGCAGCCCTTTTTGTGCTGCTGGTGGGCGCTGCCCAGGCGAGCGCCGGCTGCGACCAGATGCGCTCCTGGCTGCGCCAGGGGGGCGGTTCGGCCAGCGGTTTGCTCGTCGTCGACGCTGAATCCGGGCAGGTCCTCTGCGCCAGCGCACCCGGCCGATCGCGGCCCCTGGCCTCGAACATGAAGCTCTTCACGACCGCCACGGCGCTCTCAAAGCTCGGGCCGGATTACCGGATCCCGACCAAAGTCTTCCGCGACGGCAAGGTCGACGCCAATGGCGTCCTCCACGGCAGCCTCTACCTCCAGGGCGGCGGCGACCCCGCCCTCGGCACCCCGGGGTTCTACGGCAGCTACCTCGCCGGCCTCGGGACCAACCTCTTCTCGCTGACCCCGCAGATCAGGGCGGCGGGGATCGAGTCGATCACCGGCCGCCTCTACGCCGACGACACGATCTTCGACCGGCGGCGCGGCGTCGCCGACTCCGGCTACGGGACCAGCCCCTACATCGGCCCCCTCTCCGGCCTCGCCTTCAACTCCGGTTTCAGCGGTTCGACCAGCGCCAGCGGCTTCTCCTCGGACCCCGCGAAGCTGGCCGCCGCGAAGCTCGTCGGCTCCCTACGCAAGGCCGGGATCGGCCTGCCGACGCAGATCGCCCTGCGCCCGACGCCGCCGAACGCCGAACGGGTGGCGATGGTCCGCTCCCCCACCCTCGACCGGATCGTCAACCTCACCGACGTCTACTCGGACAACTACTTCGCCGAGACGCTAATCAAGCTGCTCGGGGCGAAGTTCGGCGGCGCCGGCACCACGGCGGCGGGAGCGAGCGTGGTCGAGGCCTTCGCGCGCAGCCACGACTCGGCGGTGCAGGCAGTCGACGGGTCGGGCCTTACCCGCACCAACAGCTCCAGCCCGCGCGAGGTCGTCGACCTGCTGCTGGGGATGCAGGAAGACGAAGCCGGCGAGGAGTTCATTCAGGACCTGGCGCTCGCCGGCCAGGAGGGCACCGTCGCCAGCCGCATGGAGGGCACCGCCGCCTACGGGCGCTGCCGGACTAAGACGGGGACGATCAGCGGCGTCAGCAACCTCTCCGGTTACTGCTTCAACCGCAGCGGCCGCGTCATCGCCTTCTCTGTCCTGATGGCGGGAGTCGGCAACCTCACCCTCGCCCACCTGAATCAGGACCGGATCGCCGCCGCCGCCGCGGGTTACTGACCGACGAGCTCCCGCAGCGCCGCCTCGTCGAGGATCTCGGTCCCGAATTTCTCCGCTTTGGCGAGCTTCGACCCCGGGTTGTCGCCGGCGACGACGAAGTCGGTTTTTTTCGAGACCGAGCTCGTAACCTTGCCGCCTGCTGACTTGACCAGCGCCGCCGCCTCCTCGCGGGTCAGCTCCGGCAGGGTGCCGGTGAGGACTACCGTCTTGCCCTTCAGCGGCCCGTCCTCTTGGCGGCGTTCGGAGGCGTCTGCCTCGAGCCGCAGGCCCTTCTGGCGCAGCTTCTCGACCAGAGCCCAGGTCACCTCGTCGGCAAGCGACTCGTTGATCTGGACGGCCATGATCGGCCCCACTCCCTCGACCTCCTCGATCGCCTCCGGATCGGCCGCGTGCAGGGCGTCGATCGTGCCGAAGTGGTCGGCCAGCGCCTCCGCGGTCACGTAGCCGACTCCCGGCAGCCCGAGCGCATAGAGAACGCGTTTGAACGGCCGCTGCTTGGAGGCCTCGATCGAGGCGACGAGGTTGCGGGCGGAGGTCTCGCCGAAGCGGTCGAGCTCGACCAGGCGGTCCTCAGTGAGGTCGTAGATGTCGGCCACGTCGGCGATCAGCCCTTCTTGGAGGAAGCGCAACGCCTGCTTTTCCCCCAGGCCGTCGATGTCCATCGCCCCCTTGCTGACGAAGTGTTTGACGTGCTGGAAGGACTGCCCGGGGCAGCCGGAGCGGTTGGGGCAGATCGTGAAGACGGAGTCCTCGGGCTTGACCGTGGGCGTGCCGCACTGGGGGCACTTCTTCGGCGGCTTCGCCTTGCGGGCGCCCTTCTGCTTTCGCGGCAGCTTCGGCGAAACCACCTGCGGGATCACGTCGCCGGCCCGCATCACCACGACCTCGTCGCCCTCGCGCACGTCCTTGCGGGCCAGGTCCTCCTCGTTGTGGAGGGTGGCGGTGGTGACGGTGACGCCGCCGACGTGGACTGCCTCGAGCATCGCAAAGGGCACCAGGTGGCCAGTGCGGCCGACGTTCCAGACGACCTTGTTGAGCGTCGTCGTCGCCGTCGTCGGCGGGAACTTCCAGGCGATCGCCCAGCGCGGCTCGCGGCCGACGACGCCGAGCTCGCGCCAGAGCGCCTTCTCGTCGACCTTGACGACGACGCCGTCGATCTCGTAGTCGAGCTCGTCGCGCCGCTCCTCCCACCAGTGACAGCGCTTGACGACCCCCTCCACCCCCTCGTGATGGGCGGTGTCGGGATTGACCTTGAAGCCGCGATCCTGCAGCCATTCGACCTCGTCCATGTGGGTCGGGAGGTCGAGGCCGCGGACGGCGCCGATCCCGTACATCCAGGTCGAGAGGGGCCGTTCGGCGGCCAGTGAGGGGTCGAGCTGGCGGATCGAGCCGGCGGCGCTGTTGCGCGGGTTGGCGAAGGTCGGTTCGCCCGCCTCGGCGCGGCGCTCGTTCAGCGCTTTGAAGGCGGCGATCGGCAGGTAGATCTCGCCGCGGACTTCGATCAGCTCCGGGGCGCCCTTGATCCGCAGCGGCACCGACCCGATCGTGCGCAGATTCTGGGTCACGTCCTCGCCGATCCGGCCGTCGCCGCGGGTGGCGCCGCGGACCAGCACCCCGTCCTCGTAGGTGAGGGTGACGGCGAGGCCGTCGATCTTCGGCTCGGTCGTGTAGCTGAACTCCGAGGCGGTGATGTCCATCCGCTTTAAGTGATTGGCGATCCGGTTCTCCCAGCCGCGCAGCTCCTCCTCGTTGCGGGCGTTGCCGAGCGAGAGCATCTGCTCGGCGTGCTCGACCTGCTCGAAGCGGTCCAGCGGCGGCGCCCCCACACGCTGGGTCGGCGAGTCCGGCGTCCGCAGCTCCGGGTTCTGCTCCTCCAGCGTCCGCAGCTCGTCGAGCAGCGCGTCGTAGACGTCGTCGCCCACTTCGGGGTCGTCGAGGACGTAGTAGAGGTGGTTGTGGTGGGCGAGCTGCTCCCGCAGCTCCGCCGCGCGCTGCTCGGCCGGGGTGCTCACGCCGTCGCGGAGGTCGCTGCCAGCATCTCCTCGAAGCCCCAGCCCGCCAGCCGCTCAAGTCCGCCGTGGTCGGTGAGGTCGAAGTGGATCGGGGTAACCGCGATCCGGCCCTCAGCGATCGCGTGGAGGTCGGTCCCCTCGATCTCCTCGTAGCCCGGCTGCCAGCCGTAGATCTCGTAGTGGCGGCGGCCATCGGCCTCCTTCACCAGCTTCAGCTCGTCGTTGTAGATCCGCTTACCGAGCTTCGTCACCTCGATCCCGGTCGGCTCGGTGCAGGGGCAGTTGACGTTGATCAGCGTCGCCTCTGGCATCGACTCTTCCCGCAGCCGCGAGACCAGCTGCGCGGTGAAGGGGGCGGCGACGCCGAAGTCGAACTTGCCGCTGACGTAGCCGAGGCCGCCGGCGGAGGACTGCTGGGAGACGGCGACCGCCGGGATCCCGAGAATGATCCCCTCCAGGGCCGCGGCGACGGTCCCCGAGTAGGTGATGTCGTCGCCGAGGTTGGCGCCGTGGTTGATCCCGGAGACGATCAGGTCGGGGCGACCGCCGACGAGGCCGAGCTCGGCGAAGCGGACGCAGTCGACCGGGGTGCCGTCGGTGGCGTAGCCGACGCGGCCGTCGTCGAAGGTGACCTCCTCGACCGTGAGCGGCGAGCGGGTGGTGATGCCGCGCCCGATCGCGCTGCGGTTGGTGTCCGGGGCGATGACGTCGACCTCGACGCCCTCGAGCTCCACCAGCGCCCGGCGGGCGGCCTGCAGCCCCGGGGCGGCGATGCCGTCGTCGTTGGTGAGAAGGATGCGCACTCGTTCGATTCTAGGTGGGGCGGCACCGTTACTTATTCCTGGAGGAACCGCCGCCTGTTCTCGGCGATACTGCCGCCGTGTCCACCGTTCGTCTGGAGATCGAATACGACGGCTCCGGCTTCCGCGGCTGGGCGCGCCAGCCCGGCCTGCGCACCGTGCAGGGGGAGCTGGAGGCGGCCCTGGCGACGATCCTCCGCGAACCGATCGAGCTGACGGTGGCCGGCCGCACCGATACCGGCGTCCACGCGCTGGGGCAGGTGGCGAGCTTTGAGACCGCAGCGGAGGTGCCGGCGGACCTGATGCGTCGCCTCAACGGGATCGGGCCCGACGACGTCGCGGTCACCGCCGCCGAGGTCGTCGCCGAGGGCTTCCACGCCCGCCATGACGCCAAGGCGCGCAGCTACCGCTACCGCCTCCTCGCCCGCGCGGCCCCCAGCCCCTTCGAGCGCGGCAAGGCGCTTTGGTGGCCGCACCGGGTCGACCGCGAGGCCCTCGACGCCTGCGCCGCCGCCCTCCCCGGTACGCACGACTTCACCGCCTTCACCCCCACCCAGAACGACCACGTCCGCTTCGAGCGCGACGTCCTCGCCGCCTCTTGGAAGGACGAGGGGGACATCCTCAGCTTCCGCATCAGCGCCGACGCCTTCATGCGCAACATGGTCCGCGTCCTCGTCGGCACCCAGCTCGAAGTCGCCTCAGGCCGCCGCAGCGTCGAGAACTTCGTCGCGCTCCTCAAGGGAGCGCCGAGGACCGCGGCAGGAGGCACCGCCCCACCGCACGGCCTCTACCTCGAGGCCGTCAGCTACTAGACGAGCTCGAGGTAGACCATCTCGGTCGAGTCGGACTTCCTCGGACCGAGCTTGACGATGCGGGTGTAGCCGCCGGGGCGCTCGGCGTAGCGGGGCGCCACCTCGTCGAACAACTTGTGGACGATGAACTTGTCGTTGTGGAGGCTCGCCAGCGCCTGGCGACGGGCGTGCAGGCTGCCCCGTTTGGCGAGGGTGATCAGTTTCTCCACCTCGGGCTTGACCGCCTTGGCCTTGGCCTGGCTGGTTTCAATCCGCTCGTGCTCGATCAGCTGTTTCGAGAGGTTCGAGAGCAGCGCCTCGCGGTGGGCGGAGTCGCGGCTGAGCTTGTTCCGCTTCTTTTTATGCCGCATTGCTTCCTCCGCCCCTTGATCCGCGCCTAGTCCGCCTGCAGGTCCAGCCCGCGGGAGTGCAGGGTCTCGATTACTTCCTCGATCGACTTCTGACCGAAGTTCGGGATCGCGTTCAGTTCGGCGCGGGATTTGCGCACGAGGTCGCCGACGGTCTGCACGCCGGCACGCTTGAGGCAGTTGTAAGAGCGGACACCCAGTTCGAGCTCCTCGATCAGGATCTCGTCGAGGCCATTGGCGGCGGCACCGCCGTCGCCCCCGGGAGCCGAAAAGCCGTCGCTTTGGACCGGCGGCGCCGGTTCGCGCGCGGTCAGCTCTTCGACCCGGTCGGCGTCGGTGAAGATCGCCAGGCTCTTGATCAAGATCTCGGAGGCTTCGCGCAGCGCCGCCCCGGGCTCGATCGAGCCGTCGGTTTCGAGGTCGAGCGAGAGTTTGTCGAAGTCCGTCCGTTGGCCGACACGGGCGGCGGCGACCGCGTAGGAAGCGCGCCGGATGGGCGAGAAGATCGAGTCGATCGGGATCACACCGATCGGCTGCTCATCGGACTTGTTCTCTTCGGCGGGCGAGTAGCCGCGGCCGCGGCCGATCGTCAGATAGACCTCAAGTTTGGTTTTTTTCTCGAGGGTCGCAATCGGCGCGTCGGGGTTGAGGATCTCGACGCCGGAGGGCAGATCGATGTCCTTCGCCTTCACCTCGCCGGGGCCGGTGGCCACCAGCGGCGCCTCGACCTCGTCGGCATCGGTGTGCATGCGGACGACGAGGTCCTTGAGGTTGAGGATGATGTCGGTGACGTCCTCTTTGACGCCGGGCACGGTCGAGAACTCGTGCGCGACTCCCTCGATGCGGACGCTGGTGATGGCGGCGCCGCCCAGCGAGGAGAGGAGAACGCGACGCAGGCTGTTGCCGAAGGTGTAGCCGAAGCCCTTGTCCAGCGGCTCAATCGTGAAGGTGCCGCGACGGTCGTCGACTTTCTCGGAGGTGATGCGGGGGACCTGGAAATCGGTGGTCATGAGTTCCTTGCTCTGGGGTGTTTCGGAAATCGTTTCCCGGACTACTTGGAGTACAGCTCGACGATCAGCTGCTCCTGAACCGGCGCCGAGATCTCGGAACGCTCGGGGTAGCGCAGGACTTTGGCGGTGAGGGCATCGTGATCGGCCTGCAGCCAAGCGGGAACGGTGGAGACCAGTTCCGTCGCGCGGCGGATCGTGTCGGTGGCGTTCGACCCGGCCTTGATCGAGATGATGTCCTCGGGCCGTACCTGGTAGGAGGGGATGTTCACCCGGCGGCCGTTGATCTGCCAGTGGCCGTGGGTGATCAGCTGCCGCGCCTGGCGCCGCGAGGCGGCGAAGCCGAGGCGGACGAGGACGTTGTCGAAGCGGGACTCGAGCAGCCGCAGGAGGTTCTCACCCGTGACGCCGTCCTGCCGGGAAGCCTTGTCGTAGTAGGCGCGGAACTGTTTCTCCAGCACCTGGTAGTAGCGGCGGGTCTTCTGCTTCTCGCGCAGCTGGACGCGGTACTCGCTCTGGCGCATACGGCCGCGGCCGTGCTCACCAGGCGGGTAGGAGCGGCGCTCGACGCCGCACTTGTCGGTGAAGCAGCGCTCGCCCTTGAGGAAGAGCTTCTGGCCCTCGCGCCGGCACTGCTTGCACTGCGGGGCGGTATCGCGAGCCACTAGACCCTCCGCCGCTTCTTCGGCCGGCAGCCGTTATGGGCCTGCGGCGAGACGTCCTTGACGGTGGTGACGTCGAGGCCGGCCGCCTGCAGCGAGCGGATCGCCGTCTCGCGGCCCGAGCCGGCGCCCTTGGCGAAGACCTCGACCCGCTCGAGCCCGTGTTCCATGCCCTTTTTGGCGGCCGCATCGGCGGTCACCTGGGCGGCGAACGGGGTCGACTTGCGCGAGCCTTTGAACCCGGCCGAACCGGCCGACTCCCAGGCGATCACGTTGCCATCGGTATCGGTGAGGGTGACGATCGTGTTGTTGAAGGACGTCTTGATGTGCGCCTGGCCGTAGGTGACGTTCTTTTTCACCCGGCGGCGCGTGCGCCCTTTGGAAGCTTTTTTCTCAGCCATCTCTGCCTATACCTTGCGCTTGCCGGCGACGCTGAGGCGGCGGGGACCCTTGCGGCCGCGGGCGTTGGTCTTCGTCCGCTGGCCGCGGACCGGCAGCCCGCGCCGATGGCGGAGGCCGCGGTAGGACCCGATCTCCATCAGCCGTTTGACGTTCTGCGAGCGATCGCGCCGGAGGTCTCCCTCGACCTCGCGGTTCTCGACCGCCTCACGAAGTTTCATCACCTCGTCCTCGGTCAGGTCCTTGACTTGCGTGTTCGGATCGACTTTGGCCTCGGCGAGGATCTGTTTCGCCGTCGACTGGCCGATCCCGAAGATGTAGGTGAGCCCGATTTCAACCCGTTTATTGACGGGAATGTTGATCCCTGCGATCCGTGCCACGGCTAACCCTGCCTCTGCTTATGGCGCGGGTTCTGGCAGATCACCAGGACCGCCCCATTTCGGCGGATTACCTTGCACTTCTCGCACATCGGCTTGACGGAAGCTCGAACCTTCATCGCTCCGGATCTCGTATCGACAACAGGATTCCTAGACGCCCCATGAATCGGACGGCAGGACGGACCAACCGGCCAATAAGGCCGACGCAGAAAGATAGCAGGGGCGCGCTCTTGGCGAGGCCCGGTCAGGCGGGCTCGACGAAGGCGATCAGGAAGCCGTCATAGCCCTTGACCCCGACCGTCTGAATAGTAGTGGCGCTGACCCTGGAATCTTCGCTCAGCATCTCGTGCAGCCGGCGCTGGGCTTTCGTCGCCTCATCGGGGTCGGCGGCGTCAGCGAGGGAGCCGTCGCGGACGACGTTGTCGGCGACGATCAAGCCGCCGGCGCGCGTGCGCTCCAGTGCCCAGGCGAAGTAGTTCGGCGTGTTGACCTTGTCGGCGTCGATGAAGACGAGATCGAAGGGACCGGCGTCCTTGAGGCCTGGCAGCGCCTCCAGCGCCGGCCCGACCCGGATCTCGACCTTCTCCCCCACCCCGGCCGCGTCGATGCTGCGTCGCGCTACCTCCGCGTACTCGGGCCGCGCCTCCAACGTCACCAGCCGCCCATCCTCCGGCAGCGCCCGAGCCATCAGGATCGCGCTGTACCCCCCCAGCGTCCCGAACTCGAGGATCGTCTTCGCCCCCACCAGCCGCACCAGCAACTGCAACAGCTTCCCCTGCGGCGGCGAGACCTGAATCCCGGGAAGCCCCGCCTCCTCGGCGGCCGAGACGGCCGAACGCAGCGCCTCGTCCTCTTCGACGACCGTCCCGCAGATGAACGCATCTACGGCTGAGAAGAGCTCCTGATCCACGAGCCGAATTCTGCCGACCTACCGCGGCAAGTGCTGAGTCGGCGTCACCACCTGCTGGAACGTCGGCCGGTTCTGGAACGGAAACGGCGGCAGCGCCACCCCTCCGGTCACCTGCGGCCGGTTCTGATCGAAGCAGGACGGTTGCGGATTCGAAGCGCAGGCGCCGGCGCCGCCGCCGTAGAGCTGCTGGGGCGTCACCTTCAGCGCTTCGCGCAGCGTCCGCTGCAGCATCGCCCGGCACTTCTTCTTCGAGCCGCCGCCGCAGTAGACCCGGCTCCATGCCCCCTTCGGCTTCGGGCCGAAGAGGCCGCGCAGGTCCTTGGAGACGTAGCTCCACCAGCCATCGGCGAAATCGGGTTCGGTCGGCGAACCGCCGGTGTAGGAGCCCGTCCGCACCATCCCTTCCAGCTGCCCGTAGGCCCTACCGCCAAGCACCGGCTTGAACTCACCCTGGACCAGCTTCGGCCACCAGGCGTCCATCAGTTCGACCGCGTCGTTTTCCTCGTAGACGCCGTCGCGGTCGAGGTCACGGCGATGGGCGCCGTGTTCGTGCCAGGTGCGCAGGGTCACGAACGCCTGGCGCAGCGACTTTAGTTTCGGTTCGCCGATCGCCTTGAAGATCGTCGGCAAGAGCCGGTAGCCGCGTAGGTCCTGCGTCGCCGGTTCCTCCATCGCCTGAATCAGCTGAACGATCGTCATCTTCTTCTTACCCTTGGTCGCCGCCGTGACCTTGTCTTCGATCATCTGCGAGCGGAACAGCGGCCCGTAGCTGTACTTGTCGTCGGCCGCCGCCCACTTCGGCGCCTGCTTGTTGTTCCAGGAGACGAGGAAGGGCGGGTCAACCGCCTGGGGGTGCTTGGCGAACGGCAGCCAGTCGGCCTGGTGGGTCGAGGGCTTGTAGCCCTTCCAGTCGAACTCGCCAGTGCCGAGGATGGGGAAGTCGGGCGAGGTCCCCTTCGCCCGCTGCGGCATCCATCCCGAGAGCGCGTAGGCAATGTGTTCGGAGTCGACGTAGGACCAGTTAAAGAGGAAGTTGAGGTTGGAGACCGCCTGCTTGAAGCCCTCCGGCCCGGTCACCACCCCCGGTTCGTTCAGCTGGCCGAAGCCGACCACCGAGTCGGCCTCGTGGAAGTAGGTGCTGCGCTGACGGGCGAAGGCGACCTTCTTGTCGCCGACCTTGCCGCGGGCGTAGACGATCCCGTGCACGGTCCGGTAAGCGACCAGCGTCTGCGACCCGGCGGGAGTGTCATCGGCGGCGTTCGGGGTCCAGCTCTCGCTCTTTTCGAGCTTTTCCATCGCCAGACACTTGCCGCGGTAGCGGTAGTGGAAGTTGTCCTTGCAGAGGACCTCGGCGAAGGTGTCGACGTTGTCTGAGGTCGCCGTCGTCGCGCTCCAGGCGTAGTCGCGCCCGCGGCCGAGCTGGATGTAGAAGCTGACGCCGGGGAAGGCCGCGCCGCGGGCGTCGATCCCGGGCCCGTGCAGGTCGAGCTCCATCAGGATCTGGGGAACGAAGTAGCCGACCTGCGGCCCCATCACCGCGATCGGGTGGCCGCTGGCCGACTCTTTGGCCGAGACCAGCTCCCAGTTGGAGGCGTGGCCGGCGTTCTCCAGCGCCGCCTGCAGGCGCGCGCCTACGGAGGCGAGACCGCTCGCCGGCTCCGGGGCCGCACTTGAGGCGCTCGCCGCCGTCTGGGTGAAGCGGACACTGTTCTTGTCGGGAAGCGCAAGGCCACGCTTGGCGAAGGCGCTGCGGGTCTCGTAGGGGAACGGCTCCTTCACCGTCGTCGGCGCCTCGGGGTCGTTCTTGGAGCGGAAGCCGAGCCAGGCCTTGCGGCCCGCCTTCTTGCCCATCCGCTTGACGAAGGCCTGCATCGTCAGGGCCGAGTTCAGCTCGTTGCCGCCGCCCTGGCCGAAGATGCCGCCGACCAGCGAGGCGATCGCGATCACGTCGGTCGGTTTCCACGGTTCCATTGGCTTGTTCAGCAGCGTGTACTCGCCCGGCTTCAGTTTCGGGTCGAGCGCCGCGGCGGCGACGTAGGCGTTGATCCCTTCGACGTAGGCGTTGACGTCGTCGACCGCCTGCTGCCCCGCCTGCCCGAGCTGTTCCGGCGCCTGCGCCAGCTGCCTTTCCAGGTCGGCTTCGGTGTAGGGGGCGAACTGCCACTGGCTCGCGTCGGCCCCCGCGTTGGCGCCACCGAGGAAGGAGGCGAGTTCGGCGCGGCCGGTGTGGCGCAGCACGTCCATCAGGAAGAGACGGTCGGCGGCGCTCGCGTAGCCGGCGGCGAACATCGTGTCGGCGCGGGTCGTGCCGTAGATATGCGGAACTCCGAAGGCTTTGTCGCGGACGATCGTCGCCCCCGGCCGCGGTTCGATCGTCGATTCCACCTGGTCGGCGGGAACGCCGAAAGTGGCGTCCTTGAAGTAGCTCGGAATCTGATCTTCGCTCAGGGTCGGGCTCGCGTACAGCAGGTTTTCGTAGAGCGGCTGCTGGTCAGCGAAATGCGGCGGCAGCAGGCCGGGGCCGCGGAAGGCGAGGATCTCCCCGAAGTCGGCGGTCCCGTTGGCGCCAGGTGGCAGCACGTTGCGGAAACCACCGGCGTCGTTGGCGCCATACGGTTCCGGGCTCGCGGCGGGCGCGCCGGAGGCGCTGATCGCAAACAGCACCAGCAGAACGAGTAGCGGCGCGAACGCGCGGCGGGCACAGAATCCAAGACGCAAGAGACCCTCTCCTTCGGTTGCGGCGCCCCACCGCAAGGAAGAGACTACCCGGCTGGCTGTCCGGCTAGTCCGCAGTGGCCGCTCAGGCCGCGTCTTCGTGCCAGGGGGTGAGGATCCGGGGACCCTCAGGAGTGACCGCGACGGTGAACTCGAAGTGAGCGGCGAGCGAGTCATCTTCGGAGTAGACCGACCAGCCGTCATCGCCCATGCGAACGAGCGGGCCGCCGACGTTGACCATCGGCTCGATTGCCAGCACCATCCCGGCCTCCAGCTCGGGGCCCTTGCCGGGCTCGCCGAAGTTCGGGACCTGCGGTTCCTCGTGCATCTCCTTACCGATGCCGTGGCCGACCAGGGTGCGGATGATCGAGAGCCCCTCGGCCTCGACCGTCCGCTGGATCGCCGAGGAGACGTCGCCGAGGTGGTTCCCCGGCCGCATCTGCTCGACGCCGGCGAAGAGCGAGGCTTTCGTCACCGCGAGCAGCTTCTCCGCCTCGTCGCTGACCGGCCCGATCGGCAGCGTCATCGCCGCGTCGGAGACCCAGCCGTCCTTGATCACGCCGACGTCGATCGAGATCACGTCGCCCCGCTTCAGCTCGTAGTCGCCGGGGATGCCGTGGACGACCATC
>VAYN01000030.1 GCA_005885405.1 Actinomycetota bacterium | reverse complement strand
CAACCCCCAGATCTACTACTCCTCGGCACCGAAGCAGAACACGATCGGAGTCTGGACCTGGACCCCGACCGGCCTCAATCCCCAGTTCTTCAACGGCAATGGGCTCGCCGCCGGCTCCAGTCCCAGCGCGATCATGAACGGCTCGGTCCCCGAGATCTACTTCGCCGACGGGTCCAACTCAGCGAGCACGACCAACTCGGTCTGGAAATGGACCCCGACCGCCCTGACGATGACGCCGCTCTTCGGCGCCCCGGTCGCCACCGGCACCAGCCCGGCCGCGATGTTGCTGGGCTGAGGGTTCCGTTGGCGTAAGGCTGACGGCGCCATACTTGTCCGGTTGGCCCTACCACTTGCCCATGCCGGCCACTACGCCCTCTGGGTGCTCTACGTAATCCCGGTTCTGATCGTCGTCGGCGCGATCCTCCGCAGCGCAATCGCGGTGCGGAGGGAAGACCCTGCGGACAGGGACCCGGGCTAGAGGATCTCAGCGAGGCGCGTCTCGAGCGCCTCGCTGATGCTGTCGCGCACCGGGCCCTCGGCCAGGCGTTCGACCAGGGACTCGAGGAAGCCTTCGATGATCAGCGCCTTCGCGGTCTCGTCGTCGAGGCCGCGGGAGGTGAGGTAGAAGAGCTGGTCCTTATCGACCTGGGCGATCGCCGCGGCGTGGGTGCAGCGGACGTCGTCGGCGAGGATCTCGAGCCCGGGGATCGCATCGGCGTGGGCCTCCGGCGAGAGCAGCAGATTGCGGCTCTCCTGGAAGGCGTCGGTCTGCTGCGCGCCGGGGTCGACCTTGATCATCCCGCGCCAGACCGCGGTGGCGCCGGCGGCGAGGACGCCGCGGAAGGCGAGGTCGGAGTTGGTGTTCGGGGCCGCGTGCTCCTGCAGCGTGTCGAAGTCGAGGTGCTGCCCGGCGCCGCCGGCGTAGCCGCCGGTGACGCGCGCCTCGGAACCCGGGCCGGCGAGCTTGGTCTCCATCCGCACCTTGCCGCGGGCCGAGCCGAAGCCGAGGGCGGCCCAGTCGAGGCGGCCGTCGCGCTCCACCTCGGCGCGCTGGGTGGCGAAGATCCACGACTTCTCGGAGATGTCCTGGGTGTTGACGTAGCGCAGGGTCGCTGCCTGGCCGACTGCCAGCTCGACCACCGAGTTCAGCACCGCGTCGACCTCGTCGTCGGGCGAGGACCAGTGCTCCCAGACCTCCGCTTCGGCGCCCTCCTCGAGCACGATCAGCGTCCGCCAGTTGATGGCGGCGCCTGCGGTGCCGACGGGCACCTCGATCTGGATCGGCTCGGACAGCGTCACCCCGGCCGGGACGTGGATGAGCACCCCGTTACGGGAGCCCGCCTCATTGCGGGCAACGAACGGGTCGTCACTTGGGACGAGGGTCCCCAGCGTGCCGACCAGGTCCGGATGAGAATCGGCCGCCTCGGCGAGATCGAGCACCGTGGCTCCAGCACCGCCGGCGATGACAGGTACCGCCTCGGTCGCCTCGTAGGCGTCGAAGTCGAGAGCGGAGATGTCGGTGAATTCCCAGCCCTTCGTCTTCTGGTCGGGCAGGGGTGGAAGCGCCAAGGCCTGCTCAGCCAATGGAGCCCTCCATTTGCAGCTCAATGAGTCGATTCAGCTCGACCGCGTACTCCATCGGCAGCTCCTTCGTCACCGGCTCGATGAAGCCGTTGACGATCATCTTCGAGGCCTCCTCCTCGTCGAGCCCGCGGCTCTGCAGGTAGAAGAGCTGCTCGTCGCCGATTTTGGAGACGGTTGCCTCGTGGCCGATATCGGCGTCGTTTTCGTCGATCCGAATCGTCGGGTAGGTGTCCGAGCGCGAGTCCTCGTCGAGGAGCAGCGCGTCGCAGACCACCTTGGAGCGGGACTCGCTCGCCCCGTCAGCGACTTCGAGCAGACCGCGGTAGGTCGCCCGGCCGCCGTCTTTAGAGATCGACTTGGAGAAGATCGAGGACGAGGTCCTCGGCGCCGCGTGGATGATCTTGCCGCCGGCGTCCTGGTGTTGGCCCTCGCCGGCGAAGGCGATCGAAAGGATCTCGCCGTGGGCTTCGGGTCCGAGTAGGTAGATCGACGGGTACTTCATCGTCAGTTTCGAGCCGAGGTTGCAGTCGACCCACTCCATCGTCGCCTTCTCGTGCGCGACGGCGCGCTTGGTGACGAGGTTGAAGACGTTCTGCGACCAGTTCTGGACGGTCGTGTAGCGGACCCGGCTGCTCTTCTTGGCGACGATCTCGACCACCGCCGAGTGCAGCGAATCGCTGGAGTAGACCGGCGCCGTGCATCCCTCGATGTAGTGGACGTCGGCGCCCTCCTCGCAGATGATCAGCGTCCGCTCGAACTGGCCCATGTTCTCGGTGTTGATCCGGAAGTAGGCCTGCAGCGGCATCTCGACCTTGACCCCGGCGGGGACGTAGACGAAGGACCCGCCCGACCAGACCGCGCTGTTCAGCGCCGCCAGTTTGTTGTCGTTGGGCGGGATGATCGTCGCCCAGTGCTCGCGCACGAGGTCCTCGTGCTCGCGCAGGGCGGTGTCCATGTCGGTGAAAATCACGCCCTGGGCCTCGAGCTTCTCGTTGACCTGGTGGTAGACGACCTCGGACTCGTACTGCGCCCCGACGCCGGCGAGGAATTTGCGCTCGGCCTCAGGGATGCCCAGCCGGTCGAAGGTGTTTTTGATGTCGTCCGGGACCTCGCTCCAGTCGCGGCTGTTCTTCTCCGAGGCGCGGACGAAGTAGTGGATGTCGTCGAAGTCGATCTGGTCGAGGTCGCCACCCCATTTCGGGGTCGGGCGGCTTTCGAAGTGCTCCAGCGCCTTGAGGCGGAAGTCCCGCATCCACTTCGGCTCTTCCTTGAAGTCGGAGATCGTTTCGACGACCTCGCGGGTCAGCCCCTTCGGCGCTTTGTAGGCGTAGCCGGACTCCGAGTCGTGGAAGCCGAACTTCTCTTTGTAGTCGGCGTTGATGCCGGCCAGCTCGCGTTTCTCGGCGAGTACCTCGGGCGTTGCCATGTCAGTCGACCTCCAGGGTGATGGTGTCGTCCTCGATCTCTACCGGGAACGTTTGCACCGGCTGAAAAGCTGGGAGCGTCTTCGGCCTACCGGTGCTGAGGTCGAAGAGGGAGCCGTGGCGCGGGCACTCGACGGTGCAGGCGGCTGCGTCGAACTCGCCCTCGGCCAGCGGCCCGTTGTCGTGGGAGCAGCGGTCCTCGATCGCGTACAGCGTGCCCTCGCAGTTGAAGACGCCGATTTTCCTCCCGTCGTGCTCGACCAGGCGCATCTGGCCGTCGGGCAGCTCGGCTGCCGGGCAGACGGGGATCTTGGTTCCTGCGGTGTCGGTCAAGAGGGTGGTGCTCCAGTCGCCGCCAGTCACGGCCTAGTGCGGATCGAGACTTAATCCTACTTCTACGGTCGGATTTTAGCGGGGCGCCCCGGCGGGCCTCTTCACACGGGAGCGATGACTTCCCGCCGCCGCTCTGGTCTTATCTACATCAACCCCGCGACGAAAGGATTCTGAGGATGAGCGAGAGGACCAGTTACGCGCCCGGCACCCCCTGTTGGGTCGACCTGGCGACGCCCGATCTGGACGCGGCTGAGGGCTTCTACAAGGAGCTGTTCGGCTGGGAGATCCCCGAGCTGTCCAACTCGGCGGAAATGGGCGGATACCGCCGGGCCAAACTCGGCGGCCGCGACGTCGCCGGGGCGATGCCCCTAATGGACGGGGGGCAGGAGGGACAGCCGCCCGCCTGGAGCACTTACATCTCGGTCGACGACGCCGACACGATTGCCCGGGCGATCCAGGAAAACGGCGGCACGATGATCGCCGAGCCGATGCAGGTGGCCACTTACGGCCGCCTCGCGATCTTCACTGACCCCGAGGGCGCCTTCTTCGGGATCTGGCAGCCGCTCGACTTCGCCGGGGCTGAGTTGGTCAACGAGCCGGGCGCCTTCTCCTGGAACGAGCTCGCGACGCGCGACCCGGAGGCGGCGAAGGAGTTCTACGGCCGCGTCTTCGGCTGGGAGTTCCAAGCCGAAGAAGGACCGGGCGGCATGACCTACAACGTCGCCTACGTGGGGGAGAACCGCGTCGCCGGGATGGCTGACGTCTCCGGACGGCTGCCCGACGAGATCCCGGCTCACTGGATGGCCTACTTCGTCGTCGAGAGCGCCGAGGGCGCGATGGAGCAAGTCGAGGCGGGGGGAGGCAGCGTCCAGTTCGGCCCGGTCGACATTCCGCCAGGCCGCTTCGCGATGCTCGCCGATCCGGCAGGCGCGGCCTTCGCCGTCATCGCGTACGGCGACGACGTCGAGGTCCCGTAGGGCTCAGAGCTGGCCGAGGTCGGCGACCGCTTCCGCAGGGTCGCCGGTCTCGCCCTCGTCCTCCCATTCGGCCGTCTGGCCGAGGGAGGCGCTCTTGACGACCTTGAGGCCGAGCATCGCGCACTTCATCCGCGTCGCCGAGATGTCGATCCCGAGCAGCTCGAGGACGAAGTCTTTCGGCAGCTGCAGCAGCTCATCGCGGCTTTTGCCGACGAGCTCGTCGGTCAGCAGCGAGGTGGCGGCGGTGGAGATCGCGCAGCCCTTGCCGTCGAAGGCGATCTCGGAAACCTTGTCGTCGGCGTCGAGCTTGATCGTCACGTGCTGCTCGTCGCCGCAGAACGGATTCGTGTCTTCGAACTCGAGGTCGGGATTCTCGACCCGTCCGAAATTGTGCGGGCGCTTGTAGTGCTCGAGGATTTGGTCGCGGTAGAGCTCGTCCATGTCTCTATCGAGGCTACCGCAGCGGTTTCCCAAGACATCTAGAGTGCTCGGAGCACTTCAACCTTGGGAGAGAAAATGTTCGCCAGTCGCCGTACCGCGTCAATCGCCGCTGTCGTCCTCGCCGCCGCGGTCATGCTTGCGTTCCCGGCCTTCGGAGCCGGTGCCGGCAAGAGCCCAACCACCGTCGTCATCGGCTTCAAACTCCCCGCCTGGCACGGCAAGCTCAAGTCTCCGAAGACGGCCTGCCTCGGCGGCCGCAAGGTCAAGCTGTACCGCAAAACGAATGGGAAGACGGTGCTGCTGGGTAGCGACCGCAGCAACGCCAAGGGCGGTTGGGCGGTCCTGATCGGCTCGAAGATCCCGCGCGGCTCTTACTTCGCGACGGCCTCTGCGAACGCGAAGTGCAAGGGCGACAAATCTGCGGTCCTGCAGGTAGCTGGCTGAGCAGCTAGAGGCCGAAGACGCGGCGCGCGTCTTCGAGGCCGTCGACGAGGCGGTCAATCTCCTCGGTCGTCGTGTAGACGCCGAAGCTGGCGCGCGCCGTGGCGGCGATCTGCAGCCGGTCCATCAGCGGCTGGGCGCAGTGGTGGCCGGCGCGGACGGCGACGCCGTGGCGATCGAGGATCTCGGAGACGTCGTGGGCGTGGATGCCCTCGATCTCGAAGGAGACGGGGCCGAGACGGGCGGCGCTGCGGGGCGGCCCGAAGACGCGCAGGCCGGGGACCTGGGCGACCCGCTCGAGCGCGTAGTCGGCGATCTGCTCCTCGTGCGCGCGCACGGCGTCCATCCCGACCATGTCGAGCCAGCGGAAGGCGGAGGCCATCCCGATCGCCTGCGCGATCGCCGGCGTCCCTGCCTCGAAGCGGGCGGGCGGGTCGGCGTAGGTCGTGCCCTCCTTGGTGACCTTGCGGATCATCGAGCCACCGCCGAGGAAGGGCGGCATCTCCCGCAGCAGGTCGAGCTTCGTCCAGAG
>VAYN01000022.1 GCA_005885405.1 Actinomycetota bacterium | reverse complement strand
GGTTGAACTCGGGGAGCGGCAGGTGCAAGTCGGCGATCTGGAGGTCGGACATCCCGGGGTCGTAGTGCTGGCCGGTGTGGACGAGGATCTCCTCGACGCAGTTCGCGTAGGCAAGGGACAGCGGCGCTGCCTGCACGATCTCGGGACGCGACCCGATGATGGAGACGATCCTGGCTGCCATGACCAATTAACGCTCGAAAGCGCCCGGTCTTTCGCCGCCGCCGAAAAAACATGGTGCCAATCTGCGCTCGGTCTTTTTTCCGACCAAGGTCAGCCTGCCGGGCGCAAGTGTTCCGCCCTCGCAACCGTTGCCTCTAATGCATGGAGGCCCACGGACTAACCCACCAGGAAGCGACCGCCCATATTGGCGAGCAGCCGCGGGTGTTCAGCGTCCTGCGCCGTTGCTTCGACCTCGCAACCTCCTCCGTCCTCATCCTCCTGCTCGGCCCGCTGCTGATCGGCGTCGCCCTCGCGATCCGTCTCGACAGCCGCGGCCCCGCCCTCTTCCGCCAGCGACGCGTCGGCCACCGGGAAAAGGAGTTCACCCTCTACAAGTTCCGCAGCATGCGCGTCGACGCCGACCCGCGCGGCCACCAGGAGTACGTGACCGCGTTGATCAAGGGCGAAAATACAAGCCAGGAGAACGGCGGCGAAACCCTCTACAAGCTCGCCGTCGACAACCGGATTACCCCGGTCGGCCGCTGGATCAGGCGCTGGAGCCTGGACGAGCTCCCGCAGCTCTTCAACGTCCTCAAGGGCGACATGACCCTGGTCGGCCCCCGCCCGGCAATCCCCTACGAGGTCTCCGAGTACCCGAGCTGGTACCGCGAGCGGTTCTCCGTCAAGCCCGGCCTCACCGGCTACTGGCAGGTCAGCGGCCGCAACGAGCGGACCTACGAGGAAATGGTCCGCCTCGACATCGAGTACGCCGAACGGCGGTCCCTCGGCCTCGACCTTCTCATCCTTCTCAAGACCCCATGGGTAGTCCTCAGTCGAAAGGGAGCAGCGTGAATCCAGCAGGTGCAATTGGAACCTTGGTCGTCGGCTATGGCTACTGGGGACCGAACATCGTCCGCAACGTCGTCGAGCGGCCCGAGTTCCGGCTGATGGGCCTCTGCGAGCTCGACGAAGGTCGCGCCGAAGACTTCCGCCGCCGCCATCCCGGGATCTGGATCGAGCCCGATCTCGACGCCGCGCTTGCCGACCCGCGGATCGAAGCGGTCGCGATCGCGACGCCGCCCCACACCCACTACAGCCTCGTCCGCCGCGCGCTTGAGGCCGGCAAGCACGTCCTCGTCGAGAAGCCGCTGGCCCGCAGCGCCAACGAGGCCGCCGCCCTGGTCCGGCTCTCCGAGGAATCCGATCGGGTGCTGATGCCCGGCCACACCTTCGTCTACAGCCCCTCCGTCAATGCCGTCCGCGACCTGATCCAGGAAGACGAGCTGGGCGAGATCTACTTCATCACCTCCTCGCGGATGAACCTCGGGCTCTACCAGCAGGATGGCGTCGTCCTCGACCTTGCCCCCCACGACCTCTCGATCCTCCTCCACTGGCTCGACCGGCCGCTGCTCGAGGTTTCGGCAACCGGGCGCAGCGTCTTCCAGGACGGTGTCCACGAGACCGCGTTCCTGACGCTTCGTTTCGAGGGCGGCACCCAAGCCAACGTCCAGCTCTCCTGGCTTGCACCGCGGAAGATGCGGCAGATGGTCGTCGTCGGCAGTCGCCGGATGGTCCAGTACGAAGACACCGCCGCTGACGACTCAGTGCGGATCTACGACCGCGGCCTCGACTTCGCCGAGCCCCCCGCCAACTTCGGCGAGTACCGCCTCACCTACCGGACCGGCGACATGGTCGCCCCCCGCGTCCAGGCGCTGGAGCCGCTGGGCCAGGAGCTGAGCGACTTCGCCGCTGCGATCCGCGAGGGTGCGACGCCGGTCTCCAACGCCCGCCTCGGGCTGGAGATCGTGCTCGGGCTCGAGGCCCTGGAGGAGTCGCTGCAGAACCGCGGCAAGCCGGTCGCGGTCCGCTCTGTGGCCGAGGCGATCGAGGATGCCTCCCAGGCGAATCTCTCAGCTCCGCTCGGCCGCCGCGACTAGGAATTCAGTTCGGGATCCACGGCCGGCGCGTTGCCACGCGGAACGACGCCGAGAAAGTCCAGCTCCGCCAAATAGACGAGCACCGCGTGGGCGGCGAGACGGCTCATCGTCGTCCGCTGCCGCCGGGCCTCCTGCACCAGCAGGGCCTCGGTCTCGCGATCGAGCGTGAGATCGAACTCCACCTCAGCCGAGGTCTGGGCCTGAAGAAAGCGGGGCGCAGCAACGGGCCGCCGGCCTGCTTTCAGCTTGTAGGCGTAATGGAGCAGCGCCTTGCGGGTGCCGGCGGAGACGTCGGTCCCGAAGTGGCCTTCAAGGCCGCTACAAGCGAGTTTTCCGAGTTCGACCCTGACCACGTTCTTGTAAAGAACTCCCGCGGTAGGGCCAACCTTTGTCTGGCGGCTTGCGGTTCAACCTAACTTCAGACTTTTTGTCACCCCCTGGACAAATGTTGAAAAACGGCCGGTTTACAGGAAAGTCGCAAGCACGGCTCCTAATAGTCGAAAATTGTGATTGACAATTCGCCAGGGCGGTGACAGGTTTGCGGCCGATTAGCCCGCTCTTTCGGAGAGGGCCGCTTTATTTATTTCCCCATTTTGGGAATTTTGATGAAACCTGAATTTGACAGAGAGATGGAGCCCACCCTGATTCCCCTGGAGGGGGCGGGCTTTGAAAACCCAGTGGTAGTACATGCGGTGAGCATGAGGGAGAGGATCGATGAGCAGCGCGTCCGACGGCCCGGACTTGACCCAGCGGGCCAACACTCTGACTCGCGAGGCTGTGTCCCGCGCCAAGGCGGGAGATCCTGAGGGAATCCACTACCTATACGTTCGCTATGCAGATGACGTCCTCCGCTATGTGAACGGTCTCGTCCGGGACCACCACGAAGCGGAAGACATCACCCAGAACGTCTTCGCCAAGCTGATCAAGGCGATCAATAAGTACGAGGAACGCGCCGTGCCGTTCGACGCTTGGATTCTGCGCGTGGCGCGCAACGCTGCGCTCGACCATTTGCGGGCGAAACGCGCGATCCCGACCGAAGAGGTGAGGGTGGCGGACATGGGCCAGGCTCAGACGGCCCAGGATCGTGGTCAGGCGCTGCGTCAGGCCCTTGAAGACCTGCCGGAGGACCAACGCGAGGTGCTCGTTCTGCGCCACATCGTCGGCCTCTCGCCGGTTGAGATAGCCGACACCCTGAACAAGAGCGAGAGCTCCGTCCACGGGCTTCACCACCGCGGTCGCCGTTCCCTACGGGCGAACCTTGACGAGCTCGGCGCCGCGCCGGTCGTCGCAGCCTCGCCGCGGCCCTAATCGGCCGCGGCGTCGCCCCTCTCGAGCTCGTCGAGGATCCGCTGCGTAACTCGCCCTGCGTCAAGCTCGGCGGCGAAGTAGAAGATCGCGTGCTCGGAAAGCTGCTCGACGGTGACGCCCTGTCTAACCGCCTCCTCCTCGAAGGCCCCCCAGAGACCTGCGGGCAGCATGAGCTCGACCTCGGTATCCGCGCGCGTCTCACTGCCGCGAAGGAAGCCGGGATAGGGCCATGCGGGGCTGTCGCCCTTGCTGTCTGCGAGATAGAAGCGCAGCGCGCTCTCCATCCTCGCATGCGCCTCTACATCGGGATCGCGCCTCAGTGCACCGATCGCGAGCTCGCTGAGAGCGATGGTCACCCAACGGCCCTCCGCGTCCTCCTCGCGCGCCAACCTAAGTCCTCCCACGGTAGTCCCCACAAACACTCGCCTACCCTCACAACCGACCTGGCTAACCAGCCGGATCTTGTTCTACCCGATCTTCATCCTCCGGCGCAACTGACTTCTTTTTGACACTCAGTCCAGGAGGCCCTTTTCACGGGCGCTCGCAACCGTTTCCCGCAGGGTCTCCTGGGCATCGTGGCGGGGGCGCCACCCCAGGTTCTGCTCGGCCTTGGCGGAGTCCATCAGGACGGGCGTATCGGCGGCACTCGCCCACTCGAACCTCGAGGAGGCGAAGCTGAGGCGGCGGGCGGCGGCGGTGCCGAGACCAACCGCGGGGCGAGGAACCGGGACCGAGCGCCAGCCGAGGGCGCTAGCGATGTCCGAAATCCGCACCTCTCCCTGGCCGGCGAGGTTGTAGACGCCAGGCGGGCCGTCGCCGCAGATCGCCGCCGCCATCGCCCGGGCGACGTCGTCGTGGTGGACGAGCTGCATCGGCACGCCCGGGTCGGGCAGGATCGGCGTCATCAGCGGCAGCTTTTCCACGCCCTTTCGCAGCAGCGGCACTGGGTCGCCCACTCTCACCGCGTCGACGGTCTGCTCGACCAGCATCGTCGCCCGCGGCCCGGCAACGATGCAGGGTCGGAAGACGTAGGCGTCAACGCTGCTTCCCAGCAGCAGCTCGTCGAGCAGGCCCTCCAACTCAGCCTTCTGAGCCGAGTAGTAGAAGCTCTCCGAGCCGCGAGCCGGCACGTCCTCGGTCAGCGGCTGCGGGTTGTCGGGGTGGAAGCCGTAGGCGGCCACAGAGGAGGCATAGACAAGGCGCTTCACCCCGGCCTTGATCGCCGCTTCAAAGACATTGCGGGTGCCCTGCAAATTCACCTTCCGCGTCTCCTCGCGGCTGCCGAAGATCGCAAAGGCGAGATGAACCGCCACGTCCACCCCATCGAACAAAGCCGCCAGCGCCCCGCGGTCAAGGATGTCCCCACGCCGATAGACAACCTTCTCCCAACCCTCCTCGGACGGGTCAAAGGGCCGCCGAGCCATCCCCAGCACCTCACCCACCTCAGGCCGGCGCTCCAACTCAGCCATCAAGGGCTTCCCGATCTCGCCGGTAGGCCCGGTTACTGCAACGGCTAGACCCATCACCCCGTCCGACTGGCCGTCCTCAAGCGGCCGGGGTTACGCGATATGCGTCGAAGACGCTCTCGACGTTGCGGAGGCGGCTAATGCAGTGCTTGAGCTGCTCGGTGTCGCCAACCTCAACCACGAACTTGTTTTTCACCATCGGGTGGTTGGTCGTGCAGGTGGCGCCGATGATGTTGATCCCCGCCTCCGAGAAGGTCCGCGAGAGATCCTCGAGCAGCCGCGTGCGGTCGTAGGCGTCGATTTGCAGCTCGACCCGGTAGGAAGCCTCATTTTCGCCCTCCCACCGAACCTCGACAAACCGCTCCGGCGCCTTTTTCAGGGCCTTGACGTTCTTGCAGTCGGTGCGGTGGATCGTAATCCCGCGGCCGAGGGAGACATAGCCGGCGATCGAGTCGCCGGGCACCGGCCGGCAGCACTTGGCCAGCCGCACGGCGACGTTATCGACGCCCTTGACGATGATCCCGTAGTTGGAGGCGTCCTTGGTCCGGCGGGCGCGATCCTCCCGCCCCACCGCCGCTCCGGCTGCCTCCTCCTCGACGCCCTCCCCCGCTTTCAGCCGCTGCATCAGCTTGTTGGCGGCGGCCTTGGCCGAGACTTTGCCCTGACCGAGGGCGATGTAGAAGTCGGTGCCTTTGCGGAAGCCCATCTCGCGGATCACGTCCGCCAGCAGCGCCGATCCGGCAACTTTCTGCATCGGGATGCCGCGCGTGCGCAACGCTTCCTCGAGCTTTTCGCGGCCGTCACGCTCGGCGTCCTCGCGTCGCTCCTCTTTGAACCAGGAGCGGATCTTGTTACGGGCGCGATTCGTCCGCACCAGTTTCAGCCAGTCGAGCGAGGGGCCGCGCTTCTGCTTCGCGGTCAGCACCTCGACGATGTCGCCCGAGCGCAGCTGGTAGTGCAGCGGCACGATCGCGCCGTTGACCTTGGCGCCGACGCAGCTGTGGCCGACATCGGTGTGGATCGCGTAAGCGAAGTCGAGCGGGGTCGAGCCGGCGGAGAGGTTCTTCACTTCGCCCTTCGGGGTGAAGACGAAGACCTCGTCCTCAAAGAGGTCGACCTTGAGCGATTCGAGGAACTCGGCCGGGTCCTGTTCGCCCTCGGCCTCGACCAGCTGCCGCAGCCAGGTCATCTTCTCCCGCTGCGGGTCTCCGTGCGCCCCCTCTTTGTAGGCGACGTGGGCGGCGATCCCGTACTCGGCGAGCTTGTGCATCTCCTCGGTCCGGATCTGGATCTCCAGCGGCTTGCCCTCGGGCCCGATCACCGTCGTGTGCAGCGCCTGGTACATGTTGGCTTTGGGCATCGCAACCCAGTCCTTGAAGCGGCCCGGGAGCGGCTTCCAGAGCGAGTGGATGACGCCGATCGCGCCGTAGCAGTCTTTGACCGAGTGGACGATCACCCGCATCGCCGTCAGGTCGAAGATCTCGTTGAACTCGCGGCCCTTCTTCGCCATCTTCGTGTAGATCGAGTAGAAGTGCTTGGCGCGGCCCGAGATCTCGGCCTCGATCCCAACCTGCTCCAGCTCCTGGGCGAGGAAATCACCGGCGTCGGTGACGTAGTTCTCGCGCTCATCGCGCTGCTGGGCGACCAGCTGTTTGATTTCCGCGTACTTGCGCGGATGCAGGGTCGCGAAGGCGAGGTCCTCGAGCTCCCATTTGATCGCGTGGATCCCCAGCCGGTGGGCCAGCGGCGCGTAGATCTCCAGCGTCTCGTGGGACTTCAGCGTCTGTTTTTGCTTCGGCAGGGCGCCGAGCGTGCGCATGTTGTGGAGGCGGTCGGCCAGCTTGATCAGGATCACCCTGACGTCGGTGGCCATCGCCACCATCATCTTCCGGTAGTTCTCAGCCTGCCGCTCGTCGCGGCTCTCGAAGGTGATTCCCGTCAGCTTGGTGACGCCGTCGACCAACTGGGCGATTTCCTCGCCAAACTCCTCACGGATTTCGTCGAGGCTGGCGGTCGTATCCTCGACGGTGTCGTGGAGGAGCGCCGCGCAGAGCGTCTCGGTGTCGAGCCGCATGCCGGCGCAGATTTGGGCGACCCCGACCGGGTGGGTGATGAACTCGTCGCCGGAGTAGCGGCGCTGGTCTGCATGCCGCTCACAGGCGAAATCGAAGGCGCGCTCAACTTTGGCCCGGTCGATCGCCGCCACCGCGACTGCGGTGCCGCCGGCTGCACCGTTGCCATTGCCAGCTTCGGTCGCAGCCGAATCAAACTCCTCGATCACCGCGAAGAGATCGGCAAGGAGCTCCTTGTGCGCTACTGCGGTTTCGGTCTCGCGAGAAATCGCTGGGCCTCCGAAAGTCTTTCGTCGTAAGCACGGAAGGCAGCTGAGCGCTGCAAGTCCGTCCTCACTGAGGATACGACCCGGACGACCCCTGCGCCGCCTTCCGGCGATCCCTGGAGGAGCCCGAGCTCGCGGAGGACACGAAAGCGGCGCGCCGCGGCCTCGGGGCAGAGCGGGTGGTCCCCTCCCCCGACAAGCGCTTCGCGCAGGCGCCGGCCATGGGAGTCACCGGTCTGCCGCAGCGCCCGGTAGGTCGCCGCCACCCCCTCCCGCGTCGCCCACTGCTCGGCTAGAGCCTTGCCGGCGAACTCAACCTCCCCCTCACTCCAGAGGACGTGGAAATAGCTGGGTGAGGAGTTGGTGCACGGCGCGCTCGCCAGCACTTCATCGGCCTCTGCGCGCGGAGGATCGACGAGGACGACGTGCTCGAAGGCACCTGCCAGCTCTGGGGCCCGCTCCAGGGCAGCGAAGTCGGTCAGGGCTAGGCCGGCGTCAGCCCGGCCGCTGAGTCGAGCGATCTCCTCATCGCCGCAGCGATGGCAGGCGATCAGCGCCGCGCCGCCGTTGAACCGAGCCAGCCCGGTCGCTCCATTGGCCAGCGCCGCCCGCCGCGAGGCATCCGCGCACACAGCCAGCACCGCCGCTCCGCTCGAGACAAGCTCCGCGATAGCCACCGTTGCCGGAGCCGAACCGTGCACCACCCGCCGCCCTTCATCGCGAGTCCGCGAGAACGGCTCTCCAGGGGCCGTTTTCGCGGACTCGACGTCGAGATCCGCGCCAAGCTCGGATTCGAAGCGCGCCCACCATGCCGCTTCGTCGCACGAGCACGAATGCGGTAGCACCGGCTCCTCCGCCTCGGGCTCCTCCAGCGCGTGGAGCTCGCGGAGCACGACCCGAGGCTCGACCGAGCCGTTCCAGTGGTTGACCTCGAGACGGACGCTGGCGTCGAGAAGGTCCTCGTCCTCGACCCCGAGGCTGGCGCGGCCGAAGGCGACTCCGAGCGCCCGGTGCGAGCCGCTGTGGAGGCTGAAGCGAGCGTGCTTGCCCTCCCCCATCGTCCGCACGTCGCTGACCCGCGCCGCCGGCACCAGCAAGCGGACTCCAGGATTGCCCATCCCGAACGGCGCCAGTTGCCGCAGCTCCTCGGCCAGCTCCAGCCCGAGGCCGACGCCGCCGACCATCGCATCGACCTTTTCGGTCCGCCGCAGGTCGTCCTCGCTCAGGACCTCGTTCGCGTGAGCGGCGAAGGCCCGCTGGAACGCCTCCACGTTCTCGGCCTTGATCTGGAGCCCGGCAGCCGCCCGGTGGCCGCCGAAACCCTCGAGGTGATCGGCGCAGGCCTCCAGCGCCGCCAGGAGATCGAAGCCCGGGATACTGCGTCCTGAGCCGCGCCCGCTCCCGTCTTCGTCGAGGGAGATGACAACGACGGGTCGGTGATGCCGCTCGACCAGACGCGAGGCGACGATCCCGACCACGCCGGGGTGCCATCCCTCCCCCGCCAGGACCAGACCTCGTGCCTCGCTCAGATCCCCGGGAAGCTCCCGCCGCGCCGCCTCGGCCGCTGCGTCGACCTCCCGCTCGGTCGCCCGTCGTTCCGAGTTCGCTTTGCTCAGCTCGATCGCGATCGTCTCGGCCCGCTCCTCATCTTTGGTCAGGAACAGCTCCACCCCGGCATCGGCCCGATACAGCCGGCCGGCGGCGTTGATCCTCGGCGCCAGCCGGAAACCCAGGTCTCCCTCGTCCAACCGCTCCGGATCGCATTTGGAGACCCCGAGAAGCGCCTTGATCCCAGGCCGCTGCGCCCGCCGAATCTCAGCAAGCCCCTTCCGAACAAGACAACGGTTCTCCCCGACCAACGGCACCACGTCCGCCACCGTCGCCAGGGCCACCAAATCCAAATCGCGCTCAGAGGCGGCATCAGCAGGCCCTACTTTGCTGGTGGGTCCTGCTGATGGCGCCTCCCTCAGAGCGCAGCACAGCTTCCAAGCCACAGCGGTCCCGCACAGAGCCTCAAACGGATAACCACTCACCTGCGGATGCAGGATCAAGCAGTCCGGAAGCGCCTCGGCCTGCTGGTGGTGATCGGTGACGATCACCTCCATCCCCAGCTCCTTTGCCAACCGCACCTCCTCGACCGAGGTGATCCCGCAGTCGACCGTCACCAGCAGCTGGGTGCCCCGCTCGGCGAGCTTCCGCACGTTCTTCTCCGACAGCCCGTACCCGTCCTCGAGCCGGTTGGGGATGAACCAATCGCAGTCCGCGCCAAGCTCGCGCAGGGTCGAGACCATCAACGTCGTCGCGCAGACCCCGTCGACGTCGAAATCGCCGTGGACGGTGATCCTCTTGCCTGCCTCCGTCGCCGCAAGCAGCTGCGCGACCGCCACGACCATCCCCTCGAACGCTTGCGGCGGGTGCGTCTCTTCGGCAGCAAGAAACGTCCGCGCCTCTTCCGGCGTCCGATAGCCCCGCCGGACCAGCGTCACCGCGACCGGATCGCTCAGTCCGAGCTCCTCGACCAGGGCCCGCGCCTCCGCGTAGGAGTACGGCTCGGCGGCAAATGGACTGGCGCTATTCGGCACCCTTCCAGGCTAGGTAGCCCGGCGGCGGAAATGGGGCGCTTGAAGCCCCGAAGGTGCGGAAACCCCGAGAACTTCCTCAGTCGAGTCGCTCTTCGGAGCGCATACCGATCGCGTAGACGATTGCGAGCCCGATCAGCGTCCCCGGAACGGCGATCAGCGCCGTCGAGAGGTCGGTGTCACCAAGGTCTTTGCCGCTCGCCTCCTGGACGATCATCCCGAAGACGATCGAGCCGATTACGGCGCCGAGGAAAGCGCCGACAATCCCCTGCCAGAAGCGGTCCGGCAGGAAGACGGTGAAGTGCCAGAGGGCGATTCCCATCATGAAGAAAACAACAAGAGCCATCGGCTACCGCCTCCCGTGCTTGCGTCGTGCCTGTCGCCGAGCCCGGCGCTCGGCGTTGCGCTGACGGCGCTCCGCCGAGGCCTCGGCCGCCGCCTCCGTGTCCCCGTTGGTGCGGGAGCCGCTGCCGTTCCCGGTGCCAGGATCCTCGATCCGCTCCGCGGTCGCCACCGGTCCCGCGGCCGGCGCCGCTGCCGGTGCCTCGGCTTCGGTCGGCGTCCCCGCTTCGGTTTCGTCATCGCGGCTCAGTTTCGCCATCTCGATGTCATCGGCGTAGGCCGGCACCCTGCCGCCCTCAACTTCGGCGATCCGCAGGCGGCGGCGGACGAAGCCCGGCTCGCGTTCTTTCCAAGCGGTCAGCACCGGCGAGGCGATGAAGATCGAGGAGTAGGTGCCGGAAGCGATCCCGACCAGCATCGCGAAGGCGAAGTCCTGCAGCGTGGCGCCGCCGAAGACCATCAGCGAGAGGACGCCGAGAAGGGTCGAGAAGCTGGTCGCCAACGACCTGGTCAAGACCTCGCTCATCGAGCGGTTGACGATCTGGGAGAAGGCGGCCCGCGGCATCCGCGGCACGTTCTCGCGGATCCGGTCGAAGACGATGATCGTGTCGTAGATCGAGTAACCCAAGATCGTCAGGAAGGCGGCGACCGTACCGCTGCTCACCTCTTTTCCGGTCAATGAGTAGACGCCGGCGGTGATCAGGATGTCGTGGAAGATCGCGATCAGGACCGGGACGGCGAACTTCGGGTCGAAGCGCAGAGCCACATAGCCGCAGATCACCAGCAGCGAGAAGATCAGCGCCTTCAGCGCGCTGTCGGCCACCTGCTGGCCGAAGGTGGGGCCGACACTGGTGCTCTCGAACCCTTCTTCCACCACCCCGAATTCGTCGATCAGGGTGGATTCGGCCTCGCGCACTTCGCCCGGCTTGAGCTCGTGCGACTGGATCTGGAAGACGTTGCTGCCGAAGTTCGGATCGTCGACCTGCTGGACCTCCTCACCGTTAATCCCAGCTTGCTCGAGCGCGTCACGAACGCCTTCCTCGTCGGTCGGTTTCTGCAGCGCCGCGGTGATCCGCGTTCCCGACTCGAAGTCGATCCCGAAGTTGAGCTGCTTGGTCGCCAGGGCAAAGCCACCGATCAGCAGGATCACTCCCGAAATCGAGAAGAACCAGCGGCTCGCGCCCATGAAGTCGAAGTGCCATTTTCTCCCCTCGCCGCCGGCGCCGAGGGCGCTCGGCGAGCGCAGTAGCCGTGAGCGGCTCATGCTGATCAGCAGCGCCTGGGTGAAGACAACCGCGGTCAGCAGCGAGACGATCGTGCCGACACCGAGGGTGAAGGCGAACCCCTTGACGCCCGCGGTCGCCAGGACGAAGAGGATGAAGGCGGTCAGCAGGGTGACGACGTTGGCGTCGATGATCGTGCTGATCCCGCGTTTGTAGCCAGCGGCGATCGCGCTCGACATCGAGCGGCCCGCCCTCACCTCCTCCTTTATTCGCTCGAAGATGACGATGTTGGAGTCGGCGGCCACGCCTATCGTCAGCACCAGCCCGGCGATGCCCGGCAGGGTGAGGGTGATCGGGATCAGGTCGATCAGGGCGAAGAAGATCACCGCGTAGGCACCGAGGGCGATCGAGGCGATCAGGCCGAGGAAGCGGTAGTAGAGGAGCAGGAAGAGGATCACCAGCGCCAGGCCGACGATCCCGGCCTTGACGCCCTGGTCGAGCGCTTCGCTGCCGAGGGTCGCCGAGACCTGCGTCTGGCTGATCAGTTTGAGGCTGATCGGCAGGGCGCCGATCTGCAGGGTGGTTGCCAGGTCTTGAGCCTCGTTGACGCTGTTGAACCCACCCGAGATCTGGGCCCCAGTGCGACCGTCGATCCCGTCCGGGTTTTCGGCGAAGTTGATGATCGGCCGCGTTTTGACTTCGTTGTCGAGGATGACGGCGAAGTGCCCGGACAGCGCTTCGGCTTCTTCGCCCCCCACTGGGCCGATCGCCTGCGCCTGTCCGCGCTGGGCGATCCTCCTCGTCACTTCCTGGAAGGCGTCGCGCCCGTCGTCGGTGAAGCCAAAGGAAACGACCGGTTCGTTGTTCGGCCCATAGGTCTGTTCGGGGTTGGTGATGTCGTTGCCGCTCAGCGCCGGTTCGTCTTTGAGCGCGTACCAGCCCGGCTCCGCGTCTTCGATCACCTGCCCGGATTCGTCGACCGGAAGTTCGGAGACGACGATCGTGCCCGCCGGGACCTCGACGACGATCCCGTCCTTCGACCGTTTCTTCCCCGTGGCGCTGATGTAGAGGTCCTTTTTTGCCAGCTCCGGCCCGGCGATGAGGTCGTGCGGCTCGGCTTTGTCGAAAAGGTAGTAGCGGGGCTTGGCGACGGAGCATCCCTGCTCCTCGCAGTTCGTAGCCGGCGGCTGTTCGGCGGCCAGCTGGGCGGCTTCATAGGCGGTCGGATAGGCGCCGGCGAAGATCAGCCGTTTGTTCTCTTCTTTGGCAACGTTGCGACCGGCCTTTTCCCATCGTTCTTCGGAGGCTTTGCGTGGCCCTTCCGGCGGTTCGACCCCCGGTTTGCCGCCGATCACCTTCTCGGGCCCGATTAGGTTCGGCTCCCAATCGAAGTAGTAGAGCTGGGCGGTGGTGCCGACCTGCTCGGCGGCGCGGCGGGCGTCGGTGACGCCGGGCAGGCTGACCGTGATCCCGTCTACCCCGAGCCGCGCGACCTCGGGCTCGGAGACGCCGAGCTTGTTGATCCGCTGTTCGATGATCGAGATCGACTCGTCGATGTCTTCGCCGGAGACTTCGTTGCTCGTCCCGGTCGGCTGGCCCTGGTAGACGAGCTCGAGCCCGCCCTGCAGGTCGAGGCCAAGCTTCGTTTCCTTGGTGGCGATGATCAGCCCGGATACGGCGACCAGCCCGACGACGAAGAGCAGGACGAAGAGGTTGCGGCGGCGGGAGCTCATCTCCGTCAGCCCTCCGGGGTGAGGACGAGGAGAAGGCCGCCGTCGTCGTCGTAGGCGGGAAAGACGTCGGCCACCGCCCGCGCCGGCAAATCGCCCTCCGCGTTCACCGCGACGCGCTTGCCGAGGGAACGGACGCCCCACTCGAGGGAGGTCTCGATCGGATCGCTGACGCCGTCACCGTCGGTATCGGCCTCTTTGCCACCGTCGCCGGAGTCGATCCAGTCGAGCCCGAGGACCTCGCGAACCGGGCGGCCGATTACGTCCTCATCGGTCAAACCGGTCAGCTCGAAGCTGCCTTTGCCGGCGTCGATCACGCGTTCCTGCTTGTCACAGACGAAAAAGGCCGCATTCGGAGCCGGATAATAATCGTCGAGTAATTCGAAGACAAAACCGAAGCCGCATTTCGAGCAGCCCTTGGGGCGGGTGCTGAACCCCGCGGTCCGCTCCCCGCTCACCTCCCGGTGTCCGCAATTCGGACAGATGAAAAACGGCATATTCGACAGGCTAGCGGGAGGGTCTCAAAAGAGGCTCGCCGCACCTTCGGGCGCGGGAACCCCGAGATGGTCAAAGGCGCGTTGGGTAAGAACTCGACCTCGCGGGGTCCGCTTCAGCAAGCCCTGCTGGAGGAGGTAGGGCTCAAGGACGTCCTCGATCGTGTCCTGCTCCTCGCCGATCGCGACCGCCAGGGTCGAGAGCCCGACCGGGCCGCCGCCGAACTTGGTCGCGATCGTCTCCAGGAGGGCGCGGTCGCTGCGATCGAGGCCGCCGGCATCGACCTCGAGCATCGCCAGGGCGTCAGCAGCCTCGTTGGCGCCGATCCGGCCGCTGCCCTTGACCTGGGCGAAGTCCCGAACCCGCTTCAGCAGGCGGTTGGCGACGCGCGGCGTTCCCCTCGAACGGGAGGCGATCGTCTCCGCCCCGGCAGGGTCGATGTCGACCCCGAGGATCCCGGCCGAGCGCTCGATGATCAGCGCCAGGTGCTCGGCCTCGTAGTACTCGAGTCGATGGGAGACGCCGAAGCGGTCGCGCAGCGGGGTCGTCAGCAACCCGGATCGGGTCGTCGCCCCGATCAAGGTGAAGGGCGGAAGCGGCAGGGTTACCGTCCGCGCCCCCGCTCCCTGCCCAAGGATCACCGGCAGCTCGCCGTCCTCCATTGCCGGGTAGAGGGTCTCCTCGACCGCCCGCCCGAGCCGGTGGATCTCGTCGATGAAGAAGACGCTGCCCGGCTCCAACGCGGTGAGGAAGGAGGCGACGTCGGCCTTGCGCTCGAGGGCCGGCCCGGCCGTCTGCACCATCGGCACCCCGAGCTCGGCGGCGACGATGTGGGCGAGCGAGGTCTTGCCCAATCCGGGAGGGCCGGCAAGGAGGACGTGGTCAAGGGGCTCGCCGCGACCTTTGGCAGCTTCAATGAAGATCGTCAGCTGGTCGGTCACCTGCTGCTGGTTGACGAAGTCGGCCAGCGTCGGCGGCCGCAGCGAGCGGTCGAGGTCCTCCTCGGGAGCCTCCGCGCGGGCGTCGTGAACCTTGACCTCGGCATCCACGGGCACCGGGTCCTCGTCGATCCCAGGGGTGCGGATGCGGTTGCCGCCGATGTCTGGGCCGTCGCTCACGCGGCGTTCCTCGAGGTCCCGGCTTTGCGCAGCGCCGCCGCGACAAGATCCTGGGGCTCGGAGCCCTCCACCCCGTCGAGCAGCTGCTCGGCCTCGAGCGGCGCGTAGCCAAGGTTGACGAGGCCGTCGCGGGCGAGCGCGCGGGCATCTCCCTGCTCGACGGCGCTCACGGCCACCTCTTCCTCCAGCGCCCCGGCCACTTTCTCCTTCAGCTCGACGATGATCCGTTCGGCCGTCCGCTTGCCGATCCCAGGCACAGCCTGGAACCGTTTCGCGTCGCCGGCTGCGATCGCCCGCAGGAGATCGCGGTGGCTGCCGCCGGAGAGGGTGGCGATCGCGACCTTGGGGCCGACGCCGCTGACAGTGATCAGCAGCCGGAAGAGGTCGCGCTCCTCCTCGGAAGAGAACCCATAGAGCGAGAGCGAGTCCTCGCGGGCGATCAGCTCGGCATGCAGGAAGGTCTCGCGGCCCGTTGCCGGCACCGCTTTCAGCGTCTCCGAGGAGACGGCGAGCCGGTAGCCGACGCCACCGGTATCGACGACGACGTGGTCGGGTCGCCTCACCATCACCTCGCCCCGCACCGCAGCAATCATCCGGCGACCCGCTCCCCCGGCGCAGGGATGACTTCCCGCGCCACCGCAACCGCCTGCCGGTGACCGGCGGCGCCGCCGTGGCAGATCGCCACCGCGAGGGCGTCGGCAGCGTGGTCGGGGGTCGGCGGCTCGGGCAGGCCGAGCAGCGTCCCAACCATGCGCTGGACCTGCTTCTTGCCGGCTCCGCCGGAGCCGCAGACCGCCATCTTGATCGCCTGCGGCGTGTAGGCGAAGCAGCTGACGCCGTGCTCAGCCGCGGCCAACATCGCCACGCCGCTGGCCTGCCCGACGGCCATCGCCGAGCGCACGTTCTTGCCGAAGAAGACCTCCTCGATCGCCATCGCTTTTGGCTCGTGCCAGGCGATCAGCTCCTTCAGTGACCGGTGAATCCGCTCCAGGCGCCGCTCCAGCGGCAGATCGGGCGTGGTCTCGACCACCCCGCCGTCAAGGGCCACCATGTGGTTCCCCTCGACGCGAACCACGCCGAAGCCGAGGTTTGCCGCCCCAGGGTCGATTCCGATCACTACTTGCACAAGTAGTGATTCTCGGAATCCGGTCGGATGCCTCCTAGGCAGCGAGCTTCTCGAGAACGTCAGCGGGGATGTCGAAGTTGGCGTAGACCTCGTCGACGTCGTCTTGGTCGTCGAGTGAGTCGAGCAGTTTCAGCACCCGCTCGGCGTCGTGACCCTTAACTTCGACGCTGCTTTTCGGCTCCGTGATCAACCCGGCCGACTCGACCTCGATCCCTTCGCCGGCGAGTGCCTCGCGCACGGCGGTGAGGTCGGTGGGCTCGCAGATCACCCGCAGCTTGCCGTCGTCCTCGCGGACGTCTTCGGCGCCCGCGTCGATCGCCCCGATCAGGTCGTCCTCCCCGTAGCGGCTGCCGTCAACCACGATTGCGCCCTTTTTCTCGAAGATCCAAGCAACCGAGCCGGGCTCGCCGAGGCTGCCTCCGTGTTTGGAGAAGGCGTGCCGGATCTCGGCGCTGGCGCGGTTGCGGTTGTCGGTGAGGGCTTCGACGAGGACGGCGACGCCGGCCGGGCCGTAGCCCTCGTAGACGATCCTTTCTATTGCGGCGCCGTCGCTGCCGGCTCCGGTGCCAACGTCGATCGCTTTCTGGATTTTGTCCTTCGGCATCGAGGCTTCTTTGGCCTTCTGGACCGCCGTCGCCAGCGTCGGGTTGCCGCTGATGTCGCCGCCGCCGTCACGGGCAGCGACGGTGATCGCGCGCGCGAGCTTGCTGAAGAGCTTGCCGCGTTTGGCGTCGGCAGCGCCCTTCTTGTGTTTGATCGAGTGCCACTTGGAATGCCCGGACATCGCCTGGCATTCTATGAAGTCGCCCCATGGCAGTGAAGGAGAGAACCCAAAGAGCTGGACAGGCGCTGGCTGCCAGCCTCGTTTTCGTCGCCATGCTGTTGGCGGCCTTCTCGCTCTGGACGGCGATCCCCCTGAGCTGGGTCTACATCGCCTCGAAGCTCTCGGAGACGCAGTTCCCCAGCGGCGGCCCCTACGCCATCGTCGCGGTCGGGATCGTCGCTTCGATCCTCGTCGTCGCCTGGCTGATCGGCCGCCTCAACAACCTCTACATCCGCATCACCGGCACCAACCGGCTGGCGCCGATCCGCCCCAGCTGGCTGAAGAGCATGCGGGACACGGCGCCGATGCCGAGCTCCGTCACCGTGGTCGAGGCGGTGCTGATGGCCTCGGTGATGCTCGCCGCCCTCGCTCTCACCCTCTGGTTCTTCTTCCTCGCCGGCTCACCCTTGCCGGATCAGTAACGGCTACGTCACCGAAATTTTAAAGTTTCGTAGACCAAACGTTGCATTTGGTTTGATAGCTTGCCATCATGGCCGTGATGGCAAGGGGAGCTTGGACCGACGAGAGGCTTGACGACCTCAACGCTCGCGTTGATCGCATCGAGCAGCGCATGGATGCGGGCTTTGCCGAAATGCGGACTCAGTTTGCCGCTCAGAACCGAATGTTGATCCAGCTTTTCGGAGGAATGTTCGCGACGATGGTGATCGGCTTTCTCGGCGTCATCGTCACTCACTCCTGACGGCTCGTCAGACGACGAATCTGCCGTCTTCCTGCATCACCACACCGTCGACTTCAAGCTTTCCGCCGAGGCGAAGGTCGCAGACCAGGTCGGTGTGGACGGCGGACTCGTTCTCGCCGCCGGACTCCGGGTAGCTGCCGCCGACCGCCATGTGGACGGTGCCCCCGATCTTCTCGTCGAGCAGGACCTCGCGGGTGCCGTTGGCGATCCCGTAGTTGGTGCCGATCCCGAGCTCGCCGAGCGTCCGCGCACCCTCGTCGGTGTCGAGCAGTTTCAGCAGGTACTCCTCGCCGCGCTCGGCCGAGGCGTCGACGACCCTGCCACTCTCAAAGCGGAGTTTGACGCCGGAGACCTCGCGGCCACCGATCACCGCCGGCAGGTGGAAGCTGACTTCGCCCTCGACCGAATCCTCGACCGGGCCGGTGAAGAACTCCCCGTCGGGCATGTTGTTGTCGCCGACGCAAGGGATGAATTTGCGGCCGGCAATCCCGAGCCGGATGTCGGTTCCCGGCGCGGTCACCCGCACCTCCTCGTGGCCCTCGATCCAGTCGGCCAGCCGGGTCGTCTCCTCCGAGGCGCGCTTCCACGCCGTCAGCGGCTCCGGATCGGTGGCGAGGCAGGCACCAAAGTAAAAGTCTTCGTAGTCGGCGAGGCTCATCTCCGCCTCGGAGGCGTAGGCGCTGGTCGGGAAGAGCGTGTAGCACCAGCGGAACTCCCCCTCGGCAGCCCGCTTCATCGCCCGCGTCATCAGGTCTCCCGTGGCCGACTGGCGCAGCGTCTGTCGCTCCGGCGGCACGCCCGAGAGCTCACGGGTGTTGGTGCTGGCGCCGATCGCGATCCGCACGTCGGCGTTGTCGACCATCCACTCGGCGAAGGGCGAGATCCATTCCAGCTGCTTGTCCGAGGCGTGCTTGAAGTAGGCCGCGACCTGACCCTCGAGGGCCACGTTCAGCATCGCCTGCCCGCCGGCTTTGAGCACCTCCTCGTAGACCGCCAGCAGCAGCGGCGCCGCTGCGCTCTCGCCGTCGATCGCGACGACGTCCCCCTCTTTCACCTTGGTCGAGTAGCCGACCAGGATCTTCGCCAAGTTCTGCACCCTCGTGTCGCCGCCGCTCATCGTCTTGCCTCCTCCCCGGCCCGTTCCCGGGCCGCCGTGGTCATCGCCATGAAGATCGCGTGGAAGCGGGGGTCATCGGTCAGCTCCGGGTGGAAGGCGCAGGCGAGCACGCTTCCCTCCCTGATCGCCACCGGGTGCCCGTCATAGGAGGCCAGCACCTCCACCCCCTCGCCGTGGCTCTCGACCCAGGGCGCGCGGATGAACACCGCCCGCAGCGGCTCGTCGCCCGCCCCCTCGACCTCTATGTCGGCCTCGAAGCTCTGTAGCTGGCGGCCGAAGGCGTTCCGCTTCGCGACCGCGTCGATGAAGCCGAGGTGCTCGGCGTCGCAGACGATCAAGCCGGCGCAGGTGCCGAGGATCGGGCGACCGGCCTCGTGGTGGGCCCGCAGCGCCGTCTCGAGTCCCGCCGAGGAGATCTGCTTGCCGATCGTCGTGCTCTCGCCGCCGGGGATGACGAGCGCGTCGAGGCCCTCCATCTGCGCCGGCGTCCGGACCTCGCGCGGCTCGGCGCCGAGCGCGCGCAGCGTCTTCGCGTGGGCTTCGAAATCGCCCTGGAGCGCGAGGACGCCGACCCTAAGGTCCGCCACCTACGCTCCGCGGTTCTGCAGCAGGGCGTCCTCGGCGGCGAGGCCGGCGATCTCCAACCCCGGCATCGCCTCGCCGAGGCCGATCGAGGCCGCGGCCACGCGCTCGGGGTCGTTGTGGTGGGTGGTCGCCTCGACGATCGCCCGCGCCCGCCGCTGCGGATCGGAGCTCTTGAAAATTCCCGAGCCGACGAAGTTGCCCTCGGCGCCGAGCTGCATCATCAGCGCCGCGTCGGCGGGCGTCGCAATACCCCCGGCGCAGAAGAGCGGCACCGGCAGACGACCCGCCGCGGCAACCTCCTGGACCACTTCCAGCGGCGCCTGGTGTTCTTTTGCCGCCGCCGCCAGCTCCTCGGGACGAAGCTGCGCCAGCCGCTTGATGCCACCGGTGATCTCGCGCATGTGGCGGACCGCCTCGACGACGTTGCCGGTTCCGGCCTCGCCCTTGGAGCGGATCATCGCCGCCCCCTCGCCGAGCCGCCGCAGCGCCTCGCCGAGGTTGGTGGCGCCGCAGACGAAGGGAACCTCGAAGGCGAGCTTGTCGATGTGGTTGCGCTCGTCGGCCGGGGTCAGCACCTCGGACTCGTCGATGTAATCAACCTCCAGCGCCTGCAGAACCTGCGCCTCGGCGAAGTGACCGATCCGGGCCTTGGCCATCACCGGGATCGAGACCGCCTCCTGGATGCCTTTGATCATCGCCGGGTCGGACATCCGGGCGACACCGCCGTCGCGACGGATGTCGGCGGGGACCCGCTCCAACGCCATCACCGCGACAGCGCCCGCGTCCTCGGCGATCTTCGCCTCCTCGGGGGTGACCACGTCCATGATCACCCCGCCTTTCAGCATCTCGGCGAGGCCGGTCTTCAGTCGAAACGTCGCGCGCTCAGTCATCGCGTCCAGATTACCTACCGGACGCGCGCGGGCGCTTCGCCTCTGCGGCAGAGACCGTTACTTCAGTTTGTACGCGCGGATGCGATCTTTGTGCGCGGCTTCGTCGCGGGCGTAGAGCCCGTGGGCCAAACCTTGGACCAGGGCCATCAGCGCCGTGTGCGAACGGTTGAAGCTGGGGCTGTTGGAGGAGAAGTAGAGAGTCAGCTCGGCATGCTCCCCCACCTCCGACATCGTCGCATCGGAGATCGCCAGGGTGCGGGCGCCGCGGTGCAGCGCCAGCTTCATCGCCCGCAGCAGCAGCGGGTGGGCGCGGCCGGCGGAAAGGGTGATGACGAGGGTGTTCTCGTCGATCCGGCCCAGGCGCTGCAGCGATTCGCCACCGGTGCTGGCAACGATTTCGGCGCGGATGTCCAACAAGCTGAGGGTGTGGCGCAGGTAGCTGGCGAAAAAGGCCATCTGGTCGACGCCGACGATGACGATGCGCTGCGCTTCGGCCAGCGCCGCGACCGAGGCGTTGACCTGGTCGGAGGTCAGCTTGCGCGCGGTTTCCTCGAGGTTCGCGTAGTCGGCGCTGAGCGACCCCTCCAGCTCGGAGTGATCGAAAGAGAAGAGGGCGCCGCCGGCGGTCGCGCTTGCCGCGATCGTCGTCCGGTACTCCTCGATCGCCGCCTGCTGGAGCTCCGGGTAGCCCTCGAAACCGAGGGCCTGGGAGAAGCGCACCACCGTCGAGGACGAGGTGCTCGCTCTCCTGGCCAGCTCCTCGGCGGTGAGGAAAGCTGCCTCGTCGAGGTGATCGACGATGTAGCGGGCGACATCCTTCTGGGAGCGCGAGAACTCTTCGAAACGCTCCTGGATGTAGTCGGAAAGGCTTTTGAGCTGTGGGGACTTCGTTGCGGTCTTGGTCACGGCGGTCCATTTCGCCGAACCTGACGCTTTCCCTTCCAGGTTCTGGTTGGATTCGTCCTGCGATGACCCTGGAAGAGGCCCTGCGCCTCACCAACCGCAACATGATCGTTTTCGATCTTCTGCTCGGCAGCGCTGCGATCGCGGCGCCCGCGGCGACCCTGAAGGTGCTCGGTCACGAGGAGCCCTCGCCGGATGCGAAGCACCTCTTCCGCCGCTGCGGCCCGATCTGGCTCACCTTCGCCGCCGCCCACCTGGTGGCCGACCGCCGCGGCTCGGCGGCCGACTGGCAGTCGTTGGCCTGGCTGCGCGGGACCGAGATCGCCACCGACGCCCTCTGGTCTGCCTCACCGGCGGTGAGCCGCCCCGGCGCGAAGCTGGGCCTGCAGCTGGCGGGAGTCGCCAACGTGGCGATGGCCGCCGGCTTCGCCTGGATGTCGAGGCGCTGAGGTGGATCGGTTCGAGGGGGAGCCGAGCAAACGCTGGAGCCTCTTCGGCCTCAACGAAGAGGGTGACGAGACCTGGCTGATCCGCGGGATCGCCCGCAAGCTCTACCACTGCCCGGGGTGCCATGGGGAGATCCCGGTCGGCGAGGACCACACGATCGTTCAGTTCGTCCGCCGGCTCGGCGGCACCGATCATCACCACTGGCACCGGCGCTGCGCCGAAGAGATTCTGATCCCCGAGCTCGGGCGGCTGAAGAAGATACCCGCGGCCGAGTCAAGCCAGTCGCGACTGGAGGCGCGGGGTCGGCGGCCGGCCGGTCGCCGCGATCGTCGCCGGTGAGCCTTCCCCGGCGAGTCGGCTCCACCTACAGCCGAATCTGGCGGACCTACCGCTCCTGGGCCCCCTCGCTCCTGCTGCTGGCCCTGGTCGTCTTCGTGCCGCTTGCCTTGCTCGACGCGCTGACGATGAACGTCGAGCTCGAATCGCTCGACCTCACCAACGGGATTAAAGTCGCGGCACTGGTCCTCGCTGTCGGGGCGATCACCGCCACCGGGCTGATCGGCGAGGTCTTCTTCAGCGGCGCGATCGCGATCTCGCTCACCCACCCTCACGGCGAGGATCCACCGCCGCTGCGCGAGATCGCCCGGCGCCTCAACTACGGCCGCCTGATCGCTGTCGACCTCGTCTACGTGGTCGGTGTCGCGGTCGGACTCCTGCTCGGCATCCTCCCCGGCCTACTCGTTTTCGTCTGGTTCGGCCTCGCCGGTCCGGTGGTTGAGCTGGAGGAGCGCACCGCGCGCGGGGCGCTAACTCGCAGCATGCGCCTGGTCTGGGGAAACTTCTGGCTCGTCCTCTGGGTTCTGCTCCCAATCCAGGTCATCGGCGACGGGATCGGGCACCTGCTCGCCGCCCTGGTCCACGACCTCTTCGGTCACACCTTCCTCGCCACCTGGCTCGCCGAGGCAGTAACCGACATCGCCCTCTCGCCGATCTTCGCGATCGCCGCCGTCCTGCTCACCCTCGACCTGATCGCGGCGCGGAATGAACAGGCGCCGTCCATACGCGCGACCCCAGTGCCGGCATGAGCACCGCCTCGATCGTCACCGACTTCTGGAACCGCATCTCCGAGCACGAGCTGCAGGGGCTCTACCTCGTCCTCATGGGCTTCCTTCTCTCCTTCGCTTTCATCCGCATGAGCACGCGGCTGATGCGCAGCCCGAAGGTGCCCTGGTGGCCCGGCAGCATCGTCAGCGACAGCGGCGTCCACCTCCACCACCTCGTCTTCGGGATCGTGACGATGATGGCCGCTGGCGCCGGCGGCTTCGCCGCCTTCGGCAACAGCCCCTGGACGGAGATCTGCGCCTTCGCCTTCGGGATCGGCGCCGGCCTGACGATCGACGAGTTCGCCCTCTGGGTCTACCTCGACGACGTCTACTGGGCGAAGGAGGGGCGTGCCTCGATCGATGCCACGGTGATCGCGGCGGCGCTGATGATGCTCGCCCTGCTCGGCTTCACCCCGTTCACGATCGAAGAGGGGGATGTCGGCGCGATCCTCGGCACCGTCCTCAGCGCCCTGCTCGTCTTCTGCCTCGTCGCGATCTGCTTCGCCAAGGGGCGGGTGATGCACGGCAGCATCGGCTTCTTCATCTTTCCGATCGCGCTCTACGGTGCCTGCCGCCTCGGCAAGCCGGAGTCGGCCTGGGCACGCCGCCGCTATCACGAGCGCAACCCCCGCAAGCAGGCCCGCTCGGAAGAGCGCTTCACCCCGGACCGCCGCACCGAGCGCTTCAAGGAAGCCTTCCGCGACATCGTCGGCGGCAAGCCCAGCGAGGGGATCGCCGCCGCCCGCGACGAGGCTTTCGCCGCCACCAAGGAAGCAAGCGAAGAAGTCCGGCAGCGGGCCGAACGAGTAACCCGCCCCGACGATCGCGACGGCTCTTAACCCTTAGTCATCGCTCAATCTCGGTCGCGGAAGCGAGCGCCTAGACTCGCCGCTAGGAGCATGCGCCGCCGATTTTTCATCCCNNNCGGTCTCGAACTCACCTTCAACGCCGACTTCACGCCACACGCGCTGCCCCGGGACCGCAGCGCCCCCGTCAGCGTCGAGGTCTCGGGCCGGATCGCCACCACCGATGGAAGCCATCCGCCGCCGCTGCGCTGGCTGGAAATCGCGATCCACCGCAACGGCCGCCTCTACAGCAAGGGCCTGCCGGTCTGCTCGGCGCCGATCCTGCAATCGACCAGCACCGAAGCGGCGCTGGAACGCTGCCGCCCGGCGCTGGTGGGACGCGGCAACTTCAGCGCCGACGTCCAGCTCGGCAAGGAGGTCACCGCCACCGGCAAGATCCTCGCCTTCAACAGCCGCCAGCGGGGGAAGCAGGCCCTGGTCCTCCACCTCTTCGCCGGCGTTCCCGTTCGCTTCACCTTGGTGGTGCCGCTGGCGATTCAACATCTCAGCAAGGGAAGGTTCGGCACCCTCCTGCGAGCGAAGATCCCCCGCCTGGGCGGCGGCCTCGGCTCGGTAACCGAGATCGACCTGACGATTGACCGGCGCTACTCATACGCGGGCAAGCGCCGCAGCTATGTCTCAGCCGCCTGCACCGCCCCGGGCGACTTCACGATCGCGCCCTTCGTCTTCGCTCGCGGCACCTTCCGCTTCGAAGGGCACAGCGAGATCAGCGAAAACATCGAACAGACCTGCCGGGTTCGCTGACTAGAGGCCGAGGCCGCCGACGCCGCCCTCGTCCCAGCCGAGGTGGTGGGCGAGCTCGTGCCGCAGAGTCTGCTCCACCTGGCGGGCGAGCAGTCCACGGTCGTGGCCGAAGTCCCGTTCGAGGGTGTCGCGGTAGATCACGATCCGGTCCTCGTAGCGTTCGGCCGCGACCCCGTCACCGAAGTACTCGCCGTAGGCATGCCGCTCGAAGCCGAGGTCAGAGACGACTACTGCGACCCGCTCCAGCAGGCGCTGAAATTCCTCGGGGAGGGCGTCGATCGCGTCGGCGACCAGAGATTCGAAGCTGTCCGGCTCGGTCTGATTCACTGCCGCCACGTTAAACAGCAACGATCTGGAGCATTAATGAGCAAAAAGCCGCGCCCCATTCTCTCGCTGTTCGCCGTGATCGCGATCGCCGCCGGCGGCGTCGTCTGGTCCGGCTGCGGCAGCAGTGACGACACCACCGGGACGATTCAGGAACAGGCCGAAACGCAGGTCGAAGAAGGCACGAAGAAGGCCGAAGAAGCGATCGACGAAGGCGTCGAAAAGACCAAGAAGGGCCTCGAAGAAGCCAAGGAAGAGGTCAACGGCAAGACCAAGAAGAAGTTCGAAAAGGCCCAGAAGGAAGCCGAAGAGGGCCTTGAAGAAGGTCAGGCTAAGGCTGAAAAAGGCATCGAAGAAGCCAAGGAACAGGCGGAAAAGTACCTGCCCTAGACGCGTGGTTCGGCGTGGAGGTCCCCGGTGGCGGCGATGCTCTCACCGAGGATCTCCACGGAGAGCCGCAGCATCTGCTCTGAGATGGTGAACGGCGGCGCGAAGCAGAGGATGTCGTCCAAGAGGCCGCGGGTGAGCAGTCCTCGATCCCGTGCCGCGTAGGCGGCACGGCGGCCGCGCTCCGCCTCGACCGGCCAGCGTTGCCGGGTCTCCCGGTCGGCGACCAGCTCGACGCCGACCATCAACCCGGCCTGGCGGACCTCCCCGACTTCTGGAAGGTCTCGAAGCGGGGCTACTGCATCGGCGAGAAGCTCGCTGCTCTCCCCCACCTGCACCAGAAGGTCCTCTCGCTCGATCGCCTCGATCGTCGCCAGGGCAACTGCACAGGCGACCGGATGGCCCGAGTGCGTAAAGCCATGCATCAGGTAGCCCGGCCTGCGCCCTGGGTCGCGGAGCTCGTCCCAGAGTGCATCGCTGAGGACCACCCCGCCCAGCGGGATGTAGCCGTTGGTCACGCCCTTGGCGAAGGTGATCATGTCGGCGACGACTCCTTCGTCCTCGCAGGCAAACCAGGTCCCGGTGCGACCGAAGCCGGTGATCACCTCGTCGACGATCAGCAACACGTCGTGCCGGTCGCAGACCTCGCGCAGGCGTCGTAGGTAGCCCGCCGGCGGCACGATCACCCCGCCGGAGCCGAAGACCGGCTCGACGATGAGGGCGGCCACCCGATCGGGCCCGATCTCTTCGATCTTCCGCTCGAGTGCATCTCCTTGACAGATCGGGCAAACCGCAGGGTCACACGGCACACCGGCCTCGCATCGGTAGGTGTACGGCGCCGGCACCTCGACCACGTCGGGGGCGGGGTCCCCGAAGTCGGGGTGGTAGGCCCGCAGCCGAGTCGCCGTGGTCGTAACCCCCGACAGCCCGTGGTACCCCCTGTCGTGCGCGAGGACGATCGACTTCTGCGGCATTCCACGGTGAATCCAGTGGCGCCGCGCCAGCTTGATCGCGCTCTCGTTGGCCTCACTACCGCCGCTGACGAAGAAGACGCCGCTCAGGCCTGGCGTCAGCGCGGTAATCCGCTCGGCCAGCTCAATCGCGGGCGGCGAGGAAACGCCGCCGAAGGTGGAGAGGTACGGCAGGGTCTGAAGTTGAGCTCCGGCTGCCTTGACCAGGTCGTTTCGGCCATGGCCGAGGTTGACGGTCCAGAGCCCTGAGCAGCCATCGATCAGCCGCCGGCCTTCTGCGGCAACCAACTCGCATCCTTCGCCGCGGACGATCACCAGCGGCCCAGTGGAAGGCAACTGAGAGTGATCGGTCAGGGGGTGGACTAGGTGGGCCAGATCCCCTGCGAGATGATCTGGACTGGACACGCGACCACCCACAATAGTCCAGACTGGACAGTTTGTCTAGGATTCTGCAGGTGACTTCTTGCGTCCCAGGGGACTGCGCGGGGCCGCCTCTGGCGGCACGGAACAAATTGAGTACCAGTGCAGAAGCGCGAGCTGGTGGGCGGCCTTGTCGATGTCCTCTTCGCTAGAGGTGACATCGAAGGAGGAGAGCACCGACTCGATCATTGCGAAGGCTGCGCGGACCCCGAACTCGAGGTCGATGTCCTCACGGATCAGGCCGGCATCGGCGTCGGCGGCGTGGACGTCGATGATCCAGCCCAGGAGGGCATCGTCAGCCGCTTTGTCCGCCTCCTCCCAGCCGCTGCCGCGTAGGTTCTTGGCGACCGCGACGATTGGCCGCAGGTCAGCGTTCTTGACCCGCCAGCTCAGAGCTTCGCGAACCATCTCCTGGATCAGGTCAAACGAAGTTTCTCCTGAGCGGGCATTTTCACGAAGGCGCGTGGCGATCATCGCGTAGCCGGTCATGTAATCGCGGATGATCTCGGCGAGGATGTCCTGCTTGTCGTCGAAGTTGTTGTAGACCGTTGCTCGGGCCACCTGCGCCGTCCGCGCGATGTCCCCCATCGAGGTCTCCGAGAAACCGCGCCTGGCAAAGAGCCTCCGGCTGGCCTCGAGGATCTTCGTCCTCGCGCGCGGCTCCCCCCGACGCGGGCGAGTCACCTTTGGCCCTTCCGGAGACGATTAGTCAGCCTCTTCACATAGGCGAGACTATCCAATAGATGTGACATGACCATTCTTACTGGACTTCCTCGGGAACCTCGTACCATCGCTTCCGCTCCCCGACCCGCGCCCGCAGCTTCCACCGTCGCGACTTGGGAACGCTGTCCAGCTCGGCGCGGAGGCGCCGCAGGCGTTCGGCGACGAGCTCCGACGCTTCAAATCCGGACAAACCGAGGGCAAACCGTTCACTGCGCTCGGCCACCAGCTCCATCGTCTTCCAAAGCCCCCAGTCACCTGCTCCCAACTGGGACACATACGAAGAGTTGACACCGCTCTCATCGAGGGTGAGGTCGTGGTCGGCAAAGATCGCGCAGATGTCGAGGTAATCCTTTTCGTTGGTCTCGATGATCTGAAGCTTCAACACGGTGAGGTCTGCGAGCGAGAGAGTGAGAGGCACGGACTCGATTCGGCGCTTCAAGTCGATCCGGTGACAGAGGTTTGCCTCATCGACGAACACGTCCACCTGTCGCTGATTGCTCTCATCCCAGAAAAAGAGACGGCGGTGGCCGTGGAGGATGTTGAACTCCCGGTCCCCGCTGTAACCAAAAGCTTCCATCAACTCGATCACACCCTCCTTGGCGGACCCGGTGGTGGCGAAGTCGATGTCGGCGTAATCCCGCGCCAGCGGTGGCCGCCGGCTGCTCGGGCAGAGGATCGCGACCGCGACCCCGCCGAGCACTCGCAGCGGCAGATCCCGCTCAGCGGCGCCTTCCGCTAGCCGGAGCCCCTCGGCGACGGGATCCGGGAGCGGCTTGGTGTAGTCCTCGGCCACTATTCCGGCGGGATCTCCGCCGCCAGCTTGTCCACGTCGACACCCTGACGCAGACGAGCGGTGCGGGCGATGAAGAACGTCAGAAGCGCTGCCCCGAGGATGATCGCGCAGTCGCGGTAGAACTGACCCTTGTCGATCCCAAGGTCGGGGTAGTGCAGGAAGACGTAGTAGAGGACCGTCAACAGGATCGCGACCAGCCCGCCGGCAACCGCGACCACGGGGATCCCGAACAGGCGCCGGGTGGTCGCCGAAGAGCGCCAGGCGTCGGGCCGGCGGTAGGGCAGCAGCACGGCGGAGACCCCGATCAGGATCATCGTCACCAGCTGCAGGAGGATCGCCTCGACGAGGACACTCTGGAAGCCTTCGTTGTTGAAGACGGCCCAGCCGAGGACGATGATGCTGAGGGTGACCGTGAGGCCGATCGCGTAATGGGGAGCATGGGTCCGAGAGGAGACTTGGGCGAACCGGGTCGGCAGTAGGCCGTCCAGAGCCCAGGCGAAGAAGGTCCGGACCGCGATCGTGATGTTGGGGATCATCAGTAGCGGGAAGGCGGCCGCGAAAGCGATGAAAAGCCACCAGGCGAGGAGGGTGCTGCCGCCTGCGATCGAGGCCAGGAACGTGTAATAGGGCGGCGCCGCAAAGGGGTAGCTTTCGCCCAGCGAGTTGATCGCGACGAAAAAGTCGTGGCCGAACCTGGCGAAGAAGAGGACGGCGAGGATCGCCGCGATCCCGATGTGGAGAACGGCTCCTAGGCTCATGACTTTCATCTGGGTCGTGTCCCTCGCTCGCCGCACCTCGCCCGAGATGTAGATCGAGAGCCAACCGAACAGGGAGAGGCCGCAGATAGACGCCCACACCGGCCAGGTGTTGTCCATGCTGAAGGCGGGGCTGGTGTCGACTCCTTCCTTGTGGGCGCTTTCGATCACCGCGCCGTAGGTGTCGGGTTCGCCGGTGATCGAGCCGGCGAACTGGTTGAAGCTGTTGACGAACCCGGCATGGCTCTTGAAGAGGAGGACCAGGAACACGGTCGCCAGGCCGAGCATCGTGATCGCCCAGAGTCCGTTCATGATCCGCGTCGTCCAGCGCCAGCCTCCGGCCAGCAGAACAGCAGAGCCAAGGATCAGTGCGGTCCCGATCCCGAACTGCCAGCCCTTGCTGACCAAGATGTCTTCGCCGGCGGTGACAAGCGAGTCCTGGCCGCTGACCAGCCCCACCGCCGTCAGCGACGGCCCCAGCGCAACGGTGACGAAAGCCAAAGCGATGAAGGCGATCGAGAGAATCACTCCGGAGGTCCAGAAGAACGAGGACACCAAGCCGATAACCGGATGGGTGACACGACCAACGAGGACGTAGTCACCACCACTGCGCGGGATCGCCGAGGTGAAGAGGCCGTAACAGACGCAGATCACGATCGCGACGACGAGAGCCATCGCAAAGCCAAGCCAGATCGAACCCCCCGGGTAGAGCCCGAGGGTGAAGAAGATCGAGATCGCGAGGAAGACCGCCGTCGGCTGCCCCGCCATGTTGAAGACCAGGGTCGAGAACGGAGAAACTTCCCGCACCAAGCCAGTGGCACGGCGTGCATAGGTCCCCGTCGACTCCCCCTGCGAGGCCATTCCTTCCCCTTTCGTCCCCGTCTTCATCCCGACACCAGGTACTGGTTAACCACACGATCGGCCGCCAGGTGAATGAGGCAGCCGTCGAGGTGGCCGCTACCGTAATCGGAACCGGGGTTGATTGCCACCGTATGTCCAATCTTCGTCACACCTTTGCTCTCGTGGATGTGACCGTGCAGACTCAGGAGCGGCTGCGCCTCCTCGATTATCTGGCGGACCGCCGGGCTGCCGGTGGCGATCTCGTGCGGTCGCCCCCCCTTGGTCACGTAGCGAAGGTCCTGGTCAATCTCGAAGGCGGTGTCGAGGCTGCTTTCGTAAGGCGGGACGTGGATGTTGAAGATCGCCCGTTCCGGAGCCTCCAGCTGGTCGGTGAGCCGCTTCAACCGTGAGTAGATCTCGTCCTCGTCGAGCTCGCGCGGGGTCTGCCACGGGGTGCGGTTGGAATAACCGAACGAGACCATCTCGTGCGGACCCAGCATCCGTATGGTCTCGTCACAGGCATCGACGCAGGTTCCCGACTCGAGTACTTCGTCGATCGACCACGGGTCGTCGTTGCCGGGGATGACGTAAGCGCGGGCTTCGCTACCGGCGAGGCGCTCGTCGGCGAACTCGATCCAGAGCCGCAGCTCGTCCAGCAGCGCCTTTTCGAAGGCTCGATCCCGTTTGTCGGAGTCTTCCTGCAGGCTGCGGGCCTCGTCCTGATCGACGATCAGCGCGTACATCCCGTTGGTCGAGATCGCCTGCTGCATCTGATCGAGCTCCTCAGCGGTGTGGGCGACCCGTGACTCGCCGATTACCCGAGCCCGGTAGGAGCCGTCGCCTTCGCGCACGATCGGAACCAACGCCTTTCCGGTCAGGTCCCCGCCCATGACGAGAGCATCCGCCGGGTAATGAGCGGCAGCATTGACGAACTTCTTCCAGCAGACCCGCGACCCGTGCACGTCCCCCGCGTAGAAGATCCGCGTGATGCTCTGCTTTTGGCGCCGCCTGAACATCTTCCTCCTCAGTTCCCTTTCGGGTAATCATCGGGTATTGCCCGGACCGCTGCCGCCCGCTCTGCGGCCGTCAAGTGGTCTCTGTGTCTAGCTACGGGCAAGGTGGAGCTCCCGCCGTAGGAGGCGCAGCGCAGCATCGGGGTCCTCGCTGGCGAGGAGGCCGGCGGCGGCGAGGAGGTACTTGCGGTCGATACCCACTTCGGCATCCCGGGGCGCCAGTGAGCGAGGGGCGCGCCGGGCGAGCGCCTGGCGAAGAACCCACTCCCCATCGTCCCGGTGGGCGAAAACCCCACCAGTACCCAGCACCCGGGCCACCTCTCGAAGATCCGGCCCGGAGCGGACCAGCGTCGGCGGCCCCGCCTCGCTGCGACTGAGCAGCATCGTCCCGCAATGACGGGTGAGGGCGTGGGTCGTGCAGCCAACTGCGAGGAGGCCATCGAACCGAGCCTCCTCCCCGTCCTCCGGAATCCACTCCGGGCTCTCGGTCCGATACGAGACAGCTCGTCTGATCGCCTCCTCGCCGAGCCTGGATTCAGCCTCGACCCAGGAACGATCGGCGGCGAGTACGCCCGGCGCGCCGGCCCGGAGACCGAGGTCCCCCTCGACCGTGCGGAGCGTCGGTGGGGGCGGCAGCAGCGGGTCCTCCACCCCCGGCGCCGCCGCCTCGGCGGCGCGGTCGGAGTGGACGTCGGTGGTGGCGCCGCCAACGTCGACAACGATCAGATCGCCGAGGCCGGGCTGGTCATTGGTGCCGCGGGCGAGCAGCCGCGTCGCTTCGAGGACGGCCTCAGGGGTCGGCATCCTCACCATCTGCGCGAACTCGGCGCCCGCGCTCAGCCCCTTGCCGCCGATTACGTGGTCGAGGAAGGCGCGCAGGATCGCTTCGCGGGCGGAGTCGATCTCCAGCCGGCCCAGCTCCGGCATCACGTTGCCGGCGACTTCCGCGCCGATGCCCGCAGCGCGGAGCAAGTCGGCCGCCTCCTCGGCCACGTCCGCGTTGCAGGCGACGACGACGAACCCGGAAAGCTGCCGCGAAGCGAGGCGACGGGCGTTCTCCATGACCAGGTCGGCCTGGCCGCCGTCGGTGCCGCCGGCGAAAAGGACGATCTCTGGTCGCACCGCCTGCAGCTCGTCGAGCTGCTCCTCCCCGAGGCTGCCGGCGAGCACGAGCTCCACGCGAGCGCCCGCGTTCAACGCCGTCTGGCGCGCCGCGGCGGCGGTCATGTCGGCCACCAGGCCGACCGCTGCCACTCTGAGACCGCCGCCGGCGCTGGAGACGGCGAGTTGCTGCTCGACCGACACCGGCTTCTTGGCCTGCTTCGTCGCCGCCTCGAGCGCCGCGGCGTAGCCGTCCATCAGGTCGGTGGCGATGCTGGTCGGCGCCTCGGCCTGCGCCAGGAGTCGCCCCTCAGCCGGGTCGACCAGGCGAACCTTGGTGTAGGTGCTGCCGAAATCCGCGAGCGCGACGACGCTCACGCGCTCGTCACGCAGCGACCCCGCCGCCGCGCCTCTCGCCCAGCGCATCGACGAGGCGGTCGATCGTGCCCGGCGTGCTGATCCCGTTTGCGTTGAGATCGGCGCTGACGTCGACCGGGATCTCGGAGCCGTCGACGTCTTCGTTGAGGACGCCGCCCATGAAGACGGCGACTCCGCCGGCGCCGGCGGAGTCGAGCTCTCCCATCAGGCGCTGCCCGAAAGAGCGGGCGACGCCGTTGTGGGTGCTGATGACGACGGCGTCGGCGTCGGTCTCGATCACCGCTTTAACGATGTCCTCGGGGTCGCGGTTGACGCCGAAATCGATTACCTCGGCCCCCACCGCGGAGAGCGTCGAGGAAAGCAGGAACTCAGCGAACTCATGGACATCGGTGGAGGTGACGAGGACCTTCATCCCGCGGATCGCCTCCTCTTCGCTGCGACCTCGCAGCTCGGCAAGCAGCCGCTCGCGCTCCTGCATCGTGCTTCTCACCAGGTCCGTTTCGAGAACCGGACGGCGGCCGCGGGGGTACTCGGGGTTCGGCGTCCCGGCCCCGAACAGCTCCTCACAGCGAGCTGAGCCGAGCCGTTTCACCACCAGCAGCAGCTGCGCCGGGTCGCGGACGTCGATGCCGGCACTTGAGAGCCCGGCGATCGCCGCCTCGAAAAAGGCGCGGCCGCCGCGGACGAGTTCGTCCCGCATCGCCTCGATCCTGCCCCAGTTGACGACCGGGTCGACCATCGGCGCGTAGTCCTCGAGCCGGCGGCTGATCGTCTGCACCGTCGCCACCTCGTCCCAGGAGGGAATCCGTTCGGTCTCGGTGACAGGCACCGCGATCGGGGCGGTGCCGAGCCGGTAGCGGCGGTCGACCATCTTCATGAAGAGGACGTCAGTGTTCAAGACCGCCATGTTGGCGTCGAAATCCGGCGTGTTGCCGATCGTGTCGCCCTGGACGTAGGAGAGGGGGACCCGGTCGGGGTTGACCGCTTCCAGAGCCAGCGTCACCGCCGACTTGACCACCGGGTTCTGCGTCAGGCCACCCCAGGAGGGGGAATAGGCGGCGCCGATCAGCTCTTCGCTGATGTAGCGCTCCAGGATCGCCCAACCGATGTAGTTGGCGTAGTCGTGGAAGACGCCAGGGTAGCCATCCTCCAGGTATGAGTCGAAGATAACGCCGTCGTCTTTGAAGGCCGCGAGCAGCCCGGCCGCCTTCAGCACCTCCATCGTCTGGGTGACGTCGTCGTCGAAGTAGGGCCAGCGCCAGGAATACTGGGAGAGGACGCCGATGGTGGTGATCCCGGCCCTCAGTGCATCGATCGCGTTCTCCACCGAGCCCGGTCCGCCGATCGTGTTGTCAGCGGCCTCGGGCTGGATCGGCACCGTATGGGCGAGCTCCCACCAGTCCTGCTCGGTCATCATCACCGGCCCGGTTTCCTGGGCCGCAGCCGCGCGCTTGTCTTTTGGCAGGCCCATCCGGCGCTCGGCGATCAGGTTGAAGCGGTCCGGCGGCCTCACCCCGCGCGAGAGCGCGTCTTCGTGGATCAGCCCGAGGGCCTCGCGGGTGTCGGCCCAGGTGGCGAGGCCGATGTTCATGCAGGTGCAGGCAAAACCCTCCGTGCGGGCGCGTTCGCGCCACTCGCGCTCCGAGGAAACGCCCTTCTCCTCGCAGAAGAGAGAACGGGAGCGCTCGACATCGCGAGCGAGGGCTTTCCCCTCTGCAACCGCTTCCCTTCCATCGGGCAGATCCGGGGGAAGAAGCGCCGTCAGATCGACATCGATTTCGGTCATCGCAGATAAAACTAGCGTCCCCCGATTTCCTACATCGGCGTTTCTAAGACGGCGGATTTCCTAGGAGTGGGCCCCCGGCTGGGAGCCCACTCCGATTACTCAGGCTCGGGCCTGCTCTTTGACTTCCTCCGCGCTCTCTTTGGCGCTGTCTTTCAGCCCCTCGGCCTGCTCCTGTCCCGCTTCTTTGGCGGTGTCGACCGCTTCCTGGCCGACTTCTTTGGCGCCTTCGACGGCCTGCTCGGCCACCTGGCTGGCGACCTCGCGGCCGCGCTCGAGTGCCTCCTGGCCGGTTTCGGCCGCGGTTTCCTTCACCTGGTCGGCGATTGGCCCGACCCGTTCGTCCTCGATCTTCGTGCTCGGAAGCAGCATCCCGGCGAGAAAGCCGGCGGCAACGCCGCCGATCGCCAGCCCGAGCGGGTTCTCCTGGGCGACGCCGACTGCCTGGCGCGCCCCCTCTTTGACCTGCTGGCCGTCCGGGGTGGCGTCGCCGACTTTGTCTTTGGTCCCCTGGACCTGCTCGATCAGGCGCTCGCGCTTGTCTGAGATCGACTCTTTGACCCGAGTTTTGACGTCGGTCTTGTAGGCGAGAGCGTCCACGGTGTCACCCATTTCGGCTCGCGTCTCCTCTATCTCCTGGCGGATTTGGCTTGGCTCTTGGCCCATTGCACGTCCTCCTTCACGGTTTCGACGGTCTGTTCTGGGGCGGGCGGCATCCCCTCTTTGACTCGGTCCCTTCCCCGCATCGCCAGGACCGCGGCAACGGCCCCGTAGACGAGGGTGACGATGAGGGCGGCAACCCAGAGGTCCATCGCCTTGTCGAGCAGGGCGAGGATCACCACCGTCAGGGTTCCGAGGGCGAGGAGCCCGACTACAGCGGCGCCGCCGAACATGCCGGCGCCCTGCCCCGCGACCTTGCCTTTCGCGGTGAGCTCGGCCCTCGCCAGCTCGATCTCTTTGCGGACGAGCGTGGTCGTCTGCTCGGAGAGCTGTTTGACCAGCTCCCCGGTGGAGTGCGACCGCAGCTCGTTCGCCTCTCCGTTGGCGGTGCTCATGGCGTCATCACCGGAGTGGCCGGAGCCGGAGTGACCGGCTGAGTGGTCGGAGGCGGCGGCGTCGCAACCGGCTCGACCGCCGAGCGACGGGGCAACTGGGCGCCGTTCTGGCTCCCGCTCCGCTGTTGGTAGCGGTTGCGGCTAGAGGCCTTGAGGAAGCGCGCGGCGACTACGCCGACCGCCACCCCGCCGGCGAGAACCGCCCACGGACGCTGGCGGCCGAAGTCCTCGACGTCTTCCAGCATCTTGTCCGGCCCGTTGTCTTTCAGGTAGCTACCGACCCGCTCCGTTTGCTCGGCGGCCCGGTCGGCCAGTTTCGCCGGCGCATCCTTGCCCTGTTTGCGCAGCTCCTCGCCCACCGAGCGGAGGTCCTGGGCGGTGCTGGCGACCCGCTCCCCGGCCTCAGTCGAGCGTTGATCGATCTGTTGGCGGACGCCCTCCTGCGCCCTGCCGGCGGCCTCGCGCGCTTTCTCCTGCGCTTGGCCGGCTACTTCCTGCGCTTTATCCTGCGCTTCGCCAACGCTTCCGTCAGCCATCGTAGATTCCTCCAGTCGTTGCGTTGCGTGCATTGACCGGCGGTCAGGTCCGAGGCTCGTCAACCTCGCCACTCCGCAGTCCCGTGTATCCCCGGGATCGGCGCGAACTGGGCGAACGGCGCGACATCGGGGCTCAGGCTGCGATTACCCCCGGGTGCGATAGACAAACAGCCCCTTGGAATCGCCGGGTGCCATCTTCCTCCGCTTTCTCAAGTTCGGCTGCCTCGCCTGGGGCGGGCCCGCGGCTCAGATCGCGATGATCAAGCGCGAGTGCGTCGACGAGGAGAAGTGGATAGACGAGCTCAGCTTTCAGCGCCTGCTGGCGGTCTACCAGGTGCTGCCGGGACCGGAGGCGCACGAGCTCTGCGTCTACTTCGGGCGGATCCGCGGCGGCAAGCTCGGCGGCTTGATGGCGGGGCTCGGCTTCATGCTGCCGGGCTTCCTGCTGATGCTGGGGCTCTCGGCCCTCTATGTCGAGGCGAACATCTCCGAACACCTCGACGCCCTCTTCTACGGGCTGAGCGCGGCAGTCGGAGCGCTGGTCGCGCGGGCGTTGGTCCGGCTCGGCACCTCGTTCATCAAGGACGTGCCGCTGGCCCTGATCGCCGTCGCCGGCTTCGTCCTCACCTTCTTCGCCGACGCCAGCTTCGTCTTCGTCCTGCTCGCGGGCGGGATCGCCTACGAGCTCTGGCGCGGCGCGCGGGGTTGGTTCGGCGGCGGCACCCCGTCGATAGCCATCGGTTTGCCGGCATTGCCGTGGATCGCGGCGGGCGCGATCACCATCGGCCTCACCGGCGAAATCCTCCTCGAGGGGCTGAAGGCGGGCCTGCTCACCTTCGGCGGCGCCTACACCGTGGTGCCGCTCCTCCACGCCAGCGCCGTCGACGGGCACCACTGGCTGACCGAGAGCCAGTTTGTCGACGGTCTCGCAATCGGCGGCATCCTGCCGGCGCCGCTGATCATCTTCGCCACCTTCGTCGGCTACCTCGCCGGCGGCCTCGTTGGCGCCATAGTCATCACCCTCGGCATCTTCATCCCCGCCTTCTGCTTCCCGATCTTCCTCCACCGCCAGCTGGTCGCAGTCGCCGAAAACGAACGCCTGCACCAGTTCCTCCTCGGCATCGCCGCCGGGGTAATCGGCCTAATCGCCGCCGTCACCGTAGAAATCCTCGACACCAGCGTCGTCGACGGCTACACGGCGGTGCTGGCGCTCGGCGCGTTCTTGGCCCTCAATAGATGGCACGGGAAACTGACGGTGCTGTGGGTGGTTCTCGCCTGCGGCGCGATCGGGGCTCTTCTGCAGATGACCGTCGTCTAGAGGATGCCCTAGAAGAGCGCCTTCTCGGCCGGCACCGAGATCGGATCTGCCCGAGCGTCGGCCACCAACCTGATCGCCTTAGCGAGGAATTCCTCCATCTTCTGGGCAAGTTCGACGCCCGGCTCCATCTCAGCCACAGGGCGAATCGCCTGCTTCAGCTTTTCCATCTCGACCCCCGCGACATAGAAGATCACCGGCAGGTTGTTCACCACCTTGTCGGCGATTGCCTCCTCATAGATCTCACAGATCACCGAGTCTTCGTCGGTGCCACCGCGAAGCCACTGGACGAAGAGAACCCCGGGGCGCCGCCCGTCCGTAGGCTGCCCCGTCTCCCTTCGCTCCTTCCCCTTGTAGAGACTGGTGATCACCAGGTCGAAATCGTTGTCGCGGCGCAGCGTCTCGGCTGCATCTCGACTGAAGGGGACCATCACGGTCTCGATCTGAAGCGCTCGAAGCAACCGCCGCTCGGCGACGACCCGCCTAGGTTTGTCATCGACCCAGAGGACACGGCCTCCCCGGGCTAGCTCGATATCCCCCTTTAGCCGAGCGAGGAGCGCCATCAGCCTCTCTCTCGCCTCACCCTCGATTTCGATCGAGTCGACGACCGCCTTGATCTGACCGTGCTCCAAGGACATCTCAAAGGGTCCCGCCCTCAGGGTCGTCAGTCGTTGCCAGGGGAAGACGGCGACGAAGGCCGCAATGCCGACGAGCAGGAGGAAGGCGGTACCGATGCCATCCGCGACAAGGATCGCGGTCGCCAGCGCCGCCGCGGTTGCGCAGCCGATCACGCGTAGCCAGAAGAACTCGTCCCGCTGCATTCGATGGGGCAGCCTGGACTCGAACCAGGGACCGACGGATTATGAGTCCGCTGCTCTAACCAACTGAGCTACTGCCCCGCCGGGCGAGCGTACCGCGAGTTTGGGTGCTAGGCGCTGAAGAGCTGGGCGAGGGAGCGGCCGACGTCGGGGGGCTCTTCTTCGCCTTTGGCGGCGGCGGCGGCGCCGTCGGCGAGGGCTTTGGCGGCGTCGGCGATCTGGTGGTCGCGGCCGCCGCGGATCGTGCCGGTCTTCTTCGCTTCGGCGAGGTCGGACTCCATCAAGCCGGCGAGCTCGGCGAGGCGGCGCAGGCCGACGACGCTGGCGGTGCCCTTGAGGGCGTGCGCTTCGGCCCGCATCGTCTCGAAGTCCGTGGTGGCGGTGGCAAGGCCGGCGGCGATCACGTCGCAGCGCCGCTTCGCCTCTTCGGCGAACGACTGCAGGAGCTCCTCCTCGGTTGCTGCGGATTTCTCGTTCATTTGGCGATCGCCTTGTCGACTGCTTCGTGCATCAGCTTCAGTCCGAACGGTCCCTCGACCGCATCGGCGACGACGCCACCGCGGTCGATGGTGAACAGGTAGGGCTCGGTCGGCAGGTGGAACTTCCTCACCTGGGGCCGGACTCCTTGCGCGGGGTCGTTGTCGTTGTAGATCTCCATGTGGATGAAGGCCGCTTCGCCACCGTATTCCTGCTGGGCCTGCTCGGCCACGTCGACGACGGGGCCGCAAACCCGACTCTGGCAGAACTCGGGGGTCGCGAACAAGAGCACGATCGGTTCTTTTCCGAGGGCTTCCGCGTAATCCACCTTGTTCTGGTCGTCAGGAGGGACGCGGGTCGTGAGCTTCGAAAGGTCCCCACCGACGTCCTGCGGGGTCGGCGTGCGGATCAGCGGGGCCTCCTGCCCCGGCCGCGGGATCTTCTTGAACTGGCCGACGACGATGCCCGGCATCTGAGCGCCCATCGTTTCTCCGTCTTCCTTGACGATTGCCGCGAGCTTCCACTCTCCGGCGCTGGGGAGATCGAGTTCGGTCGAGTAGACGACGGTTGCCGCATCGGGGTCGTCCGCGGTGGAGGCAGAGCGGAAAGCCGGCTTCGTCACCAGGCTTTCGATCGAGGCGGGATATGGGCCACGGGCAGGCTGGTCGAGCGCCTGTGCCTGGGCTTTGGAGAGTGGCCCTTTGTTGCCGGATTTCGATTTCGCCCCCGGCTCCGGCACCGGGACCTTCGCCAGGTAGAGCGCCACTTCGGCGGCCGGGATCTGGCCGCCCTCGTGGTCCATGACCCCGAACGGATAGCGGTTCTTGCCGGGATAGAAGACTTCAGCCGGAGAGGTCACCTTTCCTTCGAAGCGCTCGTCGGCCGCCTTGA
>VAYN01000001.1:6062-8885 GCA_005885405.1 Actinomycetota bacterium | reverse complement strand
AGCTTGATCTTGTCGCCCGGCTTCAGGTCGGCGGAATCGGCGGCCGCCTTGTCGAGCGAGGCTTCCGTTGGGCCGCGAGGAGGGTGGCCCTCGACGTAGGTCATCGACTCGAGCTTTCCCGGCAACGTCGAGGAGATGAACTTCGGCTGGAATTTGTTGCCGATCTTTTCGTTCTCCGCGTCGAAGAAAGCGCCGGGGGTGAAGATCGCGCCGGCGGCTTCGCGCACCCCGGGCGTGCGCACTACCCGCGGCAGCAGTGAGGCGCTGATCGTCGGGATTTCGCCGCTTTCCTGCTCGACTGGGTTGTCGGCGGTGATGACTACGCTCGTCCCCTTCAGGGACTCGCTGAAGATTTCGTCGAAGGCGGCAAAGATCGTGTCGGTGAGGACGAAGGAGCCGGCGACGAAGGCGACGCCGAGGAAAACGGCAAAGCTCGTCAGCGCCGCCCGGACCTTGCGAGCCCAGAGGCTCTTGAGGCCGAGGCTAGTCAAGCTGCTTCTGTAGCTCGATTACGTCGTCGGCGGAGCCGGGGGCGGCGTCACTGACGATCTTCCCGTCCTGCAGCGTGATCAGCCGGTCCGCGTGGGCGGCGGCAACTGGGTCGTGAGTGACCATCACCACCGTCTGGTCGAAGTCGTCGACGGCCCCGCGCAGCAGCTTCATCACGTCGGCGCTGGCTTTCGAGTCGAGGTTGCCGGTCGGCTCGTCGGCGAAGACGACCGCCGGTTTGCTGACCAGGGCACGGGCGACGGCGACGCGCTGCTGCTGGCCTCCGGAGAGCTCGGCCGGGCGGTGGGTGCGGCGGTCCTCGAGCCCAACCGTGGCGATCAGCTGGTCAACCCAAGCCTCATCGGGCTTGCGGCCAGCGATCGAGAGCGGCAGGACGAGGTTCTCCTCCGCGGTCAAGACCGGCAGCAGGTTGAAGAACTGGAAGACGAAGCCGAGCTTGTCGCGGCGCAGCTGGGTCAGCTCGCCGTCGTCGAGCTTGGTGATATCGACGCCGTCGAGCTCGACCACCCCCGAGGTCGGCTTGTCGAGGCCGGCGAGGATGTGCATCAGGGTCGACTTGCCCGACCCCGAGGGGCCCATGATCGCGGTGAAGCGGTCGCGCTCGAAGGCGGTGGTAACGCCGTCGAGCGCGTCGACGGCGGTGTCACCCTCGCCGAAGCGGCGGTGGAGGTCGGTGGCGACGACGACTGGTCCGTTGGCGCTCACTGCCGGGCACCGTATCGAGTCGGGGAAATAGGGTGCGGCCGTGGCCCTCGCTGATCGCTTCGACGGATTCCTGCTTGACCTCGACGGAGTCGTCTGGATCGGCCGTGAGCCGGTCCCGGGCTCGGCCGAGGCGCTGCGAGCGCTGCGCGAGGAAGGCAAGGGGATCGTCTTCGTCACCAACAACCCGGGGAAGCCGCCCGCCGCCTACGCGGAGCGACTGCGGGAGCTCGGAGTCGAGGTGGCGCCCGAGCAGGTGGTGACCGCCGGAATGGTCGCGGCGCGCCTGGCCGGCGACGCCGCGGACGGCGGCAGCGCCCTCGTGATCGGGGCGCCGGCGCTGAAGGAGATGGTCGCGGCGACGGGGGCGACCCTGCTCGAGGGCGAGGCAGCCTGGGAGGCGGACGCGGTCGTCGTCTCCGGCCACCGAGGCTTCGATTACGAGGAGCTGCTGGCGGCCAAGCGGGCGCTCGACGCCGGCGCCGCCTTCGTCGCCACCAGCCGCGACCCGACGATGCCCTATCCCGGCGGCGAGCTGCCCGGAACCGGCTCCGTCCTCGCCGCGGTCGAGACCGCCACCGGCCGCCGCGCCGAGATCGCCGGCAAGCCCGAGCGGCACCTGTTCGAGATGGCGATCGAGTCGTTGCGTGGTTCCTTTGTCCGCCATGAGAGGACAAAAGAACCACGGAACCTGAAATTGGCGATGGTGGGCGACCGCGTCTCCTCGGACATCGCCGGTGGGCACGCTGCCGGGCTGGAGACGATCCTCGTCCTCAGCGGCACCACCTCGCGCGAGGATGCCGAGACCGCCGACCCGGCGCCCGACCACGTGGTCGACAGCCTCGGCGACCTGCTCGCGTGAGCTCGTCGGCCTCACCGACGGCCGCCCCGGACCAACGGGCGGGCCTCAGCTTCGCCGGGGTCTTCGCCGCCACCTTCTGCGGCCTCGTCGGCGTCGGCTCGGTGCTGCCGGTCCTCCCCCGCTACATCCACGGGCCCCTCGATTCCGGCGATGTCGCCGTCGGCGTCGTCATCGCAAGCCGACGGTCCTGGCCGGCGCCTGCCTGGTCGCGCTCAGCGGCTTCCTCTATCTGCCGAGCCTTGGGATCGCGGGCCTGATCGTCGCTCGGCTGATCCTCGGCGCCGGCGAGGGCGCGGTGTACACGGCCGGCTCGGCCTGGATCGTCGACCTGGCGCCGGAGGACCGGCGCGGCCGCGTCCTCGGCCTCTACGGGCTCGCGGTTTGGGGCGGGCTCAGCATCGGGCCGCTTCTCGGCGAGGTCCTACTCGATGCCGGCGGCTACGACCTGGTCTGGATCGTCGCTGGAGCGCTGCCGGTGCTGGGGGCGCTTTTCGCCGTCGCCGCCCGCGACCCGTTCCAGCCGCTCGCCCACGCGCAGCCGCACCCCCTGATCGCGCCCGAGGCCGTCGGCCCGGGCTTCGCGGTCGGGCTCGCCTCATTCGGCTACGCCGCCATCGCCACCTTCGTCGTCTTGCACCTGGAATCGCGCGGGGTCGGCCACGGCGCCACGGTCTTCGCCGCCTTCGCGGCGATGATCGTCCTCACCCGGCTCGTCTTCGGCGACCTGCCCGACCGGATGGGCGCGGCGC
>VAYN01000001.1:0-6044 GCA_005885405.1 Actinomycetota bacterium | reverse complement strand
CCCACAGCCTTCCCGTCGCCCTGATCGGCGGCTGGGCGATGGGAGCGGCCTTCGCCCTCCTCAACCCGTCGCTGATGCTGATCGCGCTCGGGCGGGTCTCCCAGCAGGCGCGCGGCGCGGCAATGGGGACCTACACCGCCTTCTTCGACGCCGGGGTCGGGCTCGGGGCGCCGATCGCCGGCGCCGTCGCCGCGCTGACCAGCTACGAGGGCGCCTTCTTCTTCGCCGCCGCCGTCTGCCTCGCCTCGGCGCTGATGATCTTCGCCCGCCTGCACCCGGCGGGCGGAGTGCCCCCTACCGCTCGCTGATCAGCAGCGTCTGCAGGGCGCGGCCGACGCGGCCATTGTCGACGTCGAAGAGGGTCGACTCGGCGGTGCCAATGCCGTTGGGGCGCGGCAGGGTCGCCGCGTCGACGCCGATCCACTCCCCCTTCGGCATCCGCTCGAGGTGGACGGTGAGGTCGACGTTGATGAAGAGGAAGCGCCGGAAGTCGAGGGCGGCGCTGATCCCGTTGCCGACGTCGGCGGCGACGAGGAGGCGCTGCAGCGGCGTCGGCTCCTCCCCCGCCACCAGCGGCTGGCGCATCCGCAGCCAGGCGGTCGCCGGGCCCGGTTCGAGGAAGCCCCCGGCGACGAAGCGCACCTCCATCGCCGAGTGGTAGCCGTGCTCCTGCTCGGTCGGGAAGAAGTCGCTGGCTCTTCCCTCCTCCGGCGGCGCCGGCGGTTGGCTGGCGAGGAGCGCCTCGCCCGGGAGGTCCAGCCGCGCCTTGCGCAGCCGCCAGCCGCGCGCCCGCATCAGCACCTCCCCCTCGGCATCGCTCAGCGCCGCTTCGAACATCTGCACCCGCTTGCCCGGGCGCGCGACCTGCGCCTCAACTCGCACCGGGCCGATCGGCACCGAACGGAGGATCTCGAAGGTGACGCGGCCGACCTGGAACTCGTCGGCCTCCGGCAGCCGCTCGATCGCGAAGCCGAGCAGCGCCGCCGGCGGGCCGGCGTGCTGGGCCCCGGGGTCCCAAGGGCCGCGAGTCAGCTCGGTGGCACGAAAGAGATCGCCATCGGGCTCGTAGAAGGCGTCGAGCACGCGCGCATCGTAAGCGCCCCGCCGCGAGCCCTGCTCGTCATCGGCCCGTAATACCCGGGGCGTACTCTCTATGCACAGAGAAGAAAGGAGAAAGATGGCGACGAAGATCCAGAAAAGCGAGCAGGAGTGGCGCGAGCAGCTCAGCCCGGAGCAGTTCGAGGTGACCCGCAAGGCTGGCACCGAGCGGGCGTTCACTGGCCCCTACGTGGATGAGAAGGCGGAGGGGATGTACCGCTGCGTCTGTTGCGGCACCGAGCTCTTCTCCTCTGACACCAAGTTCGACTCCGGCACCGGCTGGCCGAGCTTCACCGAGCCGGCGAACCTCGAGCACGTCGAGCTGCGGCCCGACAACAGCCTCTTCATGCGCCGCACCGAGGTCGTCTGCAAGCACTGCGACGCCCACCTCGGCCACGTCTTCGACGACGGCCCGGCGGACAGAGGCGGCCAGCGCTACTGCATCAACGGCTGCGCCCTGACGCTGGATAAGAAGGAGTAGCCCTGCGCAGGCGCGAAGGCGCCTGCGCGTTTTAGAGCGCGCCGCCGCCGGCGCCGAGGTAGCTGAAGCGCACCGCCAGCGCCACTGCCTCGGTGCGGGTGTCGACCTCGAGCTTGGCGATCGCGTTGCGCACGTGGGTGTGCACGGTCGCCGGGCTCAGCTGCAGCCGTTCGGCGATTTCTTTCACCCGCAGGCCCTCGGCCAGGAGCTCGAGGATTTGCCGCTCGCGCGGCGAGAGCTCGAGCAGTTTCTCGACCTCGGAGGGCTTGCCGCCGGCGAAGTCACCGCCGAGGAAGGTTCCTCCCCCGGTCACCGCTTTGACGGCTTTGGCGATGTCCTCCGCCGGCGCCGACTTCAGCACGTAGCCGGAGGCGCCGGCCCGCAGGGCGAGCGCCAGCAGGTCGGGCTGGGCGTGGGCGGTGAAGATGATCACCTTCGTCCGCGGCCGGACTTTGAGGACCTCGCGAGTCGCCTCGATCCCGTCGCGCTTGGGCATCTCGACGTCGATGATGAGGACGTCGGGCTCCAGCTCCTTAACGGTCTGGACGACGTCGCGGCCGTTTGCGGCCTCGCCGACGATCTCGACGACGGTGGAATTTGCCATGCGTGACTTGATCGCCTCGCGGACGATCTCGTGGTCATCGCAGAGCACCACCCGTTTGGCCTCGCGGACGCTCGTGCTCATCGTGGCGCGATTCTTTCAGGCGCCCCGTACGGATGCAAAGTTTTAGGTAGCGTGAAACTCCCGTCGCTTTCCTGCCGGTTCTCGATCAGGGCGATGATCGTGCGCCCGACAGCGCAAGCGGTGCCGTTGAGCGTGTGCACCGGCTGCGGCGCCTCGCCCTCCGCCGGGCGGTAGCGGGCGCCGAGGCGACGCGCCTGGTAGTCGGTCGTGTTCGAGCAGGAAGTGAGCTCACGGAAGCGTCCCTGGCTCGGGATCCAGGCCTCGCAGTCGTACTTCTTCGCGGCCGGGGCGCCGAGGTCGCCGACGGCGACGTTGACGACGCGGTAGGGGATCTCCAGCTCGCCGAGGATCCGCTCCTCGATCGAGAGGAGGCGCTCGTGCTCCTCCTGAGAGGCCCCGGGCTCGACGAACGAGAACATCTCGACCTTGTCGAACTGGTGGACGCGAAAGATGCCGCGGGTGTCGCGGCCCGCGGCCCCCGCCTCGCGGCGGAAGCAGGTCGAGAAGGCGCAGTAGCGGAGCGGCAGCGAGTCGGCGTCGAGGATCTGGTCGGCGTGGAGGCCGGCGAGGGCGACCTCCGAGGTGCCGGTGAGGAAGAGCTCGTCCTTGGGGATCTCGTAGATCTGGTCGCGGTCGCCGGGCAAGAACCCGGTCCCCTCCAGCGCCTCTTCGCGGACCAGGACCGGGGGGATGACCGGCTCGTGGCCCTCGGCGCGGACCGTCTCGATCGCGAAACGGACCAGCGCCAGCTCGAGCAGGACCAGGTCGCCCTTCAGGTAGGCGAAGCGGGAGCCGGAGAGCTCGGCGGCCTTCTCCATCTCGATCAGACCGAGCTCGGTGCCGATCTCGAGGTGATCGCGCGGCTCGAAGTCGAACTCGGGACGCTCGCCGACCTCGCGCAGGACCACCGCGTCGTCCTCGGTCATCCCTTCGGGGGCGTCGGGGTCGGGCAGGTTGGGCAGCGTCAACGCCAGCTCGTCGAGCTTGGCCTCGACCTTCTCCAGCTCCTCTTTGCCGGACTCGATCGTCTCCTTCAGACCGGCGACGGTCGCCATCAGCTGCTCGGCCTCGGCCTCCTCACCCGCCTGTTTGCGTTCGCCGATCTGCTTCGAGAGCGTCTTCCGCTCCGCCTGGGCGTTCTCGACCTCGGGCAGAAGTTCCCGCCTGCGCGCGTCCAGCGCCACCAGCTCGTCGACCTGCTCGGCCGCCCCGCGCCGGGACAACGCCGCTTTGAACCGCTCGGGTTCGGAGCGGATCGCCTTCAGGTCCAGCATGAGAAGCCCCCGCCTAGGGGTTTTCTTGGCCCGGCCGGGGCGACTCTTCGGCTTCTGAGCCCGCGTACTTGGCGACGAATTTGGCGACGGCCTTGGCTTCTTCGCCGACGACGATGTTCTGCGGCATGATCGCGCCGGAGAAGCCGCCGTTCTGGATCGCGTAGAGGGCGTCGTCGTAACTCTCGACCCGCTGGTTCAGGTTCGGGCCCTGGGTCCGCTCGCCGCGGTTGCCGCTGCCCTGGGTGCCGGCGGCGCTGAGCGTGTGGCAGCCGGAGCAGTGGGTCGCGAAGAGGACGGCCCCTTCGTGATTGGGGTCCTTGTCGGAGACCGAGATCATTTCTTCGCCGAAGCCGCAGGCCGCCAGACCGAGGGCGGCGGCGAGGACCATCGCGATGATCAGCACTGGGCGCATGCGGCGGGCATCATATTGTCTAGAGCCGACTTCGCTCTTTGCCGATGCCGCCGCCCGATCCAGACGCCTTCCGCGTAGCCATGTCAGGGCTCCCGACCGGGGTCACGATCGTCACCGCGAACGGCCCCGACGGACCCGCCGGAGCGACCGCCAACGCGGTCTCCTCGCTCTCGATCGAGCCGATGATGATGCTGGCCTGCCTCGACCGCGGCTCCCGCACCCTGCTCGCGGTCCAGGCCGCCGACGGCTTCGGCATCAGCGTCCTCCACGCCGGCCAGGAGCCGATCGCCCGCGCATTCGCGACCAAGGCGCCGGTGGCCGAGAAGTGGACCGGCGTCGCCTGGAGCGAGCGCGACGGCCTGCCGGCGATCGACGACGCCCTGATCTGGATCGCCTGCGACCTCCGCGACGTGATCTCGGCGGGCGACCACGTCATCGTCACCGGCGAGGTGCGGGCCCTGGAGTCAAGGCAGGGCGACCCCCTCGTCTTCCACGCCGGCGAGTACCGTCCCCTGGCGTGATGAGCGACTGGACCTTCGCCCAGAAGTCGTTGCTGATTCTCGCCAGCCTGGAGCTGCTCTGGGCGCTGGCCGGGTTCGTCGCCGAGCCGAGCTTCCACATCGGAGCGAACGCCCCGACCGAGAAGGTCCTCGGGGTCGACTTCAACGGCATCCACGCCCTCTCGGGCCTGCTCCTCTTCGGTCCCGCCCTCTACTTCTGCCGCCGCCCCGACTGGGCGCTCTATTACGTCCTCTACATCGCCGCCGCCCTTTACATCACCGGCGTCTGGGCGCTCTTCGAGGAACAGCCGGCCTACGTCTTCACCTTCCCGAGCAACGTCAACGACGCGATCTTCCACCTCGCCACTGCCGTCGTCTTCAGCATCGTCGCCGCGATCCAGCTCGGTCAGGACCGGGCCGCGCGCAGCGAGCCCGCTTAGCGGCTAGAGCCCGCTCGTCCCGGCCGCGCGCAGCCCGAGGAAGAAGATGACGCCGCAGCTGACGGCCATGATCCCCATCTCGCGGCGAATGATCGCGAGGGCTAGGGACTCCTGTTCGTCGCTGGTGAGGGTCTCGGGGTCGAGGTCTCCCACCTCGCGCTGGGCGGCGTCGAACCGGGCCCCCTCAGCGATGAAGGAGACGAAGAGGGGGAGGATTCCGTAGAGGTAGTGGAGGCCTTCCTCGGGTTCGTGATCGGTGACGACGAGGAGGCCGCCGATCAGGGCCTGGAGGAAGACGGCGACCTGGGCCGCCCGCAGCAGGTACCAGAAGCGGATCGAGGGGCGGTTGCGATACCAGGCGATGCCGCCGACGAGGCCCGCAGCGGCATTGAGGACGATCAAAAGCACGCCCACCGCGATATGGAGGCCGATCACGGCTTATATCCGCCTAAACGGGTCGGGATTCGGCTTGCTGATGCGGAAAAGCACTATGTAGCAAGTTGTCACAATGTCGGTGTATAACAGCGTGGACGGCCACCTTTTCCTCCCCGTGCTCAAGACCTACCTCCCGATTCTCGTCTTCGCCTTCCTCGGCCTCACGGTCGGCGGCATCTTCGCGATGCTGAACCATCTGCTGGGGCCGAAGAAGCCGGCGCGCGAGACCGCCGCCAGCCGCCGCCAGGGCGAGCCGTACGAGTCCGGGATCCCGGTCGAGCCGACCAAGGGGCTGCGCTTCGGCGTCACCTTCTACTTGATCGCGATGCTCTTCATCCTCTTCGACATCGAGGTGATCTTTCTCTACCCCATCGGGGTGATCCTCAAGGACGCCGACAGCGTCTTCGTCCTCGGCGAGATGATCACCTTCGTCGTCCTTCTCCTCGTCGCCTTCGTCTACGTCTGGCGAAAGGGTGCGTTGGATTGGAGGTAGAGCGCCGCAGCCTGCGTGAGAAGCAAGTCTCCGCCCGCGACCTGTTGCGCGGCGACCTCGAGGGCGACGACCTCGAGCGCTACGTCGAAGAACGCGTCGTCACCACCACCTTCGAGAAAGTCCAGAACTGGGCGCGGGCGAACTCGATCTTCCCGCTCACCTTCGGCCTCGCCTGCTGCGCGATCGAGGCGCCGATCTCGATCGTCACCGCCCGCTATGACCTCGC
>VAYN01000029.1:3322-4445 GCA_005885405.1 Actinomycetota bacterium | reverse complement strand
CTGCGGACGGCCCCGAGGGCGTCGTCGAGCGTTTGGTTGAGCTCGGAGCGGAGTCGCGCCACGCCGGTCCGCTGTTCCTCGCTCTCGGCCGACAGCCGCTCCGCGTCCGCGGTGAGCCGAAGCTCGATCTCCCGCAGCATCTGATGCTGTCGCTGCTCGAGCTCGGCGATCCGCATCTTCGTCGCCTCGGCGGTGCGATCGAGATCCTGCGACCACTCGGCGAGCCGGTGTTCGATCTGCGCCTGAACTTTGTTGAGCTTCTCGCCGAGGGTGGTCGTCGCGTCGTGCTCCCGCTCGGCGACGAGCGTCCGGCGCTCCTCGGCGATCTCGCGCTCCTGTTCTTCGAGCAGCGAGCGCGAGTCGGCGCGTGCGCGCGCAAGCGTGAGCTCGAGCTCGGCCCCGAGCGTGCTCTTCTCGCGTTCGACAGCGGCGAGGAGATCCGCTTTGGCCTCAACGAGACGGTCGTCCATCGCTCCGACGCGTCGCAGCGCGCGGCGTAGGAGAACCGCGCCTCCGGCAACGAGTGCGCAAGCTGTGAGGCCGCCCGCCGCCACGGCCAGCGGCCGGTCGTGCCGCAGCGCGAACGCCACCCAGATCCCGATCGCTCCGGCTGCCTCGAGAGAGGCGACAGAAGCGAGCATCGAGATCGGCGCGCGCTGGAGCGCCGCGCCTGCGAGCGCAACGCCGGCGAGCACGACGCCGCCGGCGAAGATGAGATCGACGATCGTCGTCAGCGCCACTGTCTTGAGTGTAGAGCTAGCTCGCGCGGAACAGGAGCAGGGCGCCCGCGACGAGGACGGTGGCCGCCGCGAGGGCCTTCAGCACCGCCTCGGGGACCGACGCGAGCGCGTCCGCGTCGAGCGGGAGCGTCGTTCCGTCGTCGAGCTCCATCCTCCCCTCGACCGCGATGATGCGGCGGCGGACGAGCCGCACCGGTGTCGAAAGGCGGCGCTGGGCCCAGCTCGAGGCGAACGCGTATCCGGCGGCCGCGAACGCCGCGCTGTGCAGCGTCCGCGCCGACGCGAAGTACGCCGTGAGGGCGGGGAAGGCTCCCCAGGCGGCCGGGAACCAGAGCCCGCCGTGGAACCTGCCGCCGAACAGCTCGAGGTTGTATGCGACGACG
>VAYN01000029.1:234-3263 GCA_005885405.1 Actinomycetota bacterium | reverse complement strand
CGCGAGCACCGGCTTTGGGATGCGGGTCTGCAGCGGTCGCCCCTTCATCTCGTCGAGCGCGTGTGCACCCACTCCCATTGCGAGCGCGAACGCGAGTGTCGTCCAGCCGAGCAGCGCCCAGTCCATCCGCGGCGCGAGCGCCGCGCCGACCGCCACGTACGAGAGATGCCAGAGCGTGTAGGGCGGGTGGAGCAACGTGACGTAGTCGCGCCAGCCTCCCGAACGTAGCGCGTAGAACGCGGGCCGCGGACGAGTCGCCGTCACGCGCGCCGCCCCCAGACGACGAGCCCGCCCCCGAGGCTCATGCGGCGGGCGGTCACGTCCGCGAGGCCCGCCTCGCGCCATGCGTCGAACAGGCGCGGCTCCGGCCACTCCCGCCAGAAGTCGCGGATGCTGGGGCCGAGGAAGCTTCCGACCTCTCGCCAACCCGGTGAGACGACGGCTCCCGCCGCAGGGAGTCCCACTCGGACGTAGAGCTCCCAGAGCGGCCGCCACGCGGCTCGCGGCAGACCGAACTCGAGCATCGCGACCGTTCCTCCGGGCCGGACGACCCTCGCCAGCTCGCGCAGGGTTGCCGGAACGTCGTCGACGTAGCGGAGGAGATACGTGAAGGTGAGCGCGTCGACCTCTCCGTCGGCGAACGGCAACGCCTCGGCACGCCCGTCGCGGAGCTCGATCCGCTCGCTCAGGCCTTCCTGCGCGACCCGGTCGCGCCCCGCCTCGAGCATTTCGGGGCTCTGGTCGACTCCGACCACCGTCCGCGCGGACTGGGCGCGGGCGAGCTCGATCGCTACGGCCGCGGTTCCCGAGGCGACGTCGAGCACACGGAGCGCGTCGGGCGGAACGCGCGAGACGAGAAACGATCGCCAGCGCGGGTCCTGGCCGAAGGAGAGCAGGCGTGCGTAGCGGTCGTACGTCTGGCCGAGCGGCGCGAACAGCTGACGAGCGTGGCGCGTGCGAGCGGTGGCTTCCACAGCCCTATTCTGGCCGCATGACGGTCGCCGAGGACGTTGCGAGCATCGCGGACGTCGCCGCCGGCTTCGCGGCGCCGGGAGAGGAGCTCGCCGGTGTGCTCGTGGCGGAGACGCTCGGCCGGCGGGTGTGCTCGTGCGAGATGCAGCTTCACTCGCGGCGCTCTGTGAGGTGGCCGAGGAGTCGGCGGGCGGCGGTCACCTGCCCGAGCTCCGGGCGCGGCTGTCCGAGCTGCGCGCGACGGACAACCCGGTCGGAATCGAGGAGGCGGAAGCGGCCGCGGAGTCGCTCGCCGAAACGTTCCAGCCAGAGCCGCGCGTTGCGAGTGGCGCGTACCTCGATGCGATCGGCTCGGCCTCCCGACGCCTCGAGCAGGCGCTCGGCGAAAGCGGCGTTTCTCCCTTCGCTACGGCGATGCAGGCCGCGGTCGGCGCGGTCGAGGAGCTTGCCGCTGAGGTGGAGCGCAACCACAAGGTGCCGCTGACCTAGGGGCCGCGGCTACCCTTGCCGCATGGAAGGCGGAGGCTTCGGATTCCCGTTCGGGGGCGACCCCGACGACTTGATGCGCGGACTGCGCGAGTTCGCCGAGCAGCAGGCCGAGTCGGTGCAGGAGGCGCAGCGGGAGCAGTTCGCGACGCTCACCCTCAATACCGCCGTCGAACTGACCGCGGCGGCCCTGCAGCAGGTGCAGCCGCAGGGCGGCGTCGACGAGCAGGCGGTCGCGCTCCGTGACGCGATGCGCGTCCTTTTCCCCGAGGCGGTGGCGCTCGTGAGCGCTGCTCGTCAGGGGTTCATGCGCGAGACCCCCTAAGCGCAGGGCGCGACCCGTCCCGGCATAGAATCGCCGCGCCCGTGTCGCTGCTCGACTCAGCGCTCGTTCGCCTTCTGTCGGCGGTGCCGAAGCCGGTGGTGCAGATGTTCTCCTCGCGGTACATTGCCGGCGCAACGCTCGGCGAAGCCGTCGACTGCGTGCGCGGACTCAACGCGGGCGGGAAGATGGCGACGGTCGACGTCCTGGGTGAGGAGATCACGCGCGAGGAGGAGACCCGCGCGATCGCGCAGGCGTACCGGGACGTCTTCGCCGCGATCCACGACGCCCGGCTCGACTCGAACGTCAGCGTCAAGCTCACCGCGCTCGGGCTCGACCTCTCGTACGACCTCTGCCGCGAGAACCTCCTCGACGTCGTCCGGACGGCGGCAGGCTACGGCAACTTCGTCAGGATCGACATGGAGGACTCGTCCACGACGGACGACACGCTGCGGCTCTACCGCGAGCTTCGTGAGGACGGGCACGACAACCTCGGCGTTGTTCTCCAGGCGCGCCTGCGGCGGACACTCGACGATGTCCAGGCGCTTGCAGACCTGCGGCCGAGCGTCCGCCTCTGCAAAGGCATTTATCTCGAGCCCGCCGCGATCGCGTTCACCGACTACGAGGCGGTGCGCGCGAACTTCCTCCTCTGCCTCGATGCGCTGTTCGCGGCCGGTTGCTACGTCGGTGTCGCGACGCACGACGAGTGGCTGGTCGAGGAGTCGCTCGCACGGATCTCGCGGCGTGGGCTCGAGCCACTCGAGTACGAGCTGCAGATGCTGCTCGGGGTGCGCGAGGAGCGGCGCGACGAGCTCGTCGCGGAGGGGCATCGGCTGCGCGTCTATGTGCCATTCGGCGAGCACTGGTATCGCTACTCGCTGCGGCGGCTGCAGGAGAATCCGGCCATGGCGGGCACGATCGCGCGAGCGACGGCGGGACGCATGCTCGGCCTCGGCTCGCGGTGATCTGGGCTCGGGCCGAGGGCTGCCGAGTCACGCTCGCCGACGGGCGCGAGCTCCTCGACCTGACCGGCGGCTTCGGCGTTGCGGCGCTCGGTCACCGCAACCCGCGCATTCTCGAGGCGTGGGTTGAGCAGGAGGTCGTGCATGCGCTTGGCGATCTCGCCGACGCGGAGACGACGGTGCGCCTTCGCGAGGTGCTGCCGCGGCCGGCCAAGCTCGGCGTGACGGGCGAGGACGCGGTCGAGATCGCGCTGAGGACGGCTCTGCTCACAACCGGGCGTCCGGGC
>VAYN01000029.1:0-200 GCA_005885405.1 Actinomycetota bacterium | reverse complement strand
CGGCGTGGCTGCCGGGGCCGGTGCACCGCCGGCCGTACGGCCAGGATCCCGGACCGCTGCCGGACGACATCGGCTGCGTGATCGTCGAGCCAGTGCAGGGAAGGGCCGGCTCGCGGGTCCCGCCGGACGGCTTCCTCGAGGCGTTGCGGCGCCGCTGCGACGAGGCGGGCGCGCTGCTCCTCGTCGACTCGATCTACGCG
>VAYN01000021.1:34234-50196 GCA_005885405.1 Actinomycetota bacterium | reverse complement strand
ATCTGGTGCCAGGGCTTCTCCGAGCCCGAGTCCGGTTCTGACCTCGCCTCGCTGAAGACCCGCGCGGTCAAGGACGGCGACGAATGGGTCGTTACCGGGCAGAAGGTCTGGACCACCTTCGCCCAGTACGCGAAGTGGTGCATGCTCGTCGCCCGCACCGACCCCGACGCGCCCAAGCACCAGGGGCTCACCTACTTCCTGATGGACATGGAGCAGGAGGCGGTGCAGACGCGGCCGCTGGTTCAGATCACCGGCGAGGGCGAGTTCAACGAGGTCTTCTTTGAGGAGGCGCGGGTCCCCGACGCCAACGTCGTCGGCGGCGTCGGCAACGGCTGGGCGGTCGCAATCACGACGCTGATGAACGAGCGCGCCGGCCTCGCCTTCGGGGCGATTTCGCAGATCCAGAACAGCCTCGGCCGGCTCTCGAAGCTGGCGCGCGAGACGCCCGCCAACGGCGGCACCGCGGCCGACGACCCCTACTTCCGCCAGCGGATTGCCCAGCTCCATATCGAGGTCGAGGCATCCCCGGGCCCGAGGGATCGCTCGGCAAGTGGCAGTGGGCCGACATCAACCAGGACCTGACCGAGCTTGCCCTGGAGATCGAGGGCGCCTACTCGGTGCTGACGCGCGGCGCCGAGCACGCGGTCGCCGGCGGCTCCTGGCAGTACGGCTTCCTTCGCTCCCGCGCCAACTCGATCGAGGGCGGGACGACCGACATCCTCAAAAACATCATCGCCGAGCGGGTCCTGGGCCTGCCGCGGCTCCGCTAGGCGATCGGGACCGACCTTGTACTTCGACCTCACCGACGAGCAGCAGGCGATCAGGTCGACCGCCCACGACTTCCTCGCCTCGCGCTTCAAATCGGAGCGGCTGCGCGAGATCGCCGCCAGCGAGAGCGGCTTCGACGAGAGCGGCTGGAAGGAGATGGCCGAGCTCGGCTGGGCCGGCCTGGCGTTGCCCGAGGAGTGGGGCGGACAGGGACTCGGCACCGTCGACCTCGCGGTCCTCTTCGAGGAGATGGGCTACGCGCTCGCTCCCTCGCCGCTGCTCTCGAACACGATCGCCGGCCTGGCGCTCAGCGTCGGCGCCTCCGACGAGCAGAAGGAGCGCTGGCTGCGCCCGCTCGCCGAGGGAGAGCTGCGGGGGACGCCGGCGCTGATCGACGCCGACGGCTCCGCCGAGCCGATGCAGTTCTCGATGGCGGCCGAGTCCGACGGCGATGGCGTCGTCCTCAACGGCGTCAAGACCTTGGTGATGGACGCGGCAAGCGCCGACTTCTTCCTCGTCGCCACCGCCGACGGCGGTCGCCACATCGTCGAGAAGGGGTCCTCGGGAGTCACGGTCACCCCGGAGGAGTCGATCGACCTCACCCGCCGCCTCTCCTCCGTCCGCCTCGAGGGCGTGCGGCCGGAGGCGACTCTGCCCGGCAGCGGCGAGGACTACCACCCCGTCTTCCTCCGCGCCTGTGTTGCCCTTGCCGCCGAGTCGACCGGGCTCGCCCAGCGGGCGCTGGAGATGTCGGTCTCCTACGCCAAAGACCGCCAACAGTTCGGGCGCCCAATCGGCGCCTACCAGGCGGTCTCCCACCGCTGCGCGCAAATGCTGCTGGAGACCGAGAACTCTCGCTCGGCCGTCTACGGCGCCGCCTGGGCCGCCGATGCCGAGCCGGAGTCGCTGCCGTTGGCGGCCTCGACGGCGAAGGCGTATGCCTCTGACGCCGGCTGGCGGGTCCCGGACGCGGCGATCCAGGTCCACGGCGGGATCGGCTTCACCTGGGAGCACGACCTCCACTTCTTCCTCAAGCGCGGCCGCGCTAACGCGGCGATGTTCGGCGACGCCAAGTGGCACCGCGAACGGGTCGCCGACGCGGTGCTCGCCGGCGAGAGCGCCCCGGCGGCCTCCTGAACGACGGCGGCATGGGCGCGCTCGATCGCATCTCCGTCGCCGCGATCGGTACCTCCGTCGCAGACCTCGAGGCGGAGACGCTGCGCGCCGAGGCGGCGGGCGTCGAGTGCGTCTGGGCGCCGGAGCTCTTCCGCAGCGCCGTCACCCAAGCCACCTACTTGGCGGCGAAGACCGAGCGGATCGGGGTCGCGACCGGGATCGTCTGGGCCTTCACCCGCAGCCCCTTCATCCACGCGATCAGCGCCCTCGACGTCGACGAGATGTCCGGCGGGCGCTTCCGCCTCGGGATGGGGGCCGGCGTCAAGCGCCTCAACGAGACCTGGCACAACGCCGACTACGGCCGCCCGGCGCCGCACCTGCGCGAGGCGATCGAGGCGACGCGGCTGATCATGCGCCAGGCGAGCGCGGGTGAGCCGATCCGCTACGAGGGCGAGTACTACGACATCGACATCAAGGGCTGGGTGCGGCCCCATCCGGCGCCGCGCGAGGCGGTGCCGATCTACACGGCCGCCGTGCAGGCGGGGATGGGGCGGATGGCAGGTGACGTCGCCGACGGCCTGATCGGCCACCCGATCCAGAGCCTGCGGTGGATCGACGAGGTGATCGTCCCCGCCTTCGAGGAGGGGCTGCGGCGCTCCGGCCGCGAGCGCTCCGGCTTCGACTACCTGCCGACCGTCTGCTGCGCGATCGACGAGGACGAGGGCCGCGCCATTGACATGGCCCGTCGCACGATCTCCTTCTACGCGACGGTGAAGACCTACATGCCACTCTGGGAGATGCACGGCTTTGCCGACAACGCGGTGGAGGCGGGGGAGGCGTTCCGCCGCGGCGACCTCGCCGCCGTCCCAGCCGCGATCAGCGAGGAGATGGTCGAGGCGTACTGCGCCGCCGGCCCGATCGACAAGGTCCGCGCCCGGGTCGAAGCGACGGCGGAGCGCGCCGACGGCCTCTTCCTCACCCCGCCCACCTACTTCATCTCCCCCGAGGAGCTGAGCGAGTTCCAAAACCGCATCATCGACGCCTTTGGCCCGGAGGCGTGAGCGCCGAGTCCTGCTGGCTCAGCCCCGTTCCATCTCCCGCTGGACGTCGGCCTCGCTGATCCGGTTGCTGGGGCCGTAGGCCTTCCAGCCCTGGGCGACGGCGGCGATGCCGACGCCGAGGATCACCCAGACCGGCCAGAAGTAGCCGCCGTCGCCGAGCGCCCAGATGACGATGCAGACGAGGACCGCAAAGGCACCGCCGGCGGCGATGCCTTTGAAGTCCTGCTTCATCTTCAGGCGCTGGATCGCGAGCTCGCGGGCGTGCTCGGGCCTGTCGATGCCTTCCTCAGCCATGCCTGGATCCTAGGGGCAGATGACGATGAGATGGAAGTCGGCGTCCTCGTTGTTGCCGTCTTTGCCGCGCGTGCGGACCTCGATCGCGTTCGGGTTCGCCGCCGAGCTGTTGGTCTGCGCGTAGCCCGAGTTTGGCACCGAGGTGCCGGCGTTGTTGCGGGCGGCGACGTTGGCGCAGCCGGAGACGTTGAACGGGAAGGTGACGGTGACCGCGCCGCCGCCCTCGACCGCGGCGATGTTGGGACCGCTCGAACGGGCCAGCGCCGCGTTGCCGGGCTCCGCCGGGTTGTTGACGACCGCCCAGAAGGTGTGGGTTGCGACCTGCGCCAACGGCACCGTGCCGAGCTTGTTGGTGTTGATCTGGAACCCCGTCAGCGTGTCCTGCTTCAGCTTGCCGCCGCCGATCGTCTGCTTCTTGATCGCGCCGCCGTTGATCGTCTGCGCCGCGTAGGCGGTTCCCGCGAGGGCGACGACGAGGGCGATCACCGCGACGACCATCGCCGGTGACGGCCGTCCCTTCTTAAGCGTGCTCATTCTGGACCCCTTCCAGTTCGTGGCCGAGTACCTCGAATTCAGTAACCCACTGCGAGGCAGGTCGCTGCGGTCGGTCCTACCCGGGGAGGGAGGAGACGAAGCGCTCGAAGGCGCCGATGTCGGTCACGGCGGGGCCGTGGCCGGGGAGGATCAGCGAGGGCTCGAGGTCGGCGAGCTTGCGGATCGAGCGCCGGTTCTCGGCTGGGTCGGGCGTCAGTTCGTCCGGCGGCTCGGCCAGCTTGGTCCGCAGCGAGACGTAGGTGATGTTGCGGATCACATCGCCGCAGATCGCAACCCGGTCGGAGTCGCGGAAGAAGATCACCTCGCCAGGGGCGTGGCCCGGCGCGTGGATGACGCGGAAGCCGGCAACCTCGTCGCCCTCCTGCAGGACGCGGTCGACCTTATGCGGCGGCCCTTCCCACATCCGCGCGAACGCCTTCGCGCCCGGGTTCGAGGTCGCGGCGACCGGGCGCCGGCCCTCCATCGCGTCGACGTCGTCGGCGTGGCAGGCGAGCGGGACGCCCCGGGTCTCGCAGACCGCCTTCGCGCAGCCCTGGTGGTCGGGGTGGACGTGGGTCAGCGCCAGCATCGAGATCTCCCGTCCCTCGAGCTCGCTGAAGATCCGCCGCTTGTCCCAGCGCCGGCCGGCGTCGATGAGGACGTCGCCGGCCAGGTAGACGTTGATCAGAGGCTTGGGCAGCTCCTTCAGCCGCCAGACTTCGGGCGCCAGGTACTTCAATGCGAGATTCCCAGCCCGTCGCGGGGCTCGCCGCTGTGGCGGGAGAGCTCTTCGAGGCGGGCGATCTGGCGTTCGCCTTCGGCCCGGGCCGGGTGGCCGTCGGGCAACGGCTCGATTAGGCGGCGGATGCGGTTGCGGACCTGGAGGGAGAAGTGGGGCGTGACCGGGCCGGCGAGGGCGCGGATGTCCTCCGCGGTGATCTCCTTGCCGCCGAGCAACTGCGGGTTCTCGGCTTCGCTCATTCTCCGGCTCCGATCCGCTCGAGCTCGGCCAGCTCGTTCACTTCTGCCTGTTGATTCACGTCGATTGCCTCCTGGTCGCCGATCACCCAGATGTGGTTGTAGAAGGCGCGGGTGGGATCGGTGGTGTAGCCGGGCTTCACGTCGAGGAAGTAGCTGCGCACCTCTGCGGGCAGCGTAGCGGCGTCGTCGGTGAGGAGCAGCGGGCCCCAGGTCCCGGAGGCGGAGAGGGGCGCCGCGGCGGCGGCTTCGGCGGGGGAGTCGCTGCGGGCGAGGACGAAGCCGTGGCCGGGGTCGTTGACGTTCCAGCCGAAGCTGCCGTCGCTGTAGCGGGCGAAGGCGAGGGCGTTGGCGACTGGGTCCTCGCCGGAGACGCGCTTTACCCGCGGCGCGATCTTGGCGATCTCACGAACCACCTTGGAGGAGATCGCCGAGGAGGGACCGAGCACATAGACCGGGACCTTCGGATGCTGCTTCAGGGCCGTCGCGGTCGCGGCCGGGAGATCGTTCGTAGCCGCGTAGAGGATCGGGTCGCCGGAGCGGGCGGCCCAGGCGGCGGCGGGCATCGCGAAGTCCGGACGCGAGCTGGAGGCGATGACGATGTGCTTCGGCGGCTTGCCGAAGAGGCGGTCGCGGAGGGCGGCGATCCCCGCCGCGGTGGCGGCAGGTTCACCGGAGTCGACCACGGCGGCCTTGCCCGGGTAGGCGAGCTTGCCGATCGAGAAGAGGGGGGCTTTACCCGTGGCTGGGCTGCCCTGGGGATCGAGCGCTTCGAGCGCTTCTTCGGTGACGTCGGGGACCTCGTCGGGCGCGGAGAAGAGAATCGGCGCCTGGACCGGAGGCGCGATCAGGACGGCGGCCGCGATCGCCCCCGCCCAGTCGTCTTCCCCGACCAAGGTCACCGCGTCCGGGCGCTGGTCCGGCGTGGTCGAGGGGAAGACCGCAAGGGCGGCGCCGGCGGCGTTCGAGGCAGGGTCGGAGCCGCCAATTCGCGTCGTGTTGTTGGTCGCGAAGCCGGGATAGCCGAGGGCTTCGGTCGTCTGCGACGGCGAGGCCGCCTTCTCGTCGCCCTTGTTTGCCGGCGCAGGTGCCGGGGCGGGAGCCGGCGCCTCGCTGCCGCCGTCCTCACCGCCGCTGGTTCCCCAGACGACAGCGATGGCGATGAAGACGAGGGCGAGGACGACGAGCGCTGCCAGCGCTTTTGGCGCGCCTGGACCACCCTGGTCGCCGCTCGTTTTCTGCGGCTTCGCCTCGGGCTTCGGCTTGGGCGCCTCTTTCTCGACCTTTCGCTCCTCCGCCGGGACGTCGGCATTGATCGGGCGCTTCGGAATCACGCCCCGCACCGTAACCGAGCGGGTGCCGTGCCGAGGAGTAGAGTTCCGACTGGCTGACTGACCAGTCAATCGGTAGGCGGCGGAGGAGAGGAAGAGATGGATTTCGCACTTAACGACGAGCAGAAAGAGTTCAAGGCGCGGTGCCGGAAGTTCGCCCGCGAGGTGATCCGGCCGGCGGCGCCCAAGCACGATCAGGAGGAGAGCATCCCCTGGGAGGTGATCAAAGAGGCGCGCGCGCAGGGCTTTGGAACGCTCGAGTCGATCCAGCGCTCCGCCGCCGATCCCGAGGGCCAGTTCCAAGTGATCTCTGCCGAAGAGTTCCACTGGGGCTGCGCCGGCACCGCCCTGGCGATCTCCGGCTCGGGCCTCGCCGCCGCGGGCATCGCCTCTTCCGGCACCCCCGAGCAGATCATGCGCTGGGTCCCCGAGTGCTTCGGCACCGCTGAGGAGATCAAACTCGGCGCCTACGCGGTGACCGAGCCGCAGGCCGGCTCCGACGTCAAGAGCCTGAAGACGACCGCCAAGCGCGACGGTGACGAGTGGATCCTCGACGGGACCAAGGTCTTCATCACCAACGGCGGCATCGCCGACGTCCACGTCGTCGTCGCCACCGTCGATCCCACGCTCGGAACCCGCGGCCAGGCCTCCTTCGTCGTCCCCAAGGGGACCCCCGGCCTGAGCCAGGGCAAGAAGGAGACCAAGCTCGGGATCCGCGCCTCGCACACGGCCGAGGTCGTGCTCGAGGACTGCCGCGTGCCGGGCGATTGCCTGCTCGGTGGCGAAGAGAAGCTGGAGAAGAAGCTGCAGCGGGGCCGCGAAGGGAAGAAGTCCCGCGGCGCCGACGCGCTCGCGACCTTCGAGGTGACCCGGCCGCTGGTCGGCGCCTCGGCGCTCGGGATCGCCCAGGCCGCCTACGAGTGGACGCTCGAGTACCTCGACGGCCAGTCCTACGAAGGCGTGCCGATGCTGCAGGCGCAGCGAATTCAGCAGACGCTCGCCGACGTCGCCACCGAGATCGAATCGGCGCGGCTGCTCGTTCAGCGGGCCGCCTGGATGGGCCGCAACGGCATGCCGATGACCGGGGGCCAGGGTTCGATGTCGAAGCTGAAGGCGGGTGACGTGACGATGTGGGCGACGACGACGCTGATGGACCTCGTCGGTCCCTACGCGCAGAGCACCGAGTGCCCGCTGGAGAAGTGGTTCCGCGACGCCAAGATCTACCAGCTGTTCGAGGGCACGGCCGAGATCCAGCGGATGGTCATCTCGCGGATGCAGGCGCGCGAATACGCCGAGCGCCTCGGTTACGCCGCCGAAGTCGCCGCCGAGGCCCAGAAGAAGGAGCCGGTCGCGGCCTGACGTCGTCGTAAGCTCGGTCCGTGCACGGGCCCGGTCACAGCCATAGCCACGCCCTCGACGCCCGCCGCGCGGACAGCCGGCGGCGGATGTGGTGGGCGCTGGGGATCAACGTCGGGCTGCTCCTGGCGGAGGCGATCGGCGGCGTCATCACCGGCTCGCTGGCGGTCCTGGCTGACGCCGGCCACCTCGTCTCCGACGCCGGCTCGATCGTCCTCGCCCTGATTGCGGCCCGGCTGGCGGCGCTTCCCGCAGCGGGGCGGCGCACCTTCGGCTACCAGCGCTCCGAGGTCCTCGCCGCGCTCGTCAACGGGGTGCTGCTGGTCGTGGTCAGCATCGCGATCGCGGTGGCGGCGATCGGCCGCTTCGCCGACCCGCCGGAGATCGACGGCTGGGGGGTCCTCGCCCTCGGCGTCTTCGGCCTCGCCGGCAACGTCGCCGCGACCCTCGTCCTCGCCCGCGGCCAGCGCGACGACATCAACCTCGAGGGGGTGCTGCGCCACTCCGCCGCCGACGCCCTCGGCTCGGTCGGGGTCGTCGTCGCCGGCGCCTTCGTCTTGCTCGGCGGCTCGCCGGTCGTCGACCCGATCGTCGGTCTCCTGATCGCGATCCTGATGCGGCTGATCAAGGAGCCGGTCGACGTACTGATGGAGGCGGCGCCGGCCGGGGTCGACGTCGACGGGGTCGGCCAGGAGATCTGTGGCGAGGAGGGCGTGCGCTCGGTCCACGACCTCCACGTCTGGACCGTCACCTCCGGCTTCGGCGCGATCGCCGCCCACGTCGTTGTCGCCCAGGGGGCCGACCGCGACTTGATTCGCCGTCGGCTCGAGCTGACCCTGCGCGACCGCTTCGGGATCGAGCACACGACGCTGCAGATGGAGGAGGAGGCCTCGCAGGAGCTGCTGCACGTCGAGAACGTGCGCCCGGCCTAGGCGCGCTCTCGTGCCTCCGTCTACTTAATTTTCGTAGTTCCTTGCCACCGCTTGTGTCGCCGGCCCTAGCCTGGGTAGGGCGAGATCGAATGGTCAGGCAGGCGAAGAGCTATCTGGTGGGAGCGATGTCCGGAGCGGGCTTGATCGCCGTCGCCGTCGTCGCCTTCGTGCTCCTCGTCTCCGCTCTCGTCTTCGAGGACTTCCCTGTGGCCGGGCTGGTCGGGGGCGGGGAGGCGGATGTCTCGAGCGCCGAGCCGGCGGGCGGGGCGGCGGTAGCGGCTGGCGCGACGGGCGGCAACGGTGGCCAGGCAGGCGCGGGTACGTCCGCTGGCGGTGGCGGCGCCGCCAAAGGCAGCGGTGGAAACGCTGACGGCGGCGGCGCCCAGAACGTCGGAGGAACCGGCGCACAGTCCACCGGCGGCACCGCTGAAGCGACGGGGGGCACGGGCGGCTCCGGCGGTGGTGGTGACGCGAGCGGCGGCTCCACCACGACTAACACTTCGGGCGGCTCTGGCGGCGGCGCCCTCACGAGCAGCAGTGGCGGCGGGGGCGGAGGCTCCGGCGGCGGGGGCGGCGGTGAAGGCGGCGGCGGTGGCAGCACCACCTCCTCGACCTCCGGCGCGGTGACCAGCACCGTCAACGAAACCGTCAACCAGGTCGACCAGACGGTCACCGGCGGCGCCCTCGAAGAAACCGGCGTCACCCAGGTGACCGAAGAAGTCGTGGAAGGCGTCGCCGGTCCTGAATCGACCGCCGGCAAGGTCGTCGACGAAACCGTGAAGACGGTCGGCGGCCTCCTCGGCAAATAGAGAAGACCTGGGTTGCGCGGAGCGTTCCGCCTGCTCACCGCCTAATCGTCAAAATGCCCGTCCTATGGCGGAGCGAGGACAGGGGAGTGTGGTGGCAGGCGATCCGATCGTGGGCTCTGCGGTCTTCCCGCAGGGGAGCCGCGTCAACGAGGAGGGGCACCTGGAGATCGCCGGCTGCGATGTCGTCGAGCTGGCCGAAGAGCACGGCACCCCCGCCTATTTCTACGCCGAGGACGACATGCGGGCCCGGGCCCGCGCCTACCGCGAGGCCTTCGAGAGCCGCGGCGCCGAGTACGAGATCCTCTTCGCCAGCAAGTCGCTGCCCTGCACCGCCGCCTACCGGCTCTTCGCCGAGGAGGGCCTCTCGGTCGACGTCGCCTCCGGCGGCGAGCTGCACATGGCGCTGCGCGCCGGCTTCGACCCCGACCGCATCCACATGCACGGGAACAACAAGTCCGAGGAGGAGATCCTCCTCGCGGCCCGCGCCGGGATCCGCCACCTGATCCTCGACTCCTTCGACGAGATCGAGCGCTGCGAGCGCATCCTCGACGAACCGCAGAAGGTGCTGATCCGGGTCACCCCCGGGATCAAGCCCTCGACCCACGACTACATCACCACCGGCCAGCTCGACTCCAAGTTCGGCTTCGGGCTTGAGGACGGGCTGGCGGCCAAAGCGGTCGAGCGGGCGCTCGCCTCCGAGAAGCTCGAGCTGATTGGGCTGCACGCCCACATCGGCTCCCAGATCTTCGAGCTCGAGCCCTACAAGCTGGCGATCCAGGCGCTGGGCGAGCTGGCCGGCGATTGGTGCCAGGTGGTCAACGTCGGCGGCGGCCTCGGCGTCGCCTACACCGCCGAGGACGAGCCGCCCTCGATCGACTCCTACGTCGAGGTCAAGGTCCGCGGCGTCGCCGAGGTCTTCGGCCCCGACGTGCGGATCCTGGTCGAGCCCGGCCGCTCGCTCGTCGCCAACGCCGGCCTCACCGCCTACCGCGTCGGCACCGTCAAGGAGATCCCCGGGGTCCGCACCTACGTCGCTGTCGACGGCGGCATGTCGGACAACCTGCGGCCGATGCTCTACGGCTCCGTCTACGAGGCGCTCGTCGCCGACCGCGCCACCGACCAGCCGGAGACGCTGGTGACGATCGCCGGCATGCACTGCGAGTCCGGCGACGTGATCGTCCGCGACACGATGCTGGCCGACCCCGCTGTCGGCGACGTCGTGGTCACGCCCGCGACCGGCGCCTACGGTTACGCGATGGCGAACAACTACAACGGGGTGCCGCGGCCGCCGGTCGTCTTCTGCCGCGACGGCTCCTCGCGCGTGGTTGTGCGGCGCGAGACCTACGAGGACCTGACGGCGAGGGACGTCTGAGCGCCGTGGTCTCCGAAGGCTCCAAACCCGTCCGCATCGGGCTGCTGGGACGCGGCACCGTTGGCGCCGCCTTCGCCGACCTGCTCGCCGAGCGCGCCGCGGCGGTCGAGGCGGCGACCGGGCGGCGGCCGGAGCTCGCCGGGTCGCTGACCCGCAGCGACGGGGATTTCGACTCGATCCTCGCCGGCTCCGACCTCGTCGTCGAGCTGATGGGGGGAACCGACGCGTCGCGCGACTACGTCCTGCAGGCGCTGCGGGCGGGCAAGCCGGTCGTCACTGCCAACAAGCAGCTGCTCGCCCAGCACGGTGACGAGCTCTTCGCGGTCGCCCGCGAGGCCGGGGTGCAGCTGCGGTTCGAGGCGGCGGTGGCGGCGGTGATCCCGATCGTGCGGACGATCCAGGAGAGCTTCGGCGTCACCGAGATCGCCAAGGTCTTCGGCATCGTCAACGGGACGACCAACTTCATCCTCAGCGAGATGGCGGCCACCGGCGCCGGCTACGACGAGGTGCTGGCGCGGGCGCAGGAGCTCGGCTACGCGGAGGCCGACCCCTCCGACGACGTCAACGGCGCCGACGCCGCGGCGAAGATGGCGATCCTCGCCCGCCTCGCCTTCCACACGTCGGTCACCCTCTCCGAGGTCGCCTACGAGGGGATCGAGGCGATCCAGCCCGACGACCTCGCCTACGCCAAGGAGCTGGGGCTCTCGCTGAAGCTGCTCGGGGTGGCCGAACGGCGCGACGGTGGCATCAGCGTCCGCGTCTTCCCCTGCTTCCTCTATCCCGGCCACCCGCTGGCGCCGATCGAAGGCGCCTTCAACGCGGTGATGGTCGAGGCGCCGGCGATTAGCGAGGTGACGATGTCGGGACCGGGCGCCGGCGGCCTGCAGACCGCCTCGGCAGTGCTCGGCGACGTCGTCTCGATCCTCGCCGGCGACGCGCCCGTGCACGAGACGCGGGTCGAGCTGCCGATCGTCGAGGACGTCAGCTCCTCCTTCTACCTGCACCTCGAGGTTGCCGACCAGCCGGGTGTGCTCGCGCAGGTCGCGACCGTCCTCGGCGACCACGAGGTCTCGGTCAAGAGCGTCGTCCAACGCGGCACCGGCTCGGATGCCCGGCTGGTGATGGTGATCCACGAGTGCCTCGAGTCCCGCTTCGCCGCTGCGGTCGAGGAGCTGGCGAGGCTCGACGAGCTGCGCTCGCCGCCGCGGTCGATCCGAGTGATCGAGGAGGAGTACTCGGCATGACGGCCCCTGCAAATCTGCGCATCTCGGGGTCCTCGGTCGCTCTGGTCGGGTCACGCACCAACAAGTGCGCTCCCCTCCCTCCGCTCCCTGCGTCCCCCGACCTGCTTGATTTTCGGAGCCTTCGGTAGATGGCGCTCGGCCTGATCGACCGCTACCGGGACCGGCTCTCGCTCGAGCCCGGCGATCCCGTCGTCACCCTCAACGAGGGATCGACGCCGCTGATCGAGGCGCCGCGCCTCTCGGAGCGGATCGAAGCGCGCGCCTATTTCAAATTCGAGGGCCTGAACCCGACCGGCTCGTTCAAGGACCGGGGGATGACGGTGGCGGTCTCGCGCGCGAAGGGGCGTGGGGCGGAGGCGATCATCTGCGCCTCGACCGGCAACACCGCCGCCAGCTGCGCCGCCTACGCGGCGCGGGCGGGGATGCGGGGGGCGGTGATCGTCCCCGAGGGCAAGATCGCGATCGGCAAGCTCGCCCAGGCGCTGATGCACGGGGCGCGAGTCGTCGCCCTGCAGGGGAACTTTGACGATGCCCTGCGGATCGTCCGCGAGCTCTCCCAGAAGCACCCGATCGAGCTCGTCAACTCGGTCAACCCGCACCGGATCGAAGGCCAGAAGACGGCGGCCTTCGAGGTGGTCGAGGACCTCGGCGCCGCACCCGGAGCGCTGGCGATTCCGGTCGGCAACGCCGGCAACGTCACCGCCTACTGGCGCGGCTTCCAGGAGGTCGACGCGGCGCCGATCCTCTACGGCTTCCAGGCCGAAGGCGCGGCGCCGCTCGTCCGCGGCGAGCCGGTCGCTAATCCCGAGACCGTCGCTTCGGCGATCCGGATCGGCAACCCCGCCCGCTGGGAGGAGGCGATGGCGGCCTTCACCGCCTCCCGCGGCCGCGTCGCCGCCGTCTCGGACGAGCAGATCTTGAACGCCTACCGCTGGCTAGCCGACAACGAAGGAGTCTTCTGCGAGCCCGCCAGCGCCGCCTCGGTCGCCGGCCTGCTGGCCCACGGCCTGCCGGTGGTCGAGGGCGCCGCGCGCCCCGAGACCGTCGTCTGCGTCCTCACCGGCCACGGCCTCAAGGACCCCGACACCGCCCTCTCCAAAGCCCCCGCGGTGATCAACTGCGACAACGACCTCAGCGCCGTCGAGCGCGCTGTGTTCGACTAGAGCCTTGACCGCGCGTCACCGGCTCGTCCGCGTCCCCGCCTCCTCGGCCAACCTCGGCCCCGGCTACGACGCGATGGCGGCGGCGATGGCGATGCACTTGGAGCTGGAGGTGGAGGAGAGCGGCGAGTTCTCCTTCGACCCCGGCGGGCTGGACGTCCCGACCGGGCGCGAGAACCTGATCGTGCGGGCCTTCGAGAGCCTGCGGCCGGCGGACGGGATCGCGTTCCGGCTGCGCAGCGAGATCCCGCTGGCGCGGGGGCTGGGCTCGAGCTCGGCGGCGATCGTCGCCGGCCTCTACGCCGCTGATCACCTCTACGAGCTGGCGCTGACGAAGGAGGAGATCCTGGCGCAGGCGACGGAGATCGAGGGGCATCCCGACAACGTCGCCGCGGCGATCTACGGCGGCTTCGTCGTCTGCGCCGATGGGGAGGACGGGCCGACCGCCGCCCGCTTCGACCCGCCGGAGGGGCTGGAGGGGATCGTCGTCATCCCACCCGAGGAAGTCTCGACCGAGCGGGCGCGGGAGGCGATCCCGGCCGAAGTGCCGCTCGCCGACGCCGTCGCCAACGTCTCCGCCGCGGCGATGCTGGTGCTCGGCCTGCGCAGCGCCGACCTCGACCTGCTCGCCCGCGGCCTCCGCGACTCGATCCACCAGGATCGCCGCCGCGACCTCTACCCGCGCTCGATGGAGATCGTCGACTCGGCGCGGGAGATGGGGGCGCTGGGGGCGACGATCTCCGGCGCCGGCCCGACCGTCCTCGTCTGGACCACCTGGCAGGACGCCGGCAACGTCGCCGCGGCGCTGGAGGAGCGCTGCGGCAGCTGGGCCGAGATCAAGCGCCTCCCGTTCAGCCCCCTCGGCGCCGACGTCCCCGAGCTCTAGGTGGACTGGGTCGTCCGCATCGGGTTGATCGAGCTGGCGCTCGGCGGGCTGCTGGGTTGGGCGATGGTGATCCGCGACGAGAAGCCGGAGTGGCTGCGGCGGATTGGCGTCGTCGCTCCGCAGCGGATCCGCCAGGTCCACCTCGACTACGTGATGATGGGCCTGATCCTGATCGGCGTTGGCCTGGCGGTCCCGGACCTGCCGACCGCGGTTGCCGCGGCGCTCGTCTTCGGCACCTTCGTCAACCCCTTCCTCTTCGTCCCGCTCGCCTTCGAACCGGAGGTTGACAAGCGCCTCTGGTACCGGGCGCTGGCGGTCGTCTCGTTCCTCGGCGTCAGCGGCGGTTTGGTGGTCGCCGCCGTCGTCGGGCCGGGATAGCATCGCGCGCATGCCGACCCCCCCGAAGCCGAAGCTGCTCCTGCCCGCCCTCGTCCTTGCCGCGCTGCTCGCGTTCCCAGCCTTCGCCGGGGCGACGCTCGCCTATGTCAAGAACCCCTTCAACGCGACGGTCTACGTTGCGAACGACGACGGCTCGGGAGCGAAAAAGGTCGACAGAGGGCATAGCCCGCGTGTCTCGCCCGACGGCGCCTGGGTCGCCTACCTGCACGAAGGGCCGAAGTTCGCCCAGGAACTGAAACTGGCTCCGGCCACCGGAGGCGCAGGGACCACCCTGATGACCAACTTCCGCGAATCCTTCTACCTGGACTGGTCGCCCGACTCGAAGACGATCGCGGCGCTACGCGGGCCCGAACTCGGGAAGCGCAACCTCGTCGTCATCGACGTCGCCAGCGGCAAGCAGAGCGTTATCGCCACCGGCTTCTTCAGCGGCTTCAGCTTCTCTCCCGACAGCACCGAAATCGCCTACTCGCTGGCGAAGAGCGAAAAGTTCCCGCCGCGCAGCGACGTCTTCAAGTTCCCGGTGCCGATCCCCGGCGTCGTCAATGTGCGGGCGCCGGAACCGGTGCGGCTGACCAAGGACCACCGCTCCTCGCAGCCGCTCTGGGGCCCGGAAAAAATCGTCTTCGTCAAGACCGTGGAAGAGAAGAAGCGCCAGTACGGGGGCAAGAACGAGCTCTTCCTGATGAGCCCGCAGGGCAAGGGCGTCAAGCGCCTCACCCACACCAAGGTCCCCGAACTGCTCCAGGGCCTCTTCCCGACCGACTGGTCAGCGAACGGGACTCACCTGCTGGCCGAGTTCGAGGGCCAGGACACCAGCTACGCCGTCGTCGTCAACCCGAAGACGGGCGCCCAGCGCCCGGTCGCCGGCGCGGGCGAGAGCGGCTTCGTCGGCACCGACCTCTCCGCCGACGGCAACCTCGTCCTCGGCTTCAACGGCGGCTTCGACCCCGGCCTGAAGAACCACAAGGTCCAGACCGTCCCGTACGCGGGCGGCAAGCCGAAGACGTTGGTGAAGGAAGCCTTCGAACCAAGCTGGAACCGCTGAGGGAGTGTCGAGTTTGTCCCCCTATGGGAGACCAACTCGACACGCCTAATCCAGCAGCCCCACCTGGCGCAGGATCGAGACGCTGTCGGAGTAGACGTCCTTGCGCTTGACGAGGCCGTTCTCGAACGGGATGACGTCGAGGCCGTCCCATTCGATCCGCTTCCCGGTCGGCTCGGCGACCAGGTCGCCGCGGCGCATCGTGTTCGCGTGGGTGGCAGCAGCCGACCATTCCTGGACGACCAGTCCGTCCCGCACGTAGAGCCGCCTGGTCGTGAACTCGATGTCAGGCCAGGTCTCGAAGATCGAGCCGATGTGGGCGCGGGCCGCCTCGCCTTCGGCCGACTCACCCGCCGTGTGGTTGTCGAAAACCATGTCTGGCGCGTGCATCGACATGATCGCGTTGAGGTCGTGGTTGTTCCAGGCCGCGTTGTAGCGGTCGATCGCCTCCTGGAGCGCCTCGGCTGAGTCCTTGCCCTGGTCGGTCATCGGCGGTTAGGGTCGAACGTAATGGCTACCAACTACACGATCAAGCACCGCGACGAGTTCGAGCGGATGGAGGGGTCGGGCGAGTCGACCTGGCTGCTTGCCCGCAAAGCCTGCGGGACCACCGCCTTCGGCTACAACCTGGTCGAGATCGGCCCCGGCGGGCAGATCCCCGAGCACGACGAGGCCCAGAG
>VAYN01000021.1:0-34176 GCA_005885405.1 Actinomycetota bacterium | reverse complement strand
CGGCCGGCACCTTCGCCTCGATCGAGCCGGCGGCGAGGCGGACGATCCTCAACCGCTCCGAGGGCACGGTGACGGCGATGCTGATCGGGGTCGAGCCCGACGGCGGCTATGAGCCGATGTCGTGGGCTTGACCGGCCCCTATAATCCGGAAACTCGTTAACCCGTCGCGCGCCCGCTCGAAGAAGGCGTGGAACCCGGGAGGTCAAAATTGAAGACCCAGTCCGATCGCGGCGCTCGCGTTGAGCGCTACTCGCCAGAGCGTCCCTACCGGCCGCTCGTATCGCCGCCCAGCGTCGAGGACAAAGACGCCTGCGCCATCTACGCCTCGGTCCGCAAGGACGCGACGCCTAGCCATGAACCGATCGAGCTGGCGATCCCGGCCCTGCAGAAGATGCTCCACCGCGCCGGCAACGTCGACGGCGAGGGGGACGGCTGCGGCCTCCTGCTCGACATCCCGCGCAAGATCTGGGCCGAGGAGGTCCGCTCCGGCGGCCACGACCCCTCGCTTGCGACCGACGACGCCTTTGCCGTAGCCCACGTCTTCATCGAGCGCTCCCAGGACGTCGAGAAGGTCAAGCACGACGCCCGCGAGCTGCTCGCCTCGGGCGGCTTCCGCGTCCTCTCCGAGCGCATCGGCGTCGTCAACTCGCCGGCGCTGGGCCCGACCGCGCGCGAGGAGGAGCCGATCTTCTGGCAGCTCGGCGGCCTCGTCCCCGACGCCGAGTCCCGCGACACCGTCCTCTTCGACCTGATGATCGCGCTGGAGAAAGAGCTCGACGTCCACGTTCCGTCCTTCTCCGCCACCACCTGCGTTTACAAGGTGATGGGCGCGCCGAACGTCCTCGGCGAGTACTACCCCGACCTCGTCGACCCACGCTTCGAGACGATCGGCTGCTTCGGCCACAACCGCTACTCGACCAACACCTGGCCCTCCTTCAAACGGGTGCAGCCGTTCTCCGTCCTCGGCCACAACGGCGAGATCAACACGATCCAGCAGCTGCGCCAGGAGGCGAAGATGCTGGCGGTGCCGATCCAGCCCGGCTCCTCGGACTCCCAGGACCTGAACCGGACGATCGACACCCTGGTCAGCCGCGAGGGCTTCAGCCTCGCCGAGGCGATGGAGATGGTGGTGCCGCCGATCGTCAACGAGATCCGCGGCCTCCCCGAGGACCTGCACGCCTTCTACATGTACCTGCACCAGACGATGGGGCCGTTCGCCCAGGGACCGGTGGCGCTGATCGCGCGCCAGGGCGACGAGTGCGTTTTCTCCGCCGATGCGATGGGACTGCGCCCGCTCTGGCAGGTCGAGACCGAAGACGACTTCGTCTTCAGCTCCGAGCCGGGTGTCGTCTCGGTGGCGAAGATGTGCTCGGAGCCGAAGCCGCTCGCGCCGGGCGAGAAAGCGCTGGTCGTGATCGAGCGCAGCGAGCGCCGCTCGACCTTGCACGCGCACGACGAGATGCTGCGGATCGTCCGCGACCGCTGGCTGGCGCGGAACGGCGCCGAGGCCGTCGCCGACTACGACCGCGCCCTGGAGACCGGCGGCCCGCTCGAGGGCCAGGACGTCCCCGGCTACTCCGACGCCGGCCCTGAGGAGCCGGTCAAGGTTTCCGACCGCGTCCTCGCCGGCTTCGGCTGGCAGCGCGACGACGTCAAACTCGTCCAGCAGATGGCCTCCAACGGGGCCGAGCCGGTCGGCTCGCTCGGCTACGACGGGCCGCTAGCGGCGCTCTCGCCCGAGCGGCAGAACCTCGCCGACTACTTCAAGGAGACGGTCGCCGTCGTCACCAATCCGGCGCTCGACCGCGAACGAGAGCTGGAGCACTTCTCGACCCGCACCCTCTTTGGCCGCCGGCCTTCGCCGGACAACGCCGGCGAGGACAGCGGCACCGTCGAAACCGGGTTCCCGGTCATCCTCGGCGGCCACCACGGCCTGGCGCCGCTGGCGGACAAGGCCTACCGCCAGATCGCCCGCGACCACGACACCTACCTACTCGAGGACCTCTGGGAGGAGTTCGCCGGCCGCAACGCCGCCGTTGACATCTCGCTGCTTGAGTCCGAGACGACCAAGGGCGCGATCGACCGGATCAAGCAGGAGGCGGTGAAGAAGGTCCGCAACGGCTGCGAGCTGCTGGTCCTCACCGACCGCACCGTCTACGACGCCGACCGTCGCTACCTCGACCCGCACCTGGCGACCTCGGCGGTCGACCAGGCGCTGAAGAGCTTCAAAGTCGAGCCCGGCGAAGTCAACCTGCGCCGGCGCTGCGGGCTCGTCCTGCGCTCGGCGGCGATCCGCAACGTCCACGACGTGATGCTCGCCCTCGGGCTCGGGGCCAACGGCGTCTGCCCGTACACGATGGTCGAGGTGATCTGCGTCGAGGACTACGAGTCCGACGTCTCCAACCTCTGCGCGGCCCTGCGCAAAGGGATCGAGAAAGTGATCTCGACGATCGGCATCCACGAGGTCCGCGGCTACGCGCGCCAGTTCAGCTCAATCGGGATCAAGCCGGAGCTGGCGGAGATCTTCCAGACCGAGTTCTACGCCGCCTCCGAGAAGGCGGGGACCGGGTTCGCCGACCTCGACGAGGACACCAACGCCCGCGCCCACGCCCTCTCAGGCGACGACGCGGCGGCGAAACCGGCGAAGACGTTCCGCTTCTACCCGAAGGTCTACAAGGCGGCGATCGCGACCGCGAACGGGACCGGGACCTACGAGGACTACTCGGAGAAAGTCCGCGACCTGGAGAAGCAGAGCCCGATCTCGATGCGCCACATCATGGCGCTGAAGGGCGACCGCGACCCGGTCGACCCGAGCACGGTGGACGCCGGCGTCGGTCACCACGACTACCCGATCGTGATCTCCTCGATGAGCTTCGGCTCGCAGTCCGAGCCCGCTTTCCGCGCCTACGCGGACGCGGCGAAAGCGACCAACATCCTCTGCATGAACGGCGAGGGTGGCGAGATCCGCGACATGTACGGGCAGTACCGCAACTGGCGCGGCCAGCAGGTCGCCTCGGGCCGCTTCGGCGTCTCGGCCGAGATGCTGAACAGCTCCTACGTCGCCGAGATCAAGATCGGCCAGGGCGCCAAGCCCGGCGAGGGCGGCCACCTGCCCGGCAAGAAGGTCTCCGAGAAGGTCGCCGCCGCGCGTAACGCGTCCCCAGGCACCGACCTGATCTCGCCCTCCAACAACCACGATCTCTACTCGATCGAGGACCTGGCCGAGCTGATCGACGAGCTGAAGACCGTCAACCCGGACGTCCGCGTCTCGGTCAAGGTCCCGGTGGTGCCGAACATCGGCACGATCGGGCTCGGGATCGCCAAGGCCGGCGCCGACATCATCACCCTCTCGGGCTTCGAGGGCGGGACCGGCGCCGCGCGCCAGCACGCGCTGCGCCACGTCGGCCTGCCGAGTGACATCGGCACCCGTGCCGTGCACCGGGCGCTGATGGAGGCCGGGCTGCGCAACCGGGTTGAGATCTGGGCCGACGGCGGCTACCGGACCGGCCACGACATCGTCAAATTGCACTGCCTCGGCGCCAACCGCGTCGGCTTTGGCACCCTGGCGATGGTCTCGATCGGCTGCACCATCTGCCGCGGCTGCCAGCTCGACACCTGCCACGTCGGGATTGCGACCCAGATTGAGACCCCCGAAGAGGCCGAGGCCCACGGGCTGAAGAAGTTCACCCCGCAGGAGGTCGACCGCGCCGCCGAGAGCTGCGCCCGCTTCTTCTCCTCGATGGGGGAGGAGGTCAAGCAGGTCGTCGCCTCGCTCGGTTACGAGCGCGCCCAGGATCTGGTCGGCCGCTACGACCTGCTCGAGCAGTCGGCGATGAAGGACCAGATCGACCTGACGGCGCTGATCGAACCGCTGGAGGAGCACCTCGACCTCGAACCGCTCGACCTGCCGGTCGCCGAGGAGGCTGAGGCGCGCGCCGAAGCCGGCCTGGTGATGGCGCGGCCGATCCGGATGGAGGCGAAGGAGGCCTCGAGCCAGATCGCCGCGCTGGCGCCGGAAGTTTGCGGCGGCGGCGGCGGTAATGGCCCCGTCCGCAGTCAGTTCCCGCGGGCGACCGACGCCAACGACCGCGTGCTCGGGACCGAGCTGGCGGGAGCGCTGGCGCGCTGGCGGATCTTCGACGGCGGCCCGGCGGGGAACGAAGACGACTCGCTCGCGAGCCTCGAGTTCAATGGCGGCTCGGTCGCCGGGCAGGGCTTCGGCGCCTTCAATTCCTACGGGGTCGACATCCGCATCGAGGGTGGGGCCCAGGACGGCGTTGGCAAGACGATGCTGGGCGGCTCGATCTCGGTCCTCAAGGGCAAGGGAGCGAAAGGCCGCCGCCTCAACGGCTCGGTCGGCAAGTCCTTCGCCTACGGCGCCCAGCGCGGCAAGCTCCACGTCCAGGGCAGCGCCGACTCGCGCTTCTGCATCCGCCTCTCCGGCGCCGATGTGGTGCTGGCGGGCGAGCCGGAGGGCCCGATCGACGACAGCCGCGGAGCGCTCGCCGACCGCGCCAACGCCAAGGGCTTTGCCTTCGAGTACATGACCAGCGGCCGCGCCGTAGTCCTCGGCGACATCGGCCCCTGGGCCTGCGCGGGCATGACCGGCGGCCGCGTCTACGTCCGCCAGAACGCCTTCGGCATCGACCGAGCAGCAATCGAACGCCGCCTCGGCAAAGGCGCCAAAGTCGAACTCAAGGACCTCGACAATGAGGCCCTCTTCGACCTAGACGACCTCCTCGGCGGCTACGCGAAGGAGCTCGAAGCAACGGACCAGCACGACGAGGCCAAGCGAGTCCTCGACCTCGCGGCCGACGCGACGAGCAACTTCCTGATGATCGTCCCGCTCAAGGTCCAGGCCGACCCGAGCATCTCAACCGAGTAACCGGCTCGGGGGTAGGCGTTGCTGCGTCTGCCTAGGAGATGCTGAGGAGCTCGTCCAGGTTTGGAACGTCTGGGAGGTTGTTGAAGAGCGGCTTGTCGAGATGTATCCGTCTCTTCGGAGGAGCAGCGGGAAATTTCAGGGTGCCCATCAACGGCGGCATGTCGATTCGCCTGCCGTCGAGCAGTTCGGCAACGGTCAGGATCTGGAGGCGCGGGTGTTTGCCCCAGGCTCCGGCTCCCTCCGAGCCGGAGCGGTAATACCCCGCGGTGGCGGCTTCTGCCCGCATTTTCGGCGTCGGTTTTCTCAGGGTGATGAGGAGGCCGAGCTCGGCCTCCTCACGCTCGACAACACCTCTGAGTTCACGGACGTGGCCGACCCCGGTCGTCCCCGATTTGACGGAGATGACCACCTCGCGGGTCTTCCCACCTGCCTTCTCGTGGAAGTACAGCCGACCGTCGACGCCTTCGTCGGGGCCCTTGCGCTGGTCGGCGGTGCGCGCGCCGACAAGCCCTAGGGCCCAGGACTGGAACTGATACCGGTCTTCGCCCGCGAGCTGTTTGGCGTCGGTCAAGGTGGTGGGCTCGCCCACGACAGAGAAATCGACTTCCCCGAATTTGTCTAGGAGCCGGTTCTTAATGAGGTTCGTGGCGAGGTGGGTGATATCGATGCCGATCCAGCGACGCCCGAGGCGCTGGGCTGCGTCAATCGTCGTTCCGCATCCGCAAAAGGGATCGAGGACCACTCCGTCCTCGGGGCAGCTTCCCTCAATGATCCTCTTCAGAAGAGCCACCGGCTTTTGAGTCGGATATCCGAGGGTCTCGGGTTGATTCCCTCTCAGGGCTGGGATGTCCCACACGTCTCGGGCGTTCACCCAGGTGAACGCCCCGCCCTCGTCTTCTTCGATCTTGACGTTGGAGAAGCCGTACTTGTGCATGAGGTACGACTTTTCCTTCTGGGCGGAAAAACGCCACTTACCAGTCTTCGAATAAAAGAGTATGGAGTCATGCTTTCGGGACCAGTACCGTTTTGAAGCTCCACCGGTTTTGTAGAACCAGATCACCTCGTTGAGGAATCGATCGCCGCCGAAGACAGAGTCCATCAACAGCTTCAGGTAGTGGCTCGCAGTCGGGTCGCAGTGAAGGTAGATGGAGCCTTCCGGCTTCAGCACGCGGCGAAGCTCTACGAGCCGAGGCGCCATCATGGACAGGTACGCGAGCATGTTGCTGGGCCCGATCAGCTTCCGGAATGCCTGCATTGCTTTCGACGTCTCGCCCCCCGCCTCCACTACTTCCTCGAACGCGACGGCTGCTGCCTTGTCCCAGCGCCAGGTGTCTCCGAATGCCTTTACCTGGGCCGCCGAGCGGGATCCATCCTGCTCAGCAAAGAGCACGTTGTAGTTGGCGTTGCTGTTGAACGGCGGGTCGAGGTAAACCAGGTCGACCGATTCGTCCGGAACGTGACGGCGCATGACGTCGAGGTTGTCGCCATAGAAGAGAGCACCGCTCTGAGCCATGGGCGACTGTTTGCCGTCTGAGGAATGACTCCTGCATCTTTTGGATACGGGAAAAGTATTGCTGCCCCTTCCCTTCCACTAGGTGAGCGGGCTTTTCCCCTCTAGTCGGTCCGCGATCGCTCGCACCTCTCCGAGCAGCCCGTCGAGCATGCGCTCGGTGTCGGAGTGGATGCGCCATTCGGCTAGACGGCGCTCGGCGTCGATGCCGTCCATCCGTTTCTCGAGGGCTTCGGTTCGGTCCTCTAGGCGGCCGACGCGGCGGTCGGTGCGCTTTTGGGATTTGCGGATGCGGGACTTGACGTAGCGGCGGAGGTCCTCCTGGATCGTGTCCAGTTCGCGGCGGATGTCGCTGTTTAGGGGTGCGCTCTGCTCGTCGAGCATCTGCTCGACGCCGTGGCGGACGCGTTCGATCTCGGCGTGGAGCTCGGCGCGGGCGCGCTCTGCAGAGGCGGAGATCGCCTCCTCGCCCGAAGGGCGGCCAGGGTCGTCAGGGGGAGTGGTGGTCACCGGACCGCATCGTAGGAGCGGCGGTGGCCGGAAAAGAGTGTCAGACCTGGAGCAGGTAGAGGCGGTAGCGGCCGATCGTCAGCTCGTCGCCGGGGTAGAGCTCGGCTACGTCCACCCTGCGGCCGTTGACCAGGACGCCGTTGAGGCTGCGGTCGTCTAGGAGGCGGGGCTGCCTGTCCTCTTCGACTGTGACCATCGCGTGGCGGCGGGAGACGCTGGGGTCGTCTAGGCAGATCTCGGCGCTGGCGCAGCGGCCGATCCGCGACCACCCCTCCTCGAGGTGCAAATCGATTATCTCCCCGCGCTCGCGGGCGACCAGGTGGAAGCCCGGCTCGGTGAGCCTGGCGCGTGCTTCGTCCAGCCAGGCCGGTGACTCCTGCTCGCCACCGACGGCGAATTCGACGGTGGGGGAGCCATGCTCCTGCAGGGCCGAGAAGATCGAGTCCCGCCGGAAGCGGGAGGTGCCGCAGCCGGGGCAACTCGGCAGCGGCTCGGTCTCGCGCAGAGAAAGCTGGGTACCGCAGACGAGGCAGAAGTAAGTGCCCTCTCCGGGCACTGAGCCGGTGGCATAGGCCTCGCCGGCTGAGCTGGTGCCGGCGCTGTTGAAAATGGGAAACCTCTCCTTCCTAACTGGTCACGATCGATACTAGTCCGGCCCCAAACGGCTGTCACTCAAAATTGTCGATGCGGTCACCCGAGGCGGGGAGTCATAGAATCCGCGCTCCGATGGGACCGATCAGCGCCGAAATCGAAATTGATGCCCCCCGCGAGCGGGTTTTTGCCTTCCTCGCCGACCTGGCGGCGCGCCCCTCGTTCACCGACCACTTCCTCACCGGCTTCCACCTCACCCGGATCGAGTCCGCCGGGGTTGGAGCCGGGGCGCGCTTTCGCGCCAAGGGGCCGCTGCGCAGCGTCTGGCAGGACACCTGCATCACCTCGCTCGAGGAGCCGTTTCGGATCGTCGAGGCGGGACGCGGCGGCCGCGGCAACCGGATCCCCAACCACACGGTCTGGGAGCTAAAGGAGGCCTCCGGCGGCCTCACTACCGTGCGCGTCGCCTACTGGACCCAGCCCCGGCCGGGCGACCGCGGGCTGGAGCTGTTCAGCCTCGGCTCGGTCTGGCAGGCGCGCGGCTGGCGCCAGGCGCTGCGCCGCCTCCGCGACGAGCTCGAGTCCGACGAGGCCCTGCCGGAGCGGATCGCCGTCGCCGGCGGCAACCGGTACGCGACGGGCATCCCCTAACGGCGCTTCGCAGATATATAGACTCCGCGCCGCCGATGTCCCAGCACCGCCGCCCATTGCTGTCGCTGCTCGCGCTCCTCGCGCTTCTCCTGCTCGCCGTTGGCGTCTCAGCCTGCGGCTACGAGAACCACTCGAAGGAGGTCGACGAGGGCCAGTCGGTTGAGCTCGGCGAGCTCAAGTACAACGTCACCTTTTCGCGGTACCTGAACCCGAACGACAACGAGGACGCCGCCTATCTGGTCGGCCAGCCCGAAGCGCCGAAAGGCGAAAGCTACTTCGGCGTCTTCTTCGAAGTCCAGAACGAAAGCGATGAGGCGCAGGTGCTGCCCTCGACGCTGACGATCACCGACATCGACGACAACGAGTTCGAGGTGATGGAAAGCGACAGCGTCTTCGCCCTCGAATTCAACGGCGAAGTCGAAGCCGAAGAACAGATTCCGCCCCTCGACACCCCCGCCCAGCTGGGCGCGATCGAGGGCGCGCTGGCGGTCTTCCTGCTGCCCGAATCGGCCTCGGAGAACCGGCCGCTCACCCTCCACATCCCCGGAGAAGAGGGTGAGGAGGGTGCCGAAGTGACGCTGGACCTCTAGGTCCGGTTCCTTTAGAGCCCGGCGGCGAGAACTTCGGAGGCGATCGGGGCCGCGACTTCGCCCCCCGCTGCTTCGGCTTCGATCAACAGCACGCCCACCGCCAGCCGCGGCTTTTCGGCCGGCGCGAAGGCGGTGAACCAGGCGTCCTTGATCTGGACCGGGTTCTCCGATTCCTCTTCGCCGGGTTTCGGCCCGAGCTCGGCCGTTCCCGTCTTGCCGGCGACCTGCGCCTCCGGGATCGCGCCGGCGGTACCGGTCCCTTCGACGACGACGCCGATCATCAGTTCAGTCAGTTCATCGGCGGTCTTCTCGGACATCACCCGCACCGGCTCGGCGTCCGGCCGCAGCTTCTTGTTGGCGACGATCGAGTTCGGCAGCCGCACGCCATCGTTGGCGACCGTTTGGGAGACGCTCGCCATCTCCAGTGGCGTCGCCAGCACTTCGCCCTGGCCGATCGCCGAGACGCCGAGGTCGATTTCTTCGCCGATTTCGGTCGGGATCGTCGATTCTTCGGGGTCGACTTCGGCGACCGTCTGCGGCGAGTACAGCGTCGGCGGCGAGTTGAAGCCGAAGGCTTCGGCGGTTTCGACGAGCTTGTCGTTGCCCACCGCCGGCCCGAGCGGGGCGAAGACCGCGTTGCACGACTCGGCGAAGGATTCGCGGAAGGTGCCGCCGCAGTACTCACCGTTGGCGTTGTTGAGGAAGCGGCCGCCGACGTTGACGCCGTCGCTGATTTCGAATTCGTCGTCGAGGCTGACCTCGCCCGCTTCCAGGGCCGCGGTCGTGGTCACGACCTTGAAGGTCGAGCCGGGCGGCTGCGGGGCGGAGAAGGCCTGTCCTGCCAGCGCCCGGACGTCGCCCTTGCGCGTGTCGAGGACGGCGACGCCGCCGGAGCGCCCCGCCAGGGCCGAGACCGCCGCCTCCTGCAGGTCGGGGTCGATCGTCGTCTTCACCGGGGCACCCGGCTGCGGTTTCGACTTTGCCAGGGTGCGGACGTCGGAGCCGTCACCGGCGACCGCCAGCAGGGAGCCGCCGGGCTTGCCGGCCAACCGCGTGTTGAAGGCGCGCTCGAGGCCGCTGATCCCCACCGGCGTTTCCGGCGGGAAGCCGTGACGGGAGAGTTTCGCGAGGTCCTCTTCGGGCGCTTCGCCGACTTCGCCGGTGACGTCGATCGCTGCGCTGCCGATCGGGTGTTCGCGTTCTTCGGCCGGTCCTTCGGCCAGCGCGGTGCCGTCGCGGGCGAGGATCGGCGCCCGTTCGGCGAGCTCGACGTCGGCGGCGAGGTCCTCACCTTTGTCGAGGCCGGGGAAGGCGAGGTTCGGGCCCCATTCGATCCCGCCGTCCGCGTATGGAATATCCACCTCGCCTTCGACCGCCCCGAAGGCGACCGTGGCGACCGTCGCCTCGACCGGGACGACCTTGCCGACGCTGCCGTCCTCGGCGTCGCCGATTGAGCCGACGTCGACCGCCCGCGCCGTCGCCACCTCCTGGGCGTCGCGGTAGGCGGCTTCGAATTCCTCGCGGCTGACCCGCGCCCGCGAGGCGTCATTCAGCTCCGCGTACATCGCTTTGAAGTTCTTCGCTTCCCAAGCCTGGGCGAAGCTCTCGGCGGCTTCCTTCTCCGGCGATCCCGAAGATCCCTTGCTGACGCCAACCACGAAGGCGATCAGGGCGACGAGCGCCAAGGGCAGGGTGCGGGTGAGGAGGCGGCGGCGGCGCTCCGCCTCGGTGGGCAATGNCACGGCGCAAAGGTAAAGGAGGGCCTGGCGGCATGCTTCTATTCACCGGGTGACCGTTCTTGACTGGGCGATCCTGGCCTTCACCTTTGCCCTCGCCCTCTGGGGCTACCGGCAGGGGTTGATCGTTGGCGCGCTCACCCTGGTCGGCTTTGGCGTCGGCGCCTTCGCGGGCAGCCGGATCGCACCGCTGCTGCTGACCAAGGGCTCGCATTCGCCCTACGCGCCGCTCTGCGCTGCGCTGGGGGGGCTGTTGTTCGGGGCCCTGATGGCGGTGACGCTGGAGAGCTTCGCGCTCGGGCTGCGGGAAAAGCTCGTCCGCCGTCCCTTCATGCAGACGGCCGACGGCGCCGGCGGCGCGGCCCTGATCGCCGCGGTCGCCCTCGGCCTCGCCTGGGTCTTCGGCGCCGTCCTCCTGCACGCGCCCTCAACCGCCCAGCTGCGCGCCGACATCCAGCAGTCGGTGATCCTGCGCAGCCTCAACGACGTGCTGCCGCCGAGCGGGCCGCTGCTGAACGCGCTCGACCGCGTCGACCCGGCGCCGACCGTGCTGGGGCCGGCCGCGCCGGTGGCCCAGCCCGACGCGAAGATCGCCTCTGACCCCGATGTCCTCCGCGCCGGCGATTCGGTCGTGCGCGTCCTCAGTACCGCCTGCGGGCTGGGGATCGAGGGCTCGGGCTGGGCGGTCGAGCCGGGGGTGGTGGTCACCAACGCGCACGTGGTCGCCGGCGCCGACGACACCACCGTCACCACCCAGGACGGGGCCGAGCTCGACGCGACGCCGATCTACTACGAGCCGCGCCAGGACCTGGCGCTGCTGCGGGTGGGGACGGCGCTGCCGGCGCTGCCGATCAGCTCGGAGCGCAAGGTGGGCGGGGATGCGGCGGTGCTCGGGTATCCCGAAAACGGGCCTTATGAGCTCTCGCCGGCGCGGCTGGGGGAGACGCGGGCGACGATCAGCGAGGACTCGTACGGCAACGGCCCGGTCGAGCGCACGATCACCGCGATCAGCGGCACGGTGCGCAGCGGCAACTCGGGCGGGCCGCTGGTCGACGCGCAGGGAAACGCGGTCGGGACGGTCTTCGCCGCCACCACCAGCGGCCCCCGGGGCGGGTTCGCGATCCCGGCCGAGCAGGTGCGGGAGGCGCTGGGGAAGACCCAGGAGTCGGTGGATACCGGGCCGTGCACGGGATAGGTAGGCGGGCGACAGTCTCTCTGGCCCGTCACTTACGTTCTGTAAGCTCGATTTGATGGAGCAGGCTGGTTCCGCCCAGGTGAAGGAGAGTGAAGTAGCGGTCTGCCCGCACTTCCACCGTGCGATCGAGCTGATTGGGAAGCGGTGGACGGGGGCGATTGTTTTTGCTCTTACCGATGGGGCCAAGCGGTATGCCGAGCTTGGGAAGGCGATTCCCGGGCTCTCGGATCGGTTGCTCTCGCAGCGGCTGCGCGAGTTGGAGGAAGAGGGGCTGGTCGAGCGGCAGGTTGAAGCGGGGACGCCGGTGCGCGTCACTTATTCCTTGACGGCGGCTGGGCAGGAGCTGGACCCTGTCCTCTCCGAGCTCAAGGTTTGGGCACAGCGCTGGAAGAAAGCCGCTTGAACCTTCCGGGACCCTTTGCCGTCGGCGCCTACGCGCGCAAGCTCCAGGAGGAGATGCGCAAGCGGGCGCGGGTGCAGCTGATCGGCGAGGTGACCGGGATCGGCCGCAGCAAAGTCCAGGCCTACTTCGAGCTGCGCGACGGCGACGGCGCCGTGCCCTGCGCGATCTGGCTCAACGACCTCGAGAAGGCGGGGCTGACCGAGGGGGCGCTGCGCGACGGCGCCGAAGTCGTGATCGCCGGCGGGCCCGACTACTACCCCGGCGGCGGCCAGGCCTCGCCCAGCTTCTGCTTCCGCGCCACCGACGTTCGCCTCGCCGGCGAGGGCGACCTGATCGCCCGGCTGGAGGCGCTGCGCAAGCAACTGCGCTCGGAGGGGCTGTTCGAGCTGCAGAAGCAACTGCGGCGGCCGCGGCTGCCGAAGACGATCGGCGTCGTCACCGCCGAAACCGGCGCCGCCCGCCGCGACCTCCTCGCCGGCCTCGAGCGCCGCGGTTGGGCAGGCGAGCTGATCTGGGCCTTCGCGCCGGTGCAGGACCGGCGGGCCGCTCCGGCGATCGCGATGGCGATCCAGGACCTGGCGGCGCGGCCGGAGGTCGAGGCGATCGTCGTCACCCGCGGCGGCGGCAGCCTCGCCGACCTCTGGGCCTTCTGCGACGAGACCCTCTGCCGCACCGTGGCGATGCTGCGGGTGCCGGTCGTTAGCGCTGTCGGCCACGAGCGGGACAGCACCTTGATCGACGACGTCGCCGCGGTCGCCTGCTCGACCCCGACCCACGCCGCCGAGGCGGCGGTGCCGCTCGACTGCCTGGCGGCGCGTGAGAGCCTCGAGCGCTGCGCGCTGGCGCTGCGCCGGGCGGGGGAGGGGGCGATCGACATCCGCTCGCGGCACCTCGTGCACCTCGCCCGGGGGCCGGCGCGGGCGCTGCAGCGCGAGCGGGGAAAGCTGAACCAGAAGATCCGCGAGATCCGCGCCGCCTCCGAACGCGGGCTGTCCCAGCGCGTTAGCTCTCAGCAGCGGATCGGCACCGTCGTCCTCGAGCGGGCGCGGCGCCGGGCGGCCGGGGCCGACCTGGAGAAACGCCGGGAAGCGCTGCGCCAGGCGATGGTGACGCTGCGTGCCCACGAGCCCGAGCGCACGCTGGAGCGTGGCTACGCCCTCGTCGAGGGCGAGGTGGGGGAGCCGGTGACGAGCGCCGCCGCGGCGGCCGCCGCGGCAGGGGTCAAACTTCGATTCGCCGACGGGCGCGTACAGGCGAGAACCGAGGGAGACGTTGAGCGAGAGACCTGAGAGCTACGAGGCCGCGGTGGAGCGGCTGGAGGAGATCATCGACCGGCTCGACTCCGGCCAGGCCGGCCTGCGCGAGACCCTTGACCTCTGCAAAGAGGGCAAGGAGCTGGTCAACTACTGCGCCGCCGAGCTCGACGAGGTCGGCGAGGGGCTGAAGGAGCTGCGGCTCGACGATCTCGCGGCGAAGCTCGAGGCCTCGCCCGGCGTCAACTGAGCTCGCCGGCGCGGCCGATCTCGGCGATCGTGGCCTCCAGCTCGGCCCGGCTACTCGCCATCTCGGCCTCCCCAAGCACCGACAGCGCCGGCTCGTCCGGGCGCTCGAGGAAGACGTAGGCGACCTCGACCTTCGGTGCGCCCAGCGCCTCTGCCACTGCCAGCGCGTAGATCGAGCGCTGCACCTCGTAATGGGCGGCGCGATCGGCCGGGGAGGCGCCCTCGAGGCGGTCGGTCTTGTAGTCGAGGACAAGCGGCGGCGCTCCCTCGCGCTCGACCAGGAGGTCGATCGAGCCGCGCAGCAGGGTGCCGCCGATCTCGAGCAGGAGCGGCACCTCGGCCCGCACCCGGGTTCCTTCGGCCGCGATCTGCTTGCGCAGCGGAGAGTCGAGCCACCGCCGCACCGGCTCCAGTAGCTCCTCGGCGAGACCGCGAGCGACACCGTTATTCGACTTCGTTTGCGGTCTCGGCGACAGACCGACCGCATTGGCGTGGCGTTCGGCTAGCTCCAGCGGCGGCTCTCGCCATTCGTTTGCCTGGCTCCACTCGAGCAACTCGTGGACGGCGACGCCTCGCGCCAGGCTTTGTTCGCGCGCCGCCGGCTCCGGGTCCGGCGCGGGCTCGACAAAGAAGCCGCCGAGGCTCTCCTTGTAGGCGGCGATCGCGGTGTAGGAGAGGGGGTGGCGGGCGGCGATCGGCGCCTGGCGCTCGATCAACGGCGGCGGTCCTTCGCCTAGCTCCCGACCGCCGGCGCCCTCATAGCGCAGCGTCCGCAGCTCGGCTGCCCGCTCGGGCGAGGGGAGGTTCGGCCGCACCGCGATCTCCGACGGCGGTGCCTCGGCGTCGAGCCCCGGGCGCGGCGCGGGAGGGGCGACGGGGACGACCGCCTCAGCGTCGCGCGGCACGCCGAAGGCTTCGACCAGCCGCTCCACGATCGCCCTGCCCTTCGTCTCCCTGCCCTCGTTCGGGTTGACGACACCGCTGAGGATCAGATGTTCCTTCGCCCGGGTGGCGGCGACGTGGAACAGCCGCAGCTCCTCTTCGGCTTCGCGGTCCTGTGACTCCTCGCAGAGCGCGCCGTAGTCGTAGAGGTCAATCTTCGGGCTGCCGAGGCGGACCAGCCGCAGGCCCAGGCGCGGCTGCTCCTCGCGGCCGATCGCCAGCAGCGGCGAGCGGTTGCCGTTGAGCAGCCGCCGCCCGAGGTCGGGGACGGCGACGACGCCGAACTCGAGGCCCTTGGCGTTATGGACGGTCATGATCCGGACGCCGTCGTGGCCCTCGGCGGCGGTCGCGGCCTGCGCCTCGGCCTCGCTTTCGGCGCGGGCGGCGAGGAAGTCGAGCAAGCCGCGCAGGTTGCGCCCCTCGCGTTGCTCGAACTCGGCCGCCAGCCGCCCCATCTTGCGGACGTTGGCGAAGCGCGCCTCGCCGGTCGGCCGGCTGAGGATCGCCAGGTCATAGCCGGTCTCCGTCACCACCGCCTCGATCAGCCCCGCCAGCGTCAGGCGCTGCCCGCGGCTGCGCAGAAAGCCGATCGTGGCGACGAACTCGCGCAGCAGCTCCCGCTCGGGCTGCGGGATCTCCTCCAGGCGCTCCGGCTCGGCCACCTCGGCCTCGCCGCCACCGGCCGCGCGCTCCACCGCGGGCCAGACGTGGCGGCGCCTGCCCGCCGCCCGCCGCAGCAGCCAGAGCGTGTCCGGTGCGACGCCGCAGGCGGGGGAGGCGAGGGCGCCGAAGAGGGCGTGGTCGTCGAGTGGGTTGGCGAGGACCGCCAGCAGCGCGCAGACATCGGCGACCTGCTGCTGGGACCAGTAGCCGCGGCCGCCGACGACGTAGGGCCGCAGGCCGGCGCGTTCGAGCGAGTCCTCGTAGGCGTCGAGGTGGGTGAAGGCTCGCAGCAGTACCACCATCTCGCCCCGCGGCACCCCCGCCTCGGCGAGCTCGCGCAGACGCTCGGCGACGAAGCGCGCCTCGGCCAGACAGTTGATCGGGGTGGCGCCGTCGATCGCCGGTTCGAGATCGATCCCCTCGCCGTCCCAGCCGTCGCGGCCGGTTAGCAGCAGCTCGACCGCGGGCTGCCCTCCCGGCGGCGGGCCCTCGGGGGGCGGCGTCCCCACCCGCAGGGGCCGGTAGGCCGCGCCGAGCAGCGTCTCGCCGAAGAGGTTGACCGCGCCGATCACCTCCGGGCGCGAGCGGAAGTTGCCGCTCAGCTGCATCAGCTCGGCATCGGGACGACTCTCGACCTCCGCCCGGCGGCGGCGGAAGACGTCGAGGTCGGCGTGGCGGAAGCCGTAGATCGACTGCAGCTCGTCGCCGACCACGACCAGCTCGGTCCGCGGTCCGCGCAGCGCCTCGATCAGCCGCAGCTGGAGGCGGTTGGTGTCCTGGAACTCGTCGACGAGGATCTGGCGAAAGCGGGAGCGATAGTGCTCGCCGACCTCGGCCCGCTCAAGCAGGCGGGCGGCGAGGATCTGCAGGTCCTCGAAGTCGATTCCCGCGCGCCTTTCCTTCGCCTGCGCGAAGCGGCCGGAGAAGAGCTCCAGCAGCGCCCCTAGGTGGCTGTAGACGACGCCACCCTCGCCGGCCGCTGCGACCTGGGCGATCGCCGCCTCGACCGCTTCCTTGTATGCACGCATCGCTTTCGCCTTGCTGGTGGTGGCGAGCGCCAGCAGCTCGTCAAGGGTCGGCGTCTCGCCTGGCGAGCCGAGCAGGCTCAGCGCCCGCTCGGGCAGGTCCCGTTTCGCGTCTCCCTCCTTCAACTCCGCCAGGCACTCATTCGCGGCCTCGACTAGACGGGCCAGGGCGGCCTCGGGTTCCGACCGCGGCGGCTCGGGCAGCTTCGGGTCGGCGAGGCCGCGGCTGCGCAGCTCGTCGTGGACGCTGACGGTGATCGCCCGCAGCCCCTCGAGGTCGTAGGCGGCGACGGTTTCCTCCCGCGCCGGGTCGCCCTCGGCTAGGAACTCGACCAGGGCGTCGTCGAAGGCTTCGCGCGCCGCGCGTGCCGCCTCCGGCGCGTCGAGCACGCGGAAGCCGGGGTCGACGCCGGCGGCCACTGGGTGGGCAGCGAGGACGCGGTTGCAGAAGCCATGGATCGTCGTCACCCAGGCACTGCCGATCCCGGCCAGCGCCGCCGCGGCGCGCTCGGAGCCGCGGTCCGCCCGTCGCCCCAGCTCGACCCGGATCCGGTGCCGCAGCTCCGCCGCGGCCTTGTCGGTGAAGGTGAAGGCGAGGATCGCGTCGGGAGAGATGCCGGCGTCGCAGACGAGGCGGCAGTAACGGTCGACCATCACCCCGGTCTTGCCGGTGCCGGCGCCCGCCTCCAGCAGGACGTCGCGGCCGCGAACCTCGATTGCCGCAGCCTGCTCGGGCGTGGGTTCGCGCGCCGGCGCCGCGGTGAGTTGCTCGGGGTTCACCGCTCCTCGCCTTCGTCGTCTTCGGCGTACTGCGGGGCGCGGTCGCGGCGGCAGATCGGTGCGAAGGTGCAGTAGGCGGGGCAGGTGTCGTGGCCGCGAAGCCCCGCTCGCGGACCTGGGTCGCGGCGGATGTCGCCGCCTCGCATCCGGGCGACAATCGCGCCGGCGCGGGCCCGCGCTTCGTCCAGTAGCTCCTCCAGCGCCTCCGGCTCGACCACGTCTTTGGGATAGAGCCCATAGCCGGCGAGGTCCCCGGCGACCGCCGCCGAGACGACCCCGCGCGGGCGGCGGGAGGAGGTACCGCGCAGCGGGTGGTAGATGGCGCCGGCCGGCTCCGCGCCCCAGTGCTCGGCGACGGCGAGCAGGTACAGGGGCAGCTGCAGCTTCGCCCGCTCCTCGAACTTCTCGCGGGGAGTGACCGTGGAGGCGAGCTTGTAGTCGATGACGACGGCGCGCCCGTCGGCGGAGCGGTCGACGCGATCGACGGCGCCATGCAGCCCCCAGCCGTCCAGCTCCAGCACCGGCCGCTCGGCGTCGGGGTGCTCGCCGAAGGCGGCCTCCAGCAGCCACGGCTCGAAGCCACCGGTCTCACGTCCGGCCTCCTCGGCGAGAAAGCGTTCCAGCAGCCGTTCGACCCGCCGCGCGATCGCCCTCTCAGCCGGATGGTCCCCGAGTTCGCGCTCGGCGACGACCTCTCCCACCAGCTCGCGGCCGCGCTCGGTCCAGGCCGCCAGGCTTCTGGGCCGCGGCAGCGGGTCGCCCCCCGGTCGCTCCGCGTAGAGGCGGTGGAGCGCCTCGTGCATCAGGCCCCCTTGGACGAGCGGGTCGGGGACCGGATCGAGCAGCTGCGGGTCAAGCTCGTGCCCGGCGAACCAGCGGTAGGAGCAGAGGTCGAATTCCTCCAGGGTGGTGCCGCCGTAGGCGCCGACCGAGCGCAGCGACTCCAGCGCCGCCGGGTTCTCCAGCGGTCCCGGCGCCCGTGATGCCGCCTCGGCACGGCGGGCGTCGCCGACCCGTACGAACAGCCGCTCCGCCAGTTCGCCCTCGACCCCCGCCTGCGCCAGCAGGGCCAGCGCGTCGGCGGCGGGACCATGCGCGGCCAGCGCCCGCGCCAGCTCGTCCTCCGAGGGCGCTTCGGCCAGCGGCGCCACCACCTGCGCCAGGTCCCGGGTCACGGTCAGTTCTTCCTCGACCGGGTCGGCGCCGCTGCCGTCCGGCGCCGGCGCCAACAGCGCCCGGACGTCGTCGATCAGCGGCGAGCGCGCAGTCGCGGCACCGTCCTCGTCGCTGTCTCGGTAGGAGAGGGCGAGGCTGCGGCGGGGGAGGGCGAGGCAGGCGTGGAAGAGGTAGCGCTCCTCGGCCTCGCTGTCGCGGCGCGGGTCGAGGCTGAGCATCTGCCGCTGGGCCTCGGAGAGGAAGGGGTCGGCGCCGCGGTCCCGCCGCGGGAACTCCCCGTCCTGGAGGGAGCCGACGACGACGTGGTCGAAGCGGGCGGCGCGCAGCCGGTAGGGGCTGGCGATCCGGACCCGTCCCTGCACCGGCCCCGACCAGACGCGGAAGTCCAGCTCCTCGAGCACCGCCGCCAGCTCACCGGCGCGCGGAGCGAGGTCACCGAGCTCGGCCAGGTCGGAGAGCGCCGAGGCGATCGCGGCGGCGGCGCGCGCCTCGAGTTCTTCGCCGGACTGGAGTTGCACCCCGTCCACCTCGCCCCGGTCGCGCGAGGACATCGCCATCGCCAGCCCCGCCACCTCCGCCGCCAGCTCGGCATGCGAGCGCCTGGCGGTCGCGCGCAGGCGGAGGAGATCCCGCGGCAGCTCGCGGTCTTCCCCCTGCCAGCGCAGGTAGGCGGTCTCGGCGTCCTGGACGCGGCCGCGCCGCAGGTCGCGCTCGAACCAGTCGACGGTGCTCGGCGACCAGCCGGAGGGGCCGCGCAGGTAGCGGAGGAAGTCGGAGGCGCGGCGGCCGCCGAACTCCGCCTCGAGCAGGGCGATCAGGGCGCCACCGACGCTCGTCCGCGCCACCGGCAGCTCCGCCTCGAGCGCGGTCGCGACCCCGTTCGCCTCCAGCGCCGCTGCGATCTCGCCGCCGCGGCGGGAGGGGTCACGGAGGACGACCGCGACCTCGGCCGGGTCGGCTCCCTCGTGCAGGAGTCGGGAGACGTGCGCCGCGATCGACTCCGCCTCGGCCCGGGTCCCCGCCGAGCGGAGCAGGGTGAGGTTGCCGTCCGGTTCGGCTCGGCGGGGGCGCGGCGAGCCGAAGGAGATCGTCAGGTGGAAGAGCAGCGGGCTGATCGTGTTGCCTGGCGTCGCTTCCCTCGTTACTTCGTCTGCCGCCCCGATCCGCTCGCGCAACTGGTCTCGCAATCGCGCCCGCGCCGCCAGCGCCGTGCTCCCCTCTTCGTAAGGGAGGGCGACGGTCACCTCGGTCAGCTCGGCGAGGGTCGCGACCAGCGCCAGCTGGTTCTCGGTCAGGTCGTCGAAGCCGTAAAAGAAGACCGGGCGGGCACGCCAGAAGGAGCCGTCACGGCGCAGCTGGGCGATCGCCTCGCGGGCGATCCCGTGGGCGTCGGTGCGGCCGCTGCGCTCCCGCACCTCGCCGTAGCCGCCGTAGAGGGCGGCGATGTCGCTGAGGTAGGCGGAGCCCTCGAGCGTGGCGGCGCTCGCCTCGACGTCGGTGGGCTCGACACCCGCCGCCTGCAGCTCGTCGAAGAGGCGGGCGAGGGCTCCGGCGAAGCGGGGGCGGGAGGCGGAGCGGCGCAACGGGCCGAGCCGGTTGCGGCGCGACTCGACCGCGACGGCGATCGCCCGCCGGCGCTGGGCGGGGGAGAGCTCGGCTCCGGGAGGCGCTCCGGCGGCGGTTGCGACGGTCCGGAAGAGGGCGCCGAAGGTCATCACCGAGCCGCCGAGGACGGCGCCCCGCGCGGCCAGCTCGCGCTCGCGGTCGAAGACGTCGTCGGTGGTGGGGAGGACCAGGACCGGGTCGCGGTCGAGGGCGGCCCGGAAGGCGCTCAGCACCTCGCCGAGCTTGCCTGAATTGGGGGGGCCTTGGACGAGCTTCAGAGGCACGCGTCCGAGCCTAGGGACGGCTCCGGCGTCCTCTGGGCCGCGCCCGGCACGACCCCGCAAACTGGGGGATTAGCGGGCATCTTTTGGCGTCATCGGCCCTCTCTAGATTCATCGGCAGCTGATGTCACTCTGTTTCGTAGATCCCGCCGACGCGATTCGCGCCATCGCCGACTCCGTCGGCCGCGAGGCACGCCGCCAGTTGCTCGGCGAGGCCGTCCGCGCCTGGGTCGACGAGATCCCCGAGTCCGAGCTCGAAGTCCACTACGCGAAGGCGATCTCCGAGCTCGACGAGCACGACCTCTCGATGCTCGCAGCCTGGCACGGCTCCCTCGAGGCGGGCCAGCCGGTCCCCAATCGCGACTTCCTCATGGCCGCCTTCAGCTCCCTGGGCGACAACCGCCGCGAGGCCCTCAAGCTTGCCGCTGGCTTCCGCGGTGAGGAGGCCGTCGACTCCGGCGTCACCGAGGAGGACGCGCTGGAGCTGGTCTTGGGCCTCCTCGGCCCCCCACGCCTGATGGAGCTCGCCGCCGAGGCGCTCGAGCTTTACGTCTGGGACCGGGCGGGTAGCGATAACTAGTAGTTGGACGTTCCCCCACAAGCGATAGTCATCTTCGGCGCCACCGGCGACCTGGCGCGGCGGAAGCTGCTGCCGGGGTTGCTGCGTCTTTTCCAGGCCGGGCTGATGCCGGAGTTCCGGATCATCGGCGTCTCGATGGAGGAGATCAACGACGCTCGCTTCCGGGCGATCGCTGAAAGTGCCTGCCGGGAGTTTGCCCGCCATGCCTTCGGCGGCGAGGAGTGGCACGAGTTCTCCAGCCGGCTCTCCTACGTGCCGCATGCGCAGGCGCCTCAGGCGCTGAAGGAGGCCGTCGACAAGGCCGAAGGGGAACTGGGGCCGCAGATGCAGCTGCTCCATTACCTGAGTGTGCCGCCGACCGCCGCTCCCGACGTGATCCAGATGCTGAAGACGTGCGGGCTCTCGGAGCGTTCGCGGGTGATCATGGAGAAGCCGTTCGGGACCGACCTCGCCAGCGCCCGCAAGCTGAACGCGATGGTCCACGAAGTGATCGAGGAGGACCGAGTCTTCCGCATCGACCACTTCCTCGGCAAAGAGGCGGCGCAGAACATCCTCGCCCTGCGCTTCGCCAACGGCCTCTTCGAGCCGATCTGGAACCGCAACCACATCGACCACATCCAGATCGACGTGCCGGAGACGCTCGCGGTCGGCTCCCGCGCCGCCTTCTACGAGAAGACCGGCGCCTTCCGCGACATGGTCGTCACCCACCTCTTCCAGATCCTCGGCTTCGTCGCGATGGAGCCGCCGACGGCGCTGGCGCCGGAACCGATCACCGAGGAGAAGAACAAAGTCTTCCGCAGTCTGCAGCCGCTCGACCCCAGTCAGGTCGTCCGCGGCCAGTACGAGGGCTACCGCTCCGAAGAGGGAGTTGACCCGGAGTCCAGCACCGAGACCTTCGTTGCCCTCCGCTGCGAAGTCGACAACTGGCGCTGGAGCGGGGTGCCGTTTTACCTGCGCACCGGCAAGCGGATGGGAGAAAGCGCCCGGATCATCTCGATCGCCTTCCGCGAGCCGCCGCACGCGATGTTCCCCGAGCACTCGCGGGTCGGCCGCTACGGCCCCGACCACCTCACCTTCGACCTCGAGGAGTCCTCGCGCGTCTCGCTCTCCTTCTACGGCAAGCGGCCGGGGATGGGGATGGTCCTCGACAAGGCGAGCATGCAGTTCTCGCTGGAGGAAACCGACTACCACGGGGAGACGGTGGAGGCCTACGAGCGGCTGATCCGCGACGCGATGATCGGCGACCGCACCCTGTTCACGACGGCGAAGGGGATCGAGCGCCTCTGGGAAGTCTCCGAACCACTACTGCGGGACCCGCCGCCGGTGAAACCGTACCCGCAGGGGTCGTGGGGGCCGTCGGAGATCGGCGCCCTGATCGCGCCGCACAGCTGGCGCCTGCCCTTCGCCCGCCGCTGGCGGGAAGCGCCGAGCCACCGTGGTAACGGCGCCGCGGTCGAGCGCGAACGCGCCTAGCCGAGAGCGGCGCGGATCTCGCCGATCGCCTGGGCGTTGTCACGGAAGTGGACCGCGCTCATGCCGGCGGCTTCGGCCGCTTCGCAGTTGACCTGGAGGTCATCGATGAAGAGGCACGCACCCGCCGGGGAGCCGACCCGCTCCAGGGTCAGTTCGTAGATCCGAGCTTCCGGCTTGCGGCAGCCGACAAAGGCGGAGTCGACGATCTCCTCGAAGATCTCGTCGACCGGCAGCATCGAGCGCCACAGCGGCTCCCACTCGCGGACGTTGTTGGTCAGCATCGCCATCCGCAGGCCGCTCGCCTTCAGCTCGTGCATCAGCGCGATCATCTCCTCGTTCGGGTGCAGCGCGCCCCAGAACTTCTGGCGGAAGTGGTGGAGGTGGGGGCGGTGGCCGAGGATCGACTCCAGACCGGTTTCGAGCCCTTCGATGAACGCGTCCTCGCTGATCTCGCCGCGCTCGAGCTTGAAGAGCGGGATCTCTTCCCCCTCGGCCAAACCCTCGCGCATCGCCAGCCCTAGCTTTTCGGGCGAGATCCCGCTGTCGTCCTGGAAGGCGGCGAAGGCGGCGAGAAGCGGGGTCGTCAGGACGCCGCCGAAGTCGGAGATGACGGTCGTGATCTTGGTCTTCGGCGACTCAGCCATCGACGTTGCGGGCGACCTCGTAGGTGCCGAGCCCCTCGCGCCCCTCGACGGACCAGCGGAAGAAGGCGATCTGGGAGTCGAGTCCCTGCCGCCGCACCGAGACCGAGTTGAGCAGGGTGCCGGCGCCGCGCAAGGGTCGCATCTCCTCGGTCGAGGGCCAGAGCTCCAGCGTCGCCCGCCGCTGCACCCCGTCCTCGCCGTACTCGGTGGAGAGCAGCGATTCCTCAAACTGCAGGGGGGCGCCGTCAGGGTCGCAGAGAACGGCGGCAACCTCCTCGTCCCCATGCGCGCCGCCGCCCGCAGGCATCGACGAGGTGAGCGCAAGCAGCCCGCCGTCAGAGAAGACGATCCCGATCGATCGCCTGACGATCTGTCCCTGGTCGCTCATGCCGCGCAGCCTAGTAGCTTCCCTGGATTAGATTGCCCTGCCCATGCCCGACCTGAGGATCCGAGACGCCGTCCCCACCCGCGACGGCGCCGCCTGCGCGGCGATCTACGCGCCGCACGTCGAGGGCAGCGCCGTCTCCTTTGAGGAACGGGCGCCGGACGCGGCCGAGATGGGGGCGCGGATCGAGCGCTACGGCGCCAGTCACGCCTGGCTCGTCGCCGAGCGGGAGGGTGAGATCGTTGGCTACGCCTACGCAACCGCCTTCAACGAACGCCCCGCCTATCGTTGGAGCACCAGCGTCTCCGTCTACATCGGCGAGGACGCCCGCGGCCAAGGCGTCGGCCGCGCCCTCTACGAAGCTCTCTTCGCGCGCCTGCGCGAGCGCGGCTTCCGCATGGCCTGCGCCGGGATCACCTTGCCGAACCCGGCCAGCGTCGGCCTCCACGAGAGCCTTGGCTTCGAGCAAAGTGGCGTCAATCCCGAAATCGGCTTCAAGGACGGCGCCTGGCGCGACGTCGGTTGGTTCCAGCTGGAGCTGGCGCCCGCCGACGGCCCGCCGCTGGAGCCGCGCTGACCCGCTGGCTACCATGCATCAATGAGCGATAACCCCGCACCGACCGATGCGACCAGCGACGAAACCCTCACCGAGGAGGACGTCTACGAGGTGCTCGAGGAGGTAATCGACCCCGAGCTCGGGCTCGACTTCGTCTCCCTCGGCCTCGTCTACGACGTCAACATCGAGGGCTCCGAGGTCTACGTCACCTTCACCCTGACGACCCCCGCCTGCCCGATCGGCCCCCAGGTCTCCGAGCAGATGCGCGAGTTCGTCGGCGACCTCCCCGACGTCACCGCCGTGCACCCGAAGATGGTCTTCGACCCCCCTTGGAGCCCGGAGATGATGACCGAGGACGCCAAGTTCGCCCTGGGGTTCTAGGGCTTAAGTCGATAGAGCAGGTGCGGCATCCCCGCGTGGGTGACTTCGCCGGTGACCTCGCAGCCGACCTTCTCGGCGACCCGTTGCGACGGGGCATTCGCAGGTAGCACCAGCGCCACCAGCTCCTCGAACTCAAGCTCTCGCGCCCAGGCGATAGCTGCCTCTGCCATTTCGGTTGCGTAGCCGTTGCCATGCAGGGGCGGCTCGATGCTCCATGCAAGCTCGACCATGGCGGTCTCTTCGACGGTGGTCCAGTGGAGGCCGCCGCGACCCGTGAAGACGCCGGTCTCCTGCTCCACCAGGACCCAGGGACCGAAGCCGTGGTCGGACCAGTGCGCCTCGTCTCCCTCCACCAGCTCGTCGATCGCGCCCGCGTTGAAGGGTGGCAGGGGAGGAGGGCGGAGCCAGCGTTCGATCGCCGGGTGGGTGAAGTGGGCGTGGTAGAGGGCGCGGTCGTCGGGGCTCGGGCGGCGGAGGAGGAGCCGCTCCGTCTGACGCTCTCCGTCGTGCATTAGCCCTGGTCGGAGCGCGGGAGCCGCGGCTCGCCGTTCGGCGGCACCTCTTCGGCGGTCCCCTCGAAGTCGTAGTCGCGGCTGGGGCCGCGGGTCGGTCCGCTACCCGGCGGGGGCGCGCCGAAGGGATCGCCGACGGAGCCGGGTCCCATCCCGACCACGGTGAAGCGACCGATCGTCAGCCGTTTCAGCACCCGCCGCGAGATCGCTCGCGTCGGCGGCAGCAGCAGGAAGAGGCCGAAGATGTCGGTGAGGAAGCCCGGGGTCAGGAGCAGGGTGCCGCCGATCACGATCAGGACTCCGTCGGCGACCTCGCGGCCCGGGAACCGGCGCGCCGCCAGCGCTTCGTTGAAGCGGCGCCAGGCCCCGCGCCCCTCGTGTTTGAGCAGCATCGAGCCGAGGATCGCGTCGGCCAGCAGCAAGACGAGGGTCGGGACGACGCCGATCGCCTGCCCCACCTGGATGATCACGTAGAGCTCCGCGATCGGAACGACGATGAAGAGCAGAATCAGGATCAGGGGCATTCGGAAAGCCTAGGGAGGAAGCTACGCGGCCTTGACCTTCTTGCCGGCCGCCGCCTCGAGCTCGACCAGGGATTCGTTCAGCCCGTTGCTGACGACTTCGATGTCCTCCATGCAGTCGTAGTCGGCGAGCAGGCCGAAGCCGACTTTGCCGTGGTAGCTCATGATCGCCACCGCGAGGCAGTGGTTCTGCGGCAGGAATGCGACCGGGAAGACCTCCTCCATCTCCCGGCCGAGGACGTAGAGCGGCATCTGCGGCCCGGGGACGTTGGTGACGATGAGGTTGAAGAGACGGGTCGAGAAGTTGATCCGCGAGGCTTGGGCGAGGATCGTCGGCGGCGCGAAGTCGTTGAAGCGGGAGATCACTTCCGCCCCCAGTGCCTGTTTGGAGCGCTTCAGCCCGGCCATCGCGTCGCTGATCGTCCGCAGCCGGCGTACCGGGTCCTCGATGTAGACCGGCAACGGCCCCCGCATCAGCGCGATCCGGTTGCCGAGGTCCCCCCGCTCGTCCTCGCTGCGGATCGAGACCGGGACCAGCGCCCGCAGCTCCAGCCCCTCGGTCCGCACCCGCCGTCCGTGCAGCCACTTGCGCAGCGCGCCCGTGACCACCGCGAGGACGACGTCGTTGACAGTCCCGCCGAAGGTGTCCTTGATCCCCTTGAACGTCGCCAGCTCCGAGCGCTCCCAGACGTAGCGGCGGTGAGGGCCGATCTCCTCGTTCAACGGCACGTCCGGAGCCGGGTCGGCGAAGGCGCTGACGATCTCGCCGACCCCCTCCAGCCCCTCGACCAGCTTCTTCGCCGTCGTCTCCGGATTGCGGACGACGTCGACCGCGCGCTCGGCGATCTTCACCGGCGCCGCCACCGCGTCGGCGATCCCGCGGGCGACCAGCTCGGCCGTCCCCGGTTCGGGCTGCGGCACCCAGTTGTCCTCCAGCTCCATCGGCTTGGCGTCGCGCTCGAGGTCGAAGAGGACGGTGCCGATGTCGACGCCGGAGACCCCGTCGACCATCGCGTGGTGGGTCTTGGTCAGGATCGCGAAGCGGTTGCGCTCGAGGTTCTGCGCCAGCCACAGCTCCCAGAGCGGCTTCGAGCGATCGAGCTGCTGGGAGAAGATCCGCCCCGCCAGCTGTTTTAGCTGCTCCTCGCCGCCCGGCTCGGGCAGCGCGGTGTGGCGGATGTGGTAGGTCAGGTTGAAGTTGACGTCGTCGGCCCACAGCGGCCGGCCCGCCTCCAGCGGTGGCACAACGAGCTTCTGGCGGAAGCGCGGCACCAGCGGCAGGCGACTGCGGACGTGCTCGACCAAGTCGGTGTATTTCGGCGGCGGCCCCTCGAAGATCAGGATCGCGCCGACGTGCATATGGCTGCTCGAGCTCTCGTTGGTCAGGAACGAGGCGTCGACGGCGGTCAGGCGGTCGAGGTGGCGTCCGGAAGTTGCCATCAGCCAAGGCTACTTATGGCGGAGTTTCCGAGCACTCTGGCCTTGTACCCTGAACGTATGCCTGCCACCGCCACCGCACCCAAGCGGGTGCTGCTCGCCGCGCCTCGCGGTTACTGTGCCGGAGTCGACCGCGCCGTGCAGACGGTCGAGCGCGCGCTGGAGCTCCACGGCGCTCCCGTCTACGTCCGCAAGGAGATCGTCCACAACAAACACGTGGTCGAGGAGCTGGCCAAGCGCGGCGCGATCTTCGTCGAGCAGGAGACCGAGGTGCCGGAGGGCGCGATGGTCGTCTTCTCCGCCCACGGCGTCGCCCCGAGCGTGCACGAGAACGCCGCCTCCCGTGGCCTGCGGACGATTGACGCGACCTGCCCGCTGGTGACCAAGGTCCACGTCTCCGCCCGCCGCTTCGCCGCCCAGGGCTACACGATCATCATGATCGGCCACGAGGGCCACGAGGAGGTGGAAGGGACGACGGGCGAGGCGCCTGAGAGCATCGTCCTGATCGAAACCGCCGACGAAGTCGAGGACCTCGTCGTGCCGGACCCCGACAAAGTCGCCTTCATCACCCAGACCACCCTCTCGGTCGACGAGACCGCCGAGGTGATCGCCGCCCTGCGAGCCAAGTTCCCCGGCATCGTCAGCAGCAAGTCGGACGACATCTGTTACGCGACGACCAACCGCCAGATCGCCGTCAAGCAGCTCGCCCGCGAGTGCGACCTCGTCCTCGTCATCGGCTCGACCAACTCCTCCAACTCCAACCGCCTGGTCGAGGTAGCGCGCGAACACGGCGCCGCCTCCCATCTGATCGATAACCACACCCAGGTCCAGGAGGAGTGGCTGGAGGGAGTCGTGACCGTCGGCATCACCTCCGGCGCCTCCGCCCCCGAGGAGCTGGTCGAAAGCCTCGTCTCCTTCTTCCGCGACCGCGGCGCCGACGACGTCTCCGAGCTACGGACCGTCCACGAGGACGTCCGCTTCATGCTCCCGAAGGAGATCCGCGACGAGGTCGCCGCCCGCGCCTAAAAACGCTTCGCCTTCGGCTCAGCTCTCGTACGGCGCGTAGCGGTGGTGCAACATCAGGTCGTTGCCGTCGGGGTCGGTGAAGAGGGCCATATGGCAGACGCCGGTGTCGAAGGTGTCGCCGTTGAACTCGACGCCTTTGGCTTCCAGCTCCTTGCGCGCGGCCTCGACGTCGTCGACGTGCAGCGCCGGGTGGGCGTTCTTCTGGGGCGCGAACTCCATCCCCTGTTTTGCCGGTTCCCAGATCGCGAAGCAGGTGTCGCCGGCCCAGAATTCGAAGCGGCCGCGATCGTCGGGACGGAGGCCCAGCGTCTCGCCGTAGAAGACGCGGGAGCGCTCGGCGTCGGTGGACGGGATGCCGATGAAGTCGGTCTTGGTGATCATCGCGTTCCTCCTCGCGATTCGGGGATGGCTGCTGCTCAGGGTACGCCCGCCGCGAAGCTGAGCGACCAGACCTTGATCCCGGGCGCGGGGCGAAGGACGAGGCTGTGGGCCTCGTGGGTCGGGTGCTCGGCCAGGGTCCGCAGGCCGGGAGGGGCAGGGGAGAGGGTGCTCCACTTGCCGTCGATCTCGACCTGCAGCTCGCCTTCGCCCTCGACCGTGGCATAGGCGCCACCCGCCTGGTAGTCGAGTGCCAGGTCCTCGCCGTCCTCTCCCGCCACCCAAGGCCGCTCCCAAGCGCCGCCAGGGAAATGCTCGGGAGTGGGGGCCATGACCCTGGCGCCGGGACCGTCGGTGGGGCGGAGCGGCGCCATCGGCTCGGGCAGGTCCTGCAGCGCGTCCATCTCCCGCAGCTCGGCCTGGATAGCTTCCTCGGTCGCCCTGTATTCGCCCTCGCCGAAGTGAGCCCAGGCAAGCGAGCCGCCGAGGCTCCAGAGGAAGAGGCTGGGCCAGCCCTCGCAGCCGTAGGCGCTCCAGAGCTCGTGGTCGGCGTCGATCGCGACCGGGAACTCGACCCCGAGCTGGTGCATCCCCGTGCCGACGTTCTCCGGGTCGGCGGCGAAGGGGAAGCGCGGCGCCTGCACCGCGATCACGCTCAGGCCCGCCTCCCGGTAGCGGCGTTGCCACTCGGCCAGGTAGGGAAGCGTGCGGACGCTGTTCAGCTGCGCGTATTCGACGAAGTGGACCAGGGCCGGTCCGCCGGCGGTCAGGGCCGGCATCGACTCGGGTTCAGCTCCGACCCAAGCGAGGCCGCTCGGCAGGTCGGGGGCGGCGATGTTGTCGCGTCCAGGGCGCATTTAGGGAGGGTTGAGGCGGGACAGTATCCTGGCCGAGGTGGCCGAGCTCCTCACATTCCTGCTGCCGGCGCTGCCGCTGCTGGCTCTGCTGCTGACGCTGCTGCTCGGTCATTACCCCGGTTGCGAGGCGATCGTCCGCCTCTCGGAGCGGATCGCGAGGTACTCCGAGCCGAGGCAAGGCGTCGCACGGTTTGCCTTGCCGAAGCCGCCGCGGTCGTTCGCGCCAGCCGGTGGCCTCCTGATCGCCCTCGGCCTCGCCCAACGGCCGCCGCCGCTCCGCGCCTGATCCCGATCTGGCGTTTCGCGGTTCCTTTGTCCTCTCTAGGCGGACAAAGGAACCACGCGATTTGAGTCCGCGCCGAAAAGGCGCGAAAGGAGCACAGGATGAATACGAGAACCGCGGTAATCGGCGTCGGCTTGGTCGTCGTCGCCATCGTCCTCTTCGTCGTCCTCGGCGGCGACAGCGACAACGGCAGCGACAGCAGCACCAGCGCCGATTCGACCACCAGTGCCGAAGCAGCCAAGGTGCCGACGATCGTCGTCAACAAGCAGGGAGAACCGGTGGGCGGCGTCGCCGACCTCACCTACAAGAAGGGCGACCAGATCCACTTCAAGGTCGAAGTCCCGTTCGAAGAAGAGGTCCATCTCCACGGCTATGACGTGATGAAGGAGGTACCGAAGGGCGGCGGCACCGTCACCTACGACCTCCCCGCAGAACTCGAAGGGGTCTTCGAGGCTGAGCTCGAGGGCCAGGGCGAACAGATCGTGGAGCTCAAGGTCGAACCGTGAGCTGGCTGCCGTTTGCGCACGCCCTGGCCTCCAGGCAGGACCTGCCGGTCCCCGCCTGGCTCTTCGCCTGGGGGGCGTCGATCGTCCTGATCGTCTCCTTCTTCGCGCTCTCGGCAGGTTGGCGGGAGCCCCGCTTCGAGCAGCCGCACTCGCGGCCATTCGCGGCGGGGCTCTCCCGCGCGCTCCTCAGCCTCCCGGCCCAGATCCTCTGCGGCGCGATCGGCGTCTTCCTCTTCGGCTTCGCGATCTATGCCGGCCTTGAGGGCACGGTCGCTCCCGACCGCAACTTCGCCCTCACCTTCATCTTTGTCACCTGCTGGCTCGGCTTCCCCTTCTTCTCGGCGATCTTCGGTGACCTTTTCCGGCCCTTCAACCCCTGGCGCGCGATCGGCCGCGCGGTCGGCGCCGGCTTCCGCGCGATCGCCGGACAGCGGGCCGCGCACCTCGCCTACCCCGAGCGACTCGGCCGCTGGCCCGCCGCGATCGGCCTCCTCGCCGTCGTCTGGCTGGAGGTGATCTACGGCAGTGGCGGCGCGATCCTCGATCCCCACGTCGCCGCCCGGGCTGCCTGTGTTTACACCGCCTACGCGTTGGCGATGATGGCGCTCTTCGGTGCCGAGGAGTGGTGCGATCGCGGCGAGGTCTTTTCGGTCTACTTCGGGATGTTCGGCCGGCTCGGGATCTTCGGCAGCCGCGACGGCAGGCTCGAGCGCCGCCGTCCCTTCTCGGCCGCGACGACCTGGGCCACCGTCCCGGGCTCGGCCGCGCTTGTCCTCGCCTCGATCGCCACCACCAGCTACGACGGCGCCTCCGAGGGCGCTTTCGCCGACTTCATCGAAACCGGGATCGGCTGGGCCGAAGACATCGGCCTCGGCGTCACCGCCTCGATCCGCCTCACCGACACCGTCTTCATGCTGCTCACCTTCGCCGGCGTCTCCCTCGTCTACTGGCTCGGGGTGCGAGGGATGCGGACCGTCCCCGGCGCGCCCTCGCTGGCGAAGCTGCGCACCGGCTTCGCCCACACGCTGATCCCGATCGCGCTCGCCTACCTCGTCGCCCACTACTTCAGCCTCTTCGTCTTCCAGGAGCAGGCCCAGTTCACCTACCTGCTCTCCGATCCACTCGGGACCGGCACCACCGACCTCTTCGGCACCGCCTCCTCCGGCGTCGACTACACCGTCCTCACCGCCAACGCGATCTGGTACGTCCAGGTCGGCGCCCTGATCGTCGGCCACGTCCTCGGCCTGATGCTCGCCCACGACCGCGCCCTCGTCTACTGGCCCGACTACCGCAAGGCGACCGCGTCCCAGTACTGGATGCTGGCGGTGATGGTCGCCTTCACCTGCTTCGGCCTATACCTGCTCTCGGTGTCGAACGGCTGAAGCTGCCTAACGATCCACTTCGCTCCTCGCGGCGACGAAATTCGTCGCCGCTTCATGACCCATGAAGGGGACGAGGCAGATGAAGATGAACTGCGGCAGGGATTCCATGTACCACTCGGAGCGCCGGCGTTCCCGCAGTGCACGGAAAGCGATCTCGTACATCGTGGCGCCGATCGCCTCGGAGGAGACCCGCGGCAGCTTCTGAGCTTGCGGTCGCCAGCGGTACCCCCCCTCGAGGAAGAGGGCGAAGGCGCCGATGCGGTCATAGATGAGCTGCGTCATCTCGTCTCCGACCACATGAGTCTCCACCAGGCCGAGGTAGCAGTAGTCGCGGGCAGTGGCGAAGAAGCTGGCAAATGCCTCACTCGCCCTCCAGACCTGGTCTGGCCAGGAAGAACCGGAGGTGAAGGCCGAGGCGCAGGCGCCGATCACCTGCTCCAGCATCAGTTCGAGTCCTTTGGTGGCGGCTTCCGCTTTGTTGTGGAAGAGCCGGTAAAAGGCGTTGCGGGAGATTCGGGCATCGGCGGTGATCCCGCTCACCGACGTATGCGCATAGCCGGCCTCATGGCTGAGGCTCGCCAGGGCCGTGTAGACGCGTACGCGCCGATTCATACCCACCTCGGCCTCGGTCAGACCGTGCCTGCCCGCCGGCAGAGTCTTCAACTCATAGGTCTCGGTCGGCTGAGCGTTCCGCAGAAGCAGCTTTGCGGCCGGCTCGCGGTCGGGTTCGGTCATGACGGCCGTGTAGGAATCGACCCAGGCGGCCAGGTCGACCGGGGAGAGCTCGCTCGCTACATCGACGAGGTTGCGCCGGAGGCGCATGGCGAAAAGACGAAAAAGGCCGCCGACAAGGTTTTCGAGAACTGCCGAAACCGCCTGATCGTTGTCCGAGTCGGTCTGTGAAGTGACGGCGATCAGAGCTGCGATTTGATGCTGTAGCCGCTCGCGCGCGTCCATCGCCTTGGCTCCCGCTGCGAGGCTCTCCATGAAGAGGACCCGGGCGGCGGCCGGATCCCCCCCGACGAATTCGCACAGAGCTTCGATCAGCGGGCCGACGCTCGGAGGATCGGCCGGCTCGATCTCCTCGAGCCGCTCGATCAAATCGATTGCGAGGCCGTCGAGGGCTGCGAGAAAGCACTCCTCGAGATCGACGAAATGTTCGTAGAAGGTCGAACGCGAGACCCCGGCGGACTCGATCACCTGGGCGACGCTCAGATTGGCGTAGCCGCAGGTGGCGGCAACCTCGGTTGCCGCTCCAATAAGGCGTTGACGCGTTGGTGCCCGGCGGGTCCGAGACGCCCGGCCTACCGTCGGACGCGCCTTGCCATCTATAGGTTGACTGGACGGGGTCATCAGAGGCGCTGCATTCCGGCTCGAGATGCATGGGTGCGCCCCCGGCCGGCAGGCTCCTTTCTACCGCCTCTCCCGGAAGCGTGTCCTTCAGGGAGAGGAACAAGCGATTCCTGGTTCGGTATCCCGGTGACCGAGCGACCGATTGCCGGGACGCGCTGTCCGGCGGTTGGAACTTTTGCAAGATCGACGTCTGGTCCGGCTCTGACAGAGAGAGGAGGCTGCGACCACTCGGAGGCGCCCACACCAGAGCGGCCTCCCCCTACCGTCGATGTCGGGCGAGTCACATGAAGGCTTAAGCACCTATCGGTTGACAGCCTCAAACCCTGCCGCTTTTGTCGCTCCTATCGAGTTGAACTCTTTGGGAGGGATGATTGGTGGTCTCGTCGCGATTTGCTCGGAATAGTGTCGTGTGCCTGTTTGCGCTGGGAGTGCTTGCCGCATCTGTGGCTGGTCTGGGCATTTCTGCTTCCGCCGCTGGTGCGGACTCCTCTGCGGCCCCCTACATCGTCGTCTTGAAAGACGACGTCGCCCACCCCGCCAACGTCGCCCATCGGCACGAAAACAACCGCGGCGCGAACCTTGGACACATCTACCGAGCCGGAGTCGAGGGATACTCGGCCGAACTGAGCGCGGGTGCGTTGAACGCGATCAAACAGGACCCGAACGTGGACTACGTCGTGCCGGATGGCATCGTCCACCTGGATTCCCAAAGCACCGGACCGGCGGTCAGGCGGGTTTTCGCGAATACCAACCCGAAACTCGACATCGACGAAGTCGACGACGTGCGCGTCGACGCCGACATAGCGATCCTCGATGGCGGCGTCGCCCCGCACCCGGACCTGAACATTGTCGCCCGCACCGACTGCGCGGTCGCTGGACCCAATTGCCAGGACGGGGCGGCCGGCTTCAACAATCACGCCACGCACGTCGCCGGCATCGCCGCGGCGATCGACAACAACTTCGGCGTGGTCGGTACTGCTCCCGGCGCCCGCATCTGGAGCGTCAAGGTCCTGGATAGCTCCGGAGGTATCCGCGAAGAACCAGATGAGGAAGTAACCGCATCGTATGCGTCTGACGTGGTCGCTGGAATTCTCTGGGTCCTGGCGCACTCTAGCCAGATCGAGGTCGCCAACATGAGCTTTGGTTGTTACGCGAGCGAATGCTCGCCAGGACCGATGCGCGAAGCGATCGCGGCGGCGGTCAGCGCGGGCGTGGTGTTTACGGCCGCCGCGGGAAACCAAAATGTCGACGTGCTGGGCGAGCAGCAGGGCCCCCTGTCCCCCGACCCTTACCAGCCCGCTGCGTTCGCGGACGTAATTGCGGTGTCCGCGCTGGAAGACTCCGACGGAGCGCCGGGAGGGACGGGGCCGAATCCATCGTCTGAAGCCTGCAGGGTCGATGGAGCGTTTGTTAAAAAGAACGGCACCTACCTGCATTTCGGGCAAGACGACACCCTTGCCAACTTCAGCAACTACGGGCCCGCTGTGGACATCGCCGCTCCCGGGACGTGCATCCTTTCCACCTGGCCGGGAGGCGGATATCAAGTACTGAGCGGAACCTCGATGTCTGCTCCCATGGTGGCGGGAGCCGTGGCGGGCCTCGCTGCAGCCAAAAACCCAAACAATCGCGTTGAAGTCGAATCGATCCGCAACTACATCCGCAGCCTCGGCAACTACAACTGGATCGATCAGCACCCCGTTCCACAGCCCGGCAAAACCGTCGATGAATTCCCGATGGCCTTCGACGGCGTCCAGGAGCCCCTGCTCGACATGCGGATTCCGGTTCCTCCCGCCGCCGCCACCGCCGAACCCAACGAAATCAGCCAGACCAAGGCGAAGCTGAACGGCTCGGTCAACC
>VAYN01000020.1 GCA_005885405.1 Actinomycetota bacterium | reverse complement strand
TACGGACCCCGCCTGGCGCCGAAATCCAGCCCCAGCGCCACCGTCGCAAACGGCGTCGCCCACGTCTTCTTCGTCGACGCCGACCGCAACAACACGATCAGCGACTGGGTCTTGAAAAACCCGACCGCCAGCTGGGAAGAAGTCCACTTCTACGTCGACTCGGTCACCCCGGGCTCCAGCCCCAGCGCGCTCACCTACGGCCTAAACGCCCAGGTCTACTTCTCTGATGCGAGCAAGGGCAACACGATCTCGCTCTGGACCTGGAGCCCGAGCGCGATCACCCCCCAGTACTTCTACGGCGACGCCCTTAGCACCGGCTCGAGCCCGAGCGCGATCATGAACGGCTCCAACCCCCAGATCTACTACTCCTCGGCACCCAAGCAGAACACGATCGGCGTCTGGACCTGGACCCCGACCGGCCTCAATCCCCAGTTCTTCAACGGCAATGGGCTCGCCGCCGGCTCCAGTCCCAGCGCGATCATGAACGGCTCGGTCCCCGAGATCTACTTCGCCGACGGGTCCAACCCGGCGAGCACGACCAACTCGGTCTGGAAATGGACCCCAACCGCCCTGACGATGACGCCGCTCTTCGGCGCCCCGGTCGCCACCGGCACCAGCCCGGCCGCGATGTTGCTGGGCTGAGGGGGAGACGATGAAAGCCTCACCCACCCGCTCGATCAAGCCCCTCTGCACGGGCACCCTGCTCGCCACGGCCCTGGCGCTCTGCCTGGCGGCGCTGCCCGCCGCGGCCCCCGCCGCACCGGCGCAGGCCGACCCCTACATCGTCGTCTTGAAAGACGACGTCGCCCACCCCGCCGTCGTCGCCCACCGCCATGAAGCCAACCGCGGCGCGCGGGTCGGCCACATCTACGCCACCGCGATCAAGGGCTACTCAGCCGATCTCACCCCCGGCGAGGTGAAGGCGATCAGGCAGGACCCCGCCGTGGATTACGTGGAGCGGGACGGAACGGGGCACGTGGCTTCCCAGGTGTCCTCCCTCGGCTTCAAACGAATTTTCGCTCCGAGCAATCCTGCTCTCCACATCGATGAAGTCGACAACCTCAACGACCGAATCAACGCCGACATCGCAATTCTCGATACCGGAGTCGCGTTCCACAAAGACCTCAACATCGCCGGCCGCACCGACTGTGTTACCCCAGTTGCAGGATGCTCTGGCGAAGGTACCGCGGTAAATGGCCACGGCACGCACGTGGCCGGCATTGCCGCCGCTATAGACAACAACCTTGGCGTGATCGGGACCGCGCCCGGCGCGCGTATCTGGGGAGTCAAGGTCCTCAAAGACAGCGGCGAATTCACTGAGGCCGACGTTCTTGCCGGTATCAACTGGGTGGCGGAACACTCCAGTCAGATTGAGGTAGTCAACATGAGTTTTGAGTGCATCGAAGGATGGAGCTGCTCGGCGCAGGCGATGCATGAAGCGGTCGCCGCCACGGTAGAAAAAGGCGTCGTTTTCGTCGCCGCCGCGGGGAACCGCGGCTCCGATGCGTCGAGCACCGCTCCGGCGTACTTCCCCGAGGTCTTGGCAGTGGCCTCGATGACGGACTTCGACGGGGTCCCCGGTGGGCTTGGCAGCCCGTCCTGCAGCAACGAAGGGGTAGACGATTTCGGGCAAGATGACCAACTTGCCGGCTACAGCAACTTCGGCTCCGTCGTCGACATCGCCGCGCCCGGCACTTGCATCCTTTCCACCTGG
>VAYN01000019.1 GCA_005885405.1 Actinomycetota bacterium | reverse complement strand
CCGCGAGCAGGAACAGGACAACCCAGCGATTGCGCGTGCGGACGTACTCGACCCCGGCGACTACCACCGCGACGACGGTGACGGTCACCGTCTCCCCTAGATAGGTGACGAGGGTGAGGGCGTCGTGCGTCCAGGAGCTCGCGTGCGTGTTTCCCCACTCGGCGACGCTGCTGTCGATTCCGGAGAGGGCGTCGGTTTGGCGGACGACGACTGCCAGCAGGGCCAGCAGCAGGCCGCCGACGAGGATCACCGCCAGCGCCAGCGTCAGCGCCAGGCCCGTCGCCCTCCCCGGATCGAGGCGCGCCGCTCTCGCTGCGCGTCGCCCGGCCGGCCCGGTGGCGTGCTCGCCGGCCTCGCGCGCGACCTCGACAACCGACGGCGCCGTCTCGCCGCCGGGCCAGCGGTGGGTCAGGAAAGCGGCGCCGAGACCGGCGAGGACGGAAATCAGCAGGAGGAGAAAAAACGGCATCAGGAGGGGGAATTACCCCGCAAAGGCCAATGAACACCGCCATTGGTTAAAAGGGACGATGCATATTATCCGCGCCCCGCGGGGATAGACCGGGGCGTGACCGTCGAGGAGAGACCACGCACGGCCCCGGCCCCTGCCGGGGAGAGGCAGGAGGGCCGCCACTCCGTCCCGATCTTCGAGGCGCGCCCCGGCGGGCTGGCCGATCGCTTCGCCGAGAAGCTCGACTCGCGCCACCCCGCGCTCGTCTTCTTCGGCGCCCTGCTACTCGGGTTCCTGGTCCTCGCCGTCGCCTCGATCGCGCTCGCCTTCATCGTCGTCCACGTCCTTGTCCCCAATAGCGGCCTGGGGCTAGAAGGAACGGACGAGAGCGTCAACAACACGTTCGCCGAGAACCGCTCCGGCACCCTCACCACGCTCGCCGAAATCGGCTCGCAGGTCGGCGGCGCCCCGGTGCTCCCGATCATCGTCGGCATCGTCGCCCTCGTCGCCGCCTTTTACCGCCGCTGGCTGATCGCCGCCTTCGCCGTCTTCGTCCTCACGGTCGAGTCCGCCACCTACCGCGTCACCTCCATCGCTGTCCCCCGCGACCGCCCCTCGGTACCTCGGCTCGAACAACTGGAGCCCGACGCCAGCTACCCCTCCGGCCACACCGCCGCCTCGATCGCGGTCTACTCCGGTCTCGTCCTGCTCCTCACCACGCGCTTCACCAGCAGCCTGAAGAAGGCGCTCGCCTGGACCGCGGCGATCCTCCTCACCACCTTCGTCGCCCTCTCGCGCATGTACGAGGGGATGCACCACCCGCTCGACGTCGCCGGAGGCATCCTCGTCGGCATCGGGGCGATCCTGGTGCTGCTGTTCGCCTGCCGCGCGGCCGGCGCCGCGGCGGAGAGGCGCTGATGAAGGTCGCAGTCGTCGCACACGCCGGCAAGACGGTCGGCGGCGGGCTTCCGGAGCTGCGCCGCACGCTCGAGCAGGCCGGCGTCTCCGACCCGCTCTGGACCGAGGTGCCGAAGAGCAAGCGGGCGCCGGCAGCGGTCGAGCAGGCGCTGGCGGAAGGCGCCGAGCTGATCCTCGCCTGGGGCGGAGACGGGATGGTCCGGCGCTGCGTCAACGCGCTCAAGGACAGCCAGGTCCCGCTCGCGATCGTCCCCGCCGGCACCTCGAACCTCTTCGCCACCCACCTCGGCGTCGGACGCGATATCGAGCAGGCGGTCGAGGTGGCGCTGCGCGGCGACCGCCGCCGGCTCGACGTCGGCCGCTTCGACGACGAGCGCTTCGCGGTGATGGCCGGCGCCGGCTTCGACGCGGCGATGATCAGGGGCGCCGACGACCTCAAGGACCGCCTCGGCCGCGCCGCCTACGTCGTCAGCGGGGCGTCGCAGCTCGACAGCGAGAGCTTCGAGGCGAAGATCAAGGTCGACGGCACGCGCTGGTACAAGGGCCCGGCCAGCTGCATCCTCGTCGGCAATGTCGGCGAGCTCTTCGGCGGCATCGAGGTTTTCGCCGACGCCAAGCCCGACGACGGCAAGCTCGAGGTCGGCGTCCTCACCTCCGAGGGCCCCGTCCAGCTGGTCCGGGCGGCGGCGCGCACCGCGATCGGCAGCGCCGAGAAGTCCCCCTTCGTGCGGGTCACCCAGGCCCAGTCGGTGAAGGTGAAGCTGGACCGCAAGGTCCGCTACGAGCTCGACGGCGGCGACCGCAAGAAGGTGAAGAGCTTCGAGGTCGAGGTCGAACCCGAGGCGATCACGGTGTGCGTGCCATGAACGCCGTCACGGACATGGCGAAGAGCCACGGCGAGGAACTCGCGCACGCGAAAACGCTCGGCTGGCTGGCGCGGGCCGGCCTCGTCGCCCGCGGGGTCGTCTACGGCATCATCGGCATCCTGGCGCTGAAGCTGGCGCTCGGCGACGGCGGCAAGGCGACCGACCAGGAAGGCGCGCTGCAGACGATCGCCCACCAGTCCTTCGGCAAGGCGCTGCTCCTCCTCGTCGCGATCGGCCTGGGCGGATACGCACTCTGGAGGCTCGTCCGCGCCGCGGTCGGCCACGGCGCCGAACAGACCGACAGCGGCTTCGACCGCATCTCCGCCCTGGACAGCGGCATCGCCTACGGGCTCCTCTGTATCGCGGCAATCGGAATCCTCACCTCCTCCGGCGGCGGTGGGGGGTCGACGAAGGAAACGACCGGCGGCGTCCTCGACTGGCCGGCGGGGCAGATCCTGGTCGGCGTCGCCGGCGCGATCCTGATCGGCGTCGCCCTCTACCAGGCCTACAAGGGCCTGGCGCGGGAGTTCCTCGAGGACGCGAAAACGGGCGAAATGAGCGAGGGCGTGGAAAAGGGCTACACCGCCCTCGGCGTCTTCGGGCACGTCGCCCGCGCGGTCGTCTTCGCCCTGGTCGGCTACGGCCTGCTCAAGGCCGCGCTCGATTACAACCCGAAGGAGGCGGTCGGGCTCGACGGCGCCCTGCGCGAACTCGCGCATGCCTCCTACGGCCCCGCCCTGCTCGGCCTAGTCGCCCTCGGCCTGGCCGGCTTCGCGCTCTACTCGATCGTCGACTCCCGCTACCGTAAGGTCTGACCGCCGGCCGCGCCGGCGGCGTCCGCGCGGCGGAATAGCGTTTTCTCCATGGAGATCGGAGGAGCGTCGCTAGACCCGGAAGTCCGCGAAGGCCTGAGCCGCAGCTGGAAGGCGCTGATGTTCGTCGGCGTCGCCGCGATCGTGCTCGGCTGCATCGCCATCCTCGTCCCGGCGATCGCCTCGGTGGGGACGGCGATCTTCATCGGCTGGCTGCTGCTCTTCCTCGGCGCGATCCTGATCGCCGGCGCCTTCTCCGCGCACTCGGTCGGGACGCTTGTGCTGCGGATGGCCTGGGCGATCCTGACGGTGATCGTCGGGCTCTGGTTGATCGTCGAACCGCACAACGGGACGCTGACGCTGACCTTGATCCTCGGCATCTACTTCCTCTTCATGGGCCTGACTCGGACCGCCGTCGCCTTCGTCTCCCGCGGCCAGCCCAACGCCGGCCTGCTCGGCCTCAGCGGCGTCGCCGGCCTCCTGATCGGGATCCTGATCCTCGCCAAGTGGCCGGAGTCCTCCGACTGGGCGATCGGCCTCCTCGTCGGCATCGACCTGATCTTCGCCGGCTGGACGCTGACTTCCGTCGCGCTGCTTGGGCGCGACCTGTCGCGCGCCCGCTGAGCCGACACCCGGCGCCGGATGCGAAATATCCTCCTGGGGTGAGTTCCCCGCTAGTTCTCGTCATGGCGGCGGGCGAGGGCACGCGCATGCGTTCCTCGACGCCGAAGATGCTGCATCCCGTCTGCGGCCGGCCGATGGTGGCCTGGCCGATCGTCGCTGCGCGCGAAGCCGGCGCCGGTCGGGTGGCGGCGATCGTTTCTCCGGGCCGCGATCTCTCAGCCGGTTTGCCGGACGACGTCGAGACGGTCGAGCAGCCGACCGCTGATGGGACCGGGGGCGCGATCCGCGCCGCCTTGCCGCTAATCGAGGAAAGCGAGACGGTGCTGATCCTCTCCGGCGACGTGCCGCTGATTTCGGCGGCGGTGATCGAGGACTTCCTCGACGCCCACGCCTCCAGCGAGGCGGCGGCGACGATGATGACGATCGAGCTCGATGACCCGGCCGCCTACGGCCGCGTAGTCCGCGACTCCTCGGGCGCGGTCGAACGCGTCGTTGAGGCGAAAGCCGATGGCGACGCCGAGGCCTGGCAGCTGGAGATCCGCGAGATCAACGCCGGCACCTACGCCTTCGACGCGGCGCCGCTGGCGGCCGCCCTGCAGTCGCTCTCCAACGACAACGCCCAGGGCGAGTACTACCTGCCCGATGTCTTCCCGGCCCTGCGCGAGGCGGGCCACAGCGTCTTCGCTCACAAGACCGAGGACCTCGCGGTAACGATGGGGGTCAACAACCGCGTCGACCTCGCCGCCGTCGAGGCCGAGAGCCGCCGCCGCCTGCTCGAGGCCCACATGCTCGCAGGCGTTACCTTCGTCGACCCAGCCTCGACCTGGGTCGACGCCGGCGTAAAGATCGCCGCCGACGCGCGGATCGAGCCCGGCACCACCCTGAAAGGCGAGACCGAGATCGCCGAGGGGGCCGTCGTCGGCCCGCTCAGCACCTTGATCGACTGCTCGGTCGGCGCCGGCTCCAAGGTCCTGCACTCCTACCTCGTCGAGTGCGACGTCCGCGCCGGCTGCTCGGTCGGCCCCTTCGCCTACCTGCGCCCGGGCGCCCTGCTCGAGGACGGCGCCAAGGCCGGGACCTTCGTCGAGATCAAGAACTCGCAGCTGGGGGAGGGGACCAAGGTTCCTCATCTCTCCTACGTCGGCGACACCGACATCGGCCCCGGCAGCAATCTCGGCGCCGGCACGATCACCGCAAACTACGACGGATTTCGCAAGAACCGGACCGTGATCGGTCGCGATGTGCGGATCGGCGTTGACACGATGCTGATCGCACCGGTAGAAGTCGGCGACGCCGCCTACACTGGCGCTGGCGCGGTGATCAAGGACGACGTTCCCGATGGGGCTCTCGCCGTCAGTGAGAACGCGCAACGGAACATCGACGGATACGCCGCGCGCAAGGCGGCCCAGATGCGAGAGGACGACAAGACCCCGTGAGCATGATCGAGGAGCGCCCACAGGTGGCGACTGGCATCGACCACGACTACACCAAGCGGATGATGGTCTTCGGCGGCCGCTGCTCGATGGACCTGGCCGCCAAAGTCGCCGGCAAGCTCGGGCTCGACCTCGGCCAGGTGACGCTGAAGACCTTCGCCGACGGCGAGGTCTACTGCCGCTACGAGGAGTCGATCCGCGGCTCCGATGTCTTCCTCGTCCAGTCGACCTGCGCCAACGAGCAGGAAGGGATGACCCCCAACGACGCCCTGATGGAGCTGCTGGCCATGGCCGACGCGGCGCAGGGGGCCTCCGCGCACCGGATCATCGCCGTGCTCCCCTGGTACGGGTACGCGCGCCAGGACAAGAAGTCCGCCCCACGCGAGCCGATCTCCGCCCGGATCGTCGCCAAGTGCCTGGAGGCAGTCGGCGTCGACCGCGTCCTCACGATGGATCTACACGCCGGTCAGGTCCAGGGCTTCTTCCACGTCCCGGTCGACCACATGACGGCGATGCCGATGTTGACCCAGTGGTTCATCGATCAGGAACTGAAGGACGAGCTGGTGATCGTCTCTCCCGACGCCGGCCGGGTGAAGACCGCGCGCAACTTCGCCCGCCGCATCGGCACCCACTGGGCGGTGATGGAGAAGGAGCGCCCGGCCCAGGCGGTCGCCGAGATCGGTTACGTAGTCGGCGACGTCAAAGGCAAAACCGCGGTCCTCGTCGACGACATGATCGCCACCGCTGGCACCCTCTGCGCCGCCGCCCAGACCGTGATCGACGAGGGCGCGGCGCGGGTGATTGCCTGCGCCACCCACGGCGTCTTCTCCGGCCCGGCCTTCGAACGGCTGGAAAACTCGCCGATCGAGCAGATCGTCGTCACCGACACCCTGCCACTCCGCTCCGGCGCCCCGGACAACATCACCGTCCTCTCGACCGCCAGCACCTTCGCCGACTCGATCCGCCGCATCTTCACCGACGACTCGGTCTCCGAGATCTTCGCCGGCGAGAACCAGCTGTTCTGAGCACCCCGTGAGAGAATGCTGAGCACTTGAGGTAGTTCAGCCGTCAGGTCGGACGATCGGGGAGGCCGAGGAGATGAATGGTCCGAGAGGGCGAAACAGCATGATGCATAAATCGGCGGACCAGGTAGAGCGCTTCGTCGAAGACGGGCAGGCCTGGGTGGCCCTCGCCGCCGGCCTCGTCCTGTTGCTGCTCCAGGTGCCCGGTGTCCAGGACGTCGCTGAAGACATCGGCTTGGACGACAGCCGCGGCCTGCTCATCACCATCGGGGTGCTCCTGCTCGGCAGCATTCTCCTGGAGCTGCGTCAGCTGAAGCGACGCGTGACGCCGGCGATCACTGGCAGGCAGCACTACTCCGACCCCAACGAGATGTACAACGCGCTGATCGAGAAGGCCAGCGAGATGACCGACCCCGAGCACCTGCGGATCGACGTTCTCGGCTTGACCCTGTACAGCGCTTGGCCGCAGCTCGAATTCTTCCTCGAGCGTCCCGACGTCACGAACTGGACCCTGCGGCTCGCGACGCTGGCGACGGACACCACGGCTGCGCGGCACTGGGTGCCCGACAACTGGCCGCAGGAGTCGAGCACGACCATCGCCCAGGTTAGGGACTTCGAAAAGGGCCAGGGCAAGCTCCACAGTCATGCGATCGAGATCTACGAATACGATTTCGCGCCCGCGGTGCACGGGTTTCGGCTCGGCAACGGGGACGTCTTCATCTCAACTCTGCGCTGGCGCGACGAGGGCCGCCTCGGGAAGCACCGGTTTCCCTACGACTACGTTCCTGTCCGCGACATCAGCCCGGAGGCGGACGCCGCTCGGGCGCTGTTCAAAAACTGGTTCGATCAAGCTCTTCTCAGCAGTTCGATGAACCGTGGCTAAGCCGCTTCGGCTGGTCGCCGGGCCAAAAGGGGCATACGGCAACACCATCGAGAGCTTCCACAGCGCAGTTGCGGCTGGCGCGGACACGATCGAGATCGACGTCATCTGGCTCCCCGACGCGCACCTGCCAATCGAGCAGCGTGCCCCCCTCGTGGTCGCCCATGACTGGGAGGACGCGGAGATGCGGCAGCCGCTGCTGCTGACGGAGGCGTTGGACGCGCTGAACCGACCATCGCTGGACGGCGTGGAGATCGATCTCGACATCAAGCTGCCGGGACGCGAGGAGGAGTTGGTGGGGGCCCTGCGCGAGCGGGGGATGCTGGAGCGCTCGATGATCTCGACCCTCGAGCTCTATTCGCTGGGGAGGGTTCTCGAGCTCGAACCGGGCCTGCGGCGGGGCTGGAGCTATCCGAAGGTCTCCCGCGACTGGTCCACGGTTGCCTGGGCCAAGCCGGCGCTGCCGGTCGCGCTCAAAGTGATGCGGCACCGCCTGCCGGGCCTGGCCGCGCAGCAGTTGCCGCGGCTCGGCGTGGAGGCGATGTGGGTCTACTACCGGCTGATCAGCCCTCGCCTCGCTCGCATCTGTGACCTTGCCGGGGTGGAGTTGATCGCCTGGAAGGTGGACCAGGAGTCGCAGATGCAAAGGCTGATCGAAGAAGGTGCGACGGGGATCTGCTCGAACGAGCCGGAGCTGTTCCCGGCCATCCGCCGCCAGTTCGCAGCGGCATGATCACACAGTCCCAGGCGTCGCCCCGGGCGGGCTCTTCATGCCGCCGCGGCGGCCTTTGACCTTGACCGCGGACTCGAGGTCCTCCTGGGTGAAGCCGCCGACTACCTCGCCGTCGAGGGCGTAGCGGTAGAGGGCGACCCCGAAGATGCCGCTGAGGGCGCGGGAAATGAGCAGCGCGATCGCCAGGACCAGGCCGCCGACGATGACCAGGAGCGCCCCGAGGAAGGAGGCGGCGGACCAGAGGGCGACGCCGGCGACGATGAGGAGAACCGCCGGCAGCACGCCGATCAGGAAGACGGCGCCGCCGATTGCCAGGTTGCCGGTGATCTGCTGGCCCCAGCGCTCGCGGAAGAGGGAGGCCGAGCGTTTGATCGTCTCGAAGGGCCCGGTGCCCTCGATCGCGATCACCGGCACCGAGATGAAGGTGATCAGCGACCAAGCCATCCCGACCAGGCGGGCGGCGACCGTCCCCAGCGTCCCGCCCTGGTTTTCGAGCAGGCCCATGACCAGGCTGATCGCAGCCGAGACCGCGGCCCAGCCGCTGATCTGGGCGATTCGGGTGCGGGCGACGGCGAGACCGTCGCCGACGCTCGCCTCCTGCCCCCGAAAGATCATGTCGGCGCAGGCGGCGAGGCCGACGCTGAAGTAGAAGCCGACGAAGCTGAGGACGTAGACGCCGAGCACGATCAGCGGGATCGCCCCGGCGAGCTGGTCTTCATCCCAGAGGTAGAGGCCGGGACCGAGGGTGACGATCGCCAGCAGCGTCGTCGCCACCGCGCCGTAGAGCGGGAAGCGGATCAGGGACGGGTGTTCCCTCAGCAGGCCCCAGCTCTTCTTGGTCAGGGCCCAACCGCGTTTGATCCTGCGCATCGCTCCTCCTTGGTTCCGGGACTCAGAAGGTTTCGGCGAGACCCGGCGTCCGCTTGACCCCGCGCTCCTCGAAGTAGTCCCACTCGAGGGCGCCGAGCTCGGTCGCCGGCGGGTCCGCGTACACCCACTCCCGGGCAATTCGGTGCCAGTTGCGCTTCGCCTGCAACTGTCCGAGGACGGCCACGACGCCAATTTCCATCCGCCTCCCCATCAGCTCCTCCGCCGGCAGGGACTCGCGCCGCATCAGGTCGAAGTACTCCGAGCGCGGGTCATTCGTCGCCTCGATGATCTTCATCACCCGCCGCGGCGTGATTTCCAGGTCGCGGTCCTCGGTCACGAACCAGCCGCCGACGACGCGCATGTGCTCGAGCAGCCGCTCGGCGTCGAGCTTGGACGGCTTCTTGATGAAGCCGAGGTCGTGCAGGGCCTGGCGGAAGGCCTCGGGATCGTTGCGCGAGGCGGCGTCGAAGGCGCGCTGCTCGAGCAGGATCTGCTCGCGGTCGAGCTTCTTCGTCATCCCGAAGTCGAGGAAGGCGACGCGGTCGTCGTCCATGAGGATGTAGTTGCCGGGGTGGGGGTCGGCGTTGAAGTGCTGCAGGTGGTAGATCGAGCCGAAGCTGCCGCGGAAGACGATCTCGCCGAAGCGGCTGCGCTCCTCGTGCGGCAGCTGCTTGATCTCCTCGAAGCCGCGGCCGCTGACGAACTCGGTGACGAGGACCCGTCGCCGCGAGAGCCGCGTCACGACTTCGGGCACGTAGATGAAGGGGTGTTCGCGGTAGGCGCGGGCGAACGAGCGCTGGTTCTGAGCCTCGTACTCGTAGTCGAGCTCCTCCATCACCCGCTCGCGGATCTCCTCGGCAATCGCCTTCGCGTCGAGCCCGGGCGCGAGCACCTTCGCCAGGCGGACGAGCGTGCCGGCGTTGCGGAGGTCGGCGTCGAGTGCCTCGGCGATCCCCGGGTACTGGATCTTCACCGCCACCTGGCGGCCGTCGAGCAGCTCGGCGCGGTGGACCTGGCCAATCGAGGCGGCGGCGAAAGCTTCGGTCTCGAACTCGGCGAAGAGCTCGGAGAGCGGTTCGCCGTCGTACTCCTCTTCCAGCAGCGGCTCGACTTTCTCCCAGGGCATCGAGGGCGCGTCGGTGCGCAGTTTCGCCAGCTGCTCCTGGTAGATCTCGCGGTACTCCTCGGGGATGAACTCGGTGTCGATGAAGGAGGCGAACTGCCCGAGCTTCATCGCCGCCCCCTTCATCTGGCCGAGGGCGCCGACCATTTTCATCGCCGTCTCCAGGTGGCGCTGCTCGAGCGCCTCTTTGCTCTCGTCCTCGGAGCGGCCGACGTTGGCGGCTTTGGTCCCGGCGTAGCGCACGCCCTGGGCGCCGACGATCGAGCCCAGCTTGGCGGAGCGGCGAATCCGTCCTTTGGGGATCTTCGAGTCGTCAGCCATCGGGGTCGAAGGGTGTCACAGCCACTGTTTCGGGGCGAGTTCTCTATTCTCTCCCGTCCGATGGCGAGCAAACGCTCCACGCTTAAAGCTGCACCCCGTGCCGATTTCGGTTCGCGCTCCTCGCGCCGCATGCGCCGCGACGGGCTCGTTCCCGGCGTCGTCTACGCGGGCGGTAAAGACGCCAAGCCCTTCCAGGTGTCAGAACGGGACATCCGCGGCGTCCTCCAGGAGGGGGCGGCCCTGTTCGACCTCGAGATCGAGGGCAGCAAAGCGGTCCCGGTCGTGATCAAGGAAGAACAGCACCACCCGGTCCGCGGCAGCATCCAGCACCTCGACCTGATGCAGGTGAAACTCGACGAGGCGATCCAGGCCGAGGTCGCGATCGAGCTCGAAGGCGTTGAGGACGCCCCCGGCGTCAAGGGAGGCGGCGTGCTTGAGCACGTCACCCGCGAGATCACGATCGAAGCGCTGCCGACCGAGATTCCGGACAACATCACCGTCGACGTCTCCGCGATGGAAGTCAACGAGACGCTCCAGCTTTCCGCCGTCGCCGCCCCCGAGGGAGTCAAATTCGTCGCCGACGATCCCGAGGAGGTCACGATCGTCACCCTCTCGCCGCCGCGCGTCGAAGAGGTCGCTCCGGAGGTCGAGGAGGAGACTGAGCTGGTCGGCGAGGGCGACGGCGAGGGCGACTCCGAGGGCGACGGCGACTCGGGCGAGTCCGAGGGCGAGTAGCTCCTGTCGCTGTTCCGCCGTTCTGACCGAAAGGGCGGCGAGGGGGACCGCATCCTCATCGTCGGCCTCGGCAACCCGGGCCCGGAGTACGAGCGCACCCGCCACAACGTCGGCTTCGCGGTCGCCAGCGAGTTGGCCGAGCGCTGGGGGCTGCCGAAGCCGAAGCAGAAGTTCAACGGGGTGATCTCGGAAGGCAGGACCGGCCCCGGCGGCCCACGGGTGGCGCTGCTGCAGCCGCGTACCTACATGAACGAATCCGGCGACTCGGCCGGGCCGGCGCGGGGCTCGCTGAAGGTGCCGCTCGACCGCGTCGTCGTCGTCCACGACGAGATCGACCTCCCCTTCGGCGAGATCCAGACCCGGATCGGCGGCGGCCTCGCCGGCCACAACGGCCTCAAGAGCCTCAAACGCGGCTTCGGCGACGCCGAGTTCTGGCGGGTGCGGGTGGGGGTGGGGCGGCCGGACTCGACCGACCCGGAGATCGTCTCCCGCCACGTGCTCGGCCGCTTCAGCGAGCCGAAGGCCGAGGTCGAGGGCCTAGTCGCCGACGCCGCCGAGGAGACCGAGCGCCTCGTCGAGCGGATAGCGTCCGAAGCATGAGCGCAGAGAACGGCAACCCGTCCGAGAACGAGGTCACGAGCTACTCCGTCGACGAGCAGGGGATCGCGGTTGTCCGCCTGAACCGGCCGCAGGCGCGGAACGCGATCAACACGCAGATGCTGCTGGAGCTGCTCGAGCACCTCGCGGTCGCCCGCGGCGACGAGGCGGTGCGGGTGCTGGTGATCAGCTCCGCCGACCACCTCGGCCTCTCGGCCGGCGCCGACGTCAGGGAGCAGCTCGACGACGAGGGCAAGGTGCGGCGGATGCAGCTCTTCGCCGACCTCTATGACGCCGTCGTCGCCTTCCCGAAGCCGACGATTGCCGCCTGCCACGGCGACGTCGTCGGCGGTGGCGCCGAGATCGCCGTCGCCTGCGACATGCGGGTCGGCGGCGCCAACCTGCGGATGCGCTTCCCCGGCGCCGCCCTCGGCGTCCCCGTCGGCCCGGCGCGGCTGATCACCCTCTGCGGCCTCGCCGCCGCCAAGTACCTGCTGCTCAGCTCCCGCACCGTCGGCGCCGACGAGGCCCTGCGCCTCGGCCTCGTCAACCGCGTCGCCCCGGCGGCCGGGACCGAGCAGGCCGCGCTCGAGCTCGCCGCCGAAGTCGCCGCCCATCCGCCCGAGGCGGTCGCCCAGCTGAAGCGGATGCTGCACGAGTGGGACGACGTCGTCGGCCGCTCCGCCGCCGAGGGCCGCGGCCAGGTCGAGTGGCAGCGCAGCGGTCCGGGCCTGCCGACCCGCGACTGATTAGGTCGTTCGGCCAGCCCTTTTCGGCGTCCGCCCCGCGGGGATAGGGTCAGCTTCATGATCTTTCGCTCGCGCGTCGTGACGGCGCTTTTCGCTGCCCTGTTCCTCCTCGCCTTCCCGGCCGGCGCTTCCGCCGCGTTCACCGTCAACAGCACCGCCGACGAACCCGACATGGTGCCTTTCTCGCCTTGCGAAACCGCTGCGGGCAAATGCACGTTGCGGGCGGCGATCGAAGTGACCAACCTTGCCGGCACCGCCGACAACATCCTCTTCGACGCGACCGTCTTCGAAGGGCAGCTTGCGGACACGATCGCACTGGGCACGCCCCTGCCGGCAATCAAAGCCCCGGTCACGATCAACGCCGGCACCTGCACCACGGCGGCGCTGGTGCTCGGCCCGTGCGCCGGAGTGAGCGGGCCGACGAGCAACTTTGGAATCAGCGTCGAAGCGGACGGGGTCACGATCGACGACCTGGCGATCACCGGTGCCCTGACCGGGATCAACGTGATCAACGAATCGCAGAACTTCACCGCCCAGGGCAACTGGCTCGGGGTCAAACTGGACGGCAGCGCCGGCGCCAACAACACGGGCATCTTCATCGACCCGGGCTCCGACGGGGCGACGATCGGCGGCACCGAAGCGGTGCAGCGCAACGTGATCGCCGGCAACAACGTCGAGGGCGTTGACATCGAGGGCGCCAGCGAAGCGGTGGTCCGCGGCAACTACTTCGGCGTCGCTCCGGACGGGACGACGCAGATGGCCAACCCCAAGAACATCGAGATCACCGACTCCACTGCCGGCAGCGGCTTCCCGGCCGAAGACAACGAGGTCGGTGCGACGATCGAAGGACCGGCGCTGGGAAGCGAAACCTGCGACGGCGGCTGCAACGTGATCTCCGGCGCGACCTTCGCCGGCGTCGACCTCGTCGGCGAGGAAGGTGGCAACGAGGAGCCGGCCAGCGGGCCGACCACGGTCCACGGCAACTTCGTCGGTCTCGATAAGAACGGGACGGGGACGGTCGCCAACGGCAGCTACGGGATCCTCGTCGGAGCGGCCGACCATGCCACGATCGGCGGCCCGGAATACGAAGCCAACGCGAACTTCATCGCCGGCGGCAGCATCGGCATCTACCACGAAAACGGCGAGGACTTCGTCGCGATGAGCAACCAGATCGGCATCGGACCGGTCAGCGCCGAAACCACCTCACCGCCGGCCCAGATCGGCATCTTTGCCTACGGGTCCAGCGTGGTCGAACCGGCGACGATCGAAGGAAACGCGTTCAGGGGTGGCGGGATCGCGATCGAATCTCGTTTCGGTGCCTCGACTATCGCCGGCAACCTGATCGGCCTCTCCTTCGTCGGCATCCACACCGCAGGCTCCGGCGCCACCGGCAGCCTGATCGCGGACAACATGATCGGCAGCGTCACCGCCGAGGGGATCCTGATCCAGAGCGATGCCAACGAAGTGCTGGGGAACCTCGTCCTCAGCTCCGGAGGCGCGGGGATCAGCGTCCGCGACACCGGCGAACCGTTCGCCTCGCCGACCACCGAAAACCTGATCGGCGGCGATGCCATCGGCGAGGAAAACGAAATCTCCGACAGCGGCGGCCCGGCGATCGAGATCCTCAACTTCGAAGAAACCGCGAACGAAGTCGCGCGCAACAGCGGCAAACTCAATAACGGTCTCTTCATCGACCTGAAGGCGACCAATCCGGGCACCGAACCGAACGGCCCCAATGAAGGGATCAAACCGCCGCCGATCGGGACCCTCACCGAATCGAGCGCCAGCGGCAGCGGGGCCGAGGAGGGTGCGGTGATCCGTGTCTTCCGCAAGGGAAGTGCCGAAGCCGGCGAGCTGGAGTCCTTCCTCGCCGAAACCACCGCTGATGCTGGCGGCAACTGGAAAGTCGACTACCCGGCGGCGATCGCCGGCGGCACGATCGTCGCCGCGACCCAGACGAGCAAAGGCGCCACCTCCGAGCTGGCGATCGCGACCACCCCAGGCGGTTCCAGCGGCGGCGGCACCGGCGGGGGTGGGGGCGGGAACAACACCAAGATCCTCAAGGGCCCGCCGAAGAAGACCAAGAAGAGGACGGCGAAGTTCAAGTTCAGCTCGACCGAGGCCGGCTCGACCTTCCAGTGCAAGCTCGACCGCAAGCCGTTCAAGCCGTGCGCCTCGCCGAAGAAATACAAGCGGCTGAAGCCCGGCAAGCACGTCTTCAAGGTGCGCGCGATCGACAAGGGCGGCAACGTCGACCCGACTCCGGCGAAGCGCAGCTTTAAGGTCCTGCCCAGCTGAGAACTCGGTTGTCTTTGACTTAAAACCGAGGGCGGGCGAGACTGGCGGCCGATGGCCGAGCCAGAGCTCAAACCCCCAGCTGAGAAAGCCGACCCGGGCTCGCCGGTTCGCTGGATCCCGGGCGACGAGGAACGGGCTCCACCGACGTCCGGAATCGGGCTCTGCCTCTCGGGTGGCGGCTACCGGGCGATGCTGTTCCATGCCGGCGCCCTCTGGCGGCTGAACGAGCTCGGCTACCTGAAGCGGCTGACGCGGGTCTCCAGCGTCTCCGGCGGCTCGATCGCCGCGGCGGTGCTCGGCCTTCACTGGGCCGACCTCGAGTTCGAGCCTTCCGGGCCTAGCGAAGCGCCGGTCGCTTCAAACCTGGTGGACCAGGTAGTCGCGCCCCTCCGCGCTCTCGCGGCCCGCACGCTCGACGTCCCCGCGGTGCTCGGCGGCATGCTGCTGCCGGGCGTGACGATCAACACCAGACTTGCCGCCGCCTATCGTCGCCACCTGTTCGGCACGGCGACCCTGCAGGACCTGCCGAGCGACGAAGAAGGCCCGCGCTTCGTGATCAACGCGACCAACCTGCAGTCGGGCGTCCTCTGGCGCTTCTCCCGCCCCTACATGGCCGACTACAGGGTGGGCTGCGTCGAGGAGCCGAGGGTGACCCTGGCCGACGCCGTCGCTGCCTCCTCGGCTTTCCCGCCGATCCTGGCCCCGGCACGGATGCAGTTCGGCGAGGACCAGTACGTCCCCGACAGCGGCGAAGACCTGCAGACACCCCCCTTCACCACCCGTCCCACCCTTGCCGACGGCGGCGTCTACGACAACCTCGGCCTGGAGACGGCCTGGAAGACCTGCAAGACGGTCCTGGTCAGCGACGGCGGCGGCGCGATGGAACCGGACGGCGGCGGGCTCGGGCCGTTCAAGGGGTACCGCTGGCGCGACTGGGCGACGCAGATGATCCGGGTGACGAACGTGATCGACAATCAGGTGCGGAGCCTGCGCAAACAGCAGACGATCGAGGGCTACGGCGCCCCGAAAGGCTCCGACCAGCACCGCTTCGGCGCCTACTGGGGGATCCGCAGCGACATCGCCAACTTCGAGCTACCGACGAGCATGGAAGCCCCCTACGAAGAGACGCTGACGCTGGCGAAGGTCGCGACCCGGCTGGCGAGCCTCGACGAGGGGACGCAGGAGCGGCTGGTCAACTGGGGCTACGCGATCTGCGACACGGCGATGCGGAAATGGGTGGACGGCGCCTTGCCGCAGCCACCCGGCTTTCCCTATCCGGGCCACCCGCTCGGCCGGGCCTGATCTGTATCTAGAATCGGTCGCCGCCCCCGGATCGCCCGATCCGGGCGTTTCCGCTGCCATGAGCCTGAGGCCACTGATCGACATCGCCGCCGAGAGCGAGCGCGTGCACGCGCTCGCGGCCCGCGTGCGGGCGGCGGGCGAGGGAGGGGAGGGGGTCGCGGTCCGCGCCTCCTCGATGCTGCGGCCGCTGCTGCTGGCGACGCTGCTCGAGGACGAGCGCGGGCTGGCCGAGCGGCCGGTCCTGCTCGTCGCCCCCGACGACCGCTCCGCCCGCGACCTCGCCGCCGACCTGCGGGCTTACCTGGCGCCCCGCCGTGTACGCGTCTATCCCTCGCGCGGGACCGGCTACGCCTCCCACGTCTCGCCGCCGCCGCACCTCGTCGGCTTGCGGATCGACGCGCTTGACGCCCTTGGGATCGAATCCGACGCCATCGTCGTCGCTTCTGCTCCGGCGCTGGCCGAGGCGGTGCCGGACGCCTCGCTGCGGCCGGCAGGCTTCGCGATCGCGCGCGGCGAGGAGATCGAGCTCGACACGGTCGCCGACGACCTCGTCGCCGCCGGCTACGAACGTGTCGAGCAGGTCGAGGAGCGCGGCCAGTTCGCGGTCCGCGGCGGCATCCTCGACGTCTACCCGGCGACCGAGGAACGGGCGGTGCGGATCGAGCTCTTCGGCGACGAGGTCGAGTCGATGCGCTGGTTCTCGACCTTCACCCAGCGCTCGCTCGGCGACGCCGAGCGGGTCGAGCTCGCCCCGGCGGCCGAGCTCGACGCCGAGCACCGCGAAATCGCCGAGTTGGCGGCGATGGCGGCCGAGGAGGAGGGAGCCGAGTCGCCGAACCTGGCCGAAGCGTTGCCGCTGGAGCACTTCCGGGCGCCACTGGAGCTCGTCTCCGACGCCACCGCGGTCGTCCTCGTCGGTGCCGAGGAGATCGAGCCGGCGCTGCGCGACCACTGGGAGGACGTGACGACGGCGATGCACGCCGACGACGCCCAGCACCTCTACGTCGACGTCGCCGATCCCCTGGCCGCCCGCGCCGCCCTCTCCCTCACCGCCGCCGGCGAGGACGACGAGGACGCCTTCCGCGCCGCCCGCGCCGAGTCCCCGGCCCGCAGCGTCAAAGAGGCCGAGGGGGAGCTGCAAAAACTGGTCCGCTCGGGATACCGCGCGGTCGTCGCCTTCGACAGCCGCGGCGAGGCCGAGCGCGCCCGCTACGGGCTCGACCGGCTCGACGCCCGCATCCTCGAAGGCGGCCGGCTCTCGCCCGACCCCGGCCTCTCCTTCGCCGAGGCGCGCCTGCGCGAGGGCTTCGTCAGCCCCGAGCTCAAGCTCGCCGTCTATCCCTTCCGCCGCCTCGTCCACCGCCGCCGCAGCGAGGAGCCGGCACCCGGCGCCGGCCGCGGCCGCCTCGCCTTCAGCGAACTGCGGGTCGGCGACTACGTCGTCCACGAGGACCACGGCGTCGCCCGCTTTGCCGGCTTCGAGACCCGCGAGGTCGGCGGCGTCACCCGCGACTACCTCTACCTCGAATACAAAGGCGAGGACCGGGTCTACGTCCCCACCGACCAGCTGGCGAAGCTGAGCCGCTACGTCGGCGCCGGCGGGGAACCCTCGCTCTCGGCGCTCGGCGGCAAACGCTGGCAGAACATGAAGGCACGGGCGCGGAAAGCGGCCGGCGCCCTTGCCGGCGAGCTGCTCAACCTCTACGCCGAGCGGCGCGCCCGCAAAGGCCACCCCTTCCCGCCGGACGGTGAATGGCAGATCGCGATGGAGACCGCCTTCCCGTACCGGGAGACGGCCGACCAGCTGGAAGCGATCGAGGCGGTCAAGGGGGACATGGAATCCGAGCGGCCGATGGACCGGCTGGTCTGCGGCGACGTCGGTTTCGGCAAGACCGAGGTGGCATTGCGCGCCGCCGTCAAGGCCGCCTCAGACGGCAAGCAGGTGATGGTCCTGGTGCCGACGACGATCCTCGCCCAGCAGCACTTCGGCACCTTCCGCGAGCGCCTGCGCGAGCTGCCGTTTCGCGTTGAGGGGGTCTCGCGGCTGCGCCCGCAGGCGGAGGTCAAAGCCGTGCTCAAAGACTTCGAGGCGGGCAAAGTCGACATCCTGATCGGCACCCACCGCCTGCTCAGCCGCGACGTTCGCGCCAAAGACCTCGGCCTCGTCGTCGTTGACGAGGAGCAGCGCTTTGGAGTCAAACAGAAGGAGCTGCTGCGGCAGCTGAAGCTGAAAGTCGACGTGCTGGCGCTCTCGGCGACGCCGATCCCGCGGACCCTGCAGATGAGCCTCGCCGGCCTGCGCGACATTTCTGTCATTGAGACGCCCCCCGAGGGGCGCCGCCCGGTCCGCACCTACGTCGGCCCCTACGACGAGGACCTGGTCAGCAAGGCGATCCGACGCGAGATCGAGCGCAAGGGTCAGGCCTTCGTCCTCCACAACCGGATCGACTCGCTGCCGGAAACGACCGAGCGGCTGCGGGCGTTGATCCCGGGCGCCCGCTTCCTCGAAGCGCACGGGCAGATGGACGAGCACCAGCTCGAGGAGACGATGCTGACCTTCCTCCGCGGCGAGGCGGACTGTCTGGTAACGACGACGATCATCGAGTCCGGCCTCGACATCCCGACCGCGAACACGCTGATCGTCGAGCGCGCCGACCAGCTCGGGCTCTCGCAGGCTTACCAAATCCGCGGCCGCGTCGGGCGCTCTCGCGAGCGCGCCTTCGCCTACCTGCTCTACCCCTCGGCCGAAGCGCTGACCGAGGAGGCGGCGGCGCGGCTTTCGACCCTCGCCGACCACACCGAGCTCGGCTCCGGCTTCCGGATCGCGATGCGGGACCTCGACATCCGCGGTGCCGGCAACCTGCTCGGCGACGAGCAGTCCGGCCACGTTGCCGCGGTCGGCTTCGAGCTCTACTGTCAGATGATCGACGAAGCCGTCGCCGAGGCCGCCGGCGTCGAGGGGGAGGAGCGCGAGGAGGCTGCGGAGCCCGTCCGCCTCGATGTCCCTGTCGACGCCTACCTACCCGCCACCTTCGTCCCCTTCGAGGCGGCGAAGATCGACATCCACCGGCGCATCGTCGCCGCCCGCGAGCCGGGCCAGCTGCGGGCGATCCGCGACGAGCTCGACGACCGCTTCGGGCCGCTGCCGCCGCCGGCCGAGAACCTGCTGAAGCTGCAGCAGGCGCGGATCGAGCTGGGCCTGGCGGGGGCGCGCAGCGTCGAGTTCCGCGGCGGTCGACTCAGCGTCACCGGGGTCGAACTCGACTCCGAGGCGGCCGGCGTTCTCGCCGAGCAGGTGGAGGGCGCGCTCTACGAATGGCGCGAGCAGACCGCCGCAATCCGGGTCGCCGGTGACCCGGAGGAGCGGCTCGCGGCGGTGCTCGCGATGGCCGAGGGTCTGCGGCAGGCGCGGCAGGCGGCGGAGCCCGCAACGGCCTGAGGCCGCCTGGTGCAGCCCTAAAGCCTGCTTAAGCGAACGGTTTTGACTATGCTGCCCGCTTCGTGGGAGCGAAAGCAGGCAAGAAAGGCGCTCCGAGGGGTCGGAGCGACAAGAACGCAGGGCGCCAGCGCCTGGCGCTGATCGTCTTCGGCGCTCTCTTCGTCGTGCTCTTCGTCGGCTTCGCGGTTGCCGAGGGGCTCGGTTCGCCCAGCGTCCCTTCCGGCGACGTCGCCCTGGTCGAAGACGTTCCCGACGAAATCGGCCAGATCAGCGAAAAAGATCTCGACCGCGCGATCGCGCAGCAGGTCGCCGAAGCGAAACTGAAAAAAACGCCGCAGCCGGGCAGCGATAAATACGAAGAACTCCGCGAAGCCGCCCTCGGCGAAATGCTGGAACGAACCTGGATCTTCGGGCAGGCGGAAGAACTTGACGTCAGCGTCACCGACAAACAGGTCGAAGACGAACTCGCGACGATCAAAAAATCGAACTTCGGGACCGAGAAGGCCTACCAGAAATTCCTCAAGGAATCGAACTTCACCGAAGAGGACGTCGACGAGCGGGTCCGCCTCCAGCTCCTGAGCACGAAAGTGCAGGAAGCCGTCAGCGCCTCGGCTCCGCCGCCCTCGGAAGCTGAGGTCGAGAACTACTACAACGAACAGAAGGACGCCCAGTTCACCGAAAAAGAGAGCCGGGACGTCCGCGTCGTCATCAACAAAGACAAAGCCAAGGTCGAAGCGGCGAAAAAAGCCCTTGAAGACGACAACTCACCGGCGAACTGGAAAAAGGTCGCGGCCAAATACTCGATCGATCCGACCAGCAAAACCAAAGGTGGCTTGCAGGAAGGCATCAGCGAGGAAGTCGTCAAAGGACCGCTGAAGGCTGCGATCTTCGATACCGCAAGCGGGGAACTCGCCGGACCGGTCAAGTTCGAACAGAACTACATCCTGATCGAAGTCGTGAAACTGAATCCGGAAAAAGTCAAATCGCTGGAAGAAGTGAAAAGCCAGATCAGCTCCACGCTCTCCCAGGAACAGCAGCAGGAATACTTCTCCGAATTCGTCAGCGATTTCCGCACGAAGTGGGAACAGCGGACCTACTGCGCCGATGGGTTTGTGATCGAAAGGTGCTCCAACTACGTCGGCGACGGCCGTCCCGCCAACGCGCCCCCGGCCTGCTACGAAGCCGATCCGAAAACGCCGGCTACGCAGTGCCCGGCGCCGGTGACGCCGATCTCTCCCGCCCTGCCGGGGACGGTCACCGAAGCAAAACCGAAAGGCGAACCGTTCCCGCAGCGGCCGCTACCCGAAGCCTCGCCCGAACAGGGCGAAGAAGTGCCGGGCGCTGTCCCCGGCGCCGCTCCGCCTGAAGGCGAAGCGCCTCCCGCCGAAACCGGCGAATAGCGCACGGCAAGCCGCCGCTGGCGGTGAATAGACTGGCGCGCCCGTGAGCACGATCAGCTCCATCCACGCCCGCCAGATTCTCGACTCGCGCGGCAACCCCACTGTTGAGGTGGAAGTCACGCTGGAGTCGGGAGCGCGGGGCCTCGCCGCTGTCCCTTCGGGAGCTTCGACGGGCGAGTTCGAGGCGGTCGAGCTGCGCGACGGCGGTGATGCCTGGGTCGGAAAGGGGGTCAGCCGCGCGGTCGCCAACGTCAATGGCGAGATCGCCGCTGCCCTGACCGGCGCTCGTGCCGCCGAGCAGGGGGCGCTCGACCGGACGATGATCGAGCTCGACGGCACCCCGAACAAGGGCCGTCTCGGCGCCAATGCGCTGCTCGGCGTCTCGCTGGCCGCGGCAAAGGCCGCCGCCGCCGACTCCGATCAGCCGCTCTACCGCTATCTGGCCGAGCTCTACGGGGGCGGCGAGCCGAGGCTGCTGCCGGTGCCGATGATGAACGTCCTCAACGGTGGCGCTCATGCCGACAACTCGGTCGACTTCCAGGAGTTCATGGTCGTCCCCGCCGGCGCCGAGAGCTTTTCCGAGTGCCTGCGGGTGGGCGCCGAGGTCTTCCACGCCCTGAAGAAGTCGCTCTCCTCCCAGGGCCTTTCGACCGCCGGCGGCGACGAGGGCGGCTTCGCGCCGAACCTCGAGTCCAATGAGGCGGCTCTGCAGGCTGTCCTGGCCGGGGTCGAGGCCGCTGGGTACGAGCCCGGCAAGGACGTCTTCATCGCCCTCGATCCGGCCACCAGCGAGATCTTTGAGAACGGCTCCTACAAGCTCGAGCACGAGGGCCGCACGCTCTCCTCGGAGGAGATGGCGGCCTACTGGCAGGACGCCTGCTCCCGTTACCCGATCGTCTCGATCGAGGACGGGATGGACGAGGAGGACTGGGACGGTTGGAAGCTGCTGACCGAAAGCCTCGGTGAGCGGGTGCAGCTGGTCGGCGACGACCTCTTTGTTACCAACCCGGAGCGGCTGCGGCGCGGCATCGACCTCGGCGTCGGTAACTCGATCCTGGTCAAGGTGAACCAGATTGGCACCCTTTCGGAGACCCTGGAGGCGATCCGCATGGCCCGCGAGGCGGGCTACACCGCCGTCATCTCGCACCGCTCGGGCGAGACCGAGGACACGACGATCGCCGACCTCGCCGTCGCCACCGGCGCCGGCCAGATCAAGACCGGCGCCCCATCGCGCTCAGACCGGGTCGCCAAGTACAACCGGCTGCTGCGGATCGAGGAGGAGTTGGGCTCCTCGGCCGAGTTTCCCGGCCTGCAGGCATTCGTCCAACGCCGGTCCTAGCCCGCCGTCGAATGAAGGAAAGCGGGGCCGGGCCGCGTAGCTCCCGGTATGGCGACGCGTGCGCAGGCTGGACGCTCGAAATCGACTGCCCGTCGCCGTCCCGCCGCTCGCAAAGCCCGCCCTGCGGCGCGCAAGGGCCCGAGCCGGATCCAGTGGGACCGCGTCGGCCGCGTCGCCCTCACCGTCGTCCTCTTCGCGGTCCTCTACTCCTACTTCAACCCCTCGATCGACTTCTACAAGACCTACACCGGTACGACCGCGGCGAAAGCGAAGCGCCTCGAACTCCTGCGCGAAAACCGTCACCTCCACCAGCGCATCCAGTCCTCGGGCGACCCGCTGGTCGTCCAGCGCGAAGCGCGGTCCCAGGGCATGGTCGCCGAAGGGGAGACGCCGGTCGTAATCCAGGGCAGTCTCGGCGGGTAGCCGCCGCCGCGGGGGACCTTCATGGTTGACCTCGGGGGCTACCTGCTGGCAGCCCTGCAGCTGGCGCTGGTCGTTGTCCCGATTGCGTTCAGCGCTTTCAGGCTGCGGCGGCGGCTGCTACCGGGGTGGGAGGGGGCGCCCGCTCGGCTGGTCGAGTCGATCGTCGGGATAGCGCTGGTTATTGGGATTTCGGAGGTCCTCGGTGCGTTTGGTCTCTTCTACGCCGGGACGGTAATCGTGGCGGTGCTTTTGGTTGCAGGGACGGTGGCGTTTTGGCCGGCGGGTCCTGCCGCCGCAGGGGACCCACCCCCAGCTGCAGAGCAGCAGGGGGTCCCCCCTACGACGTCACCCACCGGAGAATCGCTTTGGGCCCTGGGACTGATGGTGCTGGTGATCGCGGGAACGGTGTTCAGCTACGGGGTCACTACGAAGCATGCGTTGGACAGAGGCGTATTCAACTTCGACTCGCTCTGGTACCACCTGCCCTTCGCCGTCGACATGGTGCAGACGCATTCAACGGTGGGCATGCACCACACCGACACGGTTTTCACCAACTGGTTTTACCCGCAGAACTCGGAGCTCCTGCACGCCGTCGGGATCTTGGTCACGGGCCGGGACACGCTTTCGCTGTTCCTCAACCTCGGATGGTTGGCAGTGGCGTTCCTGGCGGCCTACTGCGTGGGGCGGCCCTACGGGCGTGGGGCGGTGACGGTGATCGCCGCGGCGATTCTCCTCGAGTGCCACACGCTCGTGGTGAGGGACCCAGGAGCGGCTAAGAACGATCTCGCTGCCGCAGCTCTACTCCTCGCCTCGATCGCAATTCTCGTCGAGGCCTGGCCGAACAAAAAGTCCGCCGGACCTTTGTTCCGTATAGCGAAACAAAAGTCCGGCGGACCTCTGGGGGAATGGGATCGGTGGGCCCTTGCCGCGGCTGGGCTTGCTGCGGGGTTGGCGGCTGGGACGCGGGTTACGGCTTTGGCGATGTCAGCGGCGCTGACGGTCGCGGTCGTGGTGCTGGCGCCTGCCGGGCGGCGATGGGCTGCTGCCGGGTGGTGGTTCGTGGCGGCGCTTGCCGGCGGGGCGTTCTGGTACCTGCGGAACTTGGTCGTCGCGGGTAATCCGATCCCCGAGGTGCACTCTCTGGGGCCGATCGCGCTGCCGCACCCGGAGCGGTTACAGGAGGGGCGGCCCGACTTCAACATCGTCCACTACGTTGCCGATACCGGCGTCTGGCGCGAGTACTTCGGCCCTGGGCTGCACGAGGCCTTCGGCGCGCTCTGGCCGCTTGTCGTCTTCGGTGCCGTCGCCGCCGCTCTGGTGGCAGTCCTGCGCGGTCGGGACCGGGTTGTGCGCTGGATGGGAGCGGTGGCCCTCTTCGGCGCCCTCGCCTATCTCTTCACGCCCCTCAGCGCCGCCGGGGCGGAGGGTGAACCGGTCGGCTTCGGGATCAATATCCGCTACGTCATCCCGGCCCTGCTCGCCGGGATCGTCCTGCTGCCGCTCGAGCGCTGGCTCGACGGGGAGCGGCGGCAGTGGGCCCTGATCGGCGCCCTCGTCCTCGTCTTCCTCGTCACCAACCGCCCTGACGATGCCCTCCACGACAAGGCCCGCCTCTTCGCCTTCTTCCTCACCGTGCTGGTCGTGCTGGTGCCGGCCCTGCTGCTGTACCTGCGGTCGCGCGGAGCCGGCGCCCCCGTCCTCGCCGCCACCGGCGCCGGCCTCCTCGTCTGCCTCGTCGCGATCGGCTACCCGCTCCAGCGCCATTACCTGGAGAACCGCTTCGCCAACGACGGCGCGGCCGAAGAGCGCATCCCCGGCATGGACCTCGACAGCGCCTACAGGTGGGCCAGGGGGATCGAGGACGCCCGCATCGGCCTCGTCGGGACCTCCGCCGGCTTCGCCGGCTACGGCTTCTACGGCACCGACCTTTCAAACCGCGTGCACTACCTCGGCGCGGACGGACCCCACGGCGCCTTCAACGCGATCGCCAGCTGCGCCGCCTTCCGCGCCGCCGTCAACGAGGCCGATCTCGATTACCTCGTCACCGCTCCCTTCCTCAACTTCCTCCACCCGGGCGACCCGATCGAATCCCCGGAGGCGCGTTGGCTCAAGGGGGAGGACGCAGTGCGGCCGCTCCTTCATGAAGGGGAGGTGACCGTATGGAAGGTCGGAGGCAGACTCTCTCCCGACGCTTGCGGACCCTCAAACTCCCCGTTGAGGCAGATCCCGAATACTGAGAACTAAAGCGTTTATTCCGACTGCCCCATAGGATGCCGCCGCATGTGGGCGGAACGAATCGAACGGGCAGATGGCTGACTTCACCGTCTCCACCAACCTGATCGGCTGGGTCCCGGCGAAGGGCAACCTCTTCGGTTGGCCGATTGATGGCCCAGAGGCGGAGATCATCGACACGATGCAAATCGGGGACAGGATCCTCCCCAAGTTCGCCCAGAACCCCGAGTTCGGCGCCCAGGAGGAGTACGTGCGCGCCATCTGCCGGCAGTTCGGCCTCAACTACGAGGAGATGTTTAGCGATTACGAAGAACAGGTGGACTGGGGCACCAACGCCGTTCCCTTCGTCTGGACCGTCGCGGGGGCGCCGTACAACGATTCAATGTTCCCCGAGGTGCCGTGGCGGGTCGTGCCAATACACGAGGAGAAGCTGCTCTTCCCCTACTCGACGAGCGAGTTTCTTCGTCTCCGCGATCTGCCGCTCGAGATTGCCCGCCAGTTCAAGGGAATGGCGGCGCCGGGCCGCCACATTCAAGCCCTTCCCGCGGAAGCGATCGACCGGATCCGCGAGTACGCCAAGTTGGAGGCGCCGCGACCGAGGGCTTTGCGCCGGCTTTCGCTGGTCAAGCAACCTCCTCTCATCAACCTCGAGGACGCGGGTGTCTCACCTCGTTGGGGCGACCTCGCTTTCGTCGTCGCCGAGAACGAAGTTCCGGGCCTCTACCAGTGCGAAGAACCGGGAACGCTGACCCCCGAAGGAGAAGCGATTTCGATACCCCCACGCGAACTCCCCGACCTGATCGAGCGGGCCGGGGAACGAGCCCGGGAATCAGATCACTTCCACTACGGAAGGGCCGCCGCCGCCAGCCGCGAACTCGCCTCCTTTATCGAGAGCGAGGAGACCGTTCGCGACGTCTCCGAGTTCCCCACCTTCTACGACGGCTACATGCTGCTGCCGAGGAAGGTGAGCCAGGCCCTTGAGCTAGCCGAGCGGACGCTTGCAACCGGGAAGGTGTTCGAGCCGACGCTGGAGGAAGACGAGGACGAGGACGACGGCGAGCAGGCCGAGCTGGACAACCTGCACGGGCTGACCATCTCGGCGGCTGAAGCCGAGCTGCCGGAGATCGAGCTGCCGGCCGCGGTCCTCGCCGAGGCCGTCACCGCGCTGCGTGCCGGCAAGCACCTGCTTCTCTCCGGACCCCCGGGGACGGGAAAGTCGACGATCGCCGCGGCCCTCTGTCGGGCCGTCGTTGGTCCGGAATTCGACGTAGCCACTGCCACCGCCGACTGGACCACTTTCGAGACGATCGGTGGCTATATGCCGAGGGAGTCGAGCGGTGAGCTGGAGTTTGAGCCGGGGCTGGTGCTGCGCGCGCTGCAACGCGGCCGTTGGCTGATCGTCGACGAGATCAACCGGGCCGACATCGACAAGGCGTTCGGCCCGCTCTTCACCCTCCTGGCCGACAGTGCTGACTCGGGCGCCGGTGAGGACGTGACGCTGCCCTACCGGAAAGCTGACCGCAGTATTCGCATCGTCCGCGCAGAGCGGCGGGAGGGCGCGAGCTCTCCCTACGTGGTGACGCCGGTATGGCGCCTCATCGGCACCCTCAACGCCCGTGACAAAGCCAGCCTGTTTCGGCTGAGCTTTGCCTTCCTGCGCCGCTTCGCCGTCGTTGACGTACCCCTGCCCTCGCGGGAGGCGTACCGCCAGCTGTATTGGGACTGGAGCCAGAACCTCGAGGGGCGAGCCCGCCTTTCGACTACCGAGGCGGCGATCGAGCTCGCCTTCGGCCCGCGTCAGCTCGGTCCCGCGATTCTCAAGGACATCGCCGAGTTCACCAACATGGGAGTGATCGTCACCGACGCCAGCTCGCGCCTCGCCTCTTACGAGGACCCGGTGGTCGCCTTCCTCACCGCCATTCGCCTTTATGCGGTGCCCCAGTACGAGGGGGCGAGCCAGGCCGACGCGGACGACCTCCTGCAGCGGCTGCGGCGGGTATGGCCGGAGCCCCCGGCGGAGACCTGGGCGGCCCTAGAGCGCTCCCTCTTCGCCGTCTTGCTGTCGTGAAGAAAGAATCGCTGCCGCGGCAGGAACGGGAAGCGCTGCTTGCCGAGGTTCGCTCTTATCTCCCCGCCTTCCTCAATCGGGGCGCCTCCGAGCAGCCCGACCCCGCGGGAGACGTTCGCGAGCTGCTGGGCCTGGAGCGGGAGGACCTCGAGCAGGTGGTCGCCGTGCACCAATGCCTGGCTGCCCCCGTCTTGCGCTTCGGCGAGGAGGTGGAGGCGGGGGTGCGCCGTCCGCTATCGCAGCAGGCGCTCGCCGCCGAAAGCAGCCAAGCCATTCGGGGTCACGTCAATTGGAACGAGACGTTCAAGGAACGAGCGAGAGCACCGGGCGAGGTAGCAAAATTTTCGGTCTTCCAGTCGAGTGCCTCAACCTACGATACGGCTGAGAACCGGGCCCTGGTCTGGTTGCTCGACCGCCTCGACGAGTTGACCGACAAGGCGGTCTTCTGGTCGGGGAAGAGGTCGCTGACGGGTCAGGCCGAGCCCGGCTGGTCTGAGCAGATTGAAGACCTGCGCGATCAGGTGGCAGCGGCGCGGCAGGTCCCATGGCTGAGCCAGCTCGCGCCGCAGCGACCGGAATCCTGGGTGCTGCAGGCTCTGCGGGCCTCTTCTCGCGCCTTCTACGCGATCGTGACCGCAAAGGCGATCGAGTCGGTGATAAGGCTGGATAAGCCGACGCCTGGCGAACTGGCAAGCGTCCTCTCGGAACGCTATTTCCAGCCGGAAGACGACGGCACCCTGTTCGAGGTGGCGGTGGCGCTGCGCCTCGCCAAGGCGTTCGGCGAACGCAGCCCGAGTCGGCGAAAGACCCGCCTGTTGATGGGCGAGGGCCGCACGAGCTTCGCCCGCTTCGCTTATGAAGACGGCAGCGAGGTCAGCATCGCCTACCAGGCCTGGCCTGACGGCAGGGAGACGATGCGCCGGACCTTCATCAGGCGTCACGCCATCGGCCCTCGGCCGAGCAATCGGATTCCCGACCTGATCATCCTCCGGACGGGGTCCGCAGAGGACGCGGTGATCCTCGAGCTGAAGGCATCAAGCGACGCCTCCTACCTTCGCGGGGGGCTGCAAGAGCTGCTGGCCTATCTGGCAGATCGTCCTGACCTCTGGGGCGCAAGACCGATGGGATGGTTGATTGCGCCCTCCTCCGATGCATTCCAGGAGGCCGACGCGGATGAGGCGTTCCCCCTCTGGGTCCTCTCCGCCGATGCGGTCGGGCCGGCGGCGACGGATCGGTTTACGGCGGCAACGAGCCCATAGGGATTGCCGGCGGAAGTTGCCGGGTAATCTCGGCTCCCATGGCCTATCCCCTTGAGAACGCGCTCTTCCAGTGGGAGGAGGGACGGCGGGCTTTGCAGGCGATCGATGACCCGCGCCGCCGGCGGATGGCCGACCGCGTTGTCGAGGCCATCCGCGACGAACTGCGGCGCCGCATTGGCCCCACCTTCAGCGCCGAGGAACTCGCCGAGCTCTACGGCAAAGGAACCGACTGGGCGCAGCAGGTGGCGCTCGACGTCGCCCCCGCGGTCGAGGAGGACTCGCAGGCCCTCGCCGACGCGGCCTTCTGGCTGTATCTCAGGGGCGCGACCGACTTCGCCGGCGGCCGGAAGCTCGAGGTCTAGCTACTCGTCCGAGTCGTCGGACTCGGAGTCGCCGCCACCCTCGCCCTGCTGGCTCTCGCCGGCGCGGCGGATGACGATCTGGTCGGCCTCGATGCGAACGGTGACGTCGCGCTTGCCGGCCCAGTGCTCACTGTAGACGGGGTTGTCCTTGACTGCGGCGTCGAGCCAGAGGCCGTAGCCGTCGGTCTCGCCATGGTCGAAGCTGGCCTCGATCTCTTTGCGGCGCCCACGCCCGCCGCGGCGGCCGCGACGACGTCGGCGACGACGGCCGGCTCCAGCACCGCTCTCAGAGCGCTCCTCGCGCTCCTCGTCGCCATCCTGGTCCTCGTCCTCATCCTCATCGGACTCCGCCTTTTCGGCCTCCTCCGCCTCGGTCGCAGCCTCGATCTCAGCTTCGATCTCGTCGCGGAGATCGATTTCGCTCGAGCCGGCGTTCTCGTCGTCGGGCGAAAGGTCGTACTGCTTGCGGAACTCGCGCAGCTCGGTCGCGCTTACTTCGAGCTGGTGGGCGATCCAGGCGTCGGTGCGGCCCTGGTGGACCCAGGCACGAATCTGGTTCAGCTGCGGCTTCAGTGAGCGTCTGGCCATCGGCGCGCGAGTCTATTGAAGGAAGGCATCCGTACGCGGAGAGAGTCGGGCTTCAGGCCATCAAAAAGGCGAGGGCCTCGAACATCGCCACCACAACGACGACGACGGTGACGGTGAGGCAGACGGCGAGAACGCTGAAGCGGACCTTGCCCTCCTGCTCGACGCGGTTGATTTTCCGCGCCCGCGACCGGTTGGCCGCGCGGCGGCGCAGCTGCTCGCGGCGGCGCCGCTCGAGGTAGGTCTCCTGCTCGAACGCCGTCTCGAACTGGGAGATGCTCTGTCGCATTCTCATAAGGAAGAAGCCCCGGGCCCCATGAGGGAGAAGTGCGGGACAGCGGGGACCGTCGCAAAAGATCTTGCACGGCTCACGATTCCTTCATATTTCAGCAGACGCCCCAGAGGCCGCGTCCGGCCCGCGCAGCCGCTATCTCAAGCCGTTTCAGCTGTCCTGCGAAACGGTCGTTCGGGGGAATCGTCAGCGTCCGCGCCAGGCCCCGGCGGACGAGCTCGGCGTTGACGAAGCGCCCGTCGAGGTAGACGTAGGCGAGCAGGCGCCCGTAGACGTCGCGGCGCTCGGCGCCGAAGACGAGCCGCACCCGCCGGCCCTCGACGAGGCGATGGTTGAAAGCAGACGCCTGCGGGCCGAAACACTGCACCGGCGTGTCGGGCTTCACCGTCTCCGGAGTGTCGACGCCGATGTAGCGGACGTCCTCCTCGGCACCGTCGAGCTGCACCTCAACGGTGTCGCCGTCGACGACGCGCGTCACCACCACCGTCGCGCTCGCCGGACCCTCCTCGCTCCCCAGCTCCTCCCACGGCCGCGCCAGTACCAGCGCGACCAGCAGGAGGAGCACCGCGCTTCCGATTCTGTTTCTCACCTGCCCCTAAGGGCTGGGAAGCCCGACTTCTACGGGGTGCGCCGCACGTTCGAGAGCAAAGTCTCCTTAATTTGCTCGACGATCGCGACCGCCTCGTTCCACTCGCGCTGCCAGACGTTGCGGCCGAAGATGACGCCGGAACCGCCGGCGGCCATCACGTCGCGGGTGTTCTGCAGGACCGTCTCGTCGTCGGTCTTCGAACCGCCGGAAAGGACGACCAGCGCCCGACCCGCGGATTCGACGCACTGGCGGATCGCCTCGGTCTGGTCGACTTCCATCTCGTTGTAGGGCGCCGGCGCGTCCTTGTCCTTGGAGGAGTCGATCTTCGGCATGTTGAGCTTGACCACGTCGGCACCCATCTCCATCGCCATCCGGGCCGCGTAATCGATCGCGTAGAAGGAGTTCTGCCCGCCCTTGGCCTCGACCGCTTCGCCGCGGGGGTAGGACCAGACGACCAGCGGCATCCCGAAGCGATCGCATTCCTCGCGGACGCGGCGCAGCTGGGCGAGATCCTCGTCCTGGCGCGGGGAGCCGACGTAGAGCGTGTAGCCGATCGCGTCGGCGCCGAGGCGGACGCCGTCCTCGACGCTGGCGTTGCAGCTGGAGAAGGCCTTGGCGGAGGAGGGGAGGTCGGTCTTGCCGTTGACCTTGAGGATCAGCGGCACCCGGCCGGCGTAGTCGGGGTAGTACTTCTCGGCCATTCCGATCTGGCAGGCCAGCGCCGAGTAACCGGCCTCAGCGGCGAGGCGGAACTGGTAATCGGGGTCCTTGGAGGCGGGGTTGGGGAAGAAGTCCCGGGGGCCGTGCTCGATCCCCTGGTCGATCGGCAGCAGCATCAGGGTCCCGTTGCCCGGGCCGAACTCGAACAGAAGGCGGTGCAGGCGGGCCCGTTTCCCGGGCGGCAGGACCTCCAGCAGCGATTTCTGCTCGGTCAGACTCTTCAGCTCCACGTCAAATTCCTCCTAGAAAGATCGTTGTCCAGGCAGTATCGCGCATTCCTACTGGGAATCGAACGGCGGCGGGTATCCTCGAAAGATGAGCGAGACTGAGCTCAGCGTCATCTGCAAGAACTGCGGCTCGGAGGTCAGTCCGTACGTGACCGAGTGCCCCTACTGCGGGGCTCGGCTGCGCAAGCGGGCGCCGAAGCTGGAGCGACGCGGCGACGGGCTTGAGGCGCAGCAGCCGCGCCGGCGCCGGCGCCGGGTCCCGCGCCCCGGCCGGCCCGGCCTAGCGGTCTCCGGAGACCGTCCCTACGCGACGATCGCGGTCATCCTTGCCTCGGCGATCCTGCTGCTGATCCAGAAGGCGACCGGGTACTGGCTCGACAGCTTCGGCGGCATCCTCGTCCCCCTGCAGGAAGAATGGTGGCGCTACTTCACCGCCCCCTTCGCCTATGTCGACGTTGGCTTCCTCTTCGTCGTCGGCATCGGCCTGGCGATCTTCTCGACTGGGGTCGAGCGGCGGCTGGGGACGATCCCAACGCTGGTCCTGCTGCTGGCCTGCGGCTCGCTCGGTGCCCTCGCTGCGACGGCGGCGGCAAGCGACAACTCCTTCACCTTCATCGCCGGTGGCAACGGGATGGCGCTCGGCGCCCTCACCGCCTGGTTCGTCCTCCGCCGCCACGAGGCGAAAGGGGCGATCAGCGAGGAGTACGACCTGATTGGGGTTGCGGTCGCGGCGGCGACGCTGCTGGCGCTGCCCCTCTTCGCCCCGACCGCCGACTTCCTCGCCGGCCTCGTCGGCGGCGCGGTCGGCGCCCTGGCGGGCTTGGCCGCCACCGCCTTTCGGCGGGCCGACTAGGCTGGCGCTGTGCCTGACGAGAGGGAGCTCGAAGCCGCGATCGAGCGGCTGCTGGACCCAGAGCGGTTCTCCGAGGCCGAGCGAATCGTCGCCCAGGCTGCGCCGCAGTTGCAGAAGGTGCTGGCCGCGGCGCTGGCGGAGGGCGGCTGGTTCGGTGAGCCGCATGAAAACGAGACCCTCAAGGTGGCGACGATGCCCGACCCCGACGAGCGGGTCCTCGCCGTCCGCGCCCTCCTTGCCGAGGAGGCGAGGATGGGGATGATGGTTGGGGTCGCCGTCGGCTGGGCACTGAAAGAGGAGCTGGGCACGATCGAGAGCAATTCCAACCCGGGAGGCGAGAGCTGACGATGGAGATCAAGTACCACGGGCATTCATGCTTCGAGTTGAGCGAAGGGGAAACGACGGTTCTGGTCGATCCGTTCCTGAAGCCGAACAACCCCACTGCCGTCCACACCGGTGAGGAAGTCGAGCCGACCCACATCGCGATCACCCACGGCCACGCCGACCACATGGCTGACGCCGTCCCCGTCGCCAAGCGCACCGGCGCCCACTGCGTCGCCATCGTCGAGCTCGCCGAATGGCTGAAAGCCCGCGGGATCGAGGCCCTCAGCGACCCCAACCTCGGCGGCACCGTCAGCTTCGACTGGGGCTGGATCAAGCTCGTGCCCGCCTGGCACACCAGCACCCTACCCGGGCACGAAGAGGCCCTCTTCAGCGCCGAGCACGGGACCGCGATCGGGACCGCGGCGGGGCTCCTCATCAATATCGGCGGGGTGACGGTCTACCACGCTGGCGACACCTGCCTCTTCAGCGACATGAAGCTGATCGCCGAACGCAACCCGGTCGACATCGCCCTGCTGCCGATCGGCGGCCACTACACGATGGACCGCCACGACGGCGTGGTTGCCTGCCAGTTCATCGGCGCCGAGACGGTGATCCCGATCCACTTCGACACCTTCCCCGCGATCGAGACGGACACCGACGCCTTCAAGGCGGAGGTGGAGTCACAGACCTCCTCGAAGGTCGTGGTCCTGGATCCGGGTCAGACGCACAGCGTCTGAACCGGATCCGCTAGGCGAGGCCTATTCGGCTTCGCCGGCGGGGGATGGTTCCGGCGCCGGTACGGGCACAACCGGCGGCAAGGTCACTTCGATCACCGGCTGCGAGCTCGGTGGCGGGATGCTCGGTTCGCCTGCGGGCGGCGGCGTCGGTTCGCTCGGCGGCGGGGGCGGAGGGCTGGTGGTGACGACGACGGTGCCGCTGCCCCCGTGGGCGCCGGCAACCTCGTCGGACGGTTTTGCCGCGGTGATGCTGCCCTCGGCGCTGGCGACCATGCCCTCTTCGCCGGCGGCGGAGGCGCCGGCCGCTTCTTCGCCTTCTTCCTCGGCGGCAGGCGGCGGGGTTGCCGTCTCCTCTTCGGCGGCGGCAGGCGCTGGGACCGGCGGGGCTTCGATCGGAGCAACCTCCGCGACCGACGGCTGCCTGCCGTGGGTGGCGGCGATGGGGGCGGCTTCGGCGCCAGAGAGAGATTCAGTGGGGGGGTTCTGGACGAGGCCCGGGGTGGTTTGGCCGTGGTCGACGGGCGTGCCCGTCGTCGTCTGCTTCACCTCGACTGCGCCGGCGGTGAGAACCGCGGCGGTAACGACGCCGGCGACGGCCTTGGTCCCGAGCGCGCCACCGAGAGCGCCGAGGCCCCCGGCCGCGCCGCTGCCGCTGATCGCGGCGCCGACTCCGACGCCGCCGGCAGCACCCGCTCCGACACCCGCGGCACCGGTAGCTCCGGCTCCGGCGCCACTGGCGCCGCCGAGCCCGAGCTTGGAGAGGAAGAAGCCTTTGAGGGCCAGCAGCGGCCCGACCGGCGAAAGCGCCGCCAGCGCCTTCTCGGTCGAGCGGATCTGGCTGCGGAAGTCGGCGCACTCGTCGCACTCGCGGACGTGGCGGCGGACCGGGGCGGAGGCCTTGCGCAGGCCCTCGGCCGCTTCTGAGAGCTCGATCCGGACCTCGCCGCAGGTCAGCAGGCGCGCCTGGCTCGCCTCGGCGAGCGAAATCCGCGCCCGCACCAGCAGCGACTTGACCGAGGGCACCGTGGTGTCCATCGCGGCGGCGATTTCCTCGTAGGAGAGGGCGTCCATCTCGCGCAGCAGCAGGGCGGCGCGCTGGGTCTCGGGAAGTTTGTTGACGTCGCTGAGGATCTGGCGGAACTCCTCGCGGTTGTGGACGCGCTCGGCGGTCGAGGCGGCGTCGACCTCGGGGACCATGTCCATCGATTCCTGCGCGTCGGCCTTCGGCTTGCGCAGGTAGTTGAGGCAGCGGTTGCGGGCGATCCGGTAGAGCCAGGGGCGGAGGTTGATCTCACGCTCGTCGGCGAGCATCGCCCGGTAGGCGTTGACGAAGACCTCCTGCAGGACGTCTTCGGCGTCCTCGGTCGAGCTCAGCATCTGGCGGCAGAAGCCGAGCAGGCGGCCCTGGTAGCGGTCGACGATCGCCTCGAAAGCCCCCGGGTTCCCGGCTCGCGCCATCGCGATCAGCTTCTCGTCGCCCTGCAGTTTCAGCAGCGGCGAGCGGCGGGCGAGGAGCCCGCGGCGACTGGCATGAGTTAGGGCTGATGCCTCCAAGAGATCTCCCTGTGGAAGGACGGTTCCAGGGACTAAAGACACGGTAACAGGGGTCAAGTTGCGCCCCTGCAAAGTTTTTACTGCCCGTTTATGTCTGCGGGAAACCCGCAAAGTGCAGGGAAAGCGCGGTTCTTGGCTCTGGGAGTGCCCGGGGCGGGACTCGAACCCGCAAGCCCCCGAGGGGGCGGCGGCTTTTAAGGCCGCTGCTTTTGCCAGTTTCGCCACCCGGGCCAGGCGATGGTACCCCGAGGCGACCGGCCAGCCAATAGGCTGCCGGGATGGCTGAGCACGGCGGCAGGCTGGTCGCGAAGGCGCTGAAATCGCGCGGGGTCGACCATCTCTTCACGCTTTCCGGCGGGCATCTCTTCTCGATCTACGACGGCTGCAAAGAGGAGGGGATTGAGCTCGTCGACGTCCGCCATGAGCAGACCGCGGCGTTCGCCGCCGAGGGGATCGCCAAGGCGACTCGCAACGTCGGCGTCGCGGCTCTGACCGCCGGCCCCGGGGTGACCAACGGGATCAGCGCGATCGCCGGCGCCCAGGCCAACAACTCACCGATCACCGTCCTCGGCGGGCGGGCGCCGGAGCTGCGCTGGGGCTCGGGCTCGCTGCAGGAGATCGACCACCTGCCCTTCGTCTCGCCGCTGGTCAAGTCGGCGGAGACGGTCAAGGACCCCGCCCAGATCGCGGCGGTGACCGCGGCGGCGCTGGACCGCGCGGCGGCGGCGCCGAGCGGCCCGACCTTTGTCGACTATCCGCTCGACGTCGTCTTTACCGAGGCGGAGGTCGAGATTCCGGCCCTGCCCGACACGGGGGCGGCGGAGCCGGCCGCCGGGATCGAGGAGGCGGCGGCGCTGCTGGCCGCGGCGGAGCGGCCGGCGATCATGGCCGGCAGCGGCCTCTACTGGGGGCGCGGGGAGGAGGAGCTACGGGCGCTCGCCGAGGCGCTCGGCATCCCGGTCTTCCTCAACGGCCTCGGCCGTGGCTGCCTGCCCGCCGACCACGAGCTTGCCTTCAGCCGCGCCCGCGGCACCGCGCTGCAGGGCGCCGACATCGCCCTAGTCGTCGGCGTGCCGATGGACTTCCGCCTCGGCTTCGGCGGCAGCTTCGGCGAGGAGACGAAAATCGTCCGTCTCGACGTCGCTCCCAACCGCCTGCTGAAGAACCGGACGCCCGAGGTCGACCTGGTCGGCGACGTGCGGGCGACGCTGGCGGCGCTGCGCGAGGCTGCCGGGGAGGAGGTGCGGACGAAGCCGTGGCTCGAGCAACTGCGCAACGTCGAGAGCGAGAAGCGCGCGGCCGAGCAGGAGGAGCTGAACGAGGAGCGCTCGCCGCTGCACCCGGTCCGCATCTATAAGGAGCTCGGCGAAGTCCTCGATCGCGACGCGATCGTCGTCGGCGACGGCGGCGACTTCGTCTCCTACGCGGGCCGCTACATCGAAACCTTCGAGCCCGGCTGTTGGATGGACCCGGGGCCCTTCGGCTGCCTCGGCGCCGGCCCGGGCCAGGCGATTGGCGCCAAGGTCGCCCATCCCGACCGCCAGGTCTGCCTACTGCTGGGCGACGGCGCCTTCGGTTTCGCGGGCATGGAGTTTGACACCATGTCGCGTCACGGTTTGGGCGTCGTCGGGGTAATGGGCAACAACGGCATCTGGGGGCTGGAGCACCACCCGATGCAGTTCCTCTACGGCTACTCGGTGGCGGCGGAGCTGCGGCCGGAGACCCGCTACGACGAGCTGGTCGAATCGCTCGGCTGCGACGGGATCCTGGTTCGCGAGCCGAGGGAGCTGAAGCCCGCCCTCGAGCGCGCTTTCGCCTCCGGCCGGCCGACCCTGGTGAACGTCCTCACCGACCCTGAGGTCGCCTACCCCCGCAGATCGAATCTGGCTTGAGGAAGCCGTAGAACGAGAATCGGCCGCCAGATGGCGGCCGATTCAAGTCGGCCCCTCAGGACGGGCAGGGGTACGTCTTCAGGGACCTTTTATTCGGTGGGCCCAGACGGCGGGAGGCGCCATGATGCGGCAATCGCCTAAGCCCTATCTCCGAGATGCAAGGTGAAGCTGCGCCCCACCTCGTCCCCGGTTCACTCAGTATGTACCCAGCGGCGGCTGAGGTCTACCCGACGAACCATTTATTTACCTGAAAGTGCGTAGATAAACGTACTGACTTATTGCACTTCTGAAGGGCGGCTGACCGTTCTGTCCTTTTCGGACAAGACAACCTGTCCACGTAGTACGGCGATGGTTTTTGACTTGTGGAATGACGCCTAGTGATGGTTTGCGGCGGCGATCGCGGTGCCGTAGAGGATGTCGTGCTCGGAGACGGTGATCTCCTCAAGCCCGAAGGCGCGCATGACCTCGACGAGGATGACCACGCCGGCGACGATCGTCGGCGCCCGGTCGGGGTGCAAACCGGGGATCTCTACCCGCTCGGCTAGCGGCACCGAGGCGAGCTGGGAGAGCATCCGCTGAATCGAGGGGAGGGCCAGGGTGTGGCCGTGGACCCGCGAGGGGTCGTAGGGCTCGAGGCCCAGCTCGACGGCGGCGAGTGAGGTGGGGGTGCCGGCGACGGCGATCCCGGCCCGGGCTTCGATCCCGGCCCCAACCGAGCTCTCGATCAGCCCGCGGATGTCGGCGGCGAGCTCTTCTAGCTCGCTTGCCGCGGGTGGGTCGCCGGCGATGTAGCGCTCGCTGTGGCGGACGACCCCGGCCTGGAGGGAGTCGTGGAAGGAGATCTCGCTGCCGCTGCCGACGACCAGCTCGGTCGAGCCGCCGCCGATGTCGACGACCAGCGTCGGCTCGCTCGGCAGGGACTCCGAGGTGGCGCCGAGGTAGGTGAGCCGCGCCTCCTCGGAGCCGTCGAGGACCCGGGGCGAAAGCGCAAACCGCTCCCGCAGCTCGGCGACGAAGGCGCCGCCGTTGTCGGCGTCCCGCACCGCGCTAGTCGCGATCACGTCCACGGCCTCGGCCCCGAGCTCCTCGAGGATCCCGACATAGCCGCCGATCGCCTCGCAGACATCCTCGATCGCCTCGCTGGCCAGGTGTCCCGAAAGATCCACGCCTCGCCCCAGGCGAGTAACCGTGCTCCGCCGCTCCAGCGGCGAGACCCGCCCAGAGGCGACGTCGGCGACCAGCAACCGAGTCGAATTGGTCCCCACGTCGATGACCGCAACCCGCTTTTCCCCCTCAGGCATCCGGCCACTCTAGAGCCCGGGCCAGCGAAGAAGACCCCTGCGCAAACCCCGAGCCGTCACCCACAACCCCGCCCCCGAAACCCCACCACATTGCTACCATCGACAGTCCGCCGCGGGGTGGAGCAGCCAGGTAGCTCGTCGGGCTCATAACCCGAAGGTCGCGGGTTCGAATCCCGCCCCCGCTATAGGAGGAAGGTCCGCAGAAGCGGGCCTTTTTTCGTTCTTGAGCGCTTTGCCGAGGGGCTTCGCGAAAGACGCTGCGGCAGGAGGATTCGATGTCTCGTCTTTTGACGCATACTCCGCGCGCGTATGGCCAACGTCTTTGAGCCGCAGTTGGTCTCGGCTGCGGATCATGTAGGCGGTCTACGCGGTAGTGAGACCGATTCGCTCATGTCATTGAACGCCGGGGTCGATGACACACAATGAAACTACTCCGGGTCCGACTGACCTATGCCAACGTGATGGCGACCATTGCCGTGTTCCTCGCCTTCGGGGGTGGGGCCTACGCGGCTACCCAGCTGCCGAAGAACAGCGTCGGGACTAACCAACTGAAGAAGGAAGCGGTGACTCCGGGGAAGTTGAGCGCCGCCGCAAAGAGCACTCTGACCGGCGCCGTTGGCGCCACCGGAGCTACCGGCATGACGGGCGCCGCGGGGCCGCGGGGCTTTCGAGGCCTTCAAGGTGATCCTGGTTTCCTCGGTGAACCGGGTGAGCAGGGCGAACCTGGAGACGACGGAGAACCCGGCGAGCAGGGCGAACCTGGTGAACAGGGTGATCAGGGTGAACCTGGTGAAAAAGGCGAACCGGGCGAACCTGGAAAAGACGGCAAAGCCGGCGAGCAGGGCGAACCTGGTGAAAAGGGTGAACCCGGTGAAAAGGGCGAACAGGGCGAACCGGGGATCAGCCACGGCTACTTCTTCACCTCCGGCCCCGCCTTCGACGAATGGGACGGCGGCGAACAGCTCTTGGCCTCGCTCGCTCTACCGGCTGGGAGCTTCGTCATCGACAGTCATGTCCTCGGCAACAACGACGCGAGCGGAACCGCCAACGTGTCTTGCCTGGTCAAACTGGGCGGCGTCATCATCGGCGAAACCGGCGAAAGCTCCCTCGGTGGCAACACCGATGCGGGTGACCGCTCGGTGATCTCGATCAGTTTCGCCGGCACCCAGGCTTCCGCCGGCACGGCCGATTTCATCTGCAGGGCCCAGGCCGGTTTGCCCGGGAGCTGGCTCGAACGAGGGATGACGGCGATCCAGGTCTCCCATTTGACCGGCTGAGCGGAGCGAGGGAGCGGTAGGGAGCGCATCGATCAGCAGCCACCGGCCGCCGAGGCGCCTTCAGCCCGCGGGGAACTCCGCCGCGGTCTGGCGTCTTAGCGCCTCGGTGCCGAGCACCATCAGCACCGCCAGCAGGACCATCCCGATCGGTTTCTGGAAGGCGACGACCGGCGCCCAGAGGACGAGGGCGAGGAAGGCGAGCGCGACCGCGCCGTAGGTGGTGCCGCGTTCGCGCAGGTGGGGCGCGGCCTCGCGGCGCAGCCTCGTCGCGGCGCGGGTCGGGCCGGCGAGCCAGGCGGCGAGCACGATGAGGATGCCGAAGGTGATCGCCGAGACGGCAACCGAGACCAGTAGCGAGGTGCCAATGTCCCAGACGGCCGCGACCGCGGGTTCGACCGAGTCGCTGCCGGAGAGCGCGCCGGTCACCTCGACCCCCGCAAACTTACGCAGGACCAGCGCCAGCACGCCGGCGAGGAGAAAGCCGAGGCCGACCGAGCGCAGCGCCTCGCGGCGGCGGGGCCCGGCGAGGTAGACCGCGGCCGCGTAGAGCAGCAGCGCCAGCAGCGTCAGGACGACGGGCAGGTGTCTGACCACGGTGGTTGCGTCCTGCGCGGTCGAGAGCTCGTCGGACTTGAGGATCGTCAGTTGTCCGGCGTCCGGCGGCAGCTTTTCGACGAGTTTGCCGCCGACCCCGAGCCGGTCGGTGAGCTGGGTCAGTAGGGCGCTGAGGTCGAGGACGACTTCCCCGTTCGCCGTCGAGAGGTTCGAGGAGCCGGAGTCGTTCAGCACAGCCAGCAGCCGCTCGTGGGCGGTGCGGTTGGCGGTGTTCCAAAGACTCTCCACCTGGGAGGTTTCAAGCGCCCGCTCGGCGGCCTGCGGCGCTAGCTGCTCCAGCGCCCCGGCGGCGGGGGCGGCGAGTGGAGCCAGCCGTGGCGGGAACCTGGATTCCAGTTCCCCCTGGACGTCCACGTTCGCGACCAGCTGGTCGGCGAGGTAGTTGGAGAGCTGCGCCCGGACCTCCTCGTCCTGGAGCAGGCTGCCGCTCGTGTCCACCCAGTTGTCGGTGTTGAGCGCTTGTCGGTTGACCCAGATCGAGAAGATCGCCAGGAAGGCGAGCAGCGTCCCGATCAAGAGGAGAGCGGTGACGGTGCGGGGATGTCCCGAACCGCCCTGCTCGGCGCTGCGCTCTGGTCCTGGGCTCACCATTGCTCCTCCTCGATTTGGGTACCGACTCCGGCGAGCGTATCCCAGTCCGCGTCAGAGCGGCATACCTTCGATTACGGACCGCTGCCGTGTCGGTCTGCGCCGCAGTGGAGGAGGCGGCTACCTGACTTCGACGGCCTCGATCACGCGCTTCCGAGTCGCGGGATCGAGAGTCTCGAGGCGCTCGATCGCGCGCTTCTCGTCTCTCTCGGCGGCGAAGCTGGGAATGTCTACCGGCAGGCCAACCCGCATGAAGTAGCGGGCGAAAGCCTGGGCTAGGTGCTCGCGGTAGGGGGATCGCAGGCGGAGACGATCGCCACTCTGCTCGGCGAAGTTTCGCAGGAACTCGACCGGGAGACTGTGGATCTCGCGGAAGGAGACGATCGACACCTCGCGCTGCCAGTCAGCGTTCTCGCAGGCGGCGAGCATGTGGTAGCCGGGGAGGTTTCCGCGCCGGCACATCTCCTTGCCGTAAGTGGAGGCGAGGAAGCCGTCTGCCTCGGCCATCGAGCTCAGGGACCAAAGCGGGCAGAGGGTGACGAACCCAATTCCCTTCTGTCCCTCGACGAGGTCGCAGGACTGGCTCATCACGATCATGTCCTGCGTCTCTACGCCGAACTCCGCCTCCGCGCCCTCTGCCGACAGAGGGTAGGGGAGATCTGCCGGGACCCGGAAGACTGGGCACCCCTCGAAGACGTCGCCCTGTTCAAGCTCACGACCCTCGAACAGCTCGTACCAATCTGAAAGCTCGACGGCCGCCACTCACTCGCTATCCGGGTCGTGGACCAGGGGCGGGATTGCCGGGCCCAGCGGCTTCAGGCGTACCTTCAGCGTTACGCCTTTGGCCCGAGGCGGGTGCTGGAGGCCGTCGTCGACGTAGCGCTCAGGGGTGGCCCGCTGTGCGATTTCAACAGCTCGCGGCGCCGCCAAGGGCGATGCCACCGCTTTCATCAGCTGGTTCACCTCACGACTGATGTGCATGGTCGGCACCTTCCCCGCCAGCATCAGCGCACGGCTGCTCGGCTCGTAGCGCGTGTGGACACGGGTCTGGGTCTCCATCGTCTTGAAGTAGATCGCGGTCAGATGGGCGCCGCCAAATGACGCTCGAGGGTTGACCGTGATCACCTCGCCCCGAGTCGGCCTCGGTTGACGGCGGATGGCCTTGAAGGCCTTGACCAGAAATTTGTCCTGTTTCTGAGGAGGCGGCTGTGAAGTCAATGGCGCTGGCACATAAATCCCCCTGCCGAGATCACCCATTTTCATCTGCCCCGTCGGTCCGTACGGCGACTGGGGGCTTGCCTCGACAGTCGCGCCGAGCTTCGACCCTAGGTATCCCATCGCGAGGCGCTCGGCCACACGCTGGGAGTCGACCTCGCCGCGGACCATCAGCGCATCGGTCATCAGACTCTTGCTCCCAATAGCTTGCCCTCGACCAGCTCCAGGTACACGTCGAGCCACTCGCGCCAGCGACCGAGCTTCCCGACGAGGTCGGCGAGTCGCGCCTCTCGGCCCTCTCCGGCGACGTCCTCCTGGAAGTGGGCGCTGTAGCGGATGACCGGGACCTCCCTGGCGGCCTCGTCCGCGCCGGCGGCGACGAATAGGGCAGGCGAGATGCTCAGCCGAAGGGTTGCCGGGTCGAGGTCGTATGCCAGCGTCACCACCGCCTCCTCGATTCCGTCGCCAAAGCCATGCCAGGCGCCAGTGGCGAGGTAGCGCTCGACGATCTCCCTGCGAGCCGCCTCAATTCCCTCCGGCACGACCACATGGCCCTCGACGTTGGCGGCCATCGCGGTGTACTCGACGTGGGGAAGAGCGTTGACATAGCTGATCGCCACGCCAGCTAGGTCGGGCTCAGAGGAGTCACGTAAATCACCGTTGCGCCTGGTGAAATGGACTTTGTCCGGCTGGGAGACGATGCTCACGCCCTGCTCCTCGTAAGCCACCTGCGAGAGGACGGGGGTGCTCAGGCGATCCTCGTTCGGCACCCAGGTCTCGGGCACGATCCGGTTGTAGGCGAGGAAGTCGGCGTTGAGAACGGTTGGGTTGTGATTCTGCGCCGCGACTCCGATTGCCAACTCCGGGATTTCGAGTTTGTTCATGCGCACCTAGCCTATATCTGCCGCTGGCGTGAGTTCTCGCATCCTTTTTGTATATCGGCTCTGGCTTAAGGGCGGACAAAGAGCCTCACCCTGAAGGCGTTCGCTCAGGCTCAGGTCATCCGGCGGGTGGGACGAGAAGAACCGAGCTTGGTGATCCCGAAGCCCAGCGGTACGTTGGACGCGTGACGGAGTTTGAGGGGCCGAAGGGCCTCATCTACAACACCGAGCCGATCGCCGACCCGGAGGGTTTCGCTCGCGAGGCGGGGGCGGCGTCGTGGCTCTACCTCTGCGGCGAGGAGTTCGCCGCGATGGAGGGCGGCATGTCCTACGAGCAGGTCGAGGGGGCTGTGCCCGAGTCGGCGAGGGTCGTCTCCGACCCGCCTCGGGAGATGACCATGGACCTGGCGCGGCGCCAAGTGGCAGCGCTCGACGCTCTGCCCCGCCCGACGCTGGTCACCTGCAGAAAAGGGCCCCGGTCCTCGGCACTCGCCTACCTCTATGCCGGTCTCCAGGCAGGCGCGGGCGCCGGGGACGTGTTGGCGCGCGCGGAGGCCGATGGCGCGCCCTTTGTTGTCAACGAGGGCCTCCGGACCTGGGTCGCTCAGGGCCTAGACGAACTCGCCTGAATCACGCCTTCGCGGCGCCGAGGAGGGGGTCGACCTGGTTGACCATTTCGGTCATGCCTTGCTCGAACCCGATCTCGATCGTCTGTTCCATCGAGACGCGGTCGGCGAAATGGGTCTCGATTGACATCGTCGCGGTGCCGTCGGCTTCGGCGATCGTCACGGTCATCCCCGTCGGGCCTCCGTCCTCGGGCTTGCCCTCGTCGTCGACAACGTCGTCGGTCATGTGCAGCCGGTGGGGCCGTTCGACCTCCTCGACCAGCCAGCGACCGTGGTGCTTCTCGCCGTCCGGGCCGGTCATGAAGTAGGTGGTGCGGGCGCCGGGGGTTAGCTCGTGCTCGACGAAGGTCGAGGAGTGGGATGGCGGGCTCCACCAGCGCTCCAGCTGGCGCGGATCTGCCCACAGCTCCCAGAGGCGCTCGGCATCGGCCTCGAACTCGGCCGTGATCGTCATCGTCAGGGCGTCGAAGTCCTTGCGTACGTCGGTTACGGGCATCAGTTGTCTCCTTTGTCGGTCTCGAGGATCTGCTCCATCCGCTCAATTCGATCCCGCCAGTCCGCCTCGAGGCGGTCGAGTGCGGAGCGGGCGCGGTCGAGGGCGTCGGTCTCGGTCTGGACGATCGACTCGCGACCGACCCGGTGCTTGCTCACCAGTTCGGCCCGCTCGAGCACGGCGACGTGCTTCTGCATCGCCGTGACGCTGATCGGGTGTTCGCGGGCCAGGGCCGAGACCGAGAGCCGGCCCTCGTGGGCACGGCGGAGGATGTCGCGGCGGATCGGGTCTGCCAGCGCCCTGAACAGCAGGTCGGTGGCATCGTCCTCATCGTGAATCTGGATTTGATCTACAACCATCTGGTTGCAGATTAACATCATTGCCTAGGAGACCAACGAAGGGAATGAGATGGCGACGCAGTCCAAGATCATCAGCGGCACTGACTTCATCACCGTGGCGACGCAGGATTACGAGCGCGCGGCCGGGTTTTACGGCGAGACGCTCGGGCTCGAGTTCTCGAAGCAGTGGGGGAGCATGCCCGCCGGTGAGTTCGAGACCGGGAACCTGACGATCGCCGTCATGCAATCGGACGCCTTCGGCATCGAGTTCCGCGCCAACAACCACCCGATCGAGTTCCACGTCGACGACTTCGAAGGGGCGAAAGCGGAGCTGGAAGCGCGGGGCGTCGAGTTCAAAGGCGACACCCTCGATTCAGGAGTCTGCTACCAGGCCTTCTTCTCAGATCCGGACGGCAACGCCCTCGCCATCCACCACCGCTACGCGTCTTAGCGAGGACGGGAGCAGGAGGGCGGAGAGGCAGACCATCGCCAGGGCGGTGATCTGGAGGGTGATCCCCAGGGGGCTGGGAGAGAGGGGGTCGCCGAAGACGAGGATCCCGCCGAGGATCTGAATCGCGTTGGCGACGATCCCCATCAGGCCGATCGTCTCGATCGCGCCGCCGCTCTGCAGGGCGGCGACCGCCGTGTACTGGGCGAGGGCGCCGCAGGCGATGGTCAGGCCTAGGAGCGACGCGACCAGCGGCCAGCTGCCGGCGCCGCCGGTGAGGGCCTTGATCGCGATCCCGGCGAGGGCGAAGAGAAGGCCGGCGAGGATCGCGAGCAGGACGCCGCGGCGCGCGGCGAGGCGGGGCGCCCGGTGGCAGAGTGCGACTCCGGCCGCCAGTAGAACCAGGCCGCCCTCAAAGCTGACGATGGCGCCGATCGAGAAGCCCGAGTGGGCGCCGTGGAAGTGCGGAAGCGTCGCCGCGAGGAGTGCAAGGACCCGCCCGCCGAAGAGGCGTTGCGAGAGCACCGCGAGGGTGACCGCGCCGCCGGCGAGCACCGCTTGCACGAGCGAGATCGGGGCCATGGAAAGGGCGGCAATGTGGACCATCCAGGCCAGGGCGGCAAGGCCCCAGCCGGCGGCGAACCAGGGTGAGGCGGCGAGGCCGCGCAGGCTTGCGAGCGGACTGCCGATGGAGACGGGATGCGTGTGTTGGCAACCGCGGTGCTTGAGCAGCGAGGCGAGGTTGGTCATCAACGCGACTGCGGCGGCGAGGCCGATCCCGATCTCCATGCTCGCGTTCCCGCCTAGCTCTCCAGCTCGGTGCGGACCGCCAAGACGGCGGCGCTTGAGGTGCGGCAGGCGAGCGCGATGGTGCGGTTCGGCGCCTCCGGGGCGCGGTCGATCTCGAACTCGATCAGGGCGGTGCGCCGGAGCCGGACCCGGTCCTCGCGCGAAGTCTCCGACGGGGCCGCGTCCATCGCCGTCTCTCCGGCCTGCGCTCGGCTGCAGGTAAGGCAGAGGATCTGCCCGTCAGCTCCCGACCAGGTGGTCGGTAGCAGCGTTGGCTCCCCGTCCATCCGGCCGACCGAGACCGCGCAGCGGGTGCAGCTCCACCTGACGGCCTCGGCGCTCATCGCTTAGGCCGCGGCCCTGCTGCGACGGCGGCGGTTGCGACGCCGCCGCGACGCGGAGGAAGTCCCCGCGGTCGCCGCGACCCGCTCCGGGCGACTGGGCCCGTCGGTCAGCCCGAGGCTGGTAGTGATCCGCCGCATCTCCTCGGCCTGCTCGGCGAGGACGAAGCTGATGCCGGTGCCGGTACGCCCGGCGCGACCGGTGCGCCCGACCCGGTGCACGTAGGACTCGCGGTCCTCGGGGGCGTCGTAGTTGATCACGTGGGCGACGTCGGGGATGTCGATCCCCCGGGCGGCGACGTCGGTCGCGACCAGGGTCATCACCTCGCCGCGCTCGAAGCGCGCCAGGGCCCGCTCACGCTGGCTCTGGCTCTTGTCGCCGTGCATGGCGACGGCGTTGACCGACCGGCTGCGCAGGCGCTTGACCAGGCGGTCGGCGCCACGCTTGGTGCGGACGAAGACGAGCGAGCGCCCCGCGTCAGCACCGGAGAGGTGGGTGACGAGGTGCTCGAGCTTGGCGCCCTGCGAGTCGACCGAGAGGAAGCGGTGCTCGATGTTGGCCTCCTTGCGCTCGGGCTCGGCGTGGGTGTGGGCGCGGGCCTCGCGGGTGTAGGAGGCCGCGACCTTGCCGGCGGCGCCCGCGAGGGTCGCCGAGAAGAACAGGGTCTGGCGGTCGCTCGGCGTCTGGTCGACAATGCGGTCGACGGCGGGGCGGAAGCCCATGTCGAGCATGCGGTCGGCCTCGTCGAGGACAAGCAGTTGGATGCGGTCGAGGGAGACGGCACCGCGGCCGATCAGGTCCTCGAGGCGGCCCGGGGTGGCGACGAGGATGTCGGCGCGGCGGACGGCGGCGATCTGCGGCCCGAAGCCGACGCCGCCGTAGACGGCGGTGATCTTCAGGCGGCGCGCCGTGGCGAGGGCCTCGAGCTCAACGACGATCTGGCCGGCGAGCTCACGGGTGGGAGCGAGGACGAGAGCGCGCGGGCCCTGGCCCTCGGGGTCGAGCAGGTCGACCATCGGGATACCGAAGGCGAGCGTCTTGCCCGATCCGGTGGGGGACTGGACGAGGAGGTCGCGGCCGGCGAGCGCATCGCGGACGACCATCTCTTGAACGGGGAACGGCTGGGTGATCGAGCGCGCGTTGAGGGCGTCGACCACCGGCTTAGAAGTGCCGAGATCGGCAAACGTAGTGATGTTGTGAACTCCTGTGTTGAACGTCTAGGGGAGATCCTGCGACCCCAAGGCGCCAATGAAGCACGAGGAGGAAACGGAACCTCTCGGGTGGCGAAATGGCCGAACCCGACCCAGTCACCGTAGCAGCAGCCCGCCGAGGCGCGGTCCCTAAGCTCGTCTGGGTGCGGATCCTTCTGTTGCTGCTGCTCCTCCTTTTCGCCGGATGCGGATCGGCCGCGAAGGACTCCGCGCCTGCGCAGAAACAGCCGCCGGCCAGCCTCCCCGACCTGCCCGCAGATTTTCCGTCGACGCGGTTTGAATCGATCCGCCCCGTCCCCTTCGGCCTCTTCGTTGTCACCTACACGGGCGAGGACGACCGCCCCTGGGTGATCGTCTTCGACACTGAAGGCAAGCCGCGCTGGTGGTTCAACCCCGACACGCGGGCGCTCTGGGCCCAGATCGTTGCCGACGGCAGCGTCGTCTGGGCGCGCTCCTTCGGCGACGGCTACGGCCTCGATCCGCGAATGGCCCACGAGGTCCGGAGCGAGTCCGGCAAGCTGCTGCGCCTGGTCAGCACCGAGGGCTCGATCGTCGACGGCCACGAGTACCGCGAACTTCCAAACGGGAACGTGCTGCTGGACACCTACGTCCCGGAAACGGCCGACTTGCGCCGCGTCGGCGGCCCACGGCGGGCGACGATCGTCTCTGCCGAAGTGCAGGAAGTTGACCCCGCCGGGAAGGTCCTATGGCACTGGAACTCGCGCGGCCACATCGCCCTCTCCGAGACGGGGCGCTGGTGGCACAACGTCCTCAGCAACCCGCGGCGCCGGCTCCAGCGCGAGGCCTACGACCCAGTTCACATCAACTCGATCGAGCCGCGGGGGCCCGACGAAGTGATCGTCTCCACCCGCCACACCGACGCGGTCTACGGGATCGACCGCGCCACGGGGGAGATCAACTGGAAGCTCGGCGGCAGCCCGACCGGCAAGTCTCTGCGGGTCGTCGGCGACCCGGCGACGAAGCTGCTCGGCGGCCAGCACGACGTCCGCCTCGACCGCCACGGCCGGTTGACGGTCTTCGACAACGGCAAGGACCGCCCCCGCCGCCCGCGGGTCGTCTTCTACAAACTCGACCTCGGCGCCGGCAAGGCGATCTACAAGGGCCAGCTCAACGACCCGGAGGTGAAGCGGAGCCACTGCTGCGGCTCGGCGCGGGAACTGCCCGACGGCGGCTGGCTTGTCAGCTGGGGCGACAACAAGCTCGTCACCGGCTTCGACCGCGAGGGCAGGATCGCCTTTCGCCTGCACCTGCCGGCGCCGACCTTCCGCGCCGTCCCGGTGCCGCCGGGCGCGACCAGCGTCGGTCAGCTGGCGCGGGGCATGAGCGCGATGCAGGGCCGCTGACCTAGTCGCTCCACCAGTCGCGCGTGCCTTCGACGTCGTCGCGCGGGTTCTCGCCGAGGTTGGGGGCGCCGATGACGAAGATCTCCAGGCCCTCTGGCCCGGCCTCGTAGCCGCGCCAGGTGCCGGGCGAGACGCGGACCGCATCCCACTGCTTCAGCTCGACGATCTCGTCATCGAGCTTCATCCGCCCGCTGCCGCGGAGGACGACGTAGACCTCCTCCTGCCGCTGGTGGGTGTGGCCGTAGGGGAAGCGATAGTTGGGCGGGATGCACTGGTAGCCGAGGCCCGACTGCTGAAGCTCAAGCGGCTTGGTCGCCAGGCGGAACTCCAAGTCCGGGGCACCGTCGAAGTTTGACCCGACGTCCCCGACGTCCTCCTTCAGGTTCTTGTGCGTGAACGGCACCCGGCGATCCTATGGCGTCGCCTCGCCTGCGACGGGCGGGGCGACCGGAAGCCGGCGGATGTCCGGGACGCTGAGGAGCGCGAGGGTCATCGCGGCCGCCATGCCGAAGCTGAGCCAGAGCGAGGTGCCGACGCCGATTGCGGCTGCGATCGGGCCCCAGATCGCCAGGCCGAGGGGGTAGAAGGCGAGGGAGCCGAACCAGTCGTAGGAGCTGACGCGGGAGAGGGACTCGCCGGGGATGTGGCGCTGCAGGGTCGACTCCCAGATCGAGATCGTCAGCGCCATCCCGGCGCCCGCCAGGAAGGCGCCGCAGGCGATCAGCGGTACCGACGAAGTCGCCGCCAGGAAGGCGAGGGGGAGGGCGAAAAGGCTGTCGGTGAAGGCCGCCAGCAGCAGCGGCCGGCTCGGCCGGACGCGCGCGGCGAGCAGGCTGCCGGCAAGGGCGCCGACGCCCATCGCGGTGAGAATGGCGCCCCAGGCGGCAGCGCCGCCGAGGTCCTGCTCGGCGACGATCGGCCCAAGCGTTCCCCAGGCGCCCCAGAGCAGGTTCACCAACGAGAAGTAGGCGACAAAGGTCCAGACCCACCGCCGCGAGCGGAAGGCGTCCCAGCCGGCGCGCAGGTCGACGGCGAAGGCGCTTTGCTGCTCGCGGGCGCGGGGCGTCACCCGCAGCGCCAGCAGGCAGGCGGCGCTGACGGCGAAGGTGACGGCGTCGACGGCGATCGCCCATCCCGCTCCCGCGGCGGCGACCAGGACCCCGGCCAGGATCGGGCCGAGGATTTCGCCGGCCGAGACGGCGCTCGCGCGCAGTGCGTTCGCCGGCTGCAGCTGCTCGGCGAGGACGACTTCGGGCAGCAGGCCGGTCGAGGCAGGGCCGAAGAAGCCGGTGGCCGCGCCGGCAACGGCGGCCAGCAGCGCCAGCATCCATACCTCCGCCACTCCTGCGATCAGCAGGGCGGCCATCGCACCCTGGCTCGCGACCCGAACGAGGTCGGCTGCCACCATCACGGCGCGCCGGGAGACGCGGTCGGCGACCACTCCCCCGACCAAGACGGTTGCGACCAGGGGGAACGTGCCGGCGGCGAGGACGAGGCCGACGTCGGCAACCGAGCCGCCGATCTCCAAAACCGCGAAGGCGAGCGCTACCGCGACCATCCGGTCGCCGAGGACCGAGACTGCCTGGGCTGAGAAGAGGAGCCGGAACTCCCGTCTGCGCAGGACGCCTAGGGCTGGAGCTGCCTCCCCGCTCACCGAGCCATGGTAATCAGCTCCGCCCTATCCTCTGCGGCATGGAGAAGGGCGGTAACCCCTCGCAGCTGATCGACGAGCGGATCGAGGAGCTGGGCGACTGGCGGGGCGAGACGCTGGCCCGCGTCCGCGGCCTGATCAAAGAGGCCGACCCCGAGGTTGAAGAGACCTGGAAATGGAAAGGGACGCCGGTCTGGGAGCACGCCGGGATCATCTGCACCGGCGAGACCTACAAGAAGGCCGTGAAGCTGACCTTCGCCAAGGGCGCCTCGCTCGACGATCCTTCCGGCCTCTTCAACTCGAGCCTCGACGGCAACGTTCGCCGAGCGATCGACATCCACGAGGGCGAGGACGTGGACGCCGAGGCGTTCAAGGCGCTGATCGGCGAAGCGGTGGCGCTGAACGAGTCCCGCTAGCTGCGCGGGGCGCCGGCGGGATCGAGCGCCCCGGCCAGTAGCTCGACTGAGCGCAGCCTGTTCGGCACCGAGTCGGAGTAGTGGACGGTGATCAGCTCGTCGGCTTCGGTCTCGGCGGCGAAGGTTAGGCGCCGGCCGCCTCGGGCAGTCCGACGGCGGTGTAGGCGAGCATCTCGTCGACCGCTGCGGCCTGCGGGGACTCGAGCAGAGCGGTGACGTCTTCCTCACTGAGCTTGCGGCCGCGGCCGAAGAGGGCGCGGGCGCGAATGCGGCGGGCCGCCTCGTGCTGGGCGGCGGCGCTCTCCTCGCTCTCGGCGGCGATCACGCCGACGCCGGCGATCACGTAGGGCTCGGGCTGCTGCTGGGAGGGCTTGAACTGCTCCCGGTACACGGTGATCGCTTCATGCAGGAAGCGCGGGGCGAAGTGGGAGGCGAAGGCGTAAGGGAGACCGAGCTCGGCCGCCAGTTCGGCGCCGTAGAGGGAGGAGCCGAGGATGTAGAGGGGAACGTGGGTGCCCTGGCCGGGGATCGCCTTGATCCCCGGGACCGGGCTCTCGTCGCCGAGGAACCGCTGCAGCTCGACGACATCCTGCGCAAAGCGCTCGCTTGCCGCTGGGTCACGGTGTCCTGGTCCGAGCCGGGGGCTCGCCCCAGACCGAGGTCAATGCGCCCCGGATGCAGGGCCTCGAGCGTGCCGAACTGTTCCGCGATCACCAGCGGGGAGTGGTTCGGGAGCATGATTCCGCCGGCACCAAGGCGGATGCTGTGGGTGAACGCGGCGACATGGGCGATAAGCACGCTGGTGGCTGAAGACGCGATTGTGGGGATGTTGTGGTGCTCGGCGTACCAGACCCGCCGATAGCCGCCGCGCTCGGCCGCCCGCGCCAGCTCGACGCTGCCGGCGAAGCTCTCGGCGATCGTCTCCTCGCGGCCGACTGCGGCGAGGTCGAGGATCGAGAGCGGGACCGAGGGCGCCGCCATCAGCGACCTGGGACCGGCCGGGCAGGGACACCCATCGCAGTCGTCCCCGCCGGGACATCGCGGGTGACGACCGAGCCGGCGCCGACGATGGCGTCGCGGCCGACGGTGACGTCGGGGAGGAAGGTGGCGTTGGCGCCGACTCTCGCTCCGTCTTCGATCCTGATCCCGGGCGAATCCGGGTCCACACCCTTGGCGCCGATCGAGTTGTCGTTGGTCATGATCACCCCGCCGGCGATGAAGGCGCCTTTGCCGATCACCGTTTTCTCGACGATGTTGCAGCCGTACATCAGCACGGCCCCATCTTCGATCCGGACGCCGCGGTCGATGCCGGCCGCGCGGCCGACGACGCAGTGGTCGCCGACCCAGCTCTGCTCCCGGATCAGGGCGTGGTCGCTTTCTCGTAGGTGGGCGTGCGGGCTATCGACCCCGTCGCGCGGGGGCGGCGGCCGATCACGGCGCCGGTCTGGATCTCGGTCCCGGCCCCGATCTCCACCTCCTCGTCAACGAGGGCGTGGGGCAGGATGCTGACGCCGTCGCCGATCAAGGCGCCGGGGCGGATGATTGCGAACTCGCCGATCGTCACCCCCTCGCCGAGCGAGTCGGTTTCGACGATCGCGCTGGGGTGAAGGCCAGACACTGCGTCCATTATGGTCAGTGCCAGCCCGTGGGAGTCGAGGAATGCAAGCCAATCGAGCTACCGGCAGTAGCTGACCCGCAGGGAGACCTGGCCTTCGCCGAGGGCGAAAACCACGTCCCCTTTCCGATCGCGCGCGTCTTTTACGTCTACGACGTCCCCGCGCAGGCTGCCCGTGGCGGCCACGCCCACCGCGCGCTCGAGCAGGTCGTCTTTTGCGTCTCCGGCCGGATGGCGATGGCAATCGACGACGGTCAACGGCGGCTCGACGTCACCCTCGACGACCCCCGCCGCGGCATCTACCTGCCGCCGATGGTCTGGCACGACATTGGCGGGTTCGCCGAGGGAACCGTCTACCTGGCGCTGACCTCGGCGCCATTCGATGAGGCGGATTACATCCGCGACCGCGGCGAGTTCCAGCAGGCGATCCAGGCTGCAGTCTGAAGCGGGCCGCTACTCGGCGGACGGGACCTCGCCCCGCCGCCACTCCTCAGCCGATCGCCGCCTCGTCTCGTTCTTGTCGACGACGATCTTGTCGATCATCCCGAAGCGAACCCCCGCCCGGATCATCCGCCTGCACTTAGACCAGTCGCTCGGCTCGTCGAAGACGGCGTCGGTGAGCTCGGATTCGAAGAAGCGGAGGCCCGTGAGGTAGAGCGAGCTCTGCATCCCCCAGTGACCCTGGCGGGGCGGGAACTCGTTGAGCACGAGTGGCTCGCCTTCGGCGAAGTTGACCTGCTGTAGCCCGTAGACGTGCTCGAAGCGATGCTCTTTCGCCGCCGCGAGGAGGTCGCGGGTGTGGTTCGGGCGGATCGCGTCATCGTCGCCGAGGGCGGTGACCCAGCGTCCGCGGGCGATCGCCAGGGCGTCGTTGAAGGGCGGTCCGCCGATCCCGAACCAGCTTTTTGCCGGGTCCTCGGGGTAGGGGCCTCGGATCGTGCGGTTGAGGTAGACGAGGCGGGGGTCGTCGAAGGAAGCCACCACCGCGGCGGTCTCGGGCGGCGCGGCGTCGCCGGAGACGATCACCTCGAGGTTCGAGTAGTCCTGCCCGAGGATCGAGGGGAGGGCGACGTCGCGCAGGGTCTCGAACGAGCGGTAGGTGGGGACGATGAAGGTGACCAGCGGCTCGTCTTCGGTGAAGGCGAACTCGTACTCCTCGCTGCGCCGCAGCTCGTGCAGCCGCCGGCGGCTGGCGGGCTCTTCGTCGTAGATGTGGCGGCCGATCTCCGCCGTCCGGCGCGCCTCGGCCTCGATCAGCGCCAGCCGGGCACTGTGGTCGGCGAGGGTGTCGCGGAGGTCGCCGAGCCGTTGCTGGAGGTCGCCCAGCGAAGAGTGGATCCCATCGAGCCGCTGGTGGAGATCGGTGTGCAGCTTCAACCGCAGGCGCTGGGCGGCGTCCCAGGCGCCGCCTCTTGGCTTCGGTCGGTCGCTCATCGGGTCGATCCTACGCGGAGGCGGCCGGCCCGACGGTCGCCAGCACAGCCTCGGCGACGCGCTCGCAGACTGCCGCCTCAAGCTGCGGGTAGAGCGGCAGGCTCAGGGTCGAAGTGGCGAGTGCCTCGGCGACCGGCAGGCTCCCGCGTGGCCACTCTTCCTCATAGGGCGGCGTCTGGTGGGGGAGCAGGGGGTAGTGGACGAGGGTGCCGATCTCCTGCTCTGCGAGAGCGTTGGCGACGGCATCCCGGTTCGGATGGTTGATCGTGAACAGGTGCCAGACCGGGTCCGCCCAGCTGGGAACGGCCGGCATCGAGATCGAGTCGCTGCTGCCGAGGCGGGAGGTGTAGAGCGCCGCCAGCGATGCGCGGGCCCCGTTCCACTCGTCGAGGCGGGGCAGCAGCAGCCGCAGCACGGCGGCCTGGATCTCGGCCAGGCGCGAGTTGACCCCGGCGGTCTCGATCTCGTAGCGGTTCCGCATCCCGTAGTTGCGGAGGAGGCGGACCCGCTCGGCAAGTGCCTCGTCGTCGGTGACGACGGCGCCGCCGTCGCCGAGGCAGCCAAGGTTCTTCGTCGGGTAGAAGGAAAACGCCCCGGCCTCGCCGATGCTGCCGACCCTGCGACCTCGGTGGCGCGCCCCGTGCGCCTGCGCCGCGTCCTCGACCACCAGCAGCCCGGCATCGGCGGCGATCGCCGTTACGGCGTCCATGTCCGCCGGCTCGCCGCGGAGGTGGACGGGGACGATCGCGGCGGTTCGCTCGGTGATCGCGGCCGGGATCAAGTTCGGGTCGATGTTGTAGGTCGCAGCGTCGGCGTCGACCGGGACCGGGGTGGCGCCGGTTCGCGTCACCGCCAGCCAGGTGGCTATCCAGGTGTAGGCCGGGACGATCACCTCGTCTCCGGGGCCGATACCGCCGGCGAGGAGGGCGAGCTCGATCGCGCTCATCCCGCTGCCGACCCCGACGCAGTGACGGGCACCGCAGTAGGAAGCGAAGTCCTGCTCGAAGGCCTCGAGCTCGGGCCCGAGCAGGTACCACCCCGAAGCGGCTACTCGAGCGACCGTGCGCTCGAGCTCGCCATCGAGCTCTCGCGGCAGGGCGCTGAGGTCGAGGTAGGGCACCGGTTCGCTCAAGCAGGCGACGATATTCGATGGCAAACCAGCCCTCCCGCCTCTATGGTCAACACAAATTGATGATAGGGCGGGGGATGGAGGCGTCAAATGAAGTGGAGTCGAATCGCAGCCCTGCTCTGTGTGGTTGCACTCTTCGCCGTGTTCGCCGCGGCCGCGTCGGCGACGAAGTACGTGGCCCTTGGGGACTCGTACTCGTCGGGAACCGGCACGCGGACCTTCTACGAATCGACCTGTCAGCGGTCGATCTATGCGTACCCCTACCTGCTGCACAACGCGCATCCGGACTGGACCTTCGTCAACGCCACCTGCTCGGGAGCGAAGACCGGGGACCTGATCAACACCCAGGCCGCGAGCCTGACCTCGGACACGAACTGGGTGACTTACACGATCGGTGGCAACGACGCCGGTTTCTCCAGCGTGATCACCACCTGCGCCCAGCCCTCTTGGGCGTCGAACTGCGACGGGGCGATCAACACCGCCCAGTCCTACATCAACAACACGCTGCCGGGCCGGCTTGACCTGGTCAACAACACGATCAAGTCGCGCTCGCCGAACGCGAAAGTGATCGCGCTCGACTACCCGAAGCTGTTCAACGGCGAGGACTGCAACGCGCTCACCTGGTTCAGCCCCAGCGAGGAGACCCGGCTCAACCAGACGGCGGAAATGCTGCGGACCGTGGTCAGCGCCGCGGCTTCACGGGCGGGGGCGAACTTCGTCTTCCGTGACGTGATCCCGCCCTTCGTCGGCCACGCGGTCTGCGACGGCGGCGGTGGCTCCTCGACCGAGTGGATCAACGGCCTCTCCAACCCGACGGGCGAAAGCTACCACCCGAAGGTCACTGGTCATGCCAGCGGCTACTACCCCGTGGTGAAAGGCGTGACGGGCTGAAAAACCAGTTCCGTGGTTCCTTTGTCCTGCTATTCCGGACAAAGGAACCACGGAACCCATGCTGCTCTTACGGCTGGGTCTCCGTGGCCGGGCTCTCGACCTCGATCCGGGGGAGGATCCGCTCGAGCCAGTCGGGGATCCACCAGTTGCGCGGGCCGAGCAGCTGCATCACCGCTGGCACCAAGACCATTCGCACCAGGGTGGCGTCGAGGAAGATCGCCGCTGCCAGGCCGATCCCGAAGAGCTTGAGGAAGACTTCGGGCGAGGCGACGAAGGCGAGGAAGACGACGACCATGATCGCCGCCGCCGCGGTGATCACCCGGGCGGTCTTGGCGAGGCCATCGGCAACTGCGCGGCGGGTGTCGCCGTCCTTCAGGTACTCCTCGCGGATCCGCGAGATCAGGAAGACCTCGTAGTCCATCGAGAGGCCGAAGAGGATCGCGAACATCATCACCGGCATGAACGGCGCAATCGGGACTTCGTGGTCGATCCCGATCAGTTCCCCGACCGCACCCCCCTGCGCGACCAGGGTCATGACGCCGTAGGCGGCGCTAACCGAGAGCAGGTTCATGATCGCTGCCTTCAGCGAGATGAACGGCGAGTGGAAGGCGACGAGCAGCAGCAGGAAGGAGAGGCCGACCACGCCCGCGATGAAGAGCGGGATGCGGCCGGTGATGTAGGAGCTCTGGTCCTCCAAGGCCGCGTTGACTCCGCCGACCAGGGCCGTTGCTTCGGAGTTGCCGAGCGAGGCCGGGATCACGGTGCCGCGCAGGTGGTCGACCAGTTCCGAGGTTGCCTCGTCCTGCGGGGAGGTGGTGGGAACGACGGTCATAATCGCGGCGGTGCCGTCGGAGTTGAACTGCGGCGGCGGCACGTAGGCGACCCCGTCCTCGTCGCGGATGTCCGTGGCGAGACCTTCGATCGCCGCTTTGTCTTGCGGGCTTGGAAGTTCGGCGGCGATCACGAGCGGGCCGTTGGCGCCGGGACCGAAGCCCTCGCTGATCAGGTCGTAGGCCTGGCGGGTCATCGTGTCCTCGGGATCGTTGCCCGCGTCGGGGAAGCCGAGCCGCATGCCGAGCGCCGGCGCCGCCAGAGCCAGCAGGATCGCCGCGGCGACGATCGCCGCCGGCCACGGCCGCTTCTGCACCCAGTGGCTCCAGCGCGCGGCTGGGGAGTTGCCGTCCTCTTCGGGGCGGTCGAGCCGGCGCCCGAGGATCGGAATCTTCAGGCGGTCGACCCGCGGTCCCAGGTAGGCGAGCAGCGCCGGCAGCAGAGTGATCGAGGCCAGCATCACGATCAGGACGGCGAAGGCGGCCGAGATCGCCACCCCGTACATGTAGGGGAGGCCGGTGAGGAAGAGGCCGAGGACCGCGATCACCACGGTGCCGCCGGCGATGATGACGCTGCGCCCAGCGGTGGTGACGGCCTCGACGACGGCGTCGTGGCGGTCCTTGCCCGCCTTCATCGCCGAGCGGAACCGGGTCAGCACCAACAGCGCGTAGTCGATCCCGACCCCGATCCCGATCAGGCCCGAGACGGCGGTGGTCCAGTTGGGGACGTCGATGACGTTCGCCAGGAGCACGATCAGACCGCCGGAGGAGATGCCGAGCCCGACGAGGGCGATGATCAGCGGCAGGCCGGCGGCGACCAGCGAGCCGAAGGCGATCAGCAGCACGATCGCGGCGCCCAAGAAGCCGAGACCCTCGGGGCTGCTCGCTTCCTGCGCGGTGTAGATCGGTTCGCCGCCGAGCTTGATTTCGAGGCCGTCGCCGCTGTTGGCTTCGGCCGCATCGATCAGTTCTTCGCCCTGCTCCTTCTTCACCGACCAGCCGGGGACGGTGAGGGGGAGGGTGGTGGTGGCGATCGTGCCGTCGTCCGAGACCCGGATCGGCGCCCGTTTCTCCACGTCCTTGATCGCTTCGACTTCCGCGAAGAACGCGTTCATCTGCTGTTTCGAGGCGGGACTCTTGACGCCGTTCGGGTCTTTCCAGACGACGTAGATTTCCTGCCCCGAGTAGCCGCCGAACTCGCGTTCGGCGAGTTCGCTCGCTTCCTTGGACTCTGAGCCGGGCGTGTTGTAGTCGGCTTCGTACTCGCCGGCGAAGGTCGTGCCGAGCCCGATCAGGACGACGGTGGCGACGATCCAGGCGAGGACCATGCGGCCGCGGCGGCGGTAAGCAATATCGGCGAGGCGGGCGAGGCGGCGGGTCATGGAAAAGGAAGGTCCTTTCGCGCTAATAACTGGTTACCGAGCAGAAAGGTTCAACGAGCAAACGATTCATATCACAAAGTACCGGGTAAGCTTCATCCCCCATGACCGGCGATTCCGTCAACGGCGACCGCGCCCCATCGACCCTCGCTTTCCTGCTCTCGCAGGTGGGGATCCACGCCTCGCGCCGCTTCGCCGAGCGGATCGCCGAGGTCGACCTCAACCCGCCGCTGTTCCGCATCCTCAATCTGATCGACGCCGCCGAAGGACAGTCCCAGCAGGCGATCGGCGCCGGCATCCAGGTCCCGCCCAGCCGCATGGTCGCGCTCGTCGACGAGCTCGAGGAGCGAGGTCTCGTCGAGCGCCGGCCCAACCCGGAGGACCGCCGGGTCCGGGCCCTGTATCTGACCCGCAAAGGCCGCAGTGCCCTGACCCGTGGCCGCGCAATCGCGAAGGCCCACGAGGAGGAGCTGACCGAAGGCATGAGCGAGACCGACCGCACCCGCCTGACGAAGTTGCTGCAGAAGATGGTCGACCAGCAGGCGATCGGTCGAGGCGTCCATCCGGGCCTCAGCAGCTAACGCTCAGACGAAGCTTCTTGTTCGTTAGCGGCTAGACAACATCTCCGTCCTGGTGGTGCTGTTCCATTCCGGGTGACCTGGTTTAGGTCCCTGGAATGCGAACGGCACCCCCACCGACGGAGGTCGAGGCGGCAAGGCCGCTGCTGGAACGGCGACGGCTGGGATTGGCCGATGGCGCCGCGACCACGCTCCACGTCGCCCGTTTCGAGCGGCGCGCCTTCCTTCCCCGCGTCGTTGCGCTGCGTCCCTGCTCGACCGTGCGGGACTGGTGTGAGCGCAGCGGCGCCGAGCACGCGATCGTCGGCGGCTTCTACATGCGCCCCGGCGGCCCCGCCCTGGGCGACCTCTGGATCGACGGCAAGGCGCTGCCGACCGAGCCATTCGACGCTCCTTGGCACCAGCAGCGCGGATGCGTCCACATAGATGGGGGAGAGGTGCGTCTGGCCGCGCGCCAGGAGCTTGGCTCGAAGCCCCGGGGCGACCTCCTCCAAGCCGGCCCGATGTTGGTCGGCGAGGGCCGGGCGCTCGTCCGACCCGGGGCCGACGCCGAGGGCTTCTCCGCCGGTTCCCGCCAGTTCGACTCCGACATCACCGCCGGCCGCTATCCCCGCGCCGCGCTCGGCCTCACCGAGCGGGAGCTGATCGCCGTGGTCTGCGAAGGGCGGGCCGACAAGGAGGCCGGGCTGACGATGGTCGAGCTGGCCGAGGCGATGGCCGGGCTCGGCGCCGCCGCGGCGATCAACCTCGATGGCGGCGGCTCCGCCTCCCTCGTCCTCGGCGGCGCCCTCGTCAACACCCCCCGCGAGGAGCACGGGCTCGAGCTTCCTGGCGGTCGCGAGGTGGCGACCGCGCTCCACTTCGCACCCCGCTCCTAAGGCTGAGCACGACCCGTCGTTACCCTCGGCGGTCGTGTCTGCCGCTGCCAAAAGGTTGCTGATGGGGATCTATTTCTATCCCCGCGGCGGCTCCGCCCACGTCTGCCGCTCGATTGCGAGGGAGCTGGGAGCCAACAATTTCGAGGTGACGCTGCTCAGCGGCTCACGCCCTGACCTCGGTGGCGAGGCCTCGGCGGCGAACTTCTACGCCGGCCTTGATGTGCGGCCGGTCGAGTTCGCCCCCGCCGGCAGCGTTCCTCTGCACGGGTCCTACGAGGATCGACCCGGCGCCCCGGACCCCGTCCTCGCGAGCCTGGACGACGAGGAGTTCGAGCGACAGGTGGAGGCCTGGACCGGGCCGATGGCGGCCGCGGCTGCCGCTGGGGTCGACGTCCTCTATCTGCATCACCTGACTCCCCTCAACGAGGTGGCGGTGCGGGTGCTGCCCGAGGTGCCGGTGGTCGGCCACGTCCATGGCACCGAGCTGCTGATGCTGGAGCAGATCGAGGCGGGGGCGCCGGCCGGATGGAAGTGCGCCGAAGCCTGGGCGGGGCGACTGCGGCGTTGGGCCGCCGGCTGCACCCGGATCGTCGTCAACGAGCGCAAAGGGCTTGGCCGCGCCGCCGCCCTGCTCGAGCTCGAGGAGGACCGCTTCGACTGCGTCCCCAACGGGTTCGACCCGATCTTCTCGCCGGGCGTCGTCGACCGGCGCTCGCATTGGCGCCGCAACCTGGTCGCCGATCCCCGTGGCTGGCGGCCGGGCGACGATCCCGGCAGCGTCTCCTACGCGGATGAGGATCTCGCGGCGCTCGATGGCGTCGTGCTCCTCGCGGTCGGTCGCTTCACCGAGGTCAAGCGGCTGCCGCTGCTGATCGAAGCCTTCGCCCGCGCCGAGGCGAAGCTCGACGAGCGCGCTGCCCTCGTCCTCATCGGTGGCCACCCGGGCGAGTGGGAGGGCGAGCACCCCTGCGAGACGATCGCCCGAACCGGCGCCCGCCACGTCTTCCTCGCCGGCTGGCACGGGCACGAGGAGCTGCCCCCATTCCTCCGCGCCGGCGACCTCCTCGTCCACGCCTCTGTGCGCGAGCAGTTCGGCCAGGTCCTGGTCGAGGCGATGGCCTGCGGGCTGCCGGTGATCGCGGTCCGGCGCGGGGGACCGGCGACGATCGTCGACGACCCGCAGACGGGGTGGCTGGTCGAGCCCGACGACGTCGACGCTCTCGCCGGGGCGATCGCTGCGTCCGTCGCCGACGCCGGCGAGCGGCGCCGGCGTGGCGAGGGGGCTCGCGAGAAGGCGGTGCGGATGTACTCCTGGGCCCACATCGGCCGAGAGCTCGCCGAGATCGTTCGAATAGCTTCCTGACGTGGACGTCGTCTGGACCCTGCTCGGAATCGCGGTGATCGCGATCGCCCTGCGCGACATCTTCGACGTTCTCTTCCACCCGCTCGGCCGCGGGATGGTGGCCCGCTGGGTGGTGCGCAGTGTTGCCTGGGCCGCTCGCCACGTGCCCGGTGGGGAGAAGACGATCGGGCTGTTGGCGGGGCCGATCGGTTACGTCGCCGTAGTCGCGACCTGGGCGGCGCTGCTGGCGCTGGGCTGGGCGCTCGTCTTCTGGCCGCAGCTGCCGCAGGGTTTCCACTTTGACGCCGGCCTCGACCCCGCCCAGCACACCGGCTTCCTCGACGCGCTCTACGTCTCCCTCGTCAACCTCACCAGCCTCGGTTACGGCGACATCTCTCCCGAATCCCCGCTGCTGCGGATTCTCGGTCCGGTGGAGACGATGTTCGGACTCGGGCTGCTGACCGCCAGCATCTCCTGGCTGATCTCGATCTACAACTCGATCTCCCGCCGTGACTCCCTAGCGCACGAGGTCCACCTGGCGAAGGAGTCCGAGGAGCGGCTGGGGGAGAAGCTGGCCGACGCCGATCCGCAACTGCTCGAGTCCCTGCTCGCCGGCTTTGCCGAGCAGCTGATCCGCTGCCGTCGCGACCTGATCCACTTCCCGATCACCCACTACTTCCGCACCGAGGACGAGGAGCGGGCGCTGGCGGGGCTGCTGCCCTTCCTCGCCTCCTTGGTGGAGGAGGCGAGCGGCGAGGATCGGCCGCACTCGCTGCGGGTGCGGGCGGAGATCCTGCGGATGGCGATCGACGATTTCGCGGCGACGCTGCGGGCGCGTTTGCGGATGCCTGGTAAGAACACCGAGGACACGCTGCGGCATTACCAAGAGGAACATGGGCCCGTCGGAGGCGGATAGCACGGCAGGCACCGGCGGGTTTATCTTGGTTTCGCCGCTCTAGGGGATGAAGGGGGTTGCAGCGCCGTGAAGGTTTTCCGGTCGTCAGCCAGTTGCATCATGGTGATCTCCTTGCTGGCCGCTGCTCTCACGGGCTGCGGCTCGAGCGGTGAATCCGACCAGGACAGAGAGCTGCGAGGAACCTTCCTCTCGTTCCCCGACTACCTCGACCCGGCCCTTGCGTTCTCGCTGGAAGGGGCGACGGCGCTCCACGCCACCTACATCCCGCTCCTCACCTATGCCCCCGAGAGCGGCAAAGCCGGCACCGAGCTAGTTCCCGGCCTCGCCGAAGACCTGCCGAAGATCGACCAGGGGGGCCGCCGTTACACGCTCTTCCTGCGGCCCGGGCTCGAATACTCCGACGGGACCCCGGTGCGCGCGTCGGACTTCCGCTTCGCGGTTGAACGCCTCCTGCGGATGAACTCGGGCGGCTCGTCTTTCTATATGGGGATCGAGGGCGCCGAACGGTTCGCCGAAACCAAGCGCGGCGGGATTGAGGGAATCTCGACCGATGACCGCAGCGGCAAGATCACGATCCGCCTGACGGAACCGAGCGGGTTCTTCAGCTACATCCTCGCCCTGCCGTTCGCGGCGCCGCTGCCGCCGGGAACGCCGCCCGAGGACCAGACCGCCGACCCGCCGCCGGCGACCGGCCCCTATGAGATCACCAAGGTGCGGCCCGGGCGCAGCTGGGAATACGACCGCAACCCTGCCTGGGATGCCAACGGCGAGGCGATGCCGGACTTCCCGGACGGCCACGTCGAGAAGATCAAGCTCGAAGTTCGCAGCAACCCGATCACCCAGGTCGACGAAGTGGAAAAGGGCCAGGTCGACTGGATGAAGAACCCGCCGCCGCCCGAACGCTACGCGGAAGTGAGGGACCGCTACGAGGGGACGCAGTTTCGCGAGGAACCGACGATCAGCATCTACTACTTCTGGATGAACACGCAGACGCCGCCGTTCGACGACCCGCGGGTGCGGCGGGCGGTCAACTACGCCGTCGATGCCGAAGCGCTGGAACGGATCTTCGCCGGGACTCTCGAAGCGACCCAGCAGGTGCTGCCGCCGCTGATGCCGGGCTACCGCAAGTTCGAGCTCTACCCCCACAACCTGGCGAAGGCGAAGAAGCTGATCGCCGAAGCGGCTCCGGCCGATCGGAAGGTCACCGTCTGGACCTTCAATCTCGAGCCCAGTGACGAAGCGGGCGAATACTACGAGCAGGTGCTGCGCAAGCTCGGGTTCGAAACGAAGCTGAAAGTTGTCGACTTCACCAACTACTTCACCGTGATCGGCAACTCAAGCACGCCGGACCTCGACACCGGGTTCGCCAACTGGCTGCTCGACTATCCCCACCCCAACGACTACTTTCAGCCGCAACTGACGGGGGAAAGCATCCTTCCGAACGGCAACACCAACTGGGCCCTCTTCGACGACCCAGAGGTAAACGCGAAGACGCGCGAGCTTGGCCGCCAGCAGCTGGGACCAGCGCAGGAACGCGAATACGCAGAACTGGACCGCACGGTGATGCGCGAAGCCCCCTGGGTGCCCTTCGGCAACCTCACCCTCGGCACCTTCGTCGCCGACTCGATTGACCTCGACGAGCTCGTCGTCAGCCCGATCTACGGGCAGGACCTGACCAGCTTCGAGTTCAAGTAGCTATTCCTCCTGGCGGATCTCGCCGCCGCTTTCCGGCGGCATCTCGAAGACGGCCTGAACCGCCCGGATCGGGATGCCGGCCTCGTCCTCCTCGGCCAGGCGTTCTTCGTTGCGCTTGACGATCTCGAGGCTGGCTCGGAGCGTCTCGTTGTGGAGGTTCCCCAGTTCCACCATTCCGCGCTCGTCGACCCGGCCGCCGAAGCGGGTGAGAAACCTTTCCGGGCGACGGTCGAAGACCTTCGCTTTGACCGACTGCATGACGTCCTCGAGCACCAGGTAGCCGATGTGCTTGGAGATCTTTTCCCGCTGCGGCTGGCTGAAGGTTTCCCACTCGGCGTCTTCGATGATCGGCAGGTTGACCCAGTAAAGGGCGCCGCCCTCGGGACTCTCCTCGCGGACCCGTTTGACGCTTCCCTCGGCGACGAGCTCGTCGAGGTGCGCCGCGACCTCGGCGCTCGACATTTCGAGTTCGCGGGAGAGCTCCTCGGCGTCGGCCGGGTGCTCGAGACGGTTGAGGGCGTAGATGATGAGGCTGCGCTCGCGGCCCACCTCGTGCTGCTCCGGGAAGACGTCAGGCCGGCCTTCGCCGTTTGCCGCCGCGCAGGCGCGCTCGGTGCCGATGAACGGGGCCAGGGTGAGGTAGGTGCAGAGAGGAGCGAGCGCCGGCAGTGACCCGGCGCCGCCGTCGCGCGTCTGCCGGTATGCAAGGGAGTAGACCGCGCCGGCGATCGCCTCGACCGCAAGCGCCGGTACCTCCGGCGAGCGCTGCCGTCCTTCCTCCGCTATCCGCGCCAAAGAGGGCATCGCTTCTTCGCGACGGGCGAGCGCGTCGGGGCCGGCGGCGTAGACGTCGACAAAGAGCAGGTGCGCCATCGCTGGGCGCGAGGCCATGAAGTTGAAGAGGCCGCTGTAGGCAACGCGGACCGCCGTCGGCCAGTCGGGAGTGCGGCGGAAGGCGGGCAGGATCGCCGCCGCAGTGTGCGCCCCGGCGCTGTCGATCGCAGCCATCAGCGCGTCCCGCTTGCCCTCGAAGTTGGCGTAGAAAGTGGTCGGGGACATCGAAGCCCGCTTCACGACCTCCTCGATCGTCGCGTTCTCGTAGCCGCGCTCGGCGACGACGACGGCGAAGGCCCGTAGCGCCCGCTCTTCGTGGTCATGGCCGGCGAGGGTTTCCGGCGCCGAGGAGGGAGGGCGAGTCGCCAGCCGCAGCGGCTGCGGCGGCGGCCGGTAGGAGAGCAGGAAGTCCATCAGCGGGTCACTGAGCTGCAGCAACTCGGCCTCGGCGCCGCGCCGCAAGCGGGTGCGGATGACTTCCATCGCGGCGCCGACGAGGGCGATGATCATCTCCGGGGGGGTCCCGGCCCGATCGGGCATTTCGACCGTTCGGATCTGCATCAGCTTTTCGACCGCGGCGACCGCGTCCTCGATCGGCCGCAGCGCCTCGATCCCGGCGGCGTAGGCCTCGATCAGGCAAAGCCGAGCCGCCGCGGGCTGCTCGATCACCACTTCGGTGAGCTTCTTGAAGCGCCGCCGAGCGCGCTCCTCGCCGTCGAGCTCCCCTGGGTCGGCCTGCCTCACCTTCTCGCCAACGATCTCTTCCACGACCGCCTTGAAGCAGGCCTCCTTGTCGGGAAAGAGGTCATAAAAGCTGCGCCGGGAGATCCCGGAGAGCTCGATCAGGTCGGTGACCCGGGTCGCCGCGTAGCCGCGGGTGGCGACGCTGGCGACCATCGCCCCGAAGAGGCGTTCGCGCTGGTTGCGGGCTACGTCCTCGGCCGGGGTCCCGGGGCCGGGGGGCAGCATGCGCTCGCGCAGTGAGTCAGATGCGCCCCAAGGGGTCTCGACCATGCCGGCTGCGGACCCTAGCGACCCAATGGCAATTTTCGCCTCCATCTGGATACAAAAATGTACATTCTCTAGCCTAGACACGCTGACCAGTAACTAAACGGCTCTCTAATGCGATTCTAGCGGCTTAGCTCAGCCGACTTCAACCGGTTTCTCGACACCGATTGTTGACAAGATAGGTATGAGTATCTATCTTGCGGCAGCCCGCCGCGGCTCGGGGAACGAGCAGCAGGTCCAGCGGCTGGGAAAACGGGGATGAGGCGCTACTGCGGGAGCTGACTTCGGCTCCACGGGGCCTCCATTGGGGTTCACAAGGAGACAAAATACGATGATGTCTACAGTTTTTGCCTTTCGCACGAAGCAAATAGAGCATCAGACCCGTAGACGGCCACGCAAAGATATGGCAAGATCTCTAACTGGTTGTCGTTGATCCCCGGCGACGCCATCGCATCTGGGCCGGGCGCCGGAACGCTTGCAGTCCCCTCCGGTGCCCGGTTCGATGCGTAGGGAGAATCTTGGCTAGCGAACAGGGCCGCGGGCTCAAAACCGAACCGGGGCCGGCGGGACCGCTGCCTCGCGGTCGCCACGACCTGGCGCCCGAGGAGGTTCGGCGCCACCAGCGCGAACGGATAGTCGGCGCCGTGGCGAAGGAGATGGCCTCCCGTGGCTACGGCGACCTCACCGTCGGCCAGATCATCTCTGAGGCGCGGGTTTCTCGCACCACCTTCTACGCCCAGTTCGCGAACAAGCGGGAGGCGGTCGCAGGAGCCCACGAGATCATTTCCGACCGCTTCGTTGCGATCCTTGAGGAGGCCTGCGGCCGCGAGCGCGAGTGGCCGTTGAAGGTGAAAGCCGGGATCGAGGCGATCCTCGACTTCGCCTACGCGAACCCTGAGCAGGCGCGGCTGCTTGCCGTCCGGCTCGATGGCGCCGACGTCGTCCTCGGCGAGAGCGTCCGCGCCTCGCAACGCCGGCTGCTGGAGCTACTCGCGGAGGGCCGTAGCTATCCCGCCGCGGTGGCGCTGCCGCAGATCACCGAGGAGGCGCTGGTCGGCGCGATCTCGATCGTCATCTCCAGGGTCCTCGACCGGGGCAGCGACGATGATTACGCCACCCTGCGCTTGCAACTGGTCGAGTTCATCCTGGCCTTCTACCTGGGGGCAGGGGAGGCGTCGCGGGTCGCCGCCGGCAGCGGCTAGCTCAGCCGCGTCGTCTCGGTTGGGAACGGGTTCTCGACCGCCAACCGCTCGCCGCCGATCAGGAGCGTGGTGGTGTGGGCATTAACAGCGCTCATCTCGACGGAGGCTAACGTCCGGTGAACTTCGCTTAGATTGACTGCATGTCGACGGGCGAATACGCAGAGACCAGAGCCGACCAGGCGGCGGGGTTCCAGTTCGCTTCGCTTGCGGTCCTGCGCCCCTACGCCTTCGGCATCTACGTCGTTGCTCTGGTCCTCTGGACGGCGACCTACGGGATCCCGGTTCAGCGCGAGCTGGTGATTCTCTGGACCTGCGGCGCTCTTGCCTGCGCCTCGATTGGGCGGCCGCCGCGGGAAATCCTGCAGCTGGTCCTGGACTGGCTGCCGATCGTCGCCGTGCTCTGGATCTACGACCTGACGCGAGGGGCCGCGGACTCCTTCGGGATCGGCATCCACTACCACGTGATGATCGACTTCGACAGCTTCATCTTCGGCGGTCAGGTGCCGACCGAATGGCTGCAGGACCACCTCTACGAGCCCGGGTCCGTCACCCCGTGGGACGTCCTCTTCACGCTCACCTACACCTCTTACTTCATCGTCCCGTTCGCGCTCGCCGGCTACTTCTGGGTGCGCGACCGGCTCGCCTTCAAGCGCTTCACCCGCAGGCTGGTGACGCTCGCGCTCTGCGGCCTTGCCACCTACATCGCCTTCCCGGCGGCGCCGCCTTGGCTGGCCGGGGAAATGGGGCTGATCGGGGAAGTCCACCGCAGCACCGGTAAGGGCTGGGAAGTGCTCAGCGTCGGCACCGCGTCGCTCTTCTCCAAGGGTCAGGCGTCCAGCAACCTCGTCGCCGCCGTGCCCTCGCTCCACACCGCCTTCGTCACCCTCGTCGCCCTCTTCCTCTGGAGCCGGGTGCGCCGCCGCTGGCTACGGCCTCTGCTTCTTCTCTATCCGCTGCTGATGGGCCTGACCCTGATGGCGACCGGCGAGCACTACTTCTTCGACGTCGCCCTCGGCTGGGTCTACGCCGGCGCGGTGATGGCGGCCTGGGGCTGGTGGGAGCGGCGCCAGGAAGCGAGGCTGCCGGCGACGTCCCTGGCGGTGGAGCGGGCCTAGCGCAGGCGCAGGGGGCGCTTGAGGCTGATGGGCGCCGGGCGGCCGGCATCGGTCAGTCGGACGCGGATCTTCAGGGAGCGCTTTCCGGCTCGGCGTTTGGAAGCGATGAGCTTGCGGCCGCGCTTGGTGAGGGAGGCCGGGATGCCTTCCTTGGCACCGTCGCGCATCGAGTAGGTGTTGCGGGCGAGGACGCGCTTGCCCGACCTGAGCAGGAGCTGACCCGAGCAGGGACCGCCGGCGCAGCGGAGCGGGACGCGGGCGGCCCGGCGGCTGGAGCGCAGGCGGCCGGCCAGCTCCGCCACTCCGTTGCGCGTGCTCGGCCCGGCGACGGGGGAGGCGGCGGCGCGCCCTGGCGCCGCCGGGGTCTGCACGAGGCCGCCGAGCGCCCCCGGCTGCTCGAGCACGGGTAGCCGCAGCTCGAGGTCGGTGACCGTGATCGGCGCCTGCAGGTTCGAGGGGCGCGAGTAGGGCGGGTCGGCGGGCAGCAGCTCGAGCTTGACGGTGTCGTCGCCGGCGAAGCGGTAGCCCTGCGGGTGGAGCTGGAAGACGACGTCGTCCCCGCCGGGTCCCGGGCGCAGCAGGCCGCGGGCGACCAGCCGCTCTTTGCCATCGGGGAGGACGTCGAGCAGGCGGGCGGCTAGGGCCGAGTTGGTGCCGGTGGTGGCGAGGTCGGCGATCACGGTCGGCGAGCCGAGCAGGGTGAAGCCGGGGGCCGGGACGGAGAGGCGGTAGTTGGCGGTCCCCGCCTGGTCGGCGCCCGAGGCGGTGGCGCAGGGGTCTTTGCCGGCGATCGGGTCGAAGGTGGTGCCGATACTGGGGTCGCCGGCGCCGGGGAGGACCGTCTGGCCGGCGGCATCGCCGAAGCGGATCTCCCCCGGCGAAAGCGAGAGCCAGTCGCCCGCTTTATATGGGCCTGCGGAGGCGCTCGCCGCGGGGCAGGTCGTCGTCAGCGCCTCGGCGCTGGAGCTCGGCGCCGAACCCGCCCCCTTCAGGTAGTGGTCGAACCAGGCGTTCAGGCGTTGCAGGAAGAGCGCCTCGTCGGCCGCCTTGTTCTGGCTGCGGGCGTGGCCGTCGTCCATCAGGAAGAGCGAGATCGGGTCGCCGGGGTACTGGGCCCGGGTGCGGTTGTAGAAGCGGACCGCCTCGTCGACCGGGAAGAGGTCGTCGTTCCAGCCGCTCTGGATCAGCAGCGGCGCCGGCGGCTGGCTGTGGTCGATGTAGTACGAGGAGTGATGGGTGGTGATCTCGGCGACGATCGAGTTCGCCAGCGGATTCGAGTCGTAGGGCTCGCCGGCGTTGATCAACGTGTACCAGCCGGTGAGGTCAGCGCCGGGGTCGGCTCCGGGCGGCGCGTAGTTGCTGGAGGCGAGGCCGATGCCGTAGAGGCCGGTCACATAAGAGGACTTCTCGACCCCGATCGGGGCGTCGCCGCCGGGGCCGCGGTAGGGGTTGTCGGCGCGGTAGTCGAGGGTGCTGCCGTTCGGCATCAGCGAGTAGGCGAGGTCGCTCCAGGGCCACTGCGGGACCGCGGCGGCGAGTTCCATCGGGGTCCCGGCCGGGCTTTTCCACGCCACTAGTGAGCCGTCGGGCAGCATCGTCCGGTTGCGCAGCGCCGCCAGCGCCAGCGACATGCCGCCGCCGTAGGAGACGCCGGTGGCGCCGATCTTGTCGGGGATCGCGACGCCTTCGTCGGCGAGGACGGAGATTAGGTATTGGGCGTCGCGGACCTCGTAGCGCGTGTCGAGCAGGTGGTTGTAGCCGGCGGCGCAGGCGGTGGGTTCGAGCAGGCGGTCGGGGTCCATGCCGCCGCAGCTGTCTCCCCAGCCGCGGTCGCTGATGCTGAAGACGGCGTAGCCGCGTTCGGCCCAGTCCTGGACCCGTTTGTCCTCGAGACCGATTTTGCTGCCGCCCCAGCCGTGGAAGACCCCGATCAAGGGGTAGGGGCCGTCGTCGCCGCTGCTCGGCGCCGGCGGCAGGACGACGTTGACGTCGATCTGGGTGGCGCCGTCCCAGGTCGTGGTCTCGCCGCCGCAGAGGCGGACGTTGCCGTTGCTCGGCTGCTCGGCACAAGGGACGTCGCCGCCGTAGAGGTCAGCCGCCTCCGCCCCCGTCGCCACGACGCCGCTGACGGCAGTGAGAAGCAGCGCCAGGAAGATCCGCATCCGCCCTCTCTACCCAATATTGACTACGCGCAAAAAGGGTCAGGCGAGGCGGCGGCGGAAGCTCTCTTCGAGAGCCTCCTTGCCGCTTTCGCCCGGGACGGTCTTGTCGAGTCGCATCACCGAGCTGCGGCCGTCGATTTCCAGGGTCGCTACCTGGTTGTCGAAGTGGGGACCGTTGAGGGTGCGCCAGCGGATTCCCGGGTCCGGCGTGCCGGCGGCGCGGGCGAGCAGACGGGCGAAGGCGGTCAGCGGCTTGCCGAAGCCCATGCGGACGACGCGCCGCTCTTTTTCGTCGAGCGGGTTGCGGTAGGGGGAGCAGACCGCCTGGTAGACCGGCGCCCGCCCGGCCCCGTCGCCGTTGGCCGAGCGCGGCCAGGCGACCTCGGCGAGGTAGGCGTGGTGGACGTCGCCGGAGAGGACGACGACCGAGGCCGGCGCCTTGCCGCGCTGGCCGGTCGCGACCTCGTGGAGGAAGTCGACTTCGCGGCGGATCTTCTCGCTCACCCAGGCGACCGGCTTGCCCCAGGCGTTGCCCTCGACCAGCTGCTCGTTCCAGGCCTCGATCCGCTCGAAGGCGGGGGAGAGCAGCCAGGGGATCGTGGTGCAGATCAGCAGGTGGTCGAAGTCGCCTTCGCAGTGTTCGACGATCCATTCCCACTCTTCGTCGTCGACGATCGAGCGCCGGCCCTCCTCGAGGACCCGCGCCGCGCGGGCGTCGATGAAGACCGCGCGGGTGCGACCGAAGTCGCGGCAGAAGCTCCAGCGGGTGCCGTCGCCCATCGACTGGATCCGGTGCGCCCAGGCGAAGATGACCTCCTCGCCGGTCTGGTTGCCGCGGATCCGCTGATAGATCTCGTTCTCCCGCAGCTCGCGCGGGGAGAGGTTGCCGATGTGCTGGTAGATCCAGTAGCTGGCGACGCAGCCGACGACGCGCCGGTGCCACCAGGACTTCTGCTGCATCTCCAGCAGCCAGCCGCGGGAGATGTTCCAGTCGTCGCTCATGTCGTGGTCGTCCCAGAGCATCGAGACCGAGACGTTGGCGAAGAGCCAGCGGATCAGCGGCTCCTCCCAGCTCTCGCAGTAGAGCCAGGTGTACTCCTCGAAGTCGGTGACCTCGTCGAACGGCGGCGTGTCGGTGCCGCGTCGCTCCTTGATCTTTTTCCGCGTCTTCGGCGAGCCCTCGTCGACGTAGACCTGGTCGCCGAGCAGGAACAGCTGCTCGGGCCAGTCGTCCCGGACGCCCTCGGCCATCTGCTTGGCGAGGACCCAGAGCGCGTCGACCTCGTGGCCGGCTTCGGTCTCGTCTTTGGGTTCGGTAAAGGGGGCATCGTGAGGGACGGCGACGCGGCAGGAGCCGAAGCAGATGTCGAGCTCCTTGTCGGCGTCGATCGTGCGGATTGCGCTCGGCGGCAGATCGGAATCGGCCTGCGGCCAGTGGACCTCGCCGTCCAGCTTCACCTCGTACTCGTAGCGCGTCGCCGGCTCTAGGCCCTCGATGCTGACGAGCGCGTAATGGTGCCCCTCGACGCGGAAGGTCGGCTCGCGGTGGCCGAGCACCTCGACCTCGCAGGCCTCGTCGGTCTCGACCCAGACGGTCGCCTCGGTGTCGGAGACGTAGCGGAGCAGCGGGCCTAGGACGAGCTGCGGCATTGGCACTCCCTACCCACTGGGCAAATTTTCAGATCCGGCCAAGAAGCAGGAGGATAAGGAGGATCAGCGCGATCAGGCCGAGGATGCCGCCGGCGACCGCGACCTTCAGCAGCACCAGCACGATCGCGACGATGATCAGAAGACCGATCAGGGCACCGACCATTTTGCGAATCCCTCCTGTCTCGCTGCGGTGGAACCACCCGCATTGGATTGATTTCTTAAACAAAACGGGTAGTTCACCGCTCCGTCAGGCCTTTGATCAAGAAGCTGCCGAGAAAAGCACTGACAGGTCGCGCCGACGATCCGTTTAGAGAGAGTCGGCACGCCCCTACCCTTGATCGGATGGCCCGCGATGGGAAAATCGATCTATGAGCAGCGAAGCAGCAGCCCCGGCGGGCTTCAGCCGCCTGCTCTCCGACGACCGACTTACGCGGCGCGCGGTCGGGGGGGACGAGCGCGCCTTCGCGGCGATCTTCCGCCGCTACCACCAGAGCCTCTATCGCTTCTGTCTGGCGATCGTCGGCAATCCCGAGGATGCCCAGGACGCGTTGCAGAACACGATGATGAAGGTGCTGCGGGCGCTGCCGGGCGAGGAGCGCAAGATCGACCTGAAGCCGTGGCTCTACCGGATCGCCCACAACGAGTCGATCGACCTGCTGCGGCGGCGCCGGGAGACGCGGCCGCTCGACGTCGAGTACGCGGCGCCTGGCTACGGGCTGGCCGAGGACGCGGCGACGCGGGAGCGGCTGCGGCGTCTGGTCGCCGACATGCGGGAACTTCCCGAGCGCCAGCGCGAGGTGTTGGTGATGCGCGAGCTGGCGGGGCTGGACTTCGAGGAAATCGGCACCGCGCTGGAGACCTCGGGCGCGGTGGCGCGGCAGACGCTCTACGAGGCGCGGATGAGCCTGCGGCAGATGGAGGAAGGGCGTGAGATGAGCTGCGGCGCCATCACCAAAGCCCTTTCCGACGGCGACGGCCGGGTTACCCGCCGCCGTGACGTTCGCGCCCACCTCCGCTCCTGCGCTCACTGCCGCGCCTTCCGCGACGAAATTAAGGGGCGCGAGCAGGACCTCTCGGCGCTCTCGCCGCTGCCGGCGATCGCGGCGGCCGGGATGCTGCAGGGCCTCGTCGGCGGCTCCGGCGCAACCGGCGGCGGTCTCGCGGCGGCCCTCGGCGGCGGCGCCGCGAAAACGATTGCCACCTCCGCCGCGGCCAAAGGCGTCGCGACCGTCGCGGTGGTCGCGGCGGTTGGCGTCGGCGCTGCCGATCGCACCGGCGTCATCCACCTGGGGCTCCCCGGCGAGGGGGACTCGAACCCGGCGAAGACCGCGCCGGGAGTCGCTGGCTCCCACGACGTCGGACCGGCACAGTCCTCCGCGGGCTCGCACGGCCAGGGCAACGGGGCCGACGGGCCGGCCAGAGCCACCGGCACTCCCCCCGCTTCGGCAACGGGCGAAGGAAAGGGCGCCGCCCACTCCAAGGGGCATGGCGAGGGACACGGAAAGGGTCACAGGGGCCTGCAGGCGCCGGTGCCTCCCAGCGAGCACCCAACCGGGCGAGGGCACGAAAAGCAGCATCCGGAAGCCGCCGCCGGGGGCCAGGAAAAGGCAGCCGAAAACAAGCCAGAAGCGATCGACCCTGAGGGCGGACAGTCGGAGACCGCGCCCAAGCCCACCCATCCGGCCCCATCCACTCACCCGGTTAAGCCGCCAGCCGAACCGCCGAAGGAAGCACCCGAAAACCCTCCCCCGGCGGCGCCTGAACCGCCACAGGCGCCGCAGTCACAATCGGACAGCCAGGCGAAGGCGACCGACGAAGGCGCGGGAGCTTCCGGGTCGCACTCCAAGGCACCTGAAAAAACCCCCTAACGCCAACCCTTTGGAGGCGGGGCGCCAACAGGTGCCGGGCGGTCGCGGTAGAGGTAGCGGCGGACCAGCGTCTCCGCCGGGCCCGCCGCCAGCACCAGGGGAGCGCCGCAGTGGGGACAGGAGCGGCTTTGCCAGCCGCTGCCGCTTGCCTCAGTGTGGGAGTGGCAGCGTGGACATTCGAGGGATTGGCTCATTCATCTCTCCGATCGGGGAACCTGTTCCAACCCTCTCGCGCCGCGGTGGGGACGGCATCCGTGTTTCTCCGCACTTTGTTCAGCCTGCGGCTGAAGACGGCGCTCGGTTGGCTGCTTCGAGCTCGGAGAGGAAGGGCGTCAGGTAGCGCCCGATCAGCTTGCTCGGGTTGTCGATCGGCCAGGGCGGCCGCTCGCTGGCGACCGAGGTTTCACCGTGGCCGCCTCCGAGCCAGCCGAACAGGTAGCGCGGCTTCGAGCCGGTCCAGAGGATCCCCCGCAGCACCGGGTCAAGCGGGTTGGACTCGACCTCGCAGCCGAGGTCGAGGGCGATCGCCTCAGCGGCGACGTCGGCCTGTTGGGTGGCGATCCCGCCCTGCTTGACGGGGAAGCTGGTGACGTCGCCGACGGCGAAGACGCCGGGCAGGTCGGGGACGCGGGCGTGGTCGTCGACCGGGACGAAGCCGCGGCCGTCGTAGGGGAGGCCGTCGATGTGGCGGCCCTCGAGCCGCGGCAGGCTGACGACGGCGTCGGCTTCAATCTCCTCGCCGGGAACCACCGCCAGTGCGCCGTTCTCGTAGGCGACCGGGTGGGTGCCGGTGATCACCTCGATCCCGTGCTCGGCGAGCAGCTCGGCGACCTGCTCGGAGGCGCGGCGGCCGAAGATCTGCAGCGGGCCTTCTTCGGGGGTGACGATCGTCAGCTGGGTCCCGGTCAGGCCGGAGCGCTCGAGTTCGGTGGCGGCGAGAAGGGCGAGCTCGTAGGCGGGCAGGGCCCAGCCGTGTCCGCCGGGCATCGTGAAGACGAGCCGGCGCAGCCGCCCTTCGCGCAGGCGGGAGACGACGTCTCGCATCTCACCCTCGTCGGGGACTCCCCAGAAGGTGGTCGCGCCGGGGACCGACCAGAGCAGGCGGGCGCCGGGGGCGACGACGAGGTAGTCGTAGGGGATCTCGTCGCCGTCGTGGCTGGTCGCGAGGCGCAGCGCCGGGTCGACGGAGGCGACGTTCTCGAGCTGGAACTCGGCGTCGCAGAGGTCGGCGATCCGCTCGAGGCTGTAGCGGAGGACGCGGGAGGCGCCGTAGGGCTCTCCCACCGCGAAGGGCCGGTAGACGAAGTCGCCGCGGCCGGCGCAGATCTCGACTCCGGCGCGGTCGCCCGCGAGGTCATGGAGGGCGAGTGCCGCCTCCAGGGCGCCGACGCCGCCGCCGACGATCAGGACCTTTGCCTTGCTCATCCCCAGAAGTGTGGAGCTGAGGGCCGAGGGCCCCATCCGGGAAAAGCCGCCCGATCGCCTGCGGGTTTGCCGCATGTGGGGTTCCCCGGATAGGGGAGCCGGGCGGCATCCTTACAGTGCGAGCATGAACGTTCTCGTCGGTTTCGACGGCAGCGACGGCGGGCGCGACGCGCTCGAGCTGACGCGGGTTCTGGCCGAGGCGATGGGCGCGCGCGTCCTCGTCGTCACCGTCCTTCCCTATGGACCGTTGCCGATCCCCTACGAAATCCTCGCCGACGAGGAAGCCGAGCGGGCGCAGCCGCTATTCGACGAGGCGCGGGAGCGGCTCGGCGGGCTGGAGGTCGAGACCCGGGCGTTCGGCGGCGGCAGCCCGGCCGGGGTGATCAACGACCTCGCCGAGCGCGAGGCAGTCGACACCATCGTCGTCGGCTCGCCGCACCGCGGGCCGGTCGGGCGGACGCTGATCGGCAGCGTCGCCGACGGGCTCCTGCACGGGGCGCCGTGTGAGGTTCTGACCGCGCCGCGCGGCTACGCCGGCGAGGAGCACGGGCCCTTCCGCACGATCGCCGTCGCCTTCGACGACACCGAGGAGGCGAAGGCGGCCCTGAAACGGGCGGAAGCGATCGCCCTCGCCTGCAGGGCGACGATCGTCGTCTACACCGTCGCGGCGCCGGTCGCCGTCGTCCCCGGTGCGGCGGGCTACACGCCGGCGATCCCGCCCGAGGCCGGGCCGATCGTGACCCAGGCGGTGAAGTCGGTCGACGAGCGGCTGGCGGCGACCGGCCGCGTCCTCTCCGGCCAGCCCGGCCCCGCGCTCGCCGAGGCCTGCGAGGAAGCCGGCGCCGACCTGGTGGTCTCCGGCTCGCGCGGCTACGGGCCGCTGGCGCGGGTCTTCCTCGGCTCGGTCTCGACCCAGCTGATGCACAAGGCGCCCTGCCCGGTGCTGGTGGTGCCGCGGCTGGGCTAGCCGCGATCTCGCAGGAGGCTCTCGAGCAGCTCGACGTATTCGCGCAGGCGGTCGATCGCCAGGTAGCTCTCGCGCACGTGGTCCCGCCCGGCGGCGCCGAGCGCGGCGGCCCGCTCCGGGTCGTCGGCGAGGGCGGCGATCGCCGACCCGAAAGCGGCCAGGTCGCGGGGGTCGTCGACCAGGACCCCGGTCTTCCCGCTTTTCACCTGATCCTGGATGCCGCCGACGCGGCTGGCGACGACCGGCTTCGACTTCCACATCGCCTCCGCGACGGTCAGCCCGAAGCCCTCGGCGAGGCTCTTCTGGACGATCACGTCGCTGCGGCGCTGCAGCGCGTTGACCATCGCGGCGTTCCGGGCGAGGTCGTCCATCGGCAGGCTGATGAGGTGGGTGCGGCGGCGGTGCTCGTCGTCGAGCTCGCGCCAGCGGGAGGCGACCCGCTCGTAGACCTGCGCCCCCTCGGGGTCGTCATGGACGCCCTCGGTCTCGGGTCCGACGAGGCAGAGGTGCAGGTCGGGGTCCTCGAGGTGCTCGGCGAGGATCTCCAGCAAGCCCTCGGGATCCTTGAGCCGGTCCCAGCGCGAGACCTGGGTCACCACCTTGGCGTCAGCGGGTACCGGTTCGGTCTCGAGGATCGTCGCCTCCTCCTCGACCTCGGCGAGGATTGCGGCGACCCGCTCGTCGTCGAGGTCCTCGTTCTTCGGCGAGAAGGGGTCGATCACCGGCGGCATGACCCAGGCCTTCGCCTCGTCGAGGCCGTCCCAGAGGTAGGCGCGGCGGGAGAAGACGTAGGCGTCGGCGGGCTCGACGTAGGGGAGGAGGAAGCGCCAGGCGGCGCGGGCGACGTCGTTCGGGTGGTCGACGCCGATGTGGCAGCGCCAGACGACGGCGAGGCCGGCCTCCTTCATCGCTGGCACCAGCCCCGCCGGCTGTGGGTCGTGGAGGTAGATGACGTCGCCGGGGGCGACCAGGTCGCGCAGCGCCTGGGACGAGCGGGCCGAGGCGCGCTCGTAGACCTCGCGCGCCGCCTCGTCGAGCTCCTTGCCATCGCCGGCATCGCCGTGGAGATGGTTGTGGATGCGCTTGGTCAGGTCGAAGAAGCCATCGCTCTCGGTGAGGACCGCCCAGCGGACGTCGACCCCGGCGCCGCGGGCGTAGGGGAGGAGGGCGCGCAGCATCTCCGCCACGCCGCCGCCCTGCGAGGTCGAGTTGACGTGCCAGATCCGCCGCCCGGCGAAGGTCTTTCGCGCCCCCGCCGCCGCCGTTTCGATCTCCGCGAAGCGCTCGCCGAGCAGGGGGCGGAACCGCTCCAGCGGCGCCGGCTCGAACTTGACCTGCTCCAGCCCCGCCAGGCCATCGAGCGGCTGATCGCGCCCAGGTCGTAGCCGCCCTCCAGCACCACGCCGACCGGCGCGCCGACCGCCTCGCAGGCCCGCCGCAGCGACGCCGCCATGCCGGCGAACCCGGCCTCGGTCATCCGGCAGGTGGCCAGCGGGTCGTCGCGGTGGGCGTCGAACCCGGCCGAGATCAGGACGAGCTGCGGCTCGAAGCGGGCGGCGGCGGGGAGCACCTCCTGCTCGAGCAGCTCGACCCAGAGGTCCTCTTCGCTGCCGGCCGGGACCGGGAGGTTGATCGTGAAGCCCTCGCCCGGGCCGGTGCCGGTGTCCTCGCGGGCGCCGCTGCCGGGGAAGATCCCGCCCTGGTGGATCGAGGCGAAGAGGACGTCGTCGCGGCGGCGGAAGATCTCGGCGGTGCCGTTGCCGTGGTGGACGTCCCAGTCGAGGATGAAGACCCGCTCGATCCCGAGCTCGGCGATCGCCAGCGCCGCTGCGACGGCGACGTTGTCGAAGAGGCAGAAGCCCATCGCCCGCTCCGGCTCGGCGTGATGGCCCGGCGGCCGGCCGGCGGCGAAGCCGGCTTCAGCCTCGCCCGCAAGCAGCGCTCGGGTCATCGCGCAGGCCGCGCCGGCTGAGCGGAGCGCCGCCTCCCAAGAGGCCTCGCCGGCGAAGGTGTCGAGGTCGATCGAGCCGCCGCCGGAACGGCAGAGCTCGCGAATCGCCTCCACGTGCGAGGCGGGGTGGACGAGCCCCAACTCCTCCTCGCTCGCCGCCGGCGCCTCGCGCCGCTCCCATCCCAGCCAGTCCCGCGCCGCCAGCGCACCCTCGATCGCCCGCAGCCGATCGGGTCGCTCGGGATGCCCCGGCAGCCCCTCCCCCGGATCGTGCTCCAGGCAAGCCGGATGGCTGAAGAAGAGCATCGGCGCCAATCTACCCGCAGGTGCTCCCTCCTAAGGCATCTCGCGCAGGCGCTCCTCGATCCGCGACACGCTGGCGATGAACTGTGCCGCCTCCGGGTCGATGGCGGTTGCGAGCTGCAGGATCTGATCGTGGCGGCCACTGAGGTCTGAGAAGAAGATCGCCTCGTGGTGGGCGATCCGGTTGCGGAAGTGGAGAATCGGCCCAGCCAGGTTGGCGATTTCGCGACGCTTACCACCCCCGCGAGGGAACGCTCTGAAGAGCGTCGTGCGCCACAGTTCCTCGTAGACGCCGCTGAATAGGGCTTGCCAGAAGCCAAAAGACATTGAGGCGACCACGCGGGCGCGGGTGGGGCGCTTGCCCTCGGACTGGAGACGCGTGATCGCCTCGTTCACCTTCTCGCGGCTCTCGGGGGTCAGGATCGTCGGGTCGCAGAGCCAGACGTCCGGCTGGACGATCGAGAGGGCGCCCCGGGAGTCGCCGCGCGGGAACTGACTGTCGATCGCGTTGCGGAGCAGCACCTCGAGATGGCCGAGGATCTCCAGAAACGAGGCAGAGACCTTTGCATTCCAGAGGTACAGCGCCAGGGCGGCTTCGGGCTCGCCATCGCGAGCATCGAGGTACCGCTGAAAACGCGGCTCACCTATCCATACCGTGAGCTGCGAAGAAGGGGGACGATCCCGGTTGGGCTGTAACTTTTTAGCTGCTAAACTCATTCCTGAATGCCCCGGTGCGCCTCTGCATGCATGCGCCCGGGGCTTCGTCATTTCCGGGCGTCCGATGAACCTGGGATATATACCTAGTTGGGATGTATCCCAACATACGACACGCGTCAAGTTCCTCCCCGCGACCCCGTCATGCATAGTGGGGTCGTGTCTCGTCGGGGGTCACATGAGGACCGATGGCGTCAAGCCCTTGGCATGGGGGTTCGCAAAACGCGCCTCGAACAGCAGCTGACCCAGGAACAGCTGGCGGAGAGGTCCGGTATCCATGTCACCGACATCAGCCATCTGGAGGGAGGGAACCGAAACCCGGGCTACCTGACCATGCTGAGAATCAGCTCGGGGCTCGGGGTTCCCCTGGCAGAGCTGGTGTCGACGATCGAAAAGATCGAGGGCGAGCTGGCACCCTAGATCGCTGAGTTCAGGTCCCGATCAACCCGTGCGACAACGCGTAGCGGGTCAGCTCCGGCCTGCTGCTCAATCCCAGCTTCTGCTGGATGTGCGCCCGATGCGTCTCCACCGTGCGGACGCTCAGCGAGAGCTGCTCGCCGATCTCACGGTTGGTGTGCCCCAGAGCCATCAGCCGCAGGACGTCGGTCTCGCGCGGCGACAGCAACGGTCGCTCCTCGTCGCCCTGGTCCTTGAGTCCGGCGGCGACCCCCGGGGCGAGGTGCTGCTCGCCGCCAGCGGCGGCGCGTACGGCCTCGATCAGCTCGAGGTGGGCCGAGTCCTTGAACAGGTAGCCCTTGGCGCCGGCGCCAAGGGCGCGGCGGGCGAGGGTGAGGTCGCGCTCCATCGTCAGCAGGACGATCTCGGTCGCCGGCGAGGCCTCGCGCAGCTCCGCTAGCGAGTCGACCGCGAGCCCGTCCGGGAGGTTGACGTCGAGGACCAGCACCCGCGGCTGCGCCTCGGCCAGTATCGCTCGCGCCGAGGCGATGTCGCCGGCTTCGCCGATCACCTCTAGATCCTCCTGCCCCTCGAGCAGCGCCTTCAGCGCTCCCCGCACAACCGAGTGGTCGTCGACGAGGACAACGGTCATCTTTCCCTCCTGCCTGGCGCCCACGCAGCGAGGGTAACGCGCAACGATGAGGGTCATGGACAGCCGCAAGAAGGAGATAAGCGTCGTCCTCGCCGACGACCACAACGTGATCCGTAGCGGCCTGCGGGCGATGCTCGAAGCCGAGGAGGGAATCCGCGTGATCGGTGAGGCTGCCGATGCGCCCACCGCGCAGAAGCTGGTCCGGGACCGGCGACCCGACATCCTCGTCCTCTACCTGCAAACGCCGGTTGCTATCACGGCGTGTGACGTCCACGGCCTCCGCGAGGATGGGCCGCAGATGGCGATCCCCGTCCTGACGATGCAGAGCGACCCGCGGCGGGCGCGAGAGCTGCTGCGCGCCGGCGCTTCCGGCTACGTCCTCAAGCAGGCCGCCGAGCGGCAGCTGACGGAGGCGATTCGCGCCGCCGCCGAGGGCGGCTCCTATATTGATCCCGAACTGGGCGGGCAGGTGGCGCAACTGGGGGCCGACCCGATCGAGGCGCTGAGTGAGCGCGAGCGCGAACTGCTGCGGCTGCTCGCCCTCGGTCACACCAACCGCGAGATCGGCGAGAAGCTCTACCTGAGCGTGCGCGCGGTCGAGGTCAACCGGGCGAAGCTGCTCGAGAAGCTGGGACTGGAGACCCGCCCCGAGCTGGTCCGCTTCGCGATTGCCAACGGCCTCGTTGACGCCAAGCGCGACGGCGCCTGAGCTTGCCAGTCGCTCAGGTCTGGCGCTGGCCGAGGGGGACGCGGGCGGAGATCTCGGTCCCGCCGCCGGGGCTCGAGCTGACCTCGATCTCGCCGCCGAAGAGCTCGATCCGGTCGCGCATCCCGGTCAGGCCCCTTCCGGCCCTCGCCGTCTCGATGTCGAAGCCGTCGCCGTCGTCGCGGACGACGATCTGCACCGCTCCCTCGACCTCCTCGGCGCTGACGCCGACGTGGGAGGCGTGGGCGTGCTTGACGATGTTGGTCAGCGCCTCTTGCACGAGCCGGTAGATGATCCGCTCCTCGTCGCGGCTCGGCTCCTCGCCGCTGGCCTCGGCGGCGATCTCGATCCTCGCCTCGACCTCGACGTCGGCGCGGGCGGAGCACTCTTCGGCCAGTGCCTGCAGCGCCCCCGCCAGCCCGAGGCGCTCCAGCGCCGCCGGGCGGAGGTCGTTGATCAGGCGGTTGAGCTCGGTGATCTGGTCCTCGAGCCGCTCGAGCGTCTCGTTGGCGGCACGCTCGATCCGCTCGGCCCGGTCCTCGGCGGAGCTCTGCAGCGCCGTCGCCAGGTTGATCCGGATCGCCGCCAGCCCCTGCAGGGCGTCGTCGTGGAGCTCCCGGGCCCAGCGCTCGCGCTCCTTCTCGGCCGACTCGACCTGCTGGCGCAGCCTGTCTGATTCGACCGTTTGCGCCGTCGCCACCGCGGTCGCGGCGCTGGCGGCGAAGGACTGCAGCAGCCTCAGGTCCTCCTGGTCGAACTCGACGCCGCCGGGTTCGCGGTCGAGCGCGACGAGGGTGCCGACAGCGCGGCCGCGGAAGAGCAACGGCACGACCAGCGCCGCCTCGGCGCCGAGGCGCTCGCGCAGCCGCGCCTTCGAGGGGGGAGAGCCGCGCTCGAGCCGCTGCGAGACCCGGTCCTCCATCGCCGCGCCGAAGACGCTGTCGTCGAGCGGGACCTCGAAGTCCTTGACCTCGTCGCTGACCTGGCCGGCGCGGGCGGCGACGTAGAGGTGGTCGTCGCGCTGCAGCAGTACCAGCAGCGCCCGCGCGTCGACCAGCGCCCGCGCCCGCTTCACGATCAGGTCGAGGACGCGCTCTACGTTGGTCTCGCCGCCGACGGTGCGGGCGATGTCGACTGAGGTCTCGGCCTGGCGCAGCGCTTGCTCGGTCTCGGCCTCGCGTTCGGAGAGGGTGGTATAGAGGCGGGCGTTCTCGATCGCGATCCCGGCCCAGCTGGCGAGGGTCAGCGCCGCCTCTTCGTCGGTCTGGTCGAAGTCGCCGCCGCCCTGCTTCTCGGTCATGTAGAGGTTGCCGTAGGTCTCGCCGCGGACCGCGATCGGCACTCCGAGGAAGGAGTGCATCGGCGGGTGCCCGGGCGGGAACCCGTAAGCGTGCGGGTGGGCGTTGACGTCGTGCAGGCGCAGCGGCGCCGGCTCCCGGATCAGCTCGCCGAGGACGCCGCGGCCGCGCGGCAGGTTGCCGATCTCCCGCCGCGTCGCCTCGTCGATGCCGACGTTGATGAAGCGTTCGAGTTCGCGCCGCTCGCGGTCGAGCACCCCGAGGGCGGCGTAGCGCGCCCCGGTCAGCTCCCGCGCCGCCTCTGCCACCGACTTCAGCACCGCCTCGAGGTCGAGCTCGGAAAGGAGGTTGCTGCCGACGTCGATCAGGCGCTTGAAGCGCTCTTCGTCGACCCGATGCGCCGACTGCTCGGACCCCTCCATGGTGGACGAATACTCCCACCAATTCGGGGCAAAGGGGAGGGGTGGTCAGGCGGGGGTCGAATGCGACCGGGATGGAGAGGGATCTGAGCGTCGGCACGGTCTTCAGCGCAGCCTTTTCGGCCTTTGCTGCAAGGGCGCGGGTGCTCGTCCCGATCGTCTTTTTCTCCAGCCTCGTCGTCTCTGCGATCAGCAGGTTGCTGGGACCGGAGGGGATCGGCTTCCTCGTCGGCTGGGTCGTCGACGCGGCCTTCTTCGCTCTCGTGCAGGCGGTGGCGATGACCGTGCTCCGAGACCTGCGGGAGCGGCGTCCTGCCTCGTCGATCGGGGATCTCCTCGCCACCGCGCTGCCACCGCTCCCGGCCGCGACTCTGGTCGGCGTCCTTGCCCTCGCCGCGGTAACGGTGGCGCTCGTATTCCTGATCGTCCCTGGCCTCTATCTGATGACGATCTGGGCGGTGGTCTTGCCCGTCGCCGTGGTCGAGCGGCCGGGGGTGTTCGACGCGTTCGGCCGCTCGCGCGGGCTGGTGCGGGGGAACGGCTGGAAGGTTCTGGGGGTGGTCCTTCTCCTCGGCCTGCTTCTGGCTGTCTCCGCCGCCCTTGCTCTTCTCCTCCACCGCCACGCCGCCGGTCCAGTCGTGAGCATCCTCTTCGGCTCGCTCCTCTCCAGCGTCATCGCCCCAATCCAGATGCTCGTCCTCGGCGTCCTCTACTTCCGCCTGCTCGACATCGAGCGCGAGCGCCCGGCCGAGTCAGTGCTGGAGCAGCCCGGCGACAGCGCGAGCTAGCTGCTCGCCCCGCGGGGTCAGCACGTACTCGGTGTGCGGGGGGCGGCCGGCGACCATGTGGCGCTCGACGATCCCCGCCGCCTCTAGCTGTTCGAGCCGGTCGGAGAGGGTGGTGGGGGAGACGCCGGGGAGGGACTGGCGGAACTCGTTGAAGCGGGCGGCGCCGCTGGAGCAGGCGTAGATCGTCGCCATCGTCCAGCGGCGCTCGAGCAGGCCGGCGGCCGCCCTCATCTCGGGCGGCACCGGGGAACAGTTGCGGCAGCGGGGGGTCACGGTGCTCCTTACGCCGCCATTGCCTTGTGGCCCTTCTCCGCTGGCTCCAAGGCCAGCGCCAGCACCTCGTCGATGCTCATCACCGGGTGGAAGGTCATCTGCTCGCGCACCTCCTCCGGGACCTCGTCGAGGTCGCCGCGGTTGCGCTCGGGCAGGATCACCTCGGTCAGCCCGGCGGCGTGGGCGGCCAGCACCTTCTGCTTGAGGCCGCCGATCGGCAGCACCCGGCCCTGCAGGGTGACCTCGCCGGTCATCCCGACCGTGTGCTTGACCGGGCGCCCGGTCAGCAGGCTGACCAGCGCCGTCGTCATCGCGGTGCCGGCGCTGGGGCCGTCCTTGGGGATCGCCCCGGCGGGGACGTGGACGTGGAACTCGCGCTGGAAGCGCTCGCCGTCGATTCCCAGCTCCTGGCGGTGCGCTCGCACGTAGCTGAGCGCGATCCGCGCCGACTCCTTCATCACGTCGCCGAGCTGGCCGGTCAGGACCAGGCCCTTGTCGCCATCCATCCCGGTCGCCTCGATGAAGAGGATGTCGCCCCCGGCGCCGGTCACGGCGAGGCCGGTGGAGACACCCGGGATCGCGGTCCGCTCGACCGACTCCTGGAAGAACTTCTGCCGGCCGAGCGCCTCGCGCAGTGCCTCGGCGTCGATCGTGATCTTCCCGTCGGCCTCGCCGGCGGCGATCTTCGTCGCCGCCGCGCGGACGACCTTGCCGATCTCACGCTCCAGCCGCCGCACGCCCGCCTCGCGGGTGTACTCGGCGATCACCGAGCGCAGGACCTCGTCGGAGACCTCGACCTCCTCGGGCTTGAGCCCGTTCCGCTTCAGCTGCCGCGGCAGCAGGTAGCCGCGGGCGATCGCCAGCTTCTCCTCGGTCGTGTAGCCGTCGAAGGAGATGATCTCCATCCGGTCGAGCAACGGTGCCGGGATCGTGTCGGCGAGGTTCGCGGTGGCGATGAAGACGACCTCCGAGAGGTCCACCTCGACGTCGAGGTAGTGGTCGCGGAAGGTGTCGTTCTGGGCCGGGTCGAGCACCTCGAGCAGGGCCGCGGAGGGGTCGCCGCGCCAGTCGGCGCCGACCTTGTCGACCTCGTCGAGGAGGATCACCGGGTTCATCGTCTTGGCGTCGCGCAGGGCGCGGATGATCCGCCCCGGCATGGCGCCGATGTAGGTGCGGCGGTGGCCGCGGATCTCGGCCTCGTCGCGGATGCCGCCGAGGCTGATGCGGACGAACTCGCGCCCGAGGGCGCCGGCGATCGACTCGCCGATCGAGGTCTTGCCGGTGCCGGGAGGGCCGACCAGGGTGAGGATCGCGCCGTTGGCGCGGCTGTCGTCCTCGATCTGGCGCTCCTCGCGCAGCTTGCGCACGGCGATGAACTCGGTGATCCGTTTCTTCACGTCGTCCAAGCCGGCGTGGTCGGCATCGAGCACTTCGCGGGTGTGGGCGGGGTCGAGCAGCTCCTCGGAGCGCTTCGCCCACGGCACCGCGATCAGCCAGTCGAGGTAGCTGCGGATCATGCTGCTCTCCGGCGACTGCTCGCCTTGGCGCTCGAGCCGCCGCAGCTCCTTCTCGGCCTGCTCGGCGACCGCCTCGGGCATCTCCGCCTCGGCGATCTTGCGCTCGTACTCGGCGATCAGGTCGGCCTCGTCCTCGCCCAGCTCTTTGCGGATCGAGTCCATCTGTTTGCGCAGGAAGTACTCGCGCTGCTGTTTCTGGGCGCCGGACTCGACGTCGTCGCGAATCTTGCTGCGGACCTGAAGCTCGGTCAGCCGCTCTCGCTGCAACTCGACCGCCAGCTCGAGGCGGGCGGTGACGTCGATCGTCTCCAGCAGGCGCAGCTTGCCCTCGTTGGGGATGTCGGGGGAGAGGCCGGAGGTGTCGGCCAGCGCGCCCGGCTCGTCGATCGAGCGCAGGAAGGCGGCGATGCGGCCGTCGTCGCCACGGTGCTCGAGGATCTCCTCGACCACGGCGCGGTATTCGGTCTGCAGCTCGCGGGTGTGCTCGTCGTCGGGGTGACCGTCGCGGATCTCCTGCACCTCGACCCGCAGCGTCTCGTCCTCGCCGGGCTGGGCGCTGCCGGCGATCAGGCCGCGGTGGAGGCCGACGACGGTGGCGACGGGACGGCCGCGGCGCGAGAGCCCGGTCTCGATCACCTCGGCGAGGACGCCGACGCGGCCGAACTCGCCGTCGCGGCGCGGCATCAGGAAGACGCGCTCGTCGTAGCCGATAAGTCATAACCAAGTCCACTTTCTGTAGTTAGTCCTCCATCAGGATAGCGCTATTGGTTTCCGCGTCAAGTGCTTCGGTCGCGGTACGGTCCCTGTGTGAGCAAGGTCAAGTGCCAGATCTCGGTCTCCGCCGACGGCTTCCTCGCCGGTCCCAACCAGAGCGAGGAGCACGGACTCGGCGAAGGCGGCGACGCGCTGCACGAGTGGGCCTTCAAGACCCGCTTCTTCCAGGAAATGCACGGCCGCGAGGGTGGCGAGGGCGGGGTCAGCGACGACCTCGTCCGCGAGGCCTCGGCCAACAGCAACGCCGTCGTCATGGGCCGCAACATGTTCGGCCCCGTCCGCGGCCCCTGGACCGAGCCGCTCTGGAACGGCTGGTGGGGGGACGAGCCGCCCTTCCGCGTCCCCGTCTTCGTCCTCACCCATCACGAGCGCGAGCCGCTGACGCTGGGCGAGACCACCTTCCACTTCGTCCCCGACGGAATCGAGAGCGCGGTCGCTCAGGCCCGCGAGGCCGCCGGCAACGGCCACGTTCACATCGGCGGCGGCGGCGAGACGATCCAGGAGACGATCCGCGCCGGCCTCCTCGACGAGATCGTCATCAACCAGGTGCCGGTCTTCCTAGGCGACGGCGTCCGCCTCTTCGACGGAATGCCGTCGAGCGTGAAGGTGGAGCAGACGCGGGTCGTCCAGGGCGACGGCGTCGCCCACCTCTTCTACTCGCTCTCTTACTAAGAGATCCTCGGCTAGGAGCCGAGGATCTTTGCCTTCTGGGCGGCGAACTCCTCCTCGGTGAGGATCCCCTGGGCTTTCAGCTCGCCGAGCTCTTTCAGCTGGTCGATCGTCGAGCTGCCGCCAGCGGCCGGCGCGGGCGCCGCAGCCTGCGGCGCTGGAGCCTGCTGGGCGTACTGCTGCTGTTCCTGCGCGGCCCAGCGCTCGCCCTGGCGTTTGGAGACGCGGTTGCTGACGGAGGTGGCGGTGCCGGCGATGACGGCGGTGCGGGCGACGCCTCGAAGTAGTCCTGGCATGGTCTTTCCTCTCTCTTAGGCGTTCGACTCGGCCGCGTCGAGCGCGGCCTCGATGGCTTCGACGGGGATGCGGCCGCTGGCAACGAGCTGGCCGCCGGAGCGGCGGACCGCCGCCGCGAAGGGCGCGGCCCAGGTGTTCTCGAAGACGAGCAGCGCGGCCGAGGTGCCGGGCTCCAGCGCGTTGCCCGCCTCGGCGAGGTCGTCGTCGGAGATCAGCCCGGAGGAGGCACCCTCGAAGACCGAGAGCTCCAACGCCCCGTCGCCGAGGTCCTCGAGCTCGATGCCGGCTACCGATCCGTCCTCGCCCTTGGTGATCAGCGCCAGGTCGATGATGCGGATCAGGCCGCGCTCGACGAGGTCGACCAGGTGGGGAGCGACCTCACCGTTTGGTTGCCGCCCCGGCCACTCGACCAGGATGTAATCGATCGGCCCCATCTCAACGCTCTCGTCCATCGACCCTCTCCTCTAATTGAAAAAGAAATTCACTCTGCTTAGGACTTATACGCCGATCCCAGAGGCGCCGCCGAGCGGCAGCCAGCGGACCGCTTCGCGGACCTCGGCCGGGGCGGCGGCGAACTCGGCCTCGACCTGCTCGCGGCCCTGGCGGAAGTGGCGCCAGCCCTCGTAGTGGATCGGGATCGTCGTCCGCGGTCGCAGCAGGCCGCAGAGCTCGACTGCCTCCGCCGCGGTCATCGTGTAGCGGAGCGGGCCCGTGACGGGGAAGCGGACGCCGCCGAGGTGGAGCAATGCGGTGCCGACGTCGATCCGATCGGCGACATCGCGGACGCCGTCGTAGAGGACGGTGTCGCCGGAGATCCAGAGAACGCCGTGGTCCTGCCCCTCCCAACGCAGCGCGAACCCGACCACGTCGCCGACCAGCGGTTTGCTCAGCGGCGGTCCGTGGCGGCACGGCGTCGCGGTGACCTCGATCGGCGGTTTGCCCTCGGCCGTCAGCTCGGTCGTCACCCAGGGGGTGAGACCGCGGGCGTTGCCTCCGAGGCGCCGGGCGCCGGCCTCGGTCGTGACCACCGTGCCGGCAGACGGCAGCAGCGCCCGGCCGGCGGCGTCGAGGTTGTCGTCATGGTGGTCGTGGCTGAGCAGGACCGCGTCGATCAGGCCGAGGTCCTCGGCGGCGATCGCCGGCTCGGTCAGCTTGGTCGAGCCGGTCCCCCAGCCGAAGCGGTACTTGCCACCGGCGGGGTCGAAGGTGGGGTCGGTGAGCAGGCGCCAACCGCCGAACTCGATCAGGACGGTGGGGCCGCCGATGTGGGTGAGTCGGACGTCCACGCGCCCGACCCTATGGGCTGGTGCGGCGAGGGAGATAGTCTCGCCCCCGACCCCGAGAAGGAGCGCAGCGAAGATGAGCCAGTCGCAGAACCCCGAGGACGCCGCAACGAAGTACGGCGGCCGCTTCCTCACCGAAGATGCGCCCGCCGGGGATTTCCCCGCCACCGGGATGTCCGCGCTCGACGCGATGCGGCTGGTCGACGAGGAACTGGTCCTGGAGGGCGATCCGTGGCGCAACCTCGCCACCTTTGTCACCACCTGGATGGAGCCCGAGGCGCAGCGGATCGTCTCGGAGAACCTGCACCGCAACTTCATCGACCACGCCGAGTATCCGATCTCGGCGGAGATCGAGCAGCGCTGCATCCGCATGCTCGCCGACCTCTACAACGCGCCGGGGGAGACGACCGGCTGCCGGACGCAGGGCTCCTCGGAGGCGATCATGCTCGGGGCGCTGTCTTTGAAGTGGAAGTGGAAGCAGCGGCGCGAAGCCGCCGGCAAGGACACCGCGAAGCCGAACCTGGTCTTCGGCGGCGACGTCCACGTCGTCTGGGAAAAGTTCTGCCGCTACTTCGACGTCGAACCGCGGATCGTCCGCCTGCGCGAGGACAAGTATGTGATCGGGCCCGAGGACGTAGAGCCCCACGTCGACGAGAACACGATCGGCGTCGCCGCCGTTCTCGGCACCACCTTCACCGGCCACGCCGACGACATCTCCGGGATCAACGACCTGCTGCTGCGGATCAAAGAGGAGAAAGGGCTCGACGTCCCCCTCCACGTCGATGCTGCCTCAGGCGGCTTCGTCTGGCCCTTCCTCTACCCGCACTCCGAGTGGGACTTCCGCCTCGAGCAGGTGCGCTCGATTAACGTCTCCGGCCACAAGTTCGGGCTTGTCTACCCGGGGATTGGCTGGCTTGTCTTCCGCGAACAAAGTGACCTGGCCGAGGATCTCGTCTTCTACGAGAACTACCTGGGGAAGACCGACGCCACCTTCACGCTGAACTTCTCCACCGGTGCCTCGATGGTGCTCGCCCAGTACTACAACTTCGTCCGCCTCGGCCACGAGGGCTACGCGCACGTGATGGGGGCGATGAACCAGAACGCCAAAGCTCTGGCCAAGCGGCTCGAGGAGAACGGCAACTTCGAGCTGATCGGGGCTGACAAAGAGCAGCTGCCGCTGGTCGCCTTCAAGCTCGCTGGCGAGCACGACTACGACGAGTTCGATGTCTCCTGGCAGCTCTCGGCCGAGCGCGGCTGGATGCTCCCCGCCTACACGATGCCGCCCGACGCCCAGGAGGTGAAGGTGATGCGGGCGCTGGTCAAGGAGACCCTCGGCCGCGCCCAGGTCGACCGCCTCGCCGACGACATCGCCGAAGCCTGCAAGACGTTGGAGGAGAAGGGCGGCGCCCACCCGCACGAGCGCAAGAAGATGAAGCGCAGCCCCGGTTACTGAGGCGGGCGGGGACTCCCCGGCCACCAGGCGCGGTCGCCGAGCCGGTAGGTGATCGCCGGGATCAGCAGGGCGCGGACGAGGAAGGTGTCGAGGAGGACGCCGACGGCGACGGTGGCGCCGATCTGGACCAGCTCCTCGAGCGGCAGCAGGGTCAGGGTGGCGAAGGTGCCGGCGAGGATCAGGCCGGCCCCGGTGATCACTCCGCCGGTGCTGGTCAGCGCGGTGAGGATGCCCTCGCGAGTGCCGCGGACGGCCGCCTCCTCGCGCGCCCGCGTCATCAGGAAAATGTTGTAGTCGACCCCGAGCGCGACGAGGAAGATGAAGGACATCAGCTCGAGGTTGAATGCGAGCCCGCCCATCCCGAAGACCTCAGTGAAGGCGAAGGTGGCGAGGCCGAGGGTGGCGGCGAACGAGGCAAGGACGGTGGCGATCAGGTAGGCGGGGGCGACCAGCGCCCGCAGGACGCCGATCAGGATCAGGCCGATCACCAGCAGGACCAGGGGCACGATCAGCTTCGTGTCCCGCGCGTTGGTTTCCTCGACGTCGAGGTTCTCGACGGGGACGCCGCCGAGGAGGGCGCCGGGGACGAGGGTGTGAAGCTCTTCGCGGATCTCCTTCACGGCTGCTTCGGCCTCGTCCCCGTAGGGGTCGCCGCGGAGGACGAGGACGACAGCGGCATGGCCCGGATCGCCGGGAATGATGCTCGGCAAGGCAAGCTCGACGCTCTGAAGCTTCGCGAGCAGATGCGCCGCGAACGGGGCATCCTCGAGCTTCATCACCGTCGTCAGCGGCGAGCCGAGCCCAGCCGGGAAGTGCCGTTCCAGGGCTTCGGTGCCGCGGCTGGAGTTGGTCGGCTTGGTCACGCCCTGGCCGAAGCCGAGCGATTCGTGCTTGGTCAGGTTGCCGAGGGAGAGGACGATCAACAGCCCTGCTACGAGCGCGATCAGCGGGCGTGAATGTCTCGCCACTAAGTCCGCTGCGCGTTCCCACAAGTTTGGGCGCGGGGGAGGGGGGTCCCCTCCGTCACGAACTGGGAGGTTCCTCCGGGGACCCCCCTCCCCCGCGACTAGGGCCGGGTTGGTGGGCCAGAAAGCTCGGTCGCCGAGGATTGCGAGGAGGGCTGGGAGCAGGGTGAAGGCGGCCAGCAGCATTACCGCGATTCCGATCGCCAATACCGGGCCGAGCCAATGAGTCGACTCGAGGTTCGCGACCAAGAGGACCAGCATCGCGGCGATCACGGTGCCGCCGGAGGCGAGGATCGCGGGACGGGTCTCGCGGACGGCGGCGGTCAGGGAGCCCTCTTCTCGGTAACGGTGAACCAAGAGGAGGGAGTAGTCGGTGCCGGCGCCGAAGACGAGGACGAGCAGCAGCATGGTTCCCTCGGCGTTGACGACGATCGCGTCGGCCTCGATCAGCAGGTAGGCGATCCCGATCGCGACCAGATAGGCGAGGCCGACGACGAGAAGCGGAAGCAGGGCGAGGATCGGGGCTCGGTAGACGATGAGGAGCAGTAGGAGGACGAGGCCGAGGGTGGCGATCAGCAGGGTGCGGCCGGCGTCTTCGGCGACCGCCTCAAGATCGGCGGCGATCCCGCCCGGCCCGGTGACATAGGCGTGCAGCCCCGGCCGCTCGTGCGCCCGCAGGTAGTGGCGGATGGTCTCGACTCCGTCGACGACCGCGCCGCGGTCCTCGGCGTCGATCGCCAGCACCAGCAGCGCCGCTTCGCCGTCGCGGGAAACGGGCCCGATCCCGTTCCCGACTCGGGCCACCTTCGCCAGCTCGCTGTTGTACTCGCCAGAGAAGGGGTCGACGATCGGCGTCGCCCCGGTGAGGCCGAGGTGGCCGAGGCGGTCGCCGTCGCGGCCAATCGCCTTCAGGTCGGCGCGGGAGAGCCCGCCGGGGCGTTCAAAGACGATCACCACCGGCACCTCTTCGCTCCCCGAAGTGGCGCTGATTGCGTCGAGCGCCCGCGTCGATTCCGAATCGGCCGGGAGGAAGCTGCTCTGCCCGGCGGCGGTGACGTCGTCGATGTGGGAGTGGGCGAGGAGGCCGCCGGCCCCGACGAGGAGCCAGATCGCGACCGCTACCCAGCGCCCGCGGGGCCCGGTGATCACCGGCGCAGCCTACGCGCGGAACCCGACTGATTCCCCAATGGAGTCAGTGGGTAAAGGAATCGGCACATGCAATTGAAGCCGCTGCTCCTCGCTGCCCTGGTCGCCCTCTCCCTCGGCCTTGCCGCTTGCGGGGGCAGCGGCTCCGATTCCTCTTCTGAAGCCGAATCGGCGGTGACCGACGTCGAAACCGGCGCCGAAGAAGCCACCGAAGAGGCCGAAGACGCGACCGAAACGGAAAGCGAAAACGCTCCCAGCGGCGAGGCCTCGAAGTCGGAAAAAGTCGACATCGTCGAATTCACCTACCAGCCCGATCCGGTCGTCGTCCAGGTCGGCGGCAAGGTGATCTGGCAGAACCAGGACACCGCGCCCCACACCGCGACCGCCGACGACGGCAGCTTCGACACCGGGACGATCGAGAAAGGCAAGATCGGCTCGGAAACCTTCAAGGAAGCCGGCACCTTCACTTACTTCTGCGAGATCCACCCGACGATGCACGGCACCGTCGAAGTCGTCGAATAGAACTCCTGCCTCATGCCCTTCTGGATCGCCCGCAAAGCAGCGCCCCACCTCTGGAAGCGGGTCCCCTGGGCGAAAGTCTGGGTGGTCAGCCTCTGGCTCCTGAAGAAAGGGCAGGACCGGATCGAGCAGAACCTGACCTCGCGCGACCAGACCGAGTTCTGGAACCTGATCAAGAAGTCGAAGGGCATGCCCGGGAACCTCACCCAGCGTGACCGCACCCGGCTGAAGCACCTCGTCGGCAAAGCGATCCGCGGCTGAGCCCATAAAGTCTCCCCGTGCCTGAGGGGGAGCGAGACGACCTGGCGGACCTGCTTGCCCGCCGCGCCTTGACCGAGGACGCGGCGCGGCCCGACGCGGCCGAGAAGCGGCACGGCGCCGGTGGGCGCACCGCTCGCGAGAACGTCGAGGACCTCGTCGACGCCGGCTCCTTCGTCGAGTACGGCCGCTACGCGATCGCCGCCCAGCGCGGCCGCCGCGAGCTCGATGACCTGATCGCCCGCACCCCCGCCGACGGCCTGATCGGCGGCACCGCCCGCGTCAACGGCGACCTCTTCGACCCCGAGCGGGCGGCCTGCGCGGTCCTCTCCTACGACTACACCGTCCTCGCCGGCACCCAGGGCGCGCTCGGCCACCGCAAGAAGGACCGCCTCTTCGAGCTGATCGCGCGGATGCGGCTGCCCGTCGTCTTCTACGCCGAGGGCGGGGGAGGGCGGCCCGGCGACACCGACTATCCCGTCGTCTCCGCCCTTGACACCCGCGCCTTTGCGCTCTGGGCGAAGCTCTCCGGACTGGTGCCGCGGATCGCGATAGTCCACGGCCGCTGCTTCGCCGGCAACGCCGTGATCGCCGGCTGCGCCGACCTGATCGTCGCCACCGAGGGGAGCTCGCTGGGGATGGGCGGGCCGGCGATGATCGCTGGTGGTGGCCTCGGCGACGTCCATCCGGACGAGGTCGGGCCGCTGGAGGTACAGGCCGCGAACGGCGTCGTCGACGTCGCGGTCGCCGACGAGGCCGAGGCGACGGCGGCGACGAAGAAGCTGCTCGCCTACTTCCAGGGTCGTACCGTGCCCGGCCCCGAGCCCGACCAGGCGCGACTGCGCGAGCTCATCCCCGAGCGCAAGCGCCGCGCCTACAGCCCGCGGCCGATCATCGAGACCCTCGCCGACGAAGGCTCGGTCACCTACCTGCGCGAGCGCTTCGCGCCGGAGATGGTGACGGCGCTGGCGCGGATCGACGGCCGCGCGCTGGGGATCATCGCCAACGACACCCGCCACATGGCCGGGGCGGTGACCAGCGATGCAAGCGACAAGGCGGCCCGGCTGCTGCAGCTCTGCGACGCCTTCGGCCTCCCCGTCGTCTCCCTCGTCGACACCCCCGGCTACATGGTCGGGCCCGAGGCCGAGGCGACCGGGCTCGTCCGCCACGCCTCACGCCTGCTCGTCGCCGGCGCCGCCCTGCGGGTGCCGCTCGTCGCGGTGGTCCTGCGGCGCGGCTACGGCCTCGGCGCCCAGGCGATGGTAGGCGGCAGCCTCCACGAGCCGCTGCTGACGGTCGCCTGGCCGAGCGCCCACCTCGGGCCGATGGGCCTCGAGGGTGCCGTCCGCCTTGCCCTGCGCAAGGAGCTCGAGGCGATCCCGGACGAGGCCGAGCGCGAGCAGCGCGTCCGCGACCTCACCGCCCAGGCCGAAGAGAACGCGAAGGCGCTGAATGCGGCGGCCCTGTTCGAGCTTGACGACGTCATCGATCCGGCAGAGACTCGCGGCCTGATCGCTTCCACCCTCAACGCCGCCGGCGACTCCCGTCCCTCCGGCAGCCACCGATTCGTCGACAGCTGGTAGTTCACACATCCGTAAGGGTCGATGTGGGAGGCTCGCCCGGCCGACCGACGAAAGGGAGACATGGCCGACTACTCCGACCTCAAAGCGCTGTACATCAACTGCACGCTGAAGCGCAGCCCCGAGACCTCGAACACGCAGGGGCTGATGGATAAGTCAATCGAGGTGATGCGCGCGCAGGGGGTCGAGGTCGACTGCATCCGGGCGATCGACCACGAGCTGGCGATCGGCGTCTGGCCCGACATGACCGAACACGGCTGGGCCACGGACGAGTGGCCGCAGATCTACGAGCGGGTGCTGGCCGCCGACATCCTCGTCCTCGGGATGCCGATCTGGCTGGGGGAGAAGTCCTCGGTGGCGACCCACGTGATCGAGCGCCTCTACGGCAACTCCCACCTGCTCAACGACCGGGGACAGTGGGCCTACTACGGCCGCGTCGGCGGCTGCATCGTCACCGGCAACGAGGACGGGATCAAGCACTGCGCGATGAACGTCCTCTACTCGCTGCAGCACCTCGGCTACACGATCCCGCCCCAGGCCGACTCGGGCTGGATCGGCGAGGCCGGCCCCGGCCCCTCCTACCTCGACGAAGGCTCAGGCGGCCCCGACAACGACTTCACCAACCGCAACACCGTCTTTGCCGCCTGGAACCTGATGCACCTGGCCCGGATCCTCAAGGACGCCGGCGGCATCCCCGCCCACGGCAACCAGCCGAAAGAGTGGGAAGCAGGCTGCAGGTTCGACCTCCCGAACCCCGAGCACCGGGCTTAGGACCCACCGCCTCCGCCACAGCCGCCGCCCCCGCCCCCACAGCCGCCCGAGCAACCGGCCCCGCCGCCGCAGCCCCCACCGCCGCCTTCGCCCCCGCCTTCTCCACCGGTGCCGAAGACACCGCCGGCGCCGACGAAGCAGGGGGCGGCCATCATCGGGTAGGCGGAGGCGGCGGAGCGGACACCGGCGAGCTGCATCCCGTCGAGCCCGAGCGGCTCGTCGATCCCCAGCCGCTCGTCGAGGTCCCAGAGCACCGATTCCTCGTCCTGCCCCACCTCGGAGCGATCCCAGGCGTGCACCGTCTGGGCGAGCGCGTTGCCCATCGGCGTCGACATCGCCTCATCGGGCGTGTGGTGGAGGTACGCACCGAAGGCTTTCTCGCAGAAGTCGATGTAGGCGATCGAGTCGAGGATGAACTCGTGCCAGGCTTCGTCAACCGCTCGCGAGGGCATACCGAGTACAGCGCCTCCGCGCCAGGCGCAGCAGACGAACCACTCGCGCAGCCCCTGTTCGACGAGGGGCCAGTCGCGCTCGGCGATCTGCGGCCTTTGCTTGCGGACTCTGCCGCGGATGTGGGAGGGGAAGACGTAGTCGCAGATGAAGCGCTCGCGCTTGCGCGGCGTCCGCCGCATCAGGAAGATCTGGGCGCGGGTGAGCTTGCGGGGACGCCTACCAGCGGGCATCGTGCTCCTCCATCACCCCAAGTCCCTCCGCCAGCTCAACGCCACCCAGCGACCCGGTGAAGCTGCCGAAGCGGTGGCGGTAGCGGGAGCGGATCACGAGGTAGTTGTCGTCGTGGGTGTGTTCGGACTCGGTGGCGAAGCGGAGGGACCCGGCGGCTTCGAGGTCAATCTCGTTGGGGCGGTCGAAGCGGACGGGCGGCGGCTCGGCCGGCTCGCCCTCGATCCATATCGCCCGCTCGCTGCCCTGCGCCGGGTCGTTGATCCCGGTGACGAGGTTCCAGGCGACGGTGCGGCCGTCGGCGGCGGTGCCGACGCCAGCCGACCAGTTCCAGCTCGTCTGGCGCTGGTGGTGCCCTGCGGACTCGTCGTCGACGCCATGACCCGTGACCTCCCAGCGCTGCCCCGGCACCTCGATCGTCCCCCCGACCGGCATCCCGACCTGCTTGCGGGTCCAGGCACTGGCGCGGCCGCTGGGACAGGTGACCTCGATCGGGGTCACCTCGCCGAGCCGCAGCGAGGCGCGGAGCCCCGGCCCGTCGATCTCCAGCCGCGGCCCGTCCATCGTCACCTCCTTGCTGCCGGGAGCGAGCGCAGTGTGGTTCCACTGCTGCCCGGATTGCCGGTCGAGCAGGACCCAGAAGGACTGCGTCAGCGGTCCGACCTCGGCCCGAGCCGCGCACAGCATCACCTCCTCGGCGAAGAGGCCGACGTAGCGCCAACGCTTGCGCAGCTGGCGCTGCTCGAAGAGGGGGAGGGAGGCCGGGTCCACCCGGCGAAGGTACCCGGCCCTGTCGAGTTTGTCCTCCATGGGGAGACAAAGTCGACACGTCAATAGTCTCGGCTCGTGGACCAAGCAATCCAGATCGTCGGCGCGCTGCTGATCCTCGCCGCCTTCGCCGCGGTCCAGTTCGAGCGCATGCGGCCGGACTCGCGCCTCTACCTCGCGCTCAACCTCGGCGGCTCGGCGATCCTCGCCGTGCTCGCGGTGGCGGCCGCCCAGTGGGGCTTCGTCCTGCTCGAGGGCGTCTGGGCGATCGTCTCGGCCTGGGGGCTCGCCACCGCCCCCCGCTCTACCTGAATGTCGACTTTGTTCGGGAGGGCCGAACAAACTCGACACGCCTAGTCCGCGTTCGCTTCCAGCCGCTCGGCGAGTTTTTTCATCCCGCGCGCGCGTGCGGCTTCGGCGGCTCCGTGCCAGTCGGTAGCGCGATCCTTCGGCCGCTTCACCTTGGCGTCGCGCAGCGTCGCGATGTCTTTGAAGATCAACAGATCCTCCTTGCCCTCGATCAGCGCCCCACGCAGCGCCGGGCGCCGCTCGCGGATCGCGTTGTCGAGGATCGCCTCCAGGGAGCCGTGCTCGCGCAGCAGCTCCGCCGCAGTTTTCGGCCCCACGCCCTTGGCGCCCGGCAGCCCGTCGGAGGGATCGCCGCGCAGGGCGATGAAGTCGGGCACCAGCTCCGGGTCGATCCCGTAGCGCTCGCGCACCTCCGCCGGCCCGACCTCTTCGGCGCCGCCGCTTTTGCCGCCGGTGCGGACGTAGAGGACGGTTACGTCCTCGCTCGCGCACTGGTACATGTCGCGGTCCCCGGTCAGCAGCAGCGCCCGCCCGCCCACCGCGGCCTCGAGTTTCGCGTAGGTCCCGAGCAGGTCGTCGGCCTCGAGGTCCTCGCCGGTCGCGACCGTCCAGCCGCGCGCTCGGCGTGGTAAGCGGGGTAGAGCTCGGTCCGGTAGGCGGCAGCATCGGGGCCGAAGCAGAGGACGACCGCGCGCGGCTTGTGCAGTTCGACCTCGCGCAGGATCAAATTCGCCGTCCCCAGCAGAGCGTTCACCGGCCGCCCGTCCGGCCCCGTGATCTTGCTCGGCAGCGCATAGAAGGCGCGGAAGAGCATTGAGGGCGCATCGACGGCAAGTAACGGCGCGGTCACAGTCATGCCGCACTTATATGACACCTCGCCCTCGGCGTTCGTCCTTTCCGGGTCATATGGGGGTAAAAGGACGAACGCCGAAGGTCCGCTTAAGATCTCCCGATCAAACGGTTCGTCCTCCTATTGGTCGCCGCCGCCGCCGCGCTCGCGGTCGCGGCGTTTCCCTCGCCGCCCGAAGCGAAGGCGCTCGACTACGACTGCGCCGACTTCGCCAATCAGGCCGAAGCCCAGGAATACCTCCTGCCGGGCGACCCCTACCGGCTCGACGGCGACGGCGATGGCGTCGCCTGCGAGGACCTGCCCTGCCCGTGTTCGTATGAAGCACCGCCACCGCCACCGCCTCCACCTCCACCACCGCCAGAGCCGCAGATCCGCACCTACGTCGCTTGCGGCTTGAGCCGCTCCGCGCGCCCTGCCCATGAATGCGCCCACCGCAGCAAGGTCGGCGCCTTTATCCGCAGCACCCAGCCGGTGACCTACACGGTCTGCATCACCTTCCCGTCGAGGAGGCGCTTCTGCGCCGAAAATCAAGAAGCCGGAGCGGAAGTGCTTTACGTCAACAAGGTCACCTCTTCGGCCGCCGGCTGGCACAAGGTCGTCTGGTTCGTCGACGGGCGCCGCTTCAGCTGGCGGTTCTGGCGCCGCTGAGGAGTCCGCGCCCGTCGCTGGCTAGAGTCGTGCGCGGCATGAAGGCGCTCGACATCACCGACCTGGAGAAGCGATACCCGAACGGGGTGGAGGCGCTGCGGAGCGTCTCGCTGGAGATCGAGGAGGGGGAGTTCTTCGGCCTGCTCGGGCCCAACGGCGCCGGCAAGTCGACGCTGATCCACTGCACGACCGGGCTCGCGCAGCCGACCGGCGGCTCGATTGAGATCTTCGAAAACGACGCGATCGGCCACTACGCCGAGGCGCGCCAGGCGGTCGGCCTCGCCCCGCAGGAGCCGAACATCGACTGGTTCCTCACCGTCGAGGAGACGCTCGACTACCACGCCGGCTACTTCGGGATGCCGCGCCGCGAGCGCCGCGAGCGCACGGAAGAACTGCTCGAGACCTTTTCCCTGACCGAGAAGAAGGACGAGCGCACCCGCACCCTCTCCGGCGGGATGAAACGGCGGCTGATCCTGGCCAGGGCGATGATGCACCGGCCGCGCCTGCTGATCCTCGACGAGCCGACCGCCGGGGTCGACGTCGAGCTCCGCCTCGAGCTCTGGCACTACGTCCAGAAAATCAACCAGGAGGGGACGACGATCCTCCTCACCACGCACTACCTCGAGGAGGCCGAGCAGCTCTGCGACCGGATCGCCTTCATCGCCGAGGGGCAGATCGTCGCCGAGGGCACCAGCGAGGCCCTCGCCGAGCGCTTCGATGTCGCCAACCTCGAGGACGCCTACCTGGCGCTGGTTGGCCGCGGCGAGCTCTCCCGCTCCCACATCGAGGTCACCCCGGAGGTGGAGGCATGAGCGCCGCCCAGATCCGTTTCGCCACCCTCTGGCGCCGCGAGGTCAACCGCTTCATGAAGATCAAGAAGCAGACGATCGGCGCGCCGCTGCTGGAAACCTTCCTCTACATCTCCGTCTTCGGCGCCGCGCTCGGCTCCCGCATCGACAAGCTGCACGGGATCGACTACGTGGTCTTCGTCATCCCCGGGCTGATCATGATGGCCTGGTCGACCAACGCCTTCTCCAACAACTCGTCGTCGATCCTCCAGCAGAAGTTCCAGGGCGCGATCCAGGACCAGCTCTCCTCGCCCGCCTCGCCAGCCGAGCTGCTGCTCGCCTTCTCACTCGGCGGCTTCATGCGCGGCCTGATCGTCGCCGTCCTCACCTTCATCGTCTCGGTCCTCCTCGTCGACCTCCCGGTCGACCACGTCCTCGTGCTGATCCCCTCGCTCTTCCTCGTCGGCTTCTTCTTCAGCCAGCTCGGGGTCCTGATCGGGGTCCGCGCCGAACAGTTCGACGACGTCGCCTTCGCCCAGACCTTCGTCCTCACGCCGCTGATCTTCCTCGGCGGCGTCTTCTACTCGGCGGCGCTGCTCCCCGAGCCCTACGAGACGCTGACCCACTTCAACCCGATCTACTACATGATCAACCTCGTCCGCTACGGCTTCGTCGGCTACACCGAAGTCAGCATCGCCCTCTCGCTGCTGGCGCTGACGGCAGCGACCGCCGCGCTCTTCCTCGTCAACCTCCGCCTCTTCAGCCGCGGCTACCGACTCCGCGCGTAGAGACCTGTACGCACCCAGCCAGGTCGCAAATCCTGTCGAAAGGGTGACCGGGAGGCCCTCTCCAGACACTCAGCATGAGCCATAGGCGAGCTGCGTCTGGAGAGGGCCTCCCGGTCACCCGCTAACACCTACCCTGGATCAGCGACCGGCACGGCGACTTTGTCATGGTCATCAGGAAGCAACAAAATCGCCCCCTCGCCAGTGACATAGGCCTCCTCGCCGTGCTGGTTGATGTCCATCCCCATCGCCTCTTCTTTGTCCGTCGCCCGCAGCGGCATTACCGCGCCGACCGCCTTCAGAAGGATGAAGGTCATGACGAAGGCGTAGGCCGGCGCCGCCAGAGCGGCGAAGACCTGGTCGAGCAACTGCTCGGCGTTGCCGTAGAAGAGGCCGTCGGAGACCCCGTTCCAGGTCTCCTGGGCGAAGAAACCGATGAAGAGGATCCCGATGAAGCCCGCGGTGCCGTGGGCGGCGAGGACGTCGAGGGTCTCGTCAACCCGGGTGCGCGTGCGCCAGACGATGATCCCGTAGCTGGGGATCGCGCCAAGGGCGCCAAGCAGCATCGCCCAGCCGGGGCTGACGAACCCGCCCGCCGGGGTGATGAGGACGCAGCCAACGATGATCGCCGTGGCGGCGCCGATCGCCGTCACCTTGCGGCCGCGGATCAGGTCGAGCGCGAACCAGACGACCAACGTCGCCGCCGGGCAGAGCAGCGTGTTGGTGAAGGCGAGCACGCTCGGGTCCCCGGTCGAGAAGCCGCTGCCGCCGTTGAACCCGAACCAGCCGAACCACAGCAAGCCGGCGCCGAGCAAGACGTAGACGGCGTTATGGGGGAGGAGCGCCTGGCGGCCGTAGTCTTTCCGCGCTCCGACCACCAGCGCCGCCGCCAGGGCTGAGAACCCGGAGGCCATCTCGACTGGGACGCCGCCGGCGAAGTCCAGGGTGCCGCCGGAGATCAGCCAACCGCCGCCGAAGGCCCAATGGGCGAGCACGGCGTAGACGAGCACCGACCACAACGCCGAGAAGACGAGGAAGGGTCCAAACCGCATCCGCTCGACCACCGCGCCGGAGATCAGCGCCGTGGTGATGATGCAGAAGGTCGCCTGGAAGGCAAAGAAGACGAGCTCGGGGATCGTCGTCCCTTCCCGCGGCGCGAAGTCGACGCCGCTGAGGAAGGCGTTGCCGAGACCGCCGATCAGGGCGCCGTCGCCGTCGAAGGCGAGCGAGTANNNNGGTGTTGAGCGTGTTCTTGGAGCGGACCAACCCGGCGTAGAAGAGACCCAGTGCCGGCGTCATCAACAGCACCAGCGCGGTGGCGATCAGCATCCAGGCGGTATCGCCCGTGTCGACGCCGCTCATTTGCTCACCGGCGTCACGGCGCCCTCGTCGCTGTCGCCGGTGCGAATCCGCACCGCGTGGTCGAGCGGCACAACGAAGATCTTGCCGTCGCCGACTTCGCCGGTGCGGCCGCCTTCACAGAGCGCCCCCACGGTTTTGTCGACGAAGTTGTCGGAGACCGCGACCTCGAACCTGACCTTCTCCGAGAGACCCATCTGCACGGTCGTCCCGCGGTAGGTCTCGACCCGGTCCATCTCGCCGCCGTGCCCCTGGACCCGGCTCATCGAGAAGCCCCGGACCTCGGCCCGGTGCAGCGCCTCGAGGACCTGGTTCGCCTGCTCGGGGCGAACGATCCCGATTACAAGTTTCACTTTTCTTCCTCTCCCTTGAACAAGAACCTGCCGCGCGCGAGCCTATCGGGATGGCAAGCGGGATTGCGCGCTTCCATCGCGCCGGTGGCCGGTGCCTGCGGCTCCCTACAATCCGCAACGAATGGCCACGCGGGTCCGCAGGCGGCGACGCAAGCCGCACCATCCCATCTGGCACAAGATCGCGATCCCGCTCGGGGTGCTCGCTGCGCTTGTGGCGATCGCCGGTGGAATCGCGGCTGCCTGGGCGATCAACGTCTACAACTCGGCGCCGCCCCTCTCCAGCCTGAAGCCGGTGCAGAAGGGCCGCTCCTCGGCGATCTACGCCGCCGACGGCAGCCTGATCGGGTTCATCCGCTCCGAAAACGTGCGCCAGCCACTGCCCGAAAAGGCGCAGCCGCAGGTCCTCCGCGACGCCACGATCGCGATCGAGGACAAGAACTTCTTCGAGCACGGAGCGCTCGACTACGAAGGCATCGCCCGCGCCGCCTGGAAGGACCTGCAGGCCGGCGCCGCGGTCCAGGGCGCCTCGACGATCACCCAGCAACTGGTCCGCAACCTCTACATCCACAACCCGGAAAACACGCTGAAGCGAAAGCTGATCGAAGCCTCGCTCGCGGTCGAGCTCGAGGAAGCCCACTCCAAGCAGTGGATCCTCACCCAATATCTCAACAGCGCCCCCTACGGGACGGTCGAAGGACAGACCGCGGTCGGCGCCGAGGCCGCCTCGCAGACCTACTTCTCCAAGCCCGCCAAGGACCTCGACCTGACCGAGGCGGCGCTGCTCGCTGGGCTGCCGCAGGCGCCCTCCGAATACAACCCGTTCCTCGACCCCAAAGCGGCGCTGAAGCGACGCAACGAGGTGCTGTTGGTGATGAACGAACAGGGTTACATCACCGGCAACGAATACCGCGAGGCGAAAACCCGCGGCCTCGGCCTCAACCCGGGCGACAAGTACCAGGTGATCAAGGACCCGTTCCTCTTCGACCTCGTCCAGAACGAACTGATCGACAAGTACGGGATCAACACCGTCCGCAAAGGCGGTCTCAAGGCCTACACGACGATCGACCCGGACCTGCAGGCGAAGGCCGAATACGCGGTCGAAAACTACTGCTCCGTCTGTTATTCGGAAGGCGGCCCGGTCGCCGGCCTCGCCTCCGTCAACCCGAAGAACGGCGCCATCGTCGCCCTCGCCAATACCGAAGGCTTCGCCGACGAAAGTCAGTTCAACTACGCCTGGCAGGCGCGCCGCCAGCCAGGGTCCTCGTTCAAGACCTTCGTCCTCACCACCGCGGTCAAGGAGGGGATCGATCCGGCCTCCACCTATTACGACGGCACCTCGCCGAAGACGCTGGAAATCCCCGGTGGCGGCACCTGGACGGTGAACAACTCCGAGGGTGAGGGGGGAGGGACCTACGACCTCGAAAGCGCGACCTGGGACTCGGTCAACGTCGTCTACGCCCAGCTCGACCTCGACGTCGGCCCAGAAAACGTGACCGAGACGGCAAAGGAAATGGGGATCGAATCTCCCCTCCAATCGGTCCCGGCGGAGGGCATCGGCGGTCTCGGCGCCGGCGTCACCCCGCTGGAAATGGCCGACGCCTACGCGACCCTCGCCAGCGGCGGCATCCACCACGACCCGACCGCGGTCAGCAAGGTCGAGTTCCCCGATGGCAAGGTCGACGACTTCGAGAAAGAGTCCGGCAAGCGCGTTCTCACCGAGGGCCAGGCCTACGAAGTGACCCGGATCCTCGAGGGAGTGATCACCCAGGGCACCGGCGCCGGCTACACCACGATGGGCTGCTCCAGCGCCGCCGGCAAGACGGGTACCTCGGAGGAGCTCTCCGACGCCTGGTTCGTCGGCTTCACCCCGCTCTTCTCGACCGCCGTCTGGGTCGGCCACCCGACCACCCGCGAATACACCGGCTTCGGCGGACCCACCGCCGGCCCGATCTGGGCCAACTACATGTCCGAAGCCGTCGAAGGCGACTGCCCCGAATTCGAGACCGGCTCCGCACCCGAGCTCGAAGGCCTCGACAGCGACCACACCTCCGGCAGCTACGACGGCTACGAAGAAGAAGAAACCTACGAAGGCTCAGAAGAAGAATCCGAAAACGAGGGCAAAGGCAAGGGCGACGACGAAGGCGGGGAAGAAGAAGGCGGCCAGGAAGAAGCTGCGACGCCCGAGCCCGAACCGACTCCCACGCCGGAACCTAGCCCAGCACCCGCCCCGCCCGCCGGCGGCGGCATCAGCGCCGGCTGAGAGCTACTCCCCGATCAGCTCGATCCGGTAGCCGTCCGGGTCGCGGACGAAGCAGATGCGGTGGCCCTCGGTGCGGCCGCCGGGGCGGTAGGGCGGCTTTTCGGGCTCGATGCCTAGCTCCGCCAGCTGGGCCAAGGTGTCGTCGAGGTTGCCGTCGACGAGAAGGGCGATGTGGTTGTAGCCGGTGCCGTGCTCGTACTCGGTGACTCCGTGGTTGTAGGTGAGCTCGAGGCGGGGGTCCTCGCCGGGAATCGCCATGAAGACGTTGATCGCCTCCTCGCCGATCGGCATCCGCCGCACCTCCTCGAAGCCGAGCTTCTCGTAGAAGGCGACCGAGCGGTCGATGTCGCCGATCCGGTAGCAGGTGTGGAGGAAAGTTGGCACCCCAAAAGGCTATCGGGCGTCGCATAAGATGCCGCCAACACGATCTCTCAGAGAAAGGCACGCTTTGCACAGCAAGCTCTCACGCCGCGCCCGCCTGCGGGCACTGGCCCTCGCGGTCCCAGCAGCCGCGCTCACCCTCGCCGTCGCCGGTTCCGGTGTCGCCGGCGCCGCGACCCCCACCGGCACCACCGACGTGATCTCGATGGAGCTGACCCAGGGCAAGCTGAAATTCGTCGGCCCATCCTCGGTCACCGTCGGCGACCAGCTGGAAATCGTCAACAAGACGAACCCGAAACAGGTCGGCCCGCACACCTTCTCCCTGGTCACCAAAGGCTCCCTGCCGAAGACCCCGAAAGCGCGCAAGGGCTGCTTCGCGCCGAAACACATCTGCCTCTCGATCGCGACCTGGCACGGTTTCAACCCGAAAACCGAACAGATCACGAAGAACCCGGCCAAAGCTGGACCGGCCGGCTGGAGCACGATGGGGACCACGAGCAAGAAGGGCGACTCCTGGTTCAGCGGCGAAAAGAAGGGCGGCCACTTCGCCCAGGAAGTGACCGCTGAAGCCGGCGCCACGCTCTACTACATGTGCGCGGTCCACCCATGGATGCAGGGCAAGGTCGACGTCGTCGCTCCGGTAGTGCCGCCGCTGCCCGTGCCGACCAGCTAGCAGCACGGCTGGGCGGCTCTCATCTCCGCCCCGTCTGGGGCGCCGAGCTTTCCTCGGCGCCCTGGGCGGCGGCACCCTGGCCGCGCTCCTGCCCCTGCGGGGCGGGGGTGGCGGTCT
>VAYN01000018.1:87595-164720 GCA_005885405.1 Actinomycetota bacterium | reverse complement strand
ACGACAGCGTTAGTCCCCTGCAAAGCACTTTTCCCTCCATCTCCTTGAACGATCAGGGAAAATTACACGTAAAGGGGCGTCCCAGCAAGTGAGGCGGGCACAGGTCGAATGCCTACAGCCTGGGACAGGACTGGAACCCGTACCCCTTGGTCAGCTTGACGAATTCTTCGAAGGGGGACCCTTTGCCGGTAAACGGCAGGCTCGGGTCTTCTTCCAGTCCCGTCTTCGCCGCATCCAGGGCATCGACAACTTCCTGGGCGAATTCCTCGTCACCTGCCGGCGAGCCAAGCTTGCCGAATTCTTCGAGCGCCGTCCCCAAAGGCGGGACCGCCGCTTTGAGTTTGACCGCTTCTTCTTTTTCGGCGGCCGAGAACTTCTTCTTCTGCTGTTTTTCTTCTTCCTTCAGTTCGCCGTTGACCTTCTGGAAGAGCGGTTGGAAGGCCTGCGGCACTTTGCCGCAGATTTCATCGCCTTTTTTGATGTATTCGGCTTTCTTCAGCGAGGGGCCGGTGACGGTTGGCGCCGCGGAGGAGCCGTCTTCACCAGCTTCCGTCGTGTCTTCTTCAGCGCTGCCGTCGTTGGTGGCTTCGGTGCTGTCTCCGGCTTCGGTGGTGTCGGCCGCGGTGGCATCGGTGCTACCGGCGCCCGTGGTGTCGCTACCGCTGCCGCACGCCGCGAGCGCGAAACATGCCATCAACAAAATCCCAACAACGAATGCCCTGCTGAACACGATTTCCTCCAAGTTCCTTGAACGGTCGAGGAAAACCTACACGCAGATCGCGCCGAAGCAAGTAAGGAGTGGGAAAAGATCGGTCCGGGGGCTAGGCAGGGCCGCCCCCGGACCAGGTGGTCATTCTTCGCCGCAGACCTTGAAGCCGTAGTCCTTGGCCAGTTCGTTCACCTCGGCGAACGGATCCGTGTTGCCCTTGAAGAGCAGTTCAGGATCGTCTTCGCCTTCGGCAACCGCGTCTTCGAGCGACGTCAGCAGCTCATCAACCTGGTCCTCGTCGCCCTCCGGCGCGCCCAGCTCGCGAATTTCTTCGGCCTGCTGCTGGATGTTGGGCAGGATCACGGTTTCGGTGATCTCGATCCCCTGCTCGGTGCTCGGTTCTTTGTTCTGAGGGAGATCGTTTTCTTCGGCGTACTCTTCGAAGCCTTCAGAGATTTCTTCGTTGCCTTCTTTGCAGATCGCGTCGCCCTGCTTGATGAACTCGGTCTTCGTCAGGGTGACCGTCTCGTCGGTGGTGCTGTCGCCGCCGCCGCAGCCGGCCACGAGCGCGGCAAGTGCCACCAGGACGGCAATCGCCGCCAGCAATGCCTTGTTCAAGTTATCTCCTAGATCTAGGGGTGGACGAGGCAGGGAAAGCTATCCCCTGCCCCGGTCCCCAACGCCTAGACCCGCTGGATCAGGGTGCCGGTACCAAGCCCGCCGCCGCAGCACATCGTCACCAAGCCCATCTCCTTGTCGGAGCGCTCCATCTCGTGCAGCAGGGTGGTGATCAGGCGGGCGCCGGTCGAGCCGAGCGGGTGGCCGAGCGCGATCGCGCCGCCGTTGACGTTTACCCGGTCCATGTCGGGGTCGAGCTCGCGGCGCCAGGCGGCGACGACGGAGGCAAAGGCCTCGTTGATCTCGACCAAGTCGATGTCGTCCATCGTCATCCCGTTGCGCTCGAGCAGCTTCCGGGTCGCCGGGATCGGGCCGGTGAGCATGATCACCGGGTCGACGCCAACCGTCGTCTGGTCGAAGATCCGCGCCCGCGGCTTCAGTCCGAGGGCATCGGCCTTCTCGCGGGTCATCAGCAGCACCGCGGCGGCGCCGTCGGAGACCTGCGAGGAGTTGCCGGCGGTGATCTTGCCGTCCTCCTTGAAGGCCGGTTTCAGCTGCGAGAGACCCTCGATCGTCGTCTCCCTAAGGCCCTGGTCGGTGGCGTAGGTGTCGCCGTTCACCTGCATCGGCAGGATCTCGCGCTCGAAGCGCCCCTCGTCGGTCGCCTGTTTGGCGAGCTGCTGGGAGCGGACGCCGAGCTCATCGAGCTCGGAGCGGGGGATCTCCCACTGGTCGGCGATCATCTCCGCCGAGAGCCCCTGCGGGATCAGGTCGTATTTCTCCATCAGCTCGGGCGAGAAGGCCATCCCGTGCTCCTGCATCACCGAGAACGAGTCGGCGAAGGAGATGTGGCCCATGTGCTCGACGCCGCCGCCGATGGCGACGTCGTGGACGCCGGAGGCGACGAGCGCGGCGGCGAAGTTGACGGCCTGCTGGGCGGAGCCGCACTGGCGGTCGACGGTCGTCCCCGGCACCTCCTGCGGCAGTCCGGCCTCGAGCCAGGCGTTGCGGCCGATGTTCAGCCCCTGCTCGCCGAACTGCTGGACGCAGCCGGCGATCACGTCGCCGACCTCGTTCGGGTCGATTCCCGAGCGCTCGATCAGCTCCTTGTAAGTGCGAGCCAGAAGGTTGGAGGCGTGGAGGTCCTTGTAGTAGCCCTTCTCCGGGTGGCCCCGCCCGATCGGGGTGCGTACCGCCTCGACGATGACTACCTCCTGCCCGCCGAACTTGCCGTTGCCGTTGCCCATCGCCAGCCTCCGTTCTTCTGAAGATCGTGGTGCGCGCGCCGCGCAGTCCTCCTTTGAGGGTAGCCGATTGACTGGTCAGTCAGCCAATGTTGAGGCTGACCAGAACCCGCGCGTCATCCCGGCGTTGATGCGTGATAGAAGCCCCGGCCAATGAGCGCTAATCAGGGGTACACGAGTCCGGGGATCGCGGGCAGCGGGGCGATAGCCACCGGCCTTGCCGCGGTCTCGACCACCACCGCAGACACGATCCTGCTCGCCCGTAGCGAGGCCTCGGCCTGGCGCGCGGAGGAGAAAGTCGTCGCGGCCTGCGCCAAGATCGAGGGCGGCGAGCCCTCACGGCTGCGGGTGACCACCGACCCGAAGGACCTCGCCGACTGTGACGTCATCGTCGAGGCGATCGTCGAGGAGGTAGGGCCGAAGGGCGAGCTGCTGCGGACGATCGCCGAGGCCTGCCCGAACGCCGACCTCGCGACTACGACCTCCTCGCTCAGCATCGCCGAGATCGCCGAGGCAGCTGGCACCCCGAAGCTCTACGGCTTCCACGTCTTCAACCCGGTGCCGCGGATGAAGCTGGTCGAGGTCTGCATCCCCGACGGCGCTGCCGACTCCCGCGAGAAGGCCCTCGCCTGGTGCGCGGCCCTCGGCAAGACCGCGGTCGAGGTCCCCGACGAAGCCGGCTTCGTCGTCAACCGCCTCCTCTTCCCCTACCTCTTCGACGCCGCCCGCATGGTCGAACGGACCGGCATGGAGCCCGGCGCCGTCGACACCTGCATGAAGCTCGGCGCCGGCCACCCGATGGGCCCCCTCGCCCTCCTCGACTTCGTCGGCATGGACGTCTCGAAAGCGATCGGCGACGCCCTCTACGCCGAATCGAACGAGCCGACCCACAACCCCCCGCCGATCATCGTGAAGATGTGCGAGGAAGGAAAGCTGGGCCGGAAGTCCGGGGCCGGGTTCTACTCGTACGACTGACTCCTAAGCGGCTTTGCTGCTCTTGCCGCTGATGTCCCAAATCACATCGGCCTCTGAGATCCCCTGACGGCGGGCGACGGTCTCTATCTCGCCCCAGGGGAGCTCAGCCTCAGGTAAGTCGTCCCAACGGGCCAGGTCCAGTGCCTCGACCGCTCCTTTGAGCGCCGGGCCGAGGTGCTCCTCTGAGCGCAGTAACGCCCTCAGGACCTCAAGCTGCTTGTCGGTCAAGCGAACAACCCACATGCGGTACCTCCAAGATTCGAGCGGAAGCGGGTTGCCCGATGAAGTTAGGCGGGGGTGCGGACGGAATCGCTATCGGCGCCGCTGATCCGGACCGCCTCGATCCGGTTCTCCCGCACCGCCTCGACTCGGATCGTGTACCCGTTGGTGACGATCGAGTCGCCCCGTTTCGGCAATCGTCCGAGCTCGCCGAAGACATAGCCGCCGACCGAGTTGTAGGCGTCGGTGTCGACCGGCAGCTCGATCCCGGCGTCGGCGAGATCACCGAGGGAGACGTGGCCGCGAACGAAATAGTCGCCGTTGGTGAGTTTGCGGACGGCGGCGGCGCGGGGGTCGGTCTCGTCCTCGATCTCCCCCACGACCTCCTCGAGGATGTCCTCGACGGTGACGATCCCGACCGTGCGCCCGTACTCGTCGACGACGACCGAGAGCGAGGTCCGCTGCACCTGCAGGTCGTGCAGGAGGTCGTCGAGGGGACGGGTCTCGGGGACGATCAGGGCGTCGCGGGTGACGGTCTCCAGCGGCGCGTCCGGGCCCTCGCTCATGTAGAGCCGGGCGAGGCTGTTGTTGTGGACGACGCCTTTGACCCGGTCGGGGTTGTCGTCTTCGATCACGACGAGGCGGGTGTGGCCGGAGGTGACGCAGCGCCGCAGCGCCGCCTCGACCGAATCGGAGGCGTCGACCGTGACGACCGCCGGGATCGGCGTCATCACCTCGCGCGCCTCCTGCTCATGCAGGTGGAAGACGCCGCCGAGCATTCCCGCCTCGCCGGGGTCGAGGTGCCCGCCCATGCGGGAGCTGTCGATGATCTGCTTCAGGTCCTCGGAGGTGTGGTGCTCTTCGAGGTCGGTCGGGTCGACGCCGAAGAGGCGGACGACGCCGTTGGAGACCCAGCTCAGCGCTTTGGTGACCGGGGTGGTGGCGAGGGCGAACCAGCCGAGCGGTCGGGAGATCCGTCGCGCGGTCCGGTCGGGCTGGGCGATCGCCAGCATCTTCGGCACCTGCTCGCCGATCGAGATGTGGAGCGCGGTGACGAATGCGAAGGCGATCGCCAGGGAGAGCCCAGCGGCGGCAGCGTGTGAGAGGCCGCCGAAGAGCGGCTCCAGCAGCTTCGCCAGCGAGGGCTCGCCGAGGAAGCCGATCCCGATCGAGGCCATCGTGATCCCGATCTGGCAGGCGGAGAGGGATTCGTCGATCCGGTCCAGTTGCTCGACCACGGCCTCGGCGCCGGCCTCGCCCTCCTCGACGGCCTGTTCGATTTTGCCGCGGCGGGTGCGGACCAGGGCGAACTCGGCCGCAACGAAAAAGCCGTTGATCGCAATCAACAGGGCTAGAAGGACGAGCAGTAGGACGCTCATCGGTTATGCGGCCCGGTACTTCGGGCTGGGACGTCCTCGGCCATTCGGCAACGTGAATATAGCTACCCGCTTCGTCGGTTTTCGTCCGCCTGACTTCGCAACTGCGATATTGAGCGAACGATGAGAGTCGCAACGCTCAGCGAGATGCTCGAAGAGATCGTGCGGCTGGGCGAGGCGACTGGGATGGAAGAGCACGCCCACGAACTCCGCGGTGAGCTCGAGGGGCGGCTGGCGACGGTGCGCGCGGCGGTGGCCGGGACCGGCGCCCCCCGGGTTGTCGCGCTGCAACGCCTGAACCCGCCGCGGGTGGCCGGCTTCTGGGTCCCAGAGATGATCTCGATCGCCGGCGGTGAGGACGTCGCCGGCGACCCGGGCCTGAACCCGCCGGCGGTCGGATGGGGGGAGCTGGAGAGCCTCCGCGCCGATGTCGTCGTGGTCATGCCCGAAGGCTCGCTGGGGGACGCCGAGGCGCAGGCGATGGAGCTCTGGGAGCGGATCGCGGCGCTCGGCGCGACCCGCATCTATGCGGTCGACGGGACGACATTCGCCGAGCCCGGCCCCCGCCTCGTCGACGGCGTCGAGCTGCTCGGCCACATCCTCCACCCGGACCTGATCGACCCGCCCGGGGTCGTCGGCTTCAAGGCGCTGCGGGCGCCGGCGTCCCGGCCCGCTCGCGGTACGCACCGCTAGGCGACCGCGAGGGAGCCAACCACCGCGAGGACGCCGATGGCGACCATCGCCGCCAGCTCGAGCGGGAGGCGGTTGCGGCCGAAGAGGCCTTTCTCGCCGGCGACGATGACGAGCGCGCAGATCACCCCGCCGACGAGGCCGCCGATGTGGCCGCCGACGCTGATCCGGGGCGAGACGAAGCTGAATACCAGGTTGAAGACGATCAGGAACCCGATCTCCCCCGCCAGCTCGTTCATGCCGCGGCCGCGGGCGATCACGAAGACGGCGCCGGCGAGCCCGAAGACGGCACCAGAGGCGCCGATGGTGAGGACGTTGGGATCGACGACCAGGGCCCCGAACGACCCGGCGAGCAGCGAGGCGAAGTAGAGAACGAGGAAGCGAGGGGTTCCCAGGGCTGGCTCGAGCAACCGGCCGAGAACGAGCAGCAGGAACATGTTGAAGCCGATGTGGATGATGCTCGCGTGGAGGAAGCCGTTGGTGACGAGGCGGTACCACTCGCCTTCGGCGACGGAGGGCCCGTAGAGGCCGAAGTCGGCGGTGAACTGGCTGATCCCGCCCGAGAACAAACCCCCCGAGCCGCTGGCGATCTGCACCAGGAAGACAATCACGTTGACCGCGATCAGGACGTAGGTCGCGGGCGCCGTCTCGAAACCCGGCGTCCCAGTTGGGTTCCGCACCACTTTCGTCCGCTGGCTCGCGCACTCGGGGCAGCGCATCCCGACCGGCGTCGGCGTCATGCACTCGGGGCAGATCGGCCGCCCGCAGGAAGAGCAGGAGACGCGGGTCTCGCGGTCGGGGTGGCGGTAACAGGTCTCGGCCATCGGGCTCCGCAGCCTACAATCGCCGCCGATGGAGGCCCCCAGCCCCGCTCGTCTCTTCGCCAGCGTCGCCGGCCTCGCGCTGGTCCTGCTCGGGATCGTCGGCTTCTTCTACACCGCCTCCTTCGACGGACTGGACGACTACGCGGACGGCCTCGGCGGCCTGCAGGTGAACGGCTGGCTCAACCTGCTCTATCTCGCCGTCGGTGGGATCGGGCTACTGGTGGCGGGCGTCTCCTCCCGCATTTATGCGCTCTCGATCGGCCTGCTCTTCGTGGTGCTGGCGATCGTCGGCTGGGGCAGTGAGTGGCTGAACGTGACGATCGCAATCCTCGGCCTGGCGGCCGCCGCTGGGACGCCCAAGTCAGAGCTTCGAGCGAAGCCCGCTCGTCAGCGCTCTTAGCCCGCCCCGGCTCTGCTGCCGGCCCCGACGGCGAAGCTCGAGCAGGACCAGCGCCCCGGTGGCGGCGCCGCCGGCGCCGACGGCGACGACCGGCCGCACCCAGTTGCGCGGGTCGCGCAGCGCCCGCAGCTCGCTCTCGGAAAGCTCCTCGGCCCAGTCGGAGAGCTCCTCGGCGGCGGCTTGGGTGACCGCCGCCATCGTGTCCTCGAAGCGGGCGGAGAGGCGCTCGGGCGGCTCGATCGGACGCAGAGCGTCGCTCAACAGCGCCTCCACGTCCCAGGTCGAGCCACTGAGGGTCTCACGCGAGTCAGGCATCACTCATCTCCTCCTGCAGCTGTTTGATCGCGCGGTGGATCAACACCTTGGTCGCCCCATCCGAGCGCCCCAGCGCCCGCGCGATCTCGCGGTTGTCCATGCCGAGGGCGAAGCGCATGATCAGCGCCTCGCGCCGGTCCTCGGGCAGCCCGTCGAGGTGTTTGATCACCTGCCGTAGCTCCTCGCGGCCCTCGGCGATCGCCTCGGTGTCGTGCCGGGTGGCGATCGGATCGGCGTTTTCCAGTGGCGTCTGCGGCCGCCGCGAGCGGTCGCGGTAGTAGTTCGAGGCGAGGTTGTGGGCGATCCGGATCACCCACGGCCGCAACGGCCGGCCGTCGGACTCGCGCCGCGCCCGGTCGAAGTGACGGTAGGCCTGCAGAAACGCCTGCTCGGTCAGGTCCTCGGCGTCGTGGTGGTTCCCAACTCGGTAGTAGGCATAGGAATAGACGTCGCGCAGGTGGGCGCGGTAGAAGTCCTCGAAGGCGCGGTCGAGGTCGGCCTTCGCCGCCGGAGCCAGCTCCGCCGGCTCGACGTTCTGCTCGGGGCCGCTCACCGGTCAAGCCTACCCCCGTGCCCATCAGGCGGCCTGGCGCTCGCGCTCGACCCGGCGCAACGTCGCGATCCACTCCTCGACGTCGCAATCGCCGCGGATTAGCGCCGCCAGACTGGCGAGCGCGTCGGCCTCGACCCCGGAGGAGGCGACTGCTTCGGCGAGGATCGGGGCCGTGTCGAGACCCTCGGAGGCCTGACCGATCTTGCCGGGGATCTCGGCCGCCGGGGTGCCGGTCCCGAGCAGCTCGCCGGCGCGACGGTTGCGCCCGGCCGGCGCCATCATCGTCGCCGTCAGGTCGCCGACCCCGGCGAGGCCGGCGAAGGTGTCGGGATCGGCGCCGCGGGCGACGGCGTGGTCGATGCACTCGCGCCAGATCGCGGCGACCGCGATCCCGGCAGCGTTCAAACCGTGCGGCTCAGCAGCCGCGGCGGCAAGGGCGGCGGCGTTCTTGGCGGCGCCCGCCATCTCGACCCCGGTGACGTCGCGCGAGCGCTCGCAGACGAGGCCGGCCTTGTCGAAGACCTCGCCGATCTGGACCCGTAGCTCCTCGTCAGCGGAGCCCAGCACCAGGGCGGCCGAGCCGGAGACCGCCTCGCGAGCGTGCGCGGGCCCGCCGAGGCAGGCGATCGCCCGGGCCCGCACCCGTTCGCCGACGTAGTCGGAAGGAAGCTGGCCCTGCGGGCTGATCAGCCCCTTGGTGAGCATCAGGACGGCGCTGCGGGAGCTGACCCGATCGGCAATCGCGCCGACCGCCTGAGGCAGCTGCTTGGAGGGGATCGCAAGGCAGATTAGGTCGAGCCCGGCGAGCTCGATCGCCGAGGCCGGCCGGACGTCGATCTGCTCCGGTAGCGGGACTCCGGGCAGGTAGCGGCGGTTCTCGCCGTCCTCGATCAGCTCCTCGACCCGATCCGTCGTCCGCGCCCCGAGCTGGACCTCGAGACCGCCGCGGGCGAGGAGGACGGCGACGGCCGTCCCCCAGCTGCCGGCGCCAATCACCGCGGCGCGGCGCATCGGCGGCAGTCCGCCCAGGTCTTCCCACTGCAAGAGGACGTTGGGCCAGATCCGCGCCGTCACCGTTTCCGCCAGCGCCGGCGAGGGCTCCTCGGCGCGGGGGAAAGTCATCGGCGGGCCCAGCCGCACCTTGCACTTGCGCGGGCGGATTGCCCAGCCGCGGCGGACGTGTTCGGTGCCGAGGACAGCAGTCGGGATCACGACGGCGCCGGTCTGCAGCGCCAGCCTCCCCACCCCCCGCTTCGGGTCGGCTAGGGTGCCGCGCCGGATCCGGGTCCCCTCGGGAAAGACGCAGACGGCACCGCCGCGTTCGGCGATCATCCGTGCGGTCAGCATCGATTCCTCATCGGACTCGCCGCGCCGGACCGGGAAGGCGCCGAGCCGGGAGAGCATCCACCCCTGCCAGCGGCGCTCGAAGAGCTCGACCTTGGCCATGTAGTTCATCGGCCGTCGCCAGGGCAGGCAGGCGCCGACGACGAAGGGGTCAAGGAAGCTGCGGTGGTTGGCGGCAACGATGACGCCCCCCTTCGCCTTCCCGTACTCCCGTCCCCGCCGGTCGAGGCGGAAGTAGACGAGGAAGAACGGCAGCAGCAACGCCCGCGCGACGCAGTACATCGGCCAGTTGACGCTGTGCTTGCGCGTGTAGGCGTGGTAGGAGGCGAGCCGCTCCGGGCTCAGACGTTCAGGATCCACGCGTAGCGCTACACGTCTGCGAAGTCACGGTTACGCCCAGGCTTGCCGCACCAGGTGCTCCAGGTCTGCCCGGGTCAGCGGCGTGCCTGGGACCCGGGCCAGCTCAGACCGCTGCAACATCGCGTCGACGGCCTCGTCCAGCTTCGACTCGTCTCCGCCGAGTTGACCCAGCGGCTTGGGTCGGCCGAGCTCTTCCACCCTCCCCTTCAGCCCGCCGATCTCGGTCCCGAGCGCTTCGGCCAAAGGCCCGTACGCCTCCGGCGCCCGCTCCGCCAAGAGCGCTAGGGCGTGTGGAAGCACCGCCGCGTTGGTCTCCGCGTGCGGCGTGCCGCAGACCCTCACAAGGGTCTGGCAGATCACGTGGTGGAGGCCCAACCCGGCGGAGTCGATCGCGTAGCCGCAGAGGATCGCGCCGAGGGCGAGGTCCGCTCGCTCTCGCGTTGCTCTGTCTTCGTCGAGCGCACTTGCGATCAGAGCCGCTCCACGTAGTGCCGTCATCTCCGAGACCGGATTCGACATCGGCGAGTAGAGCGTGTCCGCTCCGTGAGCCAGCGCATTCATCGCGCTCGCCCGCAGTTCCTGCTCCGGCTGCCCGGTCATCACCTCGGGATCGGCGATCACCAGCGACGGCCGCACCATCCCCCGCACCCGGTCCTCCGCTCCCTCCGGCAGCCGGTGAATAGCCGTCATCGGTGCCCCCGACAAGGTCGTCGGCACCGCCACCACCTCCGCCCCGCTCACCGAGCCAACCGCCTTCGCCACATCAACCACCCGGCCGCCGCCGAAGGCCACGAGCGGGCGCACTCGCACCTCCTCCTCAGCATGTGAAGGGGGTGCGAGTGCGCCCGTCAACGCGCCTGCGGCGGCCGGGACAGAACCCGAAGCGACTAGATGAACCCCTACCGAGGCGCCAGCCAAATCTTCTCCGCCCTCCCCCAGCGCCCGCTCCGTGCTCAGCAGCTCGAACTCCTCGACCCCGTTCTCGCGCAGGACCTCAGCCGCGCGCGCCAGCCCGCCCCGCCGGAAGACGACGGTGCGGCCAGCGTCGCGCCAGCTGAAGTCCGCCGTCAACCCTGGGCTTTGACGCGCGGGTTGACGACCGGACGCAGGTTCGGTTCGACCTCCTCGCGCAGGTGCTCGAAGTCCGGCGGCAGCGAGAGCTTTTCGCCCAGGCTCTCGACCGGCTCGTCGACGGTGAACCCCGGCCCCAGCGTCGCGATCTCGAAGAGCACCCCGCTCGGCTCGCGGAAGTAAATCGAGCGGAAGTAGAAGCGATCGATTTCCGGGGTCGGCTGGGCGCCGCCGGAGACGGCCTTCTCGCGCCAGTCGAGCAGCTCCTCCGGGGTCGAGGCCCAGGCGACGTGGTGGACGCTGCCCGCCCCCTGGATCCCTCGTTCGGGCGGAGCCTCGTCGTAGATGTAGAAGCCGCCGCGCTGCTCGCCGCGGGCCTCCCAGCCGCCGTCGGTTCGCTCGAACTCAAGCGCCTCGAGCAGGCGCTCGCTCGCCGCCGGTGAGGGGCTGTAGGCGCGCACGGCGTGGAAGCCCTGCAGCGCCACCTCTCCCGGCACCTCCGGGTGGTCGGCGATCAGCGGCTGGTCGGGCACCTCGACGACGAGCAGCTCGTGCTCAAGCCCCTCCGGGTCGGAGAAGACGAGGCTGTCGCCGTCGCGCTCGGACTCGGTGTCGTTCGCCCGCAGGCGCTCGGCCCAGAAGTCGAGTGCCGCCTCGGAGGCGACACGCCAGACGATCCGGTGGACCATGCCAGCGCCCGGCCGTCCCGGCGCCGCACCCGGGTACTCGAAGAAGGTCAAGTCGGAACCCGCATCGCCCGCCTCGTCGGCGAAAAAGAGGTGGTAGACGGTTGGGTTGTCCTGGTTGACGGTTTTCTTGACCAGCCGCAACCCCATCACGCCGGCATAGAAGTCGACGTTGCGCTGGGCGTTCTCGGTGATCGCAGTGATGTGGTGAATCCCCTCTAGCTTCATTGCTCACGTATACCATCCGCAGATGAGCCGCGGACGACGTCGCCTTGTCAGAGGGCTCGTAATTCTCGGTTCCCTTCTTGCCTTCCTCAGCGTCTTCGCGATCTGGACCGAGCGCCAGGCGCTCAACACCGACGACTGGGTCGACACCAGCGGTCGCCTCATCCACAACCGTCGACGTCCGCAAGGAACTGGAAGAGATCCTTCCCGGCGACACCAAGGACCTCGCCGGCCCCGCCGCCGGCGGCCTGCGCCAGGTCGCCGGGCAGGGCGCCGAAAAGGCGCTCGAAACCTCGACCGCGCAGGGGCTCTGGGAAGAGGCGAACCGGACCACGCACGAACAGCTCCTCGCCGTGCTGGAAAACAAGAAAGAAGCGATCGAAACCGAAGGGGGCGACGTCAAGCTCAACCTCGGCAGCCTCCTCACCAACCTCGCCGAGCAGGTCGGGATCGGCGAAGACCTGGCCGAAAAGCTGCCGCCCGACGCCGCCCAGGTCGAGATCCTCAAGTCCGACCAGCTGAAGACCGCGCAGGACATTGCGATCGCGATCAAGGGCCTGGCGCTAGTCCTCTCGCTCCTCACCTTCGTCGTCTTCGGCGCCGCGATCTATCTCGCCCGCAGCGAACGCTGGGTCACCGTCCTGCTCAGCGGCATCGGCCTGATCGCGGCCGGCTTCGCGGTCATCGTCGTCCGTCACATCGCCGGCGGCATCGTCGTCGATCAATTGGTCAAGACCGAGAGCGTAAAGCCGGCTGGAGAAGCCGCCTGGTCGATCGGCACCTCGCTGATGACGAGCATCGCCACCACGGTGATCATCGTCGGCATCCTCTTCCTGGTCGCCGGCTGGCTCGCCTCGCCGACCAACGGCGCCCGCACCACCCGGCGCTACCTGGCTCCAGCGCTGCGCCTCCACTCAACCTACGTCTACGCCGGCCTCGCGATCGTCGTCTCCTTCTATTTCCTCAGCGGTCCGACCCAGGGCCTGCGCGCCTTCCTCACCACCCTGATCGTCGCCGCGATGGCCGCCTTCGGCATCCACGAGCTGCGGAAAATGACCGAAGAGGAATACCCGGACGCGACCTACGACGACGTCTTCGGCGACACCAAAGACAAAGTCGTCACCGCGGTCAAAGACGCGAACATCCCCGAGAAGGTCGGCGAGCAGGCCTCAAAGCTGCGCCTGCCGGAAATGCGCCGGCCCGGGGGCGAGTCCGACGCCGACGACCCCGGGGCGGAGGCTCCCACCAAGGCGATGGCGGTCAGCGACGACGACGCCCGGCTCGAGCGCCTGGAGCGACTTGGCAGCCTGCGCGACAAAGGCATCCTCACCGATGAGGAGTTCGCCGCCGAGAAGGCGCGCCTCCTCGGCGGCGACAGAACCTGATCGTCGTCCTCAGTGCTCGTCCGCCCAGAGGGCGGCGGTGGCGTAGACGGTCAGCGGGCAGATGGCCTTGAAGCCGGCGCGGCGGTAGACCCCCTCCGCCATCTGGCTCGAGTGCAGGGCGACGCGTGAGAAGCCCTCCTCTCGTGCCCGCCGCAACAGGGCTCCGGTCAGGGTCGACGCCACCCCCCGCCCACGCGCCTCAGGCAGCACGCTCATCCCATAGATGGAAGCGACACCGGGCGGGCCCGCGGTCGAGAGGTACCCCTTCCCGACCGGGCGGCCACCGTCGTAGGCGAGGTAGCGATGGCCCCAGGCGAAGCCGGGCCGGTAGAGGCGGTGGATCTCCGCCATCTCCTCGCGCTGTCCCCCGTCGAGCTCCCAGTAGGCGGCGGTGAGTCCGATGAACTGCTCGAGCTGGTCGTCATCGTGAACCTCGACCACCCTCACCTCCGCCGCCTGTTCGTCCTGTGCCCGGTCATCGTCCCCGAGGTCGAGCAGCATCCCGATCAGGGTCTCGACCGGCTCCAGCCCATGCCGCCGCAGCCGTTCACCCAGGTCCGCAGGGGCGGCGTTTGGCGTCTCCATCCAGAAGAGGTCGGTGTTCCGAGCCCGCATCCGCTCACACACCCGCCCGACGACCCGGTCGGTGTCCTCACCCTCGGGAAGCCGGGTGTGGATGACTCCGTTGTAGGGGAGTCGCTGGACCGGGGTCTCGAACCAGACGATGCCCTCTTCCTCGTGCAGCGCCCCGCCGGGGATCCGGCCGAAGTTCGACCAGTGCAAAACGAGCGTTTCTTCGATCTCCGCTACCGCGTCCAGAAAGCCCCCCGCCGGAATCGAACCGGCAACCTCCTCATTACAAATGAGGCGCTCTCCCAGGTTGAGCTAGGGGGGCAGGGTGGCTAATGATGTCCGTGGTGGACGTGACGTTCAGATTCTTGGGGCCGGACGAGGGTACCGTGCTGACGGGCGCGATCGAGGCTGCTTATGGTCAAACTTATGACGTCCGGTGGGTCTACAACCCGGACGAGGTCGGAGCCCGGATCGGCGCCGGCACCTACGTCTCCTGCATCGCGGAAACCCCTGCAGGAGAGCTCCTCTGCCACATCGGGATGAGCCTTGCCGCGGCGGGTGACGCGGTCGGTCATTCAGGGCAGGCGGTCACGCTTCCCGCCGCCCGCGGGCAACACCTCTTCACCCGCACGAAGAGGTACCTGATGGACTGGGCGCAGGAGCGGGGACTGGCCGGGATGTACAGCGAGGCAACCGCCGCCCACCCCTACAGCCAGAAGGCGAACATCGAGCTGGGCGCGCACGAGACCGGGTTCCTGCTTGGCTGGATTCCGGCCTCCGTCAGCAACGATGCCGCCGGCGAGCGGACGGGGCGGCAGTCGGCGGCGCTCTTCTACACGAAGCTGAACGACGGGCATGAGCGCGACGTGTACGCGCCCGAGCGGCACCGGGGGATCGTCGCGCAGACGATCGAGCTCTGCCGGCTGCGGGGGCGCGTCGCCGAGCCGCCCGCCGACTGCGAGCTGCCACCGCGCAGCGAGCTACACGTCGAGGTCGACCGCGACCACAACCTGGCGCTGATCACGGTCCTGCAGCCGGGAGCGGACCTGGAGGAGGCGGTCGCCGGCGAGCGCCGCCACCTCTTCCACCGCGAGAACCTCGACGCCCTCTACCTCGACCTACCGCTGGAGCGGCCCGCGACCGCCCTCGTCGCCGACCACCTCGAGCGGCTCGGCGTCTCCTACGCCGGCGTCTTTCCCAACCACCGCACCGACGGCGACGTCCTCCGCATGCAGTCGCTGCACCGGGTCCGAGTCAAGGCCGACGACGTTGCCGTCGCCTCAGACCACGGGCGCGAACTGCTGGATTACGTCCTCGCCGATCTCCCGCGGGTGGGCTAAGCAGCGACCTCCCGCGAGGCCAGGTGGGTGCCGACCTTGCGCTTGACCCGCTGCAGGGCATTGTCAACCGTCTTCGTGTCGCACTCCAACCGCTCGGCGATCACCTCGTAGGAGTGGCCGTCGAGGTAGAGCGAGAGGACCCGGCTCTCGAGGTCGGAGAGGACCCCGGAGACGCCGGAGAGACAGGAGACGAGGCTCTCCAGCTCTTCGGTCGCGATCACCTGGTTGACCGGGTCGTGCACGCTCGGGCCAGGAAGGATCTCGTCCAGCGTCGTTTCCGAGTCGCCGGCGGCGGCCGGCGTCTGGCTGAAGGAGACGTACTGGTTCAGCGGCGTGTGCTTGTTCCGGGTCGCGGTCTTTACCGCGGTAATGATCTGGCGGGTGATGCAGAGCTCGGCGAAGTTGCGGAAGCTCGACTCGCGGTCGGTCCGGTAGTCCCGGATCGCCTTGTAGAGGCCGAGCAGCCCCTCCTGGATCAGGTCGTCGGACTCGCCACCGAGGAGGAAGTACGACGAAGCCTTGAGACGGACGAAGCCGCGGTAGCGGCGGACGATCGTGTCGTAGGCATCGGCCCGGCCCTCCTTAGCGAGGGCGACGAGATAGTGATCATCAAGTTCTACTTGAGGGTTAGGGTTGGAGGCGCGCCCAGGGGTGCTTACGGCAACCGGGAGGGGCAGTTCCTGCGTAGGCGACGATAGTGCCACAGATCCTTCTCCTTGCTGAAGGGTCGTGGCGCCACTTACCTCCCCAGAGGCGCCCTATTCACCGGGCTCACCTCAACCTGAGGTTCACCCTTATTGCGGCGCTAGTCTTACCGCACTGCGGTGTTCTGTCAACCCCAAATAGCGACTTTCTGCAACCGCCGTTGCATTTGCAGGTGGCTAGCTGCGCTGACGGACGGCCTCGAAGAGAAGCGCCGTCGCCGCTGCGGAGACGTTGAGGGACTCCACTTGGCCGAGCTGCGGCAGGGCGACGAGGCCGTCGCAAGCTGCGGCGACGCGGGGGCGCAGTCCTTTCCCCTCCCCGCCGAGGACGAGCACCGTGGAGCCGGTCAGGTCCGTCTTCCACGGTGCCTGCTCGGCCTCCGCGTCGGCGCCCCAAATCCAGAACCCGGCCGCCTTCGCTTCGGCGAGCCAGTCGGCGAGGTTGCGGACGTGGGCGACCTCGAGGTGCTCCACCGCACCCGCCGAGGTCTTGCAGACGACCGGAGTGATCGCGGCGGAGCGACGCTCCGGAATGACGACGCCGGCGGCGCCGGCGAACTCAGCCGAGCGGCAGACGGCGCCGAGGTTGCGGGGGTCCTGCACCTGGTCGAGGGCGACGAGCAGCGCCCCCTCCTTCCGCAGCATCCCGGTGGGATCTCCGTAGGGGTAGGGATCGACCTCCGCCACCACCCCTTGGTGGTCGGGCGAACCGCAAAGCCGCTCCAGTTCCTCGCCGGAGGCTTCGGGCGCCCGCCAGACCCGGTGCACCCGTCGGCGTCCGCGCTCGGCCTCGGCAACGGGATTGCTCCCGTAGATGAACTGGTTCGCCATCAGGCGCAGTCTGTCATCAAGTCTTGGGAACGAGGCTGGGTCCGTCGGCCGAATCGCGAACCGTCCACCCCATCCCCGCCAACTCATCCCGCAGCTCATCGGCTCTGGCGAACTCCTTAGCCGCCCGAGCCGCCTCCCGCTCCTGCATCAACTCGAGCGCCCGCTCGTCACTCTCAGCACCCTTCTCCGGCTGGGTAAGGGTGCTGAGACCGACGAGCTCGAGCATCTCCGCAACCACCCCACCAGCCTCAGCCTTCGGAACCTCACCCCGATTTGCTTCCCCCACCAACTCAAAGACCTCAGCGAGCGCCCTGGGCGTATTGAAGTCATCGGCCAGAGCCTCCCGAAACGCCTCGATTCGGGCCCCGGGGGAGGGGTCGCCGGGCCCTCCCCGCTGTTTGCCCGCCGACCCCTCCCCCGGGGCCTGCCCAGCGGTCTGAACAAGGGGGTTCTCCCGAAAGAAGTTTCGAAGCCTCTCCACCCGGGCGACCGCTTCCTCCATCTGCTCCTCACCGAACGCCAAAGGCTGCCGGTAATGCCCCGAGATCAGATAAGCGACCACGGCCTCCCGCCCGTAGGTATCGAGCGCAGTCGAGAGCTGAAAGATGTTCCCTTCCGATTTCGACATCTTCGCCGCCCCGGTCTCGATCATCCCGTTGTGCATCCAGAGTTGAGCAAAGGGCCGCCCCGCCCCCTCGGACTGGGCGATCTCGTTCTCGTGGTGTGGAAAGACGAGGTCGGAGCCGCCGCCGTGGATGGCGAAGGCGGCGCCCAGCTCCTGCTCGGCCATCACCGAGCACTCGATATGCCAAGCGGGCCGCCCCGGGCCCCATGGCGAGTCCCAGCTCGTGTCCTCGTCGGGCTTGTGCGCCTTCCACAGCGCGAAGTCGAGGCGGTCCTCCTTCAGCGAGGCCGAGCCGGCGTCCTCGCCCTGGTCCATGTCCTCCGGGCGGCGGTTGGAAAGCTTGCCGTAGTCATCGAAGCTGCGGACGCGGTAGTAGACATCGCCACCTGACTCATAGGCGTGGCCCGCCTCGACCAGCTCGGCGATCAGGGAGACGATTCCTTCGACGGTCTCGCTCGCCAGCGGCTCTGAGTCCGGTCGCCCGACGCCCAGACGATCGGTGTCTTCGATATAGGCGGCAGTCATCTCCTCGGCAAACTCCTCCGAGCCTTTGCCTGCCTCGCGAGCCGCGACGTAGATCTTGTCGTTGATGTCGGTGACGTTGACGACCAACTTCGGCCGGTAGCCCTCCGAGCGCAGGAACCGGGCGAACAGCGAGAAGACGACGAACGGGCGCGCGTTGCCGATGTGGATGCGGCTGTAGACCGTCGGCCCGCAGGCGTAGATGCCCACCTCCTCGTCCTCGAGGGTCCGCACCTCGCCCGTCAGCGTGTCCCTGATCCTCACCTCCCTCATCGCGAGGCGAGGTTAAATCACTTGACTAAAACGTGCGGTAGCCGGCGGTGGTCGCCTTCGACTCACCGCTGCGAAGCCAGCTCGGCGCGACCTCCTCGGCTGCTGCGGCCGCCTCGCGGCGGGCCTTGCTGACGCTGGCCTTGATCTCGTCCTCGGTCGCCTCGCGGACGCGCTCCTCGCGGCGCTGCGCCTGCACGCGGATCCGGTCGGCCTCGACCCGCATCTGGTCCTCGGCGCGGGCGCGGGCGGCCTCCTCGGCCTCGCGCTCGACTTTCGCGAGCAGCCGCTGCACGCTCTCCTCGGCCTCGCGGCGGACGTCTTCGGTTCCCTCCATCACCCGCTGCTCGATCTCGGTCTCCAGCCGCACCGCAGCTTCGTGGGACTCCGCAGCGGCGGCCTCGGCATCGGCGGCCCGCTGCTCGGCGGCGGCGATGCGCCGGTCGGCCTCGGCCTGGATCTGCTGCCGGGCCTCCTCGACCTTTGCCTTGAAGTCTTCCTCGGCCTGCTTGCGCGCCGTCGCCGTCGCTTTATCCGCATCGACACGGGCTTGGGCGATCGCGCTCTCGGCGTCGGTCTTCGCAGCGACGATCTCTTCGCGCTCGGCCTGGGAGCGCTGCTGCAACTCCTCAAAGCTCTTCTCGGCCCGGTCGCGGGCGGCCTCGGCGGCGGTTGCCCGCGCCTCAGCCTCGGTCCGCGCCTTGCGCTCGGCGGCGATCCGCTCCCGCGCCTCCGCGGTCACCTTCCGCATCGCCAGCAGCGCCCGCTCCTTCAGCTCGCCCTTGACGGCTTCGGCGCGCGCTTCGGCCTCGGCGACCCGGCCCTCGCTGACCTTGACCCACTCGAGCGCCTGATCGGCGACGCCACGCATAGCACGCGTCGCCTCACCGACCTGCTGCAACTGCCTCGTTGGGTCACCCATCCCGCGCAAAACTACTACCAGCGCCGGAAGCTTCCCCAACCTCCAACCAAAGACCCCCGCAATTTACGTCGGCCCGGCTGGGCCTAAGCGGACGTCTCTTTATCGCGGGCGCGCAGATCCTTCTTCAGGACCTTGCCGGTGGCGTTTCGCGGCAGCTCATCCATGAACTCGATCTCCCGCGGGCTCTTGTAGGAAGCGAGGTTCGCCTTTACGTGCGCGGTCAGGTCCCCCGGCGACACCTCGATCCCGGTGCGAACCACCACGAACGCCTTCAGCCGCTGCCCGAACTCGTCGTCCTCGACCCCGATCACCGCCACCTCCTCGACCGCCTCGTGGTCGGCGAGCAAGTCCTCGACCTCGCGCGGGAAGACGTTCTCGCCGCCGGAGACGATCATCTCGTCGTCGCGGCCGTCGATGAAGAGGCGCCCCTCGGAGTCGATGTGGCCGACGTCGCCGCTGGAGTAGAGGCCGTCGATCATCTCCTTGCCGCCGCCGCCGGTGTATCCCTCCATCGCCATTTCGTTGCCGACGAAGATGCGGCCGACCTCCCCCTGCGGCACCTCCTTGCCGTGCTCGTCGAAGAGGCAGATCTTCGTCCCGCGGGGCGGCTTGCCGGCGGTTCCGGGAGCGGCCCGCAGGTCCTCCGGGGTGGCGACGGTCGCGTAGGCGACCTCGGTCGAGCCGTAGAGGTTGTAGACGTTGTCGCCGAAGCGGTTCATCCACTCGATCGCCAGCTCGCCCGGCAGCGCTGAGCCCGAGAGCGAGGTGATCTTCAGCGATGGCAAGCTGTAGCGACTGAGGACCTCCTCGGGCAGGGTGAGGATGCGCTGGATCATCACCGGCACCGCGGCGAGGACGTCGGCGCGGCTCTGCTCGACCGCCTTCAGCGTCTCCTCGGGGTCGAACTTGCGCTTCAGCACCATCGTCGAGCCGGTCGGCAGGCTCATCACGAAGTGGAAGAAGCCCCAGGAGTGGAAGAGCGGGGCGGCGATCATCATCGTCATCCCACTGCGGAAGGGGATCTTGTCGATCAGCGAGGCGATCGGCAATAGCCCTTCGGGGCTGGAGCGCTGGGCTCCCTTCGGGGTGCCGGTGGTGCCCGAGGTGAGGATGACGAATTTCGGCTTCTCCGGCGGCGGCTTCAGGTCGGACTCGTCGCCCCCCCGGATCAGGCTCTCCAGCGTCGGGTCGGAGACCTCGCCGTCGCACCAGCCGACGATCCGCTTCACCGAGCTGTCGACCCCTGCCAGCAGCTCGCTGAACTCCTCGTCGTAGACGAGCGCCTTCGGCCCCTCGCGCCTGGTCACCTCGACCAGCTGCGGGCCGGCGAACATCGTGTTCAGGTACAGGGCGCTGGCGCCGATCTTGGCCGCGGCAAGCGTCGCCTCGATGAAGCCGCGGTGGTTGCGGCACATGATCCCGACCCCATCGCCGGGGCCGATCCCCATCGCGGCGAAGGAGTGGGCGAGGGCATTGGAGCGGCGGTGCAGGCGCTGCCAGCTGAGGGCGCCTTTTTCGTCGACGATCGCCAGCTCGTGCGGGTGATGGATGGCCGCGGTGGTGACGCCGAGGGCCGGGGAGGCGCCCCAGCGCAGGAAGGCGCTGCCGATCTTCAGCGCTTTGTCGGGGCGCATCGGCCCGACGATCCCGGCCTCGCGCAGCACCTTCACCTCGAAGATCGAGTCTGAAATCGAGCCTCGCAGGCCCGCCGCGCTCAGTTTCGCGTCCGCCATCCCAGCCGGAAGACTATTCGCTCTCGACGCTCGCTACAGCCATGCAGGCGATCCCCTCGCCGCGGCCGACGAACCCCATGCCCTCGTTGCTGGTCGCCTTGACGCTGACCCGAGCCGAAGTGGCCTCGGCGAGTGTCCGCTCCATCTCCGCCTTGTAAGGGCCGAGGCGGGGCTGCTCGCAGATCAGCGTCGCGTCGATGTTGATGATCGGCCCGGCGATCGTCCCGACGACGGTGCGCAGGAGGTCGATCGAGTCGGCGTCCTTCCAGGCCGGATCGTCGTCGGGGAACATCGTCCCGATGTCGCCGCCGCCAGCGGCGCCGAGCAATGCGTCGATCACCGCGTGGGTGAGGACGTCGGCGTCGGAGTGGCCGTCGAGGCCCTGGTCGTGCTCGATCTCGACGCCGCCGAGGACGAGGCGGCGCCCGGTGGCGAAGCGGTGGCTGTCGTAGCCGAGGCCGACCATGCTCAGCGGACGCGACTGCCCAAAGGCGCCAGGCTGCGCTGGCGCTGCTCGAAGACGCATATCTCTTCTATCCCCAGTTCCTCCATGAACTGCACCGCCTGCCCGTATTCGAAGCCGATCTGCTCGGGCAGGTGGGCGTCGGAGGAGAGGGCGAAGACGGCGCCGGCCTCGATGCACATCTCCGCGAACTGGCGCGAGGGGTAGAGCTCGCCGACGGGCTTGCGCAGGCCCGCAGTCGAGATCTCGACCGCGATCCCGCTCTCGGCGATCGCCTCGACCGCCGGCTCGTAGAAGCTGCGCAGGTCGCGGTCGGGGAGCGGCCGGGCGCGGCCCCAGACCTTGACCAGGTCGGGGTGGGCGAGGATGTCGTAGAGGCCTGAGCGGGCGCAGTCGGCGAGCGCTGCGAAGTAGCGGCGCCAGATCTCGTCGGCGTCGCCGTCGCCCTCCCAGACGTCGAAGCCGTCGTGGTCGACGGCGGCGTCCCCCTCGCCGATGAAGTGGACCGAGCCGACGACGTAGTCGAAGTCGCGCGCGCCCAGCAGCGCGTCGATCCGCTCCTCGGCGCCGGGGACGTAGTCGCACTCGACCCCGAGCCGTAGCGGCGTGCCGCGGACGAACTCGCAGTAGGCGTCGATGTCGTCCTTGGCGTTCTCGACCCAGAGCGGATGGGTCCAGAGGTCGAGCGCCTGGCGGAAGCGGTAGACGTGCTCGGAGACGCCCAACTCCTCGATCCCGGCGGCCTCTGCCGCGGCCAGGTAGCGGTCGACGTTCTCGGCCGTGAAGTAGCGCTCGAATGTGGTCCCGTTCTCGTCCGGGCGGAGGTGCAGGTGGTAGTCGGTCAGCATGGGAGGCCGAGCATAGACTTCGCGCCGAATGAGCCGTCAGCTCCTTCTCCTGCTCGCCGCGCTCGCCGCCGGCACGGCGCTCGCGCTCCTCCTCGGGGCGAAGAACCTCGGCACCGCGCTCGCGATCGGGCAGCTCTGCTTCGCCGCGATGCTGGTCTACGTGCTGATGCGGGACTAGCCGCGTTCAGCCAACAGGAGCTCGGCGACGCGGAGGTCGAGCGGCGTCGTCACCTTCAGGTTTTGCTCGGCGACCGTGTGGATCAGCACGGTGCCACCGTTCCACTCGACCAGCATCGCCTCGTCGGTCGCCTCCTGCGGCCGCTCGGCGGCGCCGAGCGCCTCCCGCAGCGCCTCCGTCCGGAACACCTGAGGCGTCTGCGCCGCCCAGAGCTGCGAACGATTGACCGTCTCCACGATTCGTGGTTCCTTTCGGTCGCCAGGCGTCCGTAAGGAACCACGCTTGATCGTGTCGGTGACCGGGGCGGCGGCGATGACCCCCGCAGCCTCAGGGTTCCCGTCGAGGTCAGCGACCAGCGCTTCGACCAGCTCCGGCGTCAGCAGCGGCCGGGCGGCGTCGTGGACGGCGACGTACTCCGTCCTCACCGCCTCGAGCGCGTTGGCGACCGAATCGGCCCGCATCTCGCCGCCGGCGACGACGGCGAGGTCGTGACCGGCGAGGTCGCCGCGGTGCCCCGGCGGCGCCGCGACGACGATCGAGCGCACCGACTCGCAGGCGCGGAAGGCGTCGACCGACCACGCAACCATCGGCTTCCCGGCGACCGGGACGAATGCCTTCGGGCCGCCGGCTCCGAGTCGCTCTCCGGAGCCGGCGGCCGCGATAACGGCAGTTACTGCGGGACTACTCTCAGGCGGAGGCAGTGGCGGCGAACCGCTCCTCGAGGAGGCCGTCGAGGTATTCCTCGGCGCCGTCCTCGTCTTTGTCGAGCGCGTACATGAACTCCGAGGCGAGGATCTTCTTCGCCCGGGTGTACATCTGCTTCTCGCCGGTGGAGAGACCCTTTTCCATCTCGCGGATCGCGAGGTTGCGGACGACCTCGGCCAGCTCGAAGACGTCGCCGGTCTTGATCTTCTCGCGGTTGTACTTGAAGCGCCGGTTCCAGTTCTTCGGCATCTCCGAGACGTCGTCCGTGAGGACGTTTGTGACCTTCTTGATTTCTTCCTCGTCGATGACCCGTCGCAAGCCCGCCTTGCCGGCGTTTTCGCACGGCACCATCACCGTCAGTTCGTTGTGGAGGATCTTGATCGTGAGGTACTCACGCTCCTCCCCCATCAGCTCCCGCGTCTCTTTCGCCATCACCAGTCCGGCGCCATGATGCGGGTAGACGACCTTGTCGCCCTCCTCGAAGTCGCAGACGTATTCCACGTCCTCGAAGACAGCCTCCACGGTGGCCTCGTCTAGCTCGGAAATCGGTGACTCCTTTCGTTTGTCGACGGCGAGTGGGCCGTCAGCTCTGCAAGTACCGGTCGACCAGATCAACCTCTTGGAGCCGCCGCAGGCCCTCGCGGATGTCCTTGGACCGCGCGGGCCCGACTCCGTCGACAGCGGCGAGCTCTTCATCTGAGGCCGCAAGGACCTCGTCGAGCCCGCCCAGCTCGTGGGTGATCTTCTGGACGACAAGCTTGGGAATCCGCGGGACCCGGCCCAACACCCGGTATCCGCGCGGCGAGACAGGAAAGTCCAGGGTGTTGACCTTGCGGTCGTAGCCGAGCAGCTCGGCCAGCCGACCGAAGTCGAGCACGTCCTGGTGGGGCATCCGCCCGAGCGCCTGTAGCACCGAGGTCAGATTGCCCTCTGAGTCTTCGACGCTGTAGTCGCGGATCAGCGCCGTCTTGTCAGCGGCGACGCCGACCATCGTCTCCTCCAGCTGCATCTCGATCAGCCGACCCTCGGTCCCGAGCTCGACGATGTAGCGCTCGACCTCGACCGCCATCCGCGTCACCAGCTCGGCCCGCTGGAGGACCGAGAGGGCGTCGTGGAGAACGCCGCCGCCCTCGAACTCGAGCCGGGTCAGGCGCGAGGAGACCTGGTCGAGGCGCTGGCGGTACTTCTCCAGCGTCGCCAGGCCCTGGTTCGCTTTCGCCAGCACGGCGGGAATGTCCTGAAGGATGTACTTCGTCCCCTCGACGTAGAGGGAGACGACGTCGCGGCGCTGGGAGATCGCGATGACGAGAGCGGTGGTCTGTTTGGAGACGCGCTCGGCGGTGCGGTGCCGGGTGCCGGTCTCTGAGCTGAGAATCGTCGGGTCCGGCATCAGCTGCACGTTGGCCCAGGCGATCTTCGTCGCCTCGCCGTTGAGGACGATCGCGCCGTCCATCTTTGCCACCTGGTAGAGCATCGCCGGCGTGTAGTCGACGTCGAGCTTGATCCCGCCCGAGAGCAGGTGGGAGATGTCGTCGAGGTCGCCGACGACCAGCAGTCCGCCGGTCCGCGAGTGGACAATGTTGTCGATCCCCTCGCGTAGCGAGCCGCCGGGGGCGACGACGTCGAGCGCTCTTAGAAGTCGGGGATCTTGGCGTTCCGATAACTCGTGGAGCTCATCCCCAGACAAAGCAGGCATCGATTAAGAGGATGGCAGAAACCGCTCTGGAATGCGGTCTCCTCGATTCCGAGTGGACAGGTCGGAATAAGCTTTGTCAAGCCGGGTTAAAGATGGAAGCGTTTGTGGTGCATACGGTGCTGGTCCAGCTCGGGTGACTGCTTCTGCTCGGTGTCTCGGACGAAGGCCCAAGTGAGGATGGCGCCGATCGCACAGAGGACCGCCGCTACCCAGGTCGAGTCGGCGATCGCGCTGACGAAGGAGTGGCCGTCACCGAGCAAGGCGCGGAAGACGGCGCCGGTGGCGGCGAGTGCAACCGCTCCCGCGAGAACGCGATCCATTGCCAGGACCCCGGAAGCGATCCCGACCTTCTCCCGCGGCATCGCCGCCATCGCCGCGGTCGACATCGGCGCGTAGACGAGCCCGAGGGCGATCCCGAAGAGGAGGTAGCCCACGAGGACGAGCCCGTAGGAGGTGTCGGCCTCGATCTGGGTCAGGACCAGGAGCCCGACGGTTCCGCAGACCATCCCCGCCGTCATCAGCCCGCGGGCGCCGAAGCGAGCGATCAGCCGGCCCGAGAAGGGCGAGATGAAGATCATCGGCGCCGTCACCGGAAGGATCATCAGGCCACTGAGGATCGGCGAGTGGTCGCGGACGTCCTGCAGGTATTGGGGCTGGAAGAACATCACCGCCCAATAGGAGCCGACGAGGGCGAAGGCGGCGGCGCTGGCGCCGAAGTAGGGGCCGTTGCGGAAGAGGGCGAAGTCGACGATCGGGGCGCGGACCCGATGCTCGGTATCCCAGAAAACCGCGAGGATGCCGAGGCCGGCCGGCAACAACAGCGGAGCGGCACCCCACGCCTGCGACTGGACCAAAGCTAGTACGACGGCGGTGAGCCCGACGCTGAGGAGCCCCAAGCCGGCCCAGTCGATCCGGGTGCCGGCGGCCGGGTCAGTCGACTCCGGCGCCGCCGCGATCGTGATCGCGAAGCCGGCCGCCAGGACCGGCAGGTTCATCCAGAAGATCACCCGCCAGTCGAGTTCGATCAGGAGGCCGCCGGCAAGCGGGCCGATCGCCAGCGCGATCGCCGAGACCGCGGCCCAGATCCCCAGCGCCCGCGGCTGCTCCTCGGTCCGGAAGACGTTGCAGACCAGCGCCAGCGAGAGCGAGAGCATCGGCGCCGCCCCCGCCCCCTGCAGCACCCGGCCGAGAATCAGCATCTCCTGGTTCTGCGCCGCGCCGGAGACGACCGAGCCGATGGCGAAGAGGACGAGGCCGGCGAGGAAGACCCGCTTGCGCCCGAACATGTCCCCCAGCCGCCCGGCGGTGACGACGAAGACCGCGATCGCCAGCAGGTAGGCGTTCATCACCCACTGCAGCCCCTCGGCGCTGGCGTCGACGTCCTTGCGGATCTCCGGCAGCGCCAGCGCGACCACGGTCGAGTCCAGCATCAGGACGAAGAGCCCGGCGCAGGCGCCGGCGAGGGTCCACCACTTGCGTTCCACGGGCGGCGACGCTATCGCCGCCCGCGGCGGTTAGCGGCTGGCGACGAGGTCGCGGTCGGGGTCTATGCCCCAACGGCTGCCGACGGTGGCGAGGCCCTCGGTGAGGGGCCAGCGGTCGGGCCGCTCCTCGCCCCCGTGTTCGGGGCTGGCGCCCTTCAACGCCATCGAGCCGGTGTTGTCGCCGACGGCGCGGATCTCTTCGACGTCCTCGGGGCTGAGTCGGTTCTCGGCCGGGAGCGCCGCCAACTCGGCCCGCTTGTCCTCGATCGGCCGCGCCTCCGGGCCGATCTCCTGGATCAGGGTCGGGGCGACGGAGGCGACCGCGGGATGGGCGAGGTTCCACTGGCAGGCCAGCTGCATCGGGGTCAGCTCCGCCCGCTCGGCGATCGGCCGCAGCTTCTCGATCTTCTCCAGCCCGCGCCCGATCCAGCCCTCGGGACGGAAGGAGCGGTGGTCGAATTTGGCCAGCTCCATCCCCGGCCGCAGGTCGTCCCAGAAGAGGCCGCCGTAGTCGACGACCCGGGTCAGGACCTGGACGTCGTGGCGCGCCGCGGCGTCGAGGCAGAGCTCCCCCGGCCACGGCTCGAGCGGGTTGAGGATGATCATCGCCCAGTCGATGCGGTCGCCGAAGCGCTCCAGGCAGTCGATCAGGTCGAGGGTGAAGCCGTTCGCCGGCCCCGGGGCGACGCCGATCCCCGCCGTCAGCCCATCGTCGCGCAGCGCCGCCATCCCGTCCCAAACGACCTCGCTGCCGTAGCCGACGCGGTCGGGGTTGTGGAGCAGCAGCAGGTCGAAGGAGGTGGCGCCGATCCTCCCTAGGCTCTTCTCAGTCGCCATCCGCAGGTAGTCGGCGTACTCCCGAGGGCCGCGCAGCCGCGGGTCGGTGAAGCGCGGGAACCCTTTCGGCCCTTCGCGCTCGCCCTCGTAGAAGTCGTGGCCGATGGCGCCGATCAGGCAATAGTCGTCGCGCACCACGCCCTCCAGCGCCCGGCCCAGAACCCGGTCAGCGTCGCCCTGCCCGTAGGCATCGGCGGTGAGGACCGTGTCGATCCCCTCCCCCGGTCGCAGCAGCGCCGCCAGTCGGTCCTCCTCGATCGCCTCCCCGAAGTGGAGGAACCGCCCTCCGCTCCAGGTGCCGATCGCGGCCCGGCCCGGCTCTCTCACCACGCGGCCCCGCTTAGGACTCGAGCTCGCCGGCGTTCTCGGGACTCTCGTCCGCGGGCCCGTCCTCGCCGTCGTCGGCCTTCTTCGCGCCGACGCCGACCTTCTCGCGCTGCGGCTTCTCGGCCACTTTCTTCGGCTTCTTCGGGGCGATGATCTCGAGCTCGAGCGGTTTGTCTTCCTCGTCCCCGGCCTCGTTGCGGGAGACCATCACGGTCGAGCCGGGGGTCATCTCGCCCTGGCGCAGGACTTCGTCGGCGAGCGGATCCTCGACATAGCGCTGGATCGCGCGGCGCAGCGGACGGGCGCCCATCGAGGGGTCCCAGCCTTTGTCGACCAGCAGTTCCTTCGCCTCGTCGGTCAACTCCAGCTGCAGTTCGTGCTCGGCGACCTGGACGCGGACGCGGGCGATCATCAGGTCGATGATCTCTTTGACCTCGTCCTTGGCGAGCTTGTGGAAGACGATGACCTCGTCGATCCGGTTGAGGAACTCCGGCCGGAAGACTTTTTTCAGGTCACTCATGATCCGGTTCTTCATGTCGCCGTAGGACATGCCGGTCTCGTCGGCGACGGTGAACCCGATCGAGGTGTTCTTCGAGATCTCCGAAGCGCCGATGTTCGAGGTCATGATCACGATCGCGTTGCGGAAGTCGACGGTGCGGCCCTGGGCGTCCGTGAGGCGCCCGTCCTCGAGAATCTGCAGGAGGATGTTGAAGACATCCGGGTGCGCCTTCTCGATCTCGTCGAGCAGCAGCACCGAGTAGGGCTTGCGGCGCACGGCCTCGGTCAGCTGGCCGCCCTCGTCGTAGCCGATGTAGCCCGGGGGCGAGCCGACCAGGCGGCTGACTGCGTGCTTCTCCATGTACTCGGACATGTCGATCCGGATCATCGCCTCCTCGTCGCCGAAGAGGAAGTCGGCGAGGGTGCGGGCGAGCTCGGTCTTGCCGACCCCGGAGGGGCCGAGGAAGATGAAGGAGCCGGCCGGCCGCTTCGGGTCCTTGATCCCGGCGCGGGAGCGGCGGATCGCTTTCGAGACGGCGGTGATCGCGACCTCCTGGCCGATCACGCGCTTGTGGAGTTCCTCCTCCATCCGGATCAGCTTTTTGGTCTCGGCCTCGGTCAGTTTGAAGACGGGGATGCCGGTCCACATCGAGACGATGTCGGCGATCTCCTCTTCGCCCACCTCGGGCCGCTCGCCGTTCTCGCCCTCCGCCCACTCGTCTTCGAGCTGGCGCTTGCGGGTCGTCAGCTGGCGCTCGGTGTCCCGCAGGTTGGCGGCTTTTTCGAACTCCTGGGCCTCGATCGCGGTCTCCTTCTCGCGCCGCGTCTTCTCGATTTCCTCCTCGAGGTCGCGGTAGACCGGCGGCGTGCTCATGCTCTTGATGCGCATCCGCGAGCCGGCCTCGTCGATCAGGTCGATCGCCTTGTCGGGCAGGAAGCGGTCGGAGATGTAGCGGTCGGCGAGCTCGGCGGCGGCTTCGAGAGCGTCGTCGCGGATCGTCACCCGGTGGTGCTGTTCGTAGCGCTCGCGCAGCCCCTCGAGGATCTTCACCGTGTCCTCGGGGGAGGGTTGGTCGACCCTGATCTGGGCGAAGCGGCGCTCCAGCGCCGAGTCGCGCTCGAGGTACTTGCGGTACTCGTCGAGGGTGGTGGCGCCGATCGTCTGCAGCTCGCCGCGGGCGAGCGCGGGCTTGAGGATCGAGGCGGCGTCGATCGCGCCCTCGGCGGCACCGGCACCGACGAGGTTGTGAAGCTCGTCGATGAAAAGGATGATGTCGCCGCGCTGGGTGATCTCTTTCATCACCTTCTTGAGGCGCTCCTCGAACTCGCCGCGGTACTTGGAACCGGCGACAAGGGCAGCCAGGTCGAGGGTGTAGATCTGCTTGTTCTTCAGCAGCTCCGGCACCTCGCCCTTGTTGATGCGCGCGGCCAGGCCCTCGACGACGGCGGTCTTGCCGACGCCGGGCTCGCCCAGCAGCACCGGGTTGTTCTTGGTCCGGCGCGAGAGGATCTGCATGATCCGCTCGATCTCGGTTTCGCGCCCGATCACCGGGTCGAGCTTGCCCTCCTCGGCGAGGCGGGTGAGGTTACGGCCGAACTGGTCGAGCAGTTTCGAAGACTTTTTGCCCTCGCCGCCGGCACCTCCTCCGCCGCCGCCCTGACGACGGCCACCGGGGCCGGAGAGCATGCGGATGACCTCGTTGCGGATCTTGTCGGAGTCGGCGTCGAAGTCGAGCAGGATGCGCGCGGCGACGCCCTCGTTCTCACGCACGAGGCCGAGCAGGATGTGCTCGGTGCCGATGTAGTTGTGGCCGAGCGAGAGCGCCTCGCGCAGCGCCAGCTCCAAGACCTTCTTGGCGCGCGGCGTGAACGGGATCTGGCCGGAGGTGACCTCCTCGCCGGAGCCGACGATCCGGACCACCTGGGAGCGCACCCTTTCGACGGTGATGTCGAGGGACTCGAGGACGCGAGCGGCAAGCCCCTCCTCCTCGCGAAGGAGGCCGAGCAGGATGTGCTCGGTGCCGATGTAGTTGTGCTTGAGCGTCCTGGCCTCCTCCTGCGCTAGGACGACGACCTGGCGAGCCCTCTCAGTGAATCGCTCGAACAAATGAAGACCTCTTCCTGGTTGAACAAACCCGGGATACCCGGATTTGTACCGCCGGACGCCCTGTTCCCTTATCGGGAGGCATCCATCTGTCCCTTAACTCTACCGGGGTCGGATGTCCGGCTTCTGAGCGCTTGAGCACGCTAAGAGCGGGTTTTCACGCAGAACTCGGCACATCTACGTGCGCATTGCCGGGAAGAGCAGCACTTCTCGCAGGGTCTTGGCACCGGTGAACATCATCACCAGGCGGTCGATCCCGAGGCCGACGCCGCCGGTCGGAGGCATCCCCTGTTCGAGCGCTTCGACGAAAGTCTGGTCGAAGGGCTGGGCCTCCTCATCCCCGCGCGCCACCTCGGCGGCCTGCTGTTCGAAGCGCCGGCGCTGCTCGTCGGGATCGTTCAGCTCGGTGAAGGAGTTGGCGATCTCGAGGCCGCCGACGAAGGCCTCCCAGCGCTCGACCACGCCCTCCTTCGAGCGGTGGCTCTTGGCGAAAGGCGAGAGCTCGACCGGGTAGTCGAGGATGAAGGTCGGTTGGATCAGGCCGGGCTCGACCTCGCGCGAAAGCAGCCCGTCGACGAGCTTGCCCCAACCCTCTTTTGGATCGGGCTCGGTCCCCATCGCCGCCGCCAGCGCCTCCCGGGTCGGGTGCTCGGCGATGTCGATCCCGGAGCGCTCGAGGATCGCCTCGCGCAGGGTGATCCGCCGCCACGGAGGGGCGAAGTCGATCTCGACGTCGCCCCGCATCACCTTCGTCGTCCCCAACACCCGCTCGGCGACCTCGGCGACCACCATCTCGAGATCGTGCGCGGTCTTCTCGTAGTCGGCGTAGGCCTCGTACCACTCGAGCATCGTGAACTCGGGGTTGTGCTTGTGCGAGACCCCCTCGTTACGGAAGTCCTTGCCGAGCTCGTAGACGCGGTCGATGCCGCCGACGACGAGGCGCTTAAGGTAGAGCTCAGTCGCGATCCGCAGGTAGAAGTCGCGGTCCAGCGCGTTGTGGTGGGTGGTGAACGGCCGCGCCAGGGCGCCACCGTAGAGCGGCTGCAAGACCGGCGTCTCGACCTCGACGAAGCCGTGCTCGTCGAACCAGCGGCGGATCTCAGAAATCGTGCGGGCGCGGGTGCGGAATGCCTGCCGGCTCTCCTCGTTGGCAATCAGGTCGAGCTCGCGCCGGCGGAAGCGGGTCTCGGGGTCCTCGAGGCCGTGGAACTTGTCCGGCGGCGGTCGCAGGCTCTTCGCCAGCAGGCGCCAGTGGTCGATCGCCAGCGAGAGCTCTCCCCCGCGCCGGGTCGCCATCGCCGTCCCCTCGGCGCCGACGATGTCGCCGAGGTCGAGGTCGACGAGGAGGTCGTAGGCCTCCTCCCCGAGCACGTCCTTGCGGGCGTGGAGCTGGATCTGGCCGCTGCCGTCGCGGACGTCGAGGAAGCAGGCCTTGCCGTGGCCGCGGCGGGCGACGATCCGACCGGCGACCCGGTGGCGGGACTCGGTTTCCATCCCGGCGACGAGCCCCTCGTGGGCGGCCCGCACCTCGGCGATCTCCTCGCGCCCGGAGAACTCGTGCGGGAACGGCTCGATCCCCGCCTCGCGGATCCGCCCGAGCTTCTCGCGCCGGTCCTCGAGGACCTGCGAGAGATCCTGCTGTTGCTCCTGTCCGTCTGGCTCGCTCATCGGGGCGCGAGCCTAACGAGCCTCAGCTCGATTTCTCAATCTTGGTGATTTTCAGTTTTTTCTTCGGCCCGCGCGGGACCTCGACGGTGACGATGTCGTTGCGCTTTTTCCCGATCAGCGCTTTGCCGATCGGCGACTCGTTCGAGAGCTTGTGCTCGAGCGGGTTCGCCTCGGTCGAGCCGACGATCTGGAATTTCTGGGAGTCGCCGGTCTTCTGGTCTTTGACGTGGACGATCGAGCCGAAGGCGACCTCGTCGGTGCTGATCGCTTTCTCGTCGATCACCTGGGCGCGGCGCAGTTTCTCCTCCAGCTGGGCGATCCGGCCCTCGAGCAGGGCCTGTTCGTTCTTGGCGTCGTCGTATTCGGCGTTCTCGGAGATGTCGCCGTCCTCGCGAGCCTCCTTGATCCGAGCCGCGACCTCCCGGCGTTTGGTCGTCGAGAGGAACTCGATTTCCTCTTTGAGTTTTTCTAGCCCCTCGGGGGTTATGACGGCCTGACGCACGTACGACCTCGCTTTGCGATTGAAAAAGGAAGCTTTTGCGGTCTCCCAGACCTAAAAAAATGCCCTGATGCACACCCAAATGGCGGTGGCACCCCGGGCAGGGAGCCGGCGATTATAGCGATGGTGGCTGGTTGGCCAAAGTGCCTGGCGCTGCCCCTGTAGCGGGCGCTCCTAGGCGACCTGGACAGGCGATCCAAGCGCGGCGATCAGCTCCCGTGCGCGAGCCAGATCGGCGCTGCGCTGGAGCTCGTCCGCGACCTCTTTCGGCGCCTCCAACCGCTCCACGTACCAGGGGTGGAATTTGCGCAGGTAACGCTGCGCTCGCTCGGCGCCAAGGTGCTCCTCGGCCCGGTCGGTGACCCAGAGCCACTCGGCGACCATCTCCTCCCGGCTCGGGGGCTCGGTGCGGCGGCCGGTGAGTTCCTCGAAGACCCAGGGGTTGCCGAAGGAGCCGCGGGCGATCATCACCGCGTCGGCGCCCGATTCCTCGTAGGCGCGGCGGGCGGCCTCAGCGCTGGAGAGCCCGCCGGAGACGATCACCGGCACGCCTATCCGCTCAACCAGCTCGCGCGCGAGCGCGTAATCCGGCTTGCCCCTGTGGCCCTTGGTGGCGACGCGGGGGTGAAAGCCGATCGCGGCGACGCCGGCCTCCTCGACGAGGCGAATCGCCAGCTCGAAGCCGGAGCGGTCGCCGGCCTCGATCCCTGAGCGCAGCTTCACCGTCACCGGCAGACCGCTGCCCTCGGCGGCACCGCGAGCCAGCGCCAGGGCGAGGTCGGGATCGCGCAGGAGCTGGGCCCCCGCCCCGGTCTTCCGCACCTTCGGCACCGGGCAGCCCATGTTGATGTCGATCAGGTCGGCCCCGGCCTCGGCGGCGATCGCGGCGCCCGAGCGCATCACCTCAGGGTCGTGGCCGAACAGCTGCATCGAGACCGGGTGCTCGTCGGGATGGATCCGCATCAGCTCCCGCAGCGTGCGCTCGTTGCGGTAGTGGAGCGCGAAGCTGGAGACCATCTCCGAGACGGCGAGGCCGGCGCCGTGGCGTTTGGCCTGGAGGCGGACGAACCAGTTGCCGATCCCCGCCAGCGGCGCCAGCAGGACCCGGTTGGCGATCGGCACGCCGCCGATCTCGAACGGCTCGGTCAGCGCCGGGCGGGCGGTTTCCTTGTCATTGGTTGCGCTCATGGATCAGTCGCAGTCCCTTCAAGGTCAGCAGATCGTCGACCTCGTCGATCGTCTCGGTGAAGGGGACGACGGTGGCTGCGTAGCCGCCGGTGGCGAGCAGCCGCGGGTTGGGCAACTCGTCTTCCATGCGGCGGACGATGCCGTCGATCAGGCCGGCGAAGCCGTAGACGAACCCGGACTGGATCGCTGCCCGGGTCGAGCGGCCGATCGCCTCAGAAGGCTGATCGAGGTCGAGGCGAGTGATGCGGGCGGCGCGTTCGATCAGGGCGCTGAGCGAGGTCGCGAGGCCGGGGCCGATCGCGCCGCCGAGGTACTCGCCATCGGCGGAGACGGCGTCGATGTTGATCCCGGTCCCGAAATCGACGACGACGCAGGCCTCGCCGAAGCGCTCGTAGCCGGCGATCGCGTTGACGAGCCGGTCGGCGCCGACCTCGAGCGGGTTCTCAATCCGGATCGGCATCCCGGTCTTGACCCCGGGCCCGATCGTCAGGCAGCCGGCATCGAGGTAGCGCTCCGCCAGCTCTTCGAACTGGCTGCCGAGTGGCGGCACCACCGAGGAGACGCAGACGGCGTCGATCTCGTCGAAGGACATCTTCGAGAGCGAGAAGAGGCCGGCGATCCGCTCCGCCAGCTCGTCCCCGGTCGCGCCGGATCGAGTCTGGAAGCGCCAGTGCTCGACCAGGCGCTCGCCGTCGAAAGCGCCCAGGTGGGTCTGGGTGTTGCCGACGTCGACCGCGAGGAGCATGGCGGGATTATCGCGGGCGCCGACTGGCCAGGTAGCCAAACAGGGTCGCTTCCGCTTAGGATCGCCCGATGAAAGCCCGCCTATTCGTGATTCCGGCCTCGCACCCGAGCATCGCCGTCGAGCTGATGCTCAAGCACAAGGGCATCGACTACAAGCGCACCGACCTGCTGCCGGTGATCTCCAAGGGAGTCCTGCGCGCCGCCGGTTTCCCCGGCGTCACGGTGCCGGCGCTGAAGGTTGACGGGGACAAGGTCCAGGGCTCGCGGCCGATCGCCCACGAGCTCGACCGCCTGCGCCCGGAGCCGCCGCTGCTCCCCGCTGACCCCGACCAGCGGGCCGCGGTCGAAGAGGCCGAGCGCTTCGGCGACGAGGAGCTGCAGCACCCGATCCGCCAGATCCTCTGGTGGGGAATGAAGAAGGACCACTCCCCCTTGCGCGGCTACTCCGAGGGAGCCCGGATCGGGATGCCGATCGGGCTGGCGGTGAAGACCGCGGCGCCGATCGTCGCCCTCTCCGCCCGCTTCAACGAAGCCAGCGACGAGAACGCCCGCCGCGCCCTGGAGAAGCTGCCGGCCCTGCTCGACAAGGTCGACGCCTACGTCAAGAGCGGCGTCGTCAACGGCGAGCGCCCGAACGCCGCCGATTTCCAAATCGCACCCAGCATCGGGCTGGCGATGACCCTCGACGACCTGCGGCCGCTGATCGAGGCTCGCCCCGCCGGCGACTTGGCGAGGCGGTTTGTCCCGAATTACCCGGGCAAGATGCCACCGATAATTCCGCCCGAGTGGATGGCGCCGCTCCGCGGCGAGCCGGCCGCCGCCTAGCCCGGTTCGGCTGCGCGGGTTCCCGCGCCGGCGCGATCGCGCGCCAGCATCGTCGCCACCACCGAGGCCGTAATCAGGGCCGCCGCCAGGCCCGAGAGCCAAACCCGCTGGTCCGCCGTTTTCGTCTTCCAGGAGACCGCCCAGACGATGGCGGCGACAACCAAGCCGGCGACCGCCCCCGACCAAAACGCAGCCGAGCGCCGCGGCGGCCGCCAGATCGACCCGATCAGCACGCCGAGAACGCCGCCGGAGACAGCGAGGGAGGCGAGTTCTATGGAGGCGCGTTTGTCGAATTCTGCCTTCGCATCGGGGTAGTAGACGGGGAGGGTCCAGATGAGGCCGCCGACGAGCCCCGCGATGCCGCCGATCAGGAGGCCCTTCGCGATCCACCTGCCCGGCGGTGCGGCGAAGACCCGCTGCCGGTCCGGCGCGCCAGCTCGGTCCAGATGTGTTCGATCATTTCCGGATCCGGTTCGTTGGGTTCGGCGTTCTTCAATTCGCCGATCGATTCGGCGAGAAGACGCCCGAGGAGTGCGGCGAGCCCGGCTACGGTGGCTCCTTCGAAGGCCGGCAGCCATCCTCTGGCCGCGGGCGAAGGCTGCGGTGGCCCTACTCGGTGGCTGCTCTCGACTACCGGCAGTAGCTCATCCAGGGTGTCGACCAAACGGCCGACGTCATAGCGCCAGCGTCCCTCGCTTAGTTCCAGCGCGTTGCGTCGCGCCAACCCCTGCAGCTCCGGCGGCAGATCCTCCCGCCGCGGCATCCGGGCACCGCCGACGAGCGCCGGGATCAGCTTCACGTCGTTGCGCTTCAGGCCCGTTTCGACCTCGAGGCGGACGAAGTCTTCGGGATCGGCGATGCGGCGCGTCCCGTCCTCGTTCTCGAGCTCGGCCCAACGGGGGCCGATGACGACGATCAGCGCGACGCAGCCCGAGACCACACGCGTGATCCGGTCGACGAAGTCCACGCCGGGGTCCAGGTCGAGGTCCATGAAGACGTTCTCGGCGCCGAACTTGGCAACCATCGCGTCGTAGAGACGGCCGGCGTAAGGGGCGGTCTCCTGGCGGCGATAACAGATGAAGACCTTCTGCGAGGTCGTGCTGGGAGCAGGGCCGGTCTCGGTCTCGACGGTCATCCCTCACCCCCCACCTTCTTGCCGACTTCCTCGCGGTTGGCCGCCCAGGCTGCGTGCTCCTGGGAGACCAGGCTCTCGACCCGTTCGGCGAGGAGGACATCGGGATCGAGCGCGGCGGCGTAGGGGCCGGCGTGGGAGAGGTAGAGGAACTTCTCGTGCTTGAGCCGCTCACAGGTGGCTCGGTAGGTGATCCAGTTCTGCTGGTACTGCATCAGCTGCTGGATGCCCTCGATGACGACGATTAGGGCGCCACCGCCACCGGCAACCCAGATCGGGGCTGAAATGCTGGCCGCGAAGGGCATCGCCGCCGCGGTGACGATCTGGCAGACCTTCATCGCCTTGTAGACGCGCTGGTCGGACTGGCTTTTCCGGTCGTACCAGTCAATCTGTTCCTCGAGTCGCTCCCAGGCCGGGCGCGCGGGCAACGGCTCCCGCACCTCGGGCTCGGCCACCACTTCGCTGAGGGAGCTCTCCATACGCCACCTGGGTTTAGAACACCGGCAGGGTTTGCGTCAAGAACAGCTCAGTATTTAAGACTTTACGGTCTTCGGTCTACCCGCTGCCCCGCCGGGAGGGCCGCCAGAGCCTCAGCCAGGCGGGTCCCGTCGGGGAGCGTCAGCTCCGGGTCGAGCTCAAGCAGGGGGACGAGGACGAAGCGGCGGGTCCTCACCTCGCGATGCGGCAGGGTGAGGCGATCGGTGCTGAGTTCAAGGTCGTCGAGGAGGAGCAGGTCGACGTCGAGCGGACGGGGGCTGTGGCGGGGCGCCTCGAAGGAGCGGCCGCGCTCGGCCTCAACCCGCTTGCAGGCGCTAAGCAGCTCTTCGGGCTCGAGCTCGGTGTGGATGCGGACGGCGGCGTTGAGGAAGTCGGGCTGTTCGAGGATCTCGCCGACCGGCTCAGTGACGTAGATGGAGGAGACGGCGTCGACCTCGATCCCCTCGGCTTCGAGCAGCTCGACCGCCTCCCGCAGGTGGCCGGCAGAGTCGCCGACGTTGGAGCCGAGGCCGAGGTAGCCGGTCCGCTTCTCTGCAGCCAACGGCTAGCCCTCGGCGTCGTCGTCTTCTGCGACCGCGCGCTCTTGCGTCACCTCGACCGCCACCTCCTGGATTGCCAGCGGCAGCGGCGGCTCCGGCTTGGCGGCGCGGACGCGGACCGATTCGCAGCCGTAGCGCTCCATTAACCGCTCCCCCACCACCTGCGCCAGGCGCTCCAGCGTTTTGTAGCTGCGCTCGGTCGCGGCGAGGGTGACGATGTCGCAGACAGCCCCGTAGTCGATCGTGTCCTCTAGCCGGTCGGTGAGTACGGCGTCGCAGTCGGGGACGTCGAAGGAGATGTCGAACTCGAGCCGCTGCCCGACCTCCTGCTCGGCTTCGGAGACACCGTGGTGGGTGTAGATCGAGAGGCCACGCAACTCGATTTCGGCGCTCGACTCAATCCCGTTGTCGTGGCTCTCCATGGCTGGAAGCTACCCGAGTATCGCCATGGCCACGGCCAACGCCTGGCGCATCTCGGCGACGTCGTGGACCCGCAGGACCTCGGCCCCCTCGACAGCGGCGAGGACCGAGGAGGCAATCGTGCCGCCGAGGCGCTCGCCCGCGGCGGAGCCGTCGAGCTTGCCGATGAAGCTCTTGCGCGAGGTCCCGATCACCAGCGGCCGCCCGAGCTCGCGGAGCTCGCCAAGCCGCCGCAACAGCTCCATGTTGTGGGCGGCGGTCTTGCCGAAACCGATCCCGGGGTCGAGCCAGACCCGCTCCTCGGCGATCCCGGCCGCGGTTGCGGCCTGTAGTCGCGCGGCGAGGAACGCCTTTACATCGGCGACGACGTCGTCGTAGCGCGGGTCCACCTGCATCGTCCGCGGCTCGCCGAGCATGTGCATAAGGACGACGGTGGCGCCCCGCTCGGCGCACAGCGGCGCCATCTCCGGGTCGCCGCGAAGGGCGGTGACGTCGTTGACGATCATCGCCCCGGCCTCGAGAGCTGCCGCCGCGACGGCCGCCTTCGAGGTGTCGACCGAGATTTCGCAGTCGAGCTCCCGCAAGCCCTCGACGACCGGGACAACCCGCCTCATCTCCTCCTCGGCCGCCACCGGCTCGGCTCCCGGCCGGGTCGATTCGCCACCGACGTCGAGGATCTCCGCCCCGGTGGCCACCAGCTCCCGCCCGTGGGCGATCGCGGCAGCGGGGTCCAGGTAGAGACCGCCGTCGGAGAACGAGTCGGGGGTCACGTTGACGACCCCCATCAGCTTGGCCACGAGAACCTCGGAGCTAGGAAGCGTCGCCGCCGGCGAACCCTGGGCGGGGTCGCGGCGTTGGGCGACTGCCCTCGCGGGCGGCCTTTTCCGGTTCGGGCGCGGGCTCGGCCGGCGCCGCCGGGGGCTCGTCGTCGTCGGCGAAGACCTCCTCCGCGGGCTTGCCTTCAAGCAGGGCGATGAACTCTTTGGCGTCGATCGTCTCCCGCTCCAGCAGCAACTGCGAGACCCGCTCGAGGTCGTCACGGCGCTCGTTCAGCAGGTTCTTCGCAGTCTGGTGGGCGCTCTCGACGATGCGGCGGATCTCATCGTCGATCTCGCGCGCGATCTCGTCGGAGTAGTCGGGCTCGGAGCTGAACTCGCGACCGAGGAAGGGCTGGCCGCGGTCATGGCCGAAGACACGCGGCCCGAGGCGCTCGGACATCCCGAAGCGCATCACCATCTGCTTCGCGGTCTCGGTCACCTTTTCGAGGTCGTTCGACGCCCCGGTGGTGATCTCGCCGAAGACGATCTCCTCGGCGGCGCGGCCACCGAGCGTCATCGCCATCGTGTCGGTCAGCTCGGCGCGCGTAGTCAAGAACTTGTCCTCGGTCGGGAGGCTGATCGTGTAGCCGAGGGCCTGGCCGCGGCTGATGATCGAGATCTTGTGGACGGGGTCGGTGTTCTCGAGCAGCTGCCCGACGATCGCGTGGCCGACCTCGTGGTAGGCGGTGACGAGACGCTCCTTCTCGCTCATCACCCGGGTCTTCTTCTCGGGGCCGGCGATCACGCGCATGATCCCCTCCTCGAGCTCCTTCATCGTGATCTCGCGGCTGCCCGAGCGGGCGGTCAGGAGGGCCGCCTCGTTGATCAGGTTGGCAAGGTCGGCGCCGGTGAAGCCGGGAGTCTGCCCGGCGAGCGTGTCGAGGTCGATCTCGCGGCCGAGCGGCTTACCGCGGGTGTGGACCTCGAGGATCTTCTTGCGGCCCTTGCGGTCGGGGCGGTCGACGACGACCTGGCGGTCGAAGCGGCCGGGCCGCAGCAGCGCCGGGTCGAGGATGTCGGGCCGGTTGGTGGCCGCGATCAAGATGATGTTGTCCTTCATTTCGAAGCCGTCCATCTCGACCAGCAGCTGGTTCAGCGTCTGCTCGCGCTCGTCGTGACCGCCGCCCATGCCGGCGCCGCGATGGCGGCCGACGGCGTCGATCTCGTCCATGAAAATGATGCAGGGCGAATTCTGTTTCGCCTGCTCGAAGAGGTCGCGGACGCGGCTGGCGCCGACGCCGACGAACATCTCGACGAAGTCCGACCCGGAGATCGAGAAGAACGGCACGCCGGCCTCGCCGGCGACGGCGCGGGCGAGCAGCGTCTTGCCGGTTCCCGGGGGTCCATATAAGAGGACTCCCTTCGGGATACGGGCGCCGAGCGCCTGGAACTTCTTCGGGTTCTCGAGGAATTCCTTGATCTCCTCGAGCTCCTGCACCGCCTCGTCAACGCCGGCAACATCGCGGAAGGTGATTTTCGGTGCGTCGACGGACATCCGCTTGGCTTTCGATTTGCCGAAGTTCATCACCCGGCTGCCGCCGCCCTGCATCTGGTTCATCAGGAAGATCCAGAAGGCGAAGAAGAGGACGAAGGGCAAGACCAGGGTCAACAGCGAGAGCAGCCCGGAGCTGCCGGAGCCGTGGACGTCGGTCGTTACTTCGTTGTCGCGGAGGAGGTTGACGAGCTGCTTTTCGCCGTCGGGCGGGTAGCCGGTGGAGTAGCTCTCGCCGTTGGTGCGCTTGACGTCAAGCGTGTTGTCCTTCGTGTTGACGTCGACTTCTTCGATCTGACCCTTGGCAATCAGGCCCGTTTCGGGCTTGATCAGTTCGTTATAAGGGGGCGACTCCGTGCCGCCGCCACCGCCGATCATTTTCGAGGCGACGAACGCCAGGATTACGACCAGCAGGATCGGAAATGCCGCGCTTTTGAAGAAACGCCTCAAAGGTGAGAATCAGCGTACCAGGGCGGAATTTCCGCGTTACTCAGCGAGCGCTGCGACGAAATCTAGGTTTCGGTACTTCTGCGCATGGTCGAGGCCGTATCCGATCGCGAACCGGTTAGCGATCTCGAACCCGACATAGCGCGGAGGGGTGATGTCGGTGCGCAGACGATCTGGCTTGGTCAGCAGCGCGCAGGCCTGGAGCGAAGCCGGTTCGCGGGCGTTGAGGTTGCGCATCAGGTAGTGCAGGGTGAGCCCGGAGTCGACGATGTCCTCGACAATGAGGACGTCGCGGTCCTTGATCGGAGCGTCGAGGTCCTTGAGGATCCGGACCACCCCGGAGGAGTCGGTTAGCGATCCATAGCTGGAGACGGCCATGAAATCGATCTCGCAGGGGACGTCGAGGTGGCGCATCAGGTCGGCGAGGAAGAGGACCGCCCCCTTCAGCACCCCAACCAGGACCAGCTCGCGACCGGCGTAGTCGCGGCTGATTTCCTCGCCCAGCTCGGCGATGCGCCGCTGCAGCTCATCTCTGGCGACGAGGGTCTCGCCGATCGCGGGGTCCGCCACGGCGCGCAGTCTAGATATAGAGCGACTACGGGCGCTCCGCGCGAAGGACACCCTTCTCGAGGACGGCGCGGACGCCGCCGCCGAGGTCGAGGGTTGCGCCGCCGCGACTGAGGCCGGCGACCTGCTCGGCGAAGCGGGCAGCGCCGGCGACCGGGCGGCCGGCGGCCTCGTCGGCGAGACGCTGGAGGACGAGGCGGCGCAGCGCCGGATGGAGATCGCCGAAGCGCTGCTGGGAGATCGTCCCCTCCCCCGCCGCCAGCTCGGCGTCGACAAGCGAGTCGAGCAGCTCGGCCTCCTCGCGCAGCAGCGCCGCCGTCCGCAGCACGTTCTCCTTCGCGGCGGGATGGACCTGCTCGAGCTGCGGGACGAGGTCGCGGCGGACGAGGGTGCGCTTGTAATCACTCTCCTCGTTGGAGGCGTCGTCGCGCCAGGCCAGCCCACGCTCCTCGCAGTAGGCGGTGGTCTCGGCGCGGGTAGTGCCGAGCAGCGGCCGCACCAGGCGGCCCTCGCGCGGCCGCATCCCCAGCAGCGCCCGCCGACTCGGAGACGAAGCGAGCCGGTAGAGGATCGTCTCGACCTGGTCGTCGGCGGTGTGGCCGCTGGCGGTCACGGCGTCGCGCTCCTCCGCCAGGCGAGCGGCCGCCGCGTAGCGTTGCTCGCGCGCCCAAGCCTGGAGGTTGCCGGCGTCCTCCCTCCGCACTGCGCGCACGATCTTCAGCGCCACCCCGAGCTCTTCGCACAGCCGCGCGCAGTGCGCCTCGTCCCCGTCCGCCTCCTCCCGCAGTCCGTAGTTCACGTGCAGGGCGCCCACCGCCTCCGCACCCCGCGCCCGCACCGCCAGGTCGAGCAGGCAGACCGAGTCGCGGCCGCCGGAGAGCATCACCAGGACCGGCTCCGGCCCGGAGAGGAGGCCACCCGCCTCGACCCGCGCCAAGAGCTCGGCCGCGCTCATGCTCCGCGGACGACGAAGAGCGCGGTCGGGGTCGGGAATCCCTTGAGGCTGACCTCGCCGATCGGCTCGAACTCGAGGCGTTCGCTGGCGGCGATTGCACCGCAGACCGCGTCGGTGACAAGCACCTCCCCGGCCAGAGCCCGGTTGACGACCCGGTGGACGAGGTTGACCTGGCTGCCGAAGTAGTCGCCGTCGCGGTAGACGGCATCGCCGTAGTGGATCCCGACCCGCGGCTGCGGGCGCTGCGGGAAGCGGGCGAGGAACTCGACCGCCCATTCGGTCAAGGAGGTCGGGTCCGGCGAGACGACCATCACCTCGTCGCCGATCGTCTTCACGATCGTCGCCTCCCGCGGCATCGTCGCTTCGACCGTGGCGACGAAGTTCTCGACCACGTCGAGCGCCTCGATGTCCCCCTCCTCCTCGGTGTAGCGGGTGAAGCCGGTGAGGTCGATGAAGCAGAGGGTGACGTTGACGTGGCCGAGGGCGATTTCGGCGGTGTCCATCGACGCGCCGGCCTCCATGTGGCCGACCACGTCCTGTTCGACGAAGAAGCGCAGGTAGCGCTCGTGCAGGTATTCGGTCAGCGGCGCCGCCAGCGGCAGGATGTCGGCGGCGAGCTCCCCCATCTCCTCGGCCATTTCCAGCTCGGGGATCGCGTCGCGGATCATCGGCTCGTGGACGTAGAGGTGGAAGAGGCGCACCTCGGCGTCGGCGATCCGCCGCATCGACTGCGCGTACACGCGCACCAGCTGGAGGAAGGCGACGAGCGGAAAGCCGGCGGCGAGGACGCGGGCGCAGTGGCGCAGCGCCGCCAGGTCGTCCTTGTTCAGCTCGCGCTGCCCAAGCGGCGTCCCGAGAATCACAAGGATCCGCTCGACCAGCTCCGGCTCGAGGCCCGTCTCTTCCGCCGCCTCCTCGATCGAGTAGGTCTCCTGTGAGCCGGAGAAGAGCTCCTCGGTGAAGCCGAAGGCGAGCCGCCCCTCCTTGCCGGCGCTCTTCAGGTCCTCCAGCGAGTACCCCCGCTCCCGCATCCGCGACACCACCCGAGCCTGCGCCGCCGCCGCCGCGGTCCAGCGCCCTTTCCGCACCGGCACGACCTTCTCTTCGGCCCACCGTTTAAGCGTGCTCGCCGGCACCCCCGACCGCCGGGCAGCCTCACCAAGGGAAATCCGCTGATCGGGCATAGGGCGAGGCTAACTCTCTTAAAAGCGGAGAGCTGCCCCGGCTCGCAGGACGGAGGGGATACCCCTCGACAAAGGCTCAAGAAGTCACGTCGGCAGCACAAGTCCGATTAGCTGCGCGACGGTCTTTGGCGAGGGGTATCCCCTCCGTCCCTCAATAGACAAACGGGGCGGCCCGGAGGCCGCCCCGCTGGCTCTTGTTCTGGGGGAACGTCGGAGTTAGGTGGGGATCTCCGACTCCTCGTGCAGTTGAAGAACGGACTGGCCGTCCTCCCCGGTGCGGATGCGAATCGCCTCCTCCACCGGCAGCACGAAGATCTTGCCGTCGCCGACCTCGCCCGTGCGAGCGTGCCTGAGGATGACCTCGACGACGATGTCCTTGTCTTTGTCCTCGATCACCACCTCGAGCTTGATCTTCGGACGGACGTTGACGGTCAGCGTCGAGCCGCGGTACCGCTCGACGATGCCTTTCTGACGGCCCGAGCCCTTGGCCTCGATGATCGACAGGGATGGGAACCCCTTGTCGAGCAACTCGGTCCGGATCGGCTCGAACGCCTCGTGGCGGATGTACGCCTCTATCTTTTTCATGCGCTCATGCCTCCTAGGACTCGCTGGTCATCGGGGTGCTGACCGCCGGTCTCGCGGCCGCTGGGGCCGTCGAGGTACCGCCGAGCTGCGCACCCGTGGAGTACTCGGGCTGGGGGATGAACTGCTCCGGGTACCCGTACATCCCGTGCTCTGAGATGTCGAGCCCCGCATCCTCTTCCTCCGCCGTCACCCGCAACCCGATCGTCTTCTTGATCAGGAAGAAGATCGCGTAGGAGACGACGAACACACAGACGAAGGCGACGCCGACACCCAGCGCCTGAGCGCCGAGCTGGTGGAACGAGCCGCTGTACCAGAGGCCCGGATCGCCGACTTCGTTCAGTTCCGCTAGGCGCGGCGAGGTGAAGATGCCGCACGAGAGCGTGCCCCAGATACCGGCGAGGCCGTGGGCCGAAAGGGCACCGACTGGGTCGTCGATCAGCTTCTCAATCGCGAGGACGCCGTAGACGACGACCACGCCGGCGATCGCGCCGATGATCGGAGCGGCCCAATACTCGACGTAGCCGGAGGGCGCGGTGATCGCAACGAGACCGGCGATCGCGCCGTTGCCGGCCATGCCGATGTCGATCGTTTTCGTCTTCAGGAACATGATCGCGACCGCGGCGACTACGCCAGCGGCGGCGGCCAGGTTGGTGACGACGACGACTTCAGCGAAGCGACCGCCGATCGCGCCGAGCGTCGAGCCCGGGTTGAACCCAAACCAGCCGAGCCAGAGGATCAGCACGCCGAGGCCGACCAGCGGCATCGAGTGCCCCGGGATCGCCCGCGGTTTGCCGTCTTTCGTGTACTTGCCGATCCGCGGGCCGAGCAACAGCAGCGCCGCGAAGGCCCCGGTCGCGCCGATCAGGTGGACCACCGTGGAGCCAGCGAAGTCCTGCATCCCGACGTTCACCTGCAGCCAGCCACCGCCGAAGATCCAGTGGCTGAGGATCGGGTACAGAACCGCGCTGAAGATGATCGCGTAGATCACGTAGGCGCCGAACTTGATCCGCTCCAGGGTCGCGCCCCAGACGATCGCCAGGGAGACCGCGCAGAAGACGAACTGGAAGAACATGAACGCGGCGGGACTGATCGAATACGTTTCGACGAAGGGGATGCTCGCCCCGGCTTCTTCGACCGAAGAGCCGACGTCGAGGAAGAACCCGTGCGTCCCGGCGATCTCACCGAGCCCACCGAACGCCAGCGCGAAGCCGCACGCCCAGTAACAGAGCGAGGCGATCGAGAAGTTCACCAATACCTTGGCCACGCCTGCACCCGCGTTCTTGGCCCGGGAGAACCCGACCTCCAAGAGCAGGAACCCGGCCTGCATGAACATCACCAAGCAGGCGGCGACGATCACCCACATCGCATTGATGCTGGCCTCCGGGGTTTCCAGGACCGCCGGCGCTTCGGCGCCGAAGGCGGCACCTGGCAATACCAGCGAGGCGATCGCGGCTACCGGAGCGGCGATCATCAACCTCCTTTTCATTCCATTCCTCCTAGCCCGGCGCGGTTCACAGCCCCGCCGGTCGCGTTGGGATTTACTCGGCTCCCAAGCTATGAAGGGGGTGGCCGGGGGTCTTTGGACGGGTGGAGCAAATTCGGCGGCCCCCGTTTCTCCCCGATGTCGGAGCCGTGCCTGGGCGGCTAGATTCGGCGGCGAAGATGCCGGCCCGCCTCAGACCGACCGCCCCAATCGCCGCCGACGCGATCCTCGTCGGCGACCCCGGCAGGGCGCTGATGCTGGCGCAGGAGTTGCTCGAGCAACCAAAGATGAGCAACCACGCCCGCGGCCTCTGGGGCTACACGGGGGTGACCGCGACCGGGGACGAACTGACGATCCAGGCGACCGGGATGGGCGGTCCGAGCGCCGCGGTCGTCGTCGCCGACCTCGCCGAGCTGGGGGTACGGCGAGCGATCCGAGTCGGAACCTGCGCTTCTCTCGGTGACCTGGAGCTCGGCGACCTGCTCATCGTAGCCGAGGCCAACGGGCAGCGACCGGAGCGCGACCTGACCGAGACTCTTACCGCTGTGTTGCCTGGCGCGCACCGAGGACCGGTTGTCAGCCTCGACACCCTTTACCGGCCCGAGCGGGACATGCCCTCCGTCCTCGCCGAGGGGGCGGACATGCAGACCGCGGGGTTGCTCGCGAGTGCCGCAGAGCATGGAGTCGCAGCCGCGGCCGTTCTGATCGTCTTCGAGAAGAGCGGCGCCGGGCAGTTGCCGGACGAGGAGTTGGCGGAGGCGGCGAAACGGACCGGGTCCACTGTCGCCACCCTATTCTCAACCTCAGGTTGAGGGTTAGGCTTTCGCTTTTTTCGTCGCTTTTTTAGCGTTCTCGCGGCGCATCGCCCCGAGGTCGCGGCTGAGGTCGTCGATCGCCTCCTCGACGTCCTCTAAGCGCTGGGAAAAGGAGCGCAAGCGTCGCTCCAGCCGTTCGACGTCGGTCGCCGAGGGCAGGTTGAGGGCGCTCATCGCCGCCTGCTGGGCCTCCAGGGCCTTCTCCCTCGCACCCAAGGCGGCCGTAAACGCGTCGTGCAACGTCGGGTTGTCAACCAGCGCTTGCGCCAGCTCGCCCAGCGCCTGCTCCGCCCGCGCTCGCAGCCCGTCTTGCTCGTAGTCCTCAACGGTCAAGTCACAGCAGCTTAACGAGCACATCCGGCTCGGCTGGAAATCTCCCGATCCAGGGATGTTGCAGCCATTGATTAAGGACTTGTTGGGGGCGCCGCTTTGCGTTGCGGACGGTCGTACTAGTGGGTAGCTTCCAGCCACTTGCCCAGGGAGGGGAATCCGAGCGTGGGCAGGGACGCTTAGGGATGAGAACCAAGTTCGCACTTCTACTCGCCATCGCCAGCTTGCTGGTGGTGAGCGCGCTGGGCACGACCCTCGCGGGCGCCGAGCCGCTCTCCGAAAGCGATGCCGTCGACCCGACGACCACCACTGCCGTTCCCTCCTTGCAGGCTCCCGCTTGCGCCAATGGCGTCGACGACGACGGCGATGCCCTCGTCGACGAAGAAGACCCGGACTGCGAATCGCCCGAGGACACCAGCGAGGCCCCCTCCGCCCCAGCTCCGACGAGCGAAGAAGCGATGCCGATCCCGGCGCCCGCTCCCGCTCCGTCACCCGCCCCCGCCCCCGGCAAGGGCGGCGTCGAGGAAGGATCTGAGATCGACGGCGGCGGCAGCGGCAGCAAGGGTGGCGTTGCCCGCAACGACAATCTCGGCGGCGGCAACAGCAGCACCGGCGCCGTCACCGCCCCAAGCGCCAACGGCGGCGGCGACCAGCCGGCTCCGAAGGGCCCCGACGGCGGCTCGCCCTACGACGAAGGCGGCGCCCCGACGATCGCCAATCCGACGACGACGATCGCCCCCTTCGGGCCGGCTCCGATCGGCGTCCCCAACTTCGTCATCGACAGCTTCGAAATCCCCCCCTTCCTGCTGCCGATCTACCAGGCTTGCGGCACCGAATACGGGATCCCCTGGGAGGTGCTTGCCTCGATCAACAAAATCGAGACCGCCTTCGGCACCAACACCAACGTCTCCAGCGCCGGGGCGGTCGGCTGGATGCAGTTCCTGCCCTCGAGCTGGGAAGCGTTCGGCCTCGACGCCAACGGCGACGGCAAGAAAGATCCCTACAACCCCGTCGACGCGATCTGCGCCGCCGCCCACTACCTGAAGCTGGCCGGCGGCAACGACGACCTCTACCAGGCGATCTTCGCCTACAACCACGCCGACTGGTACGTGCAGGAGGTGCTCCTCTACGCCCGCGCCTACGGCCGCCTCCCCTCCGACCTCGTCGGCTCGCTGACCGGCCTCACCGAGGGCGCTCACTTCCCGATTGCCGCCGATGCCCGCTACGCCGACGACGTCGCCGCCCGGGCGGCGCTGAAGAAGGGCGAGAGCCCCGAATACGGCAACGCCGCCGAAGTCATCTCCTCCTCCCCCACCCCGCGTGGGATCAACATCTTCAGCGACGAGGGGGCACCGGTCGTCGCCGTCAACGACGGGGTGATCCGCAAGCTCGGCCACTCTGACCGGCTCGGCAACTTCGTCGTCCTCGAAGACACCTACGGCAACCGCTACACCTACGCCGAGCTCGGCCACCTCGTCCGCAACCGCCGCCTGGTCGTGATGCCGACCGGCGAGGAGAAGCGGGTCCCGGTCGAAAGCGAGAACCTGCGGCCACGCTTGCGCGCCCTTCCTGGCCGCACCGGCAGCGAGCGCGAGACCGCTGGCGACGCGGTCGAAGCCGCGGTCGCCGCCAGCGGTAAGGGCTCGCTCAAGGTCGGCTCGAAGGTGATCGCCGGCACCGTCCTCGCCCGCGTCGCCGAGGGCGACGACGGCATCGACTCACACATCAACTTCTCGATCCGGCCGGCCGGCAAAGGCGCTCCGCGGATCGACCCGAAGCCGATCCTCGACGGCTGGAAGCTGCTCGAGGCGACGGCGATCTACCGCGCCAAAGGCAAGAGCCCATTCGCGAAACTGAGCGGCGCCGGCGTCCTCCTGCTCTCCAAGGAGGCGCTGCAGAAACGCGTCCTCGCCGACAAGGGTCTGGAGATCTACAGCTGCGGCCGCGAAGACATCGGCGGCGGCCGCATCGACCGCCGCATCCTGGCGATGCTGGAGTACCTCAGCACCAATGGCTTCGAACTGACGATCACCTCGCTGCAGTGCGGGCACGGCCTCCTCACCACCTCCGGCAACGTCTCCGAGCACAGCAGCGGCGACGCGGTCGACATCGCCGTCATCAACGGCGCCCCGGTGACCGGCAACCAGGGCCCCGGTACCGAGACCGACGACCTGATCCACGCCGTCCTGCGCCTACAGGGGACGATGCACCCGCACCAGGTGATCTCGCTCGAGGACCTGCCGGGAGAAACCAGCTTCGCGATGGCCGACCACTACGACCACGTCCATGTCGGCTACCACGCCACCGCGGGCGATGCCGAAGCCAAATTCGCCGCCCTGCTGAAACCGGACCAGTGGCAGCGGCTGGTCAACCGCCTCGGTCAGATCGAGAACCCGAGCGTGCCGGTGCGGCCCTCGAAGTACGCGGTGCCGGACAACGCCAACGGCGGCCTCTCCGCCGGCGGCGACTGAACTCGCAGCCGATCCGCTGAACGGGGAGAATCCGGGCCCTGTCCAAGCTATTCGGATTCGTCCAGTTCGATTTCGCCGGCCCCCTACCGCTGGCCGACGGCCGCTACCTGTCCCGAGATCCTGAGTCAGGCGAGGAGAGCGTCCTCGTCCTGCAGCGGATCGGCGCCCCCCTCGCCGGCGGCCGGCGGCGCCGCCGGCCGCGCAAGGCCGAGGCTGAGAGCGAGCCGAAGGCGCTCGTCCTGACGCGGGCGACGGCGATCCGCGCCTTCGCCCCCTTCGAAGAGGAGGAGGCGGCTTCCCGCTGGCTCGACGAAGCCTGCGAGGCCGAGGACACGGTCGACGTCCTCGTCGAGGAGGGCCTCGGGCTCTTGAACCGCGCCCTGCACGCGCAGGCGCTGGCCAGCGCCAACCCGCACTCCCGCCGCGAGCTTGCCGCCGAGGGGGCCGAGCGCGTCCTGATCGGCTACGGCAGCGGCGAGGAGACCGCCGCCGGCAAATTCAGCGAGGCGCGGCAGGTAGAGGCCGGTCCCGGCGCCTCCCGCCGGCGCCGCCGCGAAGAAGAGCTGCGGCCCCAGGAACGCGTCGCCGCCATGCTCGGAGGCCGGGAATCGGCCGACGCCTGCGAGACCCTCCTCCTCCGCGCCCGCGCCGACCTCGACGCCGGCCGCGACCGCGAGGCGACGCTGCAGCTGCGGGTCGGCCTGGAGGCATTGCTGGCCGAGCTCAAGGACGCCCTTGCCGACCTAGGCCATGAGAAGGACATGGGAGCGCTGCAGGAGCGGAAAGCGAAAGCCGGCGAGGCCGCGAACGCGGCGCTCGGCGGGGAGCTGGCTCCCGAGCAGCGGCAGGACGTCAAAGATCTGTTGGAAATCTGCGAGCGGATCCTGCGGCGACGTCGCGTCCTTCGAGGCTAACCCTCTACCTGAGGATTAGAGTCTTAGAGAGCGAGGTGGTGCATGATCACTTCGTCCAGCAGCGTCCCGGCGATGTGGTGCGCCTCTTCCAGAGCGATCCCCTCGATCGACGGAACGCCGATCACGGTCAGACCTGCGGCCCGCGCCGCCGCCACGCCGGTTGGGGAGTCCTCCAGCGCCACCACCGATGGCCCCGGCTCGACCCCGAGCCGCCGGCAGGCCTCCAGGTAGGGATCGGGGGCGGGCTTCGGCGCCGCCACCTCGTGCGCACTGAGAATGACGTCGAAGTGGTGGCCGAGGCCGACGATCTCGATCGAGCGCTGGACGAAGCGCAATGGCGAGTTGGAGACGAGCCCGAGCGGGGTGTCGCGCTCGCGCAGCTTCTCGAGCAGCTCGCGGGCGCCGACCATCGCATCCACCCCGTGCTCGAGCTCGGCGACGACGAGCGCGTTCAGCTCCTCGATCAGCTCCGCCGCCCGCCCCGGTTCGCCGAGGCGCTGCTCGAGGATGCCGCCGGCGATCTCGGCCGAGGTGCCGACCAGCTTGCGCTTGTCCGCCGGCGTGAACTCCAGCCCCCGGCGCTCGAAGAGGTCTTCCTCGGCCCTGGTCCAGACCGACTCGGTATCGCGCAGGAGGCCGTCGTTGTCGAAGACGACCGCGTCGGGCGAGGAGACCATCAGCCGAGCGCCGCCAGCAACGCGGCGAGCTCCTCGTCGACCTCGCCCTCGAGCTTCAGCTCGGCGTCGGCGTCGTAGGGAGTCGCGCCCTTGGTGATGATCGCGAGCCGGCCACCGCGGTCGAGGGTGACTTGCGGCAGGCCCGCCACCGGGTAGACAGCCAACGAGGAGCCGACGCAGAGGATCAGGTCGGCCCGCTCGGCCAGTTCGCTCGCCCGCGCCATCGCGCTCTCCGGCAGCAACTCGCCGAAGAGGACGACGTCGGGTTTGACCGCGCCGCGGCAGACGGAGCAGACCGCGACGCCGCGCTCGTCGAAGAGCCCGTCCATCTCCTCGAGCTCGAAGGACGCGGCGCAGGTCCTGCAGGAGGAGGTCTCGATCGATCCGTGCACCTCGACGACGTTCTTAGAGCCCGCCGCCCGGTGCAGGCGGTCGATGTTCTGCGTGATCAAGCCCTCGATCAGGCCGCGGCGCTCAAGCTCGGCCAGCACCTCGTGGGCGCGGTTCGGCTGTTTGTCCCCGAGCACTTCGAAACGCGGCCGGTAGTAGGACCAAAACCGCTCCGGCTCGTGCTCGAAGACGTCGATGTGGGCGACCTCCATCGGGTCGACCTTCGCCCACAGGCCCGTCTCCGGCGTCCGGAAGTCCGGAATCCCCGACGGCACCGAGACGCCGGCCCCGGTCAGGGCGACGGCGGAGCGCGCCCGGCCGAGCAACTCGGCCAGGCACTCCAACTCGCTTGAGATCGCTACTTGCCGCTCCACTTCGGGGTCCGCTTGCCGAGGAAGGCACTGATGCCCTCCTTCGCGTCCTCGCTGCCGAAGGCGGTCGCGAAGCCCCGCTTCTCGGCCTCGATGCCGGCGTCGATGTCGCCGTTGGCGGAGACCGCCTTGATCTGCTCGACCGCGACCGGCGCCTGGGCGCCGAGCTTGCGGCCCCACATCAGCGCCGTCTCGAACAGCTCGTGGTCGGGGACGACGCGGTTGGCGAGCCCAAGCTCGAGCGCCTCCTCGGAGAGGATCGCGTCGCCGACCAGGTTCAGCTCCAGCGCCTTGCTCTGGCCGACCAGGCGCGGCAGCCGCTGGGTGCCGCCGAAGCCGGGGATGATCCCCAGCTTCACCTCGGGCTGGCCGAAGACGGCGGCCTCGGCGGCGATCCGCACGTCGCAGGCCATCGCCAGCTCGCAGCCGCCGCCGAAGGCGATCGAGTTGACCGCGGCGATCGTCACCACCCGGGCCTGTCCGAAGTCGCGGAAGAGCGCGTGGGCGCGGTGGATCAGGTCCGCTCCGCTCTGCTCGTCGAGCGTCGTGAACGCCTTGATGTCGGCGCCGGCCGAGAAGACGACCGGGACTGAGGAGGCGACGACCATCGCGCCGATCTCACCGCTCTCCTTGACCCGGTTCCAGACCGTCTCCAGGTCGGCGATCACCTGCGGCGAGATCGAGTTCATCGGCAGGTTGGCGAGCCAGGCGATCGCGACGTCGCCGCGGGTCTCCAGCTTCACCGTCTCGGTCTGCTCGCCCTCGTCGGCCTGCGGGTAGGGGTAGAAGCCCTGGCCGGTCGAGAGCCCGTGGCGGCCCTGGGCGACGAGCCGCTTCAGGGTGATCGGGGGCGCAAACCGCTCGCCGTACTTCTCCTCCAGGTTCTCCATCGTCTCCAGGGCCTTGTCGAGGCCGGTGACGTCGGCTTTCCAGAAAGGCGGCAGCAGGCCTTTGCGCGGATCCAGGCCGGCCCCGGCCATCATCCCGAGGTCGATGTCGCGGACCGAGCAGATCCCCTCCTCGACCAGCAGGCAGGCCTCGATCAAGGCGCGGCTGGAGAACATCGCGACCAGCTCCTCGGCGTCGGGCTCGGCGTCGCCGGGGACATTCTGCTCGCCGTCCTTGAAGAAGCCCTCGCCGCCGGTCTTGGCGCCGAGCTTGCCTTCGCCGACGAGGCCGCGCAGGCCCTCGTGAACGTAGAAGCTCTCGCCGTAGGACTCATTGAGGTGCTCGGCGACGTGGAAGACGGTGTCGAGGCCGAGCAGGTCGGTGAGGAAGAACGGGCCCATCGGCGCCAACTGGGCGCCGGCGATTGCCTCGTCGATCCCCTTCAGCGACAGCCCTTTCTCCTCCTGGGCGCGCCAGATCTCCCCCATCGTCGCCATCAGGATGCGGTTGACGACGAAGCCGGGGACCTCGCCGCAGACGATCGGCTGCTTCTTGATCGCCTGGGCGAAGTTGTAGGCGGCGGTGGCGGTCTCCTGCGAGGAGTCCTCGCCGACGATCACCTCGACCAGCGGCATGATCGAAGCCGGGTAGAAGAAGTGGAAGCCGACGACCTTGTCGGGACGCAGCGTCGCTTCGCCGATCTCGGTGATGGAGAGCGAGGAGGTGTTGGAGGTGAGGATCGCGTGCCCCGGGGTGGCGGCGTCGATCTCGCGGAAGACGGACTGCTTGATCTCCATCTTCTCCGGCACCGCCTCGATCACGAAGTCGACGTCGCCGAACTCCTCGTAGGTGGTGGTGCCGATGACGTTGCCCATCACCTCGGCGAGGCGGGCGTCGGCCTGCTCCTGGGTCAGCTTTTCCTTCTTGACCAGGCGGGCGAGCTGGCCCTCGGTGACGGCGCGGGCCTTCTCGACGGCCGCGTCGACGAACTTCTGGTCGATGTCCTTGACGACGACGGGGATGTCTGCGGCGGCGATCGCCTGCGCGATCTCCCCGCCCATGGTGCCGCCGCCGACGACGGCTGCCTTTGAGACGAACATTAAGAGGCTTCCTCCACTGTTTTGGCTTTGTAGGGCGGCGAGGCCGCGGGAACCGCAGGCTATAGAGATGCCCGCGGCTCCCGCTGATCGGCCTAGGCGAGCTCCTCCTCGAACGCTTCTTCGGCCTCTTCCTCCTTGCTGGGCTTGAACCGCTGGTAGGCGAAGGCGCCGGCCAGCAGCAGCAGCCCGAGGCCGATGAAGGAGATCGCGCGGGCGATGTCCTCGAGCTCGGAGAGGTCGTAGGTCCAGACCTTGACGATCGTGACCGCCAGCAGGGCGAGGCCGCCGAGGCGCACGTTCGGCGCCCGCCGCACCATCCCGAAGACGATCGCCCCGAGGCCCGTTGCCGCCCAGAAGGCAGACATCCAGGCCTGGCCGACCTCACCGGCGTTGCCGGCGTCGCTGACGCCGATCGCATCAATGATCGCGACCGAACCGAGGTAGACGAACGAGGCGCTGCCGACGAAGCCGACCACGGTCGCCGTAGTCGGCTCGATATCCCGGCCGAACCACCAGCAGGCGACGGAGGCGGCGCCACAGCAGGCGATCGCCACCAGCGAGGCGCCGAGGTCGTCGACCCCTTGCGCGATCGCGACCGGCGGCGCCTCGACAAAGAGCACGTGGGCGATGCCCAGGCCGAGGAAGACCAGGGACAGCACCCACAGCCGCTCGGAGTTGGACAGCGCCGGGCTTGGCGTTGCGTCGGCGCGGGTTGCCACGAAGGCAAGCGCGGCGGCGAGGGCGCTCCAGGCGGCAACCACGGTCGGGCCGTCGAAGGCGTGGGCGACCCCGAAACTGGCGAGGCCGATCCCGCCGCCGGTCAGCAGCGAGCCGACTTCGCGGTGGACCCCAAAGCGCCTGGCGATCTCGCCGAGCAGGAGGTGAGCGCCGGCGAAGCCGAAGATCCAGACGTTGAGGCCAACCTGGTCGTCGACTCGGTCGAGGACATAACCGCCGAGGCCGAGGATCAAGGTGCTACTCGCCAGCAGCAGGAGCCAGGAGGCGGCGGGGAGCTTCTCCTCGTCGCGCTTGCGCAGCTCGTAGCCGAAGGCCGCGGCCGCGTAGAGAACCCAGAACCCGATCAGGACGGCGAGGATGAGGAGCGTCGACTCCTCCGTCTTGTTCGTCCACACCCAATCGGCCAGCTGCGGCGCCGAGACTGCGAAGGCGCCCAGCGACAACCAGTTCCAGCGCTGCCAGAGTAGGACGCCGACGCTGGCGGCGAGCGCCATCGCGACGAAGGCGATCGAGCCGCCCTCGGAGGTCGTCCCAGTCAGCATCGGCGCCGCCAGGGCGCCGAGCATGCCGACGCTGCCGACGAGCATCGAGGACCAGCGCACGGCGAGGAAGACGCCGATGACGCCGATCAGGGCCGCCGCCTCGAGTCCGATCACCGGTGAGATTAGGTCGTAGGTCTGGGTGGCGACGACGGTCGTCGCAAATAAGCCCGGGATCGCCGCGGCGACCAAGGCCCGCGCGACCTCCATATGACCTCGGCGTTCGTGCAGCCAGACGCCGAAGACGAGGAGCAAGAAGGAACCCACGGCCCCCATCAGGGTGCGGACCTCCTCGGTGAACCAACTGCTGTCGACAGCCGAGCGCAGGAAGAAGACGACCCCGAGGAGGACGGCGAGGCCTCCCATCCAGGCGAAGACGCGGCCGCCGAAGAGGCGCTCGAACTCGATCCTGGAGATCGGGTTCATCGACGGGGGAGGCGGCGGCCGGTGATCCGGCGGGGGTGGGCTGGGCGGGGGCTCGGAGCGGTGACGGAATGCGGGCGGGACGTAGTCGTCGTTCATGGCTTCTCCTTGTTCTGTTGACGATCTGGGGTTGATGATCTGGGTGCTTATTGACCGACGGTCAACACCGTAGCAATCTTGTCAACCATCGGTCAATAAGCCGCTACACTCCCGTCACATGAGCGAGCCCTCCTACCGCCGCATGGACGTCGACGAGCGCCGCGCGCAGCTCCTCGAGCGCGGCGCCGAGCTCTTCACCAGCCACCGCTACGACGAGCTCTCGATGAACAAGATCGCCACCGAGGTAGGGATCTCGAAGGCGCTGCTCTACCACTATTTCCCCAGCAAGCAGGCGTTTTTTGAGGAGACCCTGAGCGCCTGGGCCGAGCGCCTGCGGGTGCGCACCGAACCCGACCCGAACCTCCCCCCCGTCGAGCAGCTGACCGCGAGCCTCGACGCCTTCCTCGGCCTGGTCGAGGAGAACTCCGGCGCCTACCGCAACCTGATCCAGAGCGCGACCGCGGTGGCGGAGATCCGCGACCTAGTCGAAGAGGTGCGGCGGGCGACTGCGGAGCGGATCCTCTCCGGCCTCTACCCGGCCGGCGCCCCGCCGAAGGCGCGGACGGCGGTCAGCGGCTGGCTCTGGTTCATGGACGGCGCCTGCCTCAACTGGATCGAGCATCGCGATATTGAGCGTGAGGAGCTGCGGGACCTCCTACTCGGGGTGCTGATGGGCTCGCTGATCGCGACCGGCTCACCGCCGGAGCTCCCTCAAGTCTCTTAAGCCAGGCGTCGATACAGATCCCTCATGCGAAGGTGGGGGAAGCTGCTGACGACGATGGTGTGCGCGCTGCTCTGCGGTGGTGTCCTGCTCGGCGCCGCGCAGGCCTCGGCTGCGGTCCCGGCGGCGACGCTGACGCCCGGAGGCCGCGCCGTCGCCCCAGCCTCCGCCCCGCCCGCGGTCAAGGCGATGATCGAAGCCGCAAACCGGATCCGACACCGTCCCTACGTCTGGGGCGGCGGACACCGCAGTTGGAACTCCCGCGGCTATGACTGCTCGGGCTCGGTCAGCTACGTGATGCACGCTGCCGGCCTGCTCGAATCGCCGCTGGACTCGACCGGATTCATGCGCTGGGGCGGCGGGGGCGGCGGCTCCTGGGTCCGCATCTACGCCAATAAGGAACACGTCTTCGCGGTGATCGCCGGCCTCCGCTGGGACACCTCCTACAGCGAAGACGGCGACCGCAGCGGCCCCGGTTGGAGCGAGCAGATGCGCCCCACCGGCGGCTTCCGCCTGCGCCACCCGCTCGGCCTCTTCAGCGCCACGCCGCTCGCCTAGCGACACCGCGGACAAGCGCCTCCCTCACAGCTTTGTACGGCGGTACAAAAGCGCGATCACCGAGGCCCTATTAGGCTCTGTGATGCTCTTTTCGAGGGACTGAGACTTCAAACCGACCGCGCTCGCCACGAGCGCGCGCATAAGTGGGAGAGAACCCGAACCGATGACTCGCATTCGCCAGCAGAACGTGACCGCAGCCCAGTGGAGCTCCAACGGAGGAGCCCTCGGCGCGCAGGACCTGACCCTTCCGGAGAACAACCCCTTCGGCCAGAACGTCTTCTCCGCCTCCGTGCAGAAGGAGCGCTTGCCGCAGGATGTCTTCGAGAAGCTGCAGACCACCCTGGAGGGCGGCGAGGCGCTCGACCCGAGCCTGGCCGACGCCGTCGCCGAGGCGATGAAGGAGTGGGCGCTGGAGAACGGCGCCACCCACTACACCCACATGTTCCAGCCGCTGACCGGCGCCACCGCGGAGAAGCACGACTCCTTCTTTGAGCCCGGCGGCGAAGGCGAGGCGATCGCCGGCTTCTCCGGCAAGGAGCTGATCCAGGGCGAGCCCGACGCCTCCTCCTTCCCCACCGGCGGCGTCCGCGCCACCTTCGAGGCCCGCGGCTACACCGCCTGGGACCCGACCAGCCCCGCCTTCATCCTCGAGAACCCGAACGGGGCGCTGCTCTGCATCCCGACCGCGTTTGCTTCCTGGACCGGCGAGGCGCTCGACGCCAAGATCCCGCTGCTGCGCTCGATGGATGCGCTCTCGCGCTCGGCGATCAAGGCGCTGCGGTTGCTCGGCGACGAAGAGAGCCAGCGCGTCTTCACCACCGTCGGCCCCGAGCAGGAGTACTTTCTGATCGACGAGCAGTACTTCTTCGAGCGACCCGACCTGATCGCAACCGGGCGCACCCTCTTCGGCGCCAAGCCGCCAAAGGGCCATGAGCTCGACGACCACTACTTCGGGTCGATCCCGGAGCGGGTACTCGCCTTCATGCTCGAGTCCGAGCTGGAGATGCGCAAGCTCGGGATCCCGGTCAAGACCCGCCACAACGAGGTGGCGCCGGCGCAGTACGAGATCGCGCCGATCTTCGAGAACTCCAACGTCGGCTCCGACCACCAGCAGCTGCTGATGCAGACGCTGGAAAACGTCGCCCGCCGCTACGGGCTCGTCTGCCTCCTGCACGAGAAGCCCTTCGCCGGCGTCAACGGCTCCGGCAAGCACAACAACTGGTCGATGGGGACCGACACCGGCGCCAACCTGCTGAACCCGGGCGAGACGCCGGCGGACAACATCCACTTCCTGTTCTTCTGCACCGCGGTGATTCAGGCGGTTAACAAGCACCAGGGGCTGCTGCGCGCCTCGGTCGCGAACATCGGCCAGGACCACCGCCTCGGAGCGAACGAGGCGCCGCCGGCGATCATCTCGATCTTCCTCGGTGCCGAGCTGGAAAAAGTCTTCGAGGCGATCGCGACCGGCCTCGGCGACCCCAACACCCCGGCCTCCTTCCTCGACCTCGGGGCGCAGGTGCTGCCGCCGCTGCCGATGCACGGCGGCGACCGCAACCGGACCTCGCCGTTTGCCTTCACCGGCAACAAATTCGAGTTCCGGGCGCTGGGATCGAGCATGTCGCTCGGCTTCCCGAACACGGTCCTCAACACGATCGCGGCCGAGGCGATCGACGAGCTCGCCGGCAAACTCGAGGCGAAGCTGGACGGCGGCGAGGAGATGCCGCAGGCCGTGATCGAGATCGTCAAAGAGTCCTACCTCGCCAATAAGCAGATCTGCTTCGGCGGCGACAACTACTCCGAGGAGTGGCACCAGGAGGCCGAGCGGCGCGGGCTGAAGAACCTGCGCACGACGCCGGACGCGCTGCCGGAGGTCCTCGCTGACAGCACCGTGCAGGCCTTCGAGAACTACCACGTGCTCTCGAAAGCGGAGCTCGAGTCCCGCTACGAGGTTTGGGTCGAGCAGTACTGGCTCCGCGCCAACATCGAGGCGGAGACGACCTTCTCGATCGCGAAGACGATGATCCTGCCCGCCGCCCTGCGCTACCTCGCCCTGATCGGCGAGTCCGGGGTCTCGGCGATCGAGGGCGAGGTCCGCGGCCTCGTCGACGAGCTAGTCGCCGGCCTCGGCGAGCTCGAAGCCGCCAATGCCGACCCGGGCCTCGAGGGCCTGGAGATGGCGGTTCACGCCCGCGACAAGCAGCTGGCGGCGATGGACAACGTCCGCGAGGCGGCCGACAAGCTCGAGAGCGTCGTCGCCGACGAGCTCTGGCCGCTGCCGAAGTACGAGGAGATGCTGTTCATCAAGTAGGGCGCTGCAGGCGGTTCGATCAGCGGCGGCGCTGCACTAGCGCCAGCCGCTTTTCGACCGTCAGCGGCAGCTGGCCTTCTTCGGTGTAGGTCAGCTTCAGGGTCAGCCGGGCGCGGCCTTTGTTGCGGAGGCGGGTGCGGATCTTCTTGCCGAAGCGGGTTTTGCCCGGCCAGAGCTTGAGGCGCCAGTTGAAGGAGCCGTAGCGGTAGGAGGGCGGTTCCGGTCCCTTGTTCACCCTCCAGCTGATCCCGGGGCCGCTGACCACGAGGTCGCCGCGTTCGGGGACGCTGATGTGGATGACGGCGCTTCCGTCAATGCGGCTGTGGCTCACTTTGCCGATGTGGAACGACCGTGACGGCAGGGGAAGCGGAGGCGGCGAGGGGCGTCCGTCAACGGCGACGCTCGTCGCATTGAACTTCTGCGTCGGGATCCAGGACTTGTTCACATCGCTGCCGTCGGTGGCGGCGCGACCTATCGTCGAGTAGTACATCCCTTCCGGCGTGTTCATCCAGTAGAGGTGCCCGGAGTCGACGGCGATCGTGCCGACGTGGTCCAGGCCGCCGATGAAGTCTGGGTCGACTCCCTTCCCATCGGTGAGACGGGCGCGGCCGATCGCGCGTTCACCGCTCCAGTAGAGATAGTTCGAATCAGCCGCCAATCCAGGACCGGCCGGGATCGTTTCGACGAATGCCTTCTCGATTCCGGTGCCGTCCAGGCGGGCGCGGCCGATTTCGTTGAAGGTGACCCAGTACAGGTAGCGATCGTCGACCGCCACCTCGGAAGGTTCTCTGAGGCCGGAGATGAAGCTGTCTTCGCGTGCCGATCCGTCAAGCGCCGCCCGGCCGATTGAGCCCGCTCCGCGGTTGACCCAGTAGACGTGACTGCCGTCAACGGCGATCCCACCGGGGTTGTCGAGGCCGGAGACGATCTGGGTGGGAACAGCCGGCCCTTCCAGGTTGACCCTCCAGATCCCGAACCATTCGCACCAGTAGAGGTGGGTGGCGGTCACCGCCACGTCGCAGGTCGGCCCTGCCAGATGCCGGAAGAGCAGATATTTCGGGTTCGGGCTGCTGCCGTCCAAGTTGGCGGCGCCGAGGGTCCCGGATTCGTCCCAGTAGACGGCGGCGGGGGCGGCAGGCGCGACCAGCAGCGCAATCGTCGCCAGCAGCCCGATGAACCACTTCATCACATGGAAAAGAATCGCAGAGAACTCAGGAGCGCGGCGAGACCCGCATCCGCAGCCCGCCCTTGGGCGAGAGCGTCGGCATCTGGCGGATCGTCATCGTCCGGCCCGGGAGGGCGTCGATTCGCAGGCGCTGGAGGAGCTTCGTCGCGACCAGCTTCACCTCGGTCTGGCCGAAGCGCTTGCCGATGCAGATCCGGGAGCCGCCGCCGAAGGGAACGTAGGCGCCGCGGGGCAGGGCTGCCTTGCGCTCGCGGGTGAAGCGCTCGGGAATGAAGGCCTCGGGCTCGGGGAAGACCTCGGGTAGCCGGTGGCTGGCCCAGGAGCAGTAGTTGACGTAGGCGCCGCGGGGGACCGTGTAGCCGCCGAACTCGTATTCGCGGATCGCCCGCCGCGGGCCGATCCAGGCCGGCGGGTAGAGCCGCAGGACCTCGTCGAGGACCGTGTCCAGGTAGGGCATCTCCTTTTCCAGCTGCAGCGCGGTTGGGCTGCCGCCGCCCAGGACCCGGTCCTGCTCCTCGTGCAGGCGACGGGTCACCTCGGGGTGGCGCGCCAGCTCGTGCAGCATGAAGGTCAGGGTCGAGGTCGAGGTGTCGTGGCCGGCGAACATCAGCGTCATCAACTGGTCGCGGATCTCGCGATCGCTGAATTCCTCGCCGCCGGCGCCGCGGGCGGCGGCCAGGAGGCTGAGGATGTCGCGGCGGCCGGGATCAGGGTGAGCGCGGCGGCGGGCGATCTCGCCGAAGACGATCTCGTCGAGGACCTCGCGGGATGAGACCAGCTTGCGCCAGGGCGAGCCCGGCCCGCGCAGCAGCCGCAGGCCGAAGTCGATCCCGTAGTAGCCGAGCGCGCGCTCGAAGTGCTCGGCTGCCGCGGCGCCCTTGCCGGCCTCGTCGGGGTCGAGCCCGAGCAGCGCCCGCATCGCGATCCGCATCGCCAGGTTGCGCATCCACTCGTAGATGTCGACGACCTCGTCGACGGGGAGCGCGACGATCGCTTGGTCGGCCTCGATCGTCATCGCCTCGGTCATGGCCGCGATCTGCTCGCGGTGGAAGGCGGGCATCATGATCGCCCGGGCGCGGTCGTGGTAATCCTCGTCGACGGTGAGCAGGCCGTCGCCGAGCAGCGGGATCAGGTCGCCGAAGCTCGACTCGCGCCAGTGGAAGTTCTCCGGGTGGCCGACGGTGACGAAGTGGTTGGCCTCGGGGCCGAGCATGAAGACGACCCGCGAGTGCAGCAGCCGCAGGCTGAAGATCGGGCCGAACTCTTCGTAGGCATCGAGCAGCAGCGGCAGCGGGTCGTGGGCGATCTGGTGGGTGCGGACCCAGCTGAAGTCGGTGTGACCCGGCGGGAACTTCCCCCTCCCCCGCCACTCGTCGACGAAGTCGCCGACGACCCGCCGCACCGGGTTGCCGGACATCTCCGGCGGGCGCGCGACGGGCGTCGTGGTATCGACCGTTGCCATCCCCGGGGATCGTAACTGGCTGACTGGCCAGTTTCAGGAGGCGGTGGCGGCGAGTTGGCCGCAGGCGGCGTCGATGTCGCGGCCGCGGGTGAGGCGGACGGTGGCGGTGACCCGGTGCTCGGCGAGGATCGCCCGGAAGCGCTCGATCCGCTCCGGCGAGGAGCCGTCGTAGGCACCGGTCGGGTTGTAGGGGATGAGGTTGGCGTGCTCGGGGTGGTCGTTGACGCCGTCGAGCATCACGTACTCGACGAAGACCTTGCGACGGCGGGTGGCCCGGTAGCGCTCGCAGGCGGCGAGGACCTCGGCGATCGGGTAGCGCTCGTTGACCGGCATGATCTGCGAGCGCAGGCCGTCGTTGGGAGCGTGCAGGGAAAGGGCAAGGCTGACCGGCATCTCGCATTCGGCCAGGCGGTAGATCCCCGGCACCCAGCCGACCGTCGAGATCGCGGTGCGGCGGTTGGTGACGCCGAGGTCGGGCAGCCGTTCGCAGGCGGCAAGGACGTTGTCGATGTTCATCGTCGGCTCCCCCATCCCCATGAAGACGACGTGGTCGATCTCTTCACTGCGGCGGAAGTGGAGCGCTTGGTCGAGGATCTCGTCGACCTCGAGGTTGCGGCCGAACTTCATCTGCCCGGTGGCGCAGAAGCTGCAGGTGAGTGGGCAACCGGACTGCGAGGAGAGGCAGACCGAGCGGCGGCCGTCACGGTAGCGCATCAGCACCGCCTCGATCGGCCGTCCATCGGCGGTGTGGAAGAGGGTCTTGACGGTCCCGTCGTCTGACTTCGCCTCGGCGGCGACGGTCAGGGTCGAAACCGGCACCGCCGCGGAGAGCCGCTCGCGCAGCCCCGCCGGCAGGTTCGTCATCTCCTCGTAGGAGCGCGCCCCGCGCGCCACCCACTCCCACACCTGTTTGGTGCGGTACGGAGGCTCACCCGCCTCGGCGAGAGTCGTCGTCAGCAGCTCACGATCCACGCCGTCGAGTGTAGGGAGGGTTACTGGTGGATCTTCTCGCCCCGCTCGAGCATGCCGACGAACTTGCGCAGGCGCCGCTCCCGCGTCTCCGGCTTCTTCGCCTCGTCGAGGCGGTAGAGGATCGCGTAGCGGTTGGCGCCGTCAAGGGAAGCGAAGAACTCGGCCGCGGCCGGGTTGGCGTCGAGCTCGCGCTGCAGATCCGGCGGAACCTTGGCCGCGCTCTGGCCCTCGTAGGCGGCCTCCCAGCGGCCGTCCGCCCTCGCCGCCTCAACCTGGGCGAGGCCTGCCGGCCGCATCCGCCCTGCCTCGATCAGGGCTTCGGCCTTCTCGCGGTTGATCTTCGACCAGCGGCCACGGGGGCGGCGCGGCGTGAAGCGCTGCAGGAAGTGGGTCTCGTCGAGGCCTCGCTTCTGGCTGTCGATCCAGCCGAAGCAGAGCGCCACCTCAAGGGCCTCGGCGTAGGTGACGCTGGGCTCGGGCGCTCCTTTCTTCGCGATCTTCAGCCAGACGCCGCCAGCGGACTCGTGGTTCTCCTCCAGCCATGCCTCAAGCTCGGCGGGAGCGGCGAAGAGGAGGACCGGGAGCTCGTCGGGCGGGCCCGGCACCCGGCTACAGCCCGGCGGCGTCAGCCAGCAGGTCGACCTGGGCTGGGTCGCTCGAGCTCGGGAAGAGGAAGAGCTCCTGACAGCCGGCTCCCTCGAATGCGGCGAGGTACTGCTGGACGGTCTCCGCATCCTTTGCCGCCGAACCGGCGATGAAGTTCGCCGTGTCCTCTCCGAGCCAGGCGTAGTAGTCGGTGAGGTAGGCGCGGGCGTCCTCCTCGGCGCGGTCGCCGAGGGAGAAGTAGGCGAGGGCGGCGTTCTGCGGCTGCTCGCTGCGGCCGGACTCCGACCAGGCCCGCTCGAACCCCTGCCGCCACTCGGCGAACTGGTCCGGCGGCGCCCCGGCGGCGATCCAGCCGTCGCCGAAACGGGCGGCGCGCTTAAACGATGCCTCGACCGAGCCGCCGACCAGGATCCGGGGATCGGAGTGGTGCTCGGGGCCGACCTCCTCCCCCTCCCATACCTCCTTGATCCGCTCAAGCATCGCGTCGAGGTCCCGCCCGCGCGTGCTGGTGTCGACGCCGGTGACCTCGTAGTCGTCGTCGCGGCCGCCGAGCCCGATCCCGAGGGTCATCCGGCCGCCGGAGATCACGTGGACGCTGTAGGCCTGCTTGGCGAGCACGACCGGGTTGACCCGCAGCGGCCCGAGCAGGACGGTGGTGGCGAGCCCGATCCGCTCGGTTACCGCCGCCGCGGCGGCAAGCGCGGTAAGCGGCTCGAGGTTGGGATAGGCGACGCGGTCGATCGTGCCGAGGCTGGAGAAGCCGCGGGCCTCTGCGCGCCGCGCCCACTCGGTCAGCTGCTCTCCGCTGGTTCCTGGCACGGCGTTGGGAAGACCGATCGCGATGTCCATCTGAGGCTCCTTCCGAGGGGGCTTGGTCCGAAGACCGTACCTACCCGGTTTCGCCGGGCAGCTCCGCCAGCAGCGCGTCGATCGCATCGCGCGCGTACTCGAAGACGGCCTCGCGGCCGCTGAGGCGATAGCGCGAGTTCGCCCCCATCACCAGCGAGTAGAGCTCGAAGGCAAAGCGCTCGGGGTTCTCGACTCCGGCGACCCGAGCCTGGCGCTCGAGCTCCCCGGTCCAGGCATCGAGCGAGGCGGCGATCGCGTCGCGGACGGGTCCGGGGCGGTCGTCGTACTCAGCCGAACTGGCGGCCCAGAAGCAGCCGCCGGAGTAATCCTGGAGCTGATCGAGGTAGCTCTCGGCCATCGCCCGCAGCCGCGGAGCCCCATCGGGCAGCTCCAGAGCGGGGTCGATGACGCGGGCGCGGAAACGCTCCGCGGCGGCGCCGACGGTCGCCAGCTGCAGCTCTTGCTTGGAGCCGAAGTGGGCGAAGAGCCCGCTCTTGCTCATCTGCAGCTCGGCGGCAAGGCGGCCGATCGTCAGCCCCTCCAGGCCTTCGGCGGAGGCGAGGTCGACGGCGCGGTCGAGGATCGAGGCGCGGGTGGCGGAGCCCTTCTCGGTGACGGGAGTCACAGACACACGATATAAAAAAGCACGAACGTTCGTTTAACGAGACGGGCAAGAACCCGGCAACCAGACAGGTGGAGGAGTGGAGATGAGCGACTACGCAGTGAAGAAGATCGACGAGATGGAGGCGATCTTCCTCGGCGGCTGCAAACGTGCGCGAGCCGAGTTGGGCGTGACCGCCTTCGGCCTGCAGGTGATCGACCTGCCGCCGAACTACGGGGACTACCCCGACCACGACCACGCCGAGGAAGGCCAGGAGGAGGTCTTCATGGCGCTTCGCGGTAGCGGTGAGATCGAGATCGAGGGCGAGCGCTTCCCGCTCGACCCCGACCACATGGTCCGCGTTGGCCCGGCGACGAAGCGGAAGGTGTGGCCCGGGGCCGAGGGGATGCGGATGGTCGTGATCGGCGGCGTCCCCGGTGGCGTCTACGAGGCGCCGGACCGCAGCAAGCTCGGTGAACCGGACCCGATGCGCGCCTGACAGAGGGATAGGCTGGGGGCGTGATGCGGCGCGTCTCGTCCCTGGTCGTCCTCGCCTTCCTCGCCGCGTTCGTTCTGCCGGCGACGGTTTCGGCCGCTCAAACCGAGACCGATGATGGCGACGCGATCGTCGTCATCTCCGGCGACGTCACCGTCCCCCGCGGCCAGACCGTCGACGGTGTCTTCATCGTCAGCGGCGACCTGACCCTGCTTGGGCACGTCGATGGCGACGTCGTCCTGGTCTCCGGCGATGCCCTCGTCAGCGGCATGATCGACGGCAGCCTCGTCACCATCGGTGGCCAGGCCCGGGTACTTCCCAGGGCGTTGATCAAGGGCAACGTCCACTACGGGGACGAGCAACCGATCGTCGCCGGAGCGGCGATCGTCCGCGGCGACGTCTCGAAGGAGGACGGGTTCGACTCAGTCGACTTCCTCCCCTTCATCAGCTTCTTCCTCTTCTGGCTTGCCGTCGGCATCTCGATGGCGATCCTCGGCGTGCTGTTGCTGCTGATCGCGCCGCGTGCGGCCGAGGCGGTCGCGGCCCGCTCACGGGAGCGCATCGGCCCGGTGATCGGGATCGGGTTCGCGGTCGCGATCGCGCTGCCGGTCGCCGGGGCAATTGCGGCGGTAACGCTGGTCGGGCTCCCCCTCGCCTTCATCGTCCTCCTCGCCCTGCTGCCGCTGGTCGCGCTCGCCTACGTCGCCTCGGCCTATGCCCTCGGGCGGCGCCTCGTCAAGGAGCCGAAAGGCCGGATCTGGGCCTTTCTGGCGGGGCTGGCGATACTGCGGGTCCTCGCCCTGGTGCCGATCCTCGGCTTCCTCGTCGGCATCGCAGCCGCGATCTTCGGCCTCGGCCTGATCGGAGCCGCTATCGGGGCGGCTCGGGAGCGGCCGGATCCGGCTCCCACCCCGGGCACCTGAACACCGGCAGCCGCGGGTAACGCGGATAGGCGGGGTCGCTCTGCGAGCGCTCGCAGAGCGAGAAGACCGAGCCGCGGGTATTCGGCACTAGCCGCTGGTGGCGGCAGCTGTCGCAGAGCCCGGCGGCTGGACGCGGAGTCATCGCCCCGAACCTAGAACCTCTCGGCGCAAACTGCGAACTCGGGGAGGGTGAGTCCCGCCTTCGAGGGGCCTAGCCTTGGTGGACGATGAGAGCGGCAACCCTCTTCGACGCAGACGCGGCCTCCTACAGCGGCACGGTCGAGGTCCTCGGCGTCATCTACAAGGCCGAGGACGACGGCTACGCGGTGCTCGAGGTCCAGGAGGCTGAGAGCGGCGAAGGCTTTGCCCTGGTCGGCCCGGTTGCCCACCTCGAGGCCGGCGACAGGGCCGAAGTCAGCGGCGAGTGGCAGACCCACAGCCGCTACGGCCGGCAGCTGCGGGCGCAGGGAGCGCTACCGCTTGACCCGGCCGACCGCGACGGGCAGATCGCCTACCTCAGCAGCCTCCGTCACATCGGACAGAAGCGAGCCGAGCGGCTCTGCGACGAGTACGGGGAGGGAGTACTGCAGGAGATCGCCGCCGACCCCCAGCGCGTCTTCGGCTCCCTGCGCGGGGTCAGCGGCGACCAGGCGGCGGCGGCCACCCAGTCCTGGTTCGCGAGCCGGGCGATCCGCGACCTCCACGTGCAGCTCGCCCCCCACGGACTCGCCCATCTGGCGGCTCCGATCCACGCCCGTTACGGCGACCGCGCGACGACGATCCTGCACGAGGACCCCTACCGCCTGACCGAGGTGCCGGGCGTCGGCTTCGCCCGTGCCGACAAAATCGCCCTCGCCGCCGAGATGGCGCCCGAGTCCGACAAGCGGGCGCAGGCCGCCAGCCTCTATGCGCTGATTGAGGCCGAGCAGCAGGGCAACAGCTACCTGCCGCTGGACGAGCTGAGCCGGCGCACGGCGCGGCTGATCGGACTTGTTCCAGACCCCGACGTGCTGATGCAGGCACGCGGTGTGGTCGTCGACGAAGACCGGATCTACCGCGGAGGCACTCACGCCAGTGAGCTCGCCGTCGCGGCGACGCTGGCCAGCCGTGCCGCCGCTCCCCCCCACCTCGATCACGACCCCGGCGAAGAGCCGCGCGACGGCCTCACCGACGAGCAGTGGGCGGCGGTGCGCGGCGCCTTCGCCGCCCGGCTCTCCGTCCTCACCGGCGGCCCCGGCGTCGGCAAGACCAAAGCGACCAGGGAGATCGTCACCGAGGCCGAAGCCGCGAACGCGACGATCGCCCTCTGCGCCCCGACCGGCCGGGCGGCGCGGCGGCTCGAGGAAGCAACCGGGCACGAAGCGAAGACGATCCACCGCCTGCTCGAGTGGATGCCGGGGCGCGAACCGGCCTTCCGCCCCGGGCGGCCGTTGCCCGCCGACCTGGTCATCGTCGACGAGTCCTCGATGCTGAACCTGCGCCTCTGCGAGGTGCTGCTCGGCGGCCTCGCCGAGAGCACGCACATCGTCTTCGTCGGCGACGCGGACCAGCTGCCGCCGATCGGCGCGGGCAAGCCGTTCGAGGACTTGATCTCCTCCGGGGCGGCGCCGGTCGTGCGGCTGACGCAGATCTTCCGCCAGGCGGCGCGCTCGATGATCACCACCGCCGCCCACGAGATCAACCAGGGCCGCCCGCCCCACCTCGACCCGGGAGAGGATCAGGATCACGACTTCTTCTTCATCGAGCGGGGAACGCCCGAGCGGGCGCTGGAGACGGTGGTCGAGGTGGTCGCCGAGCGGGCGCCGGGCAAATTCGGCGTCGACCCGATCCGCGACGTCCAGGTGCTGGCGCCGATGTACCGGGGGGCGGTCGGGATCGACGCGCTCAACGAGCGCCTGCAGGCGGAGCTCAACCCCGACGGCAAGCGCGCCCTCTCTGACCGCTTCCGGATCGGCGACCGCCTGATCCAGACCCGCAACTCCCACGAGCTGGGGCTGATGAACGGCTCGATCGTCTTCCTCCGCGCCGACGACCCCGACGAAGAGGTGATCCGCGTCGACACCGACGAGGGCGGCAGCCTCCTCATCCCCTACGGCGATACGGGAACGCTGCGCCTTGCCTACGCGATCTCGGTCCACAAGGCGCAGGGCTGCGAGGTACCGGTTGTGGTCGGCGTCTGCCACCGCTCCCACGCCCGGATGCTGAACCGGCCGCTGCTCTACACGGCGATCACCCGCGCCCGCAACAGCTGCGTGCTGATCGGCGACCAGGCCGCGCTTGCCTCGGCGGTGCGGCGCGATGACAGCGGCGGCCGCCACTCCGGGCTAGCGGAGCGGCTGAGCACGATCGGCTGAGCGCCACGGTTTCAGCCGGCATCTAGCCTAGGCAGGTGAAGAAGGATCGCTTGCCGCTGGCCGAGATTGGGATCACCCTCGCGGGGATCGCGGTGATGGCGGCGATCGTCGTCACCGTCGACCCGCTGCGGGACTCGGTCACCGCCCTGCTCCAGGGAGACCACGACGAGGTCCGTGAGGAGATCGACAGCCTCGGAGTAGCGGGGCCACTGCTGATCCTCTTCCTCGCCCTCCTCCACAGCGTCGTCTTCTACCCGGCCGAGATCGTCGACGCCGCCGCCGGCTTCGCCTACGGTTTCTTCCCCGCCCTCCTCCTGGTGATGGTGGGCTGGCTCCTCAACGGGCTCGTCTGCTGGACGATCGGCCGCTCGATCGCGCGGCCGCTGTTCGACCGCTGGTTCGGCGAGGAGCGCTTCGAACGGGTCGAGCGGGCGATCGAGCGCGGTGGGCCGACGCTGCTGCTGGCGATGCGGCTGATCCCAATCCTCCCCTTCAGCATCGTCTCCTACGCCGCCGGGGCGGCGCGGGTGCCGCTTTGGCGGTTCGTCTGGACGACGCTGGTCGGCTACCTGCCGATCACCGCAATCTCGGTCTACTTCGGGACCCGACTTGAAGGCCTCTCGCTGACCGACCCGCTGGTCCTTGCAAGCGCCCTCGCGCTGCTGGCGCTGCTGGGAGCCGGCCACTGGGTAATGCGGCGGCAGACGAGCCGCTCCTCGGCCTGAGGGTCAGCGAGCGGCGACCCGGAAGCGGAAGCTCTCCGGCGTCGGGTCGAAAAGACCGGCAGCGCCCCGAGCCTTGACCTGGAGCAGGTGCCGGCCCAACGCGTAGCGGCGCACGAAGCGGGAGGCGCAGGCGCTAAAGCGGGCGCGATCGACCTTGCAGAGGAAGGTGGCGTCTGGTTGATCGGAGCCGAAGCGGAAGGCGAGGCGCGCCGACCGCCCGGCGGTGCGGGCCAATTTCGGCGGGTGCCTAAGGATCGAGGTGCTCGGCGTCGAGGGGGTCGGGGTCGGCAGCGGAGCCGGAGAGCCGGAGGGCCCTTGCGACGGCTCCGGGGTGGCGGTTGCGGCGGTGGGGTTTTCAAGCGGCTGCGCCGGTTCGCTCGGGCCGTCGCCGGCTTCGATCGGCCCCGGCAGGCCGGCGATCGCCGCGAAGGCATCGATCATCCCGGCACCCGCAGCCTCGGCAGTGGACGTGCCAATGGGGGTCGCGGAGTTGGCGAGGGCGCTCCGAACCTGCTGCGAGGGCAGGCTTGGTTTCGCCTGGCGCACGAGAGCTGCGACCGCAGCGGCATGGGGTGCCGCCGCCGAGGTCCCGCAGAAGCGCCAGGTGCCACTGGAGAGGAACGCGAAGAAGGTAGTGACGCCGCAGTCGGTGGCCGCAAGGTCCGGCTTCGGGATCATCTCGGGGACTCCGAGCGGCAGCGCTGGAGCGGGCCCATCGACGGGGCCGAAGAGGTGGGTGACGGGGCCGCGCGAGGAATAGGACTCGACTTTGCCGCTGTTGTTGAAGGGGACCGCCGCGACCGCGACCGCGGCCTCTGCTCCGGCGTGACCGAAGACGGTCGGACCGACCACGTCTTCGCCGCTTGACTGCGGGTACTCGACGGCGCTGACCCCGCCCCCGTTCTGGAGCAGGATGAACTTGAGGCGCGGGCTGAGGCCGGAGAAGCGGTTGACGACCAGCTGCACGTTCTTGGTCGAGCTCGATTCGTTTTCCCACTGCAGGATCTCCAGCGGCCGCTGCGTTCCGGTCGGGCCAGCATTGTTGGTCGCGGACCTTTCGAGCAGCTGCCCGCCGCTGGAGAGGAGGAAGGCGTCGAGGTCGGTGACGACGCCGTTCCACGGTTCCGCCCACTGCAGGTCCAGCGTCAGCACTTCTTTGGGCTTGACGCTGATCCCGAAGGTGGTGTCGGTGGCGGAGCCCGGGTTGAAGTCCATGCAGTGCGAGCCGTTGAAGCCGCCCAGTTTGGCGACGGCTTCCGGACAGCCGAGCGAGTCACGGAAGGAGGGTGCTTCCCAGGAACCGATTTCCCGGCCGCTGGAGTCCAGGAGGTTGTCGTTGCCGGCGGCGCTGAAATAGCTGACGCCTTGATCGCTGACGTTGTCGATCGCGACCGCCACCGGCCCGTCCTGGAAGAAAGGCTCTTCAAACCAGGCGACGTCGTCGACGATCACGTCGGCGCCGGCGCCGCCCTCAGAGACGGGTTGCGCCAGCCGTTCGATGTTCTGCGCGAACGATTCTTCGCTCTCGAAGGCGGTGGCGAAGGCGAGGTCGGCGTGCGGAGCAAGGTCGTGGACGATCTGCAGCATCGCCCGGCCCTCGTCGCCCTGGTCGCTCGGGCCCTCGTCGAGCACCCGAACCGGCAGCTGTTGGTTGCTGCAGGACCCCGCCGGGCCAGGGAGGTCGCCGCTGAGGACGTCGTCTGAGGCGTCAGTGGCCGGCGCGGCGCCGCCCAGCTTGTCGGTGTCGTAGGAGTCGGAGAGGACGCCGACGGTGGTGCCGGCACCGCGCAGCTCGAAAGCCTGGCGGGCGTCGTCGACGCGGAGCTGGGTGAGGCCCTCGGAGATCGCGGCTCCGCCTTCGCAGGGGCCGGCGGGCCCGAAGACGATCGGCTCCCGCACCGGCCAGGCGGCCCTGAGCCCGGCAACCGAGGAGACCGCGGAAAGCAGCGCTGGCTCGATCGAGAAGGTGACGGTTTGGGTCTGGCGGCTGGCACTGAGGATCTGCGCCCCGGCGCTGCGCAGACGCGGAAAGGCCGAGAGAGCGCCGCGCTCGAAGCGAGCGGTGACGAGGACCTTTCCTCCCTTCCGGACGAGACTGCCGGGACCGTGCGAGGGAATCCCCAGTTGCTCATCCTGCGCGGTTACCGTCTTGGCGGCGACGCTGGGATCGGCAAGCGCCTCGAGGGGAGGCGTCAGCCTGCTCCCAGCTCGATCGGGCTGGGCCGCAGCGACGGCGGCGGGCAACAGCAGCGCCAGGGCGGCTGCAAGCGCGAGCGCACGCGCGGGGCGGTTGGTGCAAAGAGGGACCTGCATCCTTCCTTTCTGTATCGGCATCGGGCGCCTAATTGTTAGTACCTCGGCGCCGGCTCTTCGGGCGAGTTTGGCGCTGCAACCGGGTGGGATCCTGCTACGGTCCTCTTCGTTAGGGCCGGTAGATACCGGCGAAAGTTGTGCGTAGCGCTCGCAGTCGTTGCTTCATCGCATCCTCCGCGTTCGCAGCACATGAAGTGGAGGCAATGCATGCCGACTGGAACTGTCAAGTGGTTCAGCGACGACAAGGGCTACGGGTTCATCACGCCCGATGACGGCTCGAAGGACGTTTTCGTCCATCACACCGCGATTCTGGGCGAGGGCTTCAAGTCCCTCACCGAGGGCGCCAAAGTGAGCTACGAGTCCGAAGAAGGCCCGAAAGGCCCAGCCGCAGCGAGCGTTCAGCAGCAGTAATTTCAGCTAAACGCTCTTCGCAGTTCGAAGCCCGCCGCAAGGCGGGCTTCTTCTTGCCCGCAGCGCGCCAAACGACTCCCCTACCCTCTCCCTTCCCATGAGCAAAGCCCGAGAAGACCTCAGAAACGTCGCGATCATCGCCCACGTCGACCACGGCAAGACGACCCTGGTCGACGCGATGCTGTGGCAGACCGGCACTTTCCGCAAAGGCCAGGACGTCGCCGAGCGGGTGATGGACTCGATGGACCTCGAGCGCGAGAAGGGGATCACGATCCTCGCCAAGAACACCGCCGTCACCTACGGCGAGACGAAGCTGAACATTGTCGACACCCCCGGCCACGCCGACTTCGGCGGCGAGGTGGAGCGGGCGCTGACGATGGTCGACGGGGCGCTGCTGCTGGTCGACGCCTCCGAGGGGCCGCTGCCGCAGACCCGGTTCGTCCTCCGCAAGGCGCTGGAGCGAAAGCTGCCGATCATCCTCGTCGTCAACAAGGTCGACCGGCCTGACGCGAGGATCGCCGAGGTGGTGGACGAGGTCTACGAGCTCTTCCTCGACCTCGACGCCGACTCCGAGCAGATCGATTTCCCGATCGTTTACACCAACGCCAAGGACGGCTGGGCGGCGCTCGAAGAAGGGGTCGAAGGCGAGAACCTGACCCCGTTGCTCGACCTGATGCTGGAGAAGATCCCGGCGCCTACCTATGACGAGGGGGTGCCACTGCAAGCGCACGTAACCAACCTCGACGCTTCCCCTTATGTCGGGCGGCTGGCGATCTGCCGCGTCCACCAGGGATCGATCCGCTCCGGGCAGCAGATCGCCTGGTGCCGCGCCGATGGCAGCGTCCAGCGCGCCGCCGTCTCCGAGCTCTATGTCACCCAGGGGCTGGAACGTGTCGCCGCCGAGGAAGCCGGCCCGGGCGAAATCATCGCCGTCGCCGGGATTGAAGAGGTGACGATCGGCGAGACGCTGGCCGACCCGGAGAACCCGCAGCCGCTGCCGGTGATCACCGTCGACGAGCCCTCGCTCTCGGTCGTGATCGGGATCAACACTTCGCCGCTGGCGGGCACTCAGGGCGGCAACAAGCTGACCGCGCGTCAAATTCGCGCGCGCCTTGACGCCGAGCTGGTCGGCAACGTCTCGCTCCGGGTCAAAGACACCGGTCGTCCCGACGCCTGGGAGGTCCAGGGGCGCGGCGAGCTGCAGCTGGTCGTGCTGCTGGAGATCATGCGGCGCGAGGGCTACGAGCTGACCGCGGGCCAGCCACAGGTGGTGACCCGTGAGATCGAAGGACAGATCCACGAGCCGGTCGAGCGGCTGGCGATTGACGTCCCCGAGGAGCACGTCGGCGACGTCACCCAGATGCTCGCGGGGCGCAAGGGGCGGCTTGAGCAGATGGTCAACCACTCGACCGGGTGGGTGCGGATGGAGTACCTGGTGCCGGCGCGGGGATTGATCGGGTTCCGCACCGAGTTCCTCACCGTGACCCGCGGCAGCGGACTGCTGCACCACGTCTTCGACCGCTGGGAGCCATGGGCGGGCGAGCTGCGCACGCGCCAGACCGGCTCGCTGGTGGCCGACCGTCGCGGCCAGAGCGCCGGCTACTCGCTGATGAGCCTGCAGGACCGCGGCAGGCTCTTCGTTGGCTCCGGCGAGGAGGTCTACGAAGGGATGATCGTCGGCGAGAACTCCCGCTCCGATGATCTCGACGTCAACCCGACCAAGGCCAAACAGCAGACCAACATGCGCGCCGCCAGCGCCGACGTCCTGGTCCGACTGGCGCCGGCCACCCGACTCTCCCTCGAAGGCTCGCTCGAGTTCGTCCGCGAGGACGAGTGCGTCGAAATCACCCCCGAAGCGATCCGCCTGCGCAAGGTCGAGCTTGAGAAAGTCAAGCGCCTGAAGGCCTCAAAGCGCGGCGACACGGCTCCGGCGCGCTAACCGGCGGCACAAAAAAAGCCGCCGGCCCCGGGGGCCGACGGCTTTTCGTTGCGGCTTGTCTTGCTTAGACCGTTGCGGCGGCCTGCTCGGACTGGCTCTGCTCGGAGGCCTGGGCCTTGGCGTCCGGCGCCGGGGTGCTTTCCTGGCGCGGGAGCAGGACTTCTTTGGCGATGACGAGGCGCTGGATCTGGCTCGTGCCCTCGTAGAGCTGCATGATCTTCGAGTCGCGCATCAGTTTCTCCACCGGGTACTCCTTGATGAAGCCGTAACCGCCGTAGACCTGTACGGCGTCGGTGGTGACCTCCATCGCCGAGTCGGCGGCGAAGCGCTTGGCCATCGAGGAGACCTTCGAGTTGCGGACGCCCTGATCGAGCAGGAATGCCGAATTCCAGGTCAGCAGGCGGGCGGCCTCGACCTTGGTCGCCATGTCGGCGATCATGAACTGGATCGCCTGGTGCATCGCGATCGGGACCCCGAACTGGACCCTTTCTTTGGAGTAGTCCGTCGCGTACTCGAGGGCGGCGCGGGCGATGCCGACGGCCATCGCCGAGACGCCGGGACGGGTCCGGTCGAGGGTCATCATCGCCAGTTTGAAGCCCTTGTTTTCCTCGGCCAGGAGGTTCTCGGCCGGGATCTCGACTTCGTCGAAGGAGATGGTCGCGGTGTTGGAGGCCCGCTGACCCATCTTGTCCTCCTTCTTGTCGACGGAGACCCCGGGGAGGTCGGCGTCGACGACGAAGGCGCTGATGCCGCGGTGTCCGGCCTCAGGGTCGGTCTTGGCGAAGACGGTGAAGTAGTCGGCGTAGGTGCCGTTGGTGATGAAGCACTTGGAGCCGCTGACTACGTACTTGTCGCCCTTCTTCACGGCCTTGGTCTTCATCCCGGAGACGTCGGAGCCGGCGTCGGGCTCGGTCAGGCCGAACGAGCAGAGCTTTGGCGCTTCGGTCAGCATCCCGAGGTATTTCTTTTTCGTCTCCTCAGAACCGCCGAGGGTGATCGGCGCCGAAGCGAGGCCGTTGGCGGCCAGCGAGGTGCCGATCCCGGAGCAGCCCCAGCCGAACTCCTCCTCGATCAGGCAGCCGGAGAGGTAGTCGAGGCCGGCACCGCCGTAGGCCTCGGGGACGTGGGTGTTCATCAAGCCGACCTCCCAGGCCTTCTCGATCACGTCCTGGGGCCAGGTGCCGTCCTTGTCGTACTCCCAGGCGACATTCCGCATGTCTTTCTCGGCGAAGCTGTGTGCCAGCTCGCGCAGGTCCTTCTGCTCATCAGTGAGGGTGAAGTCGACCACCGGTCGGTGCTCCTTTTCTTCGCGGTTCCGTTGAAGTCTGCGGGAGCGCCGGCGGGGAGCCGAACGTTCCACCGATTGACTGGTCAGTCAACCGGTCCTCAAGGTTAGCGGACGGAGGTCCTGAAATGGGCGCTTTACCCTTCTCCCATGGTCTTTCCGCTGGCTTTATCGGCGCTGCAGAAGGGCGGAGCGCTGCTCCTCTTCACCGGATTGGCGGCCCCGCTGATCGGCCTCCTGCTGAAGCGGGTGGGCGGCGGCTGGGAGACGATGGGCGGCGGGCCGTTCGCGATCCTCAACGAGCGCCCCCAGAAGCGCGTCGCTGGCAGCCAGCCGATCGACCCCGCGATTCAGGCCGCCGAGGTGCGCCAGATGCTGGAGGCCAAATCGGAGCGCCGCCGGCAGCGAGGCGAGGCTCCGCTCGACGTCGAGGCGGAGGCCGAGCGCCTGCTCGCCGCCGCCGAGCAGCCCCGGGGAGAGGAGGCGATCGACGGCGAGCTGCGGGCCGAGGTGCGCGGGCTCGTCGTCGCTCGCAACGAACGCCGAATGAGGGAAGGGCTGGAGCCGCTCGACGTCGAGGCGGAGACGCGACGGCAACTGGCGGATTTCATAGGATCGGGCTGATGGCCGGACCCGAGGAAAACATCTACGAGGTTGAGGAGATGCTCAACCAGCCGGGCACCTATTTCAACCCCCAGACGGAGGTCGTGGTGGTCGTCGATGACTCCGCTTCGGTCGACCAAGAGGTCTTCAACAACCTCGAGGGCTACGAAGGGGCGGAGTGGGTGCGGGTCTCCGACGAGGTCCCGATCGATGAAGAGGGCCGCGACCGGGCGCTCGAGGGCTTCGAGACCCGCAACCAACCCGGCGCGATCGCCGCCGACGCGCTGGAAGCAAGCGACGACGACCTTGAAGAAGAAGAGGAACGGCCCGAAGCCGACCCTGACCCCGAGGAGGAGTAGATGCTCTCCGAGGGGGTCCTCGGAAGCTCCTAGGGCAAGCTTCCGCCCTAGCGGTCGTCACCGCAGCAATAGCCCCTGAGTTACCGGCTCTACGGTGCGCCGTTCTCGCAGCGCACCCTGGAAGAGAGGTAGCCAGCGGGAACGACGGCGAGGCTACTTAGCACCTCTCCTCCCAACGGCTCTGTGACAGCCAGGGTCGCGGCGAGTTCTGAGCGTTTGGCACACTCGGCGACTGCGCGATCGAGGGCACCGCATTCCCGCACCGCCACCGCCACCTCGTCAGGGTCACGGTCCTCGACGTTCTGACGCGCCAGCAGCGTCGGGAGGCCGCGGTCGGCTTCGATCGCATACAGCAGCACCAGCGGGTACGTCCCTCGTCGCAAGTCCATGCCCGTCTGCGCGTAGCCGCCTGGATCGTCGACCGCCAGATCGACGATCTCCTCAGCTAGCCGGATCGCCAGGCCGGCCTCGGTGGCGTAGCGCTCCAGAGAGGGAGAAAGGGTGAGGTCCCTGCCGCGCAACTTCAGGCCCAGCTGGATCGCGAACTTCACTGCCGACCCGGTCGTCTCGCGCGCTGCATGCACCCAATCGTCTACCGACCGGTCGGCGGCGAAGCGAGCCGCCGAATCGCGCATGCCCCCCTGGCACCCCTGCTGGCATGCGAGGGCGAACGCCGAGACTGCATCCGCTCCCAATTTCGCGGTTGCGCTGAGAGCGCGGGCGGCGGCGAAGTCGGCGGTGAGGATGGCGAAGGCGTTATTCACCTTCAGCGCCTTCGTCGGCGTCCGGTCGATCATCATCGTCAACAGCTCCGGGAGGGCGCCGACCGACTCGGCGGCGACTCCGGCGTCCAGCGCCGGGTCGGTCAGCGGCGCCCCGTCGGCCCCAGCGATCGCGAGGACGATCGCGGCGTACATCGGTCCGAGGTGCTTCCTCACGGTGCGATGGATCACCTCGCTGACGAAGGGGAACTGGTTGGAAAGTGTGCCCAAGAGTGCCCGGTTGGCGCGCTCGAGCCCGTCCGAGAGGTCGTCCCCGTGAGCCGCAAGGGCCTCCCAGGCTGGAGTCCCGCGGGCCTCGGTCTCGTAAGCCGACTCCCCCATCATCCTCTTGACCGTCCCCAGGAAGGGCTTGGGCGCGGTTCCCGCCGAGCCGCCAGCCCCCTTGGTCATCTCAACACTCCAAGCCCGGCTCAGCATCGAGACGTCGATTCCCAGCTGCGGAAAGGGCCGACTGACGACGCCGTCCTGACGGGCCCGGCCCCCCTTTCGCCGCAGCTGCACCCGGACCTCTTCGGCGACCAGGTTTCCGCTGCGCATCGCGAATGCTATGCCCTCTCCGGTCAGAGCATGGGTGGTGCCGGCTGCGTCGCCGGAGAGGTAAACCCCGGGCACCTCGGAGCTCTCGATACGGGTGCGGATTCCCAGCGGAGAACCATAAGGAGAGCCGAGCGGTTGTAGGCTGCCAAAGCGATGCCTCGCCTTCATCTCGAGTTCCTCGATGAAGGCGCGCAGGGCCTTCGTCAGCGGTGGCGTACTGCGGAGGCCGTCGCGGTAAAACCCCAGTCCGATGTTTGCAGTGTGCTCGTCGACCGGGAACACCCAGCCGTAGCCCGAGAGGACCATACCCTCAAATTCGAGCGGGATGTAACAGTCGAAGACGGGATCTAGAGGCTTCTCGGTCACGAAGTACTGGCGGACGGCATAGGCCAAGGGCTTCGCGTAGCCGGCGACGACCGTGCGGCGAATCCGCGACGTGGCGCCATCGGCGGCCACCACCGTGCCGGCCCGCAGCCAAAACCGTTCACCATCCTCTTCGGCGATCAGCCGATGACCGCCGTCGAGCTGTTCGACCCCGTCCACCCGTCCCCGCGCCAGACGCGCCCCGCGCAGCTGCGCGGCCTCGACTAGGGCCGCGTCGAAGGCACTGCGCGTGATGCAGCGCGGCCGGGGCCGCTCCGCGGCTGGCCTGAACTCGGTGACGCTCTGCCGACGGTGGCTG
>VAYN01000018.1:75024-87587 GCA_005885405.1 Actinomycetota bacterium | reverse complement strand
ATCAGACCCCCGAGCCCGAGCCGTTCGGCCGCGGCGACGGCGGGGGGCAGCAGACCGTCGCCGCAAGGTTTGGGCCGAGGAAAGCAATCCTTGTCGACAATCAGTACGTCGTGACCCGCCTCCGCAAGTACCGCCGCGGTGGTACTGCCGGAGGGGCCGCCCCCGACTACAACGATTTCGGCTTCGTCCCGAACCGGCAGCGAGGAGCTCAACTCGGCGCCATCTCCCCCACGCGGCCGATCACCTGCTGGGCGAGCGTGACGAGTCGCTCGCCGTGCTCCGGCTCGGGGTCGACCTCGGGCAGCGATTCTTCGGCGCGGGTGACCCACGCCGCGCAGTCCCGCAGGGCCGCTTCGATTCCCCCGGCGTCCCTCACACGCTCGACCAAGCCCGGTAGCTCGTACTCGTCTGGGCCCCGGCCGAGCGTCTTGCCTAAGTCCTCGTCGCCTTCGAGGGCGTAGATCACCGGGAGGGTGTAGAGGCCTTGGCGCAGGTCGCTTCCTGCGGTCTTCCCCGTGAGCTCCGGATCGGCGATCAGGTCGAGCACGTCGTCGGCGATCTGGAACGCCATCCCCACCGCCTCTCCGAAGCCGTAAAGGCGTTCGGCGTCCGCGGGCGCGGCGCCGCCCACCGTCGCCCCGAGCCAGGCCGAGAAGGCGATCAGGCTGGCCGTCTTCGCCTCGATTGCCGCCAGGTAACGCTCACGGGTGCGGGCGCTGTCGTAAAGGTCGCGCGCCTCAAGAATCTCCCCTTCGCATACCTTCGCAGCGACCTTTCCGAAGCGGGCCGCCACCTCGTCCCCGATCGCGGCGACTAACTCAACCGAACGACCAAAGAGCCAGCCGCCCGCGAGACTGGCCGCGAGGTTGCCGGCGTGCATCCCGATCGCCGGCTTTCCGCGTCGCATCTTGTCGTCGTCGACAACGTCATCGTGAGCGAGGGTGGCGGCGTGGAAGAGCTCGATCGCGACCGCCGCGTCCTTCACCAGCGGGTCGTTCGGGCGCTCGCCGTAGCGAGCCGCGTGGAAGGCAACCGCCGCCCGAAACCGCTTGCCGGGATTGGAGACGATATAGGCGCAGCTGGGCCGCAGGGCGCTATCGGCTGCGAGAGGATGAATCGCGGCGGCGAGCTCATGCTCTCCTAGCAATTTCTCTCCCCAATCGCATAGTTGCACTAAGTTTCCTTTAATAAGAGGAAAATGTTTGAGTAACTATACAGTTCCAGAATACTTGTGCCATCACAAATTGCGCAGGAGAGCGGCGATTGAAGCAGGCACCGGTCGGGGCCCGGTACCCGCGCTTGGTCCTCGGACTTGCGATCGGCTGTCTCGCGCTCCTCGGGGTCGTCGGAATCGGCGTCGAGCACCAGCTAGAACCGACCAACCTCTCGGTCCCGGGAACCGAATCGTTCCTGGGAAATCAGATGATCGCCGCCCATTTCGGCGAGTCGGCGCCATTTGTGATCCTCCTCCGAGGTCCCACCCCTGCACTTGACCGCGAAGGACCGAGACTAGTCAACCGACTGCGGCGGGACCCGAAGGCGACCACGGTCTCTCCCTGGGACCGCGGCGTCGGCCTGGAGGCGCTACGCCCGCACCCCCGCACCGCCCTGATCCTCGTCGATTTCCACGTCTCAGTCGGGCGGGCGATCAGGTGGGCGGCGGCGCACATGGACAGGGTCGCTGAAACTGTGTCCCCCCCGGTCGAAGCTCGCGCCGCCGGCTTCGCCAGCATCGCGAAGGCCATCCAGGACAAGTCGGTCGAAGTCACCCGGCGTGGGGAGGCGATCGTGCTGCCGATCCTCCTGCTTGTGCTGCTTTTGGTGTTTCGCTCCCCGATCGCTGCCGCAATTCCCCTTGCCTTCGGCGCCACCACCGTGATCGTCGCCCGCGGGGTCCTCTCCGCCCTCGCCTCTTACGTCGACATCAGCGCCTTCGCTCTCAGCATTGCCTCGATGATCGGCCTAGCCCTCGGGGTCGACTACGCCCTTCTCATCGTCTCCCGCTTCCGGGAAGAGCTCGACGGCGGGGCAACGCCGGTCGAGGCGGCCACGGTCACGCGGATGACGGCGGGGCGCACCACTGTGTTCGCCGGCAGCACCCTCTTCATGGCGATCCTGATTGCCGTTTTCCTCGTCCCCGGGATGCTGCTGTTCTCGCTCTGCACGACCGTGGTAGCAGTCGTCGTAATCGCGGTGGCCGGACCGTGGCTGGTCGGACCGGCCATCCTCGTCCTGGTCGGCGACAACATCGACCGCTGGCGGATCGGGCCCAAGGGCCAGATCCAGACCCGTTGGCTCGTAGCAAGCCGGAGTGCCCTGCGCCACCGATATGGAGCGGCGGCGATCAGCGCCCTGGTACTGATCCTGGTGGCGGTGCCGGCTCTAGCCCTAACGACCGGGCCCCTGAAAGCGATCGAAACGGCAGTGGGGGGAGGATGGATCGCCCCCGCCGTGGTCGTCGCCGTCGACGAGAACGGACCGGTGACCAAACCGAAGGAGCTGGCCGCGCTCCAGTCATGGCAGTCGAACATCGCCCGGTACTCCGACGTCAAGGCGGTGATTGGACCCGGGTCGATCGCGAGGCGGGTCTCCCCCCTGCTTCACGCCGGCAGGAGCTTCGTCGCCGACAACGGCGCCGGGAGTCGCCTCTCAAGTCGCCTCGACCGCGCCGAAGCCGGTCTCTCTCGGCTCCGCGAGGGCCTCGGTCGCGCCAGCGAGGGCGCGCGACGCCTGGCGTTGGGCGACGGCCGGGCCCAGGCGGGCACTCAGCTGATCGGCAGGGTCCTCGTCCTGGCCAGCGCCAGCGGAAGCGCCGCCCGCCAAGCGCTGCACGAATTCAACCACGGCGCGCATCGGCTCGCGGCGGGCCAGCGCATGGCCGAGGTCGGGTCGTCGGCCCTGTCCCTCAGCGCCGAAAACCTCGACTTCGAAGTGCGCCGGCAATTGCTTCCAGAAGCGCAGCAGATAAAGCGATCTCTGCGGGAATCCGCGGGGTCGCTGCCCGCCGCGGAAACCGCCGCGGCGGCGACCATCGCACGGTTGGAAGCGGCGTGGACTGAGCTGAGTGAGATGGGAGCGGAGACCGCCGACCCGCATCTGCAGGCGCTGGAGATCGACGTGCGCGAAGCCTTGACCGCTGCCAGCGGGACCGACCCAGTCAACGGCGCCTCCTTCGCCCCCGGCTACGAAGGGCTCGAACGAGCCCTGCAAGGCATGCGGCTCGCGCTGGCGGACCGCGCCAAAGAAGCGACGAACCTGGAGGGGCGGTTGCGGAGCACGCTGGACAGCGTCGTCTTCCTCCGCAGGCTCGCGAGCACCCTCCAGAGCGGAATCATCCGCCTGGAACATGGCAGCGATCGGCTGGCGGGAGGGTCAGACCGGATCGTTGCGGGGGCAACGAACCTGAGCACCGGCCTGGCGCGGCTCCAGGCCGGTGCTCGTCGTCTCAGCGACGGCATCGCGCGCCTCACTGCCGGCAACGAAGCGCTGGCGGAAGGGCTTTCGCTCGCCTTCGGCCGGACCAGGCCGCTGGTGCGGGGGGCGCGGGAAGCGGAGATCAAGGTGGTCTCCGCCCGCCGGAGCCTTCGGGGGCGCACGCCGGGTCTCTTCGATTCCGGCTATTTCGTCCTCTCCGCGCTAGATGGCGCTCCCTCGGCCCAGCGGGTGCTGGCGAGCCAAACGCTGGACGTGGGCGGCGGCGGCCAGGCGGCAAAGATCCTGGTTATCGCCAAGGGCAAGCTCGACAAACCGGGGATGACCGACCTCAACAGCCGCCTCCGCCGCAGTGCCCGTGAGTTGGCGCGCCGGACGGGGACGAAGACGGCGGTCACCGGCGGCATCGCGCAGACGGTGGACTACACCGCTGCGACGAGCGCCCGCCTCCCGCTGCTTGTGGCGGCGATCACGCTGGCGACGTCCCTAGTGCTGCTGGCGATCCTCCGCGCCCTCCCCTTGGCGGCGATCGCGATCACCCTCAATCTCTTTGCCGTCGCCGCCGCGTTCGGCGTCCTGCGCATGCTCTTCGTGTTGCCGGAAGGTTGGCCACTGGGCGGAACCGACCATCTCGACCCAGTGGGCGCGGCCGGCATCTTCGGCATCGTCTTCGGCCTCTCGATCGATTACGCCGTCTTCCTCCTGATGAGGATGCGCGAAAGCTGGGAGCGCGATGGGGACCATCAGGCGGCAATCGCTTTCGGCCTCGAGCGAACCGCCGGCGTGATTACCGGAGCAGCAACGATCATGGCGGTCGTCTTCGGGGTCTTCGCCACGGCGCCGATCGACACGGTAGCCCAGTTCGGTGTCGGCCTGACGGTGGCGGTGCTGCTCGACGCGACCCTGATCCGGCTGGTCCTGCTGCCGACCCTGATGGCCTCCCTCGGCCCGCGCGTCTGGTGGCTGCCCGCATGGCTGGACCGGCTCCTGCCCCGCCTTAACGTCGATGGGGCGACGATCCCTTCCTACAGTGCGCCCGCAAGCGCGGGTGAAGAACCTTGACGGAGCCGTTCTGAGCTTCGAATTCGATCGTTGCGCGACGGGGTTTGAGGCAGACGCTCTTGGAGTTCTGCAGGAGGCCGCCGTCGCCACCGAAGACCGTGAGGACGAACTTGCGGACCGCGGCATCGGGAAGGCCAGCGAGGCCGGTGCTGATGCCGCCGTGCGACGAGCCGATTTGGCCGGCAATGGCGAGGCGGACTTGGCCGTGAAGGTCGGCGACGAGATCCGGCAGCCGGTGTTCGGAGGCGCGCAGGTAGATCGGGCCCGAGAGCGGCTTGTCGAGTAGCGGGGTCCAGGCGGTGGCCTTGCCGTACACCGACGCCCGCGGACAGGAATCACTGACGAACTCCACGCGGGTGCAGATACCTCTGATGTGGGTGGTGTCGAGGAACTCCGAGGAAGGCAGGTTGACGCCGACCCGGGCAATGTTGGCGTTTCCCGGGGGCATCCGCAGGGCCGCCCGGAGGCCGGGGTCCTGGCCGCGGGCGGTCTTGCCCAGGAGCCGAAGCGAGAGGCGGGGCTCGAACTTCAGCGTGCCGCATTGCACCGCCCGGAACGGTACGGAGAGCGAGGCGCTTCGGCCGAAGACCGAGGTGACGAGGGCTTCAACCGCTGCCGCCTCGCAATTCGTCGGGTTCAGCGTGAACTCAGGTCGATTGAGCTTCACGGCGATCGAGCGGACGTCGAGCGAGACGCCTTCGAGGACAGTCGGCAGGGGGTCGCTCGCAACGGATATGCGGCCACTTTCGAGGTCGACGCCGAGCCCCGACCGGACCACCACCGTCCCCAGGTCGTACGGTCCTGCCACCGCCGGCACCACCACTGCCAGCGAGACGGGCGCGCCGCGGTAGGGGCCAGCGAGATAGGCCTTCCCGTGGATGTAGAAGGGCCGCGGGCCCGCTCCCGCCCCCACCGTAACTTCGCCCAACTGCGAAGCCGCCGAGCAGGACGGCAGCGCGATCTCGTCGCGGCCCGGCCGGAACCCGGCCGCGACCAGCGCCTGGTCGGGGCAGTACGGAATCCCCGCCAGCTTTCCGAGCAAGCCGGGGGGCGGCGAGATCCCAAGCCCCACGAGCTGCTGAGTGCCGTCCTCGCGACTGAGCTGGAACGAGAAGGGGGAGAAGGACCCGGCCCGGTTCGAGGCGGTTCCCGCCGCGAAAGCGGGTTGATGCGCCGCCTCGCCTTCCCGGCCGGGGCAGGGCGACCCATTCGGCCCAGAGCTGATTCGGTAGGAGTCGTTGGTGTGGACCGGCGGGCCAGACTGCGGCGCTGACCACGGCGTCAGGATGCCTTCGGTCGCGTAGGTGCCGCAACCGGGCGGGGTGCGCAGGACCGCGCGCGGGCCGCCGAAGAAGTCTAGGTTGAAATCCTCGACCGGAAGTTGGGGATCTTCGCTGAAGCTCGTCGTCAGCTGGCCGTTTTGGCCATTGGGGTCGATCCGCCCCGGCAACTTCACCACCACCCCGGTCTCCGGGTCGTCGAGGGTGAGGTAGATCGCGAACAGCGTGTCAAAGGGATTTGCGTGCGGCGTCGCGATGTAGATCCCGCCGTGAAGCGGGTGATTGAGCAAGGGGGTGATGACTTCCGCCGAGCCAACCTTGGAGGCGTCCGGACAGTGCGGCGGACCGTCGCCGCCCAGGTCGACCTGCTCTGGCGAGCAGCCGATCAGCCCGTCGGCCGCCGAGGGGTTGATCACCATGCCCGGGGCGGTCTTCACGACTAGGTCCCTGAGGTCGGCAGTGGAGTTCCCGTCGGGGTCTTCGTTCTGAGGAATGTGGATATGGACGTGCAGCCCGGTCGGCGCGTCGGCTTCGGTGGAGGTGGGGCGCCATTCCAAGGTCGGTTCGAATTTGAGCTTGTCGCAGCCGGTGATCGCGGGCATCTGGAAGCTCTTTTCAACGAAAATCCCGGGGGCCTGGTAGGTGTCGGCTTGCCCCCTGACCGTGAGCGGGCCGGTGCAGGAGGTCGGGTTGCGTAGCAGCGGCAGACGCGCCGCCGTCGAAGCGCAGCCGGTGCCGATCCCGGGGCAGCGGCGTTCGGCGTCGTGGCTGGGGTCGGCCGGGACTCCCCATACCCGCGCGGTGACGCCAATGATCCGCGCTTCTTCGGTGATGTTGTAGCCCCCGGAAGTGGTGCCGTAGTCGCTGCCCGAGCGGATGTGGGCATCAGAAGACGTGTAGGGATCGACGCTCGAGTAGCGACTAGTTACCCCCCGGGGCGGGATTACGTTGTACAGCTCACGCGTCCGGGTGAAAATCTGCGGGGTCCCTTCTTCAAAGTATTCGATCGTCATCGTCCCCACTTGGGTGTCGCCTGGGCAGAGTTCTTGGTCGACGACGTAGCCCGGGCAGCGGGGCGTAGCCGTCGTGCTCCCGACCCTTCCCGGTGGCTGTTCGGTGATTAGGTCTTTGAGGAAGGCATCGAGGCTGCCAGCGGTTCCGCCAGAGGACTGGACGAACGAGTGGTTGAAGCCGTAGTGGGTGATCGACTCGAAGGGTGGGCCACCTGCCTGGGTGAACGGCTGCCCTTTTTCGTCGACCACTTCCATCCTGAAGGATTCGATACCGAAGGTCGAGAAGCGCTGGTCTTCGCCACGCAGGGTGCCGCTTGAGTTCGCGAGGACGAACCGGAAGTGGTAAGCGGTGTCCGGTCGCAGGCCGCCGATTTCCCGGCGGGCGGTCTGGGGGTTGCCTTCGGTAGCCAGGTCAGAGGCGCACGGCAGTGCCGTAGCGTCAGCGTAGCCCGAAGCTTCGAACGCGCTCTCTTCCACGTATTCGACTTTGCAGCTCGTCGTCAAACCCAGGGTGTTCACCCTCGCCTCGAGGGTGGCGTCGCTGAAGTGCGGATACGCCCACTGACTAGCGAGCCCTACCACCGGCAGCGTCGCGAACGACTCGATTGGCCCCTCGACGGTGCCGCGGGAGTTGACGGCGACGGTCCTGTAGCGATAAACGGTGCCCACCTGGAGCCCTGAGATCGCGGCGCTGACGGGTACCGGCTCCGGGCCGGAGCCGATCGGATTGAGAGGCGTCGTGCGCGTGGCCAGACCGGCGAAGCCTTCCGTTTCGAAGTGCGTCTCGTCGACGAACTGGAACTGGACGACGGTGTCGAAGCCATGAGGCATGACTTCGGCTTCGAGAACGACACCGGTCCGTTCTTCAGCGAGGGCCGCCTCCGCCTCGATCGTGGGTGGCCCATCGGTGACGATGACGCCGTCGGCGCTGTGCCCCTTAACGCCCCTGGTGTAGGGGGGGACCCCTTCGTTGGCCGCAGCCAAGCGGAAGTGATAGGTCGTAGATGGATTCAGCCCCGTTAACTCGGCGGTCACCTCGGTCGGACTCGAGTAGGGGGTCGCGGGAGAGCAGGGAACGCTGTCGCCATAGTGAGTCGTCGGCCCGAATTCGAACCTACAGAGAGTGACGTCCCCCGCCCCTGCGGGATCGACCTGGCCGCTGAGCTCAGCGCTGGTTTCGCCGACTCCCCCCGGCGGATCCGCGCTGACGTCCGGCACAAACGTGTCAGGACTGAAGATCCGGACGAGGCCCGGTTCAACCTGCCCGGCGTAGAGCCTGCCGGTCGCGGCGTTCACGGCCAGCGCCGGAAGCGCCTCTTCCTGGCCGATGCCGAAGGTGTGCAGGAGGTTGCCGGCTGAGTCGTACTCGGCGAAGGCTTCTTCCTCCCCACTGTGGCTGAAGTAGACGTCGTCGGTCGCCCTGTCCACTGCGACGCCGACGGGGTTATTGGCATCGACTACCGCTTCGAAGTTTCCGGCGGGGTCGAACTTGACCGCCGCTTCACCGTCGAAGAAGAAGGAGCCGACGACGTACAGCGCACCCGTAGAATCGACTTCGATTTGACTCGGTTGGGCGAGGTGCGGGTCGGCGATCTGTCCCAGATATTCCCCGGAGGGACCGAAACGGTCGATTACTTTGTGGACGCCATCGCAGACGTAGAGCTCGCCGCTGTTTGGGTCGACGGCAAGCCCCACTGGCACGAAGCCGCCGTCGGGCGTGGCGCTCTGCCCCGGGGCGCCACACTCGTCTTCCGCGGGCTCGGATCTGCCGGTGATCTGGCAGAGGAACTGTCCGGAGGAGTCGAACCGGTCGACCAGCCCGTGGACGACGTCAACCGCGTAGACGTCGCCGCGGTTGGGACCCGCCGAGTCGTCGATCGCGATTCCATCGAAGGCGACATTCCCGGCTTCGGGATCGAAGAACGATATCGACCCCCGGGGGGTCGTGGAGCCGTCGACCGTGACCCCGGCGTAGTCGCCGTCTTCGTCGAACGCGAGGATCCTGCTGGCGAGCATTTCGCTTTTCTTTTCGAAGAGTTCGCCGACGTAGACGTTGCCGTCGGCAGCGTCGCCGGAGCCGTCGCTGGCCACGCTCACGACGAACCTCAGGGGACCGCCCGGGGCGTCGCTGCCGTCGAAGCTGGCTTCTTCGACGTTGACGACGTGAGCAGCCTCGGCCGCGACCCCAAAGCCGGACAGGAAGAGTGCAGCGACCAGCGCCAAGAGTAAAGCGAGCCGAGGGCCGATCCGCTTCATCGACCTCCTCCAACGTTCCCGTGGGCATGATGCTGGTGCTTGCCATGGCCGCGCCGGTGACGCTTGCGATGGCCGTGCCGATGACGCTTGTGATGGCGGCGGAGCCGCTCGCCCGGGCTGCTGCTTACCTCGATCGGCAACGGCGGCGTGGTCGCCGGTGGGCGGCAGGCCTCCCCGGCGCACGGTTCGGGAACGTCGTGTGGTTCGACGAAACCGCCCTCCGCCCGCGCGTCGTAGAGACTCGTGTTCTGTTCGTCGGTGTCCGCCCCGACCAGCGACTCGGGCGTAGTGAAAAAGATGTCGCTGCCACTAGGGGTGGCGTCGAGGAACCTGGCCGGGGCCGGGAAGTCGGCGCCTGAGATCAGGTAGGTTTTTCCGGCTCTATACAGGTAGACGTCCGCCTCGCCGTCGCCGTCTCCCTCGACCAAGCTCTCGGCACTGCCGAAGAAGACGCTGCCGTCGTCGAGCACGGCGTTCCGCCGCCAGTGCGCCGTCCCACCGTTTGAAAGGTTTCCCCAGTTGACGCCGGTTTGGAGGCCCTGAGCGTCAACCCGTGGCCGCACTCCAGACGCCGGACAGGAGACACAGCTGAGTTGACCCAGGCCGCCGTTGGCCGCGGCGTCGTAGAGGTAGATCTCCTGGTCCCGTTCGCCATTGACGGCGTCGTGGTTGTCGAAGCCAGCCAGGCCCTGCCTGGAGGTAAAGGCGAAGTACCTTCCGCTTGGCGAGACGTCGGCCGCGAGCAGGTCCTGCTTGTGCACCTGATCGCCCTGACTTGCCTGCCACGACCACTCGTCTTCCCCACCGAGGGTGGCAATGAAGGAAATCGAGCCCCCGTGGGCTACGTAGAGGCTGCAGGAACGGCTGGCTTCCGAGCTGGCGCAATTCCCCGGCGAGGCCGCGGGGGCGAGGACGCCGTCGGCGACGAAGTAGACGTAGGAGCCCGCCTCGGCTGCCCCCGACACGCCAAGCACCCCGGCTGGTTCAGGGCCGGCAGTGAGGTCGGTCAGCTGGTCACTGGAGACATCGTATTCGTAGAGATCCGGCCGTTCGCTGGTCGCGTTGGAATCAGGGGTTAAGCGGCTACTGTCGGTAAAGAAGGCCGTCGACGCGGCAGAGTCGGCGCGCCAGAAAGCGCCCCCGCCGCTGGCGCCGGGCCCTCGGGAGCGGTCGACCTGGACGGTGCAAGCGAGAGAGGCCTGGGTGCAGACCCCGCCGAGCACCGGGCTCTGCGGCTGGTCGGCGTTGCGGCGCAGGTAGAGTGAACCGCCGGAGTAGAAGAAGACGCTCCTACCGTCACTGGAGACCGCACCGGAGATCGGAGCGAATCCGCTCCCCTGCACGCTCTGACCGATCAGGCTGTTGTGGCCGACGGCGTCGGCCAGTTCCCCGGGGACCGGGGCCCCACTGGGGAGGAAGGTGATCAACCGCAGGTCTTCGGCGGTCCAGAGATAGAAGTCATAGCTCGGCGGCGCCTCAGGCGTCAGCTTCGCTTCCTCGCTGAAGACGACGTGGGAGAAGTCATCAGAAGCGTCCTGGAACTTCGCATTGGCCGGCTCCGCCCCCGCTGGCGGCGCATTCAGCAGGGTGTAAGAGTCCGTCGTCAAGTCGTGCAGGAAGACGTTCCGGTAAGGCGTCGGTTCGCCGACGACGATCGGTTCGCCAACGCGTTTGCACTTGGACGTTTCCGGCGATTCGAACCAGCCCTCTTCAACAGCGACCGCCCGCACGTCCGGGGAGAAGTACAGGTTCTGTTCGCAAGCTCCCGCTAACAGCGCCGCGGGCTCGCTCTGGGGCGCCACGCTGCGGGTCGACCAACCTTCTGAACCGCGTTCGGCGACGTAGAAGTAGCCGCTCGTGGAGGCGCCGGAGGCGGGATGGTTGGTGTAGTAGGCGACGGCGTTCCCGTTCGCGGCGGCACGCCCCGGCAGGGAGTTCAGCGGTAGCAGGCTGCCGCGACTAACCAGCTCGTAAGCCCGGCAGTCCGGCAATACCTGAGCCGCCGCCCCCTGGTCGGCGCGGATCGCTTCGTTCGCGCAGCCGTCCGCCCAGGCCGGGCCCGCGGGAAATAAGAAGGGAACCGCGAGGGCGCCCAGGCAAAGGAGCAAAGCACCCCCCAGCCTTGCGTGCCCCAACACCTATCTCACCTTGCAGGAGCTGACGACGGTGGTATCGGACTTGGTGCCGTTGCTGAATCGCAGGGTGGCGCGGACAAAAGGGGCGATCCCGAGCACCAGTCCTTTGGGAGCGGGGCAGCTCGCCTTGAGGAAGCTCTGGCGGCGACCTCCTTCCATGAAGGTCCGCTTGAGCACGAGCTTGAAGCCAATGATCCGCGACCACCGGCCGAGACGGAGGTGAGCCGTCAACACCGTGCCGTAGGTGCCGCGATGGCGGGTGAGGACAAAGGGGAAGACGAACGAGGTCGGCGGCTGCGGGTTGAAGACGTGGATGAGGATCGCCCGGTGCCCGTTGGAAAGCCGGCCGTTGAAGAGCAAAGTGCGCCCGTTGAAGATGAAGTTGGCGTGGCCGGGGAAGCTCGATTTCGCCCGAACCCGACCATGGCCGATCAGCGCCTGCCCGCACGCTTCCAGCGCTTCCTGCGAGCTGGCGGGTTCGATATTGGCGGCGTTGCACAGCGGCAGCCCTCGGGTGCTGAACCTCGCCGCCCGGTGGATCGCCAGCTGGATCTCGGTTAAGGCCGGCGGCTTGCGGTTCTTCCGGGGCCTGACCCGGCCTTCGATCCGAATCCCCACCGGGGCGCTCTTAGAGCGGGGCAGGATACGCGGGAAGATCTTGCTGTCGAAGAAGATGATGGCACTGGGGGTGGCGACGACTTCCGCCTCGCCGGAAGTCGTCCAGGTGGCAGCGAGGGCCGCCAGGCAGAGCAGCACGAAGGATCCCCCGAGGACCCGCGAATCAGACAAAACGAGCCGGATTCAGCCGGCAATAGTCGAAGTCGAAGCCGACGACGACGGCATTTGCTCGCTTTGCTTCCCGCACGAGCTCGTTCGCCATCGCCTGCACGCTGCCCTTGCGCTCCGCGCGGAGGCTGCGGCCCATCTTCCAAAGCAGGCGGTCGCCATTCTTCGCGTATCCAAGCCACCTCGTCAGGCGTCGGCTATCGGCGGGGGGACGCGGTACCGGCGCCAGGCGGCCGATCACCCGTTCGAGGCCTCGGGCGGCGCGCAGGACTGCCGGTGCCGCCTGCTTCAGGTGCCCCCGAGCCACCTCGTCTTTGACCCCTTGCAACACCCCGGCGTTTGCAGTGTTCGCCGCCTTGCAGATCGGCTCGACACGTTCCACATAGTCAGCGCGGGTCCCGGCGGCACTCGCGAAGGAGCCGGTCGCAGTTGCCGCGGCCAGCATTAGCGCTACCGCGAACGGCAGCAGCCGGCTAACGAAGCGTACCCAGTGACCCACAACACCGTCATAATAAACCCTGAGCGATTAAGAATGTTTTTTGCAATGATCAATTTGCGGACCCGCGTCCGCTGTCGATTGGCCTTTTAGATGGAAGACC
>VAYN01000018.1:58523-75000 GCA_005885405.1 Actinomycetota bacterium | reverse complement strand
GAGGCGTTCCGGGCAACGCTCATAGCAAGCCGCCGGGCCAGGGGACTCGATGGACCTCTGGAGATCCAAATCCCCGAATACCTGCAAGTGCCGCAGGCCGCAGTTCCCGGGCGGGCCTGGGTCCCACACCTGCTCAACTGGGAGGAGCGGGAAGCGATCGTGCTTGCCTGGGAGTTGATCGAGCCGCGCGTTCTGCGACTAGCCCTCGAAGCCGAGCCACACGAAATCAGCCGCTGGGCCAACAGGCCGGAGCTGCTTTTCAGGCTAGGGCAGATGGCGATGGACCAGGACGATGGCGGCCCGGCCAACGGCCACCTCTCGTTCCGCTGGCTGATGGCACATCAGGAGGAGGCAGCTCGAGCGCTGGCGGGCGAGGTTGTGGGCATCGAGCATGTGAGCCTTCACGTCGCCCCCGAGGACGAAACCGAGGTGGCGCGGATCTTCACGCAGGGACTGGGCATGGTGGAAATTCCCCGCCCGGCCACTATCTCTGTCCCCGGGCGATGGCTGCAGGCGGGTAATGCCCGGGTGCACCTCAACTCCCGGGAAGGGGAGCCGGGCGAGCAGGGATTCCCCGGGACTGCGCCCAACCACGTCTGTTTCGCGGTCGAGGACATCATCGCCGCCGAGAGGGAGCTCGCCCGGCTGGGGGTGGCAACCAAGCGAGCGGGCTCGCTTTCGAAGCCGCAGCTCTGGATTCGGCTTCCCGGGGGTACCGAGTCAGAAGGCCTGCGGTGTGGAGCATGGCTCTTTGAGCCGGACGACCCGGCGGCCTCGGGGTGCGTTGTCCTTGCCCACGGCTTCGGTTGTGTCAAGCGCCTCCGGCTCAACGCCTTCGCCGAGCGCTTTCGGGCCTCCGGGCTGCGCGCACTGGCCTTCGACTACCGGCACTTTGGCGACAGCGAAGGCGAGCCCAGGCAGTTGCTGAAGATCGACCGCCAGCTCGCCGATTGGCGGGCTGCCGTCGCCTTCGCACGTTCCCTGCCTGGCGTAGACCCCGACCGGATTGCGCTGTGGGGTACCTCGCTGGCAGGCGGTCACGTGGTTAAAGTCGCCGCCGCGGACCGCGGCGTCGCGGCCGTCGTCGCGCAGATCCCGTTCAGCGGGGGTTTCGGGGTCGCCCGCAGCACCGGATACGTTCACTCCCTGCGGTTGACAGCGGCCGGCCTGCGCGACGAGTACCGAGCGCGCCGAGGCAAGGAGCCGTTCTATATTCCCCTTTACGGACCTCCAGGAGCGCTGGCGGGCATCGCCGCCGAGGGCCTTACCGAGCGGGTCGCGGCGCTGACCGAAGGGGAGCTCGACAACCGCTATACGCCTCGAATCGGACTGCGGCTGCGCACCTACAAACCGCTACGCCAGCTGCCTCGACTGCGCTGCCCGGTGCTCATCTGCGTGGCGGAGCCGTTCCAGCCGCCGATTGCCGCGGCTACTGCGCCCAACGTGACCCTGCGGAGCTATCGGGTCGGCCATTTCGACCTCTACAGCGGCCCGCAGTTCGAGCGGGTGGTCGCCGAGCAGGCGGAGTTCCTCAGCCGCCACCTCGCCTGATCGGGGCGGGCACCCCCGCTCACCTCCGGGTTGCGCCCAAGGACGCAGAACAGCCGGTGCACGACCGGCACCGGCTCCTGCGGGAAGTCGCGGGCCAGCAGCCCCCTCAGGGCGGCGTCGAACCGAGCCATCTCGGCGCCGCCGAGACTTCCCCCGACACCGCCGCTCGAACGCACGCGCCCCAGCCACGCCTCATGCGTATAGGGGATCTCGAAGTCGGAACTGAAACTCTCGACGGCTTCGAAGCCTCCGCGGCGAAGGTCGCCGAACCAGTCCGAGTAGATGCCGGCACCGTGCCCATAGCGCCGCGGCGGGCTCCCGGCCCAATCCGGGTTGAACCGCTCGATTAGCTCCTGGGTCGATGCCAGCAGGTCACCCTGCCCAGCACTGACTCGGTCAAAATGGCAAATTGCAAGGAAGCCGCCGGGTCGGAGCACCCTGCGCAACTCTAATGCAGCGCGATCGCGATCGAGCCAGTGCCAGCAGCGGGCCGCGGTGGCCAGATCGAAGCTCGCCTCGCTCAAAGAGAGACTCTCGGCCTTTCCCCGCAGGTAGCGCACCTGGAGATCCTCGTCCCGCGCTGCCCGCTCCGCCTGCTCCAGCAGCTCCTGTGAGGGATCGACCCCGAAGACTTCCCCTCCCCGCCGGGCAAATTCGTTCGCGAGCGCTCCGGTTCCGCAACCGACGTCGAGAATTCGAAGGCACTCCAGTCGCCCGCCGGCCTTTTCGGCCAGTCGCTTGAAGAGCTCGTCCGGAAAGCCGCCCCGATAGCGAGCGTAGGTGTCCGCGACCCGACCGAAGTCGACAGGAGTGTCGCTCAAGCTTCAAGCTCCTTCCGCAGGCCGCCGCAATATATCCGCGCCCTGTAGCGGGCGACCTGCAACGGGAGCACGACTAGTGAGATCGCGCCAACCACCGCCGCCAGCAGCGGCGAGACGATCGCGATCATCGCAACGTGGCAGGCTAGCCGTGAGAGGGTGACTGGGCGCGTCGCAGTGACTCGCGTCACCCTGCCGACGCCCAAGCCGGTCATTCGGCGGTGGGCGGTCCGGTGTGCGTAGAGGACCGTCAATGCAGTTGCCAGGCTAAGGGCTGCACCGGCGGCAGCATGAGAGCTAATGACGCCGGCCCAAGCGACGCAGGCGGTGGAGCAGAGGTAGAAGCCGGTGCCCAGGCGCAGCGCCCGCTCGGGGCCGAGCCGGACCGCCACGGTCCGGTTCCCGACTTTGCCGTCGCTGTCGACATCGCGGATCGCAGCGTGAATAATGCCGCCAGTTCCAATCAGCACTGCGTAGACGATCACAATCTCGATCGGGTACGGCCCAACTCCCCCTCCGGCGGCCGCCCAGGCAGCGACCGGGATCGTCGAGTAGGCGACGCCTCCGACCACGGGGCCGACCAATCCATACGGCTTGGCGAAGGAATAGAGGACAACGAGGATCCCACCGACGCCGGAGACCACGAGCGCCAGAACCCACCCGAGGAAGGTGGTGCTGGCGAGAGCCCAAAGCCCGATCACGCAGAGGGCGAGGGCGATCGCGAAGACGCGAGCTTGGAGGAGGGTCACTACCTCGCTCGGCAAAGGGAGCTCTGGAGCGGTCACCTCGTCCTTGTCGCGATCGAGGATGTCGTTGATAACCACGGCCAGCCCTCCCGCGAGCACGGTCGCGAGCACGGCCGCCAGCAGCTCGAGCGGGGTCGGCGAATCCGCCGCGGCGAATGAGCCGGCCGGCACCATGATCGCCATCCAGATGTTGACCCGCATCATCCACCAGGCCCCCTCCAAGCGCAGCAGCGACGTTCGCGCTCGTCCCATCATGCCGTGATCGCTTCGCTGGCGAGGGTCTCGCCCCGCCAAAGGTCGTAGTAGGAATCGAGCAGACCCGACTCCCGCAGCGCCGCGTTCGCGGCCTCCACATCAATCCCGACCGGAAAAGGAGGTTCGTCGCGGGCAAGGACACAGGCGCCGACGAGGACGCTGGCGAGCACCAGATCGATTGATCGGTTCGGCAGGCTTTCGGCGTAGTGGAAGTTGATCGGCATGCCGTGGCCAAGGACGAGCACCTTGGCCCCGTTGACGAGCGTGTACCGGGTTCCCAGCTTTCCTAGCGGCTCGACTTCCATCGCCAGCTCCGCCAGCTCGCTCAGCGCGAACTCGCGATCGCGAGAGGTCGTGCTGACCAGGTAGCAGTCCCAATCGATGCAGTGAAACTGCTCGCTTCGCAGCGAGTCGGCGCCGACGCAGCCGAAGACCAGCAGCGGCCGGCTGCGCCCCAGCAGCGCAGTCGGGTTGCGGTCAGTCGAGAAACCGCGCTCGTGGGCGCTGACCAAGCGGACTATGTCGGAGTCATAGACGGCGACCCGCATCCGACGGTTGCGCAGGATGTTGGCGATTTCCTCGCCGATCCGCCCGTAGCCGAGAACCATGGCAGGGCGCCCCTCGAATTTTTCCTGGGGCAGCAGCGCCAGCGTGTTGCGGACCGCGGCGTCCGCAACCCCATAGGCCTCTACCGTCGCCTTGACGTGGCTCTGCGCGACGCTGAAGAGTGGCAGTGGCAGGCGCCGGTGCTCGACCTTGCGGATGCCAGAGGTCGTCTGCTCCACCACACCGGCAATCGAGTCGAGTGCCTCGGGCATGCGATCGAGCACGACCGGCAGGACATAGCCGCCGTCATCGAGGACCAAGACCCGCTTTCGCCGCCGGCGGGCGAGCTCGAAGTGCTCGGTCAGGGCGGCCTCCAGTTCCGAGTAGGTCCGGACCCGAACCTGTTGGGTGCGACGCAGGTGAGCGTCCACCCGCTCGCTGTGGAGGTAGCGGTACTCCTTGTCGATCACCATCACGTCCCGCGGATCGACTCCCAGCGCGAACGCAGTCTCGATCAGCGGCAGGAAGTCGGAGAGGTGGTGAATGGTGAACAGCACCGAGTACTCGGCGAGGGGCTGCCCGGGGAACAGGTTCGGGACACTGCGGATGTCCTGGCGGATCTCCTCTGCCTCCGAGTCGGTGAACGGCATCAGCCGCGCTAGCGGCTCCAACTCCCCCCGCCCGATCCCGGAGCCATCGCCGAGACCGCAAAGCTGACGGGTCGCCCGGTAGTGGGGCCGCGCCGCCGAGTCCTCGCCAGCGGGGGCAATGCTGAGGACACAGCGCAGGCCGCCCGGCCAAACGAGGTCGACCACACCCTCGAAGGTGCCGCCCCTGGACCAAAGGACGTCACTGCGCTCCGCGGGCCGGCGCGCTTCGGTCGCGATACTGCCGCTGATTATGCCCTCGAGAGTCCGCTCCGCCTCCTCGGCGGTCGCATAGAACTCGACGGTCTCCGACAGCGGCACCTCGGAGACTCCCTTGCGCGCGGGTAACCCCCTCCCACTATCTCTCGCGTTGGTCACTGGATCGAGCAGACCGCGCCGACCATATGCCGAACAGGTATATTCGACAGTATTGGTCTGTCCATTTAAGTTCTTTAAAATTTATATCAAAATATTTTAGTTATCAATGAAGCCTGACACCGATGCATGCCTGCAGTTCGGCAGCTCCCCGGTCGCTCCGGTTTCTGTAGACGCAGCCGAGCGGACCTTGCCACCGATGGTGGAGCTGCGGGGCGTGCGGAGGACGTTTGGCTCCGAGGTGGCCTTGGCGGGGGTGGACCTGAGCGTGAGCCGTGGCCGGGTGATGGCCCTGCTGGGGCCGAACGGGGCTGGGAAGACCACCCTGGTCAGGATCCTCGCCGGCCTATTGCGGCCAGACTCGGGCGCAGTCTCGATCGGCGGGATAGACGCGCTCCGCGAGCCTCGTTCGCTGCGGCGGGCGATCGGCCTTTCCGGGCAGTTCACCGCAATCGACGAGCTGCTCAGCGGCCGCGAGAACCTGGAACTGGTCGCACAGCTGCACCATCTTGGAAGACGAGAGACGCGGCAACGGGCAAGGGCGGCACTTAATCGCTTCGGCCTTTGCGAGGTGGCCGACCGTCAGGCCAAGACCTACTCGGGTGGCCTCCTGCGCCGCCTCGACCTCGCCCTCAGCCTCGTCGCCCGGCCGCTCCTGCTGGTGCTCGATGAGCCGACCACGGGGCTGGACCCGCACAGCCGCCTTGATCTCTGGGCACTGCTCGAGGAACTGGTCGCGGACGGGACGACGCTGCTTCTGACGACGCAGTACTTGGAGGAGGCGGATCGACTCGGGCATGAGATCGCGGTGCTCGATCAGGGCCAAGTAGTGGCCGAGGGAAGCGCCGCCGAACTGAAGGCGCGGGCTGGCGGAGATTTGATCGAGCTGCACGCGAGCACCGAAGAAGACTTTGACCGGGCGCGAACGGCACTAATAGGTGCGCAACCGGACCTGTTCGCAGAACCCTCGCGGTGCCTTCTCCGCCTGCCAGCCAAGGACGGCTCCTCCACCCTCTCCGAAATCCTTCGAATCCTGGATGGAGCGGGAGTCGCGATCGAGGACATCGCCTTGCGCCGCCCCTCGCTCGACGACGTTTTCCTGGCTTTGACCGGCCACGCCGCCAAGCGCGGCCCGGCGGAGGCGTGATGGTGACCGCCGGGCTCGCGGACACGCTGGTGCTCGCCCATCGCAATCTCAGGCGCTTACTGCGAACGCCCCGGCTGATCGTGCTCAGCACCGTGCAGCCGGTCCTCTTTTTTCTGCTCTACCTCTGGGTCTTTGGCGGGGCCGTCGACACCCCCGGCATGAGCTACCTCGACTACCTGATGCCGGCGGTGGTCGTGCAGGCGATTCTCACCGGCGGCACCACCGCGGTGGCAGTGGCGGTGGACCTGCACAGCGGCATGGTCGACCGCTTTCGCTCGCTGCCGATCGACGCCTGGACGATCCTGGCGGGGCGGACCATTGCCGACCTCACGAGAGCCGCATTCGTAACGGCGCTGCTGGTTGGGCTGGGGTTCGCCCTCGGCTACGGCCTCGACAACGACCCGCTCTGGATTCTGTGCGCCCCGCTCCTGATGCTCGTGTTCGCCTTCCTCGTCTCCTGGCTACTGGTACTGGTGGGGGTGATCGTGGGCGATCCCGAGACGGCGCAGCTGGCGGGGTTACTGCTGCTGCCACTCCTTTTCGCCAGCTCCGCCTTCGTCCCGATCTCGACTATGCCGGACTGGCTGCAGCCCTTCGCCGAAAATCAGCCAGTCAACGTGGCGGTCACCGCGCTGCGGACGATGACGCAGGGAGGCGACGCCGCTCACTGGGCCTGGCTCTCGATCGCCTGGGCCGCGGCGGGGGCGGCGATCCTAATCCCGGTTGCCACGATCGCGTTCGGGAGGCGGTAACGATGGCGCCCGGCGAAGAGCGCCGATCCGATGGGGCGATCTCGCTGCCACCGGGGCCGCGACGGCCGGCGGCGGTTCAAGCGCTGGAATGGGCGCTCCGACCGGCGACCTTCCTAGAGCGGTGCCACCGCGACTACGGCGACCTCTTCACCGTGAGACTCGACGTCGGGCGAGCGCCGCGGGTGCTGATCGCCGAGCCGCAGACGGCGGCCCGCCTCCTTTCCGACCCTTCGCTGACCAAGATCCCCGACACGCGCGCCTCGATCGCGCCGGTGTTCGGAGAGGAGTGGGTGCTCCTGGCCAATGGCGCGAAGCACATCCGGCGCCGGCGCCAGATGCTGCCCGCGTTCCACGGCGACCACCTCCAGGGCTACCGCGAGAAGATCGTCGCCGCCACCGACAGCGAGATCGCGCGCTGGCCGCTCAGCCAGCCGATTGCGCTCCGAGGTCGCCTTCAGAGCCTGACGCTCCAGCTCATCCTCGTGGCTGTCCTCGGATCGGCCGGCGAGGAGGTGATGGAGGAAACGGGACGGAAGGTGGAGAGCCTGCTGGCGATCGTCGCCAACCGAAGGGCCGCGCTCGCCGTCGCCCTCCCCGACCGCGCCCGCTCGCTGCTCGCGCGCGGCGCCCTCGGCCGCGCCCGCTCCAGCCTCGACGCGGTGATCGTGGCGGAGATCGAACGCCGTCGCCGGACGCCCGCGGGCGGGGTGGGCAGCGACGCCCTCGCCCATCTTCTCCAGCCCACTGTCGACGGCGAGGAGGCCCTTAGGACCGAGGTCGTGTGTGACCAAGTCCGCACGCTACTCCTGGCTGGGCATGAGTCGACCGCAACCTCGCTCGCCTGGACGCTCGAGCACCTCGTCCACGCACCGAACGCCAGCAAACGACTAAGGGAAGAGGCACGTTCGATTGGCGGTGATGGCGGCGAGGCCTACACGGAAGCGGTCCTCACCGAGTCGCTGCGGCTCAGCCCGCCCTTGGCCAACACGCAGCGGCAGCTGACCAAGGCGCTCCCGTCTGGTCCCTATACCCTGGTGCCGGGAACCCTGGTAACGCCTTGCGCATACCTGATCCACCGGCGCCCCGATCTTTACCCGGCGCCTAATGAGTTCCGGCCTGAGCGCTTCCTCTCCGCGCCCCCAACCCCAGCCGCGTGGCTGCCTTTCGGCGGCGGCCCCCGGCGCTGTCTCGGCGCCAGCTTCGCCCGCTTGCAGATGAACCTGATCCTGCGCCGCCTCTTCCAGCGCCTCAGCCTTGAAGCCGTATCAGCCATGCGCGAGCCAGTCCAACGACGCGGAATAGTGCTGGCTCCTGCAAATGGAGCCGAAGTGGTTGTCACGAAGCGCCTGCCCCCCTAGAGAACATAATGAGGAACGGAATTCGAGCAAAGAACCACCTCGACATGCTTTGTTTGGGGAGCCCTGTTGATTCTTCCCGATAGGGTCCGCGCAATGCTTGATCCTGGCAAAAAGGCCCCTGACTTCGAGTTGCCGGATCAAAATGGGAATTTGATCAAACTTTCAGATGTGTTGGATCGTGCGCTCGTACTGTTTTTTTACCCCCGCGCCAACACCTCCGGCTGCACCACCCAGGCCTGCGGTGTCCGCGATCGCAAAGCCGATTACGCCGCCGCCGGGGCGACCGTGATCGGCATCTCCCCCGACGAGGTCAAGGACATCGACAAGTTCGCCGGCAAACACGACCTCGACTTCACCCTCCTCGCCGATGCCGACCACGCCGTAGCTGAGAAATACGGGACCTGGGTCGAGAAGTCGATGTACGGGCGCAAGTACATGGGTGTCGCCCGCGCCACCTTCATCATCGATCCGAAGGGGAAGATCGCCAAGGTCTTCCCCAAGGTTCAGCCGAAAAAGCACGACGACCTCGTGCTGAAGGCGCTCGGCGAACTCGCCGCTGCCTGATCAGGCGCTGACGGCGACCGCGACGATGAACGAGGCGTAGAGCGCGAACCAGCCGATCACGGCCGGCAGTTTGAAGCGCCGCGCCAGGTGCAGGCTCTCGTAGGCGAGGAGGCCGCCGAGGAGGCCGAGGCCAATCGAGAGGATCGCGTGCCAGTTCAGCTCCCAGTCGGTGAAGATCAGCCCGATTCCAACCGGGATCATCGACTGGAAGACCATCGCGCCGGTGATGTTGCCGAGCGCCAGCGCGTCCTTGCCTTCGCGAACCCAGAAAAAGCTGTTCACCTTCTCCGGCAGCTCGGTCGCGAGCGGCGCCAGGATCAGCGCCAGCACCAGCGCCTCGACCCCGATGTCCTCGGCGATGTGGAGCAGCTCCTCGACGAAGAGGTGGGCGCCGCCGACCATCGCCCCCAGCCCGACCAGAAGCTGAATCACGCAGAGGGCCAGAGCCGGGTCTTCGCGCCGTTCGGGGCGCCGCTCGAAGATCAGCGGGTTGAGCGAGTCTTCGCTCTGCACCTCTCCCCCGCCCTTCAGGGTGAGGCGGATGTAGAAGACGTAGGCGAGAAGGAAGACGACGCCGACCGCGATCCGCACCGGCGCCGGCGGGCCCCAGGCGAGCGCTCCCGCGAGGCCGAAGAGGACGAGGAAGAAGACGAGGTCGCGCTCCAGGGTCGGGCGGTGGACGTTGAGCTGGACGCCCTGATCGCGTTTGTCGCGGTAAAGGTAGGCGAAGAGGCCGACCAGGCCCATCGCCAGGGTCGCAAGTAGGAACGGGGCGCCGACGATCGCTCCGATGGCGACATCTTCGGAGCCCTCCTTGACGCCGAGCAGGGCGACGATCGCGATCAGCGTCTCCGGCATCGCCGTGCCCACCGCGGCGAGGATGCTGCCGACAGCGCCGACCCCGACCTCAAGCCGGTGCCCGATCCACTCGACCGCGTTGGTGAAGATCAGCGCGCCCGTAAGGACGATCGCGAAGCTCACCAGAAGGAGGACCGCTTCCATCGGAGCAGGCTATATGGCCGGAGTCGCCGGCCTCAGGCGAAGTAGAACGCGAGGGCGAGGACGAAGTAGAGCGCCAAAAGCTGCACTCCCTCGAACCAGTTCGACTCGCCGTCGGCAGTGACGTGGTTGCCGACCAGGATCGCCAGCAGGATCGCCCCCAGCTCGAAGCCGTTGAAGACGAGCGCCAGCGGGTGGGGGCCGAGGAAGAAGGAGGCGAGCACCAGCACCGGGGCAACGAAAAGCGCGATCTGGGCGCTGGAGCCGATCGCGATGTTGACTGCCAGGTCCATCTTGTCTTTCCTCGCGACGAGGACGGCGACCCAGTGCTCGGCGGCGTTGCCGACGATGGCGACGACGATGACGCCGATGAAGAACTCCGACAATCCGACGGACTCCGAGGCCTCGGTGATCGAGCCGACCAGGACCTCGGACATCACCCCGACGAGGACGCCGGCGATCGCCAGGGCGATGACCGAGGTCCGGACCGACCAGCCCCAGGTGTCCTCCTCCTCGTACTCGGGGTTGAACAGGGCCCGGTGCGTCTTCATCGAGAAGACAAGGCCGATCACGTAGGTCGCGATGAGGACAATCGCGACCGCGAGCGAGAGGTGCTCGACCGTGCCGCCGTAATTGACCGCCTCGGCTCCGGGCGCGGGTAGTCCCTTGCCCTCGACCAGCTCGAAGATCGCCGGCATCAGCAGGGCGCCGCCGGCCAGCATCAGCATCGTCGTCTGGACGCTGGCGCTGGTCCGGTTGAACGTCTGCTTGTCTCGTTTCAGCCCCCCGACCAGCATCGAAGCGCCGAGGACCAGCAGCATGTTGCCGACGATCGAGCCGACCAGCGAGGCCTTGACGACCTCCTGCAGGCCCGAGCCGAGAGCGAAGAGGGCGATGATCAGCTCGGGCGCGTTGCCGAAGGTGACATTGAGGAAGCCGCCGATGCCCGGGCCCGATTTGGCGGCCAGCTCCTCGGTGGCGCGGCCCATCAGCGCCGCCGTGGGGATGATCCCCAGCGCCGAGATCGCGAAGACGACGGTCGCTGGGGCGTGGATGAGCTCGAGCGCCACCGCAACCGGAATCAGCGGGGCGAGCAGATACGGCCAGCCGTACGCGCTCCGGAAGAAGGCCGCGTTCAGGCGCGGCGTGTTCGAGCTCACTGGGCCACGACCCTGATCGCTATTCGATCAGGGTCGCGCACTTCTGCAGGTCAGCCGGTGATTTCGATTCCTGCAGGCATTCGACGTATTCCTTTTGAGCAGCGCTGCCGCTGACGCCGCCGGAAGAGGTGCCGCCGGAGGACGACCCGCCCGAAGACGACCCGCCCGAAGACGACCCGCCCGGCAGCGAGTCACCGAGGAGCCCTTCGAGCAAGCCTTCGATGCCTTCTTCTTGGCCGGCTTCCAGCAGTTCGAGCGGGTTGACGTCGAGCTGTTTGAAGAGCCCTTCCAGCGGCTTCGCGTCAGACGGAGTCTCGAAGCTCTGCTCCTCGTTGACGCCGGAGAGGGTCAGTTCCATCTCCATTTCGACTTTTTCGTCCTCGGCACCGGGCGGCGCGATCGTCAGTTCCGCGTCCAACTTGCGGACGATGTCGTCGTCGCCGACGTAGATGTCGACGTGGGCCTTTTTGATCGCCTTGCTGAGTTCTCCCTTCGCTTCTTCCAGTTCGCCCAGCGGCAGCGGGCCGGCGGCTTCGAGCTGGGAGCTGCAGGCAGGGTCTTCAGTCAGTTCGATCAGGGCGTCGACGCCGCCCGAGACGCTGAGTTCGCCGCTGACTTTGGTCGTCGACGTGCCGTCGACGTCGGCGCTGCCTTCGTTGGTCAGCTGATCGGCGAAACGGCTGAACTTGATCCCTTCCGCCGCTTCCTGACAGGCGGTGATGTCTCCGCTTTCGCCTTCTGACTGCTGCGCCTGTTCGAGGGCCGATTTGAGGAAGCCGAAGGTAGTCGGATCGATTTCGTAGGCGTCGCCTTCGTATTCGACGAAGCCGCGGTCGGTGAGGAGGGTCAGGCCCCCTTCGAAGTTCAGATCTTCGCCGCCGGCGGAGCCGTCGGCTTCAGCGCTCAGGGCCAGCTGCGGCAGTTCGCCCTTGGTGCCCATTTCGAACGGGCCGGAAAGGTTGATTTCGACCTCGCCGCCTTCGTCGCCTTCGGCGGTGACATTCAGCGACATGTCGATCGCACCGCTTTCGACGCCTTCGAGGCCGGCGTTTTCGAGGACCTTTTGCGGATCATCGCCGCTGCTGTCGCTGTCGTCGCTGCTGCCGCCACAGGCAGCGAGCAGGCCGGCCACGGCGGCCAGGGTCGCGAACAACGCGAGAATTCGGAAACGACTCAAGGGAATGGAACTCCTCGTGATCGAAGAACAGGGCCGGCGGGAGTTTACGGCGGGGGCGGCGGCTCCTGCCCCGCGCGTTTCATCCCCGCTTCGATTTCCTCGATTACCAGGCGCATCACCTCGACTCGGGCGAAGCGCTTGGACTCGGCTGGGATCACGCGCCAGCGGGCGCCGGGGCGGTCGGTCCGCTCCAACATCTCCTCCACGGCTTCGGCGTACTGCGGCAGCTTCTCGCGGTTGCGCCAGTCCTCGTCGGTCAGCTTCCAGCTCTTAAGGGGGTCGGCGGCCCGGGCTTCGAACCGCTTCAGCTGCTCGTCGGCGGAGACATGGAGCCAGAACTTGACGATGATCGAGCCCTCGTCCGCCAGTGACTTCTCGAACCCGTTGATCTCCTCGTAGCCGCGGCGCCATTCCTCCTCCGTGGCGAAGCCCTCGACCCGCTCGACCAGGACCCGGCCGTACCAGGAGCGGTCGAAGACGGTCATCCCGCCCCAGCCCGGCAGCGCCGGCCAGAAGCGGCCGAGGAAGTGGTGGCGCTTCTCGTCCTTCGTCGGTGCCGCGAACTGGGAGACGCGGACGTGGCGCGGATCGAGCGGTGCGACCAGGCGCTTGATCGCGCCCCCCTTGCCGGAGGCGTCCCAGCCCTCGAAGACGATGACCAGCGGCGGGCCCAGCTGGCACTCGCCGATCAGCCCACCGAGCGTAAGCCGCAGCTGCGCCAGTCGCTTGCCCAGCTCCTTCAGCGCCTCCGCTTCCTCATCGCGGCTCAGCTTCTGCGTCAGGTCGACTTCGTCGAGGCGTCCCATTCCTACTCCCTACCCGGTTCTATTCGCCGCTGTCGCCGCGGGATTCCTCGATCGGCGGCGGCCGCTCTTCGCTGGTGACGTTGGCGAGGAGGGGGAAGAGGAGCGCTCCGAGGAAGATCAGGATGACGCCGGCGGCGACGAGCCAGCGGGCCCGCGTCAGGTGGCCGAGGATGCCGATCGCGAAGCCGGCCAGCATCAGGGTGATGTAGGGCGTGGGGCTGTGCGGGAGCAGCGCGAGGAGGGGCGGTGCGAGGTCGACCACTGGCCGGGATTATCATCGGCGGCCATGGCAGACGGCTCCGTCGCAGAGGTGAAGCAGGCCCTGGCCGATGTCGGCTACCTCGCCGACGAGCCCGCGGCGCTCGTTTCCTTCCTCGCCCAGCAGCTCGGCAAGCCGGTCCTCGTCGAGGGCCCGGCCGGCGTCGGCAAGACCGAGCTGGCGAAGGCGCTCTCCCGCGCTACCGGCCGTGAGCTGGTGCGGCTGCAGTGCTACGAGGGCCTCGACGAGGCGAAGGCGATGTACGAGTGGAACTACCGCAAGCAGCTACTGCGGATCCAAGCCGGCGGCGAGGCCGGGTGGGAAGACGTGCAGGAGGACATCTTCAGCACCGAGTTCCTGCTCGAGCGGCCGCTGATGCAGGCGATCGCCAGCCCCGAGCCGGTGGTCTTGCTGATCGACGAGATCGACAAGACCGACCAAGAGTTCGAGGCGATGCTGCTCGAGCTCCTCTCCGACTTCCAGATCACGATCCCCGAGCTGGGCCGGATCGAGGCGACGACGATGCCGATCGTCGTCCTCACCTCGAACGACTCGCGCGAGCTGACCGAGGCGCTGAAGCGGCGCTGCCTCTACCTCTGGCTCGACTACCCCGAGCTCGAGCGGGAGATGGAAATCGTCCGCCTCCACACCCCCGAGCTTTCCGAGACCCTGGCCCGCAAGCTGGTCGAGGTGATCCGGATGGTCCGCGGTCTCGACCTGAAGAAGCCGCCCTCGATCGCCGAGTCGATCGACTGGGCGCGTTCGCTGCTGCTAATGGGCGCCGAGGACATTGACCGCGAGACCTTCACCCAGTCGATGTCGATCATCGTCAAGCACCGCACCGACATCGACCTGGTGGCCGAGCGCGTCGGGGTGAAACTTGCCGACCCCCTACGGACCGAAGGCTGACGCCGGGCCGCCGGGGATGGCGGCGAAGCTGCTCGGCTTCTGCGAGGAGCTGCGCGGCGAGGGAGTCGCGGTGGGGACCTCGGAGCTGCTCGACGCCTTTGCCGCCCTCGGCCATGTCGACTGGACCTCGCGCGCAGACTTCCGCGAGGCGCTGGCGGCGACGATCGCCAAGTCCCAGGACGACCGCCGCGTCTTAGAGCTGCTCTTCGACCGCTACTTCTTCCGCACCGCCGAGGCCGAGGCTGTCCAGCGCGGCGTCACCGAGCACGCCGAGGGCGGGCCGCAGGCCGGCGAAGGCGAGCGCTTCGACATGGACGAGCTCTCCGAGGCGATCCGCGAGGCGATCGCGGCCGGCGACGAGGATGCGATGCGGGACCTGGCGCGGCTGGCGATCTCCGCCTTCGGACGCGGCGAGGGCTCCGGCGTCGTCGGCGTCGACGTGCAGCGGATCCGCCGCACCCTCGGGCTGACCGCCGGGACGCAGCCTCCCGCCGCCGACGGCAGCGAGCGGCCGCCGATCGACCGCGACCAGCTGACCGGCTTCGAGCGCCACCTGCGGCGCGAGCTCGAGCGCGACCTGATCGAGCGGACCGAGACGCTCCCCCCCTCGCGGCCGCTGGCCGAGCTCGATCGCGCCCTCCCCACCAGCCCGACCCAGGACCTCGCCGCCGTCCACCGCGCCGTCTCGCAGATGAAGCGCCGGCTCGCCACCCTCGGCCACGAGCAGCGCGGGCGCAAAAAGGGCCAGCACGTCGACGTGCGGCGGACGATGCGGGCCTCGCTGGAGACCGGCGGCGTGCCGCTGCGCCTGCGCTACCGCCCCAAGCGCCCGCGCCGGCCGGAGATCTACGTCCTCTGCGACGTCTCCACCTCGGTCACCTCGGCCAGCGTCTTCTTCCTCTCGGTCCTCCACGCCCTCCACGACTCCTTCCGCAAGCTGCGCAGCTTCGTCTTCATCGAGCGGATCTCCGAGGTCACCGACGTCTTCGAGCACGAGCGCGACTTCGCCGTGATCGCCCAGAAGATCTCCAGCGAGGGCGGCGTCGCCGACGTCTCCGGCTACACCGACTACGGCCGCGTCTGGCTCGAGTTCCTGACCGAGATCTCCGAAGACCTCGACCCGCGCTCGACCGTGATCGTCCTCGGCGACGCCCGCACCAACGGCCGCGAGCCCCACGCCGAGGTCTTCGCCAAGGTCGCCGAGAAAGCCGGCCGCCTCTTCTGGCTCAACCCCGAGCCGAAGCTCTACTGGAACTACGGCGACTCGGTGATGGCCGCCTACGAGCGCTACTGCGACGGCGCCTTCGAGTGCTGGACCACGCAGCACCTGGAGAACTTCGTCAACGTCGTCGCCGGCGCCGCTCCCGCCGCCGAATGAGGGCGCTCCTCCTCCGCCACGGCGAGTCGGTCCACAACGCCGCCCGCAGCGGCGAGCCGGCGGCGCACTCCGGGGGCGACAAGCTGACCGCGAAGGGAGTCGAGCAGGCGCATGCCGCCGGCGCCGCCCTCGCCGAGCACGGGGTCACCCGCCTGCTGACGAGCCCGCTGCGCCGCGCCCGCGAAACCGCCGAGGCGGTCGCCGGGCCGCTCGGCCTCGAGCCGGAGGAGCTCGACTACGTCGGCGAGCTGACCTCGGCCGAGACCTTCGAGGTCGCGATCGAGCGGGTGCGCCGCCTCAAGGGCGAGCTGGAGGCGGGCGAGGCCGGCGCCCTGCCGCTGCTCGTCACCCACGGCATCTTCATGCGCTTCTTCCTCCTCGACTCCGTCCTCGGCGACCGCTTCGAGGCGGAGATGGCGGCCGGGATCTGGAACCTCGGCTCCCACAACTGCGGGCTCTGCACCTTCGCCCACGGCGAGAGCCTCGACCCGCTCGGGCAGCCGATCCACGGCTGGACCTGCCTCACCTGGATGGAGCGGCCGTGGAGTCGGCCTTGACGATCCGCACCGGGTCGTCGGGCGAGACCTGCCACTGCTCGTTGACGATCGCCCCCTCGGGCGGCGCGATCGGGCCGTCCAGCAGCGGGTCCTCGCTCTCCCGCATCCAGGCGTCGAGCCGCTCGCGCATCTCCGCCACCACCTCGCCCTTGGCCGGGTCGGCGGCGACGTTGTTTCCCTCCTGCGGGTCGAGCACCAGGTCGTAGAGCTGCTCCTCGGCAACCTCCTCCTCGCCCCAGCCGGCGGCGACGAGGAGGTCCTTGGTGTCGCTGTCGTCGCAGTTAGCGAGGACCGGATGCGGGTATTCGTCAAATCGCCTTATGTACTTCCAACGCTCGGTCCGGATCGCCCGGTGAGGCTGGTAGGCAGCGTGGTAGGTCGTCTCCGTGAAGATCGCGTCGTGGAGGCTCTCGACCTCCCCCCGCACCAGCGGCAGGAGCGACTTGCCCTGCAGCCAGGACGGGTGCTCGGCG
>VAYN01000018.1:41004-58491 GCA_005885405.1 Actinomycetota bacterium | reverse complement strand
GGCGAGAAGGCGGGTCCGCGGAGGATCATCATCACCCCGGTGCCGCGGTCGAAGAGGGTCGCCTTGGCGCCGGGGAAGGCGATGCCATGGTCGGTCGTGCAGATCACGATCGTGTTCTCGACCAGGCCGAAGTCGTGCAGCGCGTGGAGAACGGCGCCGATCCCCTGGTCCAGCGAGCGGGCGCTGGCCTTGAACTCGGCCATATCGCGGCGGGTCACCTGGGTGTCCGGCAGGTTCGCCGGCGGCAGCGAGTAGAGCGTGTCGCGGACCGAGGTTGGGGCGGAGAATTCGCGGTGGGTCTCGAAGAAGCCGACCGACATGAACCAGGGCTGGGCGGGAGCCTCGCGCAGCGTCTTGATCGTCAGCGGGGCGACGAACTGGGCGTGGTTCTGGTCGACCGGGACGACCTCGTCGTAGCCGATCGCCCCCGGGTCGAGCGAGATGTGCTGCTCGCCGATCAGGATCGAGCGGTAGCCGGCCCCGCGCAGGGTGTGGACCCAGTGCTGCTTGTAGTCGTTCAGCTTCCAGCCGCGGTGGGCGAGCCCGAACATGCCGTTGTTGTGGCAGTAGAGCCCGGTGAGGAGGCTGGCGCGGCTGCCGGAGCAGGTCGGCGCGGCGCAGAAGGCCTCGCGGAACAGCACCCCCTGGTCGGCCAGCATCTGGATGTTCGGAGTCGGCACCTGGAAGCCGTAGGGCTGGACGTAGCGGCCGGTGTCGTGGGAGTGGATGTAGAGGATGTTGGGCGGCTGAGACATCTCCCTTCAGGTTATCGAGAGCACCCCGTTTACTCTTTTGTTGATAAGGATAGTTAGGAAAGCAATGTCACCTGATCGCTCCTATCTCGTCTGCGCCACCCCCCGCAGCGGCAGCACCCTCGTCTGCCACGCGCTCGAGGAAACCGGCGTCGCCGGCCGCCCTGAGGAGTACTTCGAGGCGCTCCGCCACAGCGGCCGCCCGCGGCGACCGGAGGAATACTTCCTCGGCGTCGAGGATCAGTCGATCCGGGACCATCTCGGTGAGCGCACGGTCGGCTCCGAGCCCCAGCCCCGCTCCCCACTCTGGAGCCGCGCCGCCTACGACCGCTACCTGGAGTGGGTCTTCGAGACCGGCACCACCGAGAACGGCATCTTCGGGGCGAAGCTGATGTGGGGCTACTTCGGAGAGTTCGTCAGCCTCCTGCGCAACGTCCCCGCCTACCGCGACGTGCCGCTGGCGGAGCTGATGCCGACCGTCTTCCCCGACCTCACCTTCGTCCGCGTCGTCCGCGCCAACAAGGTGCGACAGGCGGTCTCCCTCTGGAAGGCGGTGCAGACCGCGACCTGGCGCGAGGACCAGGCCAGTGCCAAGGCCGCCTCGGTCGAGGAGGACGGCGGTCCCCCCTACCGCAGCTTCATCGAGGAGCACCGGCCTCAGCTGCGGTTCCACTACAAGGCGATCGACCATCTGCTCGAGCAGCTGCTGGTCGAAGAGGCCGCCTGGGACGCCTTCTTCGAGCACTCCGGGATCAAGCCGGTCCTCGTCCTCTACGAGAACTTCGCCGCCGATTACGAGACCAGCACTCTTAACCTGCTCGAGCGTCTGAACCTCTCCTGCGCGGAGGACTTCGAGTTCGAGCCGCGGATGAAGCGCCAGTCCGACCGCGTCAACGACGACTGGACCAAGCGCTACAGCGAGCTGCGCCTGGGGACGGACTTCGATCTTGTACCGGTTCCAATCGAGAGCGCACGGCAGCCGAGCTCATAACCCGAGGTCGCAGGGTTGAGGTCTGCTGCCTTTGCAAGGAATTCGGGGAAGGGCCCTCGAAAGGGACCCCGTGCTGACCCGAGGGGCCCTGCTCGTATCGATCGCGCTGGTCCTTATCGCCGTCGCCGTCGCGTCCGCGCAGGCGGCTTTTCCAGGCTCGAATGGGCAAATCGCCTATCAGCGTCTGGCATTCCTCGAAGGTGGCCCGGCCGGAGGACTGTTCTCCCATGCGCCGACTCGAGGCGGCGCCCAACGAGTGCTTTCCAGCGACGCCAGCGCCGAGGCGCCCGCTTACTCTCCCGACGGGCGCCTGATTGCCTTCGCCGCCGACCTCGACTCTGTCGCGGCTACCCGTCCGCGGATCTACCTGATGAGGGTCGACGGCGGCGGCCTGCGACAGCTGACTGCCGGCGCCCAACGAGATGATCACCCCTCCTTCTCTCCGGACGGGAGGAGCATCGTGTTCGACCGCACCACGACCGGCGTCGATCATTACTCGCACATCTTCCTCGTCAGGGTCGACGCCAGCGGCCTACGACAACTGACCCACGGAGCCGAGGTCCGAGACACCGATCCGACCTTTGCGCCGAACGGCAAGGCGATCGCCTTCGTCAGCGAACGCGCCGACGACGGGACCGGCGATCGCTTCGACATCTTCTCGATGAGGTCCGACGGGACGCGTTTGAAGCCACTCATCGACGGGCCGTTGAAGGACGAGGAACCCGACTTCTCTCCGGACGGCCGCTCGATCGCCTTCACCAGCAACCTGCACGACGGCCCGAATGTCTTCGTCGCTAGAGCAGACGGTCGCCACGTGCGCCAGCTGACCAAGGGTCACGGCGGTTGCTTTCGCGGCCGCTGCTACCTGAGCCCTTCCTGGGCGCCGGACGGCAAGCACATCGCCTTCCTTGCTCAAGCTGGTGAAAGCTCGAAGTTGGCGGTGATGCAGCCCAACGGCTCCGGGGTGAAGGTGATCGCGGAAGGCAGCGAAGGAGAAGAAGGCCCCGGCGGCCCGATCTTCGGCCCCGCCTGGGGCCCGGCTTCGCGCTAGCCCAAGCGAGACGCTCAGAGCGCGGCGACTGCCGCCTCGACGGGCGTCTTGCCGGAGACCACCTCGAACGTCTTGCCGATCGCGTTGTCGGCGGCGAGGACGGCAGCTAGGACCGCGACCACGTCGGCACGCGGGATCTCGCCTCGCTCCACCCGGTCGGCGATCGTGACCAGGCCGGTCGGCGGCTCGTCGGTGAGGCTCGCTGGACGCACGACCGTGTAATCGAGGCCACTCGCTTCGAGCTCCTGATCGGCTTTTGCCTTCGCCCGCAGGTACTCGCCGAAGACGCCGCCTCCTTCAGCCGGCGGATCGCCGGCGCCGATCGAGCTGACGATCACGTAGCGAGTCACCCTCCTGGCCTTGGCCGCCGCGATCAGCTTGACGGCGCCGCCGTAATCCAGGGACCACTTGCGCTCGGCTCCGCTGCCGGGACCGGCGCCGGCCGCGAAGACGATCGCATCGGCGCCCTCGACCGCCGCTCCCACGTCATCGACGGCCTCGAGGTCGCAGAGGACCGGCTCGACGCCCTCGGCAACCAGGTCCTCGGCCTGCTCGGGCTTGCGGATTAGCCCCCTGACCCGATCGCCGTGCGCGGCCAGCAGCTTGCCCAGCTGCAGGCCGATCTTCCCGTGTCCACCAGCGATAACCACGTCCATTGCGCCACCTCCGTTGTCGGATCGCCTGATTTTGGCTAGCCCAGGGCGTCGCGGATCGGCGCATCGGTCGGCGTCGTCGCGATCAGCTTGCGGTTGGCGAATTCGAGGATTCCGAGGTGGGAGAGCTCGCGTCCGAAGCCGGAGCGCTTGACGCCGCCGAAGGGCAGGCTCGGCTCCGAAGCGGTCGGGTGGTTGACGAAAACCATCCCGGCTTCGAGCCGGTCGGCCACTGCCTGGGCGCGCTCGCTGTCGCTGCCGAACACCGCGGCGCCGAGCCCGTACTGCGAGCCGTTGGCGAGAGCGATCGCCTCCTCGTCTGACTCGACCCGGTAAACGACGGCGACCGGGCCGAACAGCTCCTCGTGGTAGGCGCGCATCTCCGGGGTGACGTCGACCAGGATCGTCGGCTCGACGAAGGCGCCGGGGCGGTCGATGCGGCGGCCGCCGGTTACCACGCCGGCGCCCTTCTCGATCGCCTCGTCGATCTGCTCGATCACCAGCTCGGCCGCCCGCTCGGAGGAGAGCGGCGCCAGCGTCGTCTGCTCGTCGAACGGGTCGCCAGGCTCGAGCTCGGCCATGCGTTCGGCGAGGCCGTCGAGGAAGTCCTGGAAGACGTCGGCCATCACGATCATCCGCTTGGCGCTGGTGCAGACCTGTCCCATGTTGTGCATCCGCCCGACCAACGCCGCCTCCAGGGTGCGCTCGAGGTTGTCGCCGTCAAGGACGATGAAAGGGTCACTGCCACCGAGCTCCAGCACCACCTTCTTGAGGGCGCGGCCGGACTCCTCGCCCAAGGCCGAGCCGGCGCGCTCGCTGCCGGTCAGCGAGCAGCCCTGCACGAGCGGGCTTTCGACGATCCGCGCGATGTCCTCCACCTCGACGAAGACGTTGGTGAAGACGCCCTCGGGAGCGCCGGCATCTGCGAACAGGGCCTCGATCGCCAGCGCGGACTGGGGCACGTTCCGCGCGTGCTTGAGCAGGATCGTGTTGCCCAGCACCAGGTTCGGGGCGCTGATCCGGATCGCCTGGTAGGCGGGGAAGTTCCACGGCTGCACGGTCAGCAGAACCCCGAGCGGCTCGTTGCGGATGACCGCCGAGCCCTCGTCGTCCATCTCCAGCGGCTGGTCGGCGACCTGCGCCGGGCCCTTCTCGGCGTAGTACTCGAGGATCCGGATCGTCAGGTCCAGCTCCGCCCGGCTGTGGCGGATCAGCTTCCCCATCTCGAGCGTGATCGTCTGCGCCAGCTCCTCGTAGCGCTCCCGCATCAGCAGCGCCGCCCGCGCGACCACCCCGGCCCGCTCCACCGCCGATCGCTGCCGCCACGGCCCCGACGCGCGGTGGGCCCGCTCGATGACCCGATCGATCTGCTCGCCATGCAGCGAAGGGAACTCCCGCAACACCTCGTTGGTGTACGGGTTGACGGTTGCGTAGCCGCTGCGGGGGCCTGCCTTGGCATCAGCCATCGCCACGGCGCTGCCTCCCTAGGCCCGCACCGCGGAGATGTCGATTCGCAGGGCGACCTTGTCGCCGACCAGCAGCCCGCCGCCGGCAAGCGACTGCTGCCAGGTGAGACCGAAGTCGGTCCGGTCGATCGTGCCGCGGATCGCAACGCCGACGCGATCTTTGCCCCAGGGGTCGACGGCCGCGCCTTCGACGTTGGCCTCGACCTCGATCTCGCGGGTAGCGCCCTTAATCGTCAAATCACCTTTGACCCGGTAGCTCCCGCCCTCGACGTGCTCGATCGCCGTCGACTCGAACGTGATCGAGGGCCAGCGCTCGGCGTCGAAGAAATCCGGCCCCCGAAGATGTTCGTCGCGGTCGGCGTTGTTGGTGTCGATCGAGGCGACCTGGGCGCTGCCCCAGACCCGTGAGTCGTGGTAGTCCTCGGCCGCCTCCAGCGTCCCCTCGTACTGCTTGAAGTGCCCGCGGACGGTAGAGATCATCATGTGCTTGACCTCGAAGCCGACGCTGGAGTGGATCGGATCCACCATCCAGGTTCCGGTCGGCACCCGGACAATCCCCTGTTCGGTCTGCAACTGGGTCGTCATCTCTGTCCCCCGGTAGGCCGCCGCGGTGCTTCTGTCAACCGAGCCGGCCCGCGAAGTGCGATGAGCTCGAAACGCCCCATACCTCGCGCGAGGCAGCGGGGGCAGTGCAGCGGGGGTTCCGCGGTACGAATCCGGATCCGGCAGTTGGGGCACTGCGTTCGTGGCATGGGGCCTCCCTGACCCGGTTCTCACCGTGGTAGCGCGCACTTGCACCGGTAAGCCGTAGGGAGATTGCTTCAAGCCCCGTCGGGGAGCTGTGGCTCGCCCGCTGTTGACACCCCGGCATCACCGGCCTACCCGAGGGGACAGATGGCCGCCGTGCGCAGTGATCGGATCGGGGCTCCCATCGGGCTCCACGAGCGAAGGGTGCTTGCCTGGCTGCGTGCCAGCGCGGGTGACGCCCTCGCCGGCCGCAGGGTGTGGGGCGCCGCCTCCCTCTCCGGCGGCCACGCCGCCGGTCAGCGCCTCCGGAGGCTGCTGAACGACGATCTCGAGATCGAGCCCCTTGCCGTGGAAGCCGACGAGCCTGCCCTCGGCGGGTCGGTGCAGACGGGAGACATCGTCGTCCTCCACGACTGCTTCACGGTCTCCTCCGCCGCGGCGCTGCGGGATCGTGGAGCCCACGTGGTTTGGCATCTGAGCGAGCGATCCGGTTCGCTCGCGCCCAGCGTCAGGGCAGTGATCGATGTTCTCGACCGATCCGGCGGCGCCCCGGTCGACGCGGTGGTGGTCGACGAGCGCGTGCGGCTCGGCGGCCCGGAGCGGGTCAGCGCCCTTGTCCCCGCCTCGCAGCTCCTCGACATCCGCGAGGTGCCGTTCGGCGACGATGCAGCGCTCGCCGAGCGGGTGGCGCTCGCCTGGATCAGCCTGCTCGGCGACATCGTCGAGGAGGACCGGGCCGACCACGTCGGCGGAACGATCCAGGCGCGGCCCGTGGTCGCCGCGCGCTGAGGCTATGAGCGCCGCCGAGCCGAGCGAGGTCGCCGAGACCCCCGACCGCGACGGTGCCTTCCCGCGGCTCAGCGAGGGTCAGATCGAGACGTTGACGGCGCACGGTCGTCGCTCGCGGACGATGGCGGGGGAGTGCCTCTATCGCCAGGGCGACTCTCGCTACGACTTCTTCGTGGTGCTCGAGGGCCTGATATCCGCCCACCCCGACACCGAGGGGGACGAGCCCGCGGTCGCCGTCCACGGCTCCCGCCGCTTCCTCGGCGAGCTCAGCCTGTTGACTGGGCAGCCGGCCTTCTACACGACGATCGTCCGCGAGGCCGGGGAGGTACTGCAGGTTGCCCCGGAGACGCTGCGCCGGCTGGTCGGCGAGGATTCGGCGCTCGGCGACTCCGTGCTCCGCGCCTTCCTCCTGCGACGTGAGCTGCTCAGCGGTCTCGGCGCCGGGCTGAAGATCGTCGGCTCGCGCCACCTCCCGGACACCCGTCGCCTCCGCGACTTCGCTGCCCGCAACCGGCTGCCGTTCCGCTGGATCGACCCTGAGCGCGACCCCGGTGCCGAGGCGCTCCTCGAGCGGCTCGGGATCTCGCCCGAGGAAACCCCGGTCGTGGTCTGGGGCAACCGGGTGTGGCGCAACCCGGACAACGCCGAGCTGGCTGCGGCGGCCGGGATGCGCGAGGAGCCGCCGCGGGACCGGGTCAGCGACCTCCTCGTCGTCGGCGCCGGCCCAGGCGGCCTGGCGGCGACCGTCTACGGCGCCTCGGAGGGCCTCCTCACCGTCGCCCTCGACGGGATCGCCGTCGGCGGCCAGGCGAGCACCTCCTCGCGGATCGAGAACTACCTCGGCTTCCCGTCGGGGATCTCCGGCGCCGAGCTGGCCGAACGAGCGACGATCCAGGCGCGCAAGTTCGGCGCCCGGATCGCCGTCGGCGCCGCCGCGGTCGGGCTCGAGCGCCGCGACGGAACCCACGCGATCTCGCTCGACGACGGGACGACGCTGGAAACGCGGGCGCTGCTGATCGCCACCGGCGCCCGTTATCGCCGCCTCCCGGTCGAGCGGTTAGAGCACTTCGAGGGGAGCGGGGTCCACTACGAGGCGACCTTCATGGAGGAGCAGCTCTGCGTCGGCGCTCCGGTCGCCGTGGTCGGCGGCGGCAACTCGGCCGGGCAGGCGACCGCCTTCCTCTCGCAGCGTGCCGACACGGTCTATCTGCTGCTTCGCCATGGCGAGCTGACTCGCGACATGTCGCGCTACCTGGCCGACCGGATCGAACGCCTTCCCAACGTCGAGGTGCTCACCAACACCGAAATCCGCGAACTGTGCGGGGATGACTCCCTCGAAGGCGTCGCCGTCGAGGACCTGGAGGGCGGCGGGCGCCGTCGCCTCGACGTCCGCGAGCTGTTCGTCTTCATCGGCGCCGAACCATGCACGGACTGGCTCGAGGGCGTCGTCCCCCTCGACGACCACGGCTACGTGCTGACCGGGTCCGGCGCGGCAGCGGAGAGCCGCGACGGCGGGGCGCCGCCCGCCCTGCTCGAAACCGGGGTGCCGGGGATCCTCGCCGCAGGCGATGTCCGGGCCGGTTCGATCAAGCGCGTCGCCTCGGCGGTGGGTGAGGGGGCGATGGCGGTGCGCCTCGTCTACGCCCAGCTCAACCCCTGAGCGGCGGGCCCAAACGGGAGCTGTTCAGGCTCCCGCTCGGAGCTCCGCGCTGTTACGAGCTTTCTTCCGCTTCTTCGTCGCCGCCGACCGTGACCTTGCGGGGTTTCGCCCGCTCCGGCTTCGGAATCTCGACGAGCATCACGCCGCTGTCGAGCCGGGCGTCGACCCGCTCGGGATCGACGTCGTTGGGCAGGGCCACGCGGATCTCGAATTTGCCGGTTCGGCGGGTGCGGTGGCGAAGCACGCCGACCCGTTCGCGCTCCTTGATCTCGCCGGTGATCAGCAGCTCGCCGTCGCGCACTTCGACGTCGACGTCCTTGCGCTTCACCCCCGGCAGCTCAGCCTCGACGATCCAGGCGTCTTCGGTCTCCTCGATGTCGAAGCGGGGTATGAACGCGCTCTGGCCGTTCTGCATCGTGTTCCCGAAGACCCCTTGGATCAGCTCGCGGAACGGGTCCCACTGCTCGACCGCCAGCGGGGCGCCGGCGGAGCGACGTACTGGCAGTGCCATGTCTCCTCCTTTTCGTAGGGCTGCTTCCGTCCCCCCGATAGGTAGGCCCGCGGGTGCCCTTGTCGAGAACTTGATCCGCTTCCGGCTCGCCCTACCAACCCGAGTGACCGACAACCGCCGGTCGCCCACGAGGCAAGGAGGAGCTGGTGAAGACGAGAAACCGGGAAGGCGCCCCGCGCCAAGGGATCGGCGGCCAACCCCGTCGGGCGGTCGCCTCCTTCAAGACCTATGCCGAGGCGGAGCGCGCCGTCGACCACCTGGCCGACCAGAAGTTCCCGGTCGAGCGGGTCTCGATCGTCGCCCGTGGCCTGAAGCTGGTCGAGCAGGTGACCGGCCGCCGCGGCTACCTCGAGGCGGCGCTGCAGGGCCTCACCTCCGGCGCCCTGATCGGCTTCCTGATCGGCTGGCTGTTCGGGATCTTCAATTGGTTCGAGCCGATCACCTCGGCCTTCTGGCTGGCAATCGACGGCCTCTGGTTCGGGGCTCTGGTCGGGGCCCTGTTCGGCCTGCTCCTGCATGCCCTGAGCCGCGGCCGGCGCGACTTCGACTCGGTCGCCGGCCTCAGCGCCGACCGCTACGAGGTTCTGGTCGACGACGAGGTAGCCCCCGAGGCGGCACGCCTGCTCGGAGACCGCGTGCTCGGAGGCGGTGAAGTCCCTCGGTAGCTCCCGGAAGCGTTCGACGGCCAGGCGACTGCCTGGCGCAGCTTGCCGAGGGCGCGCTCCTCCAGCTGCCTTACCCGCTCGACGCTGAGCCCGGCCTCGCGGCCGATCTCGCGCAGGGTCCGCTGCCGGCAGCGAATCCCGAAGTGAGCGAAAACGATCCGGCGCTCGCGCTCTTCGAGGCCGGCGGCGAGTTCCTGGAGGTTCTCCCCGTCGGCCAGGTCGACGACCCGTTCGTACTCCTCCTCGGTAGCCGGATCGGCCAGGCGCTCGGCAAGGGTCGTGGTCATCTCTTCGTCGCCGGGTAGCGGTGCCTGCAGACTGCTCGGAGCGCGCTCGACCGAGACCAGGTGCTGGACCTGGTCCAGCGGCATCCTGGCGGTCTCGGCGAGCTCGGAGTCGGAGGGCTCACGCCGGTTCGCCTGGGCGAAGGCGGAGCGCGCCCGCTTCATCTGGACGAGGCTGCGGGCGGCCCGGTCGGAAAGGACGACCGGACTGGTCAGCTCGGCGACGAGCTGCTGCATCGCCTGCCGGACCCACCACGAGGCATAGGCCCAGAACGGCGTCTCGTAACGCTGGTCGTAGCGCCGCGCGGCGCGCAGCAGGCCGACGACACCCTCCTGCTGAAGCTCTTGGCGTTCGAGGTTGCGGAAACTCCGGTAGATGTTCGCGACCCCGTCGATCGCCGGCATGAAGGCTGTCACCAACTCTTCGGTTGCGACCCGGTCACCAACTCCGGTCAGGGCAAGGAGGCGGCGCTCTCGGGCCACAGGGAGAGGCGAACTGACTGGATGCGCGCTGTCGCGCATTGCGCCTTCTTCTTCCGGTGTAGCAGTCCGGTAAACCCTCCAGATTCCCTTCGGCAGGCTGTCCTAAACCCTCTTGACGCCGGCCTCCACCGCCCTACCAAGAAGGTGTGCAAGCCCCGCGAGCGGCCTGGACACCCCGGGCCTGGGAGGAGGCCACAATGGCTAAGGCGGTCGGAATCGACCTCGGCACGACCAACTCGGTGGTCGCCGCAACGATGGAGGGCGGACAGGCCGAGGTGATCCCGAATTCCGAGGGCTCGCGGACGACGCCGTCGGTGGTCGCCTTCACGGAGGACGGCGAGCGACTGGTCGGACAGATCGCTAAACGCCAGGCGATCCTCAACGCCGAGGCGACGATCTACTCCGCCAAGCGGTTCATCGGCCGCAAATGGGACGAAGTCCAGACGGAGATCGAGACCGTCCCCTACAAAGTCGTCAAGGGGCCCAGCGACGCGGTCCGCTTCGAGGTGCGCGGGAAACAGCACGCGCCGGAGGAGATCTCGGCCGCGGTGCTGCGCAAGCTCGCCGACGACGCGGCCAAGTTCCTCGGCGAAAAAGTCACCGAGGCGGTGATCACGGTCCCCGCCTACTTCAACGACGCCCAGCGCCAGGCGACCAAAGACGCCGGCAAGATCGCCGGGCTCGAGGTGCTGCGGATCATCAACGAGCCGACCGCGGCGGCGCTCGCCTACGGCCTCGACAAGAAAGGCTCCGAGACTGTCCTGGTCTTCGACCTCGGCGGCGGCACCTTCGACGTCTCGCTGCTGGAAGTCGGCGACGGCGTGATCGAGGTGCGGGCGACCAGCGGCGACGGCCACCTCGGCGGCGACGACTTCGACAAACGGATCGTCGATTGGCTGACCGAGGAATTCGAAAAGGACCAGGGGATCAACCTGGCGGCGGACCCCCAGGCGCTGCAGCGGCTGTACGAAGGAGCCGAGCGGGCCAAGGTCGAGCTCTCTTCGACCACCCAGACCCAGATCAACCTGCCGTTCATCACCGCCGACGCGTCCGGCCCGAAGCACCTCAACGTCACGCTCGCCCGGTCGAAGTTCGAGCAGCTGGTCGAAGACCTGATCGAGCGCACCCGCGGCCCGGTCGAACAAGCACTGAAAGACGCCGGCCTCAGCGCCGACGGCATCGACGAGGTGATCCTGGTCGGCGGCTCGACCCGGATCCCGAAAGTCCAGGACCTGGTTCGCAAACTGACCGGCGGCAAGGATCCGAACCAGACGGTCAACCCGGACGAGGTGGTGGCGATCGGCGCCGCCCTGCAGGCCGGGGTGCTGAAAGGGGAAGTCGAGGACGTCGTGCTGCTCGACGTCACCCCGCTCTCGCTCGGGCTGGAGACGATGGGCGGCGTGATGACGAAGGTGATCGAGCGCAACACGACGATCCCGGCCCGACGGACCGAGGTCTTCTCAACCGCCGAGGACAACCAGACCGCGGTCGACATCGTCGTCCTTCAGGGCGAGCGCGAGATGGCGCGCGACAACCGGCAGCTGGCGAAATTCCGGCTCGAAGGGATCCGGCCGGCGCCGCGCGGCGAGCCGCAGGTCGAGGTCACCTTCGACATCGACGCGAACGGCATTCTCAACGTCTCGGCGCGCGACAAAGACACCGGCGCCGAACAGCAGGTGACGATCACCGAAACGACCAACCTCGACAGCTCCGACATCGAGCGGATGATCAAAGAAGCCGAAGAGCATGCTGCCGAAGACCGCCAGCGGCGCGAAGAAGTCGACGCCCGCAACGAGCTCGACGCCTTCGCCCACCGGGTCGAACGGCAGCTCGAGGAAATCGGCGACCGGGTGCCGGTCAACCAGAAAGAACAGGCTGAGGCGCTGGTCCGCGACGCGCGTGCGGCGATCGAGGAGCAGGCTGGTCTCGACCGCGTGCGGCCACTGGTCTCCGACCTGCAGCAGATGGTCCAGGCGCTGCAGAGCGCCGGCGCGACGGCCGACCCCCAAGGCGGCGGCGATGGCGGCGAGGGCCAGCCGGCGGCCGAGGAGGAGGAAGTCGTCGATGCCGAGTTCACCCGTGAGTGAGGAGGAGCGACTCGACGACGAGCGCTACCTGCGGGCCCTCGCCGACCTCGAGAACTACCGCAAGCGCTCGGCGCAGGAAGTGGAGCGCCGCGTCGCCGAACAGGCCGAGCGCCTGCTACTCGACTGGATCGAGGCGGTCGACAGTGTCGACCGGGCGCTGGGGATGCAGCCCTCCGACGGGCTGCGCAGCGTCCTCGAGCAGATGGAGTCGATCCTCGCCCGGCAGGGCGTCGAACGGGTGGGCGCTGCGGGCGATCGCTTCGATCCAGAGCTGCACGAGGCGATCTCGGTTCAGGAGAGCGAGGAGGTGCCCGACCGCACCGTGCTCGACGTCGCCCGCTCGGGCTATCGCCACGGTGAGCGGGTGCTGCGCCCGGCGCAGGTGGTGGTGTCGCGGGACGGCGGCAGCTCGGAGCAGGAGCCCAGCGGAGAGGGCGAGGACTGATTGGCGGTCGGCTTTCGTGACTACTACGAGGTACTGGGTGTCCCGCGCGGCGCCAGCGACGAGGAGATCCGCAGCGCCTACCGCAAACTCGCCCGCGAATACCACCCGGACGTCAACGGGGATCCCGGCGCCGAGGATCGCTTCAAAGAGGTCTCGGAGGCCTACGAGGTTCTGCGCGATCCCGAGAAACGAGAGAAATACGAACGCCTCGGGGCGAACTGGAGAGCCGGCGAGGACGTCAGCGGCGCCTCCGGGTTCGGGGGCGGCGGCTTCGGGGACGGCGACGGCCAGGGATTCGGCGACGGCGCCGGCTTCAGCGATTTCTTCGAGAGCTTCTTCGGCGGCCGGCGAGGGGCCTCCCGGGGCTTCGAGGGCTTTTCGATGCGGGGCGGCGACCAGGAGGCGACGATCGAGGTCACGCTCGAGGAAGCGGCCCGCGGCGGCAAACAGAGGATCTCGCTCGCCGACGGCCGCGACTTCGAGGTGCAGATCCCGCCCGGCGTACGCGACGGTCAGAAAATCCGCCTCGCCGGCCAGGGCGGGGAGGGGGCGAGCGGCGGGCCCGCGGGGGATCTCTACCTGCGGGTGCGGATCAAACGCCATCCGCGCTTCCGGCGCGAAGACGACGACCTCGTGGTCGAGGTCCCGGTCGCGCCCTGGGAGGCGGCGCTCGGGGCCACGGTTCCCGTCCCCACCCTCGACGGCAGCGCCAGGGTCAAAGTCCCGGCCGGCTCCTCAAGCGGCCGCCGTCTGCGGCTGAGAGGCGAGGGGATGCCGGGCCCGGGCGGACGCAAAGGCGATCTCTACGCAAGCGTCAGAATCGTCGTCCCGAAGGCGCTCGCGAAACGCGAGCGCGAGCTCTTCGAGGAGCTGGCCGCGGTCTCGCGGTTCGACCCGAGGCAGGGACGCTGATGTCGCCCGGCACGGCACTCGTCCTCGTCGACGTCCGGGCGCTGGCCCGTCGCTCCGGCTTGCACCCCGACTTGGTGCGACGGCTGATCGCGCTCGACGCTGTCGACCCCCTCGAGTGGAACGCGGCGGCACGCCTCGCGCGCCTGGCCCGGCTACGTCACGACCTCGGCCTCAACGTCGCCGGCGCGGCGCTCGTCTGCGACCTGCTGGAGCGGATCGAGGAGCTGGAAGCGCGGCGGCGCTAGCCGCCGCGCTGATCCCATGGCAGCGGTGAAGCTGGGCCTGATCGTCTCGCCCGCAATCGACCAGGTAGCGGCCGACGAGCTGGCGGCCGACCTCGGCGCCGCCCTGGCCGAGCGCTATCCCGAGGTCGAGTGGGAGCCAGAAGTCCTCACCGACCCGCTGGCCGAGCCGCCAGTGCACCTGACCGAGCTCGTCTCTGCAGCCCGTAGCCTCCTGCTCGACGCCGACTGGGACCTGGCGGTGGCAATCACCGAGCTGCCACTGCGACTCGCTCACCGGACGTTGCTCAGCCATGCCAGCCGTACCCACGGCGTGGCGCTGGTCTCGCTGCCGGCCCTCGGCGTGTTGAGGCGGCGCCGGCGTCTCTACGACGCCGCCGCCGATGCGGTCGGGACGTTGGTCGGCGATCCGGAGGATGGCCGCGCCGGCCGGCCGGTCGGCGCGGGGCTCGGGGTCCAGCGCCGCCTCGCCGAGCTGGCCGGTGACGTCGAAAACGACGGGGGCGTCGCCTACGTCGCCCGGGTGATTAGCGGCAACCTGCGGCTGCTGGTCGGGATGGTCGGGGCCAATCACCCCTGGCGGCTGGTCGGGCGGCTTTGGCGGGTGATGCTGGCGGCGGTCGCGGCGGTCGCCTTCGTCATGATTCAGATCGAAGTCTGGAAGATCGCCGCAACCCTCGGCCCGCTGCGACTGGCGATCGCCGGCCTCGCCTCGATCGCCGCCGCCTCGGTGACGTTGATCGCCGGCCACCGCCTCTGGGAGCGGGCGCCCGCCGCACGCGTGCGCGAGCAGGTGACGCTGTTCAACCTGGCAACCACCGCGACGGTGGTGTTCGGAGTCACCGTCCTTTACCTCTCCGTCTTCCTCGCCAGCCTGCTCGGTGCCCTGCTGCTGATCGAGTCATCGCTTCTCTCGGAAGCGCTCGGTCGAGACACGGACGCCTGGGACTACGTGCGCATCGCCTGGCTCTCGAGCGCGCTGGGGACGGTTGGCGGTGCCCTGGGGGCGACTTTGGAGACCGACGAGGCTGTCAGGGAGGCTGCGTACGCCCACCGACCGACGAACCCCCGTCGGCGATAGTCGCGACGTCGGCGCCGGATCCGATTCCCTGGATGTCGGGGATCTGGGCCGCCTCGGCCGTGCGCCAGTCGTCGTAGGCGTCCTCGACCGCCGCCGCGAGAAGCTCGCGCTGCCGTTCCAGCGGCGGGCGGCGGGCGGCGGGGGCGGTTGCGAGAAGATCGTCCAGGGCGGCGAAGAGGCGCCGCGCCACCTGCGGCGAGCCGGCGCCGGCCAGGGTGAGCTCTTCGAAGGCGAGGCGGACGTAGCCCTCCCAGGTGATCTGACGGGCGCGCAGGCGGACGACGCCCTCACCGTCGCGCCACTCGCCGCTGGTCAGCTGCCGGCCGGAGAGCTGGCGCAGGCAGTCGTGGAGCCGGTCGATCGCCTGCACCGCCGTGGTCGGATCATCGAAGGGCTGGGCGATACTGCGCTCGGCGATGTCGACGAGTTTGCGGAAGCCGTAGGCGGGGTCCCGGGTGTGGGTCCGCTCGGCGCCGAGGACAACCGCCCGCGCCGCCGCGGTGCGATCGAGCCGGTCGTCGCCGCCCTCGACTCTGATCAGCGGCGCCCCGGAGGGGACGAAGTCCCCCATCATCGGCACCAGCTCGAGCCGGCAGCCGGCCGCGGCGGCAAGCTCGACCAGGCGTTCGCGATCAACCTCGCAGACCACCCCGGGTCGGCGGGCAGGGATCACGCCCGGCGCCTGCCCCCCGGCCTCGTCGGCCAGCGGTTCGCCGTAGCGGTTGTCGAGCTCGTCGCGCAGATCATCCCCGACCAGGTCGATCAGGCCGGCGACCCGCAGCGACTGGCCGGTGTGGTGGACGTAGAGGAGGAGCGCCGCGAAGCTCGCGAGGGCCAGAAGGTAGGCGACCAGCATCGTCAGCCCGGGGACCTCGCCACCTTCGCCGACCCGGCGGATCGAGAAGATCGCGAAGGCGACGGTGCCGACGAGGATCCCGATCGCCCACTGGCTGCGGCGGTCGTTCAGCAGCGAGCGGACGATTCGCGGCGAGAACTGTCCCATCGCCAGTTGGATCACGATCAGGCTGAGGCTGAGCACCAGCCCCGTCAGCTGCACCGTCGACGTGGCGATCGTCGCGAGGATCTGGCGGGCGCCGCTTGGCGAGCCGGTAAGGCTGCGCGGGAGCAGGTCGAAGCCGCTGGCGGTGTCGATTGCGGTCGTCGTGAAAGAGAGCGCCGCCCCCGCGAGGAGGCAGCCGAGCGGGATCAGCCAAAGATTCGACCCCGCCGACGAGAGGGCGTCGCGGGCTACGGTTCGAGCCCGACCGTCATTCGAGCTAGGCATTGCGCTTACCGCCGATCCCATCAGCTACCCGCTCCGGAGATTCTGAATTCGCACCTCCAGAAGCGGACCTGCTCTGGCCAGGGATCGCCTAGCGCGCGACCCAGGCGTCTTTCGAGGAGGTGAGTTCGCCGACGACGCTTGGTAGTTCACCGGAGACGAGGTCGGCAAGGGTGACCTCCTCGAGCACGCTGCGGAGGCTGGCGCGGACGGCGATCCAGACCGCCTGCAGGTGCTCGGAGTTGCCGCGGTACTCAATGTCCTCGGGCGGCGTCGACTGGACGTGGGCGATCGGGCCCTCGACGGCGCGGACGATCTCGGCGATCGTCACCTCGTCAGCGGGACGGGCGAGCCAGTAGCCGCCCTTGGCCCCGCGGCGGGCGCGGACGATGCCGTGGTGCTTGAGCTCGAGCAGGATGTGCTCGAGAAACTGCAGGGGGATGTCCTGGGCCTCGGCCAGGCGCTCGCCCTTGACGGGCGCCTCCTCGGCCTGGGCGGCGGCAAGCTCAGCAGCGGCTCGTACCGCGTAGTCGGCCTTCGCGGAAACACGCATGGATCTAGTAAATCAGTCGGCGGGCAGGGTCCGCGCGAGGGTCGCGGTCTGGTCTGCCTCTTGCTGGAGCTGGCGCTCGCGGCGACGGTTGAGGTAATGAGGCGCGTAGAGGATCGCGGCAAGGCCGACGGCGGCGATCGCGGCGGCGATCGGCCAGACCTCGGGGTCGCCCTTCTGCACGGTGACGATGCCCGAGCCGACGAGGACGAGGCCGAGCGCGGTGCGGAGAAACCCCTGCGGCGCCTTGTCGGAGAGCGAGGCGCCGATGACGACGCCGGGGATGCTGCCGAGGAGGATGTTGGCGGCAAGGACGAAGTCGACGTTTCCGCCCACCCAGTGGGCGATGCCGGCGGCCCAGAGCAGGATTGCGGCGTGGAAGACGTCGGTGCCGACGACCTTTTTCGGCGCCAGGCGGTAGACGGCGATCAGCAGGATCGCGATCACGGTGCCGGAGCCGGCGGAGGTGATTCCAATCACGAAGCCGGTGGTGGCGCCGATCACGATCGCGGCGACTTTGTGCCGCCGCTCGACCTCGAAGCGGTCGCGCTCGTCGATCAGGTTGCGGAGGATCAGCGCCCGGGCCAAGGTGATGACGCCGACCATCAGCAGGGTGCCGCCGAGGACGGCGTAGACGAGTTCCTCCAGCCGCGCTTCGCCGATCTTGGTCTGCAGCCAGGAGACGAGGATGACGCCGCCTACGGCCGAGGGGACGCTGCCCAGCGCCAGCCACTTGACCAGGTCCATGTTGACCGTCTTCATTTTCAGGTGGCGCCAGCCACCGACGGTCTTGGTCACCGCCGCGTAGAAGATGTCGGTGCCGATCGCGGTGGTCG
>VAYN01000018.1:8129-40988 GCA_005885405.1 Actinomycetota bacterium | reverse complement strand
AGGACGATTGCCGGGTCCATAGTTAGCTCTGGGGGTCCGCACAGGTACCGATTTCGACTTTCCTGACCTCCTTGGTCAGGAGTGCGGAGTGCGTCAGGATACCAGGGTGAAGCTCGAAATTGCGGGGGTAGGGCACTCCTACGGCGACCTGCGCACCCTTAGCTCGCTGACCCTGGCAGGGGAGGCAAACGAAGTGATCGGCCTCGTCGGCCCCTCCGGCTGCGGCAAGTCGACGCTGCTGGAGCTGATCTGCGGGTTGCAAGAGCCGATCGAGGGCAAGATCGCGGTCGAAGGCAACTCCGCCTCGGAGGAGCGGCTCGGGCGCTGCGCCCTGATGCCCCAACGCGATCTCCTCCTCCCCTGGTACTCGGCAATCGACAACGCTGCCCTCGCGCTGCGCAACCAGGGAATAGGGCGGGCGGAGGCGCGCGCCGAGGCGGCGACGCTGTTCGATCGCTTCGGCCTCGCCGGCTTCGAGGCGGCCCGGCCGGCTGAGCTCTCCGGTGGCATGCGCCAGCGGGTCGCCTTCCTCCGCACGCTGATCGCCGGTAAGCCGGTGCTAGCCCTGGACGAGCCCTTCGCCTCCCTCGACGCGATCACCCGGGCGGAGATGCAGGAGTGGCTCGCCGCCGCGCTGCGCGCTGATCCCCGCACCGCCGTTCTAGTCACCCACGACGTCGAGGAGGCGCTCTACCTCTGCGACCGGGTGGCGGTGATGTCGGGGCGCCCCGGCCGCGTCGTCGCCGAGCTCAGCGCCCCCCACCCCCGCGCCGAGGACCGCGACGGCGCCGTCACCGATCCCGGGTTTGTCAGCGCCCGCGAGCAAGCCCTGCGAACCCTCCACCAAACGTTGCGTGGTTCCTAATACACGACATGGGTGCAAAAGGAACCACGAGATGGGATGGGGCCTGGAGATTGGTGCTTCCGGCGCTCTTTCTCCTGACTTTGGTCGGGATCTGGCAGCTCGCTGCCTCGACCGGGCTGCTTGCCGACCTCTTCGGGCTCGAAGACTTCCTCGTCCCCTCCCCGGCCGAAATCGGTGAAGCGCTGTGGGAGAACCGCACGCTGCTCGCCGAAAACGCCTGGGTGACGCTGCGGGAGATCCTGCTCGGCTTCGCCTGCGCCCTCGTTGCCGGGATCGCCTTCGCGATTGCGATGCACCTTTCGGGCTTTGTCCTGCGCTCGACCTACCCGCTCGTAATCGCCTCCCAGACGATCCCGATCGTCGCCATCGCCCCGATCCTGGTGATCTGGTTCGGCTTCGGGATCGTCCCCAAGATCCTCGTCGTCGCTCTGGTCTGCTTCTTCCCGATCACCGTCGCCACCCTCAACGGGCTCTCCTCGGTCGACCCGGAGGCAGGCAAGTTGATGCGGACGCTCTACGCCTCGCGCTGGCAGATCTTCCGGCGCCTCTCGGTTCCCACCTCTCTCCCCTATCTGTTCACCGGGATCAAGATCTCGATCGTCTTCGCCCCGATCGGGGCGTTGTTCGGCGAGTGGGTCGGCTCCAGCTCCGGGCTGGGCCACCAAATCCTCCAGGACAACGCTCAGTTGCAGACCGCGAGGCTGTTCGCGGCGGTGGCCATCCTCTCGGCGATCGGCCTCATCCTCTTCGGCCTCGTGGCCCTCGTAGAGCGACGCGTCGTCACTTGGCGATAGAACTCAGTCGATGACTCGCCTCCGGATCCCGGCGATCGCCCTCGCCGTTCTCCTCGCCCTCGTCCTCGCCGCCTGCGGCGAGAAGTCCGAGGAAACGACCGGCGAGAGGCAGGGCTTCAGCCTCACCCTCGACTTCTACCCCAACCCCGACCACGCGGGGATCTACATGGCGCAGAAGCTCGGCTACTTCGAAGAAGCCGGCCTCGACGTCAGCATCGCCACCCCCTCCGACCCCGCCGCGCCGCTGAAGCAGGTCGCCGCCGGGCGCTCGGACCTGGCGATCTCCTACGAGCCCGAGGTGGCGCTGGCGCGCGAACAGGGCCTCGACGTGGTCGCCGTCGCCGCCCTCGTCAACCGGCCGCTGACCTCGCTGATCTGGTTGCAGAGCTCCGGGATCAAAGGCGTCGCCGACCTCAAAGGCAAGACGGTCGCCACCGCCGGCATCCCCTACCAGGACGCCTTCCTGAAAACGATCCTCGCCCGGGTCGATCTGGAACCCGGCAACGTCAAGGCCGTCAACGTCGGCTTCGGCCTCCTCCCCGCCCTCGTCGGAGGCTCCGCCCAGGCGATGCTCGGCGGCTTCAGCAACGTCGAGGGCGTCGACCTGCGCGAGCGCGGCAAAGCGCCGGTCGTCACCCCGGTCGACGAGCTCGGTGTGCCGACCTACGACGAGCTCGTCCTCGTCGCGCGCCGCCAGAGCCTCGAAGACGACCCCGACAAGTTCCGCCTCTTCCTTGCGGCGCTCGAGCGCGGTACCGAGGCCGCGGTGGAACAGCCCGGCGCCGCCACCGCCGCGATCACCGAAGCCAACCCGGACCTGGAACCGAAACTGGCCAGCGCCGAGGTAAAGGCGACGCTGCCGCTGCTGGGCGCACGCACCGAGGGGCAGCCGTACGGCTACATGGACCCCAAGGAGTGGGAGACCTTCACCGGCTGGATGCGGGACAACGGGCTGATCGAGGGATTGCCGCCGACGAGCGACCTGCTCGACAACGGCTACTTGCCCTCGGGCGAGATCCCCGAATAGCCGAGCGCCCCTTCGGCGATCAGCCGGCTCACCTCGCGCTCGGGCATCGCCGCGTGGAAGAGGTGACCCTGCGCGTAGTCGCAGTCGAGCCGCTGCAGCTCCGATAGCTGCACCTCGCTCTCCACCCCCTCGGCGATCACCTCGAGGTCGAGGGCGCGGGCCATGCCGATGATCGCCTCGACGATCGCCGTCGCCTCCTGCTCGATCCCGAGCGCGTCGACGAAAGAGCGGTCGATCTTCAGCGCGTGGAAGGGGAAGCGGTTGAGGTAGGCGAGTGAGGAGTAGCCGGTGCCGAAGTCGTCGAGCACGAGGCGAACCCCAAGCTCGTTCAGCGCCTGCAGTGATGAGATCGCCGTCGCCGACTCCTCGACCAGCACGCTCTCGGTGATCTCCAGACGCAAGTGGACGGGATCGAGGCCGGTGCGGGTGATGATCTCTTCGACGGTTGCCGGGAGGTCGCGGTGGGCGACCTGGCGGGCGGAGAGGTTGACGGCAACGTCAAAGGGGCGGGAATCCGGGCGCAGCTGGTGCCACTCGAGCGCCTGCCGGCAGGCGCGTTCCTGGACCCAGCGGCCGATCGGCTCGATCAGACCGCTGTCCTCGGCGATCGAGACGAACTCGGAGGGGTCGAGCGTTCCTCGCTCGGGATGGCGCCAGCGGACCAGCGCCTCGAGGCCGGTGATCTCCCCGTTACGGAGGCTGACGACAGGCTGGTAGTGGAGGGCGAGCTCGTCGCGGTCGAGGGCGTGGCGGAGCTCCCGTTCGACCTCGAGCCGGCGCATCGCCCCGGCGCGCATCTCGGCGTCGAAGAGGACACAGCGGGCGCGACCGCCTTCCTTGGCCCGGTACATCGCCGCGTCGGCGTCGCGGATCAGGAGCTCGGCGTTGACGGTGCGCTCGTCGGCAGCGCGGGAGACGGCGACGCCGATGCTGGCGCTGACGAAGTGGTCCACCCCGTCAATTGAGAAGGGCTGGGTGAAGGCGGCGGCAACGCGGTCGGCGATCGCGACCGCCTCGCCTTCGTCGGCCAGGCGGTCGATCAGGATCCCGAACTCGTCGCCGCCGAAGCGGGCGACGATGTCGCCCGGGCGCAGGTGGGAGCGCAACCGCGGCGCCACCGCCCGCAGCAGGGCGTCGCCGGCATGGTGGCCGAGGCTGTCGTTGATCAGCTTGAAGTGGTCGAGGTCGAGGAAGAGGATGCCGACGGGTGAGCCCGAGACGGCCGCCTTGCTGAGCGAGTCGCCGAGGGCGTCGACGAAGCTGAGCCGGTTCGGCAGCCCGGTGAGGGAGTCGTGGAGGACGCGGTAGCGCAGCGCCTGGTCGGCCGCGTGGCGCTCGATCGCGTCAGCGAGGACGTTTGCCGCGGCCTGCACGAACGGGACATCCTTGGCGCTGAAGCGGTGCGGATCGGTCGAGTGAACGTCAAGGACGCCGAAGGGTCGGCTCTTGCCGTCGATCACGACGGCCAGGCTGCTGGCGGCGCCGAAGACCCGCAGCACCGGCGGCATCGTGTGCCGCGTCTCTTGCTCCCAGTCGCCGACGATCGCGTGGGTCCCGGAGTCCAGGGCGGCTCCGGCGTGGGAGTCGCGGGCAGCGGAGACTCGGCGGCCGGCGCCGACCACGGACTCCTCGAGGCCGGCGCGGAGGTTGAGTCGGCGCCCGTCGCGGCCGAGCTCCCAGATGCAGGCGCTGTGGACGCCGTCGACTTTGCCAATCAGCTCGGTGGCGACCGCCATCAGCTCCTGGGGGTCGCTGTTCTGCATCGCCCGCTCGCCGAGCCGGGCAACGACCGCCTGCTGGGAGAGCGCCCGCTGCAGCTCGTCCTCGGTCTGCTTGCGCTGGCTGACGTCGTAGAGGACGCCGTGCCAGACCGGCACCCCGTCCTCATCGGCTTCCAGCACCGCCTCGTCGTGGATCCAGACGACACTGCCGTCGCGGCGGTGAACCCGGTATTCGATTGGGGTCGTGTCTCGCTTCCCCAGGTGCTCCTCGCTTTCGACGTCGAGCGCACGCTGGCGGTCCTCAGGGTGGAGGATGCCCGCCCAGAGGCCGGGGTCGCGGATGAACTCCTCCGGCCGGTAGCCGAGGATCTCCTCGACCTGGGGGCTGACATAACGCCAGCGACCGCGCTCGCCGAGCTCAGCCGTGTAGACGATTACCGGCAGCCGCTCAACCAGGCGGCGGAAGTCGTGTCCCCCCGCGGTCAGCTGGTCGAGGAAGCGCTCGACCTCGTGCTCGGACCAGTTCCTGTCGGCAGGCTCGCGCATCCACCAGGCTCATCGGCGCCCGCGCGCGCGGTCTTGAGGAATGAAGGGGGCTCAGGCGGCGAGCCGCAGCGGCGGGCCCTGCGCGACCAGCCGGTGCAGCCCGGAGAGGGTGAGGGCGCCGACCAGACCCCGGTAAGGCTCGTACGGCGCGTAGAACTCTTCCACCTCCGGGATCGTCGCCCGGCGACCGCCACCGCTGAGGCGGCCGACCAGCTTGATGTAGCCGAGGTCGCCAGCTGGGAGGGAGTCGAGGTCGTTGCGGCCGAAGAAGCCGAGGCACTGCACCGTCCAGGGGCCGATCTGCGGCAGCGCCAGTAAGCGGCGGTCCCCCTCCTTGCTCTCGATCCGGCAGCGCCCGCCGGCGACGTCGCGGGCGAGCCGCCGCAGCGCCACCGCCCGTTTGCCGACCAGTTCCATCTGCTCGATTTCGGCAGGGGCGCGGCCGGCGATCGCCTCTGGCCCTGGGACGTCCCGCAGCGCCTCGCGACCCTCCCCCACCCGCGGCCCCCAGCGGCCGGCGATCCGGCGCTCGATCAGCGCCGCCCGCTTAGCCTCGATCAACTGCCCTACCACGGCCGCCGCCAGCGCCTCCCACGGCCACGGCCGCCCACTGGGGCGGAACTCTGGTCGGCGGCGGATCAACGGCCCAACCAGCGGGTCGCGGCGGAAGCGGCGGTAGAAGTCGGTGAGGTCGACGTCGACCCAGAGCGCCCGCCGCATACAGGCGATCGCCTCCTCGAGTTGCTCCTGACCGGCCGGGCCCGGGCAAGGCGGCATCGAGATCGGCGGCCGCGTTACCCGCTCGGGCTCGATCGCCTCGGCCCGGAAGCGAACCCGGTCGCGGGCCGGCTGCCAGGCCCGAACCAGCACCGGGCAGCCGCCGACGTGGAGGAGGCGGACGGCAACGCCGCCGCGCACGCGCAGCGTCCGGTCCGAGCTCCCCCGCGGCATCCGCCACGGCGAGGGCGGCCGGACCTCCGCTTCAGCGACCGAGGAGGTGAACATCGACCAGGAACGAGCGGCTGGCGACGACGTTCTGGCGGTCGCGGCGGCGGCCGCTGAGACGACGGGGAGCGCGTGCCCTGGCGGCAGCGCCGCTGACGGCACGGACGGCGGCGACGGTGGCGGCGCCGGCGAGGACCCCGCCGGCGGCGGCGAGCGCGGCTGACTTCACCTCGGGACGCAGGACTGGAAGCGCCGAGCCCTCGGCGGGCTCGTAGCTGGACGGCAGCGGGCGGACGGGGCTCGTAGCCTCGGCCGAGCCGGCGTCTTCTTCGGCCACGACCTCCGCGTCTACGTGCAGCTCAGTCACCCCGGCGACTCTAGCGCGGCGCGGGGTCGGCGCCGCCGAGCTGGCGCTCGTAAAGACGGTACTTCTTGACGATCTTGCCGCCCATCCCCTCCATCGCCCGGTTCATCGGCTTGTTCGTCTCCAGGATCCAGCCCATCTCGCCCCAGTGGATCTTGTCGGGGAGCGCCGCCATCTTGATGTGCTCGAGGTAAAGCCCGGCGGCGACGCCGGTGTGGCGGTAGTCGTGCTTGACCCCGAGCGCGAAGACCCGCAAGCGGTCGATCTTGCGCTTGCCGAGGAGGAACTTCGCCCAGCCGAAGGGCAGCAGCCGCCCGTTCAGGTTCGCCATTACCTGGTTGATGTCCGGCAGGGTCAGCGCCGCGCCGATCACCTCACCGTCTTTTTCAGCCATGAAGGTCCACTCCTCGTCGAGCACCTGTTTCAGGTTCTTGGCCTGGAACTCGACCTCGGCGTCGGTGATCGGGACGAAGCCCCAGTTCTCCCCCCAGGCCTCGTTGTAGACGTCCATGAAGCGCCGCACCTCCGCCGCCATGTCGCGCTTGCGCATGTTGCGGATCGTGATCCCTTCGTCGTGCAGCGCTTTCTCCGCGGCCTCGTGGATCGAGGGGTCGAATTTCTCCCCCTCTTTGAGCTGCCCCATCCGCAGCTCCCACATCAGCACGTCCATCGCCTTGGCGAAGCCCTCGGCCTCGATCAGCCGCTGGTAGTAGGGCGGGTGCCAGGGCTCGAGGATCATCGGCTGGCGCTCGAAGCCCTCGATCAAGATCCCGATCTCATCGTTGGTGGTGAAGTCCATCGGCCCGAGGAGGCGCTCGCGGCCCTTGCCGCGGGCCCACTCTTCGGCGGCGCCGAACAGAGCCCGCACCACCTCCGGGTCCTCCGCCGTCTCAAAGAAGCCGAACATCGCGTCGTTGCCGCCCTGGTAGGTGTCCCAGCGGCTGTCGACGTGGGCGCTGATCCGCCCCACCGCCTCGCCGTCGCGCTCGGCGAGGAAGAACTCGGCCTCGCCGTGCTCGAACCACGGGTTCTTCTTGCGGTTGAGGAACTGCATCCGCTCGAAGAGCAGCGGCGGCACCCACTGCTCGCTGTCGCGGTGGAGGCGGAAGGGGACCTTGACGAAGCGCTTCAGCTCGCGCCGAGTCCGCACCGGCCGGATCGTCAGGCTTCCCATCGGTGCGCAACCTACACTCTGGGGAGATGAGCGAGACCGCGAAGGCCCCGGTCGACGTCTTCGAGAAGGCGCGCAGCCACGACCGCCTCGAGCAGCTTGAAGCCGCCAAGGAGCACGACCTCCTCCCCTACTTCCGCCTGCTCACTTCGCAGGCCGGCCCTGTTGTCGAGATGGAGGGCCGGGAGACGATCATGCTCGGCTCCAACAACTACCTCGGGCTGACCGGGGACGCGCGGGTCAAGGACGCGGCGCGCGAGGCGCTGGAGACGTACGGCACCGGTGTCACCGGCTCCCGCCTCCTCAACGGGACGACGCCGCTGCACCTCGACCTCGAGCGCGAGTTGGCCGAGTGGATGCGGACCGAGGACGCGATCGTCTACACGACCGGATATCAGTCGAACGTCGGCTGCATCGGCACCATCCTCGGCCCGGCCGACACGGTGATCTGCGACTCCGGCGACCACGCTTCGATCCTCGATGGGTGCCGGCTTGCCGGCGCCAAGCTGCGTCCCTTCCGCCACAACCGGATGGACAAGCTGGAGAAGATGCTGGAGCGCGCGGCCGGCGACGGCGGTGGGGTTCTCGTCATCGTCGACGGCGTCTTCTCGATGGAGGGCGACGTCTGCAACCTGCCGCGGATCGTTGAGCTCTGCCAGGCCTACGGCGCCCGGCTGATGGTCGACGAGGCCCACGGGGCCGGCGTCCTCGGCGCCCGCGGCGCCGGCGCCAGTGAGCTTTTCGGACTCGAGGACGAGGTCGACCTGCGAATGGGCACCTTCTCCAAGAGCCTCGCCTCCTGCGGCGGCTTCATCGCCGGGCCGGCCGACGTGATCGAGTACCTGCGTATCTCCTCGCGCTCCTTCATCTTCAGCGCCTCGGCGGTCCCGGCCGCAGTCGGCGCCGCCCTGGCGGCGCTGCGGGTGATCCGCAGCGACGGCCCGGAGCTCTTCGAGCGCCTGCTCGCCAACGCCGAGTACCTGCGCGAGGGCCTGCGCCACCTCGGCCTCAAGGTGATCGAGCCGGGGACGCTGCCCGACGGCAGCGTCGCCACCACCCCGGTCGTCCCGGTGATGGTCGGCGACGACTGGCAGGCGGTGCTGCTCTGGAAGCGCCTCTTCGAGGCCGGCGTCTACACCAACGTCGCCATCCACCCGGCGGTTCCACCCGGCGGGGCGCTGTTGCGGACGAGCCTGATGGCGACCCATGAGCGCGAGCATCTCGACGGCGCTCTCGGCACGATTGCCCGGGTGATCGAAGACTTCCCGGACCTACCGCGCACTTAATTTTTTGGTCACAGAAATTTGACATCCCCCGAGCGGGTGAGTTTCTTCCTTGTCCAGATCCGAACAAGGAACCAGGGGGGCCGAAATTGTTGCTCTTAGCGAATGCCCCGGACGGAACTTTGTAAGAGGTGGGTTGACGGCCGGCACCCCGCGACATAGCTTGGCCTCCTCGCCGCAACGCTCCCAGTCGGGGCGTTCGGGAAGAGAGAGTCGGTCCGGGTAGGACCAGTCCCTGGGAAGGGCGCTGGTTGCCGGCCGGACGCGATACCCCAGTAAACCGATTCCTTGAAGGGAGGAGTCCAGTGGAAGCTGCCTCAACGGCACCCGCAACGACCATCGCAGCCTCAGCCGAGGCACCGCAGCATATGAGGGCCCTGGAGAGAGCCAACATGGTTCGCCTGGCCCGGGCGGAGCTGAAGCGCGCGATTGCGCGGGGAGACATGGATGCCGCGGAGGTGGTTCGCGACTGCCCCTGGGAGACCGAGAGCATGACCATCGCGGAGCTCCTCACCAGCCAGCGCCGCTGGGGAAGGACCCGCGCCCGCAAGTTTCTCCTGCCCCTCTCGCTGAACGAGAACAAGCAGCTGGGGACGCTCACCTCCCGGCAGCGACGGATCCTCGCCAACGAGCTCTCGACTCGCGCCGGCGGGCGGGAACCCCTCTCTGTCTGAACCTTCGCGGCTTTAGCCGCGCATTCCGCCGACCCGGTAGCTGAGGCCACCGGAAGCGCGCTGGAATGCGCGGCGGGCCAGGAAGAAGGCGACGGCGCCCACCGCCGCGCCAATCGCCAGAGCCACCGCCAGGATCTGCCCCGCCGCGTAGAAGACGAGGCCGGTGGTGAGGACGAAGGCCGCCCCCGCAAGCAGGCTGGTGTGGGATCGGTAGCCGGCGAAGTGCTCTCGGATCGCCACCTCGAGCCCACCCAGTCCGGCAAGGGCGACGCCGACACCGATCGCGGTCGGGCTGCCCCCGAACAGCCCGATCCCGAGGGAGACGATGCCGGCGAGGATGACCAGCTCGGCCAGGGGCACCGAACCCCACGGCGCCGGGGGGCGCTCGTCCGGGGCAGAGACCCGCTTAGGGGCGGGCTTCGGCTTCGACTTCGTGCTCAACGGCCGCAAGCCGCCCGGCTAATGGACATCCGGAGGAGATCTTGACCCGCCACCAGCCCATCAGCATCCCGATCGGGCCGAGCCGGGGGCGAGAGTGCCAGTGGCCGCAGCCATGCAGGCCGAGGTCTTCGCGAGAGACGCGGACCCACTTGTAGTCCTGCGGCGCGGCGAGCATCCGCTCTACCAGCGCCCGGTTGTCGTCCTCGACCCGCCGTCGCTCGATCAGAGCCTGGCGCGCCTCGGCGACGCGGTCGGCGAGGCCGTCGCGCAGCGCCTCCAGCTCACCGAGGTCGAGCAGCCGCGGCCCGGCGGCGACAGCCTCGACGCGGTGGGGCACCTGGGCGTGGCCAAATGCCTCGCCAAAGAGGGCGGCAAGCTCGGCCTCGAGCCTGGCGATCTGCCGGCGCAGTTGCGCCCGCGCCCGGCGCTCGTCGACGACGAGGTCGAGCCCGCGTAGTTCCTCGTGTCCGAGTAGCGCAGGCATCCCGAAAAGTGTAGTCAGCCCGCCTCCAGAGTCGAAGCGGCCATCCACAGCGCCTCCTCGACCGCGATCTGCGGCACCCCTTTCACCTGGATCGCCGCGACCGCGATCCGGCTGCTGTCGCGGTCGACCGCAAAGGCCTCGCCAGTGACCCCGAAGAGGAGCCCGAGCGGTTGGGAGTCGTCAGCGATCGTCAGCGTCCCCTTCGCCATGTCCCCTCCGGCTCCCGCCAGCGACTCGCCCGGGGCGGAGTCGCGGATGCAGAGGCGGCCATCGAGGCGGTCGGCGTCGAAGGCGCGGAGGGCGACCCCGGTCTCGACGATCGCGATGTTGAGCGCGTCCGCGGGCAGGCCGTGGCTGCGGAAGCCGCCGGCTTCGAGGCGCTCCAGGGTCAACTGCTCGACGGGGGTGCGGGTGCGATCGGGGTCGAGACCGATCTGCCGGTAGAAGACACGGTAGGCCCAGGGGATCGGCCGTTCGCGCAGCCGGATCGCCTGGGCGCCGTAGGTGCGGTCGGAGAGGTCGCGGAGCCGGTGCCGCACCGCTTCCGGGCTGCGACCGGGCTTCGCGTCGACCTCGACCCAGGCGATGCCGAGACCGGGGAACTCGGAGGCGATGTGGGGGGCGACCCAGCCCTGCCGCGGCGTCGGCGCCCAGCCCATCCGTTCGGCCGGTCCGGCGCTCACCTCATCCCCTTTCCGCGCGGGCGGTGGCCTCGAGGAGGCGGTCGACCCGGTCGCTCAGCTGCGCCAGGGTGAGCTCGCCGATGCTGGCGCTCTGCAGGGTCCCGCCAGGGAAGACGTAGGCGAAGGTCGGGCAGAGGCCGACCCCGTAGAGGCTGCCGACGGCACCGTCGTGGTCCCACCCCACCGGCATCTCCCAATCCCGCTCCCGAATCAGGTCGCGGACCGTGTCTCGGTCATCGCGGATATCCAGCGAGAGGAAGCCCACCCGGCCACGGTAGCGTCGGAAGGCATCGTCGACCAGGTCCTGCTGCTCGACGCAGTCGCCGCCGCCCCTGCTGAACCAAAACGAGATCACTAGGGGCCGCTCGAAGAAGTCGCATACGCGGATCGACTCGGCCACCTCGACCTGGCAGGCAGGGGTGCGTTCCGCCCCCTCCGGGCAGGGGATCGCCGAGGTTTCGCAGTCGTCCTGGGCGATGTTGGCGTCGCCTTCGAGCTTGCCGCCGCCCTCGGGCACCGCGAACTCGGGCAGCGGCCACCGCGGCGGCAGCTGATCGAGCCCGAGCGTCTCGCCGCCCCCTCCTCCGTCAATCGTGTTGACGGTGGCGACGACGATCACGGCGAGGAAGAGGAGGCCGACGATGAGCGAGTAGCGGTCCCTCATCGGCGCTCCAGCAGGAGGAGGGTCGCGGGCAGGACGAGGAGCACGCCGACCAGCGCCGCGGCAAGGTCGACGACGGTGACGAGGCCGAAGTCTCGAAGCATCTGCACGTCGCTAGCGACGAGGACCGCGAAGCCGGCGATTGCAGTCGCGCCGGAAGCGAGGACCGCGGCCCCGGTGCGGGCGTAGGCGCGGCTGAGCGCCTCCTCGACGTCGCCTCCGCTCTCCCGCTCCTCGTGAAAGCGGCCGACGAGAAGGACCCCGAACTCGGTCGCGATCGCGATCGTCAGCGCGCCGAGCGCAGCCGACATCGGGTTGAGCGGAATTCCAGTGATCCAGAGCAGCAACGAAGCCCAGCCGGTGGCAAGCACGGTCGGTACCAGCGGCACCAAGGCGCGCCGCCAGGAGCGGTAGATCAAGAGCAGCGCCAGCCCGACCAGGACGATTCCGGCAAGCGTCAGCCAGTACCTGCTGGCGGAGAGGTCGCCGGCCGATTCGGCCGCGATCACCGAGAGCCCCGCCAACTGCACCTCCACCCCATCCGGAGGCTCCCCAACCTCATCCCGGACCCGCTCGACCAGCTTCTGCTGGTCCTCCAACGACTGCGCTCGGATCCCGAACGAGATCAATGCCTGGTGCCCGACTTCTCCCGTCTCCGGATCGAGCGGCGCCACCTGCCGCAGCGCATAAGGAGACAGCGCCGACAAGGTCGCATCGATCCGTTTTGCGGTCGGTTCTTCTTCCCCGCGGACGAGGAAGTCCGACAGCGCCGGCCCGGGACAGATGTCGGCCTTCAAGCAGCTCGGGTTTTCCCCACCGAACCCGTTGCCCTCCAGCACCCGCCGCTTGAACCCCGCCATCCATTCGACCACTTCCGGATCCGTCAGATCGTCGGCTTCGATCAGGACGTCGAGCGACCCGGACACCCCCGTCGTGTCCTGCACCTCATCGAGCCCCTCCACCGCCTTGATGCTTTGCGGCGCCAGCTCCCGAATATCGGAGACCGTGTCCACCCTGCTCCCGGCAATCCACCCACAAACGGCCAGAGCAACTCCAATCGCCAGCACGGCCACCGGCTCCGCCCGAGCCAGGGACAAAATCCGCTCGACGGGCGGGTGGCGCCGTAGGGTGCCCCTCCCTGAGGAAGCTTTAGCTACCGGAAGGGAGGGGGGGTCCCCTGCGGTGACAGGACCCGCCCGCCAGCGACTCAACGTCCCTAAACCGACTACCAGGGCCGCCGCGAAGGCAACCGCGATCCCGACGATCAAGACCCACCCAAATCCCCGCACCATAGGAATCGGCGACAGCTGCAACGCCAGAAACCCGACCGCAGTAGCAGCGCAGGCGGCAGCGATCGTAGGCCCGCCGCTACGAGCCGCCTCCTCCGCTGACCCGCTCTCGTCGAACCGAGCCTGGAACTGGATCGCGTAGTCGACCCCGAGCCCGATCAGGATCGGCAGCGCCGCGATCGAAGCCATCGTCAGCGAGCCGCCGACCAGCGCCAGCAGCCCAAAGGTAATCGCAGCCGCCAGCAGCGCGACCAGCAGCGGCAGCAACCGCCAGCGCGACCTGAAGACGAGGAAGAGGACCAGCGCCATCACCGCGAGCGCGACCGCGAAGAGGACCAGCAGGGCGTCCTTCAGCGCTCGAGAGACGCCGTCGACGACGACGGGCGCCCCGGAGACGACGTAGCTCCCGTTTTCGAGCTCGAAGCACGGCGCCGGCTGGCCTTTGTCCTTGCACGCTTTGCGCGGCGTCGTTTCCTCGACCGCTTCTTCGATCAGCCCGATCGCGCGATGCCGCTCGCCCTGGCTCAGGTCCGGCCGCAGCCGGATGACGATCTGGGCCGACTTCGCGTTCGGGAAGAGGTAGGACAGGCGCGCCTTCGGCGTCCCTCGCGGTCGCGCAAAGTCGAAGACGACGGTGGCGACGAATTCTTCGTTGGTGATGCTGGGGACGCTGGTGATCCCGTATTTCGTCGCCACCGCCAGTAGGTATTCGCGGAAGCGATCGGCGGGGACGTTTTCGGCCAGTCGCTGCAGTTGGTTGTCGATCTGCACCACCGACTCGTTGAGGAAGGTGGCGGGGCCGGTGAGGAACTCGACCGCGCCGGATTGGGCGAGCTCGGCGCAGGGGCCGGGGATCGGATCGGCTCCCTTCGGGACCTTCCCCGAGAGGCACCCCTCGAGGCGCAGCAGCCGGAAGAGGTCGTCGGTGAGCAGCAGTTCCGGCAGTTCGCCCTTGACAAGGACGGCGATCGGTTCTTCGCCGAAGTCCTCCTTGACCCGTTCGGTTGCCTCCACCGTTGACGAGCCCGCGTCGGCGAGGGTGTCGACGCCGGCGTCAGTCGGCAGCTGCGTCGCCGCAACGGCGGCAGCGAGCGCGAGGGCGGCGCTGATGGCAACTAGCGGTCGGGCGTGCCTCGCCGCCCACGCCGCGACGCGCCCGAGCAGGGCTCCTGGGTCCAACCTCAATCCATCGAGAGCGGGCCGCTGACGTCAGCGTTGAGGAACTGGTTGACGAACGGGTTGCTGGAGTCGAACAGCTCCTCTTTCGGACCGGACTCGACGATCTTGCCGCTCCAGAGGACGGCGATGAAGTCGGCGATGCGGCGGGCGGTGCCGAGGTCGTGGCTGATCACCAGGTAGCAGCCGCCGTTCTCGGCGTGAACCTCACGGATCAGCTCGCAGAGGAGCGCGGTTCGCACCGGGTCGAGTCCGGAGTCGGGCTCGTCGAACATCACAATCGCCGGTTCCAGGACGAGCGCCCGGGCGAAGCCGGCGCGCTTGCGCATGCCGCCGGAGAGCTCGTTCGGCATCTTGTAGGTGGCCTCGCTGAGCCCGACCTCTTTCAGCCGCCGGTTGACGATCTCGCCAATCTCTTCCTCGCCTTTGTCGGTGTGCTGCCGCAGCGGGAAAGCGACGTTGTCGTAGATGTTCATCGAGCCGAAGAGGGCGCCGTCCTGGAACAGCAGGCCGAACTTTTTGCGGACGTCGAAGAGCTCGTCATCGGTCATGTTCGGGATCGATTCGCCGTGCACCAGCACGTCGCCCGAGTCCGGGTACAGCAGGCCGACGATGTGCTTGATCAGCACGCTCTTGCCCGTGCCCGAGGGGCCAAGCACCATCGAGACCTGGTCCTCCGGCAGCCCCAGGTTGAGGCCGTTGAGGATGCGGGCGCGGCCGAACTGCTTGACGAGGTCGATGATCTCGATCGCGTCCTCGCCGCCGTGGTCGCGCTTGCGGCCGGTGTGGAATTTGTAGGGGTCGTGCTCGCGCGGGTTGACGCCGGGGATGACGAAGTCGCGCCCCATCACCGCCCCGTCCTCGCTTACGTAGGGACCTTCGGTCGTCGCGTTTTCTTCCTTGGCGACGTCGTCCTGGAGAATCTGCTCTTCGCTGCGAATGTCGTCGTTCTCCGGCAAAGTCAGCCTCCAATCGGCGCACGCGGGTTCGCTCCCCAGAACACGAGGGTTCCGAGCATCCCGATGATGTGGACTAAGACGATGTTGAGGACCATCGATTTCGCGGTCGCGGTCCCCACCCCGACGGGCCCGCCGCCCGCGGTGTACCCGTAGTAACAGCCGACCAACACGATCGCGGTCGCCATCACCATGCCCTTGATCAAGCTGAAGATCAGGTCGGGGGGGTTCTGGAACATCCAGAAGATCAGCAGGTAGCCGCCCGAGGAGACGTCGCCGATCTGCTCGACGACGGCGAGGTAGCTGGCCAGGTACATGATCCCGATCCCGACCAGGTACATGAACGGGAAGGCGATCCAGGAGGCGAGCAGGCGGGTGGCGCAGAGGAAGGTCACCGGCGGCACCCCCATCACCTCGAGCGCGTCGATCTCGTCGGAGATCCGCATCGCCCCGAGCTCGGCGACGATCCCGGTCCCGACCTTGGCCGCGAGCATGTAGCCGAAGGCGTAGGGCATGATCTCGCGCAGGTCGCACCAGGCCGAGAAGACGCCGGCATAGGCGGGCGCGCCCTGGGCACGCAGCAGGTAGGCGCCCTCGATCCCGCACTGGAGGCCAAGGGTGAAGACGAGGCCCCAGATGATCAGGGCCGAACCGAGGATGAGGATCCCGGCCTGGCGCAGGCTCTCGCCGAAGAAGCGAAGGACGCGGCCGGAGTAGACGAGGCCGGCGACGCGGGAGCCGAAGCGGGCGATCTCCCCCGCCGAGTCGAGCCAGCCGCGCGGGATTGCGAGCCAGGCGTTCATCGGATCGTCTGCAGCTCCGGGTTGGTCGCAAGCAGGGTCTGGGTGAAGACGTAGTTGAAGGCGAAGACGCCCATGAAGGAGATGACGACGGCCTCGTTGACGGCGCGGCCGACGCCGGCGGCGCCGCCGGAGGCGGTCATCCCTTTGTAGGAGCAGACGACGGCGATCAGGGCGCCGAAGAGCGTGCACTTGATCACCGAGCCCCAGAGGTCGGTGATCGAGGCGTTGGAGAAGAGCGTCGCGAAGAAGCCGCCGAGCGGCTGGTTGTAGAGGATCTCGGTGAGGATGCCGCCGCTGATCCCGAAGACCAGGGCGTAGATGTCGAGCAGGCCGGTGATCAGCATCAGCGCCAGGAAGCGCGGCACGACCAGGTTCTTAATCGGGTCGACCCCGAGCACCTGGAGGGCGTCGAGCTCCTCGCGGATCTTGCGGGCGCCGAGGTCAGCGGTGATCGCCGTCCCGGCGACGCCGGCGACGACCACCGCGGTGACGAAGGGCGCGAACTCGCGGATCGAGGCGAGGACGAAGAAACCGCCAAGGCGGTCAAGGGCGCCGAAGAGCGAGAGGAAGTTCGCCGCCTGCAAGCCGGGGGCACCGAACCCGAAGGCCACGGTCGAGACCAGCAGCGGGAACCAACACAGCTGCAAGGCGAAGAGGAACTGGCCGATGAACTCCTCCCCATAGGGGTAGGGCGGCTTGACCGCGGAGACGATCGTCCGCGCGGTAAGGAGCATCATCTCCCCCACCTGTTCGAACAGGGACTTGGCGGGCAGGAATGCCCTGTTGACCGCGGATCCGACCATCTGCTCCTCCATCCGAGCCGGCGCCGCGGCACGCGGCACCCCACCCGGTGGGCAGGAGTCTAGGGGATGGGAAACCGCCAACCATTAGTCCCATGTTGAGATCCCGCTAACGCCTTCGCAGAGCCGGAAATGCCTGCGAAGGCGGCCAAACCGCGTGCTATGTTCGGGCCGCTTTGCGGGGGACCGGACGACATTCCCGGCGGACCCGCCTCCAGACCACCGCCGTCGGGTTAACGGCGCTGGCGGTGGCGGCACTACTCGCTGCCTGCGGCGGCGGCGATTCCTCGACCGCGCCCGAGGAAGCAAGCGGCAAGTTCCAGGTGAAGGTGACCGAAGCCGCATTCCCCTCGCCCCAGCGGCTCGGGCAGACGTCCGTGCTGCGGCTCGGCATCCGCAACACCGGCGACCGCACCGTGCCGAACCTCCTCGTCAGCTTCACGATCAAGGGGCAGCGCGGCGAAAACTCCTCGCTGCCTTTCGGGATCAGCGACCCGCAGCCGGAACTGGCGCAGCCCGATCGGCCCGTCTGGGTGCTGTCGGCGACCTACCCGCGGCTAGACGGCTCCTCCGACCCGGGTGGGACCACGACCTCGAGCCCGAAGACCTTCGCCCTCGGGGCGCTGAAACCCGGCAAGACCGTGACGGCGATTTGGAAGCTGAGCGCGGTCCGCGCCGGCAAGTTCACCGTGCTCTACAACGTCGGCGCCGGCCTTGGCGGCGCCTCCAAGGCGGAAACCGACAACGGCGTGTCCCCCGGTGGCTCGTTCACGACCGAGGTGACCGAACGGCTGCCGGAAACCGAAGTCACCGACAGCGGCGAAATCGTTGAGATCAAGAAGGGCAAGTAGGGCCTCGACAGCCGTTGCCGCGGTTGCGGTGCTGCTGACCCTGGCCCTGCCGGCCTGCGGCTCGGCCAACGACCAGGGTGACAGCCCGCAGGGCGCAGAACCACGGGCAAAAGCGGGTGGGGTCGCCCTGAAGAAGGTCGGCACCTTCGACACCCCCGTTTACGTCACCGGCGCTCCGGGGTTCCCGAAACTCCTCTTCGTGGTCGAGCAGCCCGGCCGTGTCGTCGTCCTCAAGGATGGCCGCCGCGCCGGCACCTTCCTCGACATCCGCGACATCGTCGAGGACGGCGGCGAGCGGGGTCTGCTCTCGGTCGCCTTCCCGCCGGACTACGCCGCCAGCAAGCGCTTCTACGTCTATTACACGGACGCCGAGGGGGCGATCAGGGTCGACGAGTTCCAGCGCCGCAGCGCCACCCGCGCCGACCGCGACTCGCGGCGCTCCGTGATCACGATCCCCCACCCGGTCAACGCCAACCACAACGGCGGCCAGCTGCAGTTCCTCGGCAACCTCCTCTACTTCGGGACCGGCGACGGCGGCTCCGGCGGCGACCCGCCGAACAACGCCCAGAACAAGGACGTCCTGCTCGGGAAGCTGTTGCGGATCGACCCGCGGGCCGCCGGAGGCAAGCCATATTCGGTTCCGGCCGACAACCCCTTCGTCGGCAAGCCGGGCCGCGACGAGATCTACAGCTACGGGTTGCGCAACCCGTTCCGCTTCTCCTTCGACACCACCAACGGACAGCCGCGGATCGCGATCGGCGACGTCGGCCAGAACCGCTTCGAGGAGCTCGACTACCTGACTGTCGACCGAGCAGGCGGCGCCAACTTCGGCTGGGACGCCCTCGAGGGCTTCTCCAAGTACACGGAAGAAAACAGCGGCACGCCGGATCCGGGCGGCACGGTGAAGCCGGTCTTCGCCTACGGGCACGGCAGCGGCTGCACGATCATCGGCGGCTACGTCGTCCGCGACCCGCGCCTGCCAGGGCTGCGGGGGCGCTACGTCTACGCGGACCTCTGCGAGGGAAAGTTGCGCTCGCTCGTCCCCCACCTCAAGCGCGCCAGCGGCGACCGCCAGCTCGGCCTCCAGGTCCAGAGCCCGAGCTCCTTCGGCGAAGACCAGCAGCACCGGCTCTACGTGGTCTCGCTGGAAGGGCCCGTCTACCGGCTCGTCCCGCGCTGAAGTCGCAAAGATTTTCCTTTTCCGCGCACCACCTGTAGCAACTTATTGTCTACAGTTGCTTTCATGGCGGTGATGATTCCCCCGAGAGAGAACTGGACCGACCCGCGGTTGGACGAGTTCGCGAAGCGGATCGACGAACGTTTCGACGACATCGATCGCCGATTCGATTCCCAGCAGAAGAACATGGATGCAAGGTTCAACGCGCTGGAACGGACGATGCAGATCGTCTTCTCAGTCCTTGGTGCCGTGCTCGCCGCCAATACCGCGATGCTTCTCGGTCTCATCGGCTGGATCGTCACCCAGAGCTGATTCGCCGCTACAGTTGGCTGACCAGCCAAACGGGCGAAGGGAGCTGTGGTGGAGAGCGGAACGGCGGCACGCGGTACCGAGACGAACGGGGCATCGGCTGCGGCTGACGTGATCGAGGTCCACAACCCGGCGACGGGCGGGTTGATCAAGACCATCCCCGTCGCTTCGCCTGAGACCGTCGCCGCGACCGTCGCCCGGGTCCGCGCCAACCAGGCCGAGTGGGAGGCGATGGGGATCGAGGGTCGCTACCACTGGCTCGGCAAGCTGCGCGACTGGCTGCTCGACAACGAGGAGCGGGTGCTCGACACGATGCAGGCGGAGACCGGCAAGGTTCGCGCCGACGCCAGCAACGAGCCCGGCTACCTCGCCGACCTGATCAACTTCTACGGCTCCCGCGCCGCCAGCTTCATCGGCGAGGAGAGCGTCCGCCCCCACTCCCCCCTGCTCGCCTCGAAGAAGCTGCGGATCCAGTACCGCCCCTACCCCGTCGTCGGCATCATCAGCCCCTGGAACTTCCCGCTGATCCTCTCGCTCGGTGACTCGATCCCGGCGCTGCAGGCCGGCTGCGCGGTAGTGATTAAGCCCTCCGAGTTCACGCCGCTGGGGCTGACCGAGGTGATCGAAGCCTGGAAGAACGAGATCGGCGGCCCCGACGTCTTCGACTGCGTCCACGGCGTCGGCGAGACCGGCGGCGCCCTCGTCGACGAGGTCGACTTCATCCAGTTCACCGGCTCTGACCGCACCGGCCGCAAAGTGATGGCGCGGGCGGCGGAGACCCTCACGCCGGTCAGCCTCGAGCTCGGCGGCAAGGACCCGATGATCGTCCTTGCCGACGCCGACATCGACCGCGCCGCCAACGCCGCGGCCTGGGGCGGAATGATGAACTCAGGCCAGATCTGCCTCTCCGTTGAGCGGATCTATGTCGAGGAGCCGGTCTACGACGAGTTCGTCAACAAGCTGACGGCCGAGGTCGGGCGCCTGCGCCAGGGCGCAGACGACGCCGCCAACCCCAAGGACGTGGGCGCGATGACGTCCCCCAACCAGACCGCGATCGTCGAGGACCACGTCAGCGACGCGATCTCCGCTGGCGCCCGCGCCCTCACCGGCGGCAACCGCGTCGACGGACCGGGCGACTACTTCGAGCCGACGGTCCTGGTCGACGTCGACCACTCGATGAAGGTGATGCGCGACGAGACCTTCGGCCCCGTCGTCGGCGTGATGAAGGCGCGCGACGCGGAGGAGGCACTTCAGCTCGCCAACGACAGCCGCTACGGCCTCGGCGCTTCGGTCTTCGGCGAGAAGGAGCGAGCCGAAGAGGTCGCCCGCCGCGTCGAGTGCGGCGCCGTCAACGTCAACGACGTCCTCATCAACTACTTCGCGATGGACGTGCCGATGGGCGGCTGGAAGCAGTCCGGGATCGGCTTCCGCCACGGTGAACCCGGGATCAAGAAGTACTGCCGCAGCGAGTCCCTGGTGATCACCCGCTTCGGCGGCAAGCGGGAGCCGACCTGGTACCCGTACACCAAGACCCGCCGCCGCCTCCTCGCCCCGATCTCCCGCTTCTTCGGGGCGCGCGACTGGCGCCGCAAACTCGGCCTCAGGCGCTAGCCGCAGCTAACAGTCAGCGCCCCGGTACCTTTGTAGGTTCATGCCGGAGCGTGACTACATACGAGCTACGAAGGAGCGCGTGGTCGTGTTCGACGGCGGCATGGGCGCGACTTTGGAGCAGTTTGAGCTCAGCCAGGAGGACTACGGCGGGCTCGCGGGCAAGTGCCATGAGGCGCTGGTCCTCAACCGGCCCGATGTGATCGAGGGGGTCCATACCTCGATGCTGGAAGCCGGCGCCGAGGTGGTCGAGACCGACAGCTTCCAGGGTTCACGGCTGAAGCTCGAGGAGTGGGGTCTCGGCGAGCACACGCTGGAGATCAACACCAAAGCCGCCGAAATCGCCCGTCGCGCCGCCGGGGAGGATCGGTTCGTCGCCGGCTCGATCGGGCCGACGGGGTTCCTCCCCGCCTCCACCGACCCCACCCTCGGCGACATCTCCTTCGGCCGCTTGGTCGAGGTCTTCGCCGAGCAGGCAGAGGGGCTGGTCGTGGGTGGCGCCGACCTGATCATGATCGAGACCGCACAGGACATCCTCGAGGTCAAGGCGGCGATCTTCGGCGCCCGCGAGGCGTTTGCGAAGACCGGCCGGGCGCTGCCGATCCAGTGCAGCGTCTCGCTGCTGCCGAACGGCGGCAAGATGCTCCTCGGCACCGACATCCGCTCGGTGCTGACGACGCTGACCGCCCTCGACGTCGACGTGATCGGCCTCAACTGCTCGACCGGCCCGGAGGACATGCGCGACGCGATCCGCTTCCTCGGCGAGACCTGCCCGGTCCCGGTCCACTGCATCCCCAACGCAGGGCTGCCGCTGCAGGGTCCCGACGCCGAGACGATCTTTCCGGAAAAGCCCGAGCCGCTCGCCGCGACGCTGGGCGAGTTCGTCGAGCGCTACGGCGTCGGCATCGTCGGCGGCTGCTGCGGCACCACGCCCGAGCACGTTGCCGCGATCCGCGAGCGGGTCGGCGGTCGCGCGCCGGGCGAGCGGCCGGCGCCGGGGCCGATCGAGGTCTCCTCGATGATGACCTCGACGCCGCTGGTGCAGGAGCCGCGGCCGACCCTGGTCGGCGAGCGAGTCAACTCCCAGGGCTCGAAAAAAGCCAAGGAACTGCTGCTGGCCGACGACTACGACGGCCTCGTCCAGGTCGCCGAAGACCAGGTCGAAGGCGGCGCCCACGTGCTTGACACCTGCGTCGCCCTGACCGAGCGCCAGGACGAGGACGAGCAGATGAGCGCCGTCGTCAAGCGGATCTCGCTGACCCAGCCGGCGCCAATCCAGGTTGACTCGACCGAGCCCGAGGTGATCAAAGCCGCCCTGGAGACGGTCCCGGGGCCTCGAGGCCGGCCGCGAGAAGGCCGACACCGTGATCCCGCTCGCCAAGGCCCACGGGGCGGCCCTGATCGCGCTGACGATCGACGAGGTCGGGATGGCGAAGACGGCTGAGCGCAAGGTCGAGATCGCCGAACGAATCCGCGACATCGCCTGCAACGAGCACGGCCTCGACCCCGAAGCGCTGATCTTCGACGCCCTCACCTTCACCCTCACCACGGGCGATGAGGAGTGGAAGCCCTCAGCGGTGGAGACGATCGAGGGGATCCGCCGGATCAAGGCCGAGATCCCCGGCGTCAAGACCTCGCTTGGCGTCTCCAATGTCTCCTTCGGCGTCTCCCCCCGTCCCCGCGCCGTCCTCAACTCGGTCTTCCTCCACCACTGCGTCGAGGCCGGCCTCGACCTGGCGATGGTCAACCCGAACCACATCACCCCCTACGGCGAGATCCCCGAGGAGGAGCGGGAGCTGACCAACGACCTCGTCTTCAACCGCCGCGAGGACGCGCTCGAGCGCTTCATCTCCCACTTCGAGTCCAAGGGCGAGGAGGCCGAGGCCGAGGTCGCTGATCCGACCGCGGGCATGGAGCCCGAGGAGGCGCTGCATTGGCACATCCTTCGCCGCAAGAAGGACGGGGTCGAGGACCAGATCGAGCGCTCGGTCGAGAAGATCGGCGCCGTCCCGACCCTGAACGAGGTGCTGCTGCCGGCGATGAAGGAGGTTGGCGACAAATTCGGCGCCGGCGAACTGATCCTGCCCTTCGTCCTGCAGTCGGCCGAAGTGATGAAGCGCGCGGTCGCACAGCTGGAGAACCACCTCGACCGGATCGAGGGCCACACCAAGGGCAAGGTCGTGATCGCGACCGTCTTCGGCGACGTCCACGACATCGGCAAGTCCCTCGTCAACACGATCCTCACCAACAACGGCTACACGGTGATCGACCTCGGCAAGCAGGTCCCAGTCGACGCGATCATCGAGGCCGCGGTCGAAAACGACGCCGACGCGATCGGCCTCTCGGCGCTCCTCGTCTCAACCTCGAAGCAGATGCCGACCTGCATTGCCGAGCTGCACCAGCGCGGGCTCGAGTTCCCGGTCCTGATCGGCGGCGCCGCGATCAATCGCGACTTCGGCCGCCGCACCCTCTATCCGAAGGGCAAAGAGTCCGACGAGGTCTACGAGCCCGGCGTCTTCTACTGCAAGGACGCGTTCCAGGGCCTCGACACGATGGACGCACTGGTCGACGAGGAAGCCCGGTCTGCTCTGGTCGAGCGGATCAAGGCCGAGGCGAAGCAGCTGCGCGAGAAGCCGGTCGAAGTCGACGACGGACCGCCGACCACCGACGCGAGCACGCGCTCCGGCGCGCGCACCGACGTGCCCGTCCCCAAGCCTCCATTCTGGGGCGTACGCGAGATCGAGGTCGACCTCGACGGCGTCTACCCTTACCTCGACCGCCACGTCCTCTTCAAGCTCCACTGGGGCGGTCGCGGGGTCAAGGGCGAGGCCTGGCGCCAGCTGGTCGAGGGAACCGCCGAGGAGGAGGGCTTCGCCGCCCGGCTGGAGCGGATGTGGCGCGAGCAGGACTATCTCGAGCCGCGAACCCGGCTCGGCTACTTCCCCTGCAACGCCGAGGGCAACGAGCTGATCGTCTTCGACCCGGAGGACCACGAGCGGGAGCTGGAGCGACTCGTCTTCCCGCGCCAACCGAAGCACGACCGCATCTGCCTCGCCGACTTCTACCGTCCCCTCGCCTCGGGGGAACGCGACGTCGTCGCCCTGCAGGGCGTCACGGTCGGCCCGCAGGTGACCGAGCTGATCGAACGGCTGGAGCGCGAAGGGGAGTTCGCCGAACAGCTCTACGTGCACGGGCTAGGCGTCCAGGCGGCCGAGGGTCTGGCCGAGTGGCTCCACGCCGACGTCCGCGCCTCGCTCGGGATCGAACCCGACCAAGGCCGCCGCTACTCCTGGGGCTACCCCGCCTGCCCGGACCAGTCCGAGCACGAGAAGGTCTGGCGGCTGCTCGACCTCGAAGAGATCGGGATGACGCTCTCTGGTGGCTACGCCGTGATGCCCGAGCAGTCGACGGTGGCAATCATCGCCCACCACCCTCAGGCCGTCTATTTCGGGATGAAGTCCGGCTTCATCCCTGAGCGCAAGGCGCCGGACGAGCTGATCGCCGGCACCGCTCGCGGCGGCGAGCTGCCGCCGGAGTCCGACCCGGACTCCGGCGAGGGCGAGGGCGCCGAGGCGGCCCCCGCCACCGAGCTCAGCCGCTGAACCTGTCCGGTACCTGGGCCGGGTGCAGCGCCGGCCGCTGCCAGTTGCGGCCTTCGTAGGCCTCCTCAAAGCCCGCCCTGCGCAGGTTCTGGGTCACCGCCGACCAGGAGCCGAGGTCGCATTCGCCGACCTCGACGAAGACGGTGTGGCAGCCAGCTCGATGCGCGTCTAGCAACCGTCGATGCAAGAGCGCCGCGTTGCAGCCACGCCCGCGAGCCTCCGCCAGCGTCGTCCCCGCTCCAAGCTGGGCCACCCCGTCTGCGATCAGCATCGAGCCGGTCGCGACCGGAACCTCATCCGGGCCGAGCGCGGCGGTGTAGCAGTGCCATCCGTTGCGCTGCGGCAGCGAGAAGAACAGCGTCCCCGCCACCAGCGGGATTTCCAGGGCTTCGGCTGCGATCGTGCTCAGCCCTTCGCCTTCGGCTTCGTCCTGGCCGAGCCTGTAGATGACGATCCCAGGGTCGACGTGGAACTCGGGCGGCGAGCCGTCGCGGACCAGTTTCACCCAGCCGCCGCCGCGCTCGTACCCGCGAACCCCAAGCCAGGATTCAGCCTCCGCCGCCCCAGGCCGCCCCGAGGCGACCGGGATCCGGTAGTCGACTTCGCGCGCCCTCATCCATTCCACCGCGGCGGCGAGATGGCCTCCCTCGATTGCCCCTGGCTCTGCCGCTCCCTGTATCTGCTGCAGCAGGTGGACCTCCGGCAGGTCGCCAAAGGCGGTTGCCTGGACCGGTCCAAACCTCTCAACTTCGACCCCCGATTCGGAGACCGCTTCCGGGACTACCGAGTCCCACATGTCGCGCCGGAAGCGCTGCGCGACTCTCTCCAACACTGCTGAGTCGTATCTCACGGCTCCCTTTCCCCCAGTTCGCGTGAGTAATTGGCCGATTGCTCGACTCTATGCACACTAGTGGGGACCCGTCAAGGAACCTTGTCGATCTGGCTAAGAAGTCATGCCCGAGAGGCGGGGCGGCAGCCCGCTGGATGGAGCCGGCGCCATATCCCCGCTCTCTCGGGAACCAGGAGTGCCGGCCTGGGAATGGTGGCGGCACGCCTCCGTCGCCATCCTAGAGAAATACATTGAAGTTTATTTATCGCTAAAGAAAAGCTTAAAGTCGGACGGTCAGGGCTGGCTAGCCCGCGCGCGCGGCTTTGAGTCCAGGCGGACCGGGGCCGTCGAGAGAGCTTGCACCCGCAGATCGCTCCAGGTCAGCCCCTCCCGCACCAGGGCCGGGAGGCCGAGCGCGACCGCGGTGGCAATCTCGACAGCTTGCAGGATGACGCCGTAGGCGAGGGCGTCGGCGGTACTGACCCCGAAGCCGCTGTGAAGAACGCTGATCACCGCCAGCTGGAAAACGCCGATGTTGGAAGGCGTCGCCGGCACCACCGCGGTGACGTTGACAGCAAAGAGAACCGCTGCGGCGGCGCCGATCCCGGCCTTGCCGTCGAGGCCGAGGGCATAGAGCAGGGCCCAACAGGCGGCCAGCTGGATCGCCCAGGCCCCCAGCTGGGCCGCCGATGCCGCGCTACCGCGCCGCGGGTCGCGGAAGACCGCGAGGCCGGCCCGAACCTGAACCAAAGCCCTGTGGACCATCCCGCCGAGCCGGGCCAGACGGCCGTTGCCGTTACGCCGCATCAGCAGGGGGGCCACGAGGAGGACGAGCAGCACGATCAAGGGCACCAGGCTGAAGGCGAAGATCTGCTTGGTCCCGGAGTGAAAGAGCGGCGTCGTCGAGACGATGATCACCCCGAGCAGCACCAGCGCGACGAGGTTCAGAAGCGTTTGGGAAACCAGCGTTCCCAGAAGTACGGGGAACGTTTCCCGCACCCGGCCGCTGCGGCGAGCGAGAGTAAGGGCACGAGCGGGCTCACCGAGGCGGGCCGGCAAGGTCGCCGACATGAGGACGCCGATCATCGTCGCCGAGGTGACGTCACGGCGGCGAATCGGACGGTTGGGAAGGGCGGCGCGGGCGATCCAGTACCAAGAGGCGGCGCGGAAGAAGAGGGAGCTCGCCATCAGCGCGCAGGCGATCAGGACCCAGGTCAGGTTCGAGCGGACGATGCTTTCGACGACGTTGTCGACGCCGATCTTCTGGGCGGCCAGGAGCGTCAGGCCGACGCCCATGATCCCGGCGACCGCGAGCCCGAGGCGCCGCGCCACGGCGCGACCCCTCTTCCCCGCTTGTGCCGGCGGTGGATCGAGTGAGGGAAGACGCTCGGCGGGGCGCTTCGGACCCCCATCGGCCGGTCGCAGCCCGGTCCAGTGGGCCATGCGCTCTGCCGCCGTCACCGGCTTCGGCGCCTCGATCGCGCGCTCGTATACGCCCGCCACCTGATCGGCGACGCGCGGCCAGGCGTAGCGCTGGGCGCTGCGGCGGGCGGCTTCTCCCATCTCCTGCAGTCGCTCGGGCTCGAAATGGGCCCGCTGCAGCTCCTCGGCCAGGCGCTGCGGATCGCCGGGCGGAACGAGGAGGCCGTCGACGCCGTCACTGACGACGTCGCTGTAGCCGGCGATGGCGGAGGCGATCACCGGCGTGCCGGCCGCAAAAGCCTCGGTCAGGACCATGCCGAAGCTCTCGCCAGAGAGCGAGGGCGCGCAGAGCAGATCGGCGTCGTGGAGCTCCTTCCAGAGGTCCTCTCGGGAGACGCGGCCGCGGACGTCGATCGAGCGCATGAGGTCGGGGTCGGCGACATAGCGGAGGACGTCCTCCTCTTCTGAGCCGATCACCGTCAGCCGGCAGGGGACGTGCTCGACGAGAGCGTTGAAGGCGGTCAGCAGGATTGGCAGCCCCTTGCGCTCCTCGGGGCGGCCGACGAAGAGGATCCGCAGGTCGTCACCGACCGGCTTCGGGCCGCTCGGCGCCGCCTCGGTATCGACGCCGTTGGGGATGATCGTGTACTCGCCGCCGTACCAGCGGCGGCCGGTCCAAGCGGCCGCCTCGGAGACGGCAATCCTCGCTGAGAGGCGGTTGAAGACGCGGCGGGCGCCGAGGCCGTTGGCGATGTGGTTGGGCAGCCCCTTGGTCGAGTATGCGTGGAAGGTGCCGACCACCGGGTCGCGCGCCCCCAGGGTCGCATTCCAGCCGACCAGCGGGACCAGGGGCTCGTGCACGTGGATGACGTCGAATTCGCCGCTCCGCACGAGCCGGCGCGGGGCGACGACGCCGCCGGCGGGGAAGGGCGCGAGGTTCGAGACCGAGCCGTTGGCGCCGAAGCCCATCGTCCGCCCCAGCGGCATCAGGTAATCCGGCAACTCCCGCCGTTCGGCTGAGGCCCGGTGCAGGGCACGGCTGACCCGACCCGGCGGGTCTACGGGAGCGAGGACGCGAACGTCATGGCCTCGCCGCAGGAACTCCTCGGCGAGCGCCTCAACGTGCCGGTTTACGCCCCCCTGGAAAGACCAGGAATATGGCGAGACGAGACCTATGCGCACGGGTGGTTAAGGGTAGATCATCGCCCGGCAGGCCCAGGGGCGGCACCGGGCGGCCGCTCAGCCCAAGCGAAGCCCGTGAAGACGAGCAGGTAGGCGGTGCCGATCTCGAGCAGGAGCGCGCCCGAGTCGTTGGCGAGCGTCCCCACAACGGTCGCCGCCAGCGCCCCGAGCAGCCCGGCGCGCATCGCGGGCACGGGGGCCAGCCAGGCTTGGAGACGATCTCGCCGCAGATAGGCGAAGACCGCGATCGCGACGACCACCGGCAGGAAAGCCAGCAGCACCGGACGTCCGAAGCTGTGGGCTGAGAGCTGCAGACGGCGCTGCGCGACGTCGGCCAGGTCCCCGAGCCCGCCGGCGTCGAGGACGGAGCGGGTGAGGTGCGCGTTGGCGCCGCTGACCAGGTCGACGAGGGCCAGCAGCGCGAGGACCGCGACCGGAGCAGCCACCACCGCGAGGGCAAGCGGACGCTTGCCGTGGCCAGCGATCGCAGCGGCTGCAACCGCTGCATCATCCGGGAAAACGATCGCGGCGCCGACATCGGCCCCGAACCGTCCCGCGGCGAAGACGACAGCCGCGGACAGGCCGATAATGAGGAAGGTGACTGCCAAGGCGCGGCGCGGCGCCCGCGCGGCAAAAGCGGTCAGGCCGGCCCCGGTGCCGGCCACCACCAGCACCGCCAGCAGCGCCTCGAGCTCGTTGCCGATCCCGTAGAAGCGGACACCGAGACCCGGGTTCGGTCCGAGCAGCGAGAGCGAGGTCAGCGACGAACCAGTGACGACGTCGATCGCATAGGCGAGGACGGTTGCCCCCGTCGCGAAGGCAAGCGCGGCGTATCCACGCAACAACAGCAGCGTCAGCCCGGCCAGGACCGGCGCCCCTGCCAACACCAAGAGGCGTTCCGCCGTCTCCCCGGGCTCGAGCGCAGCGCCGAGCAGCAGGACCAGCGGCAGGTAGACGATCGCGAGGCCAGCCACTCGCACCGCCGGCCGCGCCAGGCGGCCGCGGCTGAGCGCGATGACGAGCACCAACGCCAGCAGCCAGGCGAGGACGTTGAGGCCGACCGCGCCCCTAGCGATTCGATCGCCGCAGCGTCGACCGTCCCCTCCGAGCGGATCGGCTGCCCCGCCATCTCCGAGGGGACCTCAAGTCCGTAGTAGTCGAGGATCGTCGGTGCCACGTCGGTGGAGAGGACGTACCCGTCCATTCTGGTGCTGTCAGAGGTGAGGTTGCCGTCGAAGCCGGGACCGCCGATTCCGATCGGCAGGAGGTCGTCGCTGTCCCCCGTCGGCCGGGCGAAGGCGATCAGCAACGTGCTCGCATCTTGGGGCCGGCGACCCGGAACGGCCGCTCGAGCTTCGAACTGCGGCGCCGGCAGCCCTTCCTCCCTCAGGGTCGCGGCGAGGAGGCCCGGGACGACCTCCGCCGGAGCGGATTCGGCCCGGGAGACCACCGCCCGCCACCAGGCCGCCGGGTTGCCGTTCCGCTCGGGAAGGTCTTCGTCGTAGAGCGAGTCGAAGACCCGATTGCCCTGGCCGATGTCGAGGTAAGTCTGCTCGGCCGGGACGGTGCCGAGGCCTGGGCTCATCAGGCCCGGCGAGAAACCCGCTTCGGCGAGTTCCTCGACGCTCGTCGCCGGAGGCAGCAAAAGCACGTGGACCGTGGGCGGCCCCTTCGCCCCCGCGGCGGGCGCCAGAACCAGGAGCAGGACGAGCGCTATCGTGGCCCCGATGGCCGATCGCACGTTCGCCAAGTTCACGTTTTTCAAGATCGATCCAGCCTGGCGTCGTCGGGACCCGGAGCTGCGCGCTGCCGACAAGCAGGAGTTCCTCGCCGCCTGCGAGGACTTCGGCGTCGACCGTTCGCTGCGCGCCTACTCAACCATAGGAACGCGCGGCGACGTCGACCTGGTCCTCCTCAGCCAGAGCCCGAATCTGAACGACATCCACACTTTCCACGTGGTGCTCGGTCAGAGCGGGCTGGCGAAATGGACGACGACCCCCCACTCCTTCCTCTCGATGACCAAACGCTCGCCCTACTCCGAGGAGGACGCGCGGCCGGAGATCTGCACCTCCGAACGCAAATACCTCTTCCTCTATCCGATGGTCAAGCAGCGCCGCTGGTACGGGCTGCCGCCGGAGGAGCGCGGCCGGATCATGAAAAGCCACATCGAAGTCGGCCGCCGCTACCCGGAGATCACGATCAACACGAGCTACTCGTTCGGCCTCGACGATCAGGAGTTTGTCGTCGCCTTCGAGGGCGACGATCCCGGCATGTTCCTCGACCTCGTCAACGAGCTGCGGCCGACTGAGTCGAGCGAGTTCACCGAGCGCGAGACGCCGATCTTCACCTGCGTTGCGATGTCGGTCCGCAAGGCGCTCGACGCCCTCGACGGCACCCCGAGCGCCGTTGCCACGGGCGCCTCGGCGCTCGGCTGAAGCGCCGAGTTCCGTATCCTGCTCCGTCCCATGAGCAAGATCGGAACCGAAGACAACCCCCTCCGCGTCGCCATCGTCGGCGCCGGCCCCTCCGGCTTCTACGCCGCTGAGCACATCCTCAAGGACGGTGACCTGCACGCCCAGGTCGACCTCTTCGACCGCCTGCCGACCCCGTTCGGGCTGGTCCGCGGCGGCGTCGCCCCCGACCATCCGAAGATTAAGTCGGTAATTCGCGTCTACGAAAAAACCGCGGCCCGCGACGGCTTCCGCTTCTTCGGCAACGTCAAGATCGGCCACGACATCGAGGTCGAGGAGCTGGAAAAGCTCTACCACGCGATCGTCTTCACGGTCGGCTGCGAGACCGACCGCCAGCTCGGCATCCCCGGCGAGGACCTGCCCGGCAGCCACGCCGCCACCGCCTTCGTCGGCTGGTACAACGCCCACCCCGACTACGCCGACCGCGAGTTCGACCTCTCTTCCGAGCGCGCCGTGGTGATCGGCAACGGCAACGTGGCGATGGACGTCGCCCGGATGCTCGCCCTCACCGACCACGAGCTGCGCCAGACCGACACCGCCGACCACGCGATCGAGGCGCTCGACGCGAAGCAGATCCGCGAGATCGTCGTCCTCGGCCGCCGCGGTCCCGTCCAGGCAGCCTTTACCAACCCGGAGATCAAAGAGCTCGGGGAGATGGAGGACGCTGACGTCGTCGTCGATCCGCAGGAGGTCGAGCTCGACCCTGCCAGCCAGGCGTTCCTCGAGTCCGACGAGGTCGACAAGACGACCCGCGTCAACGTCGAGACGCTGAAGGAGTTCTCCGAGCGCGAGCCGGAGGGCAAGAAGCAGCGGATCGTCCTTCGCTTCCTCTCCTCGCCGGTGGAGATCAAGGGCGACGGCAAGGTGGAATCGATCGTCGTCGGCCGCAACGAGCTCGTCGAGGAAGGCGGGACCCTGCGCGCCAAGGACACCGGCGAGCGCGAAGAGCTCGAGTGCGGGCTGGTGCTGCGCTCGGTCGGCTACACCGGGATCCCGATCGAGGGCGTTCCCTTCGACGAGAAGCGCGGCCTGATCCTCAACGAGGGCGGCCGCATCCTCGACTCCCACGACGCCGGCCACAAGACCGGCCACTACACCGCCGGCTGGATCAAGCGCGGTCCCTCGGGCGTGATCGGGACGAACAAGAAAGACGCGCTGGAGACGGTCCAGAACCTCTTCGAGGACGTCGAGTCCCAGCAGCTGCTGAGCCCGGAGAACCCGGACCCTGTCGCCGTCGAGGATCTCCTCGAGGAGAAGGGCGTCCGCTACATCAGCTTCGAGGACTGGCAGGCGATCGACCAGGCCGAGGTCGGCCGCGGCGAGCCGCACGGCCGCCCGCGGGTCAAGTTCGTCCGGGTCGAGGAGATGCTCGAGACCGTCGGCGAGCGCCTCGCCGGCTGAGCACAAGTGCCCGCCGACCTCGCAGAGCTAGAAGGGATGATCGAGGCAGCCTTGCCGGGCGCCGAGGTCGAGGTGATCGACGAAACCGGCACCGGCGACCACCTGCGGGCAACCGTCAGCGCCCCCCAGTTCGATGGCCTCTCCCGCATCGACCAGCACCGCCTGGTCAAGGCCGCGGTCAAAGAGCGCTTCGACGACGGCACGATCCACGCGCTCTCGGTCAAGACCAGCCTTCCGGGCTGAAGGCACACTTCCTCGCATCTCCTACGACAAAAAGTTACACTTACGTGCGCCACACGTAGGAACTTTCCCTCTAGCTTGGAGGCATGGAGGCAATGCGATCGACCTGGACCGACTCTCGGCTCGACGAATTCAAGGATCAGGTCAACGCGAACTTCAGGGATCTAGGTCAGCGCGTGGACCATCAGAGCAACAGGATCGACAGCCTTCAGCACACGATCTTGATCGTGGGGGGCGGAATCTTCGCGGCCTTCGTCGCGGTGCTAGCGGCGATCATCGGCCTCATCGCCACGCAGCTGTAGGCCGAGTCACCTAGCTCCCTACAATGCCCCCATGGCCGACCCAGAGCTGAAGTCCAAAGTAGAAGAGCTGATCCAGGCGAACCCCGTCCTGCTGTTCATGAAAGGGACGCCGGACATGCCGCGTTGCGGATTCTCGATGCGCGTGGTCCAGGTGCTGGACCAGGTCGACGTCGACTACGGCGCGATCGACGTCCTCCCCGCCCTGCAGCCGCTACGCGAAGTGACGGCCGAGATCTCCGACTGGCAGACCTTCCCCCAGCTCTACGTCAACGGCGAGCTGCTCGGCGGCTGCGACCTGGTCGAGGAGATGTTCGAGTCCGGCGAACTCGCCCAGGCCCTAGGGGTCGAGCAGCCAGAGAGCGCTCAGGCCCCGCAGGCGCAGCAGAGCGCTCCGCAGCAGTCGCCGCCGCTCCAGATCGAATAGCCGCGCACTGCTTGCCGCGGACCGGATCGATGATGGACGACAATCCGGAGCGCCGCTTCACGTCCACGATTCGTCACTCTTCCGCCGCTTTCTGGGGCGCGGCGGTCGCAGTCGAGCTAACTCGACTGGAAGAGTGCCAGCGCCTCGTCATCGAGCAGAAACTCGCGCTCGAACGGGAAATCGAGGCCGGGCTTGTAGGGGTTGGTACTCCTGAGCGCCCAGCCACACCACAGCCTGTCCCCGCCCATGCGTATCGGCCGGATGGGGTTACCCACGTTCATCAGCAGAACGCCGATTGTCATTTCCTGTTGATCGCTATTCGCCACATCCTTCGCATCCTCGACCAGCGTCAAACGGA
>VAYN01000018.1:0-7987 GCA_005885405.1 Actinomycetota bacterium | reverse complement strand
GGCCGAGGTTCATTTCCATTTCGGGCCAGGCGCTCGGGCCGTTCCTTTAAAGGCGGCCGGCAACGCGGCGATCGAGGTCGCAGACCTAATTGATGCTGTCGAACGCGAGCAAGAAGAAGCTACGAGCGGCGCTTAGACGGCAGCCGCTTTCTCAGCTGCATCGTCCTTGACCTGGAAAGAAGAGCCACAACCGCAGGCCGCAACCACGTTGGGGTTGTTGACCTGGAAGCCGGCGCCTTGGAGGCCTTCGACGTAGTCGACCTCCGAGCCGAAGACGAACTGCATGCTGACCTTGTCGACGATGACGGCGACGCCGTCGACCTCGAAGACGTTGTCGTCCTCCTTGGCCTTGTCGAAGGCGAGTGCGTACTGGAAGCCCGAGCAACCGCCGCCGCGAACCGCGACCCGCAGCGCCTGCTCGGCGCCGTCCGGCTGCGAACCGAGCAGCTCGCCGATCTTCTCGGCGGCTTTGTCGGTGAGGGTGATCGCTGCTTGGGGGGTCTCAGTCACTTCACAAAGTGTAGCGGTATAGGTCGGCGTGCTGGTTGGTCTCCGCGTCTAGAATCGTCGCTGTGAGCTCGCCTGCCGAGACCGCGGTCGTCTGCGACACGACCTGCTACCTCCCAACCGAGCTTGTGGCCCGGCGGGGGATCAAGGAGATCAGCCTCTATGTCGCCGCCGATGGGGAGCTGGAACGAGAGTCGGAAATCAGCGACTTCGATGATTTCTACGAGCGGCTGCGGGCCTCCGAAAGTGGCGCGACCACCTCGCAGCCTTCAATCGGCGATTTCCTTTCCGTTTACGAACCGCTACTGGACGAAGGCCGCGAAGTCGTCTCGATCCACATCTCGGCCGGCATCTCCGGGACCTTCGAGGCGGCCGGGCAGGCGCGCGAGCGGCTGGTCGAGGAAGGCAAGGGGGGCGAGCGACTGCACCTGTTCGATTCCCGCACGGCCGCCGGCGGCATGGGGCTCTGCGCCCTCGGGGCCGCCTCGGCCGCAGCTGCCGGCGCCGATGCGGCGGGCTCGATCGCCCGCGCCGAGGAGACCCGCAACGACCTGAAAATGTGGTTCGCGATCGACACCCTCGAGTACCTGCGGCGGGGCGGCCGCATCGGCGGCGCTCGCGCCTGGATCGGCAGCGCCCTGAAGATCAAGCCGATCCTCACCCTCGAGGAGGAGATCACCCCGGTCGAGCGCGTCCGCACCCGCGCCCGCTCGCTCGAGCGGCTGCGCGGCTACGCGCGCCAGCGCCACGAATCGGGCCGCGACGGCTGGGTCGTCCAGTACATCCAGGACAAAGAGACCGCCGACGCGCTGATCGAAGACTGTTACGAGATCTTCGGCTGCGAGCCCGCCTTCATCTCCGAGGTCGGCCCCGTCCTCGGGGCCCACGTCGGACCCGGGCTGCTCGGCGTCGGCAGCGTCCGCACCGACCTGATCGCTTAGGCGGCGCTAGCGGTTTCGCCTGCGGCGGAGCATCGCCCGCGCGCCGATGAAAAAGCCGAGGGCGGCCGCGCCGACCATCAGCTGCTGTTTGTGCTCCTCGGCCTGGCGGCGCCAGTCGGTCAGCTCGTTGACCTTGCCGCGCAGGGCCTCGACCGAGGTGCCGAGCTGGCGACGCCGGACCTCGATGTCGCGGCGGATCTCGGCCGGCGAGCGGCCCGGGGCACCGGTCGTCATGAAGTCTCCCTTTCCAGCATCTCCTTGGTCAGCTTCGCCTCTTCGATCGCCTGCTCGGGCACCGGCGGCGCGCCGGACTTCAGCGCTTTGGAGGCAATCCAGCCGGCCAGTGCGGCGAGCAGGAGGAAGATCGCTGCGGTGACGAAGTAGCCGGCCCAGATGTTGCCGCTGAACAGTTTTTCGCCCAGGACCCAGGCGATCCCGTGCAGGATCATGATCAGCGCCAGGAAGGCGAAAGCACCGGCGGCGATGCCGACGCCGGCGCCGCGGGCGAGCTTGCTGACTTTCTCGGAGACCTCGGCCTTGGCCAGCTCGATCTCCTCGCGGACCAGGGTCGAGGCGTTTTCGGAGACCTCGACGACGAGGTCGGCGAGGGTGCGGTCCTCGGGCGGTGGCGGCGGTCCCGGGGGCGGGATCGGCGGCGGGTTCTGGGGCGGCTCCTGCATCGCTACGCCCTACTCGGGCGGGTCCTCGTTGTAGATGCGTCGGTAGAGAAGCCCAGAGGCGCGGGCGGCGACGATGCTCGCCAAGGCGCCGGTGGCGGCCAGAAGGCCGCTCCAGACGAGGCGTTTGACCAACTCGTTATCCATTAGCTCGAACCTTCCCCATGCGGAGTCGGCAGTAAACCCTATCCGCGCGGCTCGAGGCCGTCGCAGATCGTCGTGACAAGAAGATCCCGCGCCTGGTCGAAGTCGGAGGCGGAGGCGGGGATCGTGCCGAAGATCCAACCCGAGAGCAGCTGCTCGATCGCCCCGTAGAAGGACATCGAGGCGAACATTGGGGCCACGTCGCCGCGGAAGGCGCCGCTCTCCTGACCATCGGCGACGATCTTGGCGATCGACTCGTACGCGCGCTGGATCTGCTCGAGGTGGGTCTTGCCGAAGGAGTTCGCCGCCCGCGTTACCTCGACGATGATCACCTTCATCAGCTCGGGGTCGTGGCGGTAGGAGTCGAAGATGAAGGTGGCGACGGCGCCGAGCTTCTGGCGCGGGCTCGCGGCGGTCTTGTCGGCCTCCTCGATCGCCGCCAGCAGCAGCGACCAGCGCTCGATGAAGAGTTCGTTTAAGACCTCGTCCTTGGAGCTGAAGTAGTGGTAGACGAGCCCGTAGGCGACCCCCGCCTCGTCGGCGATGTCGGAGACGCGGGTCGCGTGGAAGCCCTGGCGAGCGAAGACGCGGATCGCGGCATCGAGGATGAGCCGGCGTTTGTCGGCGGGCGGCGCCTGGGCCATCAGCCCTCCCCCTCCTGCTTCTGCGGCCAGACGTAGGCGTCCGGCTGGCGGTTGGCGAGGGAGGGAAGCGAGCCGCGGACCCGCTCCTGCGCGGCGAAGTCGAGGTCGGCGGCGATGAAGCACTCCTCGTCGGGAGCAGTGGCGAGGACGACACCCCAGGGGTCGACGATTAGCGAGCGGCCGAAGGAGCTGTAGTGCGGCGGCGCCTCGCCGACCTGGTTGGGGGCGAGGACGAAGAGCTGGTTCTCGATCGCCCGCGCCCGCAGCAGCACTTCCCAGTGGTCGCGGCCGGTGGCGAGGGTGAAGGCCGAGGGGACCGCGATCAGTTGGGCGCCGCGAAGGGTGAGGATCCGGAAGAGCTCGGGGAAGCGGAGGTCGTAACAGACGGTGAGCCCAGCGGTGAGGTCGCCAACGGGAGCAACGACCGGTTCGCTCCCCGGCCGCTCGAACTCCGACTCGCGGTAGGAGACGCCGCCGGCGTCGACGTCGAACATGTGGATCTTGCGGTAGACGGCGAGGTCTTCTCCTCCAGGCCCGATCAGAACCGAGGTGTTGGAGGCCTTCTCCCCCGCGTTGCCGCGCTCGGAGATGCTGCCGGCGAGTAGGTGGACGTCGAGGTCACGGGCCCAGCCGCGGGCGGCGCTCAGGCTCGGGCCGTCGAGCGCCTCGGCCCCGGCGACGAGTTCCTCGCCGCCGCCCAGCAGGTTCCACTTCTCCGGCAGGGCGACGAATTCGGCCCCGTCCGCGGCAGCAGCACGCGCCAGCCGCTCGGCCGCAGCCAGGTTCCTGTCCTTATCCCCGTTTGAGTTGAGCTGTACCGCCGCTACGCGCACATCTGCCCTTCGTTGATTGACCAGTCAATCGGCAGGGCCAGTATATGAGCGCTCAGGGCGGCTTCGCGCTCTAGAGGTTGAGCTGGCGGGCGACAATGCGATCGAAGACCGCCGTTGGAATAAACGGCTTGATCCGCGCCTGCACCTTCGCGTCTAGGCCGACGAGGTAGCGGGCCTTCGGCCGGTTCGACTCCAGCGCGTGAGAGATCGCGGCGGCGACCTTTTCCGGCGGGATCCCCCGTTCGGCGGTGTCTTCGATCACCTTGCGGAACTTCTCGATCGCGGCACCGTAGAGGAGGTTGGTCCGCGGCGACTTCGCCTCGATCTCCTCCGATTTACGCTGGCCGCGATCCCAGATCGGGGTGTCGATCGAGCCGGGCTCAATGATCGCGACCTTGATCCCCCACGGGCGCAGCTCCTGGCGGAAGACGTCGCCGACCGCCTCAGTCGCGAACTTCGAGGCGTGGTAGGGGCCGCCGAAGGGGAAGGCAACACGGCCACCGATCGAGCTGAGGAAGACGAGGCGGCCTTCGGCGCGACGGATCGCCGGCAGCATCGCCTGGGAGACGGCAACGTAGGCGGTCAGGTTTACCTCGATCTGGCGGCGGAAGTCCTCGATCGGGATCGTCTCCAGCGGCCCCGGCACCGCGATGCCGGCGTTGTTGACGAGCCCGTTGAGCTTGCCCTCGGCCTCGCGCTCGATCAGCTCCGCAGCCGCGGCGACTTTCTCGGGCTCGGTGACGTCGAGGGTGACCGGAAGCAGCCGCTCGGAGGCCGCCGCCCGCAGGCTCTCTCCGTCGGCGGGGTCGCGGATCCCGGCGAAGACCCGCCAACCGTCGCCGTCGAGGCGCAGGGCGGTGGCGCGGCCGATGCCGGTGGAGGCTCCGGTGACGAGGACCGTGCGCATCGACACTGAGGCTACAGAGGGATCCGCGTAACCTTTGTGCGGTCGTGCACGAAACCATCAAGGACGATGCAGAGCGCAAGCAGGTTACGGTCCTGTTTGCCGACGTCAGCGGCTCGATGGACCTGGCCGAGCAGGAGGACCCCGAGGAGTGGCGCGAGATCATGCAGCGCTTCTTCTCGACGCTGGCCGACACGGTGACCCGTTTCGAGGGCACGGTCGACAAGTTCACGGGCGACGGGATCATGGCCGTCTTCGGAGCCCCGGTCGCACATGAGGACCACGCCAGGCGCGCCTGTTACGCGGCGCTGCAGATGCTCGAGGACGTCGCCGAGTACGCCGGTGAGCTACGCCGGGAGAAGGGGCTCAACTTCTCGACCCGGATCGGGATCAACTCCGGCGAGGTCGTCGCAGGCGCAATCGACGGGGGCGGCGGCTCCTCCTACACCGCGATCGGCCACACTGTCGGCCTGGCGCAGCGGATGGAGGCGCTGGCCGAGCCCGGCAAGGCGTACCTGACCGAGAGCACCGCCGAGCTGGCCCGGGGCTACCTCGACCTCCGCGACCTCGGCGAGTTCGAGATTAAGGGAGCGAGCCGGCCGGTCCAGGTCTTCGAGCTGGCCGGCGTTGGCGCCGCCCGCTCCCGCCTCGACCTCGCCCGCGAGCGCGGCTTCTCCAGCTTCGTCGGCCGCGCCGCCGAGCTGGCCCAGCTCGAGGCCGCCCTGGAGCGGACGAAGAGCGGCGAGGCCGCCGCGATCGGCGTCGTCGCCGAACCCGGGATCGGCAAGAGCCGCCTCTACCTCGAGTTCGCGCAGCGCTGCCGCACCGAGGGCGTGGAGGTCTTCGAGGCCCAAGCGCAGGCCCACGGAAAGTCGATCCCCTTCATGCCGATCCTGCAGATGCTGCGCTCCTTCTACGGAATCGGCGACGGCGATGCCGAGCAGCTGGCGCGGGAGAAGATCGCCGGCCGCTCGCTCCTGCTCGACCCCGCCTTCGCCGCCGATCTGCCGCTGATTTTCGACTTCCTCGGCGTCCCCGACCCCGAGCGGCCGGTGCCGCAGATGAACCCGGAGGGGCGCCAGCGGGCGCTTGGCGACTTCCTCTGCCGCCTCGTCAGCAACCCCGCCCGCAAGAAGGTCCTGGTTCTGATCGTCGAGGACCTGCACTGGATCGACGAGGGCAGCCAGACGATGCTGAACGGGCTGGTCGAAGGGATGACGGGCACCCCGACGCTGGTCCTCGTCAACTACCGCCCTGAGTACACGCCGGCCTGGGCCGAGGCGGAGGTGTTCGAGACGATCGCGCTGCAGCCGCTAAGTCGCGCCGATACCGCGAAGCTGCTGCGCGACCTCGCCGGCGAGGACCCCTCGCTCGATGGGATCGACGAGCCGATCCACGCCCGCACCGGCGGCAACCCCTTCTTCATCGAGGAGATTGTCCGCGAGCTGGCCGAGGCCGGGTTCCTCCTCGGCGAGCGCGGGTCCTACCGCCTGGCGCGGCCGATCGAGGACGCCGGCGTGCCGGTGACGGTACAGGCGGTCCTCGCCGCCCGGATCGACCGCCTCGACCCCGCCTCCAAGCAGCTGCTCCAGGTCGCCTCGGTCGTCGGCAAGGAGGTGAGTGGTGAGGCGCTGCGTCTAACCGTCGACCTCGACGAGGAAGAGCTAGCCGGCGCCGTCGCTGAGCTGATCGAGGCCGGCTTCCTTTACGAAGCCGAGATCTATCCGCAGCGGGTCCTCGCCTTCCGCCACCCGTTGACCCGCGAGGTTGCCTACGGGACCCAGCTGGCGAGCCAGCGGGAAGCAACCCACGCCGCCGCCGCACGGGCGATGATCGAGCTCGAGCCGCCCGACCGCCACGACGAGCTCGCGGCGCTCATCGCTGACCACCTCAAGCAAGGGGGTGAGACGCTGGAGGCAGCCCGCTGGTCCGCCCGCGCCGCCCACTGGGCCGGCCACAGCCGCCCCCGCGACGCGATGCGCCTCTGGCACGAGGTGATGGAACTGTCCGGGCAGCTGGAGGAGAACGAGGAGACCGACGCCCTCGGCATCGCCTCGCGGCTGGCCCAGATCCAGTTCGCCTGGCGGGTCGGGATGGACCTCGAGGAGCAGGCCGAACTGCTCGACGAAGCCGAGGTAATCGCCGACCGGCGGGGCGACCTGCACTCCCTCGTCCTGCTGCGGATGTCGGCTTCGGGCCGACCGGGCCTGCAACTGCACACGGACGAGTGGCTGCAACACGTCGAAGAGATGAACCGGATGGCCGACCAGGCCGGCGACCCGCACCTGCAGGTTGCGATCCGGGCCGCGGGCGCCTACGCGTATCTGATCGCCGCCGACTTCGCCGGCTTCGAACGCGCCCTCGACGAGATCGTCGAGCTGGCGGACGGCGACATCACGATTGGCTCGGGGATCATCCTCAATACGCCCCTTGCCTGGGCTGAGATGGGCAAGGGGATGGCCCACCGCGAGCAGGGGAACCTAGATGGGGCCGAGAGCCACTTTCAGCGGGCGCTGGAGATCGCCGCAGAAGCCGGCGACCCCGAGACCGCCAGCTGGGTCCGCAGCAACCAAGCGGGGTTGATGGCGCTCCGCGGCGACGTCGAGGGGGCGCTCTCGGTGGCGCGGCGCAACTGCGAGCTGACCGAGCGGATCGGAGACGTCTTTTCCCGCAGCCTGGCGATCGCCAACCTGGCATGGGCCCATCTGGCGGCCGAGGAATACCAGGAGGCGCTCGACTCGATCAAAGAAGCCGACCGCACCTACCGCGAGGCGATGAAAATCGGCGGCGAGATGGAGGCCTGGCGCTCGCAGCTGCGGGCCCGCGCCCTCGCCGGCGTCGGCCGCACCGAAGAGGCGGTCGCCGAGGCGGAATGGGCGGTGCGAACCTCTGAAGAACGGGGCTTGCGGTGGTCGCTGCCGATCGCCCTGCTGGCGCTCGGCCGCACCCGCCACGCCGCCGGCCGCGAGGGTGCCGTCGAGGCGCTCGAGGAGGCGCTGGAGGTGGCGAAGGAGACCAGTGCCCACACCTGCCTGGTCGACATCGAAGACCAGATGGCGCTGATCGGCGCCGGCAACCCCGGTTAGAGCTCAGCTCCGCCGCTCGAGCTCGGCGACCATCAGCTTCGTGTGCAGGGCCGCGATCAGGTCCTTCAGCGGCTCGGCGCCAGCTTCGAGCATCTCCACCACCCGCTCCGGCGGCACCTCGCCGGCCAGGCGTTCCATCACCACGTCGACCTCCTGGCGGGCCAGCTCTTCGAGCGCGACTTTGTAGCGGAGGGTGTCGTAGACGGTGAAGCCGATCTGCTCGTCGTAGCCACCGGCGCGGAAGCGGCTGA
>VAYN01000017.1:53054-79299 GCA_005885405.1 Actinomycetota bacterium | reverse complement strand
TGGCCAGGGCTTTCCCGCACGGTGTTCCCGCCCAGCGAGACCCCGGTGAGAGCCGACCCGGATACCCCGATCGCTGCTTTGCTCGTTCCGCCGCAGCGTTCGACGAGGTTGTCGTGGATGCGGACGGTCGCTTTGGCTTCGCTGGCGGCCAGGGTGATCGCAGCCCTTCCTTCGCAGTCTTGGAAAACGTTGCCCCCGATATCGGGCGAGCTTGCACCGCTGACTTCGATTCCTCGGGCGTGGAACGTGCTAGCTGAGAGGGTTGGACTGCTCGCGGAAACCGTCATCCCACCTGAGCTGTTTTTGACGATCGCGGTCGCGTCGATGGTGGGGCTGCTGCCACCGGAAACCGTGATTGCAGTCGTCGAATAGCGGACTTCGGCATTTCTAATCTCTGACGCACCCGCGCCTGCATTGAGCTTGATACCCGACCACTGGCCAGGCGCGGTATCGAGGGAGGAGGTAAATAGAACCGGCGCTTCAGAAGACCCGAGCGCCCGCAGCGTCCCATTCACATTCAGCGCCCCGGTCAGTTTGAAGACGACGCCGTGTTGGGCTTCGACGGTGGCCCCCGGTTCGATCGTGACAGAGGTCCCCGTGTAAGGGCTTTCGGCACTGGTCAGGACCAGGTTCGAACTGATCGTCGTGGGAAGAGGGGTTGCGGAAGCCGCCGTGGCAAACCCCAGACACGAAAGCACGACGAAAACGGTAGGCAGGATGATCCGCCTCTTTACGGCACTCCACATACACCCCACCCCCACGGCGTCCTTTGATGAGCACGCCGATTTCGGAAAGAGATCGACTACTCGACACTCACCGATCGTTTCCGATGCGTCAACGTATTTGGACGCTTGATCGACAGGGGCGGAGGGACCTCGGTCCTCCGAGGGAGGCTAGCGCGCGCGGTTACGCGAGTACTCGAACTCGAGGTGACTGACTTCCCAGTCGGCGTCCTCGGGAACCGGGAAGAGATGGCGCACGCGGGGGGTGTCGACTTTCTCGCGGTGCTGGATGTCGCGGTCCGAGTCGGCCGGCCACTGGATCGTGTCGCCGCCGCGGGGGTCGGAGACCTCCTCGAGCCACGGCGTCGCCGTGATCCTGATCTCGTCTTCGGCCGGGACCGGCTCCATGATGCGGGTCTCCTGCTCCACGTACTCCTCCTCGGGTAGTTCCTCGACGGGCAGTTGAAGTTCGGCGGACAGCTCGGGCTCTGGCTCGAAGGCCTCGATCGAGATCTCCTCGTCCTCGGACTCGGGGACGATCGAAGGCTCCTCGGCGAGGGGCTCTTCCTCGAGTACCAGCTCCTCGGCGACGGAGACGCTGATCTGGGCGTCGCCTTCGGCGAGCCCGTCGACGATCAGGGTCTCGTCGGCGACGGTGCTGAGGTCGTTGCCGAGCTCGCCGAGCGCGGCTTCGCGCAGGAGGCGGCGGGTCCCCTCCTCCATCCAGGTCGCAAGCTCGATCGCCCGCTCGACGGGGCGGCCGTTCATCATCGCCCGCTCCAGCTCGAGCACGTGCTCGACCCGTTCGCCGGCCTCGATCCGGTCCATCTCCTCGTCCGCGATCAGAGCCGCGGCGCGCAGCGGCAGCGAGGCGCCGACGGGGCCGTGCCCCTCGAGGACGGCGCGCATCGCCAGCAGGTGGTCGCTGAGGCCCTCGAGCGCGGTCGGGCGCTCGCAGCCCATCTCGAAGCGGCCGACCGCCCAGGTGAGGGCGCTGTCGGGGTCGGGGCGAGCCTCCAGCGCGGCGGCGAACTCGACCAGCATCTCGGCCTCGTCCTCGCCGAGGCGGTAGCCGCCGGGACGCGTGGCCGGGGCGCCGGTGGCGATCCGCCGCCAGCAGCCCTCGCCGGTCGGGGCAAAGGCGTAGGGGCCGAGGCCGATGCCGCCGCCCTTGAACATCCTCATCACGCTGATCAGCTCGCGCAGCTGCTGCAGAGCGACCTCGGCGCCGCCCTCGGAGTCCTGGTCGGCGACGGCGAGGTACTGCGGCTCCCAGGCGGCGCGGCCCATGCCCTCGCTGCGCATCGCCTCGACCGGCGCTTCGATCGAGTCGGCGCGGACGATCCGCATGCCGTGGGGAAGCTGCAACCGCGGCATCGACATCCGCAGGCCGACGATCGGGACGATCAGGACTTCGGCGTCGTCGGCGTCGCGCGATTCCGCGTCGAGCGTCGACAGGGCCGTCTCGAGCCGCTCGCGGTCGAGCGCGAAGCCGGCCGAGCCCTCCCAGAGCTCGGAGAAGAAGGTGACGAGCATCAGCTCGGCGCGGGCGCCGGGGTCGGCGGGAACCGCTTCGCCACGCGCCTCGAGGTAGGCGGCCGCCACTCCGGCTTCCACCGTGGCCTCGCGGGCGGCGCCGAAGCTCGGCAGAGCGCGCAGCTCATCCGCGTGGTCGACCACGTATCGGCCGGTCATCGGCACGTAGCTGTAGAAGGCGGAGTCGTCGCCGGCGTCGGCGGCGACATCGAAGGGGATCTCCTCCCCCATTGCCACCAGCGAGCTCAGCCGCGAAGCGGTCTCGGTGGCAAGCCGTTTGATCGATTCGTTGAGGAGAAAATCACGCACGGCTCAGGCTTCAGCCTGGCGGCGATCCCTCCTGCGAATGAATGATCGCTTGCAGGCGGGACTAGACGGCGGCGGGCTCGCGCCCGGCGCTCGCCTCGGCGGCGTCACCCAGCAGCCAGCGCATCCCGTAGCTGCGCATGTCCTCGACCAGTGGCACCAGGGCCTTGCCCTTGGCGGTCAGCGCGTACTCGACCCGCGGCGGGACCTCGGGGTAGGTGTGGCGCTCGACGATGCCCTCCTCCTCCAGCGCCCGCAGGCGCAGCGAAAGAGTCCGCGGGCTGATGCCCTCCAGCGAGCGCTCGAGCTCGCAGAAGCGGGCGCTGCCCTCGGCCAGGTCGCGGATCAGCAGCAGCGTCCACTTGCCGCAGACGACTTCGGCGGTCTTACAGACGGGGCAGGTGGAATTGCTCTCGGCACTCATGATCCGAGCGGGACGGGCGATCAGACCGGTCTCGCTTCAGCAAGTGTAGCGCCATGGCTTCACTTATTGAAGCTTTGGGGAATCGGCGCTCCGTCTAGAGATGGCCGTCGCGGGCGATCTCGATCTTGAGGACGTTGAACTTGTAGCGGACGCCGTTGGGCCCGTATTCGAAGACCTCGGGGAAGCCCGGCTCGACTTCGAGCAGTTCGCAAGTGCTGGTACCCGAGACGCAGTGGGCGTCGCCGAAGATGGCGCTGACGTCGCGCGAGACCATCAACATCGCCCGTGGCTTTCCTTTGACGTAGTTGACCCCCAAGTAGGTGACGACGGGCGCCTTGGCTCCGGGCAGCGGCGCCGGTGGCTTGATGTCCTTGCGCACCGTCGGCTCCCCCATCTGCTTCGAGCCGTCCGGCTGTTCTTCGGTGCGCGAGATCTGCACGTCGAGCGTGAAGGTGTAGAGGTGTCCGGGCGAAAGGTCCTCGGCCGGCGCGCCGCCGCTCGAACCTCCAGAGCTTCCCGGCAGGCCGGTTTCCGACGGAGGCGGAGAGCCGGAGCTGGCGGTGGTGCCGCCTTCCACGACCGATCCTCCCCCTTCTTCAGAGGTGCTGGTCGTCGCAGTCGATTCCTCATTCGGCAGGCCGCCGCTCCGCACGGACCCGGTATAGCGCTGGGTGAAGGGGTCGGTGGGGGTGCGGCCGGCAAGACGCTTGTCCGGAGCCCGGAGCCCGGGATGTGCCTCGACCACCGTCAGCGATCTTCCAGAGGCGTTCGACGCCGAGGCAGCTGGCGGGACCGGGGCTGCTTCTTCTTCAGATTCAGGCGATCCCCCTCCGAGCAGGATCGGCGCGGCCACGATCCCAACCAGCAGGAGGATGACCAGCGGCAGCAAGCGGCGGTCGCGGAGGTCCTCGTATAGATCGTTGAGGAAGGCGGGCGGCTTGAACCCACGGCTTCCGGCCGAGGAGGAACGCGATCGCAGCTTCGGGAGTTTCAGCTCGGGCCCAAGACGCTTCATGGGGTTTCCTCCACGGTCGCCGAGACCGGCGTCCCTTCAGCGGGCCCGGCCGGCGCCGCGCCGCCAGTGACACCCACTTCCGGCGGCGTCAGATAAGTGGTCACGCTGAAGCTCCCTTCAAGCGCCGGGAATCCTTTGCCGGTGTCCCCCTTCAGGCTGAAACCGTCGATCGTGATCAGGCGACCGGTCACCGCCACCTTTTCGTTCTGGGTCTTGACCAGGGAGTCGAGGCCGTGGATGAACTTGGCGATGCTGAAGAAGTTCCCCTCGAAGCTGAGTTCGTAGGGCATGACCCCGAGGCCGGCGGCCCCGACGGTCGCCCCCAGCGGAAGAGTCGAGGCCGCAACCTCAGTCGGAGATGCGCCTTCGACCGGAGGGGTGGTGGCGGCCGCTTCTTCGGGCGCGGCTTCGCTCGCCGACAGTTTGAGCACCCGAAACTCGACCTTCGCCGCCTTCGAGATGCGCTGCAGCTGGACCAAAAAGGAAGCGGTGTCGTCGTCGCCGGGGACCGCCTTGCCGAGCACGACGAGGTTGCGGTAGTCCGCGGCGTAGTGGTCGCGCGCTTCGAGCCCCTGGGAGATTTCACCTTCGTGGGTTGCCAGCGAGGTTTCGAGGCTCTTGGCTTTCGCGCTGAGCTCGTCGGCTTCGTCCCGCTTCGGGCCCAAGGCCATGGTCCAGAAGAGGAAAGCCAGCACCGCGAAGGCGACCATTCCGACTATCAGTCCGTTAGTGGAGGAGAGCTTCAGCTTCATCTCAGCCTTCCCCTTCGGCTTCTTCGCCTTCGGCCGGCGGGGCAACCGCGACGGGGGCTTCTTCGGCGCTCGGCGGCACCGGCGCCGCGTCGAAGGCGACGACGATCGAGAACTGAGCGATGAAGGACCGGGTCCGGCAATCTTCGTTGGCGCCGTCTTCGCTGCCACCTCCTGACGCCGCGTTTTCGGGATCCCCAAGTTCGGAGGATTCAACCCCGACCCTGGTCACGCCGTCGATGTCGTTGAGCGCGGCGACGAACCCTGCGACCGCCTTCTGGCCGGCGGCGCAGCCTTTCAGTTCGAGCGCCGGACCCGGAGCGCCGGCACGCAGGCCAGCGCCGCCACCGCCTTCTTCGCCACCGACCGCCGGCGAAGCACTTGCGTTGAGGCTGACGAGCCAGGCGTCGTCGGGGAGTATCAAGGCCAATTCCTTCATCACCCGCTCCCAGTCGAACCGGCTGTCGGCAAGGCTGGCGATCGTTTCCGTACGCGCCTGCTGCATCTGGCTGAACTGCGTGAAGCCGGTCAGCCGCTGGGCTTTCGCCGCCGCCTGGGCGTCTTCGCGGTGCAGACGGGCGACTTCCGCTTCGCGGTCGCTGACGGTGTTGCCGGCGAGTACCAGAAGGGCGACCCCAGCGAAGACCAACGCGAGCGCGCCCACCACCAGGCAAGGCAGCGGACCGGTTCGCATCGGCGCCGAGGCGCCGCGTCGGGACTCCGGGGGGATCAGGTTGATTGGCCGCATCAGTTCTCCAAGGCCAACCCGTACGCAAGCGTGAGGCGGGCGGCGACGCCATCGTCAAACCCGGCGAAGGCAGGTGGCCGGGCGGCGACAATCGGCAACCCGACGCTTCCTTCCATCGCGGAAGCGAGTCCGGGAATCGCGCTGCCCGGACCGCAGACGATGATGCGATCGACCGGAATCGCGCTCTCCTGCGCTCCGTAGTAGTCAAGGGAGAGCCTCAGCTCGTCGACCAGGTCGGAGACCCCGTCACTCAACACCGATCGGGTTCGAGCTACAACCTCAGGGTCGCCTCCGATCTCCTCGGCCGGCTGGTTGAGCCCGACGTACGTGAGCCACTGGCGGGCATGTTCGGGGGTGAGCCCCCCTTCGCTCGAAAGGCGGGCGACGATCGGCTCCATGCCGCCGGGCGAGACCCGGGTGAAGAGGCATGACCTCCCCCGTGCCACGGCCAAGTTCATGACGTCGCCTAGGTTGCAGTAGAGGACAGCCTTGTCAGGCGGCGCCGTCACGCCGGGCTCGGCCGGAACGGCCATCCCACCTTCGTCAACCCCCGCGAGCGCGCGGATCATGCCGAAGGCCGAAAGGTCGATACCCACCGGCTCCAAGCCGGCGCGCCGCAGCGGCTCGACAAAGCTCTGAATCATGTCCCGGCGGGCGGCGACGACGACCACGTCGACCTGCGGCGAGGATCCGTCCTCGCCTGGCACGCCGCCGACGACCTGATGCTCGAGGATCGCCTGGTCGAGCGGCATCGGCATCTGCTCCTGGGCCTGGAACCTCACCGCAGCCTCCATCTCTCCTGGGTCCTCGATCGCAGGGAGGCGCAGGGTGCGCACGACCACCCGCTGGTTACCGATCCCGACGCGAACGCGTTTCGAAAGCTTGTGCTGGGCCCAGAGATCCTTGAGGCTCGCAACGACGGCCTCAGGATCGGCGATCTCCCCCTCCTGGAAAGCATCGGGTGGCAACGGGTGCAGCGCCCCGTTGACCCGGTTTGCCGCGTCCACCTCGGCGGCGGCGATTCCTCCCGCCTCGATCTCGAGGCCGACCACATGATCAGCCTTCTTCTGTCGCCTTACTTTGAGCACGCCCTCCCCTAATCGACAGAAAGGGCATCGAACTTTCGTCCTGCAACAGCCTGGGACAAAAAATGCTTAGACGGACCTTCTAGAAGGTGCCCAGGTAAAGGTCCAGCAACTGTTCCCCGACAAGCAGCCCGACCACACCACCGAAGGCCAGGAAAGGCCCGAACGGAATGCCCTTCTTGCGCGCCGAGGCGCCCTCGCGAGCGATCATCGCCAGCCCGACAACAGCACCCGCGAGAAGGGCGACGAAGATAGCGGGAGCGACATCCCGCCCCAGATACAGACCCATCACCGCCGCCAGCTTGACGTCGCCGAGCCCCATCCCTCGCGGGTAGGCGAGGGCGGCGGCGAAGAGCAGCCCCCCGGCCGCGGCGGCCGCGAGCGCTCTCTCCGCCAGAGAGCCGGGGTCCACTACTGCCGCGACCGCGATCCCGAGCAGAGCCGAGACGAGGAGGATCTTGTTCGGGATCAGCCGCAGCTCGAGATCGGTCACCGTCACGGCGACGAGGGTCGAGACGAAAAGGAGGCCGAGGGCTATCTCGCCTGGCTCGTCCCAGAAGACGAGGACGACGGTCGCGAAGAGGATGCCGACCGTCAGCTCGATCAGTGGATACCGAGGCGAGATGGCCACCCCGCAGCAGCGCGCCCTGCCACGCAGCAGAAGCCAGGAGAAGACCGGAACATTGTCGTAGGCGGCGATCTGGGTGCCGCAGGCGGGGCACCGCGAGCGGGGGCCGACGATCGATTCTCCGCGGGGGACGCGATGGGCGACGACGGTGAGGAAGCTGCCGACCAGCAGCCCTCCCAGGAAGGCGAAGACCACCCCTGCAGCTGTCATCTCAACCGCCGTCGATCGGCGTGTTGGTGTCGACCTCGATGCGCGTCGGATATTTCGGGTGGTCGTACATGATCGCGAGCGCGTCGCCGGTCGTTTCGCTGCGGTCCACCGTCAACGCGATTCCAAACCGGTCGCCGGCGGGGATCGTATACGGGCTGCTGTTGAACGTCATCGGCAGCCGCACCCGTTCCCATTTGCCCCGCCACCAACCAGTCCCCCCGGGGTTGTACGACCAGTAACTTTTGCCATCGGCCTTGTTGGTGAGCAGCGTGTCGGTGGCGACGCCGTTGACTTCGTGACGCTTGAAGAGGAAGACGCAGAGTTTGCCGTTGTACGATTCGTCGTTGAGCGTGCGGGTGTAGAACTCGACGGTCGCGTTTTCGACCATCTTGAATTCGGCTTTCATCGGGTCGGTGACCCAGCGGTGGATCTGCGCCTCGCGGTGGAGTTTTTCCGCCGGCGTGAAGATGCACCCCGCCGTGTCCCCCCTGAGGATCTGGACTCCTTTGTCGGTGTCCGGGTTCGGCTCCAGGTAGAAGTCGTCGGAGTAGTCGTAGGGCGCCGGGTTGCTTTCGTCGGCGGGGTCGGGGTCCGGCGGCACGCCGAGGACCAGCGCGTCCGGCGCGCCGAGGGTGGCTTCGTTTTTGAGGCCGCTGGCGCACGTGCCCAGGGTGTTGTGGAGCTTGTGGTCGCCAACAATGTCTTCCCGGGCGGTGGTGCCGGTGGCCGAGCAGGGGGTGTCGGAGAGGTAGAACTGCTGCCCGGAGACCACCCCGTTGGCGCCCGCCACCGGGTCGTTGAGGAAGCTGTCCGTCGGGTTGACGAAGTTGGAGATGACTTCGACGTAGCCTCGTTCTCCTGCCTGGTTGGCCGCCCTGTCCAGCTTCACGGCAACGATGATCTGTTTGTAGTCCTGGAGACCGGGGCACGTCGCCGCCGGGCAGGAGGTGTCATCGCGCCAAACCACATAGCGGTAGATCTTGCCCTTGACGTCGCCGCTGGTGAAGGAGGTCGGCCCGGGACTGACGATGCCGCCTTCGATCGTGTCGCCGCCGTATTCGCTGCCGCCGTTGACCACGAGGTTCGCGTAGGAGCCGACCGGCTGACGCACGGTGGCGAAGGTGCCGCCGCTGACGCGGAAGTTGGGGCTCAGTTCGCTGCTCGAGTGCGGGGGTGCAGCGGTCAGGGCTAATTGGCTGTCTGCGAGGCTCCGCAGCTGCTCCATCTCAGCTTGGGCCCGGTCGAGCGCAACCTGGCTCGCTTTTGCCCGCTGCGCGTTTTTGGTCGCCGCGGTCAGAACCCCGAAGGTCGCCATCGCCGCCAGCGCCAAGACCAGCGTGGCGACGACCACCTCGATGATGGTCAACCCCTCCTCTGAACCGATCTCCCGGCTGTGATCGCCTGCGGTCACTTGAGGAGGATGGCGTTACGCAGGCTGGCGCAGTCAGCGATGGTCAGCGAGCCCGACCCGCTCGAGTCGGGCAGTCGCAGCTGGATTTTCACGTAGGTGACTTCGGATGCCGCTTTCGCGGCGCCGCAGGTAAGCGGGTCTGCTTCCGCGCTGGGAACGAAACAGAAGACGCTGGAGCTGTTGATGCCGGTGAACAGGGTTCGGGCGGTGCCGGTGTACACGCCGGCCGCGGCCTCGGTGCGCGTGCACGTCGTGGTCGAGCACTGGTAGGTGACCTCGCACTTGATCGACGGGGTTGCTGAACTAGGAAGCGTCGTGCTGCCGCAGCTGGTGTGCCGTACGTAGGTGAGGAAGGAGATTTTCGAGGCGGTTGCCTGGTCGACCCGGACTCCGTTGCGTAGCTCGCGCGTCATCCGCTCGAGCACGTAGCGGGCCGAGGAGACGTTTTGGGCGCTTTTGCTGATCTTCGGCTGGGTCTGCATCGCGCTGACCACCATCGAGCTGATCGCGCCGAGAAGGACGATGCTCATCATCGAGGCTACGAGGAGCTCGACCAAGGTCATGCCGAGCTCACCGCTGCGGTCGTGCTGGCGCAGGCGAGCCATCACTTCACCACCTTGAAAGAGCGACTTGCCGGAGCCGGGTCAGGGATTCCGAGCGCGTTCACCGCGCGAACCCGCAACGTGTGCCGTCCCAACTTCAGCCGCTTTACCTTCAGCGGCGAGCTGCAGCCGCGCCAAGCTTCGCGATCGAGCTTGCACTTGAAGCTCGAGCCCTGTTCGTTCAACGGATCGGCAAAGCGGAAGACCGGCCGCCGAACGCGAGTCACGCCGGCTGGCGCGAAGGTGATCTTCGTGTCCGGAGTGAGGTAGGTGATGCCCCCCTTGCCCCTGCTACCGCCTTTGGAGCTGCCACCGTCGGTCGCAGGTGGAGTCGAAGTCGGACCGGAACCGCCGGAAGCGCCACCCGGATCGGGCCCGGGGTCTGAGGTCGGCGGCGTCGAACCCTGCTGGGTGTAGCCGATGAACGCCGAGCAGGGAGAGGTGTCGCCATGGTTGTCGGTGGCGGTGGCGCGGAAGTTGGTGCTGGACCCGGCGCTGACCGTCACTTCGATCCCGGGCGAGTCGAGGGTGGCGGAGGTGCCGGTCGCAACCGGGACGCCGGAACAGTCCGAGGTGGCGTAGATCTTGATCGCGGTTCCGAGCTGAGCCTGACCTTTGATCCGCGGGGTGAGCGAGGTGGCCGGAGAAGCCGGGTCGGTGCCGGTCAGAGTCGGCGTCGGCGGCCCGATCGGGATGGAGTTCCCGGTGGAGGCGAGCAGGGTGCCGGCCGAGGAGTGGTCATAGACGTCGTTTTCGGCGTCGAGGTCGCCTTCGGTGAGCGGCTCCTCGGTGATGAAGAATGCGTGGGAGCCGTCCGCCGCGACCGCTCCGGTTGGCAATCCGGCCGGGACCTGGGATTTGACCGCCGCCGGGCCGGTCGATACGAGGCTCGCAACGCCTGCGGTGATCTCGTAGACGTCGAGCGCGGTGTCGGTGTCGGCCGCGGGATCGAGGGGCTCGGCGGTAACTACAAAGAGGCGCCCCCCGTCGTTCGAGGCCGCGGCGAAGCTGGCGTTGTAGGGCCCGTTGCCACCCGTGGCGGCGAGGGAGCGAAGCGTAACCGTCCCGCCGTTGCGTGCGTAGACGTCCTGAGACGAGTCTTCGTCGCCGGAGACGAGGGGCTCGTCGGTGCCGAAGAGCACCGTCGGGGTGCTGCCGTCTGGTGACACCCATTCGAGCGACGCAGGCGAGTCCGCATCGCCCCCCGCCGGACCGACGGAGATCAGCGAGGTCGTCCCGCCGCTCCTCTCGTATACGTCGTTTGCCGAGTCCTGGTCGGCGACGAGGAGAGGCTCATCGGTTTCGAAGTAGACCCGACTGGCGTCGAAGCTGGCGCCGGCGAAGATCGCGGTTCGAGCGGCGTTGGCCCCCGCGGGAACGGTCGAGACAAGAGCAGGGCCTCCACCGACCGACCAGTCATAGACATCCTGGGAGCTGTCCTGGTCGGCCGCGACCAGTCTTTCGCTGGTCTCGAAGTACGCGTGGGCGCCATCCAAGGAGATGCCGCCGTAGGAGGCGCTGCAATCGGCAGCCGCTGGACAGACACCGGAAGTGGAGACGAGGGTGGTGACGCCGGCGACGAGGTCGCGGCGGTAGATGTCCAGCAGGTTGTCGGTGTCGGCGGCGTCGAGCTGCTCGTCGGTGGTGAGGAAGGCCACGGTGCCATCGACGGAAGCGCCGCGGAGGGTCGCCGCGAAGTTGCCCTCGCCGCATCCGAGGTTGGCGCAGTCGGCGCTTCCCGCGGAAACCAGCGTCGTCGTACCTGCATCCAGGTCGCGTATATAGAGGTCGATAAAAGTGTCGCCGTCGTCGGCGTCGAGAACCTCCGACGTGCGGAAGAAGACTTTGTCACCGCCGGGAATGACCCCGCCGGGGGAGAAGTTCGCGTCCGTTTCCCCATTGCCGCCGGCGTCCCCGATCGAGACAAGGCTCGTGGTGTTGGTGGTGAGGTCGCGCTCGTAGATGTCCTCGCTGAGGTCTTCGTCGACGCCGACCAGCTTCTCCTCAGTCGAAAAGAAGGCGCGGGTTCCGTCGGCGGAGGCACCGTCATAGAGAACGGGATAGGCGTCGTTGCCGCCGGTTGGGCCGGTAGAGACCAAGCGCGTCACGTAACGTCCGAGCCCGGTGTCGTAGGAGCGCTCGTAGACGTCTTGGCGGCTGTCCGTGTCGCCGTTGACGAGCGTGTCGGTCGTGGTGAAGAAGACCCTCCCGCCGTCGCTGGAAGCACCAGCGAAGTTGGCAGGAGCCGCGGCCGCGTCGGAAACCGAAACGGCAACGGCTACGAAGGCCAGGCCAGCAGCGGCTATTGCTCGGAGTTGCACCCTGGATCTATCGACCGAAAGCATCATTCGGTTGAGTCCCGCTCCCGTCAGTCGGCCAGAAAACCGAAGGGCGGGCCTTGAAGCCCGCCCTTCGCTAAGCACGTCTAATCGCGAGCGATCAGAGGACTAATCCCATTCGTCGGTCGCGCCGGTCTCCGGGCAACCGCCCTGACCGCCGGTGGTGCACGGGTAGGTGAGGGTGCCGTTGACGTTGGTCACGCTGAACGTCTGGGTGGTCTTGGCGCCCTGGAGGGTGATGGTGTACCCGGTGGTTCCGTTCGGGGTGACCGCCGTAAACGTGGCGTTCTTCAGCGAGGGCTCGATCGCCTCGAGGTTTTCCTCGCTCGCACCAGCGTAGGTGCCGTGGTCGGTGAACCAGGTCTCCATCGCGACCTGCGCGGAGTGCGCGTACTCCTTGGCCTTGGCGTCGCCTGCCTTGTCTTTCTGATTGAAGAACGCAGGCAAAGCGATCGCCGCGAGGATTCCGAGAATGAGCATGACGACGAGGAGCTCGATCAGCGTGAAGCCGGCCTCGCTGTCGCCGTTGAGCCGGGCGCCAACTTTGGCCCGGAGATTCTGGAGAAACATTAGTGACCTCCTATGGTCCTAATCGTTTGCGCCAGAGCCCCGTCGCATGAAGCCACGTGGTGTCTGTCGACCCCGGTGGTAGCCCGGCCAACTCCAAGGGAGTCCCGACAGCTTTGCGCCCCCGCCTCACAGCGAGTTTGCCTTTGGCACCGAAGCACTGGCAGATTCATCACCTGCCCTTCATCGACCCCTGCGCCAGTAACTTGATCCCTGAAATTGGGGCTGCTTGGAGCAAAAAGTTGGACCGGTTGTACGGGCGTCCAGTCGAACCGCCCAAAACCGATGAGCCGACAGCGAATCAGCGGATCTTGTCGTAGAGGCTGAAGATCGGCAGGTACATCGCGATCACGATGAAGCCGACGATGCCGCCGACGAAGACGATCATGATCGGCTCGATCAGCGAGGTCAGCGCTTTCACCTTGGCGTCGACCTCGGCCTCGTAGAAGTCGGCGATCTTGGACAGCATGTGTTCGAGCTGGCCGGTTTCCTCGCCGACCGCGACCATGTGGCCAACCATCGGCGGGAAGATCTCGTCACGTTGGATCGGGCCAGCGAGGGAGCCCCCCCGCTTTACCGAGGCGTACATGTCCTCCATCGCCCGCTCGAGGACGATGTTGCCGGAGGTTTCCCCGGTCAGCTTGATCGCCTGAAGCATCGGCACGCCGGCCGAAACGGCGCCGGCAAAGGTTCGTGACCAGCGGGCCAGCGCCACTTTCTGGATCACGTCGCCGACCTTCATCGGCAGCCGCAGGATGAAGCGGTCCCAGACGTTTTTCCCGCCTTCGGTTCGCTTCCACCTGAAAAAGACAACAAAAGCGACGATTACCGCCGGGAAGAGGATGAACCAGTAGCCGGTGATCAGGTCCGACGCGGCAACGCAGATCTGGGTGGGGAGTGGAAGCGCCGCCTTTTCACCTGGATTTTCTTCGCCGATCTCTTCGAAGATGCCGACGAAGGTGGGGATGACGAAGGCGACGATCGCGATTAAGACGACCATCGCGAAGCCGAAGATCAGCGCCGGGTACATCATCGCCGATTTCACCTGCCGTCTCAGCGAGTCGGATTTCTCCACCTGGTAGGCGATCCGGTCGAGCGCGTCCTCGAGCTGACCCGATTGCTCCCCCGACCGAACCATCGCCCGGTAGAGGCGGTCGAAGACTTCGGGGTGGCGCTCCATCGCCTGCTCCAGGGAGCTACCAGCCTCGACGTCGGCCCGGATTCCGCCGATCGCCGCTTTGATCCGCTCGTCCTGGGTCTGCTCCTCGAGCGTGTGGAGGCTTCGCAGCATCGGCATGCCCGAGGCGACCAGCGTCGCGAACTGGCGGGAGAAAATCGACAGCTCGCGCATGTCGATGCCTTTCCAGGTCTGCCAGAGCTGCTCGATTTTGAACGGCTCGGACTTCTCCGAGACGTCGAGCACGATCAGGCCGCGCTGACGCAGCTGCTCGCCTACCTGAGCCTTGGACTCTGCCTCGATTTCGCCGGCGGTGGCGACACCACCGCCATCCATCGCCCGGAAGGCAAAGGTCGTGGCCCCGGCCATCGGCTACTGCCCCTGCTGGACGTAGTTGGGCGTCTGCGGCGTGTAGCCGTTCCCGTCGGCCGCATAGCCGGCTTCGGCCGGGCCCCCTCCGAGCAGTCGCTTCAGCTCCTCCGGTACAGAGGCCCGCTGCTCGGCCAGTGAGCGCGTGATCGTCCCGGAGCGGACCAGGCGGGCGAGGTCGGCGTCCATCGTCTGCATCCCGACAGCGCCGGCAGTCTGAATTGCCGCGTAGATCTGGTGGGTCTTGCCCTCGCGGATCAGGTTGCGGATCGCCGGCGTCGGGACCAGAACCTCGCAGGCGACGGTCCGCCCGACCCCGTCGGCGGTCTCCAACAGCTGCTGGGTGACGATGCCCTGCAGCGCGATCGAGAGCTGCGTCCGCACCTGCCCCTGCTGCTGAGGGGGGAAGACGTCGATGATCCGGTCGACCGTCTGCGCGGTCGACTGGGTGTGCAAGGTGGCGAAGACGAGGTGGCCGGTCTCGGCTGCGGTCAGCGCCGTGGCGATCGTCTCCAGGTCCCTCATCTCGCCGACCAGAATCACGTCGGGGTCCTCTCGCAGCGCGGCTTTCAGCCCGAGCGCGAAGTCCTCGGCGTCGGAGCCGATCTCGCGCTGGTTGACGATCGAGCTTTTGTGCTGGTGCAGGAACTCGATCGGGTCCTCGATCGTGAGGATGTGGTCTTGGCGCTCGCGGTTGATCACGTCGAGCATCGCCGCCAGGGTGGTGCTCTTGCCCGAGCCGGTGGGGCCGGTGACGAGGACGAACCCTCGCGGTTTCTGGGTCAGCTCGCGCAGGATCTGCGGGACTTTCAGAGAGTCGAGGGAAGGAATCTCTTGCGGCACCAGCCGGAAGGCGGCGCTGACGGCCCCTCGCTGCATGAAGCAGTTGACGCGGAAGCGGGCGACGTTGGGGATCGCGTAGGCGAAGTCGAGCTGTTTGTTGTTCTCGAACCGTTTGCGCTGGTCGTCGTTGAGGATGCTGAAGACGACCTCGCGGGTCTCTTGGGTCCCCAGGACCGGGAACCCGTCCATGGGGATGATCTTGCCCTTGTCCCGCATCGCGGGGGGAAAGCCGGCAGTCAGGTGGACGTCCGAGGCCCTCGCCTCGACCATCCGCCGCAGCACCTCTGAGAAGTCGAAGGACATCGGGTGTTAGATCGGCATCTGACTGAGAAACTGGAGTCCCGGAAGAATCTGCACCGTCAGGCCGTGACCCTGAGGATCTCCTCGAGGCTGGTCTGGCCTGCTCGGACCTTTCGAAGCCCGTCCTCGCGCAGGGTCAGCATGCCCTCCTCGCGTGCTGCCGCCCCGATGTCAGCCTCGGCGGCCTGCGAAACGGTCATGTCTTTGATCCGCTCGCTCATTTTCATCACCGAGTAGATCCCGACCCGGCCGCGGTAGCCGCTCTGGTTGCAGCGTGCGCAGCCGACCGGTTCGTAGGCCTCGAGGTCGCCGCCGACCCGCATCCCCATCTCGCCGAGGGCCTCGGGAGGCACGACCGTGCGGCGCTTGCAGTGCGAGCAGAGCTTGCGGGCGAGGCGCTGGGCGACCACGCAGTCGACCGAGGAGGCGGTCAGGAAGGGCTCGATGCCCATCTTCATGAGGCGGGTGATCGCGCCAGGGGCGTCGTTGGTGTGCAGGGTCGAGAGCATCATGTGGCCGGTTAGCGCGGCCTCGATCGCGATCCGGGCCGTCTCGCCGTCGCGGATCTCGCCCACCATCACCACGTCAGGGTCGGCGCGCAGGATCGATCGTAGGCCGGTGGCGAAGTCGAGGCCCGCCTTGCGGTTGACGTTGATCTGGCTGACGCCATCCAGCTGGTACTCGACCGGATCCTCGACCGTGATGATCTTCTTGTCGACGGTGTTCATCTCGCGCAGCGCCGCGTAGAGGGTCGTGCTCTTTCCCGAGCCGGTCGGGCCGGTGACGAGGACAGCCCCGTAAGCCTGCTGGAAAGCCTCCTGGAAACGTCCGCGAGAATCGCCGTCCATACCCAGTTCGTCCAGGGTCCGCTGCGCGTTTTCTTTGTCGAGGATGCGGATCGTCGCCCCCTCGCCACGCTGGGTAGGCAACGTCGTGACGCGGAGGTCCACCTTCTTGGCCTCGACGGTGACGCTGACCCGGCCGTCCTGGGGGACCCGCTTCTCGGCGATGTTGAGGTCGCTCATGATCTTCACGCGGGAGATCACGGCACTGACCATCCGGCTCGGCACGTGAGCGGCCTCCCGGAGGACGCCGTCGATCCGGAAACGAACCCGCATTTCCCCCTCGGCGGGCTCAAAGTGGATGTCGGAGGCTCCCTCCCCCACCGCCTGACCGAGGATGCTGTAGACGAGCTTGATGACCGGCGCGTCTTCGGCGCTTACTTCGAAATCGGCAACTTCGGCGAGCTCGTCCTCTGCCTCCTCCTCGCCTTCGACCACGGCCTCGCTGACGGCGCTCTGCAAGGTGTTGAGCCGGACGATCAGCGCTTCGATGTCTTCCTCGGCGGCGACGGCGACTCGGCAGTCGAGGCCGGTCGCGATCTGGATGTCGTCGACGGCGAGGACGTTGGTCGGGTCGGCCATCGCCACCAGGAGCGTCTGCTTGTCGACGAAGCCGACGGGCAGGGCGCGATAGCGACGGGCGGTGTTGACGGCGATCAGGTTGGCCGCGGCCATGTCCACCTGGTAGGCCGAGAGGTCGATGTGGTCGAGTCCGTAGCGCTCGGCGATCGCCCGGGAGAGCTGGTCGCCGTTGATCGCGCCTTCGGTCAGCAGCAGCGCCTCGGGGGGGGCGCCGGCGGTACGGGCGGCTTCGATCGCCTGGTCGACGCGCTCCTGGCTGACACAGCCGAGCTCGATGAGGACGTCGGTGATGAATCCGGCCGACCGTCCCCGGGAGACCGGTGCGGTCAGGCCGGGCGTACCGCCGGCTTCGGGATCGAGCTTAGGCGCGGTGGAGTCTCCGGAATCGGGCACCGGCCGCAGGTGGCCCGGATACTCGTTGGAGCCCATGCTCACGGGTGGTAGTCGAGCGTCGGCCCCTTGTAGCCGGCGTCGATGATCGCCTGGCGGACGGTGGCAGGAGTCTGGTAGCCGTAGAGGACCGAGCCGGTCGGTACCCCTTGGTCGTCACGCTTCGGGGTCAGTACGACGAGGGCGGGCACACGTTCGACGCCGACCCCCGCGGTGACCGAGGTGTACCGGGCGATTTCGTCAGCCGGGACGACGAAGGAGGCGACATCGGGAAGTGACGCGAGCACCGCCGTCGTGCCTCGAACAACGCGGTCGTCGATTCCCCCCTCACGGACGAAGAGCAATGCCACCGTGGCGCCGGAGTCGAAGGCGCGGACGACGTTCTCGGGCGTCTTCACCGGCGGAAGAGCGGCGGGGGCAACCGGCGTCGGGGCGGCCCCGGTTTCAAGGGTTTCCACCGCACCTTCGACTGCTTCACCCGGGGTTTCGCCGGTAGCGGTCACCCCGTTGACGGTGGCGCTGACTTCGCCCCCTTCGGAGCTTTCTTCTCCCCCGCCCATCCTCGTCATCAGGAAGATCGCACCGACCACCAGCAGTACGGCGACGGCGCCAATCTGGACGGCGGGGTTGTTGTTCAGCTGCTCCCTCATACGTTCGCTTATAGATCGACCGCCGGGGGCAGCGCCTTGAGCCGCGGATGCGAGTTCCCAGCCGAGAGCGGAAGGGTCAGCAGTTGGCGTTCGGCGGCGAACCGGTCGAGCCGGTGCACTCGACGAAGGACTGGCGCTCGAAGATCGTCGCGCCGCCGATCTGGGGCGGTTCGTAGCCTTTGTCCTGTTCGAGGATCGCCTTTTCGAAATGGACTTTTTTGCCGGCGATCACGCCCTTGAAGGTGGCGTTGTTTTTGATCAGGATTTCGGACTGCGGCGCGTAGAGGAGGAATTCGTTGACGCTGCCGCCGTTGGGGGAGATTTCAGCCTTGGTCGCGATCGTCGGCGAGCCCATCAGGTAGAAGCCCGGCATGTTGAATTTGCCGAGCGCGGCGTTGTAGTCGGTGGCGGTGATGTCGCCACCGTTGCCGAGATCAATCTGCTTTGCGACGGACGAAAGGCCGCAGTTCTCGGGGGTGTCGAAGAAGACCCGCACAGTTGCGCCCGAGCCCATGACGAAGTGAGAGTTGTTGCCGAGGGTCATCTTGCAGATGAAGTAGTCGCCGCCGCTCAGCGTGATCGTGCTCTTGTTGCCCGTGGTCAAGGTCCGGGTGTTCGGGTTCCACGGCGAGTTGGTGGACCAACCGCCCGTGTAGGTGTCTTCCTGGCAGCCAGTGGGAACTTTCGGCGCCGTGCAGGTGACGAGTCTGTAGTTGCTGTTAACCGTCGCGATGTTGGCCGGGATGAAGGAGCTGACCGGGGGGAGGGTGACGTTTCCTTCGGTGACGCCGTACCCCTGGCACTGGGTGGAATTGTTGCCCCAAGTCGGTTTTTTGCCGATGCCGTGGCGAACGTTTCCGCAGACGTCGGCATTCTCTTCGACGTAGATGTTGCCGTTGGTTCCGGCGCTGACTTTAACGTCGGCGTTCTGGTCGATCAGCATGTCATCGAGGCCGATCATGCCCTCGTTGGCCAAGGCGCTGCCCACGGTCGTCGTTTTGTATCCGACGGCGACGCGGCGGCTGACCACGCCGTCGCTGCCGGTCGCGACCACGGTCATAGTCCCCGTGGCGCTCAGGGGAGTAGTCCGGTACGCGTAGCTGGAAGACCCGACCGTCCCTTTGACTTCCGGGCACCAGCCGTCGGCAGAGGCTTTGGTGAGTGCGAGGGTGCTGCCGTTGACCCAAAGGCAGGGGTTCGTGGTCGTCAGCGCGGAGGCGTAGCGGTTCAGGCGCAAGAGGGCGATGTTCGCGCCGGCATCGGCAGCGGCGATCGCGCTCTTCGAGTCGCTGTCGCGGTGGCTCCCCTGTTGGGCGTTGACCGAAGAAAGAACCGCCGCGCTACCGAGGCCGAGGGTGGCGACCATCGCGAAGATCGCGGTCGGCAGCGCCATCCCGCGCTCGCTGCGACGCAGATCGCGGATCAGCAGGATGAAGCGGTCGATTGCGAGCATCGCCGTTCCCATCGGCTACTGCCGCCCTGAGCTTGAGCCGATCGGTGCGAGCTCTTTTTTCAACTGGACACCCGCCCTAGTCAGTTGCGGGTGCGAGCTGCTCGATGCCGCTCGCGCGCTGGCCGCCCGCCGCCAGCATCAGTTTGAAGTCGTGGGGGTTGGAGGCGAACTCGAGGGCGACGGACTCGGCGACCTTGCCCTCCATCACGTAGTGCATCAGGGACTGGTCGAAGGTGCGCATGCCGTAGTACTCGCCCTCGGCGATGACTTCGGTGATCTTGCCGGTCTCCTCCGGGTTCATGATCAGGTCCTGGACGCGGCCGGTGACGATGAGGATCTCCGAGGCGGGGACGCGGCCGTCGCCGGTGACGTCGGGGACGAGGCGCTGGGCAATCGCGCCCTTGAGGGTCGCCGCGAGCATGACCCGGGCCTGGTGCTGGAGGTGGGGCGGGAAGAAGTCGACGATGCGGTTGATCGTCTCGGTCGCATCCAGGGTGTGGACGGTGGAGAGGACGAGGTGGCCGGTCTCGGCCGCCGAGAGGGCGGTGCGGACCGTCTCCTCGTCGCGCATCTCGCCGATCAGGATCACGTCGGGGTCCTGGCGCAGGACGCGGCGCATGGCGCGGGCGAAGCTTTCAGTGTCCGAGCCGACTTCGCGCTGGTTGACGATCGAGTTTTTGTCCGGGTGCAGGTACTCGATCGGGTCCTCGAGGGTGACGATGTGATCGGTCCGCGTCCGGTTGATGTGGTCGATCATCGCCGCCAGCGTCGTGCTCTTACCCGAGCCGGTGGTGCCGGTGACGAGGATGATCCCGCGCTGCTCTTCGGCCAGCTTCGTCACCACATCCGGCAGCCCGAGGTCCTCGACCGAGCGGATGTCGAAGGGGATTGCGCGACAGACGATGGAGATCGAGCCGCGCTGCTTGAAGGCGTTGACGCGGAAGCGCGAGAGCCCTTTGATCGAGTAGGAGAAGTCGGCCTCGCCGCATTCCTCGAACTCGGTCAGCGAGCGAACCTCGGCCATGTCCTGGAAGGCCTTTTCGGTGTCCGCCGGAGTCAGCGGCTGGTAGCCCTCGATCGGCGCCAGCTCGCCGTGCAGACGGGCGGTCGGCGGTACCCCCACCTTGATGTGGAGGTCCGAGCCTCCCCGCTCGATGAGCGTGCGCAGCGCTGGGTCAATGTCGAACATCCCGGCCTGTATCGGCCGGGATGTTCGATCACTTAATCCTGGTTACGCGACCTCGCGGAGTTTCTGCGCCTCGCCGAGGGACTGGAGCTTTTTCAAGCTCTGGTTCTCGATCTGGCGGATCCGCTCGCGGGTGACGTTGAAGGTGCGGCCGACCTCGTCCAGGGTCCGCGGGTGCTCGCCGCCGAGCCCGTAGCGGAGCTCGAGCACGCGGCGCTCGCGGTAGGAGAGGTTCTCCAGCGCCTCTTTCAACGCCTCTTTGGTCAGCAGGTCCGCGGCCCGGTCGAACGGGCTCTCGGCCTTCTCGTCGGCGATGAACTGGCCGAACTCCGACTCCTCCTCGTCGCCGACCGGCTTCTCGAGGGAAACCGGGGCCTGGGCGGAGCGCTTGATCGAGTCGACCTCCTCGGGATCGATCCCCGTTACCTCGGCGATCTCCTCCGGGGTGGGCTCACGACCCAGCTCGGTGACCAGCTTGCGCTCAGCGCGGCCGATCTTGTTCAGCTTCTCGACGACGTGGACCGGGATCCGGATCGTCCGCGCCTTGTCAGCCAGCGCACGGGCGATCGCCTGGCGAATCCACCAGGTCGCGTAGGTGGAGAACTTGAACCCCTTGCGGTAGTCGAACTTCTCCGCCGCGCGGACCAGGCCGAGGGTTCCCTCCTGGATCAAATCGAGGAAGGGCAGGCCCTGGTTCCGATAATTTTTCGCGATCGAGACGACCAGGCGCAGGTTCGACTCGACCATTTTCTGCTTCGCGTCGAGATCGCCTCGCTCGATCCGTTTCGCGAGTTCGACCTCCTCCGCCGCCGTCAGCAGGCGGACTTTGCCGATGTCCTTGAGGAACAGCTGCAAGGAGTCGGTGGTCATGTCCGGTTTCAGGTCGAGCGCCTGTTTCTGGCGCCGGCGGCCTTTTTTGCCGGTGTCGACGGGAAGCGCTTCGGCCGCGGCTTTCTGCGCCGGGTCCATGTCCTCCACGAGCTCGATCCCCGACTTCTCGAGGTGGCCGTAGAGGTCCTCTACGTCAGACTCGTCGAGGTCGACCTCGGAAACCGCGGAGGCGACATCGCCGAAAGTCAGCACGCCGAGCTGCTGCCCACGATTCAGGAGGTTTTTGACCTCCTCCAGTTCCTGAAGCTCTGCTACCAGCATCCGTTCTTACTCGTTCCCTTGCGGTCGATGTTTAGTCCTGACGATGAAATACCGTCGCAACTCGAAAGTCGCGCCGGACCGACAAAAAGCGGACCCGACAGGTGGTCCGCGAAGTAGCGTCTAAATCGTCATTGTGCCCTGGTGGGCGGCGCCTGCATCTACGTCAAACGCCTGTTCGCATGGTACCCGCTTCAGTTTGTGAAGTCAATGCCCAGCTCTCTCCGCCATCCGACCCCCTGGCTACGCGCTTTTTGGAACCGTGCCTACCGCGAGAACGTCACCGGGCTCTCGGCGATGGTCGCCTACAACTTGATGCTGGCGGTCTTCCCCTTCGCCCTCCTGGTCCTCTTCGTCTTCGGCCAGGTGCTGAAGATCGAAGGGGTTGAGAGCAGCGTCCTCGCCGACCTCCAGCGCCTCTTCCCCAACACCGAGCAGCAGACTCTGACCGACGCGCTGAGCCGGATCGAGAACAACACGGCGACGATCGGGATCGCCGCCTTTGCCGGCTCGCTCTGGATCGGCGCCTCCTTCTGGGGCGCAATGGACACCGCCTTCTGCCGGATCTACCACGTCGAGTGCCGCGGCTGGGTCGAACAGAAGCGCTTCTCCTTCGCGATGCTGGTCGTCGTCCTCCTCTTCATCGCCGCCAGCATCTTCGTGCCGACGCTGGAGAGCGGCCTCGTCAGCAGCACCGACCGCCTCCCCCTAGGCCTCTCCGACATCAAGGCCCTGGACACGATCCTGCTCCTGGGGGCGGCGCTGCTGGTCACCTTCGGAATCTGCTGCGTGATCTTCTGGGCCGTCCCGAAAGGGCATATGCCTTGGCGGGCGGTCTGGCCGGGGGCGCTCTTCGTCACCCTCGGCGCCGGCCTCGCCAACTGGCTCTTCCCGATCTATCTCTCCAATGTGTCCAGCCTCTCGCGGTTCGGCTCAACCCTTCGCTTCATCCTCATCGCCCTGCTCTGGTTCTACGTGCTCAGCCTCGCCCTGATGGTCGGGGCCGTGATCAATTCACTCCGCTTCGAGTACCACGTCACCGGCGAACTCCCTTACGAAGCCGCCCCCCGCCAGCCTTGCGAGGGCTGCGACGAGGACCGTGCCTCCGCCCCGCGCGGGGCGTCCTCGACTAGTTAATAAAAACTGTCCTATCCTTCGGGGGCCGCACCCCCACCAGTTGTTGGACCAAGAGTCCACCGGGCGAGCTAGGCTGGAACAATCCGCACTGATGCAAAAACATCAGAGTTCTGAAGACGGGGCCACCGTGCTGCGACCGACGATGCCTCCCGATCTCAGCGCGCTGACACAGCGGCAGCGGATCGTCGACGCAATGATCGAGTCCTGCGCCGAGAAGACCTACGCGGCGACGACGATCACCGACATTGTCGCCAGCGCCCGGATCTCTCGCACGACCTTCTACAAGCACTTCGTCGACAAGCGAGCGTGCTTCGACGCAGCGATCGACTACTGCGTTTCCCAACTCGAAGGCGTCGCCGCCTCCGCCCACTCCGCAGCGGACGGGCCGGGAGACGCCACCCGAAAGGGGGCCACCGCCGTCCTCGACTGCCTCACCGCTCGACCGGGGCTCGCCCAGCTACTTAGCGGCGACGCGCTCGCCGTCGAGCCCGCCGTGATCGAGCGCTACCGGCGCGCGACCATCCCCGCCCTGGAAGCCCTCTGGGGTAGGAGCGGCAACGACCCCACCCCGCACCTGGACCCGCGCCTCGCTTTCGGTCAAGCGCAGGTCCTCCTCCTCAACCAGATCGCGACCGGGAAGGCAAGCCAGTTGCCGCAGTTGCTGCCGGAGATCGTCTATCTGGCGGTCAGTCCCTTCGGAGGCCACGAGGAGGCGCTCAGACAGTCAAGGCTGGCAAGCGGCGAGAGCAGTGGTTCTCGGAACGGTGCCCGACGAGCCTGAGGATCTGCGCGCCTGGCGGCTTCCGCGCGGCCGCCACGGGCTGCCGCGGGAGATTGTCGTGCGCTCACAGCGGGAACGCCTGCTCGCTGCGGTTGTCCGCGTCACCGTGGACAAGGGTTACGAAGCAACCACGGTCGCCGACATCCTCGGCGAGGCCGGTGTCGGCCGCGAGAGCTTCTACGAACTCTTTAACGACAGGCTCGATTGCATGCTCGCTGCCCACAAGGTCCTCGTCGATGACCTCGAGGCACGCGTACGCGCCGCCTACATCACGTCGGGACCGTGGCCGGGTCGGATGCGGGAGGCGCTGGCGACGACGCTGCTCTGGTTCGCCGCCGACCCCGCGGCCGCGCGCTTCGTCTTTGTCGAGCTCAGCGCTGTCGGCCCGGCCTTCCGCTCCACTTTCCGGGCCGAATACGCCCGCTTCACGAAGCTGATCGACGAAGGGCTGGAGGATGGCGGACCGTCCCCAGCCCTGACGCAGGCGACGCAGCTGGCGGTCGGGGCGATCCTGGCGAGGATCTACGAGGAGGTCGTGCTCGATCGCGCCCCTGAGCTACCCCGCCTGCTTCCCGACCTCACCTACAACCTGCTGGTGCCCTTCGTCGGCGAAGAGGTAGCCCGCGCCGAGCAGGAGGAGGCGGTCAAGTCCTCATCAGGGTGAGGTGCATGGCCCGAACCAGCCCTTCGGCCAGTTGCCCGCCGCCGAAGCGCAGTTCCTCGATCGCACCGTCCCTGATCGCGGCCAGCCATTTCGACGTCGTTCCGACTGCGAAGTTGGGGCTGTGGGGGGTGATCCCAGACTCGCAGGCAACCACCTTGCCGTGCTCAACCTCGACGCTTATTCCCGACTCCTGGGCCAAGCCCTGCGCGGCCTCCACCTGGAGCTGACAGACGCCGCTTCTGTCCTCGGAGAGACTCGCCAGCGGAGTCGCCAACAGGAACGCTCCCACAACATCGGCCTCCGTCACGGGTGCGGCCCGGTCCCGCATATGCACGCGCTCGCAGCGAGCCGCGGCGGCAAGGGGACGGACTCCCCGCCTGGCCCACTCGGTAAGGGCGTACGGGGTTCCCGATCCGGTGCCGGGCTGCGCTTCAACCAGGCCGGCCATCCGCATGCTGGAGAGCCTGCGCTCGAGGGCGGGATAGCTGAACTCGGCGATCTCACGGTCGAGTTCGGTCAGCGACATCGGCCTGGTCGCCAAGGTGCTGATCACGCACGAGCCCCAGCCGTCGACGAAAGCCTTGACCACTCCCTTCGCGGCTCCCGAGTCCAGCGAGATCGGACCCCCTGGTCCCTTTTGCAGCCATGAATCCAGCGACCCCGCGACCTCAAGCAGGTTCTCACCCATCGGCGTTAGCGCGTTCTCGACCGCGTAAGGCATCTTCTGGGTCGGCCGTTTCGCCACCGCTCCGCTCTCCTCCAAGCCCGCCAGGTGGCCGCGGAGAGTCGTTTGCGCCGGCAAACCGGTGGCCTGCCGCAGTTCCGCCAGCCGCATCGGCCGGTCAGAGAGGGCGCGAAGGATGAATAGGTTCAGGGGCGTCGAGAGCAGAGCCAGCGTGTGCTCGCCGGAGCGGTGCTCTTTATCGGGTCCCACCACGGACGAAACTGCACTCGAAATGGCCACACGAGTTCCTCTCCCCTGCCCGTTTATGAAAATTATTTAATGGGTACGGTTAGTTCTACTAGAGAACACTGGAGTCTTCAACTGCCGCCCGAAGGGCGCGGTCGAGAGGGGTGCGCCGGACCGCGGCGATGAGCTCCATTCCCGAAGGGTCGCGGATGATCGTCTCCGTTGCGAGACCCTCGATCAGGGGCTTGGCGACACCTGCGTCGACCGGCGTCACCAGCCCGATCCAGAGGGACGAAAGCCGCGGGGTGAGCAGCGGCACGGTGATCCGCATCGGCGGTCGCCTTCCCTGCACTTCGGCCAGCTCGTCGATCATGCCGCCGTAGGTGGTGAGGTCGGGGCCGCCGATCTCAATTTCCCGATCGACCGCGAGCTGCAGGTCGGCGGCAGCTGCCAGGTAGGCGACTGCGTCGCTGACCGCTATCGGCTGCGTGCGCGTCTCCACCCAGCGCGGAGTCACCATGATCGGCAGGCGCCGAACGAGGTAGAAGGCGGTGCGGAAGGACTCGCTGCCGGCGCCGATCACCGCGGCGGCGCGAAAGTAGCTGACCGGAACTCCCTTTCCCTGCAGCGCCTGGGCGGTCTCGTGTCGGCTGTCGAGGTGCTTTGAGCCCTCCCCCAGGCCGCCGAGGTAGACGATCCGCTTCACCCCGGCGGACGCAGCAGCGGCCGCGAAGTTCTCGGCCCCTTGATGGTCGCGCTCGGCGAAGTCTCCGTCGCCCCCCCGGCCCATCGAGTGGACGAGGTAGTAGGCGACCTCGACCCCTACCAAGGCGGGGGTCAGGCTCTCCGGCTCGAGGACATCAGCGCGCAAGACCTCGCAGCCAGCCCTCTCTAGGTCTTTTGCCTTTTCCGGATTGCGGGCAAGGGCGCGAACCTCTTGCCCTTCCTCCACGAAGCGCCGCGAAAGGAGCCCGCCGATGTAGCCGGTTGCGCCGGCGACTGCGATCACGCCTCCACGCTACCCGCGGAGGCGGTGGTTACCCGTACCGCTCGCCGATTATCTCCCGCAGCTTCGACCTGTCGTGGCGAGCGTGGACGCGGCGGACCGTGCCCGAGCGGGAACGCATCACGAGCGACTCGGTGGTGGCACCGGGGCCGCGGTAGCGGACGCCCTGGAGGACGTCGCCGTCGGTAACGCCGGTGGCGGAGAAGAAGACGTCCTCGCCCGAGCAGAGGTCGTTGGCGGTGAGAATGCGGTCGAGGTCGTAGCCGGCGTCGGTCGCTTCTGAGCGCTCCTCGTCGTTTCGCGGCCAGAGGCGACCGATCAGCTGGCCCCCCATCGACTTCAGGGCGGCGGCGGAGATCACGCCCTCCGGGGTGCCGCCGATCCCCCAGAGCAGGTCGACGGGGGAGCGTTCGCTGACGGCAAGCAGGGAGGCGGAGACGTCGCCGTCGGTGATCAGGCGGATA
>VAYN01000017.1:0-53043 GCA_005885405.1 Actinomycetota bacterium | reverse complement strand
CGACCGAGCCGCCCTTGCGCTGGGCGATCAGCTTCAAGGTCTCCGGCAGCGGCCGGTCAAGATCGAGCAGGTCGGCGATCTCTTCCCCGCCCGCCATCTTCTCCATGTAGACGCAGGGGCCGGGGTCGAACATCGTGCCGCGCTCGGCCAGAGCGATCACCGCGATTGCGCTTGGCATCCCCAAGGCGCAGAGCCTGGTCCCCTCGAGCGGGTCGACGGCGATGTCGACGACCGGCGGCGTGCCGTCGCCGATCCCCTCGCCGTTGTAGAGCATTGGTGCCTCGTCCTTCTCGCCCTCGCCGATGACGACGGTGCCGTCCATCGAGACTGAATCGAGGACGTGGCGCATCGCGTCGACCGCCGCCTGATCGGCGGCGATCTTGTCGCCCCGGCCGGACCAGCGGGCACTCGCGAGGGCAGCGGCCTCGGTAACGCGGACGAGCTCGAGAGCGAGGTTGCGGTCGGGCTTGGCGGCCGTGGGAGCGGCGCCGGCCTCCTGACTTGGACGTTTGCCCCAATCGAAATCCGTGCCAAGTGATGACCACCACTCAAGACCTCTCAGCCGGTGGCCGATGGGCGCTCCATGGAGGCCACCGAGCTCTCGCGGCTGGGGCAGGAGTTGAGCGCGCGCACCACCGAGGTGGTGGCGCGGATGATGCGCAGCTCGGCCGAATCCTTGAAGACACTGGACCGCGTTGTCGAAGACAGCTTCGAGGACGTCGGCACCGTCTCCACCGTCGCCGTCGCCCGCTGGATGGCCGGCGAGGGCGAGGCGGTCGCTCGCGAGGTCGGGCAGGAGTCGTGGCGGATCTTCGCCCAGCTCGCCTCCCAGCGCGAGGCCGCGCTGAACGAGGTGACGAAACGCTGCCTGCGCTGGCGCGACGCCACTCTCGAGGTGCTCGACGAGAGCGCCGCCGACCTCGACCTCACCCCCGCGACGCTGGCAACCGCGCGGGGGATGGTCCAGCGCAGCCTCGACGTCACCCTGGTTCGGATGTGCCAGTCCTTCGAGGACGAGCGCCAGCGTGCCCATGAGGAACTGACCAGCCGCGAGAAAGAACTCGTCTTCCTCGCCACCCATGACGCGCTGACCGGCCTCCCGAACCGGACCCTGATCCTCGACCGAATCGAACAGACCCTTACCCGCGCTCGCCACAACTCCGAGCCAGTAGCGGCACTGTTCGTCGACCTCGACAACTTCAAGGCGATCAACGACTCGCTCGGTCACGCGACCGGGGACGAACTGCTCTGCGCCGTCGCCGAACGGCTCGAAGGCGTGATCCGGGAGACCGACGCCTTGGGTCGAATGGGGGGCGACGAGTTCGTCGTCGTCGCCGAGGGGATGTCGCTGGCCGCCGGCCCTGAGCTTGTCGCCGAGCGCTTGCTGGAAGCGTTCAGCGAGCCGTTCTCGCTCGGGGAGGGCGGCGAGACCCTGGTGCACGTCAACGCCAGCATCGGTATCGCGACCGGGGTCCGCGCCTCCGCCGAAGAGATGCTGCGCGATGCCGACATCGCCATGTACCGGGCCAAGTGGGGCGGCAAGAGCCGCTTCCTCGTTTTCGAGTCCGGGATGGAGGACGAGGTGCAGTCGCGGCTTGAAATCGAGATGGACCTGCAGAGCGCGCTCGCCAGCGGCGAGTTCTTCCTCGTCTACCAGCCCACCTTCGACCTGCAGACGATGGTCCCGACCGGGGTCGAGGCGCTGATCCGCTGGCGCCGCCCGGGCCGGGGGGTCGTCCAGCCGGAGGAGTTCATCCCGCTGCTCGAGGACTCGAAGCTGATCGTCGAGGTCGGCGCCTGGGTCCTGAAGGAGGCCTGCGTCCAGGCTGCCCGCTGGCAACAGGAGGAGCGGCCGTTGGGGCTCTCGGTCAACGTCTCCCAGTTGCAGCTGGACACCGACGATCTGATTGACGACGTCGTCTCCGCGCTGGAGGCGAGCGGGCTGCCGCCGGAGGCGCTGACGCTCGAGATCACCGAGACGAGCCTGATGAGCAACGCCGAAGAAACGGCGCGGCGACTGCACGCGCTGAAAGAGCTGGGGGTCAGGATCGCCGTCGACGACTTCGGCACCGGCTATTCCTCGATGGCGCACCTGCGGAAATTTCCGGTCGACGTACTGAAGATCGACCGCTCCTTCGTCTCGCAGCTGGCCGAGGGAGGCGAGAACGAGATCCTCCTCCACACCCTCGTCCAGCTCGGCAAAGCGCTAGAGATCGAGACGACCGCAGAGGGGATCGAGCGTCCCCAGGACCTCTCGCTGATCCGCGATAAGGAGTGCGACAACGGTCAGGGCTTCCTCTTCACCCGGCCGCTCAGTCCCCAGGACGCCGAATCGTTCTTCCAGCAGTGGTCGCCGAACCGGCGCTTCGAGGTCCGCAACGACCGCGGCGACGATAGGCTCGCGGTCGATGGATCGCTGGGGTCTGACGCTGCCGCTGCCGGGACTGACGCTCGCTGAGCACGAGGAGCATGTCCGGCGCGCCGAGGCTGCCGGCTACACCGACCTCTGGACGGGTGAGACGGCCGGCCCGGATGGCTTCACGCCGCTGGCGCTGAGCGCCGCCTGGACCGAGCGGGCGCGGCTCGGGACCGGGATCGTCGGCGTCTTCCAGCGCGGGCCGGCGCTGCTGGCGCAGCAGGCGGCGGCGCTCGCCGATGCTTCCGAAGGGCGGTTCGTGCTCGGGATCGGCTCCTCCTCGGACCGGATCGTCGAAGGCTGGAACCGGATTCCGTTCGAGCGGCCGCTGAGCAAGGTGCGGGAGACGTTGGACTTCCTCGAACCGGCCCTGGCCGGCGAGCGGACGGAGACCGGCTTCAAGCTGGAACAGAAGCCGGCGCACCGGGTCCCGGTCGTGCTGGCGGCATTGCGGGGCAAGATGCTGGAGCTCGCGGTCGAGCGCGCCGACGGCGCCTTCACCAACTTCCTGCCGCTGGCGGGCCTGCCCAAGGTGACGGCACAGCTGCAGGGCGCGGCCGAGGGCTTCGAGCTCCTCTGTCGCTTCTTCTGCATTCCCGGCGAGCGCGAGCAGGTCGAGCCGCTCGCCCGCTTCATGTTCTCCTCCTATATCACCGTCCCGGTCTACGCCAACTTCTACCGCTGGCTCGGCTACGGCGAGGAGATCGCGCCGATGGTCGAGGCCTGGGAGGCCGGCGACCGCCAGGGCGCAGCCGCGGCGGCACCCTGGGAGCTGATCGAGGAGATGTTCATCTTCGGCTCCCCCGAGCAGATGAAGGAGCGCCTCGACGCCTTCGTCGCCGGAGGCATCACCCTCCCGATCCTGACCCCGATCGTGACGCCGGACAAGCTGGCGGAGACGATCGAGGCGCTGGCGCCTGCCTAGACAGGGCGTTTCGGGTTACGGCCCCTCCGCCGTAGGTTCGGGTGCGGGTTTCGACGGTGCCGTGGCTTTGACGTAGACGTTCCAAACAAAAACGCTGCCGCCGCCAGCTCCGGAGAGTGCTGCCACCGCATATGCCATAACCGGATAAGTGTCTTCGGTCATCCCTTTGGCGATGACCGCGAGCGACCCCAAAGCGACAAAACCCAGAAGAGCGAGGACAAAAACCAGCGTCTTTCTCTTGAACGTGATGTCCTTATTGCCGTCGATTAGTCCGTCCAGTTCGACGCGCTCCCGCCTGACTGTGCCCCGTTCACGCTCAAGTGTGACTTCCCCGGCGTTTGTCAATTCAGAGGGAGCAACGGGTCTGTCCGGCCTAGGGGCGTCGAGTGCTTCCTTGACGGCCTGAAGCTCGTCTTCGAGATCTTCGTCCCGAGGAAGCGGGACACTGCCCTTTGGATCAGGCTCAGGTTGATTCTGGGGCTGCTCTAGGTCGCTCATAACTCTCCCTGACGCTCTTACGCGTCTGGCTGTCCCGCCTCAAACTCGGGCGACGAACGGGAGGGTGCGACCGTTACGACGCGGACATCAGCTGGTGATGCCCTCGGGCGCTGCTCTGGTTCTTGCCCTTATGCGAGGCGCGCTTTTAGCTGGATGCCTTCATCGGTTCCAATGGTTGAAGTGGTGAATTCCCTGCGATCACTGCTCGGGTTGTTCGGTGATTGGTTGATTTCGCCGGCGATGGTGCTTTGCACCGTCAGTTGTTCTGTCGCACGAACTACGCCCTCGCTGAAGTCCGTTGGTTTGGGATTGCCTTTGACTGGGGTGCTCGACACCGTCAGTTGTGCTGTGTCGAGAGAAAAACCGCCCACGTAGCAGGTGATGGCTTGACTCACTGGCACGCAGCGCGCTTTTTCGCTGAGAAGCGTGCAGGTGTGATCCATGGTGTTCCTTTCCATTGTTAGGTCCTCGAATTCCATGAATTCGTTCAACCCTGTTTTTCTAGACGCGTATGCAAATGCAGGTACAAGCAAAGCGGCAAAGGCGCATGCCGCCACAAGGAGCCTCTTCATCGGATCTTCCTTTCCTATATGTTCAATTCGGACGCGATCAGTCGTGACGATAAGCCGATTAGTGACGAAGTCACAGGGCCGCTCAAGTCGGTCGGCAAAGAAAATGGTCTCGACTGTTCCCATCTGCCCGAACTCGCTTTCCCGGGGTGGTTCCCTCCCTGCTCATCAGGCTAAGGGCCTTTCCCACCCCGCGAAGCGACGGTAGATGAAGCCCGGATTTCTGTCAAGGTACGGAGACAGTATTACTCAAGATTGCTTGAGCCAAAGGGTCAGCCACCTTCACCGTCACAGTTACTACCTTTTACCTGTTTGCCGGTTACTGTGTACAGACTAACCGTCGGTTCGTTACCAAACCGTAGGGTACGTTTCTGGGAGCGGTGCTTCCAGGTACCCCTACCCGTCGCCCACTACCTATCCGTCTGAAGCTTCGTCGCTTCTTCCGCCAACCTCGTGTAAGCATCGGGGCGTCTGGTAGTTAGGAAGGGGAAGAGCTCCAGCCAGTCTCGGCGTTGGTCAAGGTCGAGGTCAGCAACCAGGACAGCCGGTTCGTCGCGGGGGGCCTGGGCGAGGATTCGGCCGTAGGGGTCGGAGATGAAGGAGGAGCCGTAGAAGGTGAGGGGCGGCTCGGTGCCGATGCGGTTGACCGCCACCATGAAGACGCCGTTGGCGATGCCGTTGCCGACGATCACGTGTTGCCAGAGCGGCTGGGTGTCGAAGTCCGGGTGGTCGGGCTCGGAGCCGATCGCGGTTGGATAAATGAGGACGTCGGCGCCCTCGAGGCTGTAGGCGCGCGCGACCTCTGGGAACCACTGGTCCCAGCAGGTGGGCAGGCCGAGGTTGACCTCGCCGAGACCGACAAGGGGGAAGGCCTCGGCGTCGCCGGGGCCGGGCCGGAAGTAGCGGTCCTCGTGGTAGCCGGCGGTGACGGGGATATGGAGCTTGCGGGTGCGGGCGACCAGCTCCCCTGCCGGAGAGACGACGATCGCGGTGTTGAAGCCAAGGCCGTCCTCGGCGTCGGCGCGCTCGTAGAGGGACGCGTGGACGTGGATTCCGTGCGCCGCCGCCATCCGTGCGGCGAACTCGAAGGTGCGGCCGCCCGGCAGCTCCTCCGGTTCGGCGCCCGCAGCCTTCGGGCCAGCGGGATCGACGGCGAAGTAGCGGCTCAAGGTCAGCTCCTGCAGGCAGACGAGCTGCGCCCCATCCTCGGCCGCGAGACGGATCCCCTCCTCTAATGCCCCCTCATGCTCGTCGGCGTTGGGGTGCCAGTGGTGCTGGACGGCGCCGATCCGGAACGGCGGCCGGCTCGGCTCGCGCGTGCGGGCGAGCGACTCGGGCGGGTCGGGGGCGCGGATCAGGCGGATCTCGTCCACTGGGTCAAGATAGAGGGGAATGGGTCTGACCCTGAAATCGACGCCTGCCGAAGACGGCTTCCGGATGCCGGCCGAGTTCGAGCCCCACGCCGGTTGCTGGATGGCCTGGCCCGAGCGGCCGGACAACTGGCGTCTCGGCGCCAAGCCGGCGCAGGAGGCCTACGCCGCGGTCGCGGCGGCGATCGCCGAGTCCGAGCCGGTGACCATGGCGGTCTCCGATGCCCAGTTCGAGAACTGCCGGGCGCTGTTGCCGGCCGAGGTGCGCGTGGTCGAGATTTCCAGCGACGACGCCTGGATTCGCGACCACGGGCCGACCTTCGTAATCGGCGCCGGCGGGCGCCGAGGTGTCGACTGGCACTTCAATGCCTGGGGCGGGACCGACGGGGGCCTCTACTTCCCCTGGGACCGCGACGAACGGGTCGCGGCGAAGGTGCTGGAGATCGAAGGCGACGACCGCTACCGGGCGCCTATCGTGCTCGAGGGCGGTGCAATCCACGTCGACGGCGAGGGGACGGTGCTGACGACGGAAGAGTGCCTGCTCAATCCCAACCGCAACCCCGACCTCTCGAAGGAGCAGATCGAGCGGGTGCTGCTCGAATACCTGGGGGCCGAGAAGGTGCTCTGGCTCGGCGCCGGCGTCTTCGAAGACGAGACCGACGGCCACGTCGACAACCTCGCCTGCTTCGCCGCACCGGGCAAGGTGCTGCTGACCTGGAGCGACGACGAGGACGACCCTCAGCACGCGATCTCCCACGACGCGCGCGAGCGGCTCGAAGCCGCGACCGACGCGCGGGGGCGCTCGCTCGAAGTCGTCTTCCTCCCCTCCCCCGGCCCTCTCCACATCTCAGCCGAGGAGGCTGAGGGCGTCGACACAGGCGAGGACACGCAGCCGCGCCGCGCCGGCGACCGCCTGGCCGCCTCCTACGTCAACTTCTACCTCGGCAACTCGGGGATCGTGATGCCGCTATTGGATCCCCGGCACGACGAGGAGGCAGCGGCGATCCTGCGCCGCACCTTCCCCGACCGTGAGGTGGTCGGGGTGCCGGCGCGCGAGATCCTCCTTGGCGGCGGCAACATCCACTGCATTACCCAGCAGGTTCCGGCGGTCCCGGCGCCGGACTAGGCGACGCCGGCGAGGCTGAGGGCGTAGTCGCCGTCCGCGTCAGTGAACCAGCCCCGCAGCTCCAGGCCGGCGCCGGCGTAGACAGATTCGAGCCGCTCGCGGCTGAACTTGGTCGAGATCTCGGTCCGCATCTCCTCGCCGGCGGCGAAGGGGACGTCGAGGTCGAGGCCCTCGAGCCGGACCTCCTGGTCGGCCAGCGACCGCAGCCGGATGTCCATCCGCTCGGCCTCGGCGTCGTAGCGGGCGACGTGCTCGAAAGCGTCGAGGTCGAAGTCGGCGTCGAACTCCTCGTTGAGGACCGCGAGGACGTTCTTGTTGAACTCGGCGGTGATGCCGGCGCTGTCGTCGTAGGCAGCCTCAAGTCGGGCGCGATCCTTGATCAGGTCGGTGCCGAGGAGCAGGTGGTCGCTGGGGCCGAGGAGGGCCGCGATCCGCTCGAGGAAGTCCTGCCGCGGGCGCGGGTAGAGGTTGCCGATCGTGCCGCCGAGGAAGGCGATCATCCGCCGGTCGGTTCCGTGCGGAATTCGCTCCAGGTACTGCTCGAAGTCGCAGACGAGCCCGTGGACGTTCAGCCCCGGGTACTCGTCGACCAGCTCGGCGGCGGTGCGATGGGTGATCTCCTCGGAGATGTCGACGGGGACGTAGGTATGGAGACTGTTGCGGTCGCGCATAGCGCTCAGCAGGTGGCGGGTCTTCGCCGCCGAGCCGGAGCCGAGCTCGGTCAGCGTGCTGGGGCAGCCGGCGGCGTCGAGGATCTCCCCCGAGCGCTGCTCGAGGATCTCCCGCTCGGCCCGGGTCGGGTAGTACTCGGGCAGCTCGGTGATCTGCTCGAAGAGGCGCGAGCCGCGGTCGTCATAGAAGTACTTCGGGGCCAGCTCCTTCGGGTAGTCGCAGAGGCCGGCGCGGACGTCGCGGGCCATCCTCGCCGCGGCGTCGGCGTCGAGGTGGACGTCGATCGCGATCGTCATGCGTCCCTCGCGCAGCGGATGCCGGAGAAGATCTGGTGGCGCTGCGGCAGGTCCCAGTTGCGGAAGCTGGGCCGGGCGACGCGCGGGTGCGTGGCCCAGGAGCTGCCGCGCAGGACCTTGTGCTCGTCGCCGAAGAAGACCTCGGAGTACTCGCGGTAGGGGAAGGCCTCGAAGCCCGGGTAGGCGAGGAAGTCCGAGGAGGTCCATTCCCAGCCGTGGCCGAGGCCACCGAGCTGGGGGCGCGCCGCCTCCCACTCGAACTCGGTCGGCAGTCGCTTGCCGGCCCAGCGGGCGAAGGCGTCAGCCTGGTCCCAGGAGACGTGGATGACGGGATCGGCGAGGTCGACCGGCTCGCGCCGGCCGCGGGCGGTGTCGACCCACGCATCGCCATCGCGCTCCCAGTACAGCGGCGGCTCGGCGTCCGTCTCCTCCATGAAAGAGATGTACGCGCCGTTGCTGACGGGCGTTCGATCGATCTCGAAGGCCCCGAGCTCGACGGTGTGCCGCGGGCGCTCGTTGTCGTATGCGAAACCGCGTTCCGGAGCGCCGATCTCGTACTCCCCGGCCGCAATCGCGACCATCTCGTCCCCCGGCCCCGTTGCGTGGTTCCTTTCGGACCCTGAGCGACCGGAAGGAACCACGGAATTTCGTTCGGCCTCGATCGCCGGCGGTAGCTCGTAACCATCGACCAGCTGCAGCAACTGCAGCATCGTCTCGTTGTGTTGGAGCTCGTGGGCGAGCAGCATCTCGTAGACGAACCCGTCCCGCAGCAGCGGGTCCTCGGCGTCACCGTCGATCTCCACGCCCTCCAGCACCTCGAGGGTGCGCTCGCGAACGTCCGCCATGTAGGAGCGCAGCTCGGCGTCGCGCAGGATCGGCAGCTCGCCACGAACCTTGCGCGGATTCTCGATCGCGTCATAGAAGCGCCCGAGGTCGCCATGCAGCGGCTCCCGTCCGCCGATCGTCTGCACCAGCCAGAGCTCCTCGAAGTTGGCGATATGACCGAGGTCCCAGGCGAGGGGACTGAGGATCGGCGAGTAGACCGTGTTCAGCTGCTCGTCGTCAAGCGGCGCGACCAGCGCCAGGGTCCGCTCCCGCGCTTCGGCGAGGGCTGCCGCGATCGCTGCCTTCGACTGGGGGAGAACGTCGGCCGGGATGAAACCGACCCTACACATCGATCCTTACCGGGATGTGAATAGTCAGTCGGTTCCTCTCGCCTCGGGATCGAGCCAGACCTTCTTCAGCCAGGGTGCCGAGACCGCGAACTCGAAGCCGCCCTCCGCGGCAATCGGCTCAAGCGGGACCAGGTGGACCCGGCTGCTCGGCGTGAACCGATCGATCTCGGCAAAGGCGAAGGCGTTGCCCGCGTGGCTGCCGCCCGAGACGAGCAGGAGGTGGGTTGCTTCGCCCCAGCCATCGTGGGAGGCGACACCGGCGTCGGATGCCCAGTTGCCCGAGTTGCGCTTGTAGTTGTAGCCGTGGTGGGAGGAGGCGCGCTGATCGACGCTGCCATCGGGACCGATCCGAAACTGGACGGACTCCCAGTCGTCGGCGTGGTAGCCCTTCGCGCCGGCGACAGGCACCCCGCGCAGCGTCGCCGAATCGGCGTAGTAGGTCCAGTACTGGACGTAGAGGTTCCCGGCGCGGTCGCCGGTACAGTCGGCGCCGGCCTCGGTCTCCTCCGCGGCGCCTTCGCGGCAATCGATCACGTGGACGAAGGCCGTCACCGGCAGGCCCTGGTCGGTCTGATCGACCAGCCCCTCGCCGGAGGCATCTCCGCACTCACTGCTACGGCATCGCCTGAAATCGACCGGCACCGCCCGCGACCCCTGCTCAAAGGTGAACGCCGGCATCTGCTGCCGAACCAATCGCCCGACGTCGCTACCGTAGGCGGCGATCAGCGCCGGCTCGTCGCCACAGCCGTCGGCGAGCGAGGCCGCGCAGAGGATCCGGTCCGCTAGCGCCCGCGCCAGCGGTGCTCCCGGCACCCGCGCCCCCGCGGCGACCAGCCCCAGCATCGCTACCGAGACCAGCAGCACCAGCCCGACCCACTCCACCGTCCCCTGTCCGCGCTCCGACCGCATGGGTCGAAGCTAGGGAGCAAGGTCCTACGCGTGGGTGCCTAGAGTGCCGGCTTCGTGTCAGGTTCGAGACGACTCCGAGCAGTGGCCGCCCTGACCCTCCTCGTCTGCTTCGGCGGACAAAGTCAGGCGGTCGCCGGCGGTCGCCAGGTGATCGGGCAATCCGTCCAGGGCCGTCCGATTTCCCTCTTCGCCAGTGAGCCCGCCGACCCGAAGCTGAGGGTGCTGATCGTCGGCGACATCCGGCCCGAGTCGAGCTCCTGGTCGTGCCGACGATCAACCCCGACGGCGTTGCCGCCGGCACCAGGGGCAACGCCCACGGCGTCGACCTCAACCGCAACTTCCCCTTTCGCTGGCGGCCGCTCGACGGCGGCGAATATTCCGGCACCGGGCCCCTCTCTGAGCCAGAGTCCCGTGCCGCCTACCGCCTCATCCTCCGCGAGAAGCCCGACGTGACGATCTGGTTCCACCAGCCCTTCGGTCTCGTCGATCGGCCCGCGGGGAATCCCTTCGCCGCACGGCGCATCTCGCGGCTGATCGGCTTCCCCCTCGTCCGGCTCCGTGGTCCTTACCCCGGCAGCGCCTCCCGCTGGCAGAACCACCACTTCCCGCAGAGCACCGCCTTCGTGGTCGAGCTACCGCGGCAAGTAAGCGCCGCGCTCGTGACGCGCAGCGCAGCAGCCGTTCGCTCCCTCGCTTCGGAGCTTGCGAGCCCAGCCGTCGCGGCCGGGTTGGCGACCGGCTAGAGGTTGCCGATCTCGGATGCGATTTCCGCCGCGGCCGCTTTGGCGTCGGCGAAGAGCATCGAGGTGTTCGGTTCGTAGAAGAGGTCGTTATCGATGCCGGCGAAGCCGGGGCTGAGCGAGCGCTTGATCACGATCACCTCTTGGGCCTCGGAGACTTCGATGATCGGCATCCCGGCGATCGGCGAGTCCGGATCGTTTTTCGCCGCTGGGTTGGTGACGTCGTTGGCGCCGACGACCACGGCGACATCGGTGCGCGACATCTCCGGGTTGATCTCCTCCATCTCCTTCAGGTTCTCGTAGGCGACGTCGGCCTCGGCGAGGAGGACGTTCATGTGGCCCGGCATGCGGCCGGCGACCGGGTGGATCGCGTAGTTGACCGTCACCCCGCGCTTTTCCAGCTCGTCGGCGACCTCCTTGATCGCGTGCTGGGCCTGGGCGACGGCGAGGCCGTAGCCGGGGACGATCACGACCGAGTCGGCGTAGGCGAGCTTGATCGCCGCATCCTGGGCGCCGATCGAGACGTGGGGCTTTTCCTCGCCCGTCCCGCCGCCGCCACCCGAAGGCGCGCCGCCGAAGCCGGAGAAGAGGATGTTGGAGACCGAGCGGTTCATCGCCGTCGCCATCTCCAGGGTGAGGATCGTTCCAGAGGAGCCGACCAGGGTGCCGGCGACGATCAGGGCCACGTTGTCCAGGGCGAAGCCGGCGGCCGCGGCGGAAAGGCCGGTGAAGGCATTCAGCAGCGAGATTACGACCGGCATGTCGGCGCCGCCGATCGGCAGGACGACGAGGTTGCCGAGGATCGCCGCAAGGACGAGCAGAAGGATGAAGAGGCCCTGCGAGGGCGACTCGTGGTCGACCGCGAGGATGACGCAAATGACGACGATCGCGAGCAGCAGGACGGCGTTGATCACCTGCTGGCCGGGCGCCGCGATCGGCCGGGTCGGGATCAGGTCCTGGAGCTTGGCGAAGGCGATGTTCGAGCCCCAGAAGGAGACCGAGCCGACGACGCCGGCGAAGATGACCGGAATCAGCTCGTCGAGCGGGAAATCCTCGCCGAGCGAGATCCCGTGACGGATCTCCGACCAGGCGATCAGGGCGACGGCGCCGCCGCCGACGCCGTTGTAGAGGGCGACCATCTGAGGCATCTCGGTCATCTGCACGCGGATCGAGGCGATGACGCCGACCGCGGTGCCGATTCCGAGACCGAGGAAGATCAGGCCCCAGTTGCCCATCCCGTCGAGCAAGAGGGTGGTGACGATGGCGACCGCCATGCCGACGGCGGCGATCAGGTTGCCGCGTTTGGCCGTGGTCGGGTGGGTGCCCTGTTTGATCCCGATGATGAAGAGCGAGAAGGCGACGATGTAGAGGGCGGTCGCCGCGTCGCCGCCCGGCTGGAAAACGGCCTCGACCATCAGGCGCCGCCCTTCCCGTCAGAGGAGGCTTTCGGTTTCGGCTTTTTGGCGAACATGCCCAACATCCGGTCGGTGACCATGAAGCCACCGACGATGTTGATCGCGCCGAAGGCGACGGCGATCGTCCCGATCACGTACTCGAGGCCGTCGTCGGCATAGCCGAGGACGATCAGGCCAGCGAGCATGACGATGCCGTGAATCGCGTTGGTCTGCGACATCAGCGGCGTGTGCAGGGTCGTCGGCACCTTCGAGATGACCTCGAAGCCGACGAAGACGGCGAGGACGAAGATCGTGATCTCGGTCATCAAGCTCATGGCTACTTCGCTGCCCTCTCGTTCTTGATCTCGCCGCTCTGGGTGATGCAGGCGGCGGCGATGATGTCGTCCTCGAAGTCGACTTTCGTCTCGCCCTCCTCGGTGACGATCAGGCCGAGCAGGTTCTCGAGGTTCTTGGCGTAGAGCTGGGAGGCCGGCGCCGGCATCTCGGAGGGGAGGTTGCGGGTGCCGATCACTTTCACCCCGCCCTCGACCACGGTCTGGCCGGGCTGGGTCAGCTCGCAGTTGCCGCCGGTCTCGGCGGCGAGATCGACGATCACTGAGCCCGGGGCCATGTTGCGGACGCCCTCGGCGGTGATCAGCAGCGGCGCCGGGCGGCCCGGGATCGCAGCCGTGGTGACGATGATGTCCTGTTTCGCCGCGTTCTCGGCGAGGGCGTCGCGCACCTGCGCGTTCTCCTCGTCGGTCAGCGGCCGGGCGTACCCGCCCTCCCCCTCGGCGTCGGGGATGAAGTCCAGTTCCAGCGGGCGACCGCCGAGCGAGGCAATCTGCTCCCAGGCAGCGCGGCGGATGTCGAAGCCGGTGACGATCGCGCCGAGGCGCTTGGCGGTGGCGACCGCCTGCAGGCCGGCGACGCCGGCGCCGAGGACGAGGACCTTGGCCGGGGGCACGGTGCCGGCGGCGGTGGTCATCATCCCGAAGAAGCGGCCGGACTCGCGGGCGCCGATCAGGGTCGCGGCGTAGCCGGCGGCGGCGGCCTGCGAGGAGAGCGCGTCCATCGCCTGGGCGCGGGTCGTGCGCGGGATCGCCTCCATCGCGAAGGCGGTGACGCCGGCGCTGGCAAGAGCTTTGTTCGTGTCCGCCGCAACCCAGGGGTTGAGGTGGGAGATGAAGAGCTGGTTGCCGTTCAGCTTCGAGATGTCCTCGGCGCTGGGGACGGCGACGTGGAGGACGATGTCGGCGCCCCAGGCGGCGTCGGCGGCACCGACCGTGGCCCCGGCCTCCTGGTAGGCGGCGTCGGTGTGGCCGGCGGCCTCTCCGGCCCCGGACTCGACGACGACGTCGACCTTCTCGTTCTTCTTCAACGATTTGACGACGTCGGGGATCAGCGCGACACGGCGCTCCCCAGCAGCGGTCTCTTTTGGCACTCCGATCTTCATGGCGCGGCGCGGGAGGATATGCGATCAGGCCAGGAGGGTGCCCCGACCCCTGCCGATCAGGCGGAGACGCCCGCCAGGGTGGCCAGTCGCTCCAGCGTGTGCTCCTGCTGGGAGCGCTCGACATGCACCGGCGAGCAGATCAGGCGGTCGATGCCGGCACCGCGGAAGCGCTCGATCCGCTCCGCGACCTCGGCCTCGGTCCCGACCAGCGAGGTGGCCTCGACGATCTCGTCCGGCATCGCCTCGAAGGCGCCGGCGCGGTCGCCGTCCTGGAAGCGCTGCTGGACCTCATCGGCGACCTCGCCGAAGCCGAAGCGGTGGGCGAGGTCGACGTAAAAGTTCGTTTTGCGGCTGCCCATGCCGCCGAAGTAGAGGACAAGGCCGGCCTTGACGACGTTCTTCGCCGCCTCGAGATCGCCGTCGATCGCGACCTGTAGCGAGGGGCTGACCTCGAGGTCGGAGCGTTGGCGGCCGCCCTTGGCGAAGCCCGCCTCCAGGTGCTCGCCCCAGGTCGCCTCGAAGGCGTCGACGCTGAAGAAGATCGGGATCCAGCCGTCGCAGATCTCAGCTGCCATCTCCACCGATTTGCGCCCGATCGCGCCGACGAAGACGGGGATCTCGTTGCGCAGCGGATGGAAGTTCAGCTTCAGCGGCTTGCCCTCGCCGCCGGGCAGCGGCAGCGTGTAGTGCTCGCCCTGGTGGTTGACGGGGCCCTCGCGGGCGATGATCTCCCGCACCACTTCGATGTACTCGCGGGTCCGCCCCCAGGGCTTCGCGTACGGGACGCCGTACCAGCCCTCTGAGACCTGCGGGCCCGAGGGGCCGAAGCCGAAGAGGAAGCGACCGCCGGAGAGTTTGTCGATCGTCGCCCCGGCCATCGCCGCCGCCGCGGGCGGGCGCGCCGGCACCTGCATGATCGCGGCGCCGAGGTTGATCTTCTCGGTCTGCGCCGCCAGCCAGGCGAGGACGCTGACGACGTCGGAGCCGTAGGACTCCGCCGCCCAGACGGACTCGTAGCCCAGACCCTCGGCGGTGCGGACGATTTCCGCGGCCTCCTCGCCGGCCGGGCCGATCCCCCAGTAACCCAGGTTGAGTCCAAGCTTCAGGCCCATAGTTCCCGCACCCTATTGAATAGGGGTCGAATGGGTAACGGCCAACCCAGCGTGGACCAGGGACTCTCCAGCAAGGAGGCGCAAGCGCGCCTGCGCAAGTTAGGGCCGCCGGCCCAGGACTCCTCGCGCTCGCTGGCGAGCATCGTCGCCGCCAATGTCTTCACCCTCTTCAACGCGATCATCGCCGGCTTCTTCGTCCTCGACATCGGGCTCGGGCTCTACGCCGACGCGATCTTCGGCCTGATCGCCGTCGTCAACTCCAGCATCGGCATCTACCAGGAGAAGAAGGCGAAGGAGACGCTGGACGAAATCGCCGTCCTCGTCGCCCCCCACGCGCGGGTGGTCCGCGACGGAGCCGAGATGGAGCTGATCGCCAACGAGGTCGTGCCCGGCGACCTGATCGCGGTCGGCCCCGGCGACCAGCTCGTCGCCGACGGCGAGGTCTCCGAATCCCGCGGGCTGACGATGGACGAGTCCCTGCTGACCGGCGAGTCCGACGGGATCCAGAAGGATGACGGCGACCGCGTGCTGTCGGGTTCCTTCTGCGTCTCCGGCTCCGGCCATTACATCGTCGACGCGGTCCGCGAGGAGAGCTACGCCGGCAAAGTCGCGGGCGAGGCAAAGACCTTCCGCCACCCGCCCTCCCCCCTGCAGGAGGAGGTGAACCGGGTGATCCTCGCCTCCACCTACATCATGGTGCCGCTGGCGATCGTCCTCATCCTCAGCCTGAAGCTGCGGGCGGTACCGCTCGAGGAGGCGGCGCAGACGGCCACCGCCGGGCTCGTCACCCTGATTCCCGAGGGTCTCGTCCTGCTGATGAGCGTCACCTTCGCGGTCGCCGCCAAACACCTGGCCAAACGGGACACGCTGGTGCAGCAGATGAGCGCGACCGAGAGCCTCGCCTCGGTCGACACTGTCTGCGTCGACAAGACCGGGACCCTGACCGCGGGCGAATTGCGGCTGACCACGGTGGAGTACGCCGACGGCGTCGATCCCAAGTCCGGGGCGGCGGCGCTGGGGCGCTTTGCCGCCAGCGCCGGCAACCGCAATGGGACGCTGGAGACGATCGCCGAGGAGTTCCCAGGGAAACCCGGGACGGTGCGCGGCGAGGTCCCGTTCTCCTCGGAGTGGAAGTGGAGCGGCGTCTCCCTCGACGGCGGCAGCGACGGCGGGACCTACGTGCTGGGAGCGCCCGACATCCTCGCCGAGTCGGGGGCGCTGAGTCTGCCGCCGCGGCTGGCCGAGAAGCTGAAAGAGGAAACCGCCGCGGGGCGGCGCGTCGTCGCCTTCGGCCAGAGCAGCGAGACGCTGCCCGAGGACCCGGCCGCCAAGGGGGCGCCGCAGCTGACGCCGCTGGCGCTGGTCGTGCTGGAGGAGACGCTGCGGCCCGATGCCGCCGAAACGGTCGCCTACATGCGCGAGGAGGAAGTCGACCTGAAGCTGATCTCCGGCGACGCCGCCGCGACCGTGACCGCGGTCGCCTACGCGGTCGGCGTACCGCAGGACGCCGGAGTGATCGAGGGGCCGGACCTGCCCGAGGACGAGGAGGGCTTGGCGAAGGCCGCGACCGAGAACACGATCTTCTGCCGGATCAAACCTGAGCAGAAGAAAGCGCTGGTCGGGGCGCTGGTCGCCGCCGGGCGCTACGTGGCGATGATCGGCGACGGCGTCAACGACGTCCCGGCGCTGAAGCGGGCGCGGATGGCGGTGGCGATGGGCTCGGGGACGCAGGTGACCAAAGGCGTCGCCGACGTCGTCCTGCTCAAAGACCAGTTCTCGCGGCTGCCGGAGGCGATCGGGCAGGGACGGCGGATCGCCCGCAACATCCACCGCCTCGGCCGCCTTTACCTAACGAAGACGGTCTACGCGGCGACGCTGATCCTGCTCGTCGCGGTGCCGGGCTTCGTCTTCCCCTTCCTGCCGCGACATCTGACTGTCGCCGCCCTGCTGACGATCGGGATCCCCTCCTTCGCGCTGGCGCTGCTGCCCTCGGAGGGGCCGCTCTACCGCGGCCGCCTGCTGCGGGCGCTGGCGGCCTTCGCGGTCCCGGCCGGGATCTCGACGGCGCTCGCCTCGATCCTCTCCTTCTTCCTCGTCGATACCGTCGCCGGCGGCACGCTCGCCGAGGGCAGAACCGCAGCGACCTCGACCCTGATCGCGCTGGGTCTCGCCTTCATCCTCCTGCTCGAGCGCGGCCCCGGCCGCGAGCACATCGCGATCCAGAGCAACATGTTGGCGATGGTGCTGGCGCTCGGCGGCGCCTACGCGGGCATCCTCGCCCTCCCCTTCCTGCGCGACTTCTTCGACCTCGTCCTGCTCGGTCCCGGCGAATGGTTCCTCGTCTTCCTCTCGGTCGCGATCGGGCTGACGATCTCCAGCCTGCTCTGGAAAGTCCCTCAAATAGAAGCTTTGGAAGTTCCCGAGGAACGGGTGGATGCCCCCGCTTCTCCAGCGGGCCAGTAGAGAGGTGGAAATCTTCGACTAAGGGCCATGGGGCGGCGGGTACCTGGGACCTACCGTGCGACCATGGCGACGACCTTGAAGCCGGCCCGGCCCTCCCCAGGAGCCGGCGGGTACCCGCTCGACGCGGGGCACTTCGACGAGGCGTTCGCCGCGACCGGGGCTCCGCGCCGTCCCTACGCGGAGCTGCTCGACGCGCTCGCGCGGTGCGACTTGGCTGCGCTGCGCGAGCGCGTCCGGTCCAACGTCCGCGCGGCGGGGCTGCAGTTCGGCCCCGACCGCGAGATCGACGTCGACCCGGTGCCGCGGCTGCTCACCGCCGAGGAATGGGAGGCGGTGGAGCCGGGGCTGCGACAGCGGGCGCGGGCGCTGAACGCATTCGTCACTGACGCCTACGGGCCGCAGCGGATCTTCGACGCCGGGGTCGTCCCCCGCCGCCTGCTCGAGACCTCAGAGGGCTACGAACCGGTGATGCGCGGGCTGATCGATCCCGAGGCGCCGCCGGCCACCGTCGCCGGTCTCGACCTCGTCCGCGACGGGGACGGCGAGTTCCGGGTCCTCGAGGACAACCTGCGGATGCCCTCGGGCGCCTGCTACGCCTTCGCCGTCCGCGAAGTGGTCGCGCCGGAGCTAGAGACCGAGCTGCGGCCGCATGACCTCGACCAGGGCTACGTCGAGGCGATGCGGGCGGCGATCCTTGCCGCCGCTCCCGACGGCCGCGGCGAGCCCAAAGCGGTGATCCTCAGCGACGGCCCCGAGAACGGGGCCTGGTACGAGCACGAGCGCTTCGGCCGCGAGCTGGGGCTGGCGGTGGTGGCGCCGGAGCAGCTCGAGGCGAGCCGCGGCCGGCTCTTCGCCCGCCGCGGCCGCGAGCGCGAGCAGATCGACGTGATCTACCGGCGCCTCGACGAAGACCGGCTCTGCGAGCCGGACGGCTCCCTTACTGACCTCGGCGAGCTGCTGCTGCCGGCGCTGCGCTCGGGGCGGGTGCGCTGCCTCAACTGCTTCGGGACCGGCCTCGCCGACGACAAGCTCACCCACGCCTACGTCGAGCGGATGGTCGAGTTTTACCTCGGCGACGAGCCGCTGCTGCGCTCGGTCCCCAGCTTCGACCTCTCCGACGAGAGCGCCCGCGCGGAGGCGATGGAGCGCCTGGAGGAGCTGGTGATCAAGCCGCGGGGCGGCTTCGGCGGCCACGGGGTGACGATCATGCCGCGGGCGACCGAGCCGCAGCGCAAGCGGGCGCTCGGCCTGCTGCGGCGCCGTCCCGAGCACTTCATCGCCCAGGAGACGGTGGCGATCTCCACCCATCCGACGGTCTGCGGCTCCTCCCTGCAGCCGCGCCACCTCGACCTGCGCCCGTTCGTCGTCAGCGGGCCGGAGGGCGAGACGGCGATGACCGGCGGCCTCACCCGCTATGCCCAGAAGGCCGGCGAGATGGTGGTCAACAGCTCTCAGGGCGGTGGCTGCAAGGACACCTGGGTAGTCGACGGGGAGCAAGGATGAAGCGCCGTTCGTTAGCTTCGCTGCAAATGCGACCTTTAATCGGAGTCACGACTTCTGAGGTGCGAGCGCCAGAGCGGGGGACGCCGATCCCCGAGGGGGAGCCGCGGGTCCGCGAGCTGGCGCTGGGGTTGACCTACCTGCGGGCGGTCGAGGCCGCCGGCGGACTGCCGCTGGTGATCCCGCTGCTGGACGGGGAGGCGATCGAGCCGCTGCTCGACCGGCTCGACGGGCTCTGCCTCTCCGGCGGCCCTGACCTCCACCCCGGCAACTACGGCGCCGACCCCCACGCGGAGCTCGGCCCGACCGAGCCCGACCTCGACAGCTTCGAGCTCGACGTCGCCCGCCGCGCCGACGCGCGCGAGATGCCGATCCTGGCGATCTGCCGCGGCACCCAGGCGCTGAACGTGGTCCGCGGCGGCGTCCTCCACCAGCACCTGCCGGAGGTCTCCGAGGTGATCCCGCACCGGCAGATTACCCCCGGGACCGAGACCAGCCACGCGGTCGAGATCGAGCCCGGCAGCCGCCTCGCCCGCGCCCTCGGCTATGAGGAGCTGCGGGTCGCCGACGCGCTCGACGTCAACTCTTTCCACCACCAGGCGATCGACCGGCTCGGCGAGGGGCTGGAGGTGACGGCGCGGGCGCCCGACGGGACGATCGAGGCGATCGAGGACCCGCGGCGGGAGTTCCTGATCGGCGTCCAGTGGCACGCCGAGACGCTCGTCCACCGGCCCTACGAGAAGAGCCTCTTCCGCAACTTTGTCAAGGTCTGCAGGGACGAGGGGAGCGGGTTCCAGGGTCGCAGCGGACGCGAGGTGGCGTGAGCGAGGGGGCCGGCACCATTCCGGCCTGGGCGACCTGGGCCGAGCCGCACGAGCTCGGCCCCTACACGGTGGGGATCGAGGAGGAGGTGATGCTGCTCGACGAGGTCAGCTGGGCGCTGGCGCACCGGATCGACTCGGTCCTGCCGCGGCTGCTCGGGCACGACGGCAGCTTCACGGCGGAGACGCACGGCTCGGCGCTGGAGATTCAGACGGGGGTCCACCCGACGATCGGCGACTCGATCGAGGAGCTGGGGGCGCTGCGCCGCGAGCTGGCGGAGACGCTGCAGCCGCTCTCTATGCGCGCCGCCTCCGCCGGCACCCATCCGTTCGCCGTCTGGCAGGAGATCGTCGTCTCCGCCGGCGAGCGTTACCAGTTCGTCTACGGCTCGATGCGGGAGCTGGCGCGGCGCGAGCCGACCTTCGGCCTCCACGTCCACGTCGCCGTTCCCGACGCCGAAGACGCGGTCCGCGTCGCCAATCGGCTCCGCACCCACATCCCGCTGCTGCTGGCGCTTTCGGTCAACTCGCCCTTCTGGCAGGGTCGGGACACCGGCCTCGCTTCGGCGCGGACGCCGCTCTTCCAGGCGTTCCCGCGGGTCGGGATTCCGCGCGACTTCCAGGACTACGCCGACTACGTCGAGTCGGTCGACGTGCTGATCCGCTCCGGGGCGGTGCCGGAGCCGACCTTCCTCTGGTGGGACGTGCGGCCGCAGCCGCGCTTCGGGACGATCGAGGTGCGGATCATGGATGCGCAGACGAAGCTGGCCGAGACCGCGGCGATCGCGGCACTCGTCCAGTGCATCGTCCGCGCCGAGGTCGAGGAAGCGGCGCACCTCGAACGGTGGATGCCGCAGGAGGTGCTCTCCGAGAACCGTTTCCTGGCGGCGCGCGACGGCATGGACGCCGAGCTGATCGAGCCGGAGCTGGAACGGCGGGTACCGGCGCGGGAGCTGCTGGCCGACCTGGTCGCCGTCTGCCGCCCGCACGCGCAGGACCTCGGCTGCGAGGCGGAGCTGGAACGGGTGCCGGAGCTCGGCGCGCGCACTGGGGCGCAGCGGCAGATCGACCTCGCCCGCTCGCTGGAATCGCTGCCGCGGCTGGTCGGGATGCTGGCGAGCGACTTCCTGGCGCGCGGCTAGCCAGCCGGCGGCAGGACGAACTGGGAGACGATCAGGTTCGCTGCCAGGCGCGGCTTTGAGCCCTCGCGGCGGCGCTCGATCCGGACCTCGATCACGACCGTGCTCTTGCCGACGTGGAGCGGCTCGGCTCGGGCCTCGATCTCGTCGCCGAGGATGCCGGCGGCAAAGACGTTCAGCTTCAGCTCGATCGTCGTGAAGTTGTGGCCGGGCGGGATGCAGCGGAAGGTCGACCAGGCGGCGACGGTGTCGCCGAGCGCGGTCCAGACGCCGCCGTGGACGAAGCCGCCGGGGTGCAGGTGGCGCTTGTCGACGACGATGCTGCCGCGGGCGTGGGAGTCCTCGACCTCGAGCGGCTCGATTCCGAGGTCGCCCGGGAAGCTGCCGGGCAGGAAGGCGCGGACCGACTCCGGGGTGATCATCGAGCTCGGGTGCGGAGAGTCGCTCATCGCCGCGGCAGCTTAATCATCAAGAACAGGATCTAAGAACAAGATCTACGGGTCGAGCCCGAAGCCTTCGAGGCCGTGGTCGCCGTAGGGCTCGTCGCGCTCGCGCACCGCCTCGCGAAAGCCCGCTTCGGAGGCGCGGCGGACGAAGGCGTGGCCCTCCTCGGTGTGACGGGCGACGCCGTCGAAGAAGGTGCCGAGGACCTGGGTCTGGGTGAGGCCCTGGGCGTGGAGGGTCTGGTTGACCAGCAGCTTCATCATCACCAGCTGGTTGATCGGCATCCGGGCGACGCGCTCGAGCAGGCGCTCGAAGCGCTCGTCGAGCTCGGCGGCGGGCGCGGCCTCGGTCGCCAGCCCCCACTCCGCCGCCTCGGCTCCGGTTAGCGAGTCGCCGGTGAGGAGCAGGCGCTTGGCCCGCATCGGCCCCAGCCGGCTCGCCCACATCGAGGTGGTTGGCGAACCCCAGACACGCGCCGGCGGGTAGCCGATCTTGGCGTCCTCGGCGATGACCAGGAGGTCGGAGCAGAGCGCCATGTCGGTGCCGCCGGCGACGCAGTAGCCGTGGACCTTGCAGAGGACCGGCTTCTCGGAGTGGAAGAGGCTCATGAAGCCGCGGACGTTGCGGCTCATAAACTGGTAGTCGGTGACCGGGTCCCAGTTCGAGTCCGGCACGTGGTTGGCGCCAATCACGGCCGGGTCGAGGGGCGAGCCGGGCGGCGTCGCGCCTCCCTCCCCCAGCTCGCTCATGTCGCCCTCGGCCGAGGCGACGAGGTCGTAGCCGCCGCAAAAGCCCGTGCCGTTGCCGGCCAGCGCGATCGCGTGCACCTCGGGGTCGAGGTTCGCCCGCTCGACGCACTCGGCCAGCTCGACCGGCATCTGAGAGGTGATGCCATTGCCCCGCTCGGGGCGGTTCAGGGTGATCCGCGCGACGCGGCCGTCGGTCTCGTAGAGGAGCGTCTCCACGAGCCGACCCTAACGCTGGTTGGTGAGTTGTAGGGGTCATAGCCCCCACAACTCACCAATCGCGGCTTAGTTGAGGCGTTCCACCAACATCGCCTTGCCCTGCCCACCCGCTACGCACATCGTCTCCAGGCCGACCTGCTTGTCGTCGGTCTCGAGCACGTTCAGCAGCGTTCCCATGATCCGGGCGCCGGTCATCCCGAAGGGGTGGCCGAGGGCGATCGCGCCGCCGTGGGTGTTGAGCTTGTCTTCGTCGATCCCGCATTCGGCCATGATCGGGATCACCTGAGCCGCGAAGGCCTCGTTCAGCTCGACCCGGTCGACGTCGGAGATCGACATCCCGGCGCGGTCGAGGACCTTCTTGATCGCGCCGATCGGGGCGACGCCCATCAGCTCCGGCTCGTTGCCGTGGGTGGCGGCGGTGATGATCCGGGCGCGCGGCTTCAGGCCCAGCTCTTTGGCTTTGTCGGCGCTCATCAGCAGCACCGCGGCGGCGCCGTCGTTGAGCGGGCAGGAGTTACCGGCGGTGACGCCGCCGCCGCCCTCGAAGGCCTCCGGCAGTTCGGAAAGCTTCTCCAGGGTCGAGGAGGCGCGGGGACCGTCGTCCTTGGTCACTTCGGTCCCGTCCTCGAGCTTGACGGGGACGATCTCGCGGTCGAAGAAGCCGTCTTCCTGAGAGCGGACGGCGAGTTCCTGCGAGCGCTGCGCGAACTTATCCATGTCGGCGCGGCTGACCTCGTACTTCTTGGCGACGTTGACGGCGGTGATGCCCATGTCGATGTAGGCGTTGGGCTGGCCGTTCTCGCCGATCAGGTTGGGGTTGCGATCGGCGGCGCCGGCGGGCTCGGTGCGCTCGTTGAACTTGCTCACCCACTCGACTCCGACCGCGAGGTAGGCGTCGCCCTCGCCGGCCTTGATCGCGTTGCCGGCGTGGCGGATCGCGTCGAGACTGGAGGAGCAGTAGCGGGAGACAGTTACCCCGTTGACCTCCTGCGGCAGCTTCTCGCTGAGCAGGGAGATGATGCGGCCGATGTTGAAGGCCTCGAGGCCCTGCGGCATGCCGACGCCGCAGAAGACGTCTTCGATCAGCGCCGGGTCGACGTCGGGGTTGCGCTCGAGCAGCTGGTCGACCACGTAGGCGCCCATCTCCTCGGGCCGCAGCTGGGCCAGCGAGCCCTTGAAGGCACGGCCGATCGGCGTGCGGATGGTGTCGACGATTACTGCTTCGGGCATTCCTTATCTCCTTCGAGGCTTGGCAAGGGCTTGCGACTGCGGGGGCAGGGTAGTTGACGCTGAGCGTCGGCGTCTCGTGCGGATTCGCACGAAGTTTGGCGGGAGCGTCATGGACCTGCGTTACATTCGCCTCAATCCACCTCGCCCGGAAGGCGAGATCTGCCGCCTAGCGGCAACGAAAGGAGGGCCCCTTCATGCCTGAGGGTTACTGCGTCAAGGAGCGCAAGAAGGTCGAGATCAAAGACGCCAAACAGGTGACGATGAAGAACGGTCGTCCGGCGATCCAGGGTGTCTGCCCGGACTGCGGGACGAAAATCTTCAAGATCGGAAAGCTCGAATAGGGGCTCTCTTAGGAGGTATTTGAACCCGGCGCTGCCGGGGAGCGTATGCCGGGTCGGATGATCCAGCTTGGAAATTCGACCCGGGGCGCGCTCAGCCGCGAGCGAGACGTCCGCGAGGCCTACGCCGCCCACTCCGGTGAGCTGTACGGCTTCGCGGTCCGCTCGCTGGGAGACGCCGGCCTCGCCGAAGAGGCGGTGCAGGAGACCTTCGTCCGCGCCTGGCGGGCGGGGGACCGGTTCGACCCGAAGATCGGGTCGTTGCGGACGTGGCTTTTCGCGATCCTGCGAAACGTCGTCATCGACCTCGGGCGGGCGCGGTCGGTGCGGCCGCGGGTCGCCGAGGGCGGGGTCGAGCCGAGCGTCGAGCCGCTTGATGAGGCGCTGACCGCCTGGCAGGTCGAGGAGGCGATGCGGCGGATCGGCGAGGACCACCGGCGGGTGATCGTCGAGACCTACTACCGGGGACGGCCGTACGCCGAGGTGGCGGCGGAGCTGGGCGTGCCGGAGGGAACTGTGAAGAGCCGCGTCTATTACGGGCTGCGGGCGCTGCGGGTCGTGCTCGAGGAGATGGGCTATGAAGACTAGGAACGACTGCCGCGAGTGGCGCGAGCTGCTCGGCGCGTATGCGCTCGGGCATCTGGAGGGTGACGAGCGGGCGGGGCTGGAGGCGCACCTCGACGGCTGCGCCAACTGCCGTGAGGAGCTCGCGTCCCTGCAGCCAGTGGCGCTGATGCTCCCCCACGCCGATCCGGCGCGGTTCGGGCCGGCGCCGCAGCCGCCGCCGGAGCTGGGCCAGCGCGTCGCGGCGACGATTGCGGCGGAGCGCGAGCGGAGTGAGACGCGGCAGCGCCGGCGACTGTTCGGCGGCTTCGCGCTCGGTGGTGCGACGGTGGCCGCGGTGGCGGCGGTGCTCCTCCTCTTCGTCTTCGGCGGCGGCGATGGGAGCAGCGGTCCGGAGCAGCAGGTCCGGTTCGCCGATCTGCCCCCGGGCATCACCATCGACGCGACGCTGCAGCCGCACTCCTACGGGACCGAGATCCACATGTACGTGCACGGGGTTCCGTCGGGAACGCTCTGCCGCGTCTGGCTGCGGGGCGCCGGCGGCGCCTCCTATCCCGCCGGAACCTTCCGCTACCGCTGGGGGGACGACTCCGACGCCGTCCTCAGCTCGGCCCTCGACCTCTCGCGCACGCGGGCCGTCGTGGTCGACACCGGCAAGCGCACCTTCGTCGCACCGGTGGATGGGCCGGTCGCGGACCTGAACATCCACAACGAGGAGGAACCGACGTGAACAGGATCACCTACGCGCTGGCATTGGTCGTCGTCCTGGCGCTTGTCGTCGCCGGCTGCGGCAGCAGCAGCGACTCGAGCACCGGCAGCGCCTACGGGGGCAAGGGCGACGGGGGCAGCAAGCCGGCAGCGGAAACCAGCGAAGCCTCCGCTAAAGGCGGATACGGGGAAGGTGCCGAAGCCTCCAGCGGGGGCGGTGACGGCATCGTCTCCGCAGCCAAGGTGGGCGATTTGGGCACGATCCTCGTCACCTCCCAAGGCCTCACCCTCTACGACTTCCATAAGGACAAGGGGTCGACTTCGTCCTGCTACGACGCCTGCGCCGCCGCCTGGCCCCCGCTCCTGACCGAAGGCAACCCGCAAGCGCAGGGCCCCGCCGATCGCAGCATGCTCGGCACGACCAAGCGCAAAGACGGAACGGTCCAGGTCACCTACAACGGATGGCCCCTCTACACCTACGCCGGCGACCAGAACCCGGGTGAAGCCAACGGCAACGACATCGACCAGTTCGGAGCCGAGTGGTACGCCCTCCAGCCCAACGGCCAAGAGCCCGAGGACTGAGCCTCACTCGCCTCTCCGAACTTTGGGCCCCTATAGGGCACCGAAGTTCGGAGACGGCAACCTAGTCTTCGCTGACGCCGCTGAGCTTGGCGCGCTTGCGGTAGGAGATCGAAGGGGGGACGAGCTCTCGGATCTCTGAGAGGAGGCGGGCGGAGAGGGCTCCCGGGTCCTCGTCGGGGCGGGGCTGGCCGCCGACCGGGTCGAAGAAGCGAAGGCGGATGCGAGGGCGGCGGGGGAAGCCGGTGAGGTCCGAGGTGCCCTCGATCGCGACCAGGGTGACGTGCGCCTCCGGCACCTCGAGGGCGAGGCGGCCGACGCCGCTGCGGGCGCGCAGGACCTTGCCCTTCGAGCGGGTGCCCTCGGGGAAGACGCCGATGCAGGCGCCGGCGCGGAGGGTCTCGATCGCTTTCGCCAGCGCGTCTTTGTCGCCTTTGCCGCGCTGGATCGGGATCTGCCCCATGCCGTTGAGGATCGGGCCGAGGCCGCGCACCTCCCAGAGCTCGGATTTGGCGAGGGCGCGGATCTGGCGTCGCTTGAAGGCGGCGATCCCGACCATCACCGGATCCCAGTGGCTGTCGTGGTTGCCGAGGATCAGCAGCGGGCCCTGCTCCGGCAGGGCATCCAGCCCCTCGACCTGCATCCGGCCCCACCAGGCGACGGGCCGGTTGACGGTCATCGCCACGGAATAGGTGCGGGTGCGCTCCTTCACGAACCGGGAGTTCTACTGGCAACTGCCTTCTCGAGGATGTCCCGTAGCGCCTCTTGGTCCTCCTCGGGGAGGTCTTTCACCCATGCCGGCGGCTTGGCGACCTCGCGCTTCAAGCGGGTGAGAAGGGTCTCCCCCTGCCCGCTGAGCTCGACCACCTTGATGCGCCGGTCGACCTCCGAGGGTTTGCGAACCGCGAGCGTCTTGTCTTCGAGGCTGTCGACGATGCCGGTTACGTTGGAGTTGTCGCAGTGCAACAGGCCGGCGAGTTCACCCATCGTCCGCGGCTGCTCTAGCGCCCGCAGCGCCGCGAAGGTCGACGGGCGAAGGTCAAATTCCCGGGCGATCGAGAGGAAGGGCGGCGGATAGACCAGGCCAGTCAGAAGCCCCCAGGCCTCGGTCGCCAAGTCCCCCTTTGCATTGATGTTACCGGTTTTCATCGAAATTAGAGTATCTCAAATTTTGCTAGCCTCAAATTTCGAGTTTGGAAAGCAATTTGGTAGGAGCGTCGCATGACTGAGAGCACGGATCGGGGCGGGATCGAAGTCGAGGGGCTGGTCCGCGAGTTTAAGAACGGGCCGCGCGCCGTCGACGGCATCGACCTCGAGGTCGCGCAGGGCGAGATCTACGGCTTTCTTGGCCCCAACGGTGCCGGCAAGTCGACGACCGTCCTGATGCTGACCACCCTCCTCCCTCCCACCGCCGGCACCGCCCGCGTCGGCGGCTTTGACGTCGTCGCCCAGGGCCCGCAGGTGCGGGCGACGATCGGCGCCGCCCTGCAGGAGGCCGCGCTCGACCCGCTGCTGACTGGGCGCGAGCACATGCGCCTGCAGACCGCCCTCCACGGCCTCGGCAAGCGCGAGCGCGAAACCCGCGGCAACGAACTGCTGGAGCGGGTCGGGCTCGCCTACGCGGCCGACCGCAAGGTCGGCGGATACTCGGGCGGGATGAAGCGCCGGCTCGACCTCGCGCTCGCGCTCGCCCACCAGCCGCGCATCCTTTTCCTTGACGAGCCGACGACCGGCCTCGACATCCAAAGCCGCACCGCGCTCTGGGAAGAGGTCGCCCGGCTCGCCGGCGAGGACGGCGTCACCGTCTTCCTCACCACCCAGTACCTGGAGGAGGCCGATGCCCTCGCCAACCGGGTCGGGATCATCGACCACGGCCACCTCGTCGCCGAGGGGACCCCGGCCGAGCTGAAGGCGGAGATCGGCCGCCCCACCGTTGAAGCCGTCCCGCGCTCAGAAGGCGACCGCGAGCGGATGGCCGCAGTCCTCGGCCGCTTCGGCGAGCGGGCCGGCTCCTCCCCGCGCGGCGTCTCCGTCCGCCTCGAGGGCGGCGAGTCGCAGCTGGCCGAGGTGGTGCGCGCCCTCGACGCCGACTCGATCGCGATCGAGCACCTGCAGCTGCACGCGCCCTCCCTCGACGACGTCTTCCTCGCCAAGACCGGCCGCTCGCTCGAGGGCTCCGACGAGGAGGAGGCGGCTGACTCCGAGACCGGCGAGACCGAGGCGGTCGGGGCGGCGTGAGCAGCAGCCTCCGCAACCAGATCGGGCAGCTCGCGCACCGCTCGGTGCTGCGGACCCTGCGCCAGCCGGCGCAGATCGTCCCCGCGATCGTCTTCCCGCTCTTCCTCCTCGCGGTCAACGCCGGCGGCCTCAAAGACGCGACCAACCTGCCCGGCTTCCCGACCGACTCCTACCTCACCTTCATCCTCGCCGTCCCCTTCATCCAGGGCGCCCTCTTCTCGGTGATGAACTCCGGCACCGACCTCGCTCGCGACATCGAGACCGGCTTCCTCAACCGCCTGGCGCTGACCCCGCTGCGCGGCGCCGCCCTGCTCAGCGGCCTGCTGGCAGGCTCGCTCGTCCTCGGGATCGTCCAAGCGGTCGTCTACCTCAGCGTCGGCTTGATCGCCGGCGCCGAACTCGCCGCCGGCGCCGGCGGCGCCATCGTCCTCGTCGTCCTCTCGGTGACGATCACCGTCGCCTTCGGGACGATCGGCCTCTTCGCCGCGCTGCGCTTCGGCTCCGGCGAGGCGGTCCAGGGCCTCTTCCCTGTCTTCTTTGTCTTCCTCTTCCTCTCGGCGATGGCGCTGCCGCTCGACCTCCTAACGACCGACTGGTTTCACGCGATCGCCAGCGTCAACCCGGTCACCTACCTGCTGGAGGCGATCCGCTCGCTGCTGATCGAAGGCTGGGAGCTCGACCAGCTCGCCCTCGGCTTCGGGATCGCAGCGGCGGTCGGCGTTGTCGGGATGACGGCGGCCAGCAGCGCCCTGAAGACGAGGCTGGTGCGGACGTGAGCGCGAACCGACCCGCCGAACCCCAGGTAAGCAGCAGGATCACGGTCGGCCGCGCCGTCGCCTGGCGCAGCATTCACAACTTCCTCACCAACCCGGCCTTCATCGTGCCGTCGCTGCTCTTCCCGCTCTTCTTCTTTGTCTCTTTCGCCGGCGGCCTCGCCGCGATCGGCGAAGTCCCCGGCTTCGACTTCCCCAGCGGCTACACCGCCTTCCAGTTCGTCTTCGTGCTGCTGCAGTCGGCGGCCTTCGGCGGCGTCTTCACCGGCTTCGCGATGGCGCGGGACTTCGAGACCGGGTTCGGCCGCCGCTACATGCTCGCCGCCGGCCACCGCAGCGGCATCGTCCTCGGCTACTCGCTGGCGGCCCTCTTCCGCGCCGTCGTCACCTGGACCGTCCTCACCGCCGTCGCCCTCGTCGCCGGGATGAACGTCGGCGGCAGCGCCGGCGAAATCGTCGCCCTCTACGCCCTCGCCGTCCTCGTCAACGTCGCCGCCACCCTCTGGGCCGCCGGCGTCGCCCTCCGCGTCCGTTCGATCCAGGGCGGACCGCTGATGCAGTTCCCGACCTTCCTCATCCTCTTCCTCGCCCCGGTCTACGTCCCCCTCGACCTCCTCAGCGGCTGGATTCACACGATCGCCTCGATCAACCCGATCACCGCCCTGCTCGAGGCGGGCCGCGGCTTCATCTCCGGCGACCCGGTCGTCGTCGGCCTCGCCTTCGCGATCGGCATCGCGCTCTCGCTCCTCTTCGCCACCTGGGCCCGCGGCGGCCTCCGCAGCGCCGAAGCCGCCGGCTAACCAGTTCGGCAAATCTAAGTGACGAAAGTCACTCCGTTGAAACACTCACCCGGGGAACCTCCGTCTTCTTGGCTCTCTGCGTAGAAACCCGGCAACTAGTGGCAGTTCGAACTTGACGATCTAAAGTGTCTTTCGTGACGCAGAGACCCCTGGAGCTGATCCTTGCCCGCAACCTGATGTCGGCCCTCTCGACGCCAGCGTTCCTGGTCGACGAGGGCGGGCTCCTCGTCTTCTACAACGAGGCCGCCGGGATGCTGCTCGGCAAACGCTTCGAGGAGCTGGGGACGGTCGGCCCGCAGGAGTGGGGCTCCCTCTTCGGCCCCTTCGACGAGAACGGTGAGCCGATCCCCTATGACGAGCTGCCGCTGGTGACGGCGGTGCGCGGCGGCCGTCCCGCCCATGCCGAGCTGACCGTACGCTCGACCGACGGAACCCACCACGAGGTCGAGGTCTCGGCCTTCCCGATCCAGACCCCGCACGGCTCGCAGGGCGCGATCGCCGTCTTCTGGCCGACCGCCAACGGCAACGGGGCGGAACCGGCGTGAAGGTCAAGCTCTGGGGGACGCGGGGGTCGATCCCGGCCCCGGGGCCGGAAACGATCCGCTACGGCGGTAACACCTCCTGCGTCGGCGTCACCCTCTCCGACGGCTCGATGCTGGCCCTCGACGCCGGCACCGGCATCCGCTGCCTTGGCCTCGCCCTCCCCGACGAGCCGGCCCGGCTCCACATCCTCCTCACCCACCTCCACCTCGACCACATCCAGGGCCTCGTCTTCTTCGCCCCGGCTTTCCGGCCGCAGACCGAGATCGTGATCTGGGGACCGGCCTCGCCCGAGGCCTCGCTGCGCGACCGCATCGCCCGCTACATCTCGGCGCCGCTCTCCCCAGTCGAGGTGCGCGAGCTCCCCTGCGACGTCTCCTTCCGCCACTGCCCTGAGAGCGAGTGGGAGATCGGCTCTGCCCGCATCCGCGCCGCCTCGGTCACCCACCGCGGCCCCACCCTCGGCTACCGAATCGACGACGGCGACTCCTCGCTCGCCTACATCCCCGACCACGAGCCGGCGCTCGGCGCCGACCTCGCGCAGATGGACGAGGATTGGATCTCCGGCTTCGCCCTCGCCCGCGACGCCTCGCTGCTGATCCACGACGGCCAGTACACCGACGCCGAGTACCCGTGTCACGTCGGCTGGGGCCACTCGGCCACCTCCCACGCCCTCAGCTTCGCGCGGCGGACCGGGGCCGAGCGCACCCTGCTCTTCCACCACGATCCGCTCCACTCCGACGATCAGCTCGACGAGCTCGGTGCCGCAGCGCAGCAGCAGTGGGTCGAGCTCGGCGGCGACCCGGGCACACTCGAGCTCGCGGTCGAGCGCAGCGAGGTCGAGCTGCCGGCGCGGGCCGCCAAAGCCGCCGCGGCCGTATGAACCACCGCGAGAGGATCGAGGCAGCCGCGGAGCGCTCGCCGCTGGTGCGCAGCGCGCTCGAGCAGGCGCGCAAGGACCACGCCGGGCAGACCCGCAACGGCAGCGGCGGGATGCCCTACGTCGAGCACCCGATCACAGTCGCCGCTCGGCTCGAGGAGCTCGGCTACCGCGATGAGGTGCTGGCGGCGGCGCTGCTGCACGACGTCATCGAGGACTCCGACACCACGCTGGACGAACTGCGGAAGCAGTTCGGCGACGACGTCGCCGGCATGGTCGGCGCCCTCACCGACGACGAAGCGCTCGACTCCTACCGCGAGCGCAAGACCGAGCACCGCGAACGGGTGGCGGCGGCCGACCCCGAGGCGATGGCGATCTACGGCTCCGACAAGCTGACCAACGTCTCCACCCTGCGCGCCGCCTACGAAGCCGAAGGCGACGCCGTCCGCGATGAGTTCAAGGTCCCGATCGAGCTGAAGACCGAGATCTGGGAAGCCGACCTGGCGCTGCTGCGCGAGAAGGCGCCGGAGCTCCCCTTCCTCGACGGGCTCGAGGCGGAGCTCACTCGTTTTCGGGCTCAGCTAGAGGCTCCTGACCGGAGCCGAGGCTGAGCCGGCGGCGCAGCGGCAACCCGAACCAAAAGAAGCTGAAGGCAAGGACGGCGAGGGCGGTGGTGACGACCGTCATCGTGGTGCCGAAGAGGTAGTTGGTGACCAGCATGATCGCCCCCGTCATCGCCAGGGCCAGGAAGACGAGGCCGGCGATCGAGAACTGGTTGGCGTAGAAGATCAGTTTGCGCTTCTGCTGGTAGCGGAAGGTGACGCGGTGGTAGGCAGACGGTGAGATCAGCATCACCGCGGAGAACGCAGTGCAGATCAACGTCCCGAAGTAGACGTCCTTCTGGAAGCTGGTGATCTTTTCGAAGCCCTGCTGGAACGGCACCGCGAGCAGGAAGGCGAATAGCACCTGGACACCCGGGAGGGCGACCCGGAGCTCCTGCAGGAGCTCGCTGAGGTTGCGATCGAGGCGTTCCTCTTCGGTCTCGTCGCGACCCGATTCCCGGTTGCGCTGATCCTTCTCCTCGTTCCCTCCGTTCCCCATTTCAGGAACATATGGCAATCGAGACCTCCGTCGTCCTCTTCAACCGGGACCTCCGCGTCCACGACCACCCGGCGCTGGCCGCGGCGGCGAAGGCGGAGCGCGTTGTGCCGCTGTTCGTCCTCGACGAGCGCCTGCTGGGGTCGCGCTTCGCGGCTCCGAACCGGGTCGCCTTCATGCTCGAGGCGCTGCACGACCTCGACGAGGCGCTGCGCAAGGCGGGCGGGCGGTTGTGCGTCCGCCGCGGAGACCCGGTGCAGGAGGCGATTGCGGTGGCGCGCGAGTGCGGAGCGACCGCGCTGCACGTCAGCGCCGACTGGAGCGCTTACGCGCGTGAGCGCGAGGAGCGGCTGGCGCGGGCGTGTGAGGAGGAGCGGATCGAGTTCAGCGCCCACCCGGGGGTGACGGTGGTGCCGCCGGGCCAGGTGACGCCGGGCAGCGGCGATCACTTCAAGGTCTTCACCCCCTTCCATCGCGCCTGGAGCCAGGTTCCGTGGCGACACGGGCACGAGGCGCCGCGCAGGCTCTCGGTTCCGAGCAAGCTGGCGGCGGGGCGGCTGCCCGCGCTGGACTCGCTCATCGACGGCAAGCCCTCGCCGAAGCGCATGCCGGGAGGCGAGAGCGAGGGCCGGAAGCTAATGCGCGCCTTCCTCCGCGACGGCGTCGGCAGCTACGAAGACGGTCACGACGACCTCGCCGGCGACCGCACCTCGCGCCTCAGCGCCTACATCCGCTGGGGCTGCGTCTCGCCGCTGGAGCTGGCCCACGAAGCGGGCGAGCGGCGGGGCGGGGCGGCCTTCGTGCGGCAGCTCTGCTGGCGGGACTTCCACCACCAGGTGCTGGCGGCGACCCCGTCCCTCCCCCACCGCGACTACCGCCGGCGCGGTGACCGCTGGTCGCGCTCGAAGCGCGCTTTCGAGGCCTGGCGGGAGGGCCGAACCGGGTACCCGCTGGTCGACGCCGCGATGCGCCAGCTGGCCGAGGAGGGCTACATGCACAACCGGGCGCGGATGACCGTCGCCTCCTTCCTCTGCAAGGACCTCTACATCGACTGGCGGCCCGGCGCCTGGCACTTCTGGGACCTGCTCACCGACGGCGAGATCGCCAACAACGCCGGCAACTGGCAGTGGGTGGCGGGAACCGGCAACGACACCCGGCCCAATCGGGTCCTCAACCCCGTGCGCCAGGCGGAGCGCTTCGACCCGCACGGGCTCTACGTGCGGCGCTACCTGCCAGAGCTCGAGTCGGTCCGCGGCAAGGCGATCTTCCGGCCCTGGCGGATGGAAGGCTTCGAGCGCCTCGACTATCCCGAGCCGTTGGTCGACCACGACGAGGCCGCGGCCGCGTTCAAAGCGCAACGCGAAGGCTGAACGGGCGCATAGGATCGCGCGATGGGACGACTGGCTGTGATCCTCGGCAGCAACGCCCTTGGCCCTGGCGGCGAGGAGATCGCTGCGGCGGCGGCCGACCAGGGGGCGGCGATCGTGCAGCGGCACCGCAGCCCCGAGGGGACCTTCGTCCTCCCCCACCAGATCGAGCACGAGACGAGCCTGCGACCGCTGCTGGAGCAAGGTTGCGACCGGGTGCTGGGGATCGGGTCGGTGGGCTCTCTGCGCCCGGACGAGCTCGGCGTCGGCGCCCTCGTCTGTCCCGACGACTTCATCGCCCTCAACCTCGGCGACTCGATCTTCGGCGACGCGCGCGCCCACTCCGCCCCCGGCTTTGCCGCAGGCTGGCGCCAGGAAGTGATCGCGGCCTGGGGCGAGAGCGGCCAGGCGCCGCGCGACGGCGGCGTCTACTGGCAGGCGCGCGGACCGCGCTTCGAGACGCCGGCGGAGATCCGGCTGATGGCGGCGCACGCCGACGTCGTCGGGATGACGATCGCGACCGAGTGCGTCGTCGCCGGCGAGCTCGGCCTCGACTACGCCGCCCTCTGCGTCGTCGACAACCTCGCCAACGGCCTCGGCGAGGGCGAGGTCAGCACGGCGGCGATGGAAGCTGACCGCCTCGTCAACGCCGAGCGACTGCGCGAGGGCCTGGCAGCGGTCCTGCCGCGCCTCGGGGCGGTGGGCCGATGATTCCGTGGTTCTTTAGTCCTCTATATCCGGACAAAGGAACCACGGAATGGCGCTGACGGTCGAGAACGCGCTTCTGGACGGGGAGCGGGTCGGGGTCCGGTGCGAGCGCGGGACGATCGCGACGCTGGGCGCCGCTGTCACCTCCGAGCCTGGCGACGAGACGATCGACGCCGGCGGCGCCCACCTCGTCCCGCCGCTCGTCAACGGCCACACGCACGCGGCGATGACGCTCTTCCGCGGCTCCGGTGGTGACCTGCCACTGATGCCTTGGCTGGAAGAGAAGATCTGGCCGGTCGAGGCGAAGCTCGACGCCGACGACGTCTACTGGGGCGCCCGGCTCGCCTGCGCGGAGATGCTGCGCAGCGGCACGACCCGCTTCTGGGACATGTACTGGCAGCCGGCGGCGACCGCCCGCGCGGTCGAGGAAGCCGGTGTCCGCGCCACGATCGGCGCCCCACTCTTCGATCTCAACAGCTCCCCCGAGGAGCTGCGCAGAGCCGCCCACACCGGCCTCGAGGAACTCGAGGGCTTTGGGCCTCACATCACCCCCGCCCTCGCCCCGCACGCCATCTACACGGTCAGCGAAGAGTCACTGCGCTGGATCGGCGAGCTCAGCGCCGAGCGCGAGCTGCCGGTGCAGATTCACCTCTCGGAGACCGAGAAAGAGGTCCAGGACTGCCTCGCCGAGCATGGTGAGCGGCCAGCCTTCTACCTCGACCGGTTGGGGATGCTGAACGAGCGCACGGTCCTGGCCCACGGCGTCTGGCTCGACCCCGACGAGCTGGCGCTGATCGCCGAGCGCGGCGCCACCGTCGTCTCCAATCCCGTCGCGAACATGAAGCTCGCCGTCGGCGGTGTCTTTCCCTTCCCGGCGGCCCGCACCGTCGGCGTCCGCGTCGGCCTCGGAACCGACGGCGCCGGCTCCAACGACTCGCTCGACCTCTTTGCCGACCTGAAGACCTTCGCGCTGGCCCAGAAGCACGCCGCCGCCGACCCGACCGCGATCGAGGCCGAGGAGGCGCTGGCGGTCGCCACCGGCGCCCAAGCGCCGCTCCTCGGCGCAACCCCGCTCGAAGCGGGCGCCCCGGCCGACTTCCTCCTCCTCCGCAAGGAATCCCCCGAGCTGGGTATCGGTGACCTCGTGTCCGACCTCGTTTACGCTGCCAGCGGTGCCGCTGTCGCAACCACCGTCGTCGCCGGCCGCGTCCTCATGCGCGACGGCGAAATCCCGGAGCTGGACGAGATCCTCGCCCGTGCCGCCGAGCGAGCAGGGAGGCTAGGGCTGTGAGCGACGACCAGGCCTCTTCGGTCCGCTACGACGAAGCGACCAAGCTCTACCGCGGTTCCTCAGAGCCAGCGGTCGACCACCTCTCCCTCGAGGTCCCCGCGGGGGAGATCTGCGTCCTCGTCGGCCCCTCCGGCTGCGGCAAGACGACGGCGATGCGGATGGTCAACCGCACGGTAGAGATCAGCGAGGGCGACGTCCTCATCGGCGAGCGCTCGGTCCGCGACCGCGAGCCCGCCCAGCTGCGGCGGGAGATCGGCTACGTGATCCAGCAGATCGGCCTCTTCCCCCACCGCACGATCAGCCAGAACAGAAGGACCGGATCCGCGCCCGCAGTGCCGAGCTGCTGGAGCTGATCGGGCTCGACCCCGAGCTCGGCGACCGCTACCCCTCCCAGCTCTCCGGCGGCCAGCAGCAGCGCGTCGGCGTCGCCCGGGCGCTTGCCGCGGACCCCTTGGTGATGCTGATGGACGAGCCTTTCGGCGCGATCGACCCGATCAACCGCGAGCGCCTCCAGAACGAGTTCCTGCGCCTCCAGGCGGAGATCCAGAAGACCGTTCTCTTCGTCACCCACGACATCGACGAGGCGATCAAGATGGGCGACCGGATCGCGGTCATGCGCGAGGGCGGCCGGGTCGAGCAGTACGCGACCCCGGCGGAGTTGCTGATGGCGCCCGCGACCGAGTTCGTCGAGGACTTCGTTGGCGCCGACCGGGCGCTGAAGCGACTGGCGCTGATGCGCGTCTCCGACATCAACCTCTGGGAGGCGCCGCTCGCCCACGTCGGCCAGGCGACGGCCGAGGTGCGGGCGAAGCTCGACGCGGCCGACGTTGAAGTCCCCTTCCCGCTGCTGGTCGACGGCGAGCGCCGCCCGCTCGGCTGGCTCAGCGAGCGTGACCTCGCTGTCGACGTCGTTCCCGGCAAGCCCGACTCACCGCTCGGCCCCGTCCTCGAGCTCGACGACGTGATGCGGGACGCGCTCGCCGACCTCCTCCAGCACGAGACCCAGTACGCCCCGGTGGTCGACCACCGGGGCCGGATCGTCGGCGTCCTCTCGGTCGAGATCATCTCCGAGTTCCTCGCCTCGCCGGAGGCCAAGACGGATGAGCACTCGGCCGTCGAGAGGCCTCATGACTAGCGTCGCGCTGCTCGCAGCGGCTGGTGACGTCGGCGGGGATTTCTTCCGCGAACGGGACTCCGGCTCGCTGCCGTGCCAGGCCCGCCCGGACGAGCCGTTCTGCTTCGACTGGGCGAAGGACAACCTCGACCGATTCGGCACCCCCACCGTCCAGCACCTAGAGCTGGTCGTAATCTCCGTCGTGATCGGCTTCGCGGTCGCCTTCGCCCTGGCGCTCTTCGCCCACCGCAGGGGCTGGCTTCGTGCGCCGCTTCTCGCAGCCACCGGCGTCCTCTACACGATCCCCAGCATCGCCTTCTTCTTCCTCCTGCTGCCGGTGACCGGGCTCGGGAAAGACACGGCGATCATCGCCCTCGCCGTCTACACCCTGCAGATCATCTACCGCAACACGATGCTGGGACTCGACAACGTCTCGTCTTCGGTCAAGGACGCGGCGCGCGGGATGGGCCTGACGGACCGGCAGATCCTCTGGCGGGTCGAGCTGCCGCTGGCGACGCCCGAGATCATCGCCGGGCTGCGGATCGCCGTCGTCAGCACCGTGGCGATCGCGACCTTGGCTGTGTTCATCGGCGGCGGCGGACTCGGCACCCAGATCTACGGCGGCGGCAACCTCACCTTCCCGACCAGCATCTTCATCTCGCTCGCGATCGTGGTCGTGATGGCACTGGCGCTCGACGCGATCCTGCTGGCGATCCAGCGCCTCACCACCCCCTGGCGGCGGGCGAGAACGATATGAGCGCGGCGCTGCTCCCCCTCGCTTCCTTCGGCGGCGCGATCGAATTCATCCTCGAGCCGCAGACCTCCAACGTCACCGGCGGCAAGAAGGTCGGCGGCTTCGAACAGGCGATGGAACTGGCGCTGAAGCAGCTCGAGGTGACTGCGCTGGCGCTGGCGGTGGCTTTGGTCATCGCCCTCCCGCTCGGGCTCTACCTCGGGCACCGCGGGAAAGGCGAGGGGGTGGTGATCGGCTTCGGGAACGCGGGCCGGGCGCTTCCCGAGCTCGCGCTGATCGCCCTCGTCGCCGCCCTGATCGGCATCGGGCTGGTGCCGGTGACGCTGGCGCTTGCGGTCCTCGGCATCCCCCCGATCCTCACCAACGCCTACGTCGGCGTCCGTCAGGTCGATCCCGCCGCGGTCGACGCCGCCCGCGGCATGGGGATGAGCGAGATGGCGATCATCCGCAAGGTCGAGCTGCCGCTCGCGATCGCGACCGTGATGGGAGGCGTGCGCAGCGCCACGATCGCGATCGTCGCCACCGCGACGATCGCCCCGCTGGCGGGTGTCGTCACCCTCGGCGACTTCATCATCAACGCCTCCATCTACGGCGAAGACGGCCGTCTCGCCGGCGCAATCCTCGTCGCTCTGCTCGCCTTGTCACTGGAGGGTCTGCTCGCGCTTTTGCAGCGGCGGCTTACGTCTGACGGGCTGAAGGTAAAGACTGCGTGACCTGATTCACCTACTTACAAACTCACAACCCACCCAAACCACCCCAAGAGGAGGCATTAAGTGAGGACCGATAAGACGAGAGTGCGAGTGCTGCTTGCGGCGCTGGCTGCGCTCGCGTTGACCCTCGGCGTCGCCGCCTGCGGCAGCGACGACAGCACCACTTCCGGCTCGACCGAAAGCGGCGGCGAAGCAGGGGCGATCCAGTCCAATCCCGACAACGGCAAAGTCAGCCTGACGATCGGCTCGAAGAACTTTCCCGAACAGGAAATCCTCGGCGAAATCTACGCCCAGGCTCTGACCGCGGCGGGGTACAAAGTCAAGAGCGCGCTCAACCTCGGCTCCGAAACCGTCGCCCAGAAAGCGGTGAAGAGCGGGCAGATCTCCGGCTACCCGGAGTACGCCTCAACGGCCCTCACCTCGTTCTTCGGCCTCGAACCAGAAGAAGTCCCCGCCGATGCCACGGAAGCGTGGGAAAAGGCGAACGAAGAATTCGAAAAAGAAGGCCTGCAGGCTTTCGAACCGACTCCGTTCGCCAGCGCCAACGCGGTCGGCACGACCACCGAGACGGCCGAAAAATATGACCTGAAGACGGTCTCCGACCTCGAAGGGGTCTCCGAAAAACTGTCCCTCTACGGCTCCCCCGAGTGCCGCCAGCGGATCGACTGCCTGGCTGGGCTCGAAGAACTGTACGGGCTGAAATTCAAGTCGTTTACCCCCGTAGACATCGGCCTCCGCTACACGGTGCTGGAAAAGGGTCAGGCGGATCTCTCGATCCTCTTCACCACCGACCCGCAGCTCTCGGCTGAGAGCGACAAGTTCGTCATCCTCGAAGACGACAAGGAAGTCTTCCCGGCCGGGAACGTCATCTTCGTGACGACGCAGAAAGTCGCCGAAGAAGCCGGGCCCGATTACGAAAAGACGATCCTGCAGGTGCAGGAAGGGCTCGATCTGAAGGTTGTGCAGGAGCTTGATGCTCGGGTCGAACTTGAAAAGGAAACGCCTAAGCAGGCTGCTACGGCGTATCTCGAATCGGCCGGTTACATCGGTTCGTAGTTAGTGGGGCGAGAGCCGGTGGGGGTGCCCCGGAGCACCTCCGCCGGCTGAATCGCCTTTTGGCTGGCGCCTCGGGCCGCTGCGGGCCGGCTCCATGCCAAGTACCGGGGCACCCCCACCGGCTCTCGCTACGCCGCGGCGTGTTCTCCGGTTGCTGATTCGTGGCGGCCTTTGATTTGGGTGAAGCTGTGGTGCGCTACCCATGCTGCAAGGAGGCCCGAGGCGCCGGCTAGGTAGAGGGCTACTCGGGGGTCGTAATTTTGGGCTAGCCAGCCGGTCAGGGGGGCTCCTATTGGGGTTGAGCCTAGGAAGACGACGCTGTAGAGGGCCATTACTCGGCCTCGCATCTCCGGGGTTACCGCCAGTTGCAGGGTGGAGTTGATCGTTGCGGCGAAGGTGACGGCGGCGGCACCGAGGATGGCGAGCATGAGGATCTCCAGGGCGAGGCTTGGCATCGCCGCCGCCAGCAGGGCGGAGACGCCGAAGGCCAGTGCGCCGCCGGCGATCAGGCGGGGGCCGGTGCGACCGCGGTGGCCGTTGACGAGGGCGCCGGCGATCGAGCCGACTGCCATCGCCGAGACCAGGGCGGCGTAGGTCATCGCCCCGGACTCGAAGCTGAATTTCGCCAGCAGCGGCAGCACCACCTGGAAGTTGAAGCCGAGCGTCCCGACCAGACCCATCAGCGCCAGCGGCACCATCAGCTCCGGGGTCCGGCGGACGTAGCGCAGCCCGGCGCGGATCGCCCCCGGCTCGCGCTCGGCGACCGGCGCCGCGTGGAGGCGGGCCGGGTCCATCCCCCGCAGCGCGAAGATCATCGCGACGAAGGTGAGCGCGTTGAGGGCGAAGCAGGGGACGACGCCGACAGTCGCGATCAGGATCCCGGCCAGCGCCGGGCCGACGATCCGTGCCGCCTGGACGATGACGCTGTTGAGGCTGACCGCGTTGACGACGCGGTCGGCGCCGACCATCTCGAAGACGAAGCTCTGGCGGGTCGGGTTGTCGACCGCGTTGACCGCACCCATCGCGAAGACGCCGAGGTAGACCATCCACGGCTCGACGACGCCGGTCGCGGTGACGACGAGAAGCCAGACGGCCGGGATCGCCATCAGCGCCTGCGTGGTCATCAACAGCCGCCGTTTCGGGAAGCGGTCGGCGAGGAGGCCGCCCCAGGCGCCGATCAGCAGCATCGGCAGGAACTGCAGCGCCGTGGTCAGGCCGACGGCAATACCGCTGTCGGTGAGGGTGAGGATGACCCAGATCGCCGCCACCGTCTGCATCCAGGTCCCTGAGAGGGAGACCAGCTGGCCGGCAAAGTAGCGTCGGTAGTTGGGGACCTCCAGCGAGTTGAACGAGTGGCGGATCGCGGCCGTCAAGACCGCTCTCCCTCCCGCATCCGCTCGAGGATCTCGGCCGCCCGCTCGAGCGTCTCCACTTCCTCGGCGGAGAGGTCGCGCATGCGTCGCGCCAAATAGGCATTCTTGCGCCCGCGCAGGCGCCGCAGCCGCTCGCGGCCGGCGCCGTTGACGCTGACGAGGGCGCTGCGCCCGTCCTCCGGATCGGGGGCGCGGTCGATCAGGCCCTCCCGCTCGAGGCAGGCGAGGGTGCGGGTGATCGTCGGCCGTTTGACCCGCTCGATCGCGGCGATCTCGCTCGGGGTCATCGGCCCGTGGCGCTCGATCGTCGCCAGCGCCGCCACCGAGGTCGGGGTCAAGCCGCTGGTCTCGGCCGCCGCCTCCTGGCGCAGCCGCCGGGCGGTGCGGACGATCGCCGTGCGTAGGTGCGCGGCGCGCTCGGCCAGAGGTGGTTGGGTGTGACTGTCGGTTGGGTTCATCATCATGATTAGCTCTGGTAATTAGTTTAGCAAACTATCTTTTCGATCTCCTCTCCAACGGTCGTCGTCATTACCCAAGCCCACGTGTCTTCTTTGGCTCTCAGTACGGTCTGACGCGACATGCGGGCTTTAACCTGGCTGAAGAAACGGTGGCGCCGAGCCACCAAGTGGGTGCTCCTGGCTGTGGTCGCTTCCGCGATTGCCCTTTTGGTGAACCACTTCGGCGAGGAAATCCTCAGCGATGAGGGCGATCCCGCGTCAGGCATTCATGTCGTTGCCGAATCTTCGCTCGTCAACCCACCCCACCACGACACCGCAGCAGGTGAGTACGTCTGTCTCGTCAACGAGGCCGAAGAGGAAGTGAGTTTGACCTCTTGGAAGCTCTACGACTCCGCTGGACGGATTAACGAATTCGGTCAGTTCTCGCTAGAGCCAGGGGGGAGTGTCAGGGTTCATCCGGGAGGAAGACCACGGCGCAACACCTCGCTCGACGTCTACGGCGACAGTGACATCCCTCGGTGGACGAACTCCGGCGACACCATCTTCCTTCGGAACGCTGCCGATGAGAGAGTCGAAACGCAAAGCTATCCCTCCCGCCAAGACGGAGATATAGGCGACAACTGTGGGCCCCAGAGAAGGCGAGACTGGGATTGCACTGGATTTCTCTCCCACGCACAGGCCCAGGCGTTCTTCCTCACGCATCGACCCGCTCGCGATCCCTTCGAACTCGACGCAGACGGCGACGGCCTGGCCTGTGAGGCCTAGCCCGGCCCTTGAAGCGCTCCTGACTAAGCGGCGAAGCGCGCTTCGGAGCGGGCCTTAGCCTTGGCGGCCTCGACCTCGCGATCCTTCGGCGGTGCGTTGGTGACGAGGCGGTCCAGCAGCTGCCGCGTGACGCCAGCCACCGCCTCGACCGCCTCGTCGAAAGCCTCTTCGTTGGCCTGCGACGGCTTGGTCGAGCCGCTGATCTTGCGCACGTACTGCAGCGCCGAGGCCTGGATCTCCTCGTCGGTCGCGGGGGGGTCGAAGTTGTGGAGGGTTCTGATGTTTCTGCACATGCCTCGATCATAGGCCGAGACAGCAGGATTCGAGAAGAGCCGGCGAAGCCGATGTGAAATCCTCCGCGGCGGAATGGAGCTCGTCTCGTGACCGACGCCGCCGAGGCCCGCGACAAGCGCTGGATCGCCCTGATCCTGCTCTGCTCGGCCCAGTTCGTGGTCGTGCTCGACGCCTCGATCGTCAACGTCGCCCTGCCGACGATCGGCGAAGCGCTCGACTTCACTGAGAGCAGTCTGCCCTGGGTGGTCAACGCCTACGTCCTCACCTTCGGCGGCTTCCTCCTGCTTGGCGGCCGCCTCGCCGACCTGCTCGGGCGGCGGCGCGTCTTCATGTTCGGGCTCGTGCTCTTCGCGATCGCTTCGCTGTTCGGCGGGCTGGCGAGCAGCTCCGGGCAGCTGGTCGTCGCCCGCGCTGTCCAGGGCCTCGGCGCCGCGATCCTTTCCCCCGCTGCGCTCTCGATCGTCGCCACCACCTTCAAAGACGGCGCCGAGCGCAACAAAGCATTGGGGATCTGGGGCGCGGTCGCGGGCTCCGGCGGCGCCGCCGGCGTCCTCCTCGGCGGCATCCTCACCGAATACCTCGGCTGGGAGTGGGTGCTCTGGGTCAACGTCCCGATCGGGATCGCCGCCGCGGCGCTGGCCCCGCGCCTGATCGCCGAATCCCGCGCCGAGCAGGAGGTGCGGACCTTCGACGTCGCCGGCGCGACGACGATCACGCTCGGGCTCTCCGCCCTCGTCTTCGCCCTGCTCGACGCCGAAGACGCCGGCTGGGGCTCGACCCAGACGATCGGTGTCCTCGCCGCCAGCGCGATCCTCCTGATCGCCTTCGTCGCGATCGAGCGCCGCTCCCGCGCGCCCCTCGTCCCGTTCTCGATCTTCCGCCTGCGGACGATCACCGGCGCCAACGTCGTCGGCATCCTCGTCGGCGCCTCGCTCTTCTCGATGTTCTTCTTCATCTCGCTCTACATGCAGCAGGTGCTCGGCTACAGCGCGATTAAGGCCGGGCTCTCCTACCTGCCGCTGGCGGTCGCGATCATGCTCTCTGCCGGCGTCGCTTCCGGCCTGGTGACGAAAGTCGGCTTCAAGCCGATCCTCGCCGCCGGCATGGTCTTCATCGCCATCGGCCTCCTCTGGTTCTCCCAGATCAGCCCCGACGGCACCTTCCTCGCCGACATCCTCGGCCCCTCCCTCTTTGCCGCCGTCGGCCTCGGCTTCGCCTTCGTCCCGGTCACGATCGCCGCCGTCTCCGGCGTCGAAGACCGCGAGCAGGGCCTCGCCAGCGGCCTCATCAACACCTCCCAGCAGGTCGGCGGCGCCCTCGGCCTCGCGATCCTCGCCGCGATCGCCAACTCCGAGATCGGCGACTCCCGCGACCCCGCCGTCCTCACCGACGGCTTCTCTTCCGCCTTCCTCGTCGGCGCCGGCTTCGCCATCCTCGGCCTCGTCGCGACGCTCCTCCTGATCCGCAACGCGGACAGCCGCGCGCACGTGGAGCTGGGGGCGGAGCCGGTGGCGGAATCAAGCTCTTAGGGGCCCATTTCGAACGGAAGTGACACAGGACTGTCATTCCTTTGGATCAATTCAGTAACGGCCCTTGAAGTGCAGAATTTCACTCCTAGGATCGGCCGCCGGAGGGCGATGGAGGCAGGTGCCTCCAGGTGGCCGACACCCACTTTGCCCGGTTCACCTCCGGGTCCGGTTCGAGTCCGGCGCCCTCCGCAGACATACCGCGGCAGCGGGTCGAGGATGGCGGGCAGCGTGCTAAGTTGAGGCACAGGTGTCGGCCGCCTGTGGGGTGGTTCCCCGCATCGCCAGACTCGACCCGCCTTCGCGGCGGGTCTTGTCGTTTCTGGGGCCCAACGCGGGGGCGCCCGGCGTAGGGGCTAGGGTGGTCTCGTCTTGTCCCTGCGCCTGCTGAAGACCACTAGCCTTGCGGCCCTCCTGCTCGGCGCGCTTGCGGTCTTCGTGCTCGGCGGCAACAGCGACGCCGCGGCGCCGGCGGCCAGTGCGGTCGGGTCCTCGGCCTGCGGGCCGCTCCAGTACGGCGGCAAAGGCGACCCCGAGGCGCTCGTCGTTTCCGACCTGCCGCTGCAGGGGGACTCGAAGCAGCGCTCGCTGCAGATGAACGACGCGATCCGGCTCGTCCTCGAGGGCGCCAACTGGCAGGCGGGCGGGGTCAAAGTCGGCTTCCAGGCTTGCGACGACTCGAACGCCAAGACCGGCCTCTGGACGAAGGCGCAGTGTCAGGCGAACGCCAAGGCCTACGCGGCCAACCCCAGCGTCCTCGGGGTGATCGGCACCTACAACTCCGGCTGCGCCGAGGTGATGATCCCGATCCTCAGCCAGGCGCCGGGCGGCGGTGTGGCGATGGTCTCCCCCGGCAACACCTTGATGTGCCTCACCCACTCGAGCCCGAGCTGCGGCAAGGGCGAGCCGAAGAGCCTCTATCCGGGGCGGCGGAACTACGCCCGGGTCGTCCCCAACGACGCCTACCAGGGCGCCGGGCTGGCGAGCTTCGCCCGCAAGCGGGGAGTGAAGGACGCCTACGTCCTCTACGCCGGCAAAGACCCGACCAGCCTCGGCCAGGCGAAGACCTTCCGCGGCGCCGCCCGCAAGCTCGGCATCCACGTCGTCGGCTTCAAGGCCTGGAACGTCAACGCCTCGAGCTACCGAGGGCTGATGGGGATGGTCGCTGACACCGCGCCGGACGCCGTCCTGCTCGCCGGCCTGACCGAGTCCAACGGCGCCCGGCTGATCAAGGACAAGGTCGCGGTGCTCGGCCCCAACAGCGGCGTCGAGCTGCTCGCGCCCGACGGCTTCGCCCAGCAGTCGACGATCGACCTCGCCGGCAAGGCCTCGAAGGGGATGTTCGCCAGCGTCCCGGGTCAGGTGCCGCAGAACCTCACCGGGCCCGGCGCGAAGCTCGTCGGCGAACTCGAAAAGGACCTCGGCGGGCCGGTCGAACTGTATGCGCCCTACGCGGGCCAGGCCGCAAGCGTCGTCCTCGACGCGATCGGCAAAGGACGCGACCGCACCGGCACGATCGACGCCGTCCGCTCCACCTCGGTCCGCAATGGCATCACCGGCAGCTTCGAGATCCTCCCCAGCGGCGACCCGAGCGTCGGCCCAATCACCGTCTCGGTCGCGCGCAAGACCTTCGTTCCGTTCCAGGTCGTCGAGCCGGGGCCGTCGCTGGTCAAGGCCGCCCGGCACGGCTGAACCCCCCCCGCTTCGCTGGAGGCACCGGCCGCCTGACGTCGAACAAGTCGCGGTGACCGCGAAGGACGCGCAGACGCCTGTCCATTACGGCCCGGGGATGGACGCTCGCAGTACCCGGGTCGCCGAACGGCTGAAAACGCCGATGCTGATCGCGGCGGCGCTGACGCTGCCCACCGTGGCGATCACCGAGTCCGAGCCGGGCGGGCTGCTGCAGGACGTTGCCGTCGCCCTCAACTGGATCACCTGGACCGCCTTCCTGTTCGAGTTCGTGGTGATGCTCTCAGTGGTGCCGGACCGGCGCACCTGGCTCCGCCACCACCCGCTGGACTTCGTCATCGTCTTCTTCACCCCGCCGGTCCTGCCCGCCGGCCTGCAGAGCCTGCGGGTCCTGCGCCTGCTGCGGTTGCTGCGCCTGTTGCGACTCGCCCAGCTCTCGCGCGAGGTCTTCTCGCTGGAGGGCGTCCGCTATGCCGCGCTGCTGGCGCTGCTCTCGGTCGTCGGCGGCGCCGCCCTCTTCGACGCCTTCGAGCAGCGGCAAGACCTCGACTTCTGGGACGACATCTACTGGGCAATCACGACGATGACCACGCTCGGGTCGAACATCGAGCCGAGTACGACCGGCGGCGAGGTCGTCTCCGTCTTCGTCCTCCTGATCGGGATCGGCTTCGTCGCCCTCCTCACCGGCTCCTTCGCCCAGCGCTTCCTGGCGCCCGAAATCGCCGAGATCGAGGAAGAGCTCGAGGAGGAGAAGCTGAGCGCCGAGGCGCTGGCACTGCGCGAACTGAAGAGCGTCCAAGAGCAGCTGCAGGCGCTCGAGCTTGCGATCGAGCGAATGGCTAGCCGAACGTAGTTGTCCCCGCATACCGGGGACAAATGCGTTCAGCCCTCCTGCGCCTGCTCCTCGGCGATCTTCGACTCCAGCTCCTTCATCACGTCCGGGTCGCGCAGGGTGGTGACATCGCCCAGGGCTCGGCCCTCGGCGATGTCGCGCAGGAGGCGGCGCATGATCTTGCCGGAGCGGGTCTTCGGCAGGTCGTCGGCCCAGACGATCCGCTTCGGGCGGGCGAATTTGCCGATTCGCTCGGCGACGGTACCGCGGATGCCCTCGACCAGCTCCTCGCTTTCGTCCTTGCCGCCGCGGAGGGTGACGAAGGCGCAGATCGCCTGCCCGGTGTCCTCGTCGGATTCGCCGATCACGGCCGCCTCGGCGACGTCGGGGTGAGCGACGATCGCCGACTCGACCTCCGCGGTCGAGAGCCGGTGGCCGGAGACGTTGACGACGTCGTCGATCCGGCCGATCACCCAGAAGTAGCCGTCGGAGTCGCGGCGGGCGGCATCGCCGACCAGGTAGCGCTCGTTGCCGAAGCGGCTGAAGTAGGTCTCGATGAAGCGGTCGTCCTCCTTGTAGAGCCCGCGCAGCATCGACGGCCACGGCCGCTCCAGGACCAGCAGCCCCTGGCCTTCCTCGATCGGCTCGCCGTCGCGCTCGTCGACGACCGAGGCCTCGACGCCCGGGAACGGGACCGTCGCCGAGCCGGGCTTGGTCGCGGTCAGCCCCGGCAGCGGCGAGATCATGATCCCGCCCGTCTCCGTCTGCCACCAGGTGTCGACGATCGGGCAGCGGCCGCCGCCGATCACCTCGCGGTACCAGAGCCAGGCCTTGGGGTTGATCGGCTCGCCGACCGAGCCCAGCAGCCGCAGCGAGGAGAGGTCGTGTTCGGCGGGGATATCCGCACCCCACTTGATGAAGGTGCGGATCGCCGTCGGCGCCGCGTAGAGGATCGTCGCTTTGTATCGCTCGACGACCTCCCACCAGATCCCCTTGTGCGGGTAGTCGGGCGCCCCCTCCCACATCACCGAGGTGGCGCCGTTGGAGAGCGGGCCGTAGACAATGTAGGAGTGGCCGGTGACCCAGCCGACGTCGGCGGCGCACCAGTAGACGTCTGAATCCGGCTTGAGGTCGAAGACATAGCGGTGGGTGGCGGTGACACCGGTCATGTAGCCGCCGGTGGTGTGAAGAATCCCCTTCGGCTTCGCGGTCGAGCCCGAGGTGTAGAGGATGTAGAGCGGGTGCTCGGCCTCCATCGGCTCCGCCGGGCACTCGGGGTCGGCCGCCGCCATCGCCTCGTCGTAGAAGACATCGCGCCCTTCGCTCATCGGGCACTCGATCCCGGTGTGGCGGACGACGACGATCTTCTCCAGCGCGTGGTGGTTGGCCATGTGCTCGTCGACCTGCGGCTTGATCGGCGCGGTCTTGCCTTTGCGGCGGGCGCCGTCGACGGTGATCAGCGCCTTCGCTTCGGAGAAGTCCATCCGCTCGGCCACCGCCTCGGCTGAGAAGCCGCCGAAGACGACGTTGTGGGGAGCGCCGATGCGGGCGCAGGCGAGCATCGCGACGACGACCTCGGGAATCATCGGCAGGTAGATCCCGACGACGTCTCCCTTCTCGACGCCGAGGTCCTTGAGCGCGTTGGCGAAGCGCTGGACGTCGCGGTGCAGGTCGGCATAGGTGAGGTCGCGCTCCTCTCCCTCCTCGCCGCGCCAGTGGAAGGCGACGCGATCGCCATTGCCGGCCTCGACGTGGCGGTCGAGGCACTGCGCCGAAGCGTTCAGGCGGCCGTCGGCGAACCACTTGTAGAAGGGCGGGTTGGAGTCGTCGAGGCTCTGGCTCGGCTCGACGTCCCAGTCGAGCAGCTCCTTCGCCTGCGCCAGCCACCAGGCCTCCGGGTCGGCCGCCGCCTCCTCGTAGATCCCGGGATCGCTCCAGTTCGCCTCCGCCCGCAGCTCCTCCGGCGGCTCGAACTTCTCGACCCCGAGAAGCTCCTCCAGCCTCTGCTCAAGATCCATGGCGCAAACCTACCCGAGGCGCCTGGGCTGAATCAAAGACCAGCTGGATGACGCGCGATGAAACCTTCGGGCGAAGACGCCCAGGGATCGTGCCAGCGGGGGCCGGCGCCGCCGCTCGTGTCGAAGGAGATGCCGGCGACGACCATCCAGGCGTGGCTGGCGTTGGCGTAGACGGTGATCCAGCGGCCCGGGCCAGGTTCGCCCCAGGTCTCGAGGCCGGTCGAGTCCAGCGGGCTTTCCAGCAGACCGGCGCCGTGGAGGGCGAAGCTGACGGAGCCCGAGCAGTCGTAGCCGGAGGATTCGAAGGAGCCGTGGCCACCGCCCCAGATGTAAGGCGTGGTCGCGATCGAGTTGGCGGCGGAGACGACTTCCTTCACCGCCTGCGGTGCCGAGGCGGGGGCGCTCGCTTCGCTTTCGGTGATCAGCTGCGCTTCCTGGCTCGGGTTGAGCGGCGCCGGCATCATGCCTTCGGTCGCGTCGCCGCCTTCGGAGGCGATCTGTTCGGAGATCGCCGAGAGGTTGTCGCTGAGCTGCGATTCGCGCGACTGCAGCTCGTCGAGCGCTTCCTGGCGCGCGGCTTGTTCGGACTTCAGCTCGGTAAACCGCACCTGCGCTTCTTCGCGGGCGGCGGCGACTTCGCGCTCCTTGGCGGCGACGGCATCCCGCACTTCTTCGATCTCGGCCCGCTGCTCGTCGAGCTTCTCGACCGCGGTGCGGACTTCGTCGCGCAGGTCCTTGACCCGGTCGACGACGGCGTCGTCGTAGGCCTGGATCTGGCGCACGTATTCGGTCTGGGCGCTGATCTCCGCCCAGTCTTCGGATTCGAGGATCGCGTCGAGGACGTCGGGGGAGCCGGACTCGTAGATCGCCACCAGGCGGTCGCCCAGCAGGTCGAGGGATTTCTGCAGCTTCGCCCGCACCCGCTCGAGGTGCGCTTCTTCGGCTTCGAGCGCCGCCGTCGCGCGGTCGAGCTCGGCCTGCTTTTCGGCCAGTTCGGCCTCGACCGCTTCCTGTTCTTGGCGCAGGGCCGAGACTTCGCCGAGCTTGGCGTCGATCGCCCGGTTCTGTTCGGCGATCGTCGCGGTCAGGTCGCTGCTCTCTTCGCGCACCCCTTCGAGCTTGTCCCGCGTCGCTTCGAGTTTGTCCCGCGGATCGGCCGGGGCCGATTCAGCCCAGGAGACCGCCAGCACGCAGAGCGCGACGAGGAAAAGCGCGGCGGCGACCAGGATTCGGTGCCGCCCCGTACGCGTAGAAGAGGCAAACAGCACGGACGGCGCAGGCTAGCGAAGCGCCTGCGCCGTCCGGCAAGGGGTCGATAATCCGCAACTTCCCTTGCAGTTGCAGGACTTTTCAGGCGTCCCTAGGCGAGCAGCTTTGCCTTCGCCTTGTCGAACTCGTCCTGGCTGAGATCGCCTTTGGCCTTCAGCTCCGAGAGCTTGTGCAGCTCGTCGGCGGAGCCGGCGCCGGCCTGGGTGCGGACGTATTCGTCGAAATGCGCTTTCGCGTCCGCTTGGGCTTTGATCGTCCGGTCTCGCATCCCCTCACCGCGCGCAATCAGGTAGATCAGCGCCGTCAGGAACGGGATAAAGACGAGGAACAGGACCCAGGCAGCCTTTGCCCAGCCAGACAGCTCGTGGTCGCGGAAGAGGTCACTGAGGATGGTGATCAGGATCCAGATCCAGATCACGAAGAAGAAGACCTCGAGCGCGATCAGAAGCAGTTCCCCGAAGCTGATGTCAGCCACTGGTAGAAGCAAAGGATTCCTTTCCTGGTTTACGAGGCCCCCATTTTCATCACAAAAAGCGCAATTGCAACCGAGGTCGCCAGATTGAGGCTGGAGACGCCCTCGCGCATCGGAATGGAGACACGGGCGTCTGCCCGCTCGAAGACCTCGCTGCTGAGACCGTGGCGCTCGGTCCCGAAAGCGAGGACGGCGCGGGCGGGCAGGCGCTCCGGCGCCAGCTCCTCCCCCTCCGGGTCGATCGCCAGCAGCGGCCGGTCGCTCTGCGGTAGTGCCTCAACCGCAGCGACGGGAAGCGCGAACTGCAGCCCGGCGGCGCCGCGGACCGCGTCAGGGTGCCAGGGGTCGTTCTCGCCGGTCGTGATCAGCGCCGCGGCGTTGGCCGCCGCGGCGACGCGGATGCAGGCGCCGATATTGCCCATGTTGCGCGGCTGCTCGAGCAGGACCGCCGGCGCCGGCGTTGGGTCGGCCAGCGCCGCCTCGAGGTCGACCCGCGGGCGCCGGGCGATCGCGACCACGCCGGTATGGGGGACCAGCGGCACCAGCCCCGCCAGCGTCTCCTTATCGACCGGCTCGACCCGATCCGCAAGCTGACCGGCGAGGTCGGGGGCGAGGTCACCGGCCATCTCATCCAGCGAGCCCGGATCGACCGCGACCGCCTCGACCAGCTCGGCCCCGAAGCGGAGCGCGTGCTTGAGGGCGTGGAAGCCCTCGACGACGGTCAGCTCTGGATCGCGGCGCGCGGTGCGGAAGCGCACCGCTCGTTCGTGCTCTGCGCGGCCCATCCGCGCATCATTACTCGCTCAGCGTCGCCTCGGCCAGCTGGTTGCGGCCGCCGGCCTTTGCCAGGTAGAGGGCTTTGTCCGCCCGCCCGAGCAGATCGTCGATGCTCTCGGCGAAGTCCCAGCAGGCGAGACCGGCCGAGCAGGTCTGCCCCATCGGTGTATTCGACCGCAGCCGCTCGACGATTTCCGCCGCCTGCTCGGGCGGGGTGTCGGGAAGGAGGACGAGGAACTCCTCGCCGCCGAAGCGGACGATCATGTCCTCGCCGCGGAGCGCCGAGTCCCAGGCCTTGGCGCAGGCGCGCAGGACTTCGTCGCCGGCGAGATGGCCGTGGCTGTCGTTGTAGTCCTTGAAGTGGTCGATGTCGAGGATCGCCACCGAGAGCGGCGAGCGCCGGCGCCGGGCACGGGCCATCGCCCGCGGCAGCTGTTCCTCGAGGGCGCGCCGGTTCGAGAGGCCGGTGAGCTGGTCGTGGCGGGCCATCTCCTGGACCTGGCCGAGCAGCTCCTCGCGTTCAGCCTCGATCTGCTTCAGGTGGGTGACGTCGGTAGCGCGGGCGTAGACCATTGACTCGTCCGGCGAGAGCTGCGAGCTCCAGCGCAACCAGTGCCAACTGCCGTCCTTGGCCAGGTAACGGTTTTCAAATTGGAGCGTCTCGGCGCCTTCAAAGAGGCCGGCGGACTCGGCTTCGGTTCGCTCACGGTCGTCCGGGTGGACGCGCTCGAGGAACGGGACCGCGCGCAGTTCATCGGGGGCATAGCCGAGGTGCACGCTCCAGGCGTCGTTCAGCTCGACGAAGTAGCCCTCGGCGTTGGCGGTGCAGAGCATGTCGCGGGAGAGGTCGAAGAAGCGGCGGGCGCGCTCGTCGGCGCGGGCTCGGCGGGCGACGATGCTGGTGATCAGCAGCATCACCACCGAGAGGGAGATCATGGTGAAGAGCCAGCGGGTGAGCGGCGAGTAGCCCGCCGTGCTTTCAACTAAGAGGAGAACGGTGCCGTAGGTGACGAGCAGCCAACCGAGGTGAAGGGCGGCGATACGGCGCGGGAAATAGATCGAGGTGACGAGCGTTGCCCAGACGAAGATCGTCCCGTACTGCCCGACCGCAATTCCACTCTCGTAGATCAGCAGCGAGGTGACCGCGGTGACCGCGGCAAGGAGCAGGTGCACGCCGATGCCTGGGATCCGCTTGGCAGTCAGCCAGACGAACCCACCCGCGACCGCCATCGCCAGGGCGGTGAGCACAAGGGCGGTTTCGTCGCCGCCACTCGGGTGGGGAAGGACGAGGGAGATCGCAACCAGGGCGGAGCCGGCGACGAGGAGCGCTGCGGTCGCCCGGGCCCGGGTCACGGCGGGCGGTCGAATGCTTACCCGATTTTCGGGAGAACCCATGCCCGGGCATCGGCAAACGCGAGCGTTTCCTTAACCCCTGACGACCTGAAATTGGCTCATTAGTCCATGGTCCTCGTGATCGAGCATGTGGCAGTGGATCACGTACTTCCCGGTGTAGTCGGAGAAATGACCGGCAAGGAGAATTTTTTCGTTCGGGTAGACGAAGAAGGTCTCCTTGAGACAGTCTTCCCAGGGCGGTGGCGGCTTGCCGTTGCGCTCAAGCAGGTACCAGTCGGTGTGGTGCAGGTGCATCACGTGGGCGACGTTGGTCTTGTTGACGATCTCCCAGGTCTCGGTCGTGTTCAGCTTCGGGAAGGCCTCGGAGTGGGCGGGGTTGAAGGTGCGGCCGTTGATCCTCCAGGTGGTCTTGAAGAAGCCGCCGATCGTGATCTCCCAGCGCTTGTCCGGCTTGCGTGTGGCCTTGCGGGTCCAGGCCGGTAGCGGTCGCAGGTGGCGCGGGATGTGGACGCGGTCGGGAACGCGGCCGCCGCCAACCCGGAACTGCATCAGCGCCCCGCCGTAGGTGTGGGCGCCGGTCGGGTTACGCCCGGAGTGGCGTTTGCCGCTGCGGAGCTCGACGCTCTCCCCCGCCAGCGACGAAAAGTCGACGATTACCTCGACCCGCTCGGCCGGGCCGAGGAGGATTTCGCGGCGCCGCACCGGCTTCGGCATCAGGCCGCTCTCGGTCGCGATCTGGACCATCGGGGCGCCGTTGGATAGCTGCAGGTTGTAGCTGCGGAAGGAGGAGACGTTGAGCAGCCGCAACCGGTAGCGCACCGGCTCGACCGGGTGGTGGGGCATGAAGGCGCCGTTGACGAGCACGCTCTCGCCGAGGATGCCGTCAGCGGGCGGACGTTGGCCGCTGAAGGGGTCAGTCAGCTGGTTGCGGCGGTCGAAGCTGCGGTCGCAGATCATCAGCGGCAGGTCGCGGTCGCCGCTCGGCAGGGCGAGCTCGTCTTCGAAGGAGTCCTCGTCGATGAACATCCCCGCCAGGCCCTTCCAGGTATGGGGTGCAGTGCGATCGAGGCGGTGGTCGTGGTACCACTGGAGCGAGCCGCGTTCGGGCCGCCCGTCCTCCATCAAGTCGTAGACGTAGGTTTTGCGCCCGCCCGGCTCGAGCAGGAGGTCGTTGCCCATCTCACGGGCCGAGAGCCCGCGCGGGATGTCACAGAAGAAGGAGGTCGGCTGCCTCTTGGTGAGGCCGCCCGGCTGGCCGTCGAACTGGGTGCGGGCGTGGGCGCCGTGGAGGTGGATCGAGAGCTCCCCCACCTTCCCGGGCAGCTCGTGGTGGAAGGTGACCTTGGTCCGCTGACCGGCGCGGCGGCGGATCGTTGGCCCGGGGAAGCTGCCGCCGAAGGTCCAGAGCCTCGTCTTCGCACCCGGGAGGATCTGCTGCTCGGCCTCGCGGATCGGGATCCGAATGTGGTCCTCGCGCAG